>NZ_JAALBX010000001.1 GCF_011077955.1 Citrobacter freundii
TTCAATCTGAGCCATGATCAAACTCTTCAATTTAAGTTTGATGCTCGTGAATTAAACTTCGTAATGAATTACGTGTTCACTCAGAGACTTGATAATTCTTTGTGTACCCGAAGGTACTGAGATATCAATCCTGCGAGTGCCCACACAGATTGTCTGATAAATTGTTAAAGAGCAGTGCCGCTTCGCTTTTTCTCAGCGGCGCGGGGTGCGTATATTACGACTTCCCGCTTCAGAGTCAAGCGTTTATTTTTCGCTTTTCCCTGCCGGCATCCCCGGAGGGAGCCTGCTGACCGGCCGGCTTATTCGCCGTTGTTCCGTGTCAGTGGTGGCGCATTATAGGGAGTAATCAGAATCTGACAACCCCTGTTTTTAAAAATATCTACCGACCGCTCATATTTTAATCATTACGCTGTTTTTAAGTGCGCTTTGATAGTCTCAGGCAGCTTTGCAAGGCTATCTATTACCCAATCCGCCGCTTTTTCCGCCTCTTCTGTGACGGGTTTACCGGAACGCACTAATACTTTCGTGCCGACACCTGCCGCCTGCGCCGCCTGCATGTCTTCCAACTTGTCGCCAATCATATAAGAAGCAGCCATATCAATATGCAGGAAATCGCGCGCTGAAATCAGCATACCCGGCTCGGGCTTACGGCAATCGCACTGTTGACGAAACTCTTCTACTGCAGCTTCCGGGTGATGCGGACAATAATAGATGCCATCCAGATCAACCCCACGGTCAGCCAGCGACCAGTCCATCCACTCTGTCAGCGTTTCAAACTGCGCTTCGCTGAATTTTCCGCGGGCGATACCAGATTGGTTGGTGACGACTACCAGCGCGAAGCCCATTTCTTTTAACTCACGCATGGCATCGATGACGCCATCAATAAATTCGAACTGATCAATTTCATGGACATAGCCATGATCGACATTAATAGTGCCGTCACGGTCAAGAAAAATAGCGGGCAACGATTTAGCCACCGGTAGAACTCCTGCATTTATGTAATGCACGTATTATCGCATGTTTCACACCGGGATAAAGAACTCATCATACACAGCGGATTGATTTAGACGTCTGGATGCCTTAACATCCATTTCATGCACGGTTATCCGCCGTCACTGGCAAGACAAAATGCCACGGCTCACTCTCATACGATAATAAATAGCTAATGATTAAACTTTCGAATATCACCAAAGTGTTCCAGCAAGGGAGCCGCACCATTCAGGCGTTGAATAACGTCAGTCTGGAAGTTCCTGTCGGACAAATTTATGGCGTGATTGGCGCATCCGGCGCAGGAAAAAGTACGTTGATTCGCTGCGTGAATCTGCTGGAGCGCCCAACCCAGGGCAGCGTTCTGGTAGACGGCCAGGATTTAATGGCGCTTTCAGAATCGCAACTGACCAAAGCACGTCGTCAGATTGGCATGATTTTCCAGCACTTTAACTTGCTCTCATCGCGTACTGTTTTTGGCAACGTGGCGCTGCCGCTGGAGCTTGATAACGTACCGCGTGAAGAAATTAAGCGTCGAGTAACCGAATTGCTGGATTTGGTAGGGCTTACGGAAAAGCATGACGTTTTCCCGGCAAACCTGTCCGGCGGTCAAAAGCAACGTGTTGCGATTGCTCGCGCGCTGGCAAGCAATCCCAAAGTTCTGCTGTGTGATGAAGCCACCAGCGCGCTCGACCCAGCAACAACCCGTTCTATCCTTGAACTGCTGAAAGATATTAACCGCCGTCTTGGTTTAACGATTCTCTTAATCACTCATGAAATGGATGTCGTGAAACGCATCTGTGATTGCGTGGCCGTGATTAGCAACGGTGAGTTGATTGAGCAGGATACGGTAAGCGAAGTGTTCTCCCATCCGAAGACACCGTTGGCTCAGCAGTTTATCCAGTCCACCCTGCATTTGGATATCCCGGAAGATTACGTCCAACGTTTACAGGCGAGCGAGACGGCGGGTTCGGTGCCGCTCCTGCGTCTGGAATTTACCGGTAAGTCAGTTGATGCGCCGCTACTTTCCGAAACCGCGCGTCGTTACAACGTAAATAACAATATTATTAGCGCCCAGATGGATTACGCCGGCGGCGTGAAGTTCGGAATTATGCTCGCAGAGATGCACGGTTCGTCTGACGAGACACAGTCCGCCATCGCGTATTTGCAACAACATCATGTAAAAGTAGAGGTTCTGGGTTATGTCTGAAGCAATGATGTGGTTGCTGGCTCGCGGCGTTTGGGAAACGCTGGCAATGACGTTTGTCTCTGGTTTCTTCGGCTTTGTGCTGGGGCTGCCTGCGGGCGTGCTGTTATATGTTTCTCGTCCGGGTCAAATTAATGAGAATGCCACCCTTTATCGTGTGCTTTCTGCATTAGTGAATATTTTCCGCTCCATCCCGTTCATTATTTTACTGGTATGGATGATCCCCTTTACCCGCGCGATTGTGGGCACGTCAATTGGCCTGCAGGCCGCTATCGTCCCATTGACGGTTGGCGCCGCGCCGTTTATCGCCCGTATGGTAGAGAACGCGCTGCTGGAAATCCCGTCAGGCTTGATTGAAGCATCACGCGCTATGGGCGCCACGCCAATGCAGATCGTGCGCAAGGTATTATTGCCGGAAGCGTTACCGGGCCTCGTTAACGCCGCCACGATTACATTAATTACGCTGGTCGGGTATTCCGCCATGGGCGGCGCAGTGGGCGCAGGCGGTTTAGGGCAGATAGGCTATCAGTACGGGTATATTGGTTATAACGCCACCGTGATGAATACAGTATTAGTATTACTGGTGGTTCTGGTGTATCTCATTCAAATCTCCGGCGATCGTATCGTCAGGGCTGTGACGCATAAATAACAAACACAACATCTAAAAGTAAGGAATCGCTATGTATTTTAAATTAAAAACTTTCGCGGCAGTTGGTGCGTTGATTGGCTCTCTGGCGCTGGTTGGCTGTGGTCAGGAAGAAAAAGATCCGAACCACATTAAAGTAGGCGTGATTGTCGGTGCGGAACAGCAGGTTGCTGAAGTCGCTCAGAAAGTCGCCAAAGAGAAATATGGCCTGGACGTTGAACTGGTTACCTTTAACGATTACGTGCTGCCGAACGAAGCGCTGAACAAAGGCGATATCGATGCGAACGCCTTCCAGCATAAACCGTATCTTGATCAGCAGATTAAAGATCGTGGCTATAAACTGGTTTCCGTAGGCAACACCTTTGTTTACCCGATCGCGGGTTACTCCAAAAAAATCAAATCGGTAGATGAATTACAAGAAGGCGCGCAGATTGCCGTTCCTAACGATCCTACCAACCTTGGCCGTTCTCTGCTTCTGCTGCAAAAAGTGGGTCTGATTAAACTGAAAGATGGCGTTGGTCTGCTGCCAACGGTTCTTGATGTCACCGAAAACCCGAAAAACCTGAAAATTGTTGAGCTGGAAGCCCCGCAGCTGCCGCGCTCTTTGGATGATGCGCAGATTGCCCTGGCCGTTATCAACACCACTTACGCCAGCCAGATTAATTTGACCCCTGCGAAAGACGGTATCTTTGTCGAAGATAAAGACTCCCCGTACGTCAACCTGATCGTGACTCGTGAAGATAATAAAGATGCGGAAAACGTGAAAAAATTCGTCCAGGCTTACCAGTCTGACGAAGTTAACGAAGCCGCAAACAAAACCTTTAACGGCGGTGCGGTTAAAGGCTGGTAATGGTTATATGCTTATCCGCTGAACAGTGAGAGATGCAGGCAGGCCGCAACGCAAATAATCCCTTCGCACTGAAACCTATAAGTGGCAGTGATGAGTGAGAGCAAAACGGTTTACCGGTTTGTACACCGCTTGCGGCGGCCCTTCAGGACAAAATCGAAGGGCTAAATTATGCCAAGGCCCTGCGGCTCAACGTATGGCAGGAATGATAAGCGAAATATAAATATTCAGGACGGGCGTATGCCCGTCTTGTTATTTGTGCAAGCACCTGATTCAATAACCCACGATTTGATCATAATTGAGGATAAATTATGCGTGCTTTACCGATCTGTTTGCTGGCACTCATGGCGAGCGGTTGTTCAATGATAAGCAGATCTCCTGTTGAACCTATCAAAAGCACGGCTGCTCCGGTGAAAGTCGAGCCCGCGAAACCACAAGCGCCTCGGCCAGCCCCCGTCAAAATTTATACGAACGCGGAAGATTTAGTCGGCAAACCTTTCCGCGATTTAGGCGAAGTGAGCGGCGAATCATGTCAGGCCTCTAATCAGGACTCACCGCCGAATATTCCTACGGCGCGTAAACGTATGCAGATTAACGCCTCCAAAATGAAAGCCAACGCCGTATTACTTCACAGTTGCGAAGTCACCAGCGGTACGCCAGGTTGCTACCGTCAGGCCGTTTGCGTAGGTTCAGCGTTAAAAGTTTCTGCGAAATGAGTCAGTTCTGCCTCGAGCAGATAGGCGTTATTCGTTCGCCCTATAAAGAAAAGTTCGCAGTCCCCCGCCAGCCAGGCCTTGTAAGCAGCGGGGGTGGCGAACTTCATCTCATCTCGCCCTATAACAATCCCGATGCGGTACGTGGCCTTGAAGGCTTCAGCCACATTTGGGTGATTTTTATTTTCCATCACACCATGGAAGGTGGCTGGCATCCAACCGTTCGCCCTCCCCGCCTTGGCGGTAATACGCGTATGGGCGTTTTTGCGACCCGGTCCACCTTTCGCCCCAATCCGGTCGGGATGTCGCTGGTCTCGCTGGACGGGATCCGCTGCCATAAAGATGAAGTGGTTTTGCAACTGGGCGGTTTGGACCTGGTTGACGGCACGCCGGTGATTGATATCAAACCCTATCTGCCGTTTGCCGAAGCGCTGCCGGATGCCCGGGCAGGTTACGCGCAACAAGCGCCCGACGCGGCGATGCCGGTCTTTTTTACCACAGACGTGCAGCATCAATTGCGCCAGCTTAGCGCGCGCTACCCTCACCTTGAACACTTTATTCGTGACGTGTTGGCTCAGGACCCGCGCCCGGCCTATCGCAAAACAGAAGATCCGGGGAAAACCTATGCCGTCTGGCTGGAAGACTTCAATGTCCGCTGGCGCGTAACGGATACGGGATGCGAAGTGTTTGCCCTGGAAGCGCGTTAATTTCACACCCTTCTCTTTTGGCAATCCGACCTCGCTGGTAAACTAATTCACTTTACTTAAGTCAGGCCTTTTGCCTGGATATGAACCATCTAATGGAATCGTAATAATGCGTACTAGCCAATATATGCTCTCCACGTTGAAGGAGACACCTGCCGACGCCGAGGTAATCAGCCATCAGCTGATGCTGCGCGCCGGGATGATCCGCAAGCTTGCCTCCGGGTTGTACACCTGGCTACCAACTGGCGTGCGCGTCCTGAAAAAAGTCGAAAACATCGTGCGTGAAGAAATGAACAACGCCGGTGCAATCGAGGTGTTGATGCCCGTGGTACAGCCAGCCGACCTGTGGCAGGAAAGCGGTCGCTGGGAGCAATACGGCCCGGAATTATTACGCCTGGTTGACCGCGGCGAGCGTCCGTTCGTTCTCGGCCCGACCCACGAAGAAGTGATTACCGATTTGATCCGCAACGAACTGAGCTCTTATAAGCAGTTGCCGCTCAACTTCTTCCAGATCCAGACCAAATTCCGCGATGAAGTGCGCCCGCGTTTTGGCGTAATGCGCTCACGCGAATTCCTGATGAAGGACGCTTACTCCTTCCATACGTCTCAGGAATCCTTGCAGGCAACCTATGACGCTATGTACGAAGCGTATAGCAAAATCTTCACGCGCATTGGCTTAGACTTCCGCGCCGTGCAGGCGGATACGGGTTCTATCGGCGGCAGCGCCTCTCACGAATTCCAGGTACTGGCGCAGAGCGGCGAAGACGATATCATTTTCTCCGACACCTCCGACTATGCCGCCAATATCGAGCTGGCTGAAGCTGTTGCGCCAAAAGAACCGCGTGCGGCGGCAACCCAGGAGATGCATCTGGTGGATACACCAAATGCTAAAACGATCGCTGAGCTGGTTGAGCAACATAACCTGCCCATTGAGAAGACCGTAAAAACCCTGCTCGTGAAAGCGGTGGAAGGCAGCGCTTACCCGCTGGTCGCGCTGCTGGTGCGTGGCGACCATGAGCTGAACGAAGTCAAAGCTGAAAAACTGGCACAGGTTGCAAGCCCCTTAACATTCGCTACTGAAGCGGAAATCCGCGCCATTGTGAATGCAGGTCCTGGCTCACTTGGCCCGGTCAATATGCCGATTCCTGTCGTCATTGACCGTTCCGTCGCCGTCATGAGCGATTTCGCGGCTGGCGCGAATATTGATGGCAAACACTACTTCGGCATCAACTGGGATCGCGATGTAGCGACCCCGGAAGTAGCGGATATCCGCAATGTCGTCGCAGGCGATCCGAGCCCGGACGGCCAGGGTACGCTGCTCATCAAACGCGGTATTGAAGTCGGTCACATCTTCCAGCTTGGCACGAAATACTCTGAGGCGCTCAAAGCGGCGGTACAGGGCGAAGATGGTCGTAACCAGACGCTAACCATGGGCTGCTATGGTATCGGTGTAACCCGCGTAGTGGCTGCCGCAATCGAGCAGCATAACGACGAACGCGGTATCGTCTGGCCGGATGCCATCGCACCGTTCCAGGTTGCTATCCTGCCGATGAACATGCATAAATCTTTCCGCGTTCAGGAACTGGCGGAAAAATTGTATAACGAACTGCGCGCACACGGCATCGACGTACTGATGGACGACCGTAAAGAGCGTCCGGGCGTGATGTTTGCCGACATGGAACTGATTGGCATCCCGCATACCGTGGTGATTGGCGATCGTAACCTTGATAGCGACGAGATTGAATATAAGTACCGTCGCGAAGGCGAGAAGAAAATGATGAAGACCGGCGAGATTGTGGATTACCTGTTCAGTCAGATTAAGAAGTAAAAAAATAACGCCCTGCTTAAGCGGGGCGTTTTTTTAAGTGCGGTTAATCATTGCGGCAGAAGAAGCGATTAGTCGTCGCAGTTCGCACCCGCGTTGAGCGTACCACGCTTATCCACCACCAGCGTCTTCTTCATCGCTCCGCTATCCGGCGTAGCCTGTAAAATAAAGTGTGCCTCAACCTGCACTAAAACCGGTTTTTCTGCGCCTTGCTGTACGGTGGCAACCTCCCGCGCAAACTGCGCGTTATCTGCCACCGGGAAGCGTTTTCCGGTGACGCAATCCGTGAATACTGCCGCATCGCCCATGGCTAAATACTGGCCTTTCATGGCCATCGGGGTGGTAGGCAGCACAGCGTGCGTCGGTTTAAGCGTATAGTTCAGCGCCGAGTTAATCGGGTTACCCTCACGATCGAGCATTTCCAGATCTTCCCCTTTTGCGCGAAAGTAAAGTTTTTCACCTTGCGTGTCGGTGAGCACCAGTTTCTCTGCAGTTCGCGCCCACTCCCCCCATGAGGCGAACTCGCCTGGCTGCGGCGCGCCCTCATAGCGTTGATTCATGACCCATGTGCCGTCTTTTGCCAGAAACAGGGAGGTATCGATACCTCCGCAATCGGCACAGGGCAGCACGCCGCGAAAGCTTTGCTGCATCGCTCTGGCTTCAAGCGGTTGTACGGAGTGGCGTGCTTTTACGTCGCTGCGGTTATTACAACCGATTAATAAAAACAGGCCACAGGCAATAGCCGCGGACAGAAGTGGTAATTTTGCCATCGTGTCCCTGATCTTCACTTTGATAACCTCCGTTAATCGGGCATGCGTTTTACTTTCGCGCGTAACGCTTTAGTCGTTGATTTTTGCGCCTTGGACGTTAAACGTCGCTCTTTTGACGCACGCGTCGGTTTGGTTGCTTTTCGATGCTTTTGTTCAACGGTAAGTTCCCGAATAAGCATAATAAAGCGTGAAAGTGCCGCCTCGCGGTTCATTTCCTGGCTGCGGTACTCCTGCGCTTTAATGATAACGATGCCGTCCGCCGTAATCAGATGATGGCTTGCCGCCAGAAGCCGTGCTTTTACCGGCTCAGGCAAGCTTGATGCCGCAATATCAAAACGCAAATGAATCGCCGTCGACGTTTTATTAACGTGCTGCCCACCCGCGCCCTGTGCGCGGATAGCGGTTAACGTGACTTCATCGTCGGGAACACAGAGGGTACGAGAGATAACAATCATTCAGCCTGATGCCAGCTTTCAAGCGTAATTTCCAGGCTGTTCTCGCCTTCTGAAAGCCAGATCAACCCATCCTGCAAGGTGGCCTGCATGGACATATTGCGCGACGCAAGGCCGGTGAGCTTAGCGAGCTGCGCGTCATCAAGATACCAGACAGTAAGATTATCCCAGGAACGCAGCTTGCTTTGGTTTTGCTGCCGCCATATTTCCGCGGCGCGACTATTGTAAGTAAACAACACAACCTGGGCTGCCTGGCTGCACGCTTTTTTAAGGCGCCGCTCGTCCGGCAGACCAAGCTCAATCCATAGATCGATGCCCATATAGTCATTGCGACGCCACAACTCAGGCTCTTCTTCGGCGCTAAGGCCACGCGTGAATTGCAACCGCTCGTCGGCGTACTTAATCCACGCCAGCAAACGCAGCATCAAACGCTCTTCGTTTTCAGACGGATGGCGGGCCAGTGTCAGGTTTGCATCCAGAAACTGATTTCTGTCCATGTCGGCAACATTCACGGTTGCTTTATAAATCGTTGCTTTTAAAGCCATAGGTCCCCCGAAAATAATTGGTCGCTATTGTAGCGAAAATAGCGCCGCCGCGCCCGCGCTGCTTGCCGCTTCGTACAGAATTCCCTGCTATGACTGTTAATCCCGCCAGAATGAGTGTGGTATAGTCACCTTGCTAAACAGAGTTAATATTCGTAGGCTTAGACTTGCATCCCACGATTCAGTCTGTGGTCAGGACCCTGACAGGAGGGCATGTGGAAAAGTATTGTGAGTTAATACGCAAGCGTTACGCCGAGATAGCCAGCGGCGATTTGGGATACATTCCCGACGCTCTGGGTTGCGTACTAAAGGTTTTGAATGAAATGGCCTCAGATGAAGCCCTTTCTGAGTCGGTCAGGGAAAAGGCGGCGTATGCTGCCGCGAACTTACTGGTGAGCGATTATGTCAATGAATGAAACTTATCAACCCATCAATTGTGATGATTATGACAATCTCGAACTCGCCTGCCAGCATCACCTGGTATTGACGCTGGAATTGAAGAGTGGGGAAGTGCTGAAGGCGCAAGCCAATGATCTGGTTTCTCGTAAAAACGTCGAATACTTGATAATCGATGAAGCCGGCGCCTCACGTGAAGTTCGTCTCGATAAAATTGCCAGCTTCAGCCACCCGGAAATTGGCACCGTGGTGGTCAGCGAAGGCTAGTAAACATCAGAAATAAAAAGGGCAGCCCGGTTGGCTGCCCTTTTTTTATGGCTTCTGGCTGGCGTAATAGGCCGCCAGATTATCGATGTCTTCGTCAGATAAGCCGCTGACAAACGCCTTCATTACTTCCGCCTGCCCACCGCTGCGCTCGCCTTTTTTGTAGGCTTGCAGCGCATGCGCCAGATACTCTTCATGCTGCCCGGCGAGATTCGGGTACAACGGCACGGAGACATTGCCCGTCGCGCCATGGCACGAAACGCACATCATCGCTTTTTGCTCGCCCGCTTTTGGGTCGCCTTTGGCCAGTACTGGCAGACTACAGGCCAGTAACGCCACTACCACCGCACTACGCATTATCATCATCATTCTCCTTTGTGCCAGTCGATATGCCAGCATGCGTGATCCTGAGCCTGCCCCTCGCGCGTCACGAAGATGCCGGGAGCGGCGATTAGTTGCTCACCGTAAAACAGTAGCGGCGTGGTATCCCGTTGCCAGGGCGGTACGCCCAACTCCTGCCAGAGCTTTTTGAGGCTTCGACGGCGCTCACGTCCTACAATTTGCCAGTTGCCTGGCGCATGAAAACGGATCGTAACCTGTTCATCCAGGCAGGGAGCCCGCACAGCATAGCCTTTCTGCGCTACCTGTAATATCCCTAATTCGAGGGGCAGTATCAGAGGCCCATAAGGCGGATCCCAGGTTAGCACTGCTTTTCCAGGCGGCGTTACGCGTTTTACCCACCACAGTTGTCCTTGATAGCGACGCACGTCATAAGCGCCAATTTGCAGACGCGGCACGGCATCTTCGCGACTAAGCGCCACTTCCTGCCAGATGCGCTCAAGCATAGCGCGCGAAGGCGGCGGCGCATTAAGCGTCAGTAACCAACGCCGCAGTAGCGCATTACGGCGAACGGCGCTGACGCCCTCCAGTGGGGCGATGGTGAGCTGGCCTTCCGGCGTCATTAATGATGCCAGCTCCTCGGCTAACAGCTCATCCAGCAACGCTTCCTGTTCGCCACACAGCGCCGCACTGCGTGCAGCGCTTCGGGCAAAGTGCGGCCATCGCGCCTGAACCAGAGGCAGGATGCGCAGACGCAGAAAGTTGCGATCGTAACGATCGTCCTGATTACTGTCGTCCTCGATCCACCGCAGATGATGCGCACGGGCATACGCTTCAAGCGATGCCCTGGACGTAGTTAATAACGGGCGCAACAGAACATTTTCACCAAACGGCAAGATATCCGGCATCGCCGCGAGCCCAGCGGGACCGCTGCCGCGCTTGAGCGCCAGCAGCAGGGTTTCGCATTGATCGTCAAGATGCTGGGCCGTGACTAACGCTTCAGCAGGCTTAATGACTTGCGCGAACGCGGCATAACGGGCGGTGCGGGCCTGCGCTTCAACACCTGACCCGTCATTGCGTAAAGTCACCCGAACGACGTCACACGGAACCGCCCATTGTGCGCAGATCGCCTGGCAATGCGCCGCCCAGTCATCAGCAAATGCGCTAATGCCGTGATGAATATGCACGGCGCGTACCTGTAGCCCATGCTGTTGGCGTAGCGTCACTAACTGGTGAAGCAGGACGGTAGAATCCAGCCCGCCACTGAAGGCCACCAGTAAGGTGCGGTATTCATTCAGTAACGGTGGCAAAAGTAAATCCGGTGATTGCGTGTTCATCGTCAGGGATGGTTTCAGAAAGATAGCGGCACGTTAATCGCTGTGAGGCAGGCAATCAAGTAATAACGCGAAGGAAAAAAGGTTTCACGATATCTATCGCATGTTGAGTGCAAACGCGAAACAAAAAGGAGGCAATTTCTGCCTCCTTACGCTTACTTGTCTTTTAACACTTTAATGACATAACGCCCATCCGGTTGGCGATAGGCGCCGTGGATATCCGTCTCAAAACCGGGATAATGCGCCCCTATCTCGCAGAGCATTTGCAGAAACTCCAGGATCGGCCGGCTTTCTTCGGTGATCATCTCCCCAGGCATGACCAAAGGAACGCCAGGAGGATATGGCAAAATCATATTGGCGTTTACGCGACCGATACAATCGTCAAGCAACACCTCTTCTCCGTTTCCGCGCAGCTCCTGCTGAAAGGCGTTATAAGGCGTCATGATCATCGTCGGTAATACATCAAACGCGCGATACATGAGGTCTGGCAAATTATGGTGTTCCACTAACCGATGAATATTTTCCGCCAGGTCCTGAATGCGCATAGACTCATAAAATTCCGGCGCTTCCTGATAAAGCGAGGGCAGCATATTCTTCACCCGAAGATTGAGATCAAATGCCCGTTTAAACTCAGTCAGTGCGCGCAATAAGCTGAGCGCCTTCGTTTTATCGATCCCAATACTGAACAGGAAAAGCAGATTATACGGCCCCGTTTTTTCAACGATGATCCCGTGCTCATCCAGGTATTTGGCGACAAGACTTGCCGGGATCCCAAACGATTCCATCTGACCCTCTTTACCCATCCCCGGCGTTAAAATCGTCACCTTAATCGGATCAAGATACATATGATCGTTATCGATGTTATGAAACCCATGCCACGTGCTGTCTGAGCGTAGCGGCCAGCATTCCGCTTGATCGATATGATCGGGCTGCCAGATATCAAAGAACCAGCCGTCGCATTCATTACGTAAGCGCTTTATCTCTTTACGAAACTTAATCGCCCGCTGGATGGAACCGTCGATAAGGCGCTTTCCGGCGTTGCCTTTCATCATGGCAGCGGCGGTCTCTGTCGAGGCGACAATGCCGTAATGCGGCGATGTCGTGGTATGCATCATATAATTTTCATTGAAGGTTTCTTCATTGATCTCGCCTTTAACATGAATCATCGACGCCTGCGAGAAGGCCGCGAGTAGTTTATGCGTGGACTGGGTTTCGAAAATCACTTTTCCGTCGGTACGCTTACCGCTCATTCCGCATTTACCCTGATAGATAGGATGGAAATTGGTATAAGGTACCCATGCGGAATCAAAATGAATGGATTTAACGTCCAGCGTTTGCTTAATGAAATCGGTGTTATAAAGCAGCCCATCGTAGGTGGAGTTAGTAATGACCGCATGTGATGGCCATGTTGCGCCGGCGGTGGCGTTAACCCGGTCGACGATGGTATCGCGCTGGAATTCACTTTGTGGAATCCCCCCAAGGATGCCATAAGCGTTGCGGGTGGGCCGCAAATAAATCGGCGTTATATCCGTCATCATCATCAAATGCGTCAGTGACTTATGACAGTTTCTGTCAATAAGCACTGTGCTTCCCGCATGCGCTGCGTACATTCCCACGATTTTATTCGCCGTAGAGGTGCCATTGGTCACCATATAACTTCTGTCTGCGTTAAATACGCGAGCAATGTATTCTTCCGCTTCTTTATGGGGGCCGCTGTGATCCAGTAAAGAACCTAATTCAGAAACGGAAATAGAAATATCCGACTTCATGGTATTCGCGCCAAAAAAATCGTAGAAAAGGCAACCTACCGGGCTTTTTTGAAAGGCCGTGCCGCCCATATGCCCTGGCGTGCAAAAGGTGTACTTCCCTTCCCTTGCATATTTAAATAATGCGCGGGTTAAAGGCGGTAGAATATTATCGATATACTCATCCGTACTTTGCTTTATTTTTGCCGCGATTTCATCAGCCGCACCGAGGGCATATTCAAAAAAACGCACCTGCATACGTAAATCATTCAGACTGACATCAAGCGTTGAGTACGTATTCGCAAAAGCGTAAACCGGCATATACTCATTAAGTTTGCTAATTTCTTTACACAGCTCAAGGTTATATTTATCCCAGTCAAAGATAACACCACAAAGCCGCGCGTTATTTTCGATAAGTTTTAATAAATCCTCGCGATCATTTGGGTAAACCAAACGAAAGCCTTGTTTTTCGAGAGCACGATGTAATTCAGCAATGGGCTCTTCTTTAAAATAAACGCCCATATGGTTCATAATAGCAATGAAATTCATGGTTAAACTCCAGATAGAATTATCCCTTCCCGTCAGGGCTGTGCGCAGGAAAAGATGGAACGAGATATCGTTAATGAAATAACTCGCTAAGGATTCAGGAAGAGATCAATTTGCTCTGATGCATTTTACGGCCATAGAACATCAGAATAATCAGGCTTACAACGAATGTGCCTGCCAGCTCTGCGGTTTCGGCGCCGATAAGTGCGATAAAGCAAAAGCAGCATCCCAGAATTGAGGCGATAAGACTGGCGCAATTACGGAAATTCATGCCTTCTAAGCGAATTAAATCAACGCAGGAATAAAAGTAAGGAAGCATGGTTAACAGAACCGCAATGCCGGTCAGCTCGCCGAATAAATCGGAGGCTTGCCCGCCGCTGGAGTCCAGCACCATGATAAGCAGCATCAACACAGTCATTTGAATACCCGCCAGGAAAAGCCCTTTTTTCGGGATACCGTTACTATCCAGCTCGCCATAAATTTTCGGGAAATTACCATCATCAGCCGCACGCTGACCGGCCTGCCCTACTAACATCATCCATGAGCCAAGCGAGGTCAGACATGCAAACGCGGTAAAAGCGGATACCACAGGTGCAGCCCAGTTGCCGACCATTGTTGATGCACTAACCGCGAACGGCGCACCTGAACTGGCCATCTGTGAGGCCGGATACATTCCCGCGATGACCTGGGTCGCTGCGATATAAACCAAACCGGCCAGACACGTTCCCGTCATAGTCGCCAACGGAACCGTGCGTTTGGGATTGTCCACCATGCCCGTGCTGACGGCGGCAGACTCCACACCAACAAAAGCCCACAGGCAAAGCAGAATACTTTTAAACACAGCATGGACATCAGAGACGTGTGAGGTATTCCAGTTAGCCTTATAAGTGGCAAGATCAAACCAGTGCCAGCCTATGACCGCCGTCAACACAACCGGGATCAGCACTAACACCAGGCCGATGGTAGTAAGGCGGCTCACCCAACTTCCGCCCAGCATATTGATAAACGTGAACAGCCACACAATAGCGATGCAGGCAATCCCTGCGGGGATTGGATGACTTAACAGCGGGAAAAAGGTGGAAAGGTAGGATACCGCGGTGATGCCAATAGCCAGGTTGCCAATCCAGTTCGCATGGTAATAAAGAACGCCAGTCTGGAAACCAAACGCCGGAGAAATTTCCCCGGCGTAGGCAATTGGCCCACCTTGCTGGGGATTTCTGGTAGCAAGGCGCGCATAGACATAGGCAAGCGACACGGCCCCCAGCAGTGAAATGCCCCACCCCCATAAGGCTATACTCCCGATACTCGCAAGGTTCGCAGGTAATAATGCAATGCCGCTTCCCATCATGTTTCCGGCAACGACTCCCGTACAGGCAAACAGCCCAATCTTTTTGACTGAACTCATTGTTCTCTCCAGATGCAACAGATAAACGATGCGCCAGAGTGAATTACCGGACGCATCGACCGTGTGCCGGAACAGTAAGTAATATCAGGAGTAAAGACCTCCGGATTGGGTAAAATAAATGTCTACGCCATAAAAATGATATTTTTAGGAGCGCTTGATAAGGTAAACACGATGACTTTATCTTTCAGCCTCTTTGATAAAATGGGCTAAATAGGGCACCATATTTTCAAGCGACGTCTGAAAAATACTGTTTTTAATCCAGTACAACGTATTATCACCCGGACGCAGATTAAAAGCCGTAATATAGGCATCTGAAGCCAGACGATTAGCGCCTTCCATTTCATATACTTTGCCAAGCAAAACATAATTCATCCACGACATTTCCAGTGCGATGGCTTTATTTATGGTTATTTCAGCTTGCTCAACCTTTCCTTTGTCGAGCAAATCAATGGTTTTTATTTGATAATAAATTGCGCTCTCGGAAATACCAGGCAGCGTATTAACCCGCGCGATATTCTCGTCAAGTTCAAGGGCTTTCTTGTCATCGAAGGGCTGCAATAGATGGCGCAGTAAATCAATTAATGTCTTTTCGGCGAAAGCATAAGCGTAATCAGGCCAACGTTGAACCACATCATTGAGCAGGGCGCTTGCGGTATTCAGTGAGTCGATATCGCCATTGAGCATCATGTGATAAGCGAGGTAAAACTGCTGCATAGCGATGCCCTGTGAAGGCAAACTCATCGTCAGAACTTGTGTCATTCGGGCAGGCCAGGGCTCTTTTAGCGCACTGGACAGGGTGCTTAGCAGGTCCGCCACTACGGTCAGTTGATTATCGCTGGTAATAAAGTACCGCTTTTCAAACATGATGGCGTGTTGGGCGTTATCAATCAGCTGCACAGACATAAAACACTGTTGAGCGCGATAATGCCGTTGATTTACAAAGGAAATAGTTAATGTCTTCCCGGAACTGCTGGGATCGTGAAAGGGATAGTTTGTTTTGTCGTGGACGAAGAAGGTGGAAAAGGTATTAAGGGAAGTGGTCATGAGGTTACTTACTCCTACCACGTACGCTTTTTGCGAGGCCCAGTTGCTACAGGTACTGCCATTTTCAAAGCGAATATCAATATCCCTGGGGTTTAACATAAATTTCCCGATGGCGACAGGCGTACTGGGTCGAAACGTCGCCAGGCCAATCATTGTTACACAGGAAGCCAGCGCCAGAAAAAACAGGAGCCACACCCAAATACTTCGACACAACGGCTTTTGGTTTAATGGCGCAGCAGAATGTTGCGCTGACGAGGCCAGGAGCTCAGGCGTAATTTCCACAATGACAGGTTCTGGTAATTTACATGCTTTAGCCGGTTGCGTTGTTTCTTCATCGGTTAACCAGGTTACCGCCGCAGTGAGTTTATAGCCCCGTTTAGGAACCGTAATGATATATTCCGGGCTTGCTTCCTCGCCATCTTTTAGCGATTTGCGTAATTCTGATACACACTGGGTAACAACATGATTCGTAACAATGTTGCGTGTCCAGACATTATCGATTAATTCATCCCGGCTTAGCACGACATCAGGATGGCGCGTAAAATACAGCAGTAGGTCAATGAGTCGGGGTTCGAGGATGAGCTGTCGTCCATCTCGGGCAATTTGATTGATAGAAGGCGTGACTACCCACTCTCCCACTTTTACCACCGCTTGTTGCATGACAACCACTCCCAACGAATATAAATGATCGCGCAATATACAAGGCGAATCTTTGAGTAAGTTTTGCGAATGTTTACTTTCTGCACGAGAGATTTCATACTGGGGATCCGTACAAAAATATTTATTTATCATTTACGCCAAATAAAAACTTGATTAAAAATAAAGACGTTTCCTTTTATGAATCGCTGGCGCATAAGTTATTATCTTAAAAACCAGACTGGGTTAAATGAACAGCGCATTTCAAATTTACATATTCGCCTCATAAATTCAAAGATAATGGATGAAAATGAGAAACAAATGATGATGTCATTACGCAAACATACCCGTTTTACCTTATCAATTTAATATCAACATCATTATTTTCAAATGGTTAGGAAGGATAAATCAAAGGGAGGTTATGATAAAGGAAGGTTGGTGAGCTTTTTAGTTAACCACAAAACATTTGTTTAAATTATATATTTATATACAAATATTCATTAAGAAAATGAATTAAAACAGCGCTGTATCCTCCAATAATTGAGACTCTCTTTATTAATTTCATTGCAGTGTATTACATACATTTGTTAGCGAGTCTGGCAGTTCATTTACTTCTACGAATTAATCAACCCAAACCGGGGCTACTATTTATATCGCTATTTATCGAATGAGATGTCTCAATGTGGGGCGAAACAGTTGGACAATCATTAACGTTTACAGATAATGATTGCCCTTATTACGCCAGTTAAGCTTTTTGTGAAAGTGATTCCTCATAAAGCTCAAGCGGCAAACCATCCGGGTCGTTGAAAAAGGTGAAGCGTTTATCAGTGAAAGGATCAACCCGAACCGGTTCACAGGTAACGCCACAGGACTCAAGATGCGCCACAGCCTTTTCAATATCATCAACGCTAAACGCCAAATGACGCAGCCCACACGCTTCCGGGCGACTCGGGCGAGCGGGTGGAAACGGGAACGAGAACAGCTCAATGACATACTGCCCATTAAGCGCTAAATCGCCTTTCCATGAATCCCGCGCCTCCCGATAGGTTTCAAATTGCAGCGTAAAACCCAGAATGTCGCAGTAAAAGGCCTTACTGCGCGCATAGTCGGTCGCGATAATCGCGATGTGATGAACCTTTTTTAAACCCAGCATCTTCTCTCCTTTGGGCGTGTATCCTGACGCGCCATCGCTACTGTTTTAACACCCTCACCCGATAAATCCCGTCTTCACCGCGTTTCGCACCGTGAATATCTGTTTCAAAGCCGGGATAGTGACGGCCTATCGAACAGAGCATTAACAGGAAATCGAGCACCGCACGGCTTTCCGGGGTGACCCGTTCGCCTGGCATCACCAGCGGTACGCCCGGAGGATAAGGCAGGATCATATTCGCGGAAACCCGATTAATCAGATTATCAAGCTCTACGGTTTCGATATTGCCTTTCACCTGCTGTTGATACATCTGGTGCGGGGTTAATTGCATTTCCGGCAAGACATCAAAAGCTTTGAGCATCAATTGCGGCAAGTCATGCTGTTTTATCAGGTTATGGATTCCCTGCGCCAGGGTCTGGATCCGCATGTTGCGATAAAAATCAGGATCTTCGGCATACAGATCCGGCAGCATGTTTTTTACCCGCAGGTTAAGATCATAGGCGCGTTTGAATTCCATCAGCCCGCGCAGCAGTCCCATCGCCCGGGTTTTATCGATCCCGATACTGAACAGGAACAAGAGATTGTAAGGGCCTGTTTTTTCCACCACGACGCCGCGTTCATCCAGAAACTTCGCCACCAGCGCTGCGGGGATCCCCTCCTCCGCCATATTACCCTGCTCATCCATACCCGGCGTCAGGATCGTCACTTTCACCGGATCGAGAAACATATGATTTTCATCGGCGTGGGTGAATCCGTGCCAGTCCTCGCCCGGCGCAATCGGCCAGCAATCCGCTTCGTCAATCGCTTCCGGCTGCCAGATATCGTAAAACCAGCCGTCGGCCTCTTCACGCAAGCGCTGCACTTCCTTGCGAAAATGTAGCGCACGCTCCACTGAGCGATTAATAAGGCGTTTACCGGGATTACCGCGCAGCATTGCGGCCGCCGTCTCGATGGATGCCACCAGTGGATAGCTTGGTGATGTTGTGGTGTGCATCATATAGGCTTCATTAAAGGTTTCTTCGTCGTAGTCGCCTTTAATATGGATAAGCGACGCCTGGGAAAAGGCTGCCAGCATTTTGTGCGTCGACTGCGTTTCAAAGATGACTTTCCCCGGCGTGCGCTCGCCGCTCATGCCGCTCTTACCATTATAGATGGGGTGAAAATGGGTGTAAGGCACCCAGGCGGAGTCGAAATGAATCGAGGGAACGTCAAGAGTCTGCTTAATCCAGGTGGTGTTATAAAGCAGGCCGTCGTAGGTGGAATTAGTAATTACCGCATGAACCGGCCACTGAGCGTTGGGGGTGTCTTGTACTTTTTGGGCAATGGACTCGCTGGAAAACTCCCGCTTTGGGATGCCACCCAGAATACCCAGCGCGTTACGCGTCGGCTTCATCCATAACGGGATGATGTCGCTCATCATCAAGAGATGGGTCATGGATTTATGGCAGTTGCGATCTACAAGCATCGTACTGCCTGAAGGGGCGGCGTACATGCCGACGATTTTATTGGATGTCGAGGTGCCGTTGGTCACCATATAGCTTTGCTCTGCGCCAAAGGTGCGGGCCACGTATTCTTCCGCTTCCAGATGCGGGCCGGTATGGTCCAGCAGCGAACCGAGCTCAGTGACGGAAATGGAGACATCGGATTTTAGGGTATTGGCACCGAAGAAGTCGTAAAACAGGCAACCCACCGGGCTTTTCTGGTAAGCCGTGCCGGCCATATGACCCGGGGTACAGAAAGTATATTTCCCTTCCCGCACATACTGAAACAGCGCTCTGGTAAACGGCGGGGTGATAGCGTCCAGGTATTCATTGGTATTCTGGCGGATACGCTGACTGATATCGTCCGCGCTCCCTAACCCATATTCGAAAAACCATATCGCCATTCGCATTTCATGCGCGCTGACGTCCATCGTTGAATGGGTATTTATAAAGGCATACAGCGGGAGGTATTCGTTTAACTCATTGATGTCGCCGCAGAGTTCTATGCCGTGCTCATCCCAGTCAAAGATAACGCCGCAAATTCGCGGGTTATGTTCAATAAGCTTCAGGAGATCGAGATTGTTTTTCGGCCAGATTAACTGAAACCCCAGCCCTTGCAGCGCCTGCTCCAGCTCCTGCATCGGCTCATCTTTGTATAACGCCCCTTGCGGCCCCATGATGGCAATAATATTCAACGCGTACCTCCTGGCAAAAATTCACCTCTAAGCATAGTTTACTGCGCTTACGAACCGGTCCGGGAATAAAAAAAGGGCCGCTTTCGCGACCCTTTTCAGAATAACTGCCCGTTTATCAGGCGTAGCCGTAGCTCATCAGACGTTGATAACGACGATCCAGCAGCTCATCTTTGCTAAGCACGTCGAGATCGGCCAAATCCGCCAGCAACTGCGCTTTCAGTGACTCCGCCATTGCTTGCGGGTTACGATGCGCGCCGCCCAGCGGCTCAGGGATCACGGTATCAATCAGCTTCAGTTCTTTCAGACGCGGCGCGATGATGCCCATGGCGTCTGCGGCGATCGGCGCTTTGTCCGCGCTTTTCCACAGAATAGAAGCACAACCTTCAGGCGAGATAACCGAATAAGTGCTGTATTGCAGCATGTTGACTTTATCGCCCACGCCAATCGCCAGCGCGCCGCCGGAGCCGCCTTCACCGATAACGGTGCAGATGACCGGCACTTTCAGGCGCGACATTTCACGCAGGTTGCGCGCAATCGCTTCTGACTGGCCGCGCTCTTCCGCGCCAACCCCCGGATACGCGCCCGGGGTGTCGATGAAAGTAATGATCGGCATAGAGAAACGCTCGGCCATTTCCATCAAACGCAGTGCTTTGCGATAACCTTCCGGCGCAGGCATACCAAAGTTACGACGGATCTTCTCTTTGGTTTCACGGCCTTTCTGATGACCAATGACCATGACCGGACGATCGGCCAGGCGCGCAATCCCGCCGACAATCGCTTTATCGTCAGCAAAGGCACGATCGCCTGCCAGCTCGTCGAATTCGTCAAACGCCATGCGCAGATAATCAAGGGTGTACGGGCGTTGTGGATGGCGCGCTAGTTGCGCCACCTGCCATGCACCCAGGTCGGCGAAGATTTTACGTGTCAGTTCTACGCTTTTTTCGCGCAGACGATGCACTTCTTCGTCGATGTTAATATCCAGTTTTTCATCCTGACGGCTCACCGCCGTCAGGGAATCGATTTTCGCTTCCAGCTCGGCAATCGGCTGTTCGAAATCAAGGAAATTCAGACTCATAATATTCCTGTATTAGTCAAACTCCAGTTCCACCTGCTCCGAACCAATCAGGCCACGCAAATCGTTAAGTAAACGATCGCTCGGAGAGACACGCCATGTTGCGCCAAAACGCAGTCTTGCGCGTGCATCCGCCCTCTGATAGTAGAGATGTACTGGAATGGTTCCCGAACGATGGGGTTCCAGAGACTGACGGAGTCGGTTTAAAAGCTGGTCATCAATTTGCCTGTCCGTCAGCGAGATAGCAAGCCCGCGCGCATACTTTTCGCGGGCATCTGCAATGTCCATCACTTCGCGGGCGGTCATTTTAAGGCCTCCGCTAAAGTCATCAAAGCTGACCTGTCCGCTGACGATTAGGATCCGGTCTTGTTCCAGCAGATGCTGGTATTTTTCCAGCGCATCGGTGAATAACATCACCTCAAGCCGCCCGGAGCGGTCATCTAAGGTGCAGATGCCGATACGATTGCCTCGCTTGGTGACCATAACCCGCGATGCAATCACAAGCCCCGCAGCCGTGATAACTTTACCACGCTCTGTCGGGTGCATATCTTTCAGACGCATGCCACCGACATAGCGTTCAATTTCTTTCAGATACTGGTTGATGGGGTGCCCGGTCAGATAAAGACCCAGCGTTTCCCGCTCACCATCCAATACCGTTTGTTCAGGCCATGGCTGGCAGTTGGCATAGGATTTTTCAATCTGCTCCGGCTCTTCCGCCAGCACGCCGAACATATCCGCCTGGCCGATGGCCTCCGCTTTAGCGTGCTGATCCGCCGCTTTCAATGCATCGCCCAATGAATTCATCAGCGCGGCGCGGTGCGGGCCAAGGCGATCAAACGCCCCAGACATAATCAGTTTTTCCAGCACCCGACGGTTAAGCTTTTTGGTGTCGGTACGCGCGCACAGGTCAAACAACTCGCGGAAATACCCACCCTGGTTACGCGCTTCGATAATGGCCTCAATGGGGCCTTCGCCCACGCCTTTAATCGCGCCGATACCGTAAACAATTTCGCCGTCATCGTTGACGTGGAAATGGTAAAGCCCGGAGTTAATGTCCGGCGGGAGGATCTTAAGCCCCATGCGCCAGCACTCATCCACCAGCCCCACGACCTTGTCGGTGTTGTCCATATCCGCCGTCATTACCGCCGCCATAAACTCCGCCGGGTAATGCGCCTTCAGCCAAAGCGTTTGGTAGGATACCAGAGCATAGGCCGCCGAGTGCGATTTGTTAAATCCATACCCTGCGAATTTTTCCACAAGGTCGAAGATTTTCATCGCCAGCTCGCCGTCAACGCCATTATTTCTGGCGCCTTCTTCAAACACCGAGCGCTGTTTGGCCATCTCTTCAGGTTTCTTTTTACCCATCGCACGACGCAACATATCCGCGCCGCCAAGGGTATAACCGGAAAGCACCTGGGCTATCTGCATTACCTGTTCCTGATACAGGATAATGCCGTAGGTCGGCTCCAGCACAGGTTTCAGGCTTTCATGCTGCCATTGAATATCCGGGTAGGAAATGGCTTCACGTCCGTGTTTACGGTCGATAAAGTTATCCACCATGCCCGACTGTAATGGCCCCGGGCGAAACAGCGCCACCAGTGCGATCATGTCTTCGAAACAGTCAGGCTGCAGGCGTTTAATCAGGTCTTTCATGCCGCGCGATTCAAGCTGGAACACCGCGGTGGTTTCCGAGCGCTGAAGCATATCGAAACTTTTCTTGTCATCCAGCGGGATCGCGGCGATATCAATCGGCTCAAGCCCCTGCTTCGCCCGGCGCGGGTTGATCATCTTCAACGCCCAGTCGATGATGGTCAACGTGCGCAGTCCAAGGAAGTCGAACTTCACCAGGCCCGCGTATTCCACGTCGTTTTTATCGAACTGCGTCACCGGGTGTTGACCCATTTCGTCGCAATAAAGCGGCGCGAAATCGGTGATTTTCGTCGGCGCGATAACCACACCGCCCGCGTGCTTGCCGGCGTTGCGGGTTACCCCTTCGAGCTTGCGCGCCATATCAATAAGCGCTCTGACTTCTTCATCCGCCTCGTAGATTTCAGGCAGTTGCGGCTCGGCTTCAAACGCTTTCGCAAGCGTCATGCCCGGATCGGGCGGCACCAGTTTCGAAATACGATCGACGAACCCATAGGGGTGCCCCAGTACGCGTCCGACATCGCGAATAACGGCTTTCGCCGCCATCGTACCGAAGGTGATAATTTGCGATACCGCTTCGCGACCGTACATCTCCGCCACGTGGTCGATAACCTGATCGCGCTTCTCCATACAGAAGTCGACGTCAAAATCAGGCATAGACACACGTTCCGGGTTAAGGAAACGTTCGAACAGCAAGTCGAATTCAAGCGGATCGAGATCGGTTATCTTAAGGGCATAGGCCACCAGCGAACCTGCGCCGGAACCACGTCCTGGCCCCACTGGTACGCCATTGTCTTTTGACCACTGGATAAATTCCATGACTATTAAAAAGTAGCCCGGAAAGCCCATCTGGTTGATAACCTGGAGTTCAATATCCAGACGTTCATCGTAGGGTGGACGCTTTTCCGCCCGCTCGGCAGGGTCAGGAAACAGGAATTCCAGACGCGCTTCGAGGCCCTCTTTGGACTTCGCCACCAGGAAGTCTTCAGTCGTCATGTCGCCTGTCGGGAATTGCGGCAGGAAATATTCGCCGAGGCGGACCGTCACGTTACAGCGCTTAGCTATCTCAACGCTGTTTTCCAGCGCTTCCGGGATATCCGAGAACAGCTCGCACATCTCGTCTTCGCTGCGCATATATTGCTGCGTGGAATAATTACGCGGACGCTTGGGATCGTCCAGGGTAAAACCGTCATGAATGGCGACACGAATTTCGTGTGCATCGAAATCGTCCGCATCAATAAAGCGCACATCATTGGTGGCGACGACCGGGATACCTTTCTCTTCCGCTAGCGCAACGGCGGCATGAAGATACCGCTCTTCGTCAGTGCGCCCGGTGCGGATGAGTTCCAGATAGAACCGGTCGGCAAAGTGCTGTTGGTAAAAATCCAGGCATTGATCGACAAGCGCCATATTTCCGCGCAACAAGCTCTTGCCGACATCGCCCTGACGTGCGCCAGAAAGCAGGATTAACCCTTCGGCATACTCAACCAGCCAGTCGAGGTCGATAAACGGTCCGGCAGCGCCGTAGCCGCGCTGATAGGCGCGAGAAATGAGCAGTGTAAGGTTCTGGTAGCCCGTGTTATTCGCCGCCAACACCGTAAGTTGGTTAAGCTCATCCCCCATCAGCGGGTTATGAACATGAAAATCAGCCCCGATAATTGGCTTCAAGCCGGCGCCATGCGCGCCCCCGTAAAACTTAACCAGACCGCACAGGTTGGTGAAGTCGGTGATCGCCAGCGCAGGCATACCGAGCGCGGCCGCCTTTTTTATCAGCGGTCCCGTCTTGGCAAGCCCATCGATCATGGAATAGTCACTGTGCACCCGCAGGTGTACAAAACGAGGTTCAGCCATCTTAGTATCCGATTAACTCTGTGCGCGGTGCTTATTACACCAGATTGAGTGCGCGTTTTACCGGCGCAAAACTGCGGCGGTGATGTTCGGTCGCGCCGTGCTCAGCAAGCCTCTCCAGATGGAAGGCGGTAGGATAGCCCTTATGTTGAGCGAAGCCATATTGGGGAAAGCAACTGTCTAATGCTGCCATTTCCGCATCGCGCGTCACTTTGGCAAGTATTGATGCTGCGCTGATTTCTGCCACCCGGCTATCGCCTTTTACAACCGCCATCGAGGGCATAGGAAGCGCCGGACAACGGTTGCCGTCTATCAGCACATATTCCGGTACGACAGATAAGCCCGCCACCGCGCGCTGCATAGCAAGCATGGTGGCATGAAGGATGTTGAGTTCGTCGATTTCATGCGGTTCAGCCCGGCCCAGACTCCAGCACAATGCTTTTTCCGTGATCTCGCTAAACAACGCGAGCCGACGCTTTTCTGACAATTTTTTGGAATCAGCAAGCCCGATAATAGGACGGTTGGGATCGAGGATCACGGCTGCGGTGACGACTGCGCCAACCAACGGGCCGCGCCCTACTTCGTCCACTCCCGCAACAAGATGGGTATGCGGATAGATAAATTCGATCATTGGGCTAACTCCAGTACTGCATCCGCCGCCTGTTCGTCAGCATTACAACGAATTTGCTCATGCAACTGGCGGAAGGTTTCATGCATTTCTTCACTTTTCGCGCCGCCATCCAGCAACGGCAACAACGCAGCACAAAGGTTGTCGGGCGTGCATTCATCCTGAAGCAGTTCTTTAACCAGCTCACGTCGCGCCAGCAAGTTGGGTAGTGAGACATAATCGGTTTTCACCAGGCGTTTCGCCAGCCAGAACGTGAAAGGCTTCATGCGATAACCCACGACCATCGGGCATTTGGCCAGCATACATTCCAGCGCGGCGGTGCCGGATGCCAGTAGCGCGGCATCGCTGGCAATCATCGCCTCGCGCGCCTGCCCATCCAGCAAATGGATGATCAGATCGGGCGCAACGTCCTGTTTAATCTTTTCAAATTGCTCGCGGCGTTTTGCATTCACCAATGGCACAACTACCTGCAAATCCGGGAAACGTTCACGCAGCAATTGCGCCGTTTTCAAAAAGTCGGCACTTAGCATTTCTACTTCAGCGCCGCGACTGCCGGGCAGTATCGCAAGACAGCGCGCATCAACAGGAATGCCCAGCGCGCTGCGGGCAGCCTGTTTGTCCGGATCGAGAGGCATTGCATCGGCCATGGTATGACCGATGAAACGACACGGCACATTGAATTTGTCGTAAAACGCTTTTTCGAAAGGCAGAAACGCGAGCACAAGGTCGGTTGCTCTGCCAATTTTGAAAACGCGTTTTTGACGCCACGCCCAGACGGACGGACTGACATAGTGTATGGTGCGGATCCCGCGTTTTTTCAAATTTCCCTCAAGGGTAATATTGAAATCCGGGGCATCAATGCCGACAAAAACATCGGGCTTGAGTTCGGTAAAACGGCGTGTGAGGTCGGCACGGATATGCAAAAGACGGCGCAAGCGGCCCAGAACTTCAACCACGCCCATCACCGCCAGTTCTTCCATCTCATACCAGGCTTCACACCCTTCAGCCTGCATACGTGGGCCTGCGACACCCACAAAGCGTGCATCGGGAATACGCGCTTTTAACGCGCGAATGAGACCTGCGCCAAGAATATCGCCGGAGGTTTCTCCGGCGACAAGGGCTATCGTTAAGGGACGCTTTTCAGGCATTAACGAATTAAACCACGCGTTGAACGTTCAAAGAAATCCATGAACGCTTGTACTTCAGGATAGTTGCCAGCGAGTTCGGCAATTTCCGGCTTGGCTTCATCCAGCGTTTTACCGCTACGGTACAACAGTTTATAGGCGTTGCGGATAGCGGTGATGGCCTCACGGCTAAAACCACGGCGTTTGAGCCCTTCGATGTTCACACCAAACGGCGTCGCGTGGTTGCCCTGGGCAATAACATACGGCGGGACGTCCTGCGCTACGCCGGAACAGCCGCCAACCATCACGTGTGCGCCAATAATGCAGAACTGGTGCACGGCGGTCATGCCGCCAATGATAGCGTAATCACCTAACGATACATGCCCCGCGAGCGTTGCGTTATTCGCAAGGATACAGCGATCGCCTACTGTACAATCATGTGCGACATGCGCGTTGATCATCAGCAGGTTATCGCTGCCCACCTTCGTCAAACCACCGCCTTGCTCGGTTCCACGATGAATCGTTACGCTTTCGCGAATGCGGTTACGGTCGCCAACTTCCACGCGAGTCGGTTCACCAGCATATTTTAAATCCTGATTCACTTCACCGATGGACGCGAACTGATAAATCTCATTATCACGACCAATTTTGGTGTGGCCGTTAATCACGACATGCGATTTCAGTACTGTACCTTCACCAATCTCAACGTGCGGACCGACGATACAAAATGGACCAATATGAACGTTAGCGCCGATAACGGCACCGTCTTCCACAATGGCAGAGGGATGAACAAAGGCAGTTTTATCAATCACGTATCAGGTCTCCCGGCTGCGTGCGCACATCATAGTAGCTTCGCAGACAACTTTGCCATCGACCAGTGCGACACCTTTAAAGCGCGTCACGCCACGACGGGTTTTCTCAAAAGTGACTTCCATAATCATTTGGTCGCCCGGCACTACCGGACGTTTGAAGCGGGCTTCATCAATGCCGGCAAAATAATAAAGCTCGCCCGGCTCCAGTTTACCCACGCTTTTGAATGCCAGAATACCGGTGGCTTGCGCCATCGCTTCCAGAATCAGCACACCTGGGAAAATCGGTTTACCAGGGAAGTGGCCCTGGAAAAACGGTTCGTTTACCGTAACGTTTTTTACTGCGCGCAGGAAGCGACCTTCTTCAAAATCCAGCACGCGATCCACTAACAAAAACGGAAAGCGATGCGGCAGAAGTTCTAAAATCTCTTCGATGTGCAGAGTATGAGTGTCAGTAGTCAAGATACTCGTCCTGTCTCAAAATACTAAATGGCAATAATAACACGGCCTGTCGGCAATCCGAAGAATGCCGACAGGCCGCTAAACTTTTCGTATCCAGGCGTTGGCCTGTGCGTATCAGTCTTCTTTAATGACTTTACGCTCAACAGCTTTCAGGCGTTTATTCATTTCATCAATGTTCATAACCAACGCTGCTGTTTTACGCCAAACCTTGTTGGGCTGTAGCGGAATACCTGAAGAATACACGCCAGGCTCGGAAATAGGACGCATCACCATACCCATTCCGGTAACCGTGACTTTATCGCAAATTTCCATATGGCCGTTAATCACGCTGGCACCGCCAATCATGCAATAACGACCAATTTTCAAGCTACCCGCCATAATGACGCCGCCCGCAACAGCGGTATTGTCTCCAATCACGACGTTATGCGCAATCTGACACTGATTATCAATGATGACGCCATTGCCGATGATTGTGTCATCCAGCGCGCCACGGTCAATGGTGGTGCAAGCGCCGATCTCAACGCGATCGCCGATGATAACCCGGCCGAGCTGCGGGATCTTAATCCAATTACCGCGATCGTTGGCGTAACCAAAACCATCCGCACCGATTACGGTGCTTGACTGGATCAGGCATTGCTCGCCGATTTGGATCTCGTGGTAAATCGTCACATTTGCCCACAGGCGTGAACCTGCGCCGATGCGCGAATTTTTACCCACAAAACACCCTGCGCCGATAACGACATTATCACCGAGCTCAACGCCGGATTCGATAACGGCATTAGCGCCGACAGAGACGTTATTACCCAGCCGCGCACTGGCATCAATGACCGCACTGGGTGCGATATTCTGTGCCGGTTGAGGCGTGGTATCTAAAATTTGAGCCATGCGCGCATAAGTCAGGTAAGGGTTTTTCACTACCAGCGCGGCGCTTTTGGCAAAAGGAAGATCGTCTGCGGTCATCACAACGGCAGATGCCTGGCATGCAGCCAGTTGCTCACGGTAACGTGAGTTTACGATGAAAGTGATTTGCCCCTCACCTGCAGATTGCATTGACGCAACGCCGGTGATGA
Organism: Citrobacter freundii; assembly: GCF_011077955.1. Classification (GTDB taxonomy): domain Bacteria; phylum Pseudomonadota; class Gammaproteobacteria; order Enterobacterales; family Enterobacteriaceae; genus Atlantibacter. Next base: position 28,389 of record NZ_JAALBX010000001.1, read on the forward strand.
CGATATCGCCATCACCGTGCAGCTCTGCATCCAACTGTTGGGCTAAATCAGCCAGTCGAATTGAAGGCATTACTTATTTGACCTGTTTCAGCACATCAGCAGTGATGTCTTTTACATCGCTACCGTTATAAACAACGGTGTTAGCGTCCAGCACCAGATCAACGTTCTGATCGGCTGCAACTTTCTTCACTGCTGTCTGAATACGGGAAACCAGTTTGCCGCGTTCTTCGTTAGAACGACGCGCACGATCTTGCTCAAATTGCTGCGCTTTAGCTCCGAAATCCTGGCGCTGAGCCATGATGTCTTTTTCGAGCTTAGTACGATCGCTTGCTTTCATCGTAGAGCCGTCACGTTGTAAACGCTGCATTTTAGATTGCAGATCGCCTTCCTGACGTTGCAGCTCGTTACCGCGACTTTTGAACTCATTTTCCAGAGTTTTAGACACGCCAGTAGTTTGAGCAACCTGCTGAAACAGACTTTGCATGTTCACAACAGCAACTTTATCTGCAGCCTGTGCAGACGCCGCCATGGCTAAACCGAGACCTGCAGCACATAACAACTTTTTCACAATAAACTCCTTACCATCCCATTAGTACCCGAAGGCACCGTTCTTTGCGTGGCCAGACGGGCATGACACCCGTCAAAAGTCATCGCTACACTGCTCTTGCATTCCTTTGCCTCAAACAATTACCAGGTTTTACCGATGTTAAACTGGAATTGTTCTGCTTTGTCTCCCTCATACTTTTTAAACGGCTGAGCGTATGAGAATACCAACGGCCCTAAAGGGGACATCCATTGTAATGCCAGACCGGCAGACATACGAATATTGCTCGGATCGCTGTAATCCGGTACACCCGCTGCGCGCATTTGCGCCGTATCATCCCAGTTGGTATCCCAAACGGTACCCGCATCGACAAACAGCGACGTACGCACGGAATTTGCATACTTCTCACTGAGGAACGGCGTCGGGGTGATGAATTCAAGGCTTGCAACCGCCATTGCGTTACCACCGACTGCGTCATCAGAATTACAGACTGAACCCTGAATCGTGTTGTTACAGTTGTCCTGGTTGTGACCGCCGTAGTAAACCGCTTTAGGACCGATGTTGTTCGACTGGAAACCACGTACGGTGCTGGAACCACCCGCATAGAAGTTTTCATAGAACGGCATTTCTTTACCGCTCAGGCCGTCGCCATAGCCCCAACGAGTACGGCCTAAAACAACCCACTCATGGTCTTCGTCAATCGGGACATACGTTGCCGTATCAACCGTAACTTTATAGAACTCGTTGTCCGAACCCGGAATCGTCACTTTACCATTCAGGTTGACGCGCGAACCTTGCGTTGGGAAGAAACCACGGTCCAGTTTGTTATACGTCCAACCGTAGTTAAACGTGAAGTCATCTGCGGTAAAGCCGTTATCGTCAGAGTTGATATCCATCTTTTGACCGATAGAATCGAGATAACGGTTCATCGCCACCTGCGGTTGCATATTAGACAGGTCATTATGAACGTAGCCTAAACCTGCACGCAGTGTGTTGTATTCGTTGATTGGGAAACCCAGCGTGCCATCTAACCCATAACTTTTGTTGGTATAGGAAGAAAGGTCCGCATCGTCCGCTTTAAAGTCATTATAGAAAATACGTCCGCCGAGACTAACACCATCCACCGTGAAGTAGGGGTTAGTGACGGAGAATTCAGAATAGGTTTGATAATCGTTTTTGGTGCCGCTGATGCCTACAGAATAACCGGTACCTAACCAGTTATCCTGCTGGACGCCGACCTGGAAGCTTACGCCGCTCTCAGTACCGTAACCGACGCCGAAGTTGAAGCTACCGGTATTACGCTCTTTGACTTTGTAAACCACGTCGACCTGATCAGGCTGGCCCGGCACACGTTGTGTGTCGGTATCCACCGTTTCAAAATAGCCCAGACGGTTTAAACGCTCTTTACCCTGATCGACAAGATCGCTGCCCAGCCACGCGCCTTCCATCTGACGCATTTCACGACGCAATACTTCATCTTTAGAGGTATCGTTGCCTTCAAAGCGGATTTTGCGCACATAGAAGCGGTTGCCCGAATCTACGTTTACACGCAGCTTAACCGTTTTGTCGTTTTCATTGATTTCAGGCTGCGTTTGCACGCGCGGGTAGGCATAACCATAGCGACCCAGAAGCTTTTTAATATCGTCTTCCATTTTGGTCACTTTGGCGCCGTTGTAGAGCTCGCCCGGCTGCATTTTGGTCAGCGTTTCAATTTCAGCGGAATGGCCCGCAAGGTTGCCATTCACTTCAACGCCGGAAATTTTATACTGATCGCCTTCCGTCACGTTGACCGTCACATAGATACTTTTCTTATCCGGCGTCAGGCTGACCTGTGTGGAATCGATATTGAAGCGCGCATAACCACGATCGAGGTAGTAACTGCGCAACGTCTCCAGATCGCCCTGAAGTTTTTGCTTCTGATATTTGCGATCGCCTACCACGTTCCACCACGGCACTTCGTCACGCAGTTGGAAATGAGAGATCAGCTCTTCCGTAGTAAACGCGTGGTTACCCACAATGTTGATTTGCTGAATGGTGGCGGATTTACCTTCCTGGAACACCAGTTTCAAATCAACACGGTTACGCGGCAGCGGGGTCACAACGGCTTTTACGCTCGCGCTGTATTTACCCACGCTGTAGTAGAAATCTTCCAGTCCTTTTTCGATGTCGGCAAGCGTGGTGCGATCGAGCGATTCGCCTACGCGGACGCCAGAGGCTTCCAGATTCTGCTTAAGCATTTCCTCTTTAACCGACTTGTTGCCGGAGAAGGTGATGCTTGCAATGGTCGGCCGTTCTTTCACCTGAACCAGAAGGGTGTCGCCATCGCGCAGGACGCGGACATCTTCAAAGTTGCCAGTGGCAAAGAGTGAACGGATAGTGTTACTGATGTCTTCATCATTAACTGTATCACCAACGCGAACCGGCATACTGAGGAGGGCCGCACCAACGGCGACTCGCTGCAGTCCTTCGAAATGAATATCTCTCACTACGAAACCGTCTGCACCGTATACAGTAGCGCTGCTGAACAGCAGCGACGCTATGAGCAATTTTTTAATCGCCATCGTTGTAATGCGCTCTTCCTAACCTGGCTCTCTATAACCGAGAGAAATCATTGAAAAGTGCAAGCCCCATTAACAGCACCAGCAAAATAGAGCCAATGCGATAACTAAAGTCTTGAACTCGCTCGGAAACCGGCCCGCCCTTTAGCTTCTCTATCGCTAAAAAGAGCAAATGCCCCCCGTCCAAAACGGGTAACGGGAACAAATTGATTATCCCTAAGTTCACGCTAATAAGCGCTAAGAACATCAGGTAATATATCAATCCATACTCCGCTGACATCCCTGCCCCTTGAGCAATTGAGATTGGCCCACTGAGGTTGTTCAGTTTGACATCACCGGTTATCAATTTCCCCAGCATATTGACCGTAAGCTTCATCAACTGCCAGGTTTTATCCGTGGCTTCGATGATAGCGGCAAACGGCCCATACTGGCGCACTGTTTTATACTCTTCTGGCAAAGGGATCACTTTTGGCACGACGCCTGCGAACCCTTCTGCCTCCCCATTAGCGGTTTTTGTATCCGGAATCAGGGTTAATGACAAGGTGCTTCCTTGCCGTTCAACTTCAACTTTCAACGGATTTGCCGGATTATCACGAACCTCTGTGACAAATGTCATCCAGTCCGCTAACGGCTGACCATCGACTTTAACGATCCTGTCGCCTGCTTGCAAACCCGCTTTGCTGGCTGCCGATGCTGGTTGAACTTCAGCCAGCACAGGTTCAACCTTCGGTCCGCGTGGACGGATACCCAACGACATCACCGGATCTTCTTTATCTGGCTCAAAATGCCAGTTTTTCAGATTCAGCGTTTTGACTGTCTGTTGAGTACTGCCGAAAGGCCCAACGCCCAGCGTTACGCTGTCATCGCCGATTTTCGACACCAACGCCATACGAACGCTATCCCAATCAGGCGTTTCGATACCGTCAACGGTTTTAAGTTCCATGCCTGGTGCAATTTGTGCTTGCGCAGCGATGGAATTGGGCGTTAATTCATCAATAATCGGTTTTACGCTGGGCACGCCAATCATAAAGACCAGCCAGTAAGCCACAATAGCAAACAGGAAATTTGCAATCGGCCCGGCGGCGATGATGGCGGCGCGCTGACCCACGGTTTTATTATTGAAAGCCTGGTGGCGCATTTCCGGGATGACCGGCTCAACGCGCTCGTCCAGCATTTTGACGTATCCCCCTAACGGGATAACAGCGATGACGTACTCGGTACCATGGCGATCGTTACGTCGCCATAGCGCCTTACCAAAGCCAATAGAAAAACGCTCAACACGAACGCCCGCTTTACGCGCCACCCAGAAATGACCGAATTCATGCACGGTAATCAGTACACCCAGTGCGATGATAAACGCGGCCAAATTCCAGAGTATGCTCAGCATAGGTTATTCCATTAAATCGTTCTGAATACTAACAGCATCAGGCACGCGAACACCGGTACGGCAGCCGTCAGGCTGTCGATACGATCGAGAATGCCGCCGTGGCCTGGAATGAGATGTCCACTATCTTTAATGCCAGCTTCACGTTTAAACATACTCTCCGTTAAATCGCCCAGCACTGACGCCAGTGCGGCAACGATCGAGCAGATCAAAAGCGTAGAGGTCGCCACTTCTAAATTAACCACTTCACCGTAGATCCAGGAGATAACCGCCGCGGTAAACAACCCGCCGATAAACCCCTGCCACGTTTTGCCCGGTGATACTTTTGGCGCCAGCTTATGCTTGCCAAACAGTTTACCGAACATATAGGCGCCTGAATCCGCGCCCCATACCAGAATCATCACATACAGCAGCCAAACCGCGCCGTAATAGTGATTGGTATCATAATGCCAGCCGCGCAGCGCTACCATTCCCCAAAAGAAGGGGACGATAGTCAGCAACCCAAAAATCAGGCGCAAGCCTTTTGAATTACGCCAAAATGCAGCAGAGGCTGGATAGCGTAAGACCAAAACTAACGCCACCACCCACCAGAAAATAGCAAGCCACAGTGCGCCCTCTACCACCGCAAGATCGGCGCCGTAATGAGAGGTGGGCAACGTAAATAACATCAATGCAAGCAGGAGGCCGCAAAGCACTGCCAACCCTACCCGTTGTGTTCGGTTAATAAATCCGCTCAGTTGCCCCCATTCCCATGCTGCAAGCACGCATACCACCAGCGTGGTGATAGCAAAGCCAATCAGCGGCAATAAAAAAAGAGCGGCAATGACTACCGGAATTAAAATGAAAGCAGAAATCAGGCGATACTTCAGCAAAAGCTACCCCCATCAGGCTTCATTGTCACCGGACACAGTCCCACCAAATCGACGCTCACGATTGGCAAAGGCATTCAATGCACCTTCAAAGTCTTGTTCATCAAAATCAGGCCAAAGAACATCGGTAAAATAAAGTTCCGCATAGGCAATCTGCCATATCAGAAAGTTACTGATGCGATGTTCTCCCCCTGTCCTAATCACTAAATCAACGGGAGCAAGCTCATGCATGCAGATCTGCTCGCTGAGCAAATCTTCATTGATTTGGTCTGGGCGAAGTAGCCCTTCCTGCACTTGCTCAGCTAAATGCCGCACTCCCTGAATAATATCCCAACGTCCGCCATAATTCGCGGCGATGTTGAGCGTAAGGCCGGTATTTTTACTGGTTAATGCCTCGGCTTTACGAATACGTTCTTGCAGACGAGCATTGAATCGACTGGTGTCACCGATGATGCGCAGCCGGACATTATGACGATGCAAGTTCTTAACTTCACTATCAAGCGCCCAGACAAAAAGCTCCATCAGCGCACTGACTTCCTGAGCGGGCCGATTCCAGTTTTCACTGCTGAATGCATAAAGAGTCAGCGCATCGATACCATTATTCGCTGCAAACGAAACGGCGCGACGAACCGACTTCGCCCCCGCTTTGTGGCCGAAGGCGCGGATTTTTCCTTGCCGTTTAGCCCAGCGCCCGTTGCCATCCATGATTATAGCGACGTGACGTGCCCCAGATGCAGGCAGGCTTTCGTTTACTGGTTGATTCGCAGACAACATAACGCGTTCTTTTTCCCCGATAAGGAGTAATCGGTACTCAGAAATACTGAAGCCTCTACACAAAAACGCCGTGTTTACCACGGCGAACCCGGCTATTACAGCCTTTTACCCCTAATTAGGGTGGCGCAGACTATATCACTGAAGCCAGACGCTAACAAATAACATGGCCCACGTGCGATGAATAATCATCAGCTTGCGAAGCGCATCACTTCCCGATGTGCAACCCTGCGCGCTTCCTCATCAACCACTAATACGTCGTCAACACAGGCAGGCTCCACGAGGGCCATCATGCTTAAAACCTGGGCGTTAAGCGCGGCGATATCCGTGAAACGAATACGCTCATCGAGAAACGCCTGCACGGTCACTTCGTTTGCAGCATTAAGCGCAGTAGTAGCCGCTTGACCTTGCTCAAACGCGTCCATCGCCAGTTTTAAACACGGGTAGCGCTGGTAATCAGGCTCGATAAAGCTCAACGGGCCCGCTTTGCAAAAATCCAGCGGTTTAACACCGGATGATACCCGCGCCGGCCAGGCCATAGTATGTGCAATAGGCGTTCGCATATCAGGTTCCCCTAATTGTGCGAGTACGCTGCCATCCACATAGCGAACCATCGAATGAATCACCGATTGTGGATGAATCAACACTTCCATACGGCTGGCTGGCGCATTGAACAACCAGCGGGCTTCAATATATTCGAGACCTTTGTTCATCATCGTGGCGGAATCAACGGAGATTTTACGTCCCATTGACCAGTTAGGATGCCGACACGCCTGATCTGGCGTCATGCCTGCCAGTTCAGTCAATGCGGTTTCACGAAACGGTCCTCCCGACCCGGTAAGGATGATGGATGATATGCCATTTTCCTCAAGGTCAGCGTATCCCAGTTGGCGTTGGATTGTTTCCGGTAAACTCTGAAAAATGGCGTTGTGCTCGCTGTCGACCGGCAACAGGCGGGCATTGCTTTGCTTCACAGCATCCATAAACAAGCGACCGCAGGTCACAAGCGATTCTTTGTTCGCCAGTAAAATTTCTTTTCCTGCGCGGATAGCGGCAAGGGTCGGCAATAAGCCCGCTGCTCCGACAATGGCCGCCATGACCTGATCAACCTCATCAAGCGCCGCCATCTCGCATGCCGCTTCACGCCCGCATAGCACCTCGGTCGCGCTCCCCTTCTCTCGCAACAACGATTTAAGCGCCAGCGCACTGGCCTCATCATCCATCACCGCATAACGGGGGGTAAACTCCAGGCATTGTTCTGCCATACGGGTTACGTTTTTCCCCGCTACCAGCGCGGTAACGGTAAATTGTTGTGGATTGTGGCGAACAACGTCAAGGGTGCTGCAACCGATAGATCCGGTAGAGCCAAGAATGGTCAAATGCTTCATCAGGCGCTCGGTGAGGAAAAGGAAAAATCATCACGCAGATTTCACGTGGTCTAAATGCAAAACGCCGTAAGAAAATACCGCAATGCGGCTTTCCTGTACGGCGTTCACATTCGCAAAGCGAGAAATTAGAACTGCATTAACTCAGTTTCTTTCTCAGCCAGTGCGGCGTCTACTTTCTTGATAGCGGCATCAGTAGCTTTCTGAACGTCGTCCTGAGAGCGACGGTCATCATCTTCGCTGATTTCTTTATCTTTCAGCAGCGCTTTTACTTTATCGTTGGCGTCGCGACGCACATTACGTACCGCTACACGCGCCTGCTCGGCTTCGCCGCGTACAACTTTAATGAGGTCTTTACGACGCTCTTCCGTCAACGGCGGAAGCGGAACACGGATTACGCTACCTGCTGAATTCGGGTTAAGGCCCAAATCAGAGGCCATAATCGCTTTCTCAACCGCTGGGCCGAGGGCGCGATCGAATACGGTAATGGCAAGCGTACGCGCGTCTTCAGACACTACGTTTGCTACCTGACGCAACGGCGTGGCAGCACCATAGTATTCAACCATGATGCCATCCAGCAGACTTGGCGTAGCACGGCCAGTACGGATTTTACCGATTTGGTTTTTGAATGCTTCGACGCATTTTTCCATACGCACTTCAGCATCTTTTTTGATTTCGTTAATCACGTTACGAGTCCTTGAAAACTGATTGTTGGGCAGGCCACACACGCTCGCTCGCCTGATGACGTGAAACGCAGTGTGAATAAGTATATACCGTCATACTTCAAGTTGTAGGTGCGTTGGCAGCATTCGTTAATGCCTGACCATTTACGGTAGTAAACGGTCAGCGCTTCACTACTTGCCGCCTTAGCGCAACTCGAATTATTTAGGGTATAGCCCGTTTAATTCATGGCACCCGGCAGATAATCCGCCAACTGAACCGACAATGACACGGAATTTTAACCTGAATTGTCGCTTACGGAAATTACTCCGTGATTAATGTGCCTTCTTTTTCGCCCATTACAACCCGGCGCAGGGCTCCTGGCTTGTTCATATTGAACACGCGGATTGGCATTTTGTGGTCACGGGCAAGCGTAAACGCGGCAAGATCCATGACTTTTAATTCTCTTTCCAGCACTTCCTGGTAGCTTAACTGATCGTACAGCGTGGCTGTGGGATCTTGCATCGGGTCGGCGGAAAAAACGCCGTCGACTTTAGTCGCTTTTAGCACCACGTCGGCTTCGATTTCAATGCCGCGCAGGCAGGCTGCTGAGTCCGTGGTAAAGAAAGGATTGCCGGTACCTGCGGAGAGGATAACCACCCGGTTGTTGCGCAGCAGGCTTATCGCCTCTGCCCAACTGTAGTTATCGCAAACGCCGTTCAGCGGAATCGCCGACATCAAACGCGCATTAACATAGGCGCGGTGAAGCGCGTCGCGCATCGCCAGACCATTCATCACGGTCGCCAGCATCCCCATGTGATCGCCAACCACACGGTTCATACCCGCTTTCGCAAGGCCCGCTCCACGGAACAAGTTACCGCCGCCGATCACCACACCGACCTGGACGCCGAGCTCAACCAGCTCTTTAATTTCCTGCGCCATGCGATCCAGTATGCTCGCATCAATACCGAAGCCTTCTGCACCTTGCAGCGCTTCGCCACTCAGTTTGAGCAGAATGCGTTTATAGACGGGTTTTGCATTGGTAGCCATGTTTCTTTCCTGGAACAGTCAACGAATGGGATGGTTTGAAGACGACATGATATGCCGCTTTTCAGTTCGCGCGCATTGGGAGCAAACTGAATGTCTAACTGATAAAACAGAGCCGCCCTCAGGCGGCTCCTTACTGCATTAAGACTGTTTGGACATTGCAGCAACTTCTGCTGCGAAGTCAGTCTCAACTTTTTCGATGCCTTCGCCCACTTCGAAGCGGATGAAGCCAGTTACGTCAGCGTTGTGCTCTTTGAGCAGCTGAGCAACAGTTTTGCTCGGATCCATAACGAACGGCTGGCCAGTCAGAGAAACTTCGCCGGTGAATTTCTTCATGCGGCCTTCAACCATTTTCTCTGCGATTTCTTTCGGCTTGCCAGACTGCATGGCGATATCCAACTGAACCTGGTACTCTTTATCTACTACTTCAGCAGACACGTCTTCCGGCTTAACGAATTCCGGCTTGCTTGCAGCGATGTGCATAGCCAGCTGTTTAACCAGCTCTTCGTTAGCACCTTTAGCCGCAACCAGAACGCCGATACGCGCGCCGTGCTGGTATGAACCCAGAACGTCGCCTTCCAGGGAAGCAACGCGACGGATGTTGATGTTCTCACCGATTTTAGCAACCAGCGCAACACGCTCTTCTTCGAACTGTGCTTTCAGAACTTCAACGTCAGTGATTTTGCCTGCAACCGCTGCGTCCAGTACTTTGTTAGCAAATGCCTGGAAACCACCGTCTTTAGCAACGAAGTCAGTCTGGCAGTTTACTTCCAGAATGATGCCGTAGTTGCCGTCGATCTTAGTGATGATCACGCCATCAGCGGCAACGTTACCTGCTTTTTTCGCCGCTTTGATAGCGCCGGATTTACGCATGTTTTCGATTGCCAGCTCGATGTCGCCGTTAGCTTCAGTCAGCGCTTTTTTGCAATCCATCATGCCTGCGCCAGTACGCTCACGCAGCTCTTTTACCAGGGATGCGGTAATTTCAGCCATTCTAAAATCCTCGGGAGATTTGATCTGCCCGGTGGGTGAGACCAGGCAAATATAAAAGAGAAAAAGGGGCCATAAAAAGGCCCCTATCTATACACGTTCAAATAAGGGCTAAAACCTTATTATTCAGCTTCTACAAAGCTTTCTTCAGCCTGAGAAGCCAGGTCCTGAGAGCGTGCTTCGCGAACGGTAGTCGCTACAGCGTTCAGGTACAGGGTAACAGCACGGATCGCATCGTCGTTACCAGGGATAACGAAATCAACGCCATCCGGATCGGAGTTGGTATCAACAATAGCAAATACCGGGATACCCAGGTTGTTTGCTTCTTTGATAGCGATGTGTTCGTGGTCAGCATCAATAACAAACAGCGCGTCTGGCAGACCGCCCATGTCTTTAATACCGCCCAGGCTGTTTTCCAGTTTTTCCAGCTCACGGGTGCGCATCAGCGCTTCTTTCTTGGTCAGCTTGTCGAAAGTACCGTCCTGAGACTGAGTTTCCAGATCTTTCAGACGTTTGATTGACTGACGAACGGTTTTCCAGTTGGTCAGCATGCCACCTAACCAGCGGTGGTTCACGAAGAACTGGTCGCAGTTTTCAGCAGCTTCTTTCACAGCTTCGCTTGCAGCGCGTTTGGTACCAACGAACAGGATTTTGCCTTTGCGAGCAGCAATTTTGTTCAGCTCAGCCAGAGCATCGTTGAACATCGGTACAGTTTGCTCAAGGTTGATGATGTGAACTTTGTTACGCGCACCGAAGATGAACGGCTTCATTTTCGGGTTCCAGTAACGGGTCTGGTGACCGAAGTGAACACCAGCCTTGAGCATGTCGCGCATGGAAACAGTTGCCATGTTTAAAACCTCTATATAAAAGTTGGGGTTATGCCTCCACGTATCCCATATTACCGACCCCGAAGGGCACCCCGGAATATGTGCCGATACGTGTGTGTTGTTACACATAGTGAGAGTGTCGCTTCTGCGCCGTAGCGTGTAGTAAATACGGAACAGAAGTCCGGCGCGCTTTATACCACAAAACCCATTAAGACACCAACAGTAGTTCACGCTGGGTTGGCCTTACCCCTGCATTATTTATGTAACAGGGCTGCGCCTGAATGCGCGTTAAACAGTGGCGGGGCCGGGCTTGCAGGGGCTTAGCCTAAGGTATAATCAGACATAAAGTGACAAAAGGTCGTGATCTTATAAACGTCACGGTTCGGGATGCATTAACGCCACGCTCGTGCCTGTAGCCCGCCTGAAGGATGGCGGGTTTCAATAAATCTCAGTTTGGCTCAGCCCGGCGGCCCTGTTAACATTACGATTACTTGTTCTTGCCTAATTATTGTCGATATGACGACAACAGCGGATCCTATTCATGGCTATTTCAATTAAAACCCCTGACGAAATCGAAAAAATGCGCATTGCCGGACGCCTCGCCGCCGACGTGCTGGAAATGATTGAACCCCACGTAAAACCGGGGATCAGCACCGGCGAGCTCGACCGGATTTGTCACGATTATATCGTCAATACCCAGCACGCCGTGTCTGCGTGCCTGAATTACCACGGCTTTCCGAAATCGGTCTGCATCTCCGTTAATGAAGTGGTATGCCACGGCATCCCGGACGACGAAAAACTGCTGAAAGATGGCGATATCGTCAACATCGACGTGACCGTTATCAAAGACGACTACCACGGCGACACCTCAAAGATGTTTATCGTCGGGAAACCGACCATTCTGGGCGAGCGCCTGTGCCGCGTCACCCAGGAAAGTCTGTACCTGGCATTGCGCATGGTGAAACCGGGTATTCGCCTGCGTACCCTCGGCGCGGCTATTCAGAAATTCGTTGAAGCCCAGGGCTTCTCAGTGGTGCGTGAATACTGCGGGCACGGCATTGGACGCGTATTCCACGAAGAACCGCAGGTGCTGCATTATGACGCTGACGATGGCGGCGTGGTGTTGCAGGCGGGGATGACCTTTACTATCGAACCGATGGTTAACGCGGGCGATTACCGCATCCGCACCATGAAAGACGGCTGGACGGTGAAAACCAAAGATCGCAGCCTGTCGGCGCAATATGAGCACACGATTGTGGTTACGGAAAACGGCTGTGAAATTCTGACGCTGCGTAAAGATGACACGATCCCGGCGATAGTAACCGCCGACGCGTAAATCTCGCAAAATGGCCCTGACTCAGGGCCATTTTTTTATCCCAACGGCGCCTGGCGCAGCCCATCACAAAATGATCCTTTCTATTTTCGCGTAACTTTTTTACTTTGTTGTCATAACCCTGTTTTATTAAATCGTTGGGCAAATTTACTTTTTAGGGTGGCACCATGAGTAATTCTTTACCTGAATCTTTTGTCAGCACCGTTATCCCCACCCTGCCCGGCCAGCCTGATAATCCTGGCGTCTGGCCGCAGGACGACCTGCACTGCCAGGCGATTAAAGCGCACATTGATGATTTTCAGCACTGGCTTGCTAACGCTTTTGACAGTGGGCTTTCCGCCGAAACGCTGATTGAAGCGCGCACCGAATTTATCGACCAGCTCCTCCAGCGGTTATGGATTGAATACGGTTTTGGCGATCAGAGCGACGCCGCGCTGGTGGCAGTCGGCGGATATGGTCGCGGCGAATTGCACCCCTTATCCGATATCGATTTACTGATCCTGAGCCGCAAGCGCCTGAGCGAGGCGCAATCCCAGAAAGTGGGCGAGTTACTGACGCTATTGTGGGACGTGAAGCTCGAAGTGGGCCATAGCGTACGAACGCTGGAAGAGTGCTTGCTGGAGGGATTATCCGATCTGACTGTGGCGACAAACCTTATCGAATCCCGGCTATTAACCGGCGATGTCGCGCTATTTCTTGAACTTCAAAAACATATTTTCTCAGAAGGCTTCTGGCCTTCGGACCGCTTTTTCGCCGCTAAAGTGGATGAGCAGCAGGAACGCCATAAACGCTATCACGGCACCAGCTATAACCTTGAGCCGGATATTAAAAGCAGCCCAGGTGGTTTGCGGGATATCCACACGTTGCAGTGGGTCGCGCGCCGCCATTTCGGGGCGACGTCCCTTAGCGAAATGGTGGGATTTGGCTTTCTGACCGAAGCTGAGCGTAATGAGCTTGATGAATGTCAGCATGTGTTGTGGCGCATTCGCTTTGCGCTGCATCTGGAACTCAACCGTTACGACAACCGGCTGCTGTTCGACAGGCAGCTTAGCGTCGCCCAGCGCCTGCATTATCAGGGCGAAGGCAACGAGCCGGTTGAACGTATGATGAAAGATTTTTATCGGGTGACGCGCCGGGTTAGCGAGCTGAATCATATGCTGTTGCAGCTGTTTGACGAAGCGATTCTGGCGCTTTCCGCTGATGAAAAACCGCGCCCGCTTGACGACGATTTCCAGTTACGCGGTACGCTTATCGACTTGCGCGACGAAACGCTGTTTATCCGCGAGCCACAGGCTATCTTGCGGATGTTCTACGCCATGGTACGCAACCGCGATATTTCCGGGATTTATTCCACAACCCTGCGCCATTTACGCCATGCACGCCGCCATTTAGCTGAACCGCTGTGCTATATCCCTGAAGCCCGAAACCTGTTTTTATCCATGTTGCGCCATCCGGGCGCGGTAAGCCGCGGGCTGTTGCCGATGCATCGTCACAGCGTACTCGGCGCGTATATGCCGCAATGGTCGCATATTGTCGGCCAGATGCAGTTCGACCTGTTCCACGCCTATACCGTGGATGAGCACACCATTCGCGTTATGCAAAAGCTGGAAAGCTTCGCCCACGAAGCGACGCGCCAGAAGCATCCGCTGTGTGTAGAACTGTGGCCGCGCCTGACGCACCCGGAGCTTATTCTTATCGCCGCGCTGTTCCACGATATCGCGAAAGGCCGCGGCGGCGATCACTCGGTGTTGGGCGCGCAAGATGTGCTCAAGTTTGCCGAACTCCATGGTCTGAACTCACGGGAAACCCAGTTAGTCGCCTGGCTGGTGCGCCATCATTTATTGATGTCGGTTACCGCCCAGCGCCGAGATATTCAGGATCCGGAAGTGATTAAACAGTTTGCCGAACATGTGCAAACCGAAAATCGTCTGCGCTTCCTGGTGTGTTTGACCGTGGCGGATATTTGCGCCACTAACGAAACCCTGTGGAATAGCTGGAAGCAGAGCCTGTTGCGCGAGCTTTACTTCGCCACGGAAAAACAGCTACGTCGGGGAATGCAAAATACGCCCGATATGCGTGAGCGCGTACGCCACCATCAAGTTCAGGCGCTGGCGCTGCTGCGTATGGATAATATTGATGAAGAAGCGCTGCACCGCATCTGGGCGCGATGCCGGGCGAACTACTTTGTGCGGCACAGTCCAAATCAGCTCGCCTGGCATGCGCGCCATCTACTGCAACACGACCTCAGCAAGCCGTTAATTCTGCTGAGTCCGCAGGCTACGCGCGGCGGTACCGAAATATTCATCTGGAGCCCGGACCGGCCTTATCTGTTTGCCGCCGTTTGCGCCGAACTCGACCGACGTAATCTGAGCGTTCACGATGCGCAGATTTTCACCACTCGCGACGGCATGGCGATGGATACTTTTATTGTGCTGGAGCCGGACGGTAAACCCCTCGCGTCCGATCGCCACGAAGCGATTCGTTTTGGTCTTGAGCAGGCGATTACGCAGCGTACCTGGCATCCCCCGCAGCCGCGTCGTCAGGCAGCCAAGTTGCGTCACTTTACCGTGGAAACCGAGGTCAATTTTCTGCCCACCCATACCGACAGAAAATCGTTTATGGAGCTGATTGCCCTCGATCAACCAGGGCTTCTGGCTCGGGTCGGCCAGGTCTTCGCGGACCTTGGCATTTCGCTTCATGGGGCGAGAATTTCGACAATTGGCGAGCGAGTAGAAGATTTATTTATAATCGCGAATGCCGACCGGCGTGCCCTTAATAATGCGCTCCAACAAGAGGTGCAACAACGGTTGACAGCCGCCCTCAATCCAAACGATAAAGGGTAACGAATTTTTTTACGCAATATGGATAGAGACAATGCAGCAGTTACAAAACGTTATTGAAGCCGCTTTCGAGCGTCGCGCCGACATCACCCCCGCTAATGTGGATACCGTAATCCGTGAAGCGGTAAATCAGGTTATCGCTCTTCTCGATGCAGGTAGTCTGCGCGTGGCGGAGAAGATTGACGGTCAGTGGGTGACGCATCAATGGCTGAAAAAAGCGGTGCTGCTTTCTTTTCGCATCAATGACAATCAGGTTATCGACGGTGCGGAAAGCCGCTACTTCGATAAAGTCCCGATGAAATTCGCCGATTACGACCAGGCCCGTTTCCAGAAAGAGGGTTTTCGCGTAGTGCCGCCGGCGGCAGTGCGCCAGGGCGCGTATATCGCTCGTAATACCGTACTGATGCCCTCCTACGTTAATATCGGCGCGTATGTGGATGAAGGCACCATGGTAGATACCTGGGCGACCGTAGGGTCTTGCGCGCAGATCGGTAAAAACGTTCACCTGTCTGGCGGCGTAGGCATCGGCGGGGTTCTGGAGCCGTTACAGGCCAACCCAACCATCATTGAAGATAACTGCTTTATTGGCGCGCGTTCTGAAGTGGTGGAAGGCGTCATCGTTGAAGAAGGTTCAGTGATTTCAATGGGCGTCTATATTGGTCAGAGCACCCGTATTTACGATCGTGAAACCGGCGAAGTGCATTACGGTCGCGTACCGGCAGGCTCGGTTGTGGTTTCCGGCAACCTTCCCTCGAAAGACGGCAAATACAGCCTATACTGTGCGGTAATCGTCAAAAAAGTCGATGCCAAAACCCGTGGCAAAGTAGGCATTAATGAGCTACTTCGCACTATCGACTAAAGATGAATGAAAAAGGCGGGATAACCCGCCTTTTTTGTACACGGTTGTGGCATTAACGGATTATTTCATTAATTATTTCTGGGTTAATGTTTCGCTAAGGATACCGCTATGTACGATAATCTTAAGAGTCTGGGCATAACCAATCCTGAAGAGATTGACCGGTACAGCCTCCGGCAGGAAGCCAACAACGACATCCTGAAAATCTACTTTCGTAAGGATAAAGGCGAGTTTTTTGCCAAGAGCGTGAAGTTTAAATATCCACGCCAGCGCAAAACCGTGGTGGCTGATGGCGTAGGGCAAGGTTACAAAGAAGTGCAGGAAATAAGCCCGAATCTGCGTTATGTGATTGATGAACTGGATCAGATCTGCCTGCGCGATCGTACCGAAGTGGATTTAAAACGTAAGATCTTAGACGATCTGCGTCACCTCGAAAGCGTCGTGACAAATAAGATCAACGAAATCGAAGCCGATCTGGAAAAACTTACCCGCAAATAATGCCTTCCGGGCGGGTGTCCCCGCCCTTCTTCACCGACTATCTAGTGCTGTTCATCAAGCTGAAGCGCAATATAAAGCAGCAACCGATCGTCAAAATTCCCCAAATCCAGCCCGGTCAGTTCTGAAATCCGGTTCAGTCGATATTCAAGCGTATTACGGTGGATAAACAGCGCCTTTGAGGTCGCCAGCGGCTGGACGTTGTGGCGAAACCATGCCGTGAGCGTGCGGCGCAGCAGACCGTTGTTATCCATGGCTTTAAGCTTAATAAGCGGGCGCGCCAACTCGTTGGCTTGCCAGCCGCCGCGCAGGCTGTCTAACAGCACCGGCAGCATTAAATCCTGATAAAAATAACTACGGACATCCGGCATACGCTGTTTGCCCACCATCATCGTGGTACGCGCAGTACGCCAGGAACGCGCAATGCTCCCCGGTCCGGTAAAATAGTTACCGAGCGCAACGCGAAAACGTAAATGTCCGCTCTCTTTCATGCGTGCGATGAGTTGTTCGACGCGACGGCGGTGATCTTCTGCATCCCAGCGGCCAAACGCATTAAGCGCGGGCTTAAGTACCACCATTTCGGTCAGCGACACGATAGCCACAAGATTATTGCGCTCAGGGGTGGTGAGCGCGGTTTGTAGCTGCTGCAATTCCGCCATGGCGCTATCAACGCCGAGTTGCCCGCTGTCGACTTCCACCACAGCGACGACGCGCGGTTGGTTAAGGTCGATGCCTAAACGCTGCGCCCATTCGGTAAGCGCCGGGGTGTGCTCTTCCGTCTGGATCAGGTTCATCACCAGTTCTTCTCGCAGACGGGTGTCCTGGGCCAGCATATGCATCAGGCGCGACTGTTCAAGCATCATCTCAGCCGTCATGCATACCAGCTCACCGTATTTGCGTAAATACGCCGGATCGCCCGTCAGGCCGATAACCCCGACGATTTCCCCATCAATACGTAACGGCAGGTTAATCCCTTCACGAACGCCGTGCAGGCTGCGCGCGACGGCGTTATCAATATCCACCACGCGGCCCTGCGACAGCACCAGCAACGCCCCTTCGTGCAATTCTCCAACACGCTCCTGATCGCCGCTACCGATAATCCGTCCACGGGCATCCATGACGTTGATATTGGTATCAATGATCCGCATCGTTCGTGATACGATATCCTGCGCCATTTTGGTATCGAGATGCCAGCCAGCCATTGTGCCCCTCCACTCAGTCAGTGCGTCAGAATAAAGCACAAAAAAACCCCGCGCATTGTGCATTTGCACAAAGGGCGGGGTCAGACTATGGAGTTGTGGAAAGGGTCACAAAAAACCCTTTCACGCTTACTGCATCAGCAGATAAATCGTGCTATCACCGCGTTTCACGTTCAGCGCCAGTACCGACGGCTTGCTGTCGAGAATTTTGCGCAGTTCAGCAATATTTTTAATCGGCTGTTGGTTAGCGCCCAGAATGATATCGCCTTTTTTCAGGCCAATGCGTGCCGCCGGGGAACCGGTTTTTACGCTGTTGACTACCACGCCCGGGTTATTACCGGTTTGGTTGCTCATCTCGGCCCCTTCAATCCCGTTGAAGATAGAAGAAGAGTTGACCTGATTCTGGCTGCTCTGCTGAAGTTCAAGATCAACAGAGGTTGGCTTGCCATCGCGCAGCAGACCCAGTGTCAGTTTGCTGCCAACCGGCATTGAACCCACCTGGGCACGCAACGCGGCAAAGCTGTTAATCGGTTTGTTGTTAAGCGAAACGATAACGTCGCCCGCTTTCACGCCCGCTTTAGCCGCAGACGAGTTTGGCATAACCTGGCTTACAAACGCGCCGCGCTGCGCATCCACTTTCATCGCTTTCGCAAGCTCAGAACTCAGTTCGGTGCCCATAATGCCCAGTTCGCCACGACGTACCTGGCCGTATTCCACCATCTGGCTGGTGAGGTTTTTCACCATGTTACTCGGGATAGCAAAACCAATACCGATGTTGCCGCCATCCGGCGCCAGGATTGCGGTGTTAATCCCGATAAGCTCGCCGTTGAGGTTAACCAGCGCGCCACCGGAGTTACCGCGGTTGATTGCGGCATCAGTCTGGATAAAGTTTTCATAGTTTTCAGCATTCAGGCCGCTGCGACCGAGCGCCGAGACAATACCTGATGTTACGGTTTCACCCAGGCCGAACGGGTTGCCGATAGCCACGGTGTAATCACCGACACGCAGGGCGTCGGAGTCAGCCAGTTTAATGGCCGTCAGGTTTTTCGGGTCCTGAATTTGAATCAGCGCAATATCGGAACGCGGGTCTTTACCCACCATTTTCGCGTCCAGTTTACGGCCATCGCTCAACTGCACTTTAATGCTGGTAGCGTTATCCACTACGTGGTTATTGGTGACCACATAACCCTTAGCCGCATCAATAATGACGCCGGAGCCCAGGGCCATAAATTTCTGCTGCTGACCGCCTTGCGGCCCCTCGCCACCACCCTGACAGAACGGTGAGCTTTGGAACGGCGAGCCATCCTGGCAGAACGGAGAATCATCGCCGAAGAATTGTTGGAAATTACGCGGCATGCGCGGATTATTTACCGCCGCTGTCCCTTCGACATTAATGCTCACCACTGAAGGCATAACTTTTTCAAGCATCGGCGCCAGGCTCGGCATCGGTTGTACGACCGATGCCGACGAGGCGGTTTCAGCGGCGACAGCAGAGACAGGACCCAGCGCCAGACCCATACTCAGAGCCAGCGCACTTAATGCTAACGTGGTTTTTTTCATCTGTTTCATTCTCAATTAATGTAGTCAGGCAAAATTGCTGTGAACGTGACTATCAGAGTCGATTTTTAGCGCGAAGTTCCACAGTTGAATTTCTTGAAAAGTAAAAATTTATTGGCCGTCTTTACAAAACTTTCAGATATTATTCAACCGCCATCAGCTTGCGATATTCATCCCATGCATAAAGATCGGTCATGCCACTAATATAGTCTTGAATGAGACGACTGCGATAATAATATTCCCACACGTCAAAATCGGGTTGATGGCGCTCAACATGACTCATCGCCTCAATATAGGCAAGTCGATGACGCCCGGAGAGCTTATGAAATAACCGCGTTTCAATAGGTAAGCTGCGTGTACTATTTTCATCAACCAGCCGCTGGAAGTCATCAGCGCTTAATAACAAAAGAGGCTGATATATCTCCAACAGCCCTTTTATGACCCGGTAACCCTGTAATTCAAGCTGTTCAACCTCGGGATGACTAAATACATGGCGCACCGCGACATTCTTATAAAGCTTCAGAAGACGGCTATAGGGGCTTTCATCTTCCAGCAACGCCTGATTAAAACAGCCGGGGAAAATAGTCGGTAAATTATCGATAAAACGCTGGGCCGCATAGGGCACCAGTTTATTTAGGGTATTGACCCGCAAATACATAAAGAACTGGTCTTCAGCACTACGCTGCATGGAATTAGTGAGCGATTTATCCCAGGCGTTTTTTACCACCTGCGAAAACAAGTCACCCTGTTGATGCTCACCCCACGCCTCGCGTAAATGCTGATAAAGCTGTTCGGCGCTGAATATACGCTTTTCTACCGCGTCTTCTAAATCCGCCACGCAGTAAGAAATATCGTCCGCGGCCTCCATAATCCAGGTCAATGGAAAACGGCAGTATTCGTCCAGTGAAAGTTCTTTACGTAACCGTACAATATACGCCTCTTCAGAGAGGTAAAAGCCCGGCTTTTTCATGAGATAACTGTGGCCTGGGGGCGTCGGTCCGGTGAACCATGCCGGACGCGTGTATTTTAAAATGCCGCCCACCTGCGCCCAGGTGAGATTCATGCGCAGCAAAGTGTGAACCAGGCGAATACCCTGCGCATTGCCTTCGAAGTGGCAGATATCGTTCCGTACCTTGCGGCGCAGCTCGTTGACCGTCTCTTCACCCTCTCGTAGTTTGAGGGCGTTCACCTGGCAGCGATCGTCACTGAGCGGCTGACTTGTGGCATCGGCCGGCACCAGGCGCTGGCGGAACCAGTCATTGATCGCCGCTTCGCCGAAATGGCCGAACGGTGGATTGCCAATGTCATGCATCAGACACGCCATCTCCACAATGCTCTCAAACGGGCCTGTTAACTCATCAAGCCCGTACTCCACGAGTAAATTGCGCTCCTTAAGACGGCTTAGCACTTCTTTTGCGATATAGCGGCCCACCTGCTGCACTTCCATGGAATGGGTCAGCCGGGTGCGCACGGCAGCGTTGCGCTCAAGGGGAAAGACCTGGGTTTTTTGCTGTAAGCGCCGGATGGCGGGGGAATTGATGATACGTCCACGATCGCTTTCAAAAATGCGCAAAATTTCATGTTCGCTTTTTTCGCCCTGCGGCGAACGGTAGCGACGATGCCAGTTAATCTTATTGCGAAAGTCGAACGCAGCCATAAGCCCTCCAGGTCGATTAGCCAATTATTTCCCTGCCATTGCCATGATAGACTATGCCTCTGAATCTAACATTTAGCGAGTATCTCTATGAAAGCAGGCATCATTGGCGCAATGGAAGAAGAAGTCACCCTTCTGCGCGATAAAATCGAAAATCGTCAGACGCTGAATATGGCCGGTTGCGAAATTTACACCGGGACGCTAAACGGCACCGAAGTAGCGCTGCTGAAATCCGGTATTGGCAAAGTTGCTGCGGCCATGGGTGCTACGCTTTTACTGGAGCACTGCAAACCGGATGTGATTATTAATACCGGTTCCGCAGGCGGCCTTGCGCCAACGCTGAAAGTGGGCGATATCGTGGTGTCGGAAGATGTTCGCTATCACGACGCCGATGTGACCGCTTTTGGCTATGAATACGGTCAATTACCTGGCTGCCCGGCGGGCTTTAAGGCTGATGAAAAACTGATAGCGGCCGCAGAGGCGTGCATTGAGAAGCTTAACCTCAACGCGGTGCGTGGATTAGTGGTGAGCGGCGACGCGTTTATCAACGGCGCTGAAAACCTGGCGAAAATCCGCCAGCACTTCCCGAACGCAATTGCCGTTGAAATGGAAGCCACCGCTGTCGCCCACGTTTGCCATAACTTCGGCGTGCCGTTTGTAGTGGTACGCGCGATTTCCGACGTGGCCGACAAGGAATCCCACCTGAGCTTCGACGAATTCCTGGCGGTTGCAGCGAAGCAGTCCAGTCTGATGGTCGAAACGCTGCTTCAACAACTGCAACATGGCTAAGTTCTCCCTGTACCGGGCGCTGTGCGCCCTTTTCCTTCTTCCCGCGGCGCTTTATGCCGCGCCGCGGGTCATCACCCTTTCGCCCGGCAATACCGAACTGGCGTTTGCCGCAGGCATTACGCCTGTCGCCGTCAGTAATTACTCTGATTACCCTGAAGCGGCAAAACAGCTCGAGCAGGTGGCTAACTGGCAGGGTATGAACTTCGAGCGCATCGTGGCCCTGAAACCCGATCTGGTGGTGGCCTGGCGCGGCGGCAATGCTGAACGCCAGGTCAATCAACTCAAATCGCTCGGTATTACGGTGATGTGGCTTGATCCTGTCACGGTAGACGATATTGTCGCCGCGCTGCGTGAATTGGCGAAATGGAGCCCGAATCCTGCCCAGGCCAACGCGGCTGCTGATGCGTTAGCGCACGAGTATGCTGCATTGCAAAAGCAGTACGCTAATCGCCCCAAAATCCGCGTTTTTTTGCAGTTCGGCGGTCAACCGCTGTTTACCTCGGGAAAGGCGTCGCTGCAAAACCAGGTCCTTGAAGTGTGCGGCGGTGAAAATATTTTTGCCGACAGCCGCGTCCCCTGGCCGCAGGTGAGCCGCGAACAGGTGCTGATGCGCAAACCGCAGGCAATTGTCGTGGCGGGTGAACAGCGTAATATTCCAAAAACCACCGAGTTTTGGCATGACCAGCTCAATGTTCCGGTTATTGCCCTTCATGATGACTGGTTTGAACGTGCCGGGCCGCGTATTATCCTCGCCGCAAAACAGCTCTGCCAGTCACTGGCGGAAATAACGAATTAATGAGGGTGAGCAATGCTGGTCTATTGGCTGGATATCATTGGTACTGCCGTTTTTGCGATTTCAGGCGTTTTATTGGCCGGTAAACTGCGTATGGACCCGTTTGGCGTCCTGGTGCTGGGTGTGGTTACCGCAATAGGCGGGGGAACCATTCGCGATATGGCTCTCGCCAACGGCCCGGTGTTTTGGGTAAAAGATCCCACCGACCTGGTGGTGGCGATGGTGACGTGTCTGCTCACCATTGTGCTGGTCCGCCAGCCGCGTCGCCTGCCGAAATGGATCTTACCGGTTCTTGACGCCGTCGGGTTGGCGGTGTTTGTCGGCATTGGCGTAAACAAAGCCTTTATGGCGGAAACCGGCCCGCTGGTGGCGGTGTGCATGGGCGTTCTCACCGGCGTCGGCGGCGGGATTATCCGCGATGTATTGGCCCGCGAAATCCCGATGATTTTACGCACCGAAATTTACGCCACCGCCTGCATCATTGGCGGCATCGTGCATGCGAATGCGTTTTATGTGTTCGGTATGCCGCTTGAACAAGCGAGTATGGTAGGCATGGTTGTGACGCTTGCGATCCGGCTTGCCGCAATCCGCTGGCATCTGAAATTACCGACGTTCGCGCTGGATGACCGCGTGTAAAACAAAAAAGCCGTGATGCAATCACGGCTTTTTTTTCAGGCGTTACGGTTTAGATACTAAAAGAAGAACCGCAACCGCAGGTGCTGGTGGCGTTCGGGTTAGTTACCACAAAACGGGAACCTTCCAGCCCTTCGGTGTAATCCACCGAGCCGCCAACCAGATATTGCAGGCTCATCGGATCAACCACCAGCGCGACACCCTGTTTCTCAATGGTCATGTCGCCTTCGTTAATCTGATCGTCAAATGTAAAGCCGTACTGGAAACCGCTGCAACCACCACCGGTGATATACACGCGCAGTTTCAGATTTGGGTTCTCTTCATCGGCAACCAGGCTTTTTACTTTATTGGCTGCTGCATCGGTAAATTGCAGAGGCAGCGCTACGTCATCACTCATTATTTGCTCCCATTGATACGGCGATTCGGGTAATTAACCGAATCCTGGAGGCGGTCCCGGGAAAGAAACGGCCAGAAGTATGACGGATATCACCCAATCTTTTGGTCATTATCTAATACCCTGGTAAATCGTTCAAGTATTCTCCGGTCGCGCCGCCTGTTGCTCCGCTTCTTGTTTGGCAAGCGTTCGCGCAAGGATGGTGGAATAAAGCGGCTGCCCTCCAAGGAATTGCGCCAGCAGTGTGGCACCGAGGCAGGTGATAATCATTGGCAAAATGAGCTGATAATTGTCAGTCATTTCCAGCACTAATACGATACCGGTAAGCGGCGCGCGGACCGACGCGGCAAACAGCGCCCCCATGCCGGCAATCGCAAACGTTCCGGGTTCCAGTTGCCATTGCGGAAAAAAGAGACTGCAAGCCATACCAAACGCGGTACCCAATAGCGTACCCAGCGCCAGCATCGGTGCGAAAATCCCGCCCGGCGCGCCGGATGAAAAGCACAGCACGGTGGTAATGACCCGGGCGATAAAAATAAACAGCAGCATGCCGACGGTGAAATTACCGGCCGCCGCAATGGGGATAAGCGCAAACCCGCCGCCCGCTGTGCTCGGTTCAATCAGCCCTAACACGCCGCACAAGCCGCCAATAAGCCCGCCGATGAGCACCCATTTGGTGATATTGCCGCCGTGGATTTTCGCAAAAACATCCTGCGCTTTGAGCACCAGCGCATTAAACAGCGGCCCAACGATACCGAATATCATGCCCAACACCAGATACAGCCACAGCGTGTGAATAGGCGCATTGGCAAGTTGGCCCACATCAATCAGGGCAGTCTCGCTGTTGAGCAGACGGAACACGATGCTCGACATGATCACGCCGGTAAATACCGCTTTAATGGAAATCAGGCTGTAGCGAAACTGTGGGCGCATCTCTTCAATAACAAACAAAATGCCCGCGAGCGGCGCGTTAAAAGCCGCCGAGATACCGGCCGCCGCGCCGGTTGCCAGCAGCGTATGGCCTGCCTCCGCGCTACGCATCCGGAAAATATCCCGGATCATGCCGCCGATGTTGCCGCCGATTTGCACCGTCGGCCCCTCACGCCCGAGCACCATGCCCGCGCCTAGCGTTCCCATGCCGCCAAAAAACTTCACCGGTAACACCCGCCACCAGCGTACCGGACGCATTTCTTCAAGCGCCCCTTCGATTTCCGGAATGCCGGAACCGCCCGCTTCTGGCGCAAACCGACGCACCAGCCAGTAGCCGAACATGGCAAGCAGCGCCGAGGCGAGAAAGGCCAGCGGCCAAACAAGCCACAGGCGATCCGCCGTGCTTGCCAGTAACATCATGCGATTAAGCTGCACCCAGGCCACCGCTTTATCAAAAGCGACGCCCGCAAGGCCGGTTAGTGTGCCCACCACGGCCGCCATCAGCAGGATCATCAACGGTGTCTTATCGCGGTTTAATAAATGTCGAATGCGCTCACGCCGCGTCAGGCGAATCATCTGCTGTGCTTCAAAGGAGGAGTTTTTAGAATTCATACATCATCATTTCTGGCTAATTTTGTAACGCGCGGCATTTTACTCGCCCAAAACCCGTACGTCGCGAGGAAAATCCCTGCACACTATGATGTTTCAATCGGGCTAACCTTTTATTACCTTCTGCGAATCCCTTAGAATAGCCTGTTGTTACCCATTCCACGAATCAGGAGCCGATTCATGAGTAAGTCTGAACATTTCTACGCTGCCGCACGCGAGCTTATCCCAGGCGGGGTTAATTCACCGGTACGTGCATTTACTGGCGTAGGGGGCACTCCACTTTTCATCGAACGCGCGGATGGGGCTTATCTCTATGACGCTGACGGTAAAGCCTACATTGACTACGTCGGTTCCTGGGGGCCGATGGTCCTTGGCCATAACCACCCCGCCATTCGCAATGCCGTTATCGAAGCCGCACACCGGGGCTTAAGCTTTGGCGCGCCGACAGAGATGGAAGTTAAAATGGCGCAGTTAGTGACTGAACTGGTGCCCACCATGGATATGGTGCGTATGGTGAACTCCGGGACCGAAGCCACCATGAGCGCTATTCGTCTGGCGCGTGGCTATACCCACCGCGATAAAATTATTAAGTTCGAAGGCTGCTATCACGGTCACGCCGACTGCCTGCTGGTAAAAGCGGGCTCTGGCGCGTTGACCCTGGGCCAGCCCAATTCGCCAGGCGTTCCGGCGGATTTCGCTAAACATACCCTGACGTGCACTTATAACGATCTGGCATCGGTGCGCGAGGCGTTTGAGCAGTATCCGCAAGATATCGCCTGCATTATCGTTGAGCCGGTCGCCGGTAACATGAACTGCATCCCGCCGCAGCCAGATTTCCTGCCGGGCCTGCGCGCGCTGTGCGATGAATTCGGCGCGCTGCTGATTATTGATGAAGTGATGACCGGTTTTCGCGTAGCGCTGGCGGGCGCGCAGTCTTATTACGACGTAGAACCCGATTTAACCTGCCTTGGCAAAATCATCGGCGGCGGCATGCCGGTGGGCGCGTTCGGCGGACGCCGTGAAATCATGGAAGCCCTTGCGCCAACCGGCCCGGTGTATCAGGCCGGTACGCTCTCCGGTAACCCTATCGCGATGGCGGCGGGCTATGCTTGTCTTACCGAAGTGGCTCAGCCAGGCATTCACGCCACGCTTACCGATCTCACCACTCGCCTGGCGGAAGGCCTGCTCGAAGCCGCTCAGGAAGCGGGTATTCCGTTGGTCGTCAACCACGTTGGCGGCATGTTCGGCCTGTTCTTTACCGATGCGCCGAGCGTTACCTGCTATCAGGACGTACTGGGCTGCGACGTGGAGCGCTTCAAGCGTTTCTTCCATCTGATGCTGGAAGAAGGCGTATACCTGGCCCCTTCCGCGTTTGAAGCAGGCTTTATGTCCGTTGCGCACAGCGAAGAAGATATCGACAACACCATCGACGCGGCGCGCCAGGTGTTTGCCAAACTGTAATATTCAGGCCCGCGTATTCATGCGCGGGCCGTTTTTCATTCAGCGCTGCAAATGCACGCCGAATCCACTCTCCCCTTCCGCCAGGTCCGGTCGCAGGATTAACGACGGTATCAGGTAATCGCCCCCATTCTGGCGACGAAACGGCAGCGGCGCAGTGTTACCCAGGGTTTTCATCCGCGCGTTAAGCTTCTCGCATTCCTCTTCAAAACGCTGTGCATCCATTTTCCTTGCCTGATAAATCACGTGCGGCGGTAAAACGTCAAACCCCGGATACCACAACATACCGTGATGAATGGGAAATAGGATGTCGTCAATGTGACCGTTGACACCGCGCGGGTGATAATGGCTTTCCCAGCCGCCGGTCGTCACCACTAACATGCCGCGTTTCCCGATCATGCGCCCCTCGCCATACCGATCGCCCCAGTGGGTCGCGGAATGCTCACCCACGCCGTAGGCCAAACCAAACGCGTATACCCGCTCAAACCAGCCTTTCATAATGGCGGGCATGGTGAACCACCAGAGCGGGAACTGAAAAATGACCGTATCCGCCCAGCGCAGTTTTTCCTGCTCGCCGGTGATATCCGGACGCTGCAATCCCTCTTCATAACCCCGTCTGGAATCGCCCGACGGGTCGAAAGGCTTCCCCTGGCGATCGAGAGTAAAGTCCGCTGCATCCAGCGTCGCTTTCCAGTTCATGGCATACAGATCGGACACCTGAACCTGCTGGCCCAGCGCGAGAAGCTGCTCGACCATCGCGTTTTTGAGCGCGCCATTGAGTGAATGGGGTTCCGGATGGGCATAGACAATCAATACGTTCATCATCATTTCTCCTGATAAAAAGTAACGCCAGCATCGCCCATCAGCAGGTATAGTGGAAATGAATAGCCTTAATATCAGGTATAGCGATGAACAATCTCCGTGGCATCGATCTGAATTTGTTACTGACGCTCGATGCCCTGCTCAGCGAACAAAACGTTACGCGTGCGGCGGCGCGTCTGCATCTATCCCAACCCTCGGTTAGCGTACAGTTAGCTAAACTTCGCGAATCATTAGGCGATCCGCTACTGCTGCCGGGGCCGCGCGGAATGCGGCCAACCGCCCGGGCAGAGGCGTTGCGCGAACCGCTTCGCCAGGCGCTACAGGCGCTGGATCACGCCATCGCCTCACCGCAGCCTTTCGATCCGGGGAGTGCGAAAATCACCTGGCGGATCGCCGCCTCGGACTACAGCGAATACTCTGTTTTGCTGCCCGCGCTGGATGCGTTACGCAAAGCCGCCCCGGCGTGTCGCCTCGCGCTTCAGGAAGTGCCGTCACGGCGTTTATCCGCAGCCATGGAGCAGGATAAACTCGATCTGGCTATTTTTACCCGCACCGGCGCGCCGCCAGAACTGCGGAGCCGTTTGCTGTTTAAGGAGCGTTATCGGCTGGTGTGCCGCCACGATCATCCCGATCTGCAACACGCGCCGACGCTGGCGCAGTTTTGCCAACTTGAGCATGTGATAGTGTCCCCGGACGGCGGCGGATTTTTCGGCAATACCGACGAGGCGCTGGCGGCGATAGGGCTCAGCCGTAAAGTGGTGCTTTCGGTACCGCACTTCAGCTTTGTTTGCGCCGTATTGACCCGCACGGATATGGTGGCGTTATTGCCGGAACGACTGGTGCAGGATAACCCGGCGCTGAAAATTGTAGACGCGCCGATTGAGATTGACGGGTTTGATAAGATGATGCTGTGGCCTGAACGCGTGCATCGCGACCCGGCGCATCAGTGGTTGCGGGAGTTTATTGCCAGCGTGCTCAAGGAGGAGTAACGCCTCTTCGAAAAGAGGCGTTAACGCTTAGCGGCTCTGTTTACGCAGCAGCCAGACAAAATACGGCGCGCCGATAAAGGTCGATAGCAAGCCCGCCGGGATCTGATACGGGAACATCATCATCCGCCCACACCAGTCCGCCACCACCAGCAGCATTCCACCCAACAGCGCCGACATCATCAACTGCGGCAGCGCGCGACGAAAGCCCATCATCCGCGTGATGTGCGGCGCCATGAGTCCGACAAAGCTCAACGGACCAATGGTCATGGTCGCCGCCGCCGTCAGGCTTGCCGCCAGCATCAGCAAGGCAAGACGCGATGGGGTTAACGCCATGCCCACCGATCTTGCCGTATCGCCGCCGAGCGGCAGGACGGTCAACCAACGACGGCACAGCGGCGTGAGCGCCAGCAGCACGGCCATGACGATAAAACTGTATACCGCGTGTTGGCCGGTCACGCTGTAAGTGGAGCCGGAAATCCAGGTGATGACTTTCGCCATCCGCGGATCGCCGCTGGCCTGGAGCATCATTAATAGCATGGTGAACGCGGTGCTGAGCGCCATACCGGCAAGCAGCATACGGTGCGGCGAAAATCCGCCCCGTCCCGCCGTCATCATAATGATAAGCAGCGTTGCGGCGGCCCCCAGACTCCCGGCAGGCAGCAACCAACCAAAGGCGTCACCCGGCACCAGAAACAGCATCAATACCACGCCAAATGCCGCCCCTGAACTGATACCCAGCACTTCCGGGCTCGCCATGGCATTGCCGGTTAGCCGTTGGATAATACAGCCTGCGACTGCCAGCATGCAGCCTGCGGTCATCGCCGCCAGCACGCGCGGCCAGCGCCACGGCAGCAACTGCTGCAACATGTCGCCACTGGCCCATGTCCAGCCGTAAGCGTCACGCCCAAAGGTCAGCGCCACGCCCGTCAGGAGCAGCAGCACGCCCAGACCCGCGAGGCTGAACAACAAAATATGCTGGCGTTCGGTTGGGACCGTGTCGCCCGCGTCCAGCGCAGGGGGGCTTTGCGTACGTAAGCGCGGCAGCAACCAGAGCAGCAGCGGCGCGCCAATGAGCGCGGTCACCGCACCGGTAGACACTTCCATCCATACCCGCGTAAGCCAGACGATAACCTGATCCGACAACCACAGGATCAGCGCGCCGATTACCGGCGCCAGAATCAGCCGGGCTAACAGACGACGGGCGCCTAACATTTTTGCCAATAGCGGCGCAAAAAGGCCGATAAACCCGATAATCCCCACGGCATTTACCAGCAAGGCGCTGATGGCAATCGCCAGCGCCAGCGCGGCGAGGCGCGCCGCGGAGAGCGCCAGCCCAAGATTGCGCGCCACCCCGTCATCCAGCCCCATTAACGTCAGCGGACGCAGCAACAAGAGGGTGAGCATCACGCCGCCCAGCAGTTGCGGCCACAGGCGCGACACCACGCTCCAGTCAGTCTGGTTGAGCGCGCCGGTACTCCACAAAAACACGCTTTGTAGCTGATCATGATGGAAAATCACGATTAACTGGTTAACCGCGCCGCAGTAAAGGCTCACCACCAGGCCCGCCAGAATCAGCGTGATCGGCGAAAGGCGTTTATTCCACGCGACGCCGAACACGACCAGTCCCACTAACGCGGAGCCTGCCAGGGCGGCGAACTGCGAGGTGAGATAGACGCCGGGCAGCGCCCAGAGCGTGGTGACAGCCACGCCAAGCTGCGCCCCCGTCGCTACGCCAAGCGTGGTCGGTTCCGCGAGCGGATTACGCAACACCTGCTGGAACAGGACGCCCACCAGGCCCAGCCCCGCCCCCACTAATAGCGATACCGCGAGGCGCGGCAAGGCGCTGTAATGAAACAGCATCTGGTCGATAGCGTCCGGGTTTGGATGCCACAACGCCGCCAACCAGCTATCGCGCGGCAACTGCTGGGTTAAGTTAAATCCGGTCAGCCAGAGTCCGGCGAGAAACATTACCGACAGCAAGAGCGGCGTAAAAAGAGAGCCTTTTACCTTCATGCTTTGCCTCCCAGCGCCTTATCCAGTACCCGACCGAAATGCATGGCGGAAAGGGTGGCTCCGTAGAACCACACGGCGGGCACGCGCTGGAAACGCTGCTGGCGTATAAACGGCATCGCGTTCCATAACGGCGTGGCGGCGATACGCGCCATCAGGGCATCGTCGCCGTGTTCAAAGCACAACACATCGGCGTCTTTCACCGCCGCGAGGCGATCAATGCCGACCACGGCGCTCCCCCAGAAATTGGTCTCGCCCTGCCAGGCGTTGGGAATGTTCATTACTTCCATCACCTGCTGGAACAGGCTGTTTTTACCGATGACCAGTACATGCCGCTCGTCCATCAGCGTCAGCATCAGCACCGGGCGATTGCCCCGCCCGGCGAAACGCGGTTTCATCTGCTCAAGCCAGCCATCAAACGCAGCAAGGTGATCGCGCGCTTTCTGCTCAATCCCCAGTAGCTCCCCCATTTCCAAAAGCGACTGACGCGCTTTGGTAAGCGGGGCTTTTCCATCGCTGAAGCTAAAGCCGCGCCCCGGCGCGATAGGCCGCAGCGTCTCTTCCGAGGGGCCATACCCTGCCGACCAGACCAAAAGCGAGGGTTTCATTTGGGTCAGCAGTTCAAGGTTGGGGTCAGTGCGCAGCCCCACATCGATGACCGAGTCCGGCAACGCCGGTTCGTTCACCCAAAGACGGTAATTGACGATATCCGCCACGCCGTAGGGAACCACGCCGAGCGCCAGCAATAACTCAACGGGCAACCACTCCAGCGCCACCACGCGATGGGTATCAACTTTTGCGGCCCGGGCTGTGCCCATGTGCCATAACAGCGGCGACAACGCCATGGCGGTTACCAGCCGACGACGAGAAATTAACGTTAACAGAGAGTCAGACATCAGTAGACAAAGCTCACGGGCGCCGCGCCTGCGGGATGAGGCAGAATGCCCATCGGAATACCGTAAATGCGCTCCAGGGTTTCGCTTTGCATCATGGCGGCTGGCGCCCCCTGGGCTATCATTTCGCCGCCGCGCAGGGCGACAAGATAATCGCAGTAGCGCGCCGCCATATTAATATCGTGCAGTACCGCAATCACCGTTAAGCCTTTTTGCTGGCTCAGGCGATGGATTAACGCCAGAACGTCCACCTGATGGGCGATGTCCAGCGCTGAGGTCGGCTCATCGAGCAATAAGCAGCGGCTGTCCTGGGCGACCAGCATAGCAATCCACACGCGCTGGCGTTCACCGCCGGATAAGCTGTCCACCAGGCGATGGGCGAACGGCTTAAGCCCCACCAGTTCAATGGCCTCTTCCACTTTTTCGCGGTCTGCCGCGCCGAAACGTCCCAGCGCGCCGTGCCACGGGTAGCGGCCAATCGCTACCAGCTCGCGCACCGTCATCCCTTCGGCGGGCGGCAATTGCTGCGGCAAGTAAGCGACTTCACGGGCAAAGGCTTTGCTGTTCCACTCGCCGAGCGGCAAGCCATTTAATAGCACTTCGCCATCAGAGGGGAGCTGATGACGACCGAGCATTTTCAGAAGGGTGGATTTCCCAGAGCCGTTATGGCCGATAAGACCAGTAACTTTGCCGACCGGAAAGGTCAAGGAGAGCGGGTGCAGCAGTGTTCGGCCCGGCACCCGAAAGGTGACATCGCGCAGAGAAAAAGTGGTATCGGGATGCGTTTTTTTATCCTGCATAGTCGTCAACTTGATAATGGGCACGGCGAACCGTGCCCGAAAACGGATCAGAAACGGAAGGTGGCGGTCGCGACAACCTGACGTTCCGCGCCCCAGAAGCAACCATAGGTATTAAAGCAACTGGCGACGTATTCACGATCGAACAGGTTATTCACATGAAGCGCCACGTTGGAACCCGCCATGCCGACACGAGCGAGGTCATAGCGCACCAGCGCATCCACCAGGGTATAGCTGCCGACTTTGAAGGAGTTCGCCGGATCGCCATAGCTGGTACTGGTGTAGCGAACGCCCGTACCCAGGGTCAGGCCGGAGAGCGCGCCGTCAAACAGGGTATAGTCGCCCCACAATGACGCCATGTGTTTTGGCACCTGCGCCGGGGTATTACCCTTATAGGTCGTGTCGGTGGTGTATTGCGCATCGGTATAGGTGTACGAACCTACCATATTGAAATTCGCTGACAGCGCCGCTTTGGCTTCAAACTCAACGCCGCGTGAGCGAATTTCACCGCCTTCAACAGAGAAGAACGACCCCGCCGGATCGGACATCAGGTTATTGGTTTTGGTGAGCTGATACACCGCGCCGGTCAACACAATCGGGCGATCCTGCGGCACATATTTCACGCCTGCTTCGTACTGCTTACCTTTAGACGGGGAGAAAATATTGCCGTCCGCGCCCACCGTAGAGGCCGGTTCGAAGGATTCGCTGTAGCTGAAGTACGGGGTAACACCGTTATCAAACAGATAGTTAACGCCGCCGCGCCAGGTGAATTCTTCATCATTACGCGTGTCCAGCTTATTGGTTACGCGGTTCAATGAGTCCTGTTTCGCCCAGTCGTAACGCCCGCCCAATGTCACCAGCACTTTATCCCACTGTGCTTGATCCTGAACGTACAAACCCGTCTGCTTCTGTTTGTTCAGCACTTGATAAGGACCGGAAACGGCCGGGTCTTTTGAATTAAAATTGAAGTAGCCGCGATCGAGATTATAGATATCGGATGACGGCACGGAACCCGCCCAGCCAAACCAGGAATCGATGTCGTTACGCATGCGCATGAAATCAACACCGGTCAGGAGCGTGTGATCCAGCGAACCGGTCGCAAACTCGCTTTGCAACTGGGTATCAACCGAGAAGTTCTGCAATTTTTCGTGGTCTACCACATAGCGGCGCGTCAGGGTGTGATCCCATGCAGACGGCGCAATGGCGGCGCACGGGCCAGTAGACGGGCTGGCGGTATACAGCGGATCAGAGCATATGCCGTAGCCGTAGACGGTGTTTTGCGAGGTCTGGTTGCGGGCATATCGCAGGTTCTGGCGCACGGTAAAGGTGTCGTTAAAGCCGTGTTCGAAGCTGTAACCCACCATTTTCTCGTTACGACTGTAGGTGTTGTTCTCTGCCCCTTCGTTGAAGTCCGTCGGCAGACGCTGGCCGTTCGGCAGCGGTTGCACCGTGCCTTCTTTCGGCAACCAACCGTAATAACCGGTTTCCGGCTCGTTCTGGAAATAAGACAGGAAGGTGAAGTTGGTCTTATCATCCGGGCGCCAGGAGAATGACGGCGCGATGGTATAACGTTGCTCTTCTGCGCCTTTCTGCTGGGCATTGGCCGAGCGCGCGAGACCGGTTAAGCGATACGAATACACACCGTTGTCATCCAGCGCATCGCTGAAATCAAAGCCCGTTTGATACAGGCTGTCGGTGCCCATTTTGAACTGAACTTCATGCAGCGGTTCGGTGGTCGGACGCTTGCTGACCATGTTGAGCAAGCCACCCGGGTTGCTCTTTCCGTACAGCACGGAAACCGGGCCGCGCAGCACTTCGGCGCGCTCCAGCATATACGGGTCGATAACCGCGTCATTGTAGAAGTTGCCCTGCATCTTCAGGCCATCCAGATAGTTATTCTGGCTTTGTCCGTCGGAGGCGAAACCGCGAATAATCAAATAGTCATAGGTATTGGAGGCGCCACGCGTCCCCACGGCAACGCCGGGCGTGTAGCTCAACGCCTCTTTCACCGATTTTGGCTGATGCAGCGCCATCTCTTCGGCAGTGACCACTGAAATGGACTGCGGCGCTTTTTGGATCGGCGTATCTGTTTTGGTAGCTGTGGCGGATTGTCTGGCCGCAATGGTGGCAGCCGGCCCCCAGGCGCTCTCTTGCGGAGCGGCTGCGGTAACGGTGATGGTGTCTTCTTTTTGGGTGGTATCAGCCGCAAAAACCGGAGCAGAAATGCTTCCGACTGCTGTGGCTATCATCACTGCGAGCTTACGCAGTGAGGTGTTGACTGGCTGAGCAGTATCAGGACGCGCCATGGTATTTTCTCTTCGTGAATATGACGAATGATAACGTAAACGATAATTATTATTATGACGGCAGGATAATATGCGAAACGGTGTTTGCTTAGCAAGCAGCACGCCGCCCTGAGTTCATTAAGGGAACAAGAAATAAGCACCCTGCTAAAGTAGGGTTATTGAAGGGTTTTATTAGAGTTGTTGGGATGTAAAAAATTGGCGTAGATCGGCGCGTTTGCGGAGCGGTTTACGTCAATACTCTGATAATCGGCACCAAAAGTAAGGGCGGGAAATCCCGCCCTTAGGTTTTGAACACGATAACGGCTTTTGCCGTGAGAAAAGCTTAGTTGCTGCCGAACATGTCCTTAATCCAGCCTGCGACGCCATCGCTTTTCTGCTCCTGCGCCGGGGCTTGTTGCTGAGGCTGCTGCTGCGGTTGCAGCTGCGTCGGCGTTGACTGGTCAAACGGGTTGCCCGACGGCTCCACCGGCCGGCTCTGCTGGCACAGCGAATCCGGGCTGGTGGTCCACACCGGCAGCGTACGCACGCCACCGCCGCCGCACAGGAAATAGCCCTGTTCATCCACGCTCATATCGACAATGTCTTCCGGCGCCGTCAGATCCAGCGCGATAGGCGACTGGTTGCTCAGATAACGCTGGTAAATCGACATCGCGCCGCTTGCGCCATACAGCTTGGTCGGCTGGTTGTTGTCGCGGCCAACCCAGGTGATAACCACTTCACGGCCATCAATACCGGCAAACCAGGTATCTACCTGATTGTTGGTAGTACCGGTTTTACCGGCGAGATGCAGCCCCGGGAATTTCGCGCCCAACTGGCGACCGGTTCCGCGCTGCACCACCTGCTGCATGGTCCAGAGGGTCATGTAGGCCGCCTGCGCCGGTACGGCACGCTCGGACTGCGGGAAGCTCTGGAACAGCACGGTGCCATCTTCGGCAATCACTGAACGCACCGCCGAGAGCGTCGCGCGGTTACCCCCGCTGGCGATGGTCTGGAACGCCTGCGCGACTTCAATTGGCGTCAGGTTCAGCGCCCCCAACAGCATTGACGGCACCGGGTGAAGCTGATCTTTCGGCACACCCAGTTTCAACCAGGTGTCGGTAACGGCAGGCAAGCCAATCGCCATCCCCAGGTTTACCGTCGGCACGTTCATGGAGCGGGTCAGCGCATCCACCAGCATCACCTGCCCGCTATAGCGATGATCATCGTTCTGCGGGGACCACACCTGGCCATTCGGCTGACGCAGTGAAATCGGCGCATCGGCAATCCAGGTGTTGAGACGATACTGATTCGGCTGGCTAAGCGCCGTCAGATAGGTTGCCGGTTTAGCAAGCGAACCGATAGAACGCCGGGCCTGCATCGCGCGGTTATAGCCCGCAAACTGCGGCGTAGCGCCACCAACCATGGCCCGTACTTCGCCGCTGAAGCGGTCAACGACCACCATCGCGGTTTCCAGATCGCTCAGCTTACGCTGTTTGATTAACGCCGGAATGCCTTCGGTCGCCGCTTTTTCTGCGGCATCCTGCGCCACCGAGTCAAAGGTGGTAAAGATCTTCACGCCGGCGAGATCTTTCACTTTATCGCCCAGTTTGGCTTGCAGTTCCTGGCGCACCATCTGCATAAACGCAGGCTGCGGAGAGATAACCCCGCCGCGCGGCTGTACGCCCAGCGGACGCGCGCTCAGCATGTCATACAATTCCTGGTCGATAACCTTCTGTTCCTGCAACAATCGCAGCACCAGGTTACGACGCTCCAGCGCCATTTTCGGGTTACGCCATGGGTTATAAATCGACGCGCCTTTGACCATACCCACCAGCAACGCCTGCTGGTCGAGACTCAGCTCATCCACCGGACGGCCAAAGTAATACAGGCTCGCCAGCGGGAAGCCGCGGATTTCGTTATCGCCGCTCTGACCGAGGTACACCTCGTTCAGATACAGCTCCAGAATGCGGTCTTTGCTGTAGCGCGCGTCCATGATAAGCGCCATGTACGCTTCATTCGCTTTACGCCACAGCGTACGCTCGCTCGACAGGAACAGGTTTTTCGCAAGTTGCTGTGTGAGCGTACTCGCCCCCTGAACGGCACGTCCGGCAGTCAGGTTGGCCAGTACCGCACGGCCAATGGAGTAGAGGCTGATACCGTCATGCTCGTAAAAGTGGCGGTCTTCGGTCGCAATCAGCGTGTCCACCAGCAGATCCGGATAGCCGCTGCGCGGCACAAACAGACGCTGCTCGCCGTTCGGCGATGACAGCATGGTGATAAGACGTGGGTCGAGGCGGAAGAAGCCGAACTCACGTTTGCTGTCCATGTTCTCAATCGACTCAAGACGATTATTACTGAACGACAGACGCGCGCGCACCTGCCCTTCTTTACTGTCCGGGAAATCGAACGGGCGGCGGATCATTTCAATGCTGTTAGCCTGAACGGTAAACTCGCCCGGACGCGTCATGCGCGTGACCTGGCGGTACTGGGTCGCTTCCAGCAGTTGCACCATTTCTTGCTTGCTAACCGGCATGTCCGGCTCAAGGTTCACCATCCGGCCATAGACGGCGGCGGGAAGTTGCCAGACTTTACCATCAATACGGGTGCGGATTTTCTGATCGAGATAGACGCCGTAAATCACCAGCAACACGATCACAACCAGCATTAATTTCAGTAACAGCCAGAGCCAACGGCGCTTACGCTGCGGTTTTTTCCCTTTGCCTTTCCGTGGGGGCATCGGTTCCTCATTGTCGTCATCATCGTATTCGTCGTCGTACTCGTCATCTCTGAGACGACGACGGGTTACTTTTTGTTTCACCGGACGAGCAGGTCTCCCTTTACGCCCGATGGGTTCGCGGTCATTCCCCGCCATGCTCTCTCTCCACTACGTTCAGGCGCGAGGGCCTGATTCTTGGTTCTTTCACGTTATCGTGAAAGAAGAAATCTCTCAAAAGTACCGCCATCAGACGCATGCAGATTTATGGCTGATATTTTTTAGTGCGGCGTGTCGGCAACGCACTGGCAGGATCGTCCGGCCAGACGTGCTTTGGATAGCGCCCTTTCATCTCTTTTTGTACCTCCCGGTACGATCCCTTCCAGAATGCGCTCAAATCACGGGTGATCTGCAGGGGGCGCTGGGCGGGTGACAGCAGTTCCAGCGTCAAAGGGACACGCCCTTCGGCAATCACCGGCGTCGTCGCCTCGCCAAACATCTCCTGCATCCGCACCGCCAGCACCGGCGGTTGTTCCTCATGATAGCGCAGGGCTATCCGGCTTCCGGTCGGCACAGTGTAATGCGCGGGGAGCGCACTATCCAGACGTTGACGCTGTGACCAGTCCAGCAAATTACCTAGCGCCGCCGCTAAATCGACATTCTGCAAGGCGCGCAGCGAATGCACGCCGTTAAGTTGCGGCAACAACCAGCGCTCAAGTGTAGCCAAAAGCGCAGGATCTGAAACATCCGGCCAGGGATACTCTGGCAGCCACTGCGCGGCGCACTGTAAGCGTAGCCGCAATTGCTGCGCCTCCGGGGTCCAGTGCAATACGGAAAGCCCTTTTTCGCGAATGCCGTTAAGCATCGCCTGATGCAGTTCGTCTTGCGAAGGCCGCGCCAGCAGTTGATGCTTCACCACAAGCTGGCCGATTTGCTGGCGGCGAAACGCTTTCAGTGTTCCTTGCGTGTCGTCCCACTCGACGCTGTCCTGCTGGTGGAGTAACTGCGGGCAGGTTGCGATTAACGCCTCGATATCCAGCGCCAACGCCTGCAATATACGCGCATCGGGTGACTGGCTTCCTTGCAACAGAAGCGGCGCGATAAGCCATTCATGGCGACTTAACGCATCGTCTGGATCAAGGCGCGCGCCCATGCCGTTGGCCAGTTGGTAGCGCCCGTCCAGACCGCGACGCCTGGCGATGCGATCGGCAAAAGCTACAGCCAGTAACCTCGGCGCAAGCGCAATGTCTCGCGAGCCTCCACGGCTATCAAGCCGTTTCAACAACTGCTGGCTGCGGTTTTGCCAGTTAGGCTGATTGCGTGAAAAAGGGTAGGCCAAATCGCTGTTGGCGGCACGAGGGGGTTCTTCAAGCAGCGCGGCAAGCCATGCAGCTGTCGCTTTTTCATCCACAGTGTGCGCTGCAACCAGCATTGCCGCAAGACGCGGATCGTTGCCAAGCCCTGCCATCTGTTGGCCTCGCGGCGTTAACCGCCCTTCTTCTATTGCGCCCAATTGTTCCAGCAACGCGCGGGCGGCGGCGAGATTACTTTGCGGCGGCGTATCAAGCCAGGTTAATTGCATGACGTCCCGACATCCCCACTGCAACAGCTCAAGTAATAGCCCGCTGAGATCGCTTTGCAGAATTTCTGGCTCCGCCTGCGCGGCGGCGCGTTCGCCTTGTTCTTTGGCCGTAAGATGCAGACAAATGCCCGGCTCAAGCCGCCCGGCGCGACCGGCGCGCTGGATCATTGACGCCTGGCTAATGCGTTGGGTGATTAATCGCGTCAATCCGCTACGTGCGTCAAAACGCGCCACGCGCTCAAGGGTGCTGTCCACCACCAGACGAATGCCTTCAATGGTTAAACTGGTTTCGGCGATATTGGTCGCGAGCACCACTTTCCGAAATCCGGCAGGCGCAGGGAGAATGGCTTTGCGCTGATCGCTTAACGACAATGCCCCATACAGCGGGCAGAGCAACACATCGTCGGCGACTCGCCCGGCAAGCTGTTCCTGGACGCGCTGGATTTCCGCCACGCCTGGCAAAAAGAGCAGCAATGAACCGGACTCCTCACGCAGCAATTGCGCCGTGGCGACGGCTATCGCTTCTTCGCTGCGCAGTTGAGCGGCAAGCGGCTGCCAGCGTCGCTCGACCGGGAATGCACGCCCTGCCGATGTGATAACGGGCGCATGCGGCAACAACACTTCAAGACGCGCGTTGTCGAGCGTTGCGGACATAATCAGTAATTTAAGATCGTCACGCAGCCCCTGCTGCACATCTAACAACAGCGCCAGCGCCAGGTCGGCCTGCAGGCTGCGCTCGTGGAATTCATCCAGGATCACAAGGCTAATACCGGTGAGCTCCGGATCCTGTTGGATAAGGCGAGTCAGTATCCCTTCCGTCACCACTTCAAGGCGCGTGTTGGGGCCGATACAAGTTTCACCGCGCATTCGGTAGCCTACGGTCTCTCCCGGCGCTTCGCCCATAAGTTCAGCGAGGCGCTGAGCGACGTTGCGCGCCGCCAGACGACGCGGCTCCAGCAGCAGGATTTTCCCGCTTAGCCCGGCTGATTTTAACAGTTCCAGCGGCAACCAGGTCGATTTGCCAGCGCCGGTAGGCGCGCAGAGCAAAACCTGCGAGGCGGATCGCAGGGCATCCAACAGACGCGGTAAAACGGCGGCGACGGGCAGTAACGACACAAATGGCTCCCAGGGGATAACATCAAAAGGGTTAACATTAAAACGGGCGCATTGTAGCATCCCATCAAACCTTTACCGAGAATTGCCATGTCTGAGCCAAAACGGCTATTTTTCGCCCTCGAAATTCCACCGGCCATCCAGCAGCAGGTGATGCAATGGCGCGCCGCGCAGTTTGACCCGCAGGCGGGACGGCCCGTCGCGGCGGCGAATTTGCATCTGACGCTGGCATTTTTAGGCGAGATAAGCGAACAAAAGCAGCAGACATTAATGACGCTTGCCGGACGTATTCAACAGCCTGCGTTTACGCTTACGCTTGACGACGCGGGGCACTGGCCGCGTTCACAGGTAGTCTGGCTGGGTTGCCGCAAGCCGCCGCGCGGTCTGCTGCAACT
Organism: Citrobacter freundii; assembly: GCF_011077955.1. Lineage (GTDB taxonomy): Bacteria > Pseudomonadota > Gammaproteobacteria > Enterobacterales > Enterobacteriaceae > Atlantibacter. The sequence goes on from NZ_JAALBX010000001.1 coordinate 68,563, forward strand.
GGCGAATCTTTTGCGTGCTCAGGCCGCTCGCAGCGGCTGTTATCAAAGCCCGCAACCGTTTCACCCGCATGTGACGCTACTGCGTAATGCCGCAAATACGGTGTCCATCCCGGCACCTGGCTTCCACTGGGCCTTTCCGGTGACGGAATTTGTGCTTTACGCGTCGCAGTTCAGCCAGGGACGCACCCATTACCAGCCGCTGGCGCGCTGGTCGCTTGTATAAAAGAAAGGATGAAGAATGGAGTTCTCTCCCCCGCTGCAATCCGCTACGTTGATTAAGCGCTATAAACGCTTTCTGGCCGATGTGGTGACGCCTGAAGGCGCATTGCTCACGCTGCATTGCCCGAATACCGGCGCTATGACCGGCTGCGCCACGCCAGGCGATACCGTCTGGTATTCCACTTCATCGAGTTTGACGCGTAAGTACCCACATACCTGGGAGTTAACCCAAACACAAGCGGGAGACATCATCTGCGTTAATACACTTCGTGCCAATCAGCTCGTAAAAGAGGCTTTTCAGGAAAAACGCCTGGCGGAATTTTCCGATTATTCGACGGTCTTAAGCGAAGTTAACTACGGTAGTGAACGCAGTCGTATCGACTTCATGTTACAGGCAGGTTGCAAAGTTAACTGCTATATTGAAGTGAAATCAGTAACGCTATCGGATAGTTCACAAGGTTACTTTCCCGACGCCGTCACGGTGCGGGGCCAGAAGCATCTTCGTGAACTTATGAGTGTGGTGGAAAACGGCGAACGCGCCGTTCTGTTATTCGCTGTTTTGCATTCGGCGATTGAACAGGTATCTCCGGCGAGCCACATTGATGCCAGATACGCGCTACTGCTAAAAGAGGCACAGCAAAAAGGAGTGGAAATCGTTGCCTGGAAGGCGACGTTAACCGCCGAAAAAATGCAATTAGCGGTACCCGTGCCGGTGCGCTTGTAATGCCGGTTAATTGTTTGAGTCATTATTGTTTCAGGCGCATGCGCAAATACGCTTTTCCTCACAGGGTTGTCAAGTGTAACGTTTATACAATTGCTATCCCGAAAAGCTTCTGCTATTTATAGCGGCCTGATTTTTCCCCCGACAAGGGGATCGATAGTGCGTGTTAAGGAGAAGCAACATGCAAGAAGGGCAAAAACGTAAAACATCGTCCCTGAGTATTCTCGCCATCGCTGGGGTGGAGCCGTATCAAGAGAAGCCGGGCGAAGAGTATATGAATGAAGCCCAGCTGGCACACTTCAAGCGCATTCTTGAAGCCTGGCGTAATCAACTTAGGGATGAAGTCGATCGCACCGTTACGCATATGCAGGATGAAGCCGCTAACTTCCCGGATCCGGTGGATCGCGCCGCCCAGGAAGAAGAGTTCAGCCTCGAACTGCGTAACCGCGACCGTGAGCGTAAACTCATCAAGAAAATCGAGAAGACTCTCAAAAAAGTAGAAGACGAAGATTTCGGCTTCTGCGAATCCTGCGGAGTGGAAATTGGTATTCGTCGTCTTGAAGCACGTCCGACCGCGGACCTGTGCATCGATTGCAAGACGCTCGCCGAAATCCGCGAAAAACAGATGGCTGGCTAAGCCCGGCTCACAACAATTAATAACAAAGGCGGGGTTTCTCCCGCCTTGTTTTTTAGCGCTATGTCCACTTCTTATATCGGGCGTTTTGCCCCCTCACCTTCTGGTGAACTTCATTTCGGCTCGCTGATTGCGGCGCTGGGCAGCTATTTACAGGCCCGAGCTCAGCAGGGAATTTGGCGTGTCCGTATTGAAGATATCGATCCGCCGCGCGAAGTGCCCGGCGCCGCCGATACTATTTTACGCCAGCTCGACCACTACGGACTGCACTGGGACGGCGAAGTGCTTTACCAGTCCGCCCGTCATGAAGCCTATCGCGAAGCCCTTGCCTGGCTGCATACGCATCACCGCAGCTATTACTGCACCTGTACGCGCAGCCGCATCCAGCAACTTGGCGGCATTTACGACGGCCACTGTCGCGATTTACATCATGGGCCAGAGAATGCCGCCGTGCGTTTACGCCAGACCGCACCGGTAATGACCTTTCACGACAGCCTGCGCGGCGAGATTACCGCCGATCCGGCGCTGGCGTGTGAAGATTTTATTATTCACCGCCGTGATGGGCTTTTTGCTTATAATCTCGCGGTGGTGGTGGACGATCATTTCCAGGGCATTACTGAAATTGTGCGCGGCGCGGATTTAATTGAACCCACCGTGCGACAAGTATCGCTTTATCATCAGTTCGGCTGGACGCCGCCTGCGTGGTTTCATTTGCCGCTGGTTATCAATGCCGATGGCAATAAACTCTCAAAACAGAACCACGCCCCGGCGCTGCCGCACGGCGATCCTAACCCCGTGCTGGTTGCCGCGTTACGCTTTTTAAACCAGCCTATAACGGAACACTGGCGGGATTTATCCACCGAAGCGTTGCTCCGGGAAGCGGTGATTAACTGGTCTCCTCAACGGATACCTGTTAATCCAGCATTCTCAAATGCGTTGCGCTGAGCTATGATTAGCCGCTATTTTTTGTCCAGAGTCTGACACTACCGAGGTGCACCATTTTTACCCGAGTCGCTAATTTTTGCCGCAAGGTGCTAAATCGCGAGGAAAGCGAGGTTGACGCAGTCGTCAGCCAGCCCACGATTACCGTCATCCCGCGAGAACAGCATGCTATTTCCCGCAAAGATATCAGTGAAAACGCCCTAAAGGTGATGTATCGCCTGAATAAAGCGGGCTATGAAGCCTGGCTGGTTGGCGGCGGGGTGCGCGATCTGTTGCTTGGCAAAAAACCGAAAGATTTTGACGTGACGACCAATGCCACGCCGGAACAGGTTCGAAAACTCTTTCGAAACTGCCGTCTGGTCGGTCGCCGTTTCCGCCTGGCCCATGTCATGTTCGGCCCGGAGATTATCGAAGTCGCGACCTTTCGCGGTCATCATGAAGAAAATGTCGACGATCGCGCCATTTCGCAACGCGGCCAGAATGGCATGCTGCTGCGCGATAACATTTTCGGCTCTATAGAAGAAGATGCCCAGCGCCGCGATTTCACCATCAACAGCCTTTATTACAGCGTGGCGGACTTCACCGTTCGCGATTACGTTGGCGGGTTGCAGGATTTAAAACTCGGCATCATCCGCCTGATTGGCGATCCGGAAACGCGCTACCGCGAAGATCCGGTACGTATGCTGCGCGCTGTGCGTTTCGCCGCGCGTCTGGATATGAAGATAAGCCCGGAGACCGGCGAGCCTATTCCGCGCCTCGCCACGCTGATTAACGATGTTCCGCCCGCACGCTTGTTCGAAGAAGCGCTAAAGCTGTTACAGATGGGCTACGGCTACAACACTTATTTGCTGCTGCGTGAATATTCGCTGTTCCAACCGCTGTTCCCGACCATCAGCCGCTATTTCACCGAGCAAGGCGACAGCCCGATGGAGCGCATCATTGCGCAGGTATTGAAAAATACCGATAACCGTATTCACAACGACATGCGTGTGAACCCGGCGTTCCTGTTTGCCGCGCTGTTCTGGTATCCGCAAATCGAAACGGCGCAAAAAATCGCCCAGGAAAGCGGGCTTAGCTGGAATGATGCATTTGCGCTGGCCATGAACGACGTGCTTGATGAAGCCTGCCGTTCGCTGGCGATCCCAAAACGCATTACGACGCTAATCCGCGATATCTGGCAGCTTCAACTGCGCCTGTCGCGTCGTCAGGGCAAGCGCGCCTGGAAACTGATGGAACATCCGAAATTCCGCGCGGCATACGATCTGCTGGCGCTGCGCGCTGAAGCGGAAAACAACGCTGAATTGCAGCGTCTGACCCGCTGGTGGGGCGAGTTTCAGGTTTCCGCGCCGCCTGCGCAAAAGAATATGCTTAACGATCTGGATGACGAGCCGGCTGCACGCCGCCGTACCCGCCGACCGCGCCGTCGCGCGCCGCGTCGCGAGGGCAATGCGTGACCCGTGTGTATATCGCTATCGGCAGCAACCTTGCATCACCTCTTGATCAAGTGAATGCTGCCCTGGCGGCGCTGGCTGATATCCCAGAAACCACGGTCGTCGCGGTATCGCCGTTTTACCGCACTCCCCCACTCGGCCCCCAGGATCAACCCGATTATCTGAACGCCGCCGTGGCGCTTGATACTGCGCTTGGGCCGCTTGCGCTCCTCGATCATACCCAGCGCATTGAGCTACAGCAGGGACGCGAGCGCAAAGCCCACCGCTGGGGGCCGCGTACGCTGGATTTAGACATCATGCTGTTTGGCGAACAGAAAATCGATACCGAGCGCCTGACGGTTCCGCATTACGACATGAAAAATCGCGCGTTTATGTTATTGCCGCTGGCGCAGATCGCCCCTGATTTACGCTTCCCGGATGGCGAAAAATTATCCGACATTCTGGCAAATCTTGATCCCTCCGGCATTTCCCGCTGGTAGTCAAATAACCCCTGAGCGCTGGCTACTCACTGAGAAAGCTATCGTTTACACTGTTCGCCATTTTCAGTTCAGGGGATAGCCATGAAACCAACCACCATTTCCCATCTTCGACGCCTTAAGGCGAGCGGACAAAAATTCGCTACCATCACCGCTTATGATTTTAGCTTCGCAAAACTGTTTGCCGATGAAGGCATCGGCGTGATGCTGGTCGGCGATTCACTGGGAATGACGGTTCAGGGTCACGACTCCACGCTGCCGGTTAGCGTGGAAGATATCGCCTATCACACCCAGGCGGTGCGTCGGGGCGCGCCACACTGCCTGCTGTTAGCAGATCTGCCCTTTATGACCTACGCCACGGCGGAGCAGGCCTTTGCCAGTGCAAGCGTCGTCATGCGCGCCGGCGCTAATATGGTGAAGATTGAAGGCGGTCGCTGGCTTGTGGATACCGTGCGCATGCTGACCGAACGCGCCGTACCGGTTTGCGGTCATTTGGGCCTGACGCCGCAGTCGGTCAATATCTTCGGCGGTTATAAAGTGCAAGGCCGCGATGAGGCCGCCGCGCAAACGCTGCTGGATGACGCGCTGGCGCTTGAAGCCGCTGGCGCGCAATTGCTGGTGCTGGAGTGTGTGCCGGTTGAACTCGCAAAGCGCGTAACCGACGCGCTCTCCATTCCGGTTATCGGGATCGGCGCGGGCAACGTGACCGACGGGCAAATTTTGGTGATGCACGATGCCTTTGGCATCACAGGCGGCCATATCCCGAAATTCGCTAAAAATTTCCTTCACAGCGCAGGCGACATGCGTGCCGCCGTGCGCCAGTATATTACTGACGTTGAGTCCGGTGCCTACCCGGGCGAAGAACACAGTTTCCACTGACAGGAGTATGGGTTGTGCTGATTATTGAAACCGTATTGATGCTGCGCCAGCAAATTCGCCGTCTGCGCCTTGAAGGCAAACGCATCGCGCTGGTGCCGACAATGGGAAACCTTCATGACGGTCATATGAAGCTGGTTGATGAAGCGAAAGCGCGCGCCGATGTCGTGGTGGTAAGCATTTTCGTCAATCCTATGCAGTTCGATCGCCCGGACGATCTGGCGCGCTATCCGCGCACCCTGCAGGAAGATTGCGAAAAACTGACCCGCCGTGGTGTGGATATGGTCTTTTCCCCGACGCCGGAAGAGGTCTATCCGCACGGCATGGGCGAGCAAACCTATGTCGAGGTGCCGGGAATTTCAACGATGCTTGAAGGCGCGTGCCGTCCGGGGCATTTTCGCGGCGTGTCTACCGTGGTCAGCAAGTTGTTTAACCTGGTGCAGCCGGATATTGCTTGTTTCGGCGAGAAGGATTACCAGCAACTTCAGCTTATCCGCAAGATGGTTGCTGATATGAGCTACGACATAGAGATTGTCGGCGTGCCCACCGTGCGCGCCAAAGACGGTCTGGCGCTCAGTTCGCGCAACGGCTATCTCACCAGCGACCAGCGTAAAATCGCGCCGGGCCTGAGCAAGGTGATGAACGACATCGGGCAGAAATTGCAGGCTGGCGAGCGCGACGTGGAAGAGATCCTGGCGACCGCCGCGCTGGCGCTGAATGAAATGGGCTTTCGCAGCGACGACTTACAAATTCGCGACGCCGATACCCTGCTTGAGTTATCGCCGCAAAGCCAACGCGCTGTGGTGTTGATGGCAGCATGGCTCGGTCAGGCGCGTTTGATTGATAATCTGACGGTCACTCTGGCGTAACGGCGCGGGGATAGACAGCGATTATAAAACGGGCAATACTGCCCCGGTAAAATTCCTGGAGCGGGTTTTCTCGCTCTGACAGTGTTGGTGTAGACAGGGTTAAATTTATGATTCGTACAATGTTGCAGGGCAAACTGCATCGCGTCAAAGTGACTCAGGCAGACTTGCACTATGAAGGTTCCTGCGCCATTGATCAGGATTTTCTTGAAGCGGCTGGCATTCTGGAATATGAAGCCATCGATATTTACAACGTGACCAACGGCAAGCGTTTTTCCACTTACGCGATTTCCGGCGAGCGCGGTTCTAAAATCATTTCCGTCAACGGCGCGGCAGCGCACTGTGCCGATGTGGGCGATATTTTAATTATCGCAAGCTACGTCACCGTGCCGGATGAGCAGGCCCGAAGCTGGCAGCCGAAAGTGGCGTATTTTGATGGCGACAACGAAATGAAACGTACCGCAAAAGCGGTTCCGGTTCAGGTTGCCTGATAGTTTGCGCCCGCTCGCGGGCGCTATCACCCCTGAGGTTGATTACTGATTATCCGCGCCATCTCTTCCAGTGAATCCGTTCTGAGAATATACAACCGCTTTAATAAATACGGGTTATCCCCCGGTTTCACCTTCCCTTTTACCGTCGTCACCGCCAGATGAAATCCCGCGTCCTGTGCCGCCTTTACCGCCTTTTGGTCATAGCCGCCAAAGGGATACGACAGGTACAACACATGAGGATTGAACTGCGTCAGCGCCCGGCGCGAGCGTTCGAAATCAAACAAAATATTGTGGTAATTGCGGCTTAGTAATATCGGGTGGCGCGTGTCATCGACGCGATGCAAAAAATGGGTGTGCGACTGAATATCAAAAACGTCCTGAATAGTTTGCAACTCCGACACGCTCATAAATTGCAGATATTTCGGATCCCATTTTTGCGGATGACGCTTAATACGTGAAGAAATAATAAACGCCGTGGCATTAAAACCATATTGCTTCAATACCGGATAGGCATACCGCGCGACGGACTTTAAGCCATCGTCGAAGGTAATGACCACGGCTCTGGCTGGCAAATTCATGCGGTTATTCACATACCCTTCAAGTTGGTAGAGCGATAACGTGGCGTAGCCCATATCACGCAGCCAGGTCATCTGGTTGCTGAAAGCGCGCACGGAGGTTGTCGTTGAGGTATGTCGAAAGCGGGTGTTTTCTTCATCACGCAGGATATGGTGGTATGTCAGCACCGGAATGCCGTTATCCTCCTGAGCATCGAGGCTGCTGACCCACGCCAGTCGGTTGCCGATACGAATTTGAAACCAGGTCTGATTCAGACGGTCTTTAAGTTTAGAAAGAATGGGGTAACGCAGGTTGTCCGCCAGCACGCCCAGCGGCTCGCTTTTATTATCAGGTTCGTTATACAGCGTGACGGCCTGCCAGGTCAGCAGATTCTGGTTGCTGAGCGGTTTATGCAGATCACCCAGCCGGTCTTCTATGGGCAGCTTACCTTCTACTGGTTTAAGGTGCTGCTTATCAATAAATCCGGTACCAAAACCAAAGCTAAACTCATAATAATCGGCGTCAGTGGTTACCACCGCCAGCACCTGCCCCTCTTCAATTCGGCCAACAGAAATCACCCGATTACCGACATGCGCCCAAATAGCCGCATCTTCCGTGGTTTGCATATAGCGCGGCGGATTAAACGTCGTATTAACCAGGATCGCCCCGGCAGGCGCAGTCACAAACAGCACAAAGCAGAAAAGAAGGCGTATCAGCATAAAGGATCGCAGCGGCTCGGGGGAATGTGCGCTTATTTTGACAAAAAGTGCCTTACAGACCAAGCGCTAAACCTGGGATCATGAAGGGTTCAGTAAAACAAAGGGCGGATTTTTTTGCTGTTGATGCCACAGGCTACTGACGGCTTCGCCGCCGCGCTCAACAATGGTGTGGCGAAACGCGCGGCTGCTTAAGCAAAAGCGCAGCGGATACAGTTCAGAGAGGAGATTGAGTGAAATACCGGAAATGACTTCGCAATTATTATGTTTATGGCTCATTAACGCGGCAACACGATACGGCGCGGCGCCGTTACAGTCGGTGAGAAAAATCACGCCGTCGCCTGAATCCGCATGATGGAGCGCGTCGCACATCATGCGACTTAGCATGTTGGTACCCACGCCGTTCCAGTAATTCACTACCCGGCATTGCGGGATATGACCATAGCGCTTTTCAAGTTGTTCGAGTATGCATTGCGCCTTATCGTCATGACAGGCGATGACCCATCCCAGCATTCACGCGTCCTCCTTCAAAAGAGGTAGTTTAGCGAAGTAACATTCTGACGCTGTGACCGTAATCATGAGAAAATAAAAGGCCCTCACAGGAGGGCCTTATTTAACATGAAAAGGTAACGACTCAGCTACGCAACCCGCGCCCGCGCTGGATGAGATACCAGCATATAAGATAAAACGCGAGGATAAACACCACCAGCACGCCAAGGGTGAAGCCAAGCGGCACATCGTTAATGCCAAGGAAGCCGTATCGGAATCCGCTAATCATATACACGATGGGATTGAGATGTGACAGCGCTTGCCAGAACGGGGGCAGTAAGGTGAGCGAATAAAACACGCCGCCCAGATAGGTTAACGGCGTCAGCACAAAAGTCGGGATCAGGCTGATGTCATCAAAAGTGGTCGCGAACACGGCATTCAGCAGCCCCGCCAGTGAAAAAAGAATGGCGGTAAACAGCAGCGTGACCGCGACAAAAAGCCACGAATGCACCTGAAAGGGCACGAAAAACAACGAAATCGCGGTAACCAATATCCCCACGCATAACCCCCGCGCCACGCCGCCGCCGACATAGCCGATAATAATCACGTGGGTCGGCACCGGCGCGACCAGCAGCTCTTCAATATTGCGCTGGAATTTGGCGCTAAAGAACGACGAAGCCACGTTAGCGTATGCGTTGGTGATAACCGCCATCATGATTAACCCCGGCACGATAAATTGCATATAGCTAAAGCCATGCATTTCGCCGATACGCGAACCAATCAGATTGCCGAAAATAATAAAATAAAGCGTCATGGTGATAACCGGCGGGACCAGAGTTTGCACCCAGATACGCATAAAACGGTGGATCTCTTTAAGCCAGATGCTTTTTAGCGCCACCCAGTACAGCTGCATCATGCCTGGTCTCCTTGTTTGTCATTCACAAGCGTTACGAACAACTCTTCAAGCCGGTTGGCTTTATTACGCATACTCAGGATCTGAATGCCCTGCGCAGTTAATTGATTAAACACACTGTTGATCCCCTGTTCGCGCAGCACTTCGACTTCCAGCGTCGAGGTATCCACCAGCCGATACTGGTAACCTTCAAGTTTCGGCAGCGGGCTTTTTGGCGCCAAATCGAGAATAAAGGTTTCCGATTTTAGCTTGGAAAGCAGCGCTTTCATTGAGGTGTTCTCCACCAACTCGCCACGCTGAATTATGCCGATATTGCGGCACAGCATTTCTGCTTCTTCCAGATAGTGCGTGGTAAGAATAATAGTGGTGCCTTTATCGTTGAGATCTTTGAGGAAACCCCACATAGAACGTCGAAGTTCAATGTCGACGCCAGCGGTGGGTTCGTCGAGGATAAGCAGTTTTGGCTCATGCATCAGAGCACGGGCAATCATGAGGCGGCGTTTCATCCCGCCTGATAACATACGCGCACGTTCGTTGCGTTTTTCCCACAAATCGAGCTGGTTAAGATACTTTTCGCTGCGCTCTATGGCTTCTTTGCGCTCAACGCCGTAGTAACCCGCCTGGTTGACCACAATTTGCTGCACCGTTTCAAACGGGTTGAAGTTAAACTCTTGCGGCACCAGGCCCAGTTGGCGCTTGGCGTTGACCACGTCTTTTTCGAGGTCATAACCAAACACTCTCACCCGCCCGGAGGTTTTGTTTACCAGCGAGCTTATTATCCCGATAGTGGTAGATTTACCGGCGCCGTTTGGCCCAAGCAGGGCGTAGAAATCACCCGACTCCACTTGTAAGTCAATGCCACGCAACGCTTTTACGCCGCCGGGATAGGTTTTTTTTAATCCTTCCAGTTCCAATGCAATTGTCATGGATATACAGTTACCTTGTATCGCACAAAAGTTATGGTGTTTAAAAAATTTTTGAGTTGCCTTATATTACATCAACGCAATCCCTCGGTTACAGGTTGTTAACCTAAATGAAAGATATTGACGCACTAATCAACAACAACGCTCACTGGTCCGAAATGCTGGTGAAAGAAGATCCAGGATTTTTTGAACGCCTTGCTCAAGCGCAAAAGCCGCGCTTTCTGTGGATCGGCTGCTCTGACAGCCGCGTTCCTGCAGAACGCTTAACCGGCCTTGAGCCCGGTGAATTATTTGTTCACCGCAACGTCGCAAACCTCGTCATCCATACCGATCTTAACTGCCTGTCAGTGGTTCAGTATGCGGTGGACGTACTTGAAGTTGAACACATTATTATTTGTGGACACTACGGCTGCGGCGGCGTGCAGGCTGCGGTTGAAAACCCGGAACTGGGTCTTATCAACAACTGGCTGCTGCATATTCGTGATATTTGGTTCAAACACAGCTCTCTGCTGGGCGAAATTCCGCAAGAACGCCGCCTGGATACGCTTTGCGAACTCAACGTTATGGAACAGGTATATAACCTGGGCCATTCCACTATTATGCAATCAGCCTGGAAACGTGGCCAGAAAGTGACGATTCACGGCTGGGCCTACGGGATCCACGACGGCCTGCTGCGCAATTTAGACGTGACCGCCACCAGTCGTGAAACGCTGGAACAGCGCTATCGCAATGGCATCTCCAATCTGAAGCTTACGCACGCCAGTCATAAATAATCTAAAAGGGGCCGCGGCCCCTTTTTTTATTCATCCAGCAAAATGACTTTGCCGATATAGGGCAAATGACGATAGCGCTGGGCATAATCGATACCATAACCCACCACGAATTCATCGGGAATCGAAAAGCCGATAAACTCGACATTCACATTCACTTCCCGGCGCGACGGTTTATCCAGCAGCGTACAAATCGCCAAAGACTTCGGCTCACGCAGACGTAAAATTTCACGCACTTTCGACAACGTGTTCCCGGAATCAATGATGTCTTCCACAATCAACACATCTTTGCCGCGGATATCTTCATCCAGGTCTTTTAAGATTTTAACATCACGCGTGGAAGACATGCCGCTGCCGTAGCTCGACGCCGTCATAAAATCGACTTCGTGCCCAACCTTAACTTCACGGCATAAATCGGCCATAAACATAAACGAACCGCGCAGCAGGCCAACCAGCACCATTTCACTGCCGCTATCGCGATAACGTTCCGTAATCTCGCGTCCCAGTTCAACGATACGCGCTTTAATCTCCGCTTCGGAGATCATCACTTCAACAGTATGTTTCATATCACTAACCATATGATTTAAAAAATAAATCATTAAATGCCGACGCGTAGCGCGCCCACACTAATTTGTAAGGCTGGCAGTATAACAGTAATTAGCATGCCGGGACCTATTCTGAAAAAAAGCTCTTTTTGTGATTAAGATCACACATGTTAATAACTATAATTACTTGCTACTAAAAATTTAAGAGTGTGATTATGGCGGAAACAAAACATAAACAATCATCACTAATCGTGATGTTAACAACCCTGTTCGCAGTTTTGTGCGGGTTGTATTTATTAATTGGCGGGGTGTGGTTAATCACATTAGGGGGTTCCTGGTACTATCCAATTGCTGGTGTGGTGATGCTTGGCGTCGCCTGGCTTTTGTGGCGCGGAAAGCAATCGGCGTTATGGCTGTATGCGGCGTTTCTGCTTGCCACAATGATATGGTCAATCTGGGAAGTCGGTTTTGACTTCTGGGCATTGACGCCACGTTGCGACATTTTAGTCTTCTTCGGCATCTGGCTGATTTTGCCGGTTGTCTGGCGCAAACTGCCGATCATCTCGCGCCCAGCGCTGCCTTCGATGATGGTGACGCTTATCATCACCGCCGGGATCCTGGGATGGGCCATTTTTAACGATCCGCAAGAGATTAATGGCACACTGAAAACCGAAGCGGCCACCGCCAGCACAGCGGCGCCAGCCATTGCAGACGGCGACTGGCCGGCTTATGGTCGTAATCAGGAAGGGCAACGCTTCTCTCCTCTTAAGCAAATCAATGCTGAAAACGTCCACGAGCTCAAGGAAGCCTGGTCCTTCCAGACGGGTGATGTGAAATTACCGACCGACCCGGGTGAAATCACCAACGAAGTGACGCCAATTAAAGTGGGCGACACCCTGTATCTGTGCAGCGCGCACCAGCGTCTGTTTGCACTGGATGCGGCGACCGGTAAAGAAAAATGGCATTTCGATCCGCAGTTAAATACCAATCCGTCATTCCAGCATGTGACCTGTCGTGGCGTCTCTTATCATGAAGCGCGCGCCAATACCGCCAGCGCTGAAGTGGTAGCGGACTGCCCGCGTCGTATTATTCTGCCGGTAAACGATGGTCGTCTGTTCGCGATTAACGCGGATAACGGTAAGCTGTGCGAGACCTTTGCCAACAAAGGTATTCTTAATCTGCAAACCAACCAGCCGGTAACGACGCCGGGCATGTATGAGCCTACGTCGCCGCCGATTGTGACCGATAAAGTTATCGTTATTGCCGGTGCCGTGACCGATAACTATTCTACCCGCGAGCCTTCGGGCGCTATCCGTGGTTTTGATATCAATACCGGTGATCTGCTCTGGGCATTTGATCCGGGTGCGAAAGATCCGAACGCTATTCCGACGGATGAGCACCACTTTACGCTGAACTCGCCCAACTCCTGGGCGCCTGCCGCTTATGATGCGCAATTAGACCTGGTCTATCTGCCCATGGGCGTGTCTACGCCGGATATCTGGGGCGGCAACCGCACCGCAGAACAAGAGCGTTACGCAAGCTCCATTTTGGCGCTGAATGCCTCTACCGGTAAACTCGCCTGGTCTTATCAGACGGTTCACCACGATCTCTGGGATATGGATATGCCGTCCCAGCCGACGCTTGCGGATATCACCGATAAAAACGGCAACGTGGTTCCGGTTATCTATGCGCCGGCGAAAACCGGCAACATCTTTGTACTGGATCGCCGTGACGGCAAACTGGTCGTTCCCGCGCCGGAAAAACCAGTGCCGCAAGGCCCGGCGAAAGGTGACCGTCTCTCCCCGACGCAGCCATTCTCCGATCTGAGTTTCCGTCCGACGAAAGATCTGAGCGGCGCGGATATGTGGGGCGCCACCATGTTTGACCAACTGGTGTGCCGCGTGATGTTCCACCAGCTCCGTTACGAAGGGATTTTCACCCCGCCGTCTGAGCAAGGCACCCTGGTCTTCCCGGGCAACCTCGGTATGTTCGAATGGGGCGGTATTTCCGTCGACCAAAGTCGTCAGGTGGCGATTGCCAACCCGATTGCGCTGCCGTTCGTATCAAAACTGATGCCGCGCGGCCCGGATAACCCGATGGAGCCGTCCGATCCGCCGCATGCCGCGAGCGGGCAGGAAACCGGTATCCAGCCGCAGTATGGCGTGCCGTTTGGCGTAACGTTAAATCCATTCCTGTCGCCGTTTGGTTTGCCGTGTAAGCAGCCGGCCTGGGGTTATATCTCCGCGCTGGATTTGAAAACCAATGAAGTGGTCTGGAAAAAACGTATCGGTACGCCGCGCGACAGCCTGCCGTTCTCGCTGCCTTTCCCGCTGCCGTTTAATCTTGGCATGCCTATGCTGGGCGGCCCCATCTCGACTGCCGGGAACGTGCTGTTTATTGGCGCAACCGCAGATAACTATCTGCGCGCTTATAACATGACGAACGGTAAGAAACTGTGGGAAGGCCGTCTGCCAGCCGGTGGCCAGGCCACGCCGATGACCTATGAGGTTAACGGTAAGCAGTATGTGGTGATTTCCGCAGGCGGGCATGGTTCGTTTGGTACCAAAATGGGTGACTATATCGTTGCCTTCGCGCTGCCGGATGACGCGAAGTAATTCGTAACCCGTAATCATAAGGCCGCGAGCGTATCGCGGCCTTTTTTGTTTTACGCCACCGTAAAGCCCAGCATCATGCCGGTATCTTCATGCTCAAGAAGATGGCAGTGAGCCATATAAGCGTGCTCCGCCGCAGCCGGATTATCGAAACGCACCAGCACCTCACTGCGCGCGCCTTCCACCCAGACGGTATCTTTCCAGCCGGAGCGATGGGCCGCTGGCGGCTTGCCGTTCTCGCTCAGAATACGGAATTGCGTGCCGTGAATATGGAACGGGTGCATCATCATGTCCCCTTCGCCAGAGATGGTCCAGCGCTCGTACTTGCCGCGCTCGACGGCAAACGCCGGTTTAGCCATATCAAACGCCAGCCCGTTAATTTTATTGGCGTGGTGGAAATCCATTGCCTGCTGGCCCATGCCGCCATGGTTCATATTGCCATGGCCCATACCGTGGTGCATGCCCATGCCAGCCAGCGCTTGTTTGCCGTATTTCTGCTCCAGCGCCTGCATCCCCATCATATCGAGCATGGGGTCCATCATCAGTTGTAGCCAGCGCTCTTTAGCCCCCGCGCTGTCCGGTATGGCGGGCATCTCAACCAGCTTATCGGGCAGCTCGCCGGAGGCGGTTACCACCAACGGCTGGATACGCACCACCGGCACCGGTTGATCAAAGGGTGCGACGGTCATCCCGATTTGTTTTACGGGCAGCGTAATGATATCGAACGGCTTGCCGTCGCGGGTTTCCACCAGCACGTCAAAACGCTCGCCCATGATCATCGGCAGCTCGGTGACCTTCACCGGCTCGGCGAGCAAACCGCCATCACTGCCCACCACATACAGCGGGCGTCCATCGCTGGTGGTGATATTCAGCGAACGGGCGTTACAGCCGTTCAACAAGCGAAGACGTAGCCAGCCTCGCGGCGCGGCATGCTGTGGATAGCTTGCGCCATTACAAAGCAGCGTGTCGCCAAACCAGCCGACGGCGGCGCTCATCACATCCAGTTGATAATCGATCTGGCCGTCGGCCCCGAAGCGCTTGTCCTGAATAATCAGCGGCACATCATCAATGCCCCACTGTTGCGGGAGTCGTAATTTGCGGCTGTCGTTATCTTCTATTAACACTAACCCCGCAAGTCCCATCGCCACCTGATGCCCGGTTTTTCCATGTTGATGCGGATGGAACCAGCATGTGGCGGCACGCTGCTGCGGCGTAAAGGAAACCGTGCGCGTTTCACCGGGTTTAATCACGCCCTGCGGCCCGCCATCCACCTCGCCGGGCACTTCCAGCCCGTGCCAGTGCAGCGTAGTTTCTTCTGCAAGGGTATTGCGAATATCCACGGTTACCGCTTTGCCCTGGCGCAGTTGAATGGCCGGGCCGAGTAAATTACCGTTGTAACCCCAGGTCGTGGCGGTTTTCCCGTTAAACAGCGTTTCCCCTGCCTGCACCGTCAGGCGGATTCGGCTTTGCGCATCGGCGGTTAACAGGGAGGGAATGGGTAAAACGGGACGGTCGGCTGCGAACGCAAAACGGCTCCAGAGCGGCAAGGCGCTGGCGGCGCTCAGTACAGCGGAGTATTTGAGAAAGTCGCGGCGGTGCATATCGATTTCCTTATGAGTTGCAGGCGTTTTTTTGAGCTTAAACCTTCCCCCAGGCGGAAGGTCAAGACAACAAGATAATAATAAAGATCGTCGTGAAATACGGATTTATGCTAACTTTCACTCTTCATAGAGGAGTTCCAGGCGCAATGATGAAGTGGGTCAGGTTTACGTTACTCGGTGGATTGCTCGGATTCTCCGCCAGTAGCTTTGCATTAAATGAGTCTGAAGCCGAAGATATGGCTGATTTAACGGCAGTTTTTGTTTTCCTTAAGAACGATTGCGGTTATCAAAACTTGCCCAACGGACAAATTCGACGCGCGCTGGTGTTTTTCGCCCAGCAGAACCAGTGGGATCTCAGCAATTACGACAGCTTCAATATGAAAGCGCTGGGTGAAGACAGTTATCGCGATCTGAGCGGTATCGGCATCCCCACTGCTAAAAAATGTAAAGCCCTGGCCCGCGACTCTTTAAGCCTGCTGGCTTACGTCAAATAACCTCCCCCATTTTCTCCATGTCAGTTTGAGCCGTATCGATGTTCAAACTGACAGGCATTTCTCCCTCCTATTGATGAAGTATTGACCGTGCATCAGCGTAATATGTTCGCTATTATGTTGCGCCATTTTTCCCCGGGTATGAACGAAAGAGGACTCTGCCAATGGCCGAAGAAAAAGTGTGGCAGGAAACGCTGCACGACCAGTTTGGACAATACTTTTCCGTTGATAATGTGCTGTATCACGAAAAGACCGATCATCAGGATCTGATCATTTTCGAGAACCGCGCATTTGGTCGCATCATGGCGCTGGATGGCGTGGTGCAAACCACCGAGCGTGATGAGTTTATCTATCACGAAATGATGACTCACGTGCCGCTGTTGGCCCATGGCAACGCGAAGCATGTGCTGATTATCGGTGGTGGCGATGGCGCCATGCTGCGCGAAGTGTCGCGCCATAAAAGCGTTGAAACCATCACCATGGTAGAGATAGATGCAGGCGTGGTGTCATTCTGCCGCCAGTATTTGCCGAACCATAATGCCGGCAGCTATGACGATCCGCGCTTTACGCTGGTTATCGACGATGGCGTCAACTTCGTTAACCAAACGGCGCAAACCTTCGATGTAATTATCTCCGATTGCACCGATCCTGTCGGTCCTGGAGAAAGCCTGTTTACCTCAGAATTTTATCAAGGGTGTAAACGTGCGCTGAATCCTGGCGGCATTTTCGTGGCGCAAAACGGCGTGTGCTTTTTACAGCAGGACGAGGCCGTTGGCAGCCATCGTAAACTCAGCCACTATTTCAGCGATGTGAGTTTCTACCAGGCTGCGATCCCGACCTATTACGGCGGCATAATGACGTTCGCCTGGGCGTGCGATAACCCGGCGTTACGCACACTCGACCTGGAAACCCTGACAACCCGTTTCTTGAACGCTGGTTTAACCTGCCGCTATTACAATCCGGCAATTCACGCGGCCGCTTTCGCTCTGCCGCAATATTTGAACGATGCGCTGGCTCGCCAGACATCCTAAGGAGGTGAACAAAATTGAAAAAGCTTAAACTGCATGGCTTTAATAACCTGACTAAAAGCCTGAGTTTTTGTATCTACGATATTTGCTACGTCAAAACGGCGGAAGAGCGCGATGGCTACATCGCTTATATCGATGAACTGTATAACGCAAACCGTCTTACTGAGATCCTGACGGAAACCTGCTCCATCATTGGCGCGAACGTATTAAATATCGCGCGCCAGGATTACGAGCCACAGGGCGCGAGCGTGACTATTCTTGTCAGCGAAGAGCCGGTCGACCCGAAACTGGTCGATAAAACCGAACACCCCGGCCCACTGCCTGAAGCGGTGGTGGCCCATCTGGATAAAAGTCATATCTGCGTGCATACCTACCCGGAAAGCCATCCGGAAAACGGTCTTTGCACCTTCCGCGCCGATATTGAAGTCTCAACCTGCGGCGTAATTTCCCCGCTTAATGCGTTGAACTACCTGATCCACCAACTGGAATCCGATATCGTGACCGTGGATTACCGCGTGCGCGGTTTTACCCGTGACGTTAACGGCATGAAGCACTTTATCGATCATGAGATAAATTCGATTCAGAATTTTATGTCCGATGACATGAAATCGCTGTATGACATGATGGATGTGAACGTGTATCAGGAAAATATTTTCCACACCAAAATGCTGCTAAAAGAGTTCGATCTTCAGCACTACATGTTCCATACCAGGCCTGAAGATTTAACCGAGCAAGAGCGTAAAGAAATTACCGATATGCTCTGGAAAGAAATGCGCGAAATTTACTACGGACGTAATATTCCAAGCGTATAAAAAAACCGGCAGGCGCTCTGCGGAGCGCCTGAACGGGGATCGTTAATAACTCAATGCATCATCCAGTGCGGCGCCCTTTCCCGGCACACAGCACGGCACAACGCTCATGGTGTTGCGTCCTGAGCCGCTTCCTTCCTGGCGGTTACCCGTCATTAAAGCTGCACCAACGTCAGGGCGACAGAGTGCGCTTTCAATTCGGCCTGCACGGCCTGCGGTAAATTCACATCAGTGATTACGTCGGTAAAACGACTGAGCGGGGCGACATTAAATAGTGAATGCGCGCCATATTTACTGCTGTCGGCCAGCAGCACCTTACGCTGGGCGTTAGCAATGATTTCCTGCTTCAGCCCTGCTTTATCCTCTGTCGGCGTGGTCACGCCCTTTTCCATGCTCCAGGTGTTACAGCTCATAAAGGCGATATCAGGATAGACACTGCGCAGCATCTTGCGGCCAAATTCACCAATGCAGGACTGGCTGCTGTCATCAATGCGTCCGCCTACAATCGTCACCTCTATCTGGCGAAATTCCGATAAAAACAGCGCGATGTGCAGATCGACGGTGATAACGCGTAACGGAAGATGGGTTAAACACTTTGCCAGTTCCAGCATGGTTGTACCGGCATCAAGCACAACGGCGTCACCGGCATGGACCATGGAGGCCGCGTGACGTGCAATCGCCCGTTTTTCAGCAGGCGATCGCAGTTGTTTTTCGTTAGTGGTGGGTTGAGCAGGTTCAAAGCGTCGTAATGCGACACCGCCGTGGCTGCGACTGATAACCCCTTGTTCATCGAGTTTGATCAAATCGCGTCGGATTGTGGCCGGGGATGCGTCAACGGCATCCACCAGTTGCTCTACGGTTACCAGCGTATGGTTTTTCAAATACGCCACAATCTGATCCAGACGGTGTTGTCCTTTCATAACAGGAAATTACGCCAGTTGCATTGCCAGTTTTATCGATACCGCCATGCTCTCAGATTTTGCTTTTCCCGTCCAGGCGATATCAAATGCCGTCCCGTGATCGGCAGAAGTACGGATAAACGGCAGGCCCGCAGTGATGTTGACGCCATCGTAAAAACCGAGCAGCTTCAGCGGGATATGGCCCTGATCGTGGTACATCGCCACCACCATGTCATATTGCCCTTCATAAGCCTGTAAAAACACAGTGTCCGGTGGGCACGGGCCGTAAACATCCACCCCTTTCACCTTCATGTTCTCAATGGCCGGACCGACAATACGAATTTCCTCATCGCCAAATAGCCCGTTTTCACCGGCATGCGGGTTGACCCCGGCCACCGCAATCCGCGGATGGGCGAAACCCACGCGTTTCAAAAAGGTATCGGCAATGCCAATCACCGTTTCCACGCGCTGACCATTCAGGGTATCGAGGAATTTACGCAGCGCAATATGGGTAGAAACATGGATAACTTTCAGTTTGTCTGTGTAGAGCACCATGGCATAGTCGCGGCTTTCGGTCAGCGTTGCCAGCAGCTCGGTGTGGCCCGGGAAGTTATGCCCGGCAAGATGCAGCGCTTCTTTGTTCAAAGGGGCGGTGGCGATGGCATGGACCTCGCCATTCATGGCAAGTTCTGTTGCACGTTTTACGCAGCGAAAAGCCAGATCGCCCGCCTGTGCCTGCACTTTACCGGGTTCCAGCGCTTCTGGCTGCGCCAGCGGTTCATCGAGCACATGAATGACGCCCGGCGCGAAGCGAGCCTGCGCAACCTGGCTAATTGCGCTGAACGTCACACCTTCCGCCAGCCCGTTGGCCTGCAACCGCTTCAGGGTTTGCAGACATCCCACCACCACCAGCGGCGCGCCGTTAAGTTCACCTTCACTGAGCGCTTTAACAATAATTTCCGGACCAATCCCCGCAGGATCGCCCATCGTAATCGCAATTGTTTTAGTTACCACTGTACATCTCCTCAATAAAATAAAGCGCATCGCAAAGGGTACTGTCTGAACCGAATCCCCCTGCTTTAGTAATGACCGGCAAATCGTCAATTTCGCTGTTCACAAACGTACCGCACGGAATGCAGGGCGCGACTTCGCTTTGAATGCGATACCCTTCCGCACCCAGCGCGCTGGCTACTGCGGTGGCGATATCTCCTCCGGTAAGAAACAGGCCGCCGATACACGCCTGCTCAAGAATGCGTAATGTGATGAGCCCAAGGCGCTGACTTAACAGTTCACCGAGCTGCTGGCGACGCATCCCTACCTGGCTGCACAGCGTGTCAATCATCTCCCGATCTTCCGCCCGGCGGCTGGTACGTAAAATCGTATGATGCCGCTGACTCAGCAACGAACAGGCCTGCTCCACCACCGAGGCCATCTCGTGTTCGAAATCGGTGGATACCAGCCGTGAAGCCTCAATATCAACCACCTGCGCTCTCTCCTGGCACAACGCTTTGTCGACCTGACGTCGCGTGGCTTCGCTCATGGAGCCCGCCACAACCAGTACCGGCAGCGCTTGTTTCTCCTGCATAAACATGCTGACCGGCAGAGCATTGGCAAGCCCGGCCGCGCCAACCAGCAACGGCAGCTGTTTTTGCTCGCCAATCGCCTGAGCAATCAACGACAGATCGCGATCTTCCACCGCATCAACTACCACCATGCATTCGCTTTCTTTAGCAAAGGCGCTTAGCAGCGCGCTCAGTCGGCCACGGCGGACATCTTCAAGCGAGACTTCGTGCACCGGAATATCACTTTGCAACGCGACAAGTTCCGCAATGCGCGACGAGATAATCGGCGTTTTAGGATCGCTGGCAAATTCTGTTTCCAGTAACGGGGTGCCGTTGACCAGGCACAGCCCATCACGGGTGGTACGTCCGGCAGCGGGGATCGCCGCTGCAATCACCGCCAACCGACTGTGCGTGGCCCGCATCGCGGCGGTGACCTCGGCCCCGACGTTACCGCGGAAGGTTGAGTCGATTTTTTTATACACCAGCGGCACGCTGGCGCTTTCGCACCATGGCGCTAACGCCTGTGTTACGGCCTGTTCAGCTTGCGCCGCAGGGATTGCCCGGCTTTCCGTGTTGATAACCAGCACATCAGCACGACGTGACGGCTTCTGCGTCATGGTGAGCATCACCTCCGTGCGTGCGCCTTTCTTCGCCAACTGCACGCCGGTATCGTTAGAGCCCGTAAAATCATCGGCAATGACGATCATTTTCATGCTTTATTCTCCTGACCCGCCTGACGCGCCTGACGTTTTGCCACCCATGAGGTGAGGATCGGCGTCAGGATCGCAGTGGTGATCACCGACGCGGCAATCAGCGGCGCGGCGGCGGCGGCAACTTGCGCCAGCGAAGGGTCAGCCTGCGCTATTGCCAGCGGCGTCGCGACGGCATTACCCGCCGTACTGGAGGCAGCCGCACCCGCAATGCCACTCCCGCCAACCAGACGGTCAGCGCGGATATTAAAGAAACCGCCAATGAAAGTGGTCAGCACGCCGAGCAGGATGCCCGCCAGGCCGCCCTGCAGCAGCATCTCGAGATTTATGCCCGCGCCAAGCGCAAATGCGAAGAATGGAATCAACAGCGGGCCGCCTTTGGTGAGAAAGTCGCGCATGTTGTGATCGAGATTACCGAGGGTCATGCCGACCAGCAGCGGGACCAACACCGCCACCAGCGCCATGATGGGAATATTTGCCATTCCCGCCGCCCCCAGGGCAATCATCGTAAAGAACGGGCCGTCATTGAGAGACAAAATAGAGATCGCGCCAACATCACGTTCGTTGCCAAATTCACCGACTAATGCGGCATACAACCCGCCGTTGGAGTTACTCATCGCGGCAATGATTGCCACGCCGCTTAAACCAAAGATCCCCTCTGCGCCGAACAGTTGCTCAACGCCCAGACCGATCCCAATCGCTACCAGCAGTTTAGTCAGCGTAATGGTACCGCCCTGTAATAACGCCTGAGGTGCCGCCTTCACGCTGATCCCGGCCCCCATACACAGCAGGAAAGCACCGATCAGCGGCGCCGCGCCATTTTTAAACAGTGCGGTGGTAAACCCTCCGATCTCCAACGCCTGTGGCGCAAAGGTATTGATGATGGCACCGATAACCAATGGCACGACCATCATGCCGCCGGGTACTCGTTCTATAGACTTTTTAATGTTCATGGCCTTCCCGCTTATTGTTATGCTGTGATTAAATAAAATCATAAAGATTATATTTAATCAATCAAAAAGCGCAAACGCGCCAGATCACAGTTCCAAAATGATTAATAAAAATCAAATAATCGTTTTTAGCAAAAAAAAACCGGGCGCAGACGCCCGGCTCGATTGATGATTGAAATCACTCAGGATTGACGCACAAATTCCCGGTATGCTTTGAGAACCTGAAGAAAATCCTCCACGCCGCAGAGTGACAGGCTCTCTTCATCGTAATAGCTCATGCCTTCTTCTATCTCATCGCCGGAAAAGGCCAGCTGATTGGCGCGTATCATGACTTCTTCGCCATCCAGCCACAGCGTGTATTCATGCCCTGCCCGTTGCCATTGCCGCTCGCTGCCGATAACCGTCTGCGCCGCCTGCTCAACTTCATCCAGCAGCGCCAGATTTTCCTTCACCTCTTCATTAAACCAGTGGCCAATCGCTTCGTGGCCCATCGACATGCGTACTCTCACCGTACCGGTAACGTCGCGCAGAAATTCATGATCCATAGTGTTTTCCTCTGCTACACGCCAGGCAAAACGCGCCCGGATAGTTATATCTTTAATTATCGCAGCACAATGCCAGAAAAACAGCGAAACGGGCAGAAGGAGTGAGAAAAAAGGCGCGCGGGAGGGATGTGCTACTCTTAGGCTCTTCTTAAGGCCATAAAACGTAGTCTGTTATGCAATATATGAAAATGTCTTTGACCCAAACCCTGCTGTTTCTCTCCCTCGTTTTTCCGTTTAGCGCCGCACAGGCGGGCGAAGCGGTGCGGCTTGACTGCCTTACCCGCCAGAACCTCCTCATCTCGTTTTTTAAATATCACCTCACCACGATGCAATGGGGCAAACATTTTCAAATCGCATCCGGTACGCATAAAAATAAGACCAACAACGGCCTGCGCTATGAAACGTTTTCCTTTCGCAATGGTGATGATCTGATCTATTTCCCGAAAAGTGAGCGCTATTTCATTATCTATGCCGACCAGAAAAAGCCCGAGCGTTGCGTGGTTGAAGACAGCTTCACCTATCCGGTGGTGAGCCTGCCGCGCTACAGCGGAAAAGACGATGCGCTCTCCTGATCCATAAAAAAAGGGAAGCCACTGGCTTCCCTTTTTGTTACGCGTTAACTCAGACTGCGGTCTGGAAAATCACGCCGTCGGCTTTCTCGGTGTACTGAGAAAGCTGGTCAAAGTTCAGATAGCGATAGGTATCCGCTGCGGTTTTATCCACCTGGGACACAAACGTCTGATACTCTTGCGGCGTCGGCAGTTTGCCAATCAGCGCGGCGACAGCCGCAAGCTCGGCAGACGCCAGATAAACGTTCGCGCCCGTGCCCAAACGGTTCGGGAAGTTACGGGTGGAGGTTGAAACCACGGTCGCGCCGTCCGCCACACGCGCCTGGTTGCCCATGCACAGCGAACAGCCCGGGATCTCAATGCGCGCACCGCTCTTACCAAACACGCTGTAGTAACCTTCTTCGGTTAACTGCGCCGCATCCATACGGGTCGGCGGCGCAACCCACAGACGGGTCGGCAACTGGCCTTTATGGGTATCCAGCAGTTTACCTGCCGCGCGGAAGTGACCGATGTTAGTCATGCAAGAGCCGATAAACACTTCGTCAATCTTATCGCCCTGCACGTCAGACAGCAGACGCGCATCGTCCGGATCGTTTGGCGCGCACAGAATTGGCTCTTTAATATCCGCCAGATCGATGTCGATCACCGCCGCGTATTCCGCGTCAGCATCGGCTTCCAACAGTTGCGGATCGGCAAGCCATTTCTCCATGCCCTGGATACGGCGTTCCAGCGTACGGCGATCGCCGTAGCCTTCGGCAATCATCCACTTCAGCAGCACGATGTTGGATTGCAGATACTCTTCAATCGGCTCACGGTTCAGTTTGATGGTGCAACCTGCCGCAGAACGCTCAGCGGACGCATCGGTCAGCTCAAACGCCTGCTCGACTTTCAGATCCGGCAGCCCTTCAATTTCCAGGATGCGGCCAGAGAAGATGTTTTTCTTACCTTTCTTCTCAACGGTCAGCAGCCCCTGTTTGATAGCGTACAGCGGAATGGCGTGAACCAGATCGCGCAGGGTAATACCCGGCTGCATTTTGCCTTTAAAGCGCACCAGCACCGATTCCGGCATATCCAGCGGCATCACGCCGGTGGCAGCGGCAAACGCCACCAGACCCGAACCCGCCGGGAAAGAGATACCAATCGGGAAACGCGTATGGGAGTCACCGCCCGTACCCACGGTATCCGGCAGCAGCATACGGTTCAGCCAGGAGTGGATAACGCCATCGCCAGGACGCAGAGAAACACCGCCGCGGTTCATAATGAAGTCCGGCAGCGTGTGGTGAGTGGTGACATCAACCGGCTTCGGATAGGCGGCGGTGTGGCAGAACGACTGCATCACCAGATCCGCAGAAAAGCCGAGACACGCCAGATCTTTCAGTTCATCACGGGTCATCGGACCGGTGGTGTCCTGCGAACCGACAGAGGTCATTTTAGGCTCACAATACGCGCCAGGACGTACGCCCGCGACGCCGCAAGCGCGACCCACCATTTTCTGCGCCAGTGAATAGCCACGGCTGCTTTCCGCCACGTCTTTCGCCTGACGGAATACATCGCTGTGCGGCAGGCCCAGCGCGTCACGCGCTTTGGTGGTCAGGCCGCGACCGATAATAAGCGGAATACGACCGCCTGCGCGGACTTCATCTAACAGCACATCGGTTTTCAGCTCGAACGTCGCCAGCAGTTCGCCGGTTTCGTGATGACGCACTTCGCCTTTATACGGGTAAACGTCAATCACATCGCCCATGTTCAGACGAGAAACGTCCACTTCAATTGGCAGCGCGCCGGCATCTTCCATGGTGTTAAAGAAAATAGGCGCGATCTTACCGCCCAGCACCAGGCCGCCGCCGCGTTTGTTCGGCACGTTCGGGATATCATCGCCCATAAACCACAGCACCGAGTTGGTGGCGGATTTACGGGAAGAACCGGTACCGACCACGTCGCCCACATAAGCCAGCGGGAAACCTTTTTGTTGCAGGGCTTCGATTTGCTTGATGGGACCAACGGCGCCCGGCTGATCCGGCTCAATGCCTTCACGGGCGTTTTTCAGCATCGCCAGCGCGTGCAGCGGGATATCAGGGCGTGACCAGGCATCCGGTGCCGGAGACAAATCGTCGGTATTGGTTTCACCGGTGACTTTGAAAACGGTAACGGTAATTTTTTCATCAAGGGTCGGGCGCGACAGGAACCATTCGGCATCGGCCCAGGATTGCATAACTTGCTTCGCGTAGCTGTTGCCCGCTTTCGCTTTTTCTTCCACATCGTAGAAATTATCGAACATCAGCAGCGTATGAGACAGCGCTTTGGCGGCGATAGGGGCCAGTTTCTCGTCTTCCAGCGCCTCCACCAACGGATGGATGTTGTAACCACCCTGCATGGTGCCTAACAGTTCGATGGCTTTCTCAGGCGTAACCAGCGGAGACGTTGCTTCGCCTTTGGCAACAGCAGCGAGGAATCCCGCTTTAACATAGGCGGCGTCATCAACGCCTGGCGGTACACGGTTGGTCAGCAGATCTAACAGGAATTCTTCCTCGCCCGCAGGCGGGTTCTTCAGCAGCTCGACGAGCGCGGCCATTTGGGTTGCATCTAAGGGTTTCGGTACAATTCCCTCGGCGGCACGTTCTGCTACGTGCTTACGGTATTCTTCTAGCACGACGGTTCTCCTCGCTCTCATTGTCATAGTGCGGCTTACACTTCGAATTCATCTTGCTTCTGCATAGGCGTTGCTCGCTCACCCCAGCCGCGTCCGTTATAAACGTCGGGAGTGTCACTCGTTTGCCGGGCTTAATGCGCCTTGAATGATGTTGTGTAACCAGGCTTCTCTCACGCTCCTGTGAAACAGCAGTTTGTAGGGTAAATGCCCGATACCGCGTCGGGCAGCATAGCAGGATTTTTAGGGGGTGTTAATCCGTTTACAAAAAAGCAACATAAAAAGATTTGCTGAATCGTTAAACAACATCTGGCACGCGAAATCAGCACGTTTTTAACACAAAAAATTACCTGACGACGCACAGTTGCATCTCCATACAACGAAGCAGCAAATCCCTCATCGTTTATAATTTGAGCAATATTTGCGCATATTCTTTATCCGTACTTTACGCCCCGATTCACCCTTTACGTCAAAAACGCAAAATACGGATCACTATACTTGCGGCATCTTTCACCCCTCACGGCCTGGCCTTTGTCGGAGTCATCTATGAAATTGCCCTTTAAGCCACCTTTGCTTGCCTTGTTGTGCAGCGCCGGGCTGTTAGCCGCCTCCGGCGTGCTGTACGTAAAAAGCCAAACGCCAGCGGCAGCGCCCGCTGTCTCGCAACCTGTGCCTGCCCAAACGCCGCCCCCGCCTGTAGCCCCTGTTGCCACGGCTTATACCACCGCGCAAATCGATCAATGGGTGGCGCCCGTGGCGCTGTATCCGGATGCGTTACTCTCGCAGGTATTAATGGCCTCCACTTACCCGGCGAATGTCGTCCAGGCGGCGCAATGGTCGCGGGATAACCCTTCGCTGCAGGGCGATCAAGCTATTCAGGCGGTCGCGAATCAGCCCTGGGATCCCAGCGTAAAATCGTTAGTGGCGTTCCCGCCGCTCATGGCATTAATGAGCGAAAACCCACAATGGGTTGAAGATTTGGGGAATGCCTTCCTCGCTCAACCTCAGGATGTGATGAATGCCGTGCAGAAATTACGGGCGTTGGCCCAGCAAACCGGGGCCTTGCAATCCAATCAGCAGCAAACGGTGACCCAGATTCCCAAAACGACCGCCGTCGCAAGCACAACGCAGACGACCAGCGCCGGGAAAACGACTGTTGTCAGCAGCGCGCCCACAGAGACCGTAATCAAAATCGAACCTGCCGATCCGCAGGTGGTGTATGTACCGAGCTACAATCCCGCCACCGTGTACGGCACCTGGCCGAACGCCAGTTATCCGCCCGTCTATTTACCCCCGCCTCCGGGGCAGCAGTTTACCGACAGTTTTGTCAGAGGATTTGGGTTCAGCCTGGGGGTGGCCACCACCTATGCGCTGTTCAGCAATATCGACTGGGACGATGACGACGATCATCATCACCATCATGATTACGATCACGGCGGCTACTATCACAACGGCAATAACATCAATATTAATGTGGATAATTTCAACCGCATCTCCGGGGAACATCTCACCGGTGGCGATCGGGTCTGGACCCACAATCCGGCTTTCCGGGATAACGTCCCGTATCGCAACGACGCGGTGGCGTCCCGCTTTCACCAAACGACGGTGCCGGGCGGTTTAAGCGCCACTCAAAGCACGCCAGCCACGCGTGACAGCCAACGCCAGGCGGCGATGCAGAAATTACAGCAAGCCAATGGGCATTTAAATGCCGTGCCCGCCACTCGCGATGCGCAGCGCCAGGCCGCGTCAAAGCAGCTTAATCAGATAGCCCAGCGTAATAATTTCCGCGGCTACGATAGCGTGAATAACGACGCTCGCCGGGAAGTGGCGAAGCAACATCTTAAAAACCCGACGGCCCAGCAACAGCAACGCCGGGACGCGGCAAAAAATGAGCTTGCGCAACCTGGCGCGCAACTACAACAGCGTCGCGAAGCGGTGCAGCAACATCACGCAACGCTTACGCCCGAACAACGCCAACAGCGACGCGAAACGTTCAATGCCAACGCGCTTAGCGGCAATGACAGCCGCTCGCCTTCCTGGCAGGCGCAGCAGCAACGTGGATTACAAAGCCGCAAGCTTGCCACCGCGGATCGGGAGCATCTTTCTCACGCCCGTGAAAATGCGCCACGTCATCACGAATTTCATCGCCGTTAAGCGGGAGCGAACATGAAAAGTTACTTCACCCTGTACGCCATACCACTGCTATGTTTGCCAGTAATGGCTCAGGCGCAGCAGTATTTTAAAACGCCGGAAGAAGCGGCTAACGCCCTCTCTGTTGCGATAACGCAGCAGGACGATGCCGAGCTTGCTAATTTACTCGGCAATGACTGGCGAGATTTTTTACCCCCGGAAGGTGTGGATCCGGAGTCTGTGGCACGCTTCACGCGCGACTGGAAAGCGAGCCACCACATTGTGCAGGAAAATAATGTTGCCCATCTGAATGTCGGCAGCGAAGGATGGCAACTCCCACTGCCGATTGTTAAAGCGGAAAATGGCTGGCGATTCGATATGAAAGCAGCTTCGGAAGAAATCCTGACCCGCGCCATTGGTCGTAACGAACTGTCCGCCATGCAGGCCATGCACGCCTACCTGAATGCGCAGCAGGATTTTTATCAGATGAATCATGAATATGCGCAAAAATTTGTCAGTAGCGAGGGCAAAAAAGATGGATTGTACTGGCCTGTCTCGCCTGGCGATGCGCCCAGTCCGCTGGGGCCGGCGTTCAGTCCGGTACAACCCGGCATGGGCTATCACGGCTACCATTTCCGCATTATTACCGCGCAGGGTAAGCATGCTGATGGGGGTGAGAAAAGCTATCTTAAAGACGGAAAAATGACCGACGGTTTCGCGCTTATCGCCTGGCCGGTGGACTACGGCAAGACCGGTATCGCTACGTTTATCGTCAATCAAAAAGATGATATCTGGCAGGCGGACTTTGGGCCGCAGACCGATGAAAAAGCCAAAGCAATGACCCTTTTCGACCCTGACAGCGAATGGCAGCCTGAGACCTTTTGATGCAAAAAAAAGCGGCTCGTCGGGCCGCTTTTTTCATATCAGCATAACAACCATTATCCCTGATGGGGCATCAACTCCGGGTGCCCTTCCACCGGCGGTTTGGTACTTAACAGGTCGGCTTCATCCGCGCGAATACTGCCAGAGCCGGTTCCCCACACGCCTTCTTGGGTGTTTGTCACTTCCTGATGCTGCGCATTCAAATCTTCGCCCATTGCCGCAACATGATTAGACTCCGTCGCCCCGCTATTATCCGCCCAGGGAACTTGCTGATCGGCTGCAAAGGACAGGCAAGAGAATAACGTTACGGTTAAAGCGGTAGTCACTAAAAACGTTCTCATCATGCACCTCAAAATAGTTAGCGATTAATTCATTAACACGCTACTAATTTAGTGAGTTATTAGTTTGCATGGCGCGACAAGATATGAAGAAATATGTTCAGAAACATGGATGTTAACGCAAGAGTCAAGCCAGGACAGGTGACGCAGCAGGTATAAAAAAAGCGGCTATGGCAGCCGCTTTATGATTTGAAACGAAGCGTTACTTTTTCTTCGCTTTCGGGTTCGGCAGGTCGGTGATGCTGCCTTCAAACACTTCCGCCGCCAGGCCCACAGACTCGTGCAGCGTCGGGTGAGCGTGAATGGTCAGCGCGATGTCTTCAGCGTCACAGCCCATTTCGATAGCCAAACCGATTTCACCCAGCAGCTCGCCGCCGTTGGTACCAACAATCGCACCACCGATAACACGGTGAGTCTCTTTGTCGAAAATCAGTTTAGTCATACCGTCTGCGCAGTCGGAGGCGATAGCACGGCCAGAAGCAGCCCACGGGAAGGTGGCGGTTTCATAGCTGATGCCTTTCTCTTTCGCTTCTTTCTCAGTCAGACCAACCCATGCCACTTCTGGCTCGGTGTACGCGATAGACGGGATCACTTTCGGATCGAAGTAGTGTTTCATGCCGGCGATAACTTCAGCGGCAACGTGACCTTCGTGAACACCTTTGTGCGCCAGCATCGGTTGACCGACGATATCGCCGATTGCAAAGATGTGCGGCACGTTAGTGCGCAGCTGTTTGTCAACGCGGATAAAGCCACGGTCGTCCACTTCCACGCCTGCTTTGCCGGCGTCGAGGTTTTTACCGTTCGGCACACGGCCGATTGCGACCAGCACGGCATCGTAACGCTGTGCTTCAGCCGGGGCTTTTTTGCCTTCCATGGAAACGTAAATACCGTCTTCTTTGGCTTCAACGGCAGTCACTTTGGTTTCCAGCATCAGGTTGAATTTCTTGCTGATGCGCTTGGTGAAGACTTTTACGATGTCTTTGTCGGCAGCCGGAATAACCTGGTCGAACATTTCAACCACGTCGATTTCTGAACCCAGCGCATGGTACACAGTACCCATTTCCAGACCGATGATCCCGCCACCCATAACCAGCAGGCGCTTCGGCACTTCTTTGAGTTCCAGCGCATCGGTGGAATCCCACACGCGCGGATCTTCATGCGGAATGAACGGCAGTTCAATCGGACGGGAACCCGCCGCGATGATAGCGTTGTCGAAGTTGATAACGGTTTTGCCGTTTTCGCCTTCCACTTCAAGGGTGTTCGCGCCAGTGAATTTACCCAGCCCGTTCACCACTTTCACTTTACGGCCTTTTGCCATACCAGCCAGACCACCGGTCAGCTGATTGATGACTTTTTCTTTCCAGGTGCGAATCTTGTCGATATCGGTTTTCGGCTCGCCGAAGACGATACCGTGTTCAGCCAGCGCTTTGGCTTCTTCGATAACTTTTGCAACGTGCAGCAGCGCTTTAGAAGGGATACAGCCGACGTTCAGACAAACACCGCCCAGGGTGTTGTAACGTTCTACGATGACGGTCTCCAGACCTAAATCAGCGCAACGGAAGGCCGCAGAATAACCTGCCGGGCCTGCCCCAAGTACCACGACCTGAGTTTTGATTTCAGTACTCATCATGACCTCTGTAATTTATATCCGGCGGGTCTGACGCTATTGTTCTTACGCCCATCATCCACCGGGACGTTCTATCCGCCCGTATTTTACAAAATTGTTAACAATTTTGAAACAACAAAACGGTAAACGCTTTATCCTTGGTTGTTGGTAACGTCATAACGCTTCATGAGATTACCAGAAAAAAGCCGGCCGTCAGGCCGGCTTTTTCGATTACATCACCAGACGGCGAATGTCGCTCAACATGTTGTTGATGATGGTAATGAAGCGCGCACCATCAGCACCGTCAATGACGCGGTGGTCGAAGGAGAGAGAAATCGGCATCATCAGACGCGGAATAAACTCTTTACCATTCCACACCGGTTCCATCGCGGATTTAGACACACCAAGGATAGCCACTTCCGGCGCGTTCACAATCGGTGCGAAATGGGTGGTGCCCAGGCCGCCGATGCTGGAGATAGTAAAGCAGCCGCCCTGCATTTCGCCGGCAGTCAGCTTACCATCACGCGCTTTTTTGGAGATGGTGGTCAGTTCACGAGACAGCTCGGTAATGCTCTTCTTGTTCACGTCTTTGAAGACCGGAACAACCAGACCATTCGGAGTATCAACCGCTACACCGATGTTGATGTATTTCTTCAGCGTCAGCTTCTGACCATCTTCGGACAGGGAGCTGTTAAAGCGCGGCATCTGCTCAAGTGCTGCAGCAACGGCTTTCATGATGAAGACAACTGGGGTGAATTTCACATCCAGTTTACGCTTCTCAGCTTCGGCGTTCTGCTGTTTACGGAACGCTTCCAGATCGGTGATATCGGTTTTGTCGAAGTGCGTAACGTGCGGGATCATCACCCAGTTACGGCTGAGGTTAGCACCAGAGATTTTCTGGATGCGGCCCAGTTCCACTTCTTCGATTTCGCCAAACTTGCTGAAGTCGATTTTCGGCCACGGCAGCATGCCCGGAATACCACCGCCAGTAGCGGCAGCCGGTGCGGCTTCTGCGCGTTTCACGGCGTCTTTCACGTAAGCCTGAACGTCTTCGCGCAGGATACGGCCTTTACGACCGGTGCCTTTGACTTTCGCCAGGTTAACGCCGAATTCGCGCGCCAGGCGGCGAATCAGCGGTGTTGCGTGAACGTATGCGTCGTTTTCAGCAAACTCGGTTTTGCCTTCTGCTTTAGCAGGCGCAGCAGCCGGTTTTTCCGCTTTGGCAGCCGGGGCCGGTGCAGCCGCTTCTTGCTTAGCAGCCGGAGCAGCGGCAGGTGCCGCGCCTTCCACTTCGAAGACCATAATCAGCGAGCCGGTAGACACTTTGTCGCCGGTGCTGACTTTGATTTCTTTCACCACGCCCGCGAACGGCGCCGGTACTTCCATAGAGGCTTTGTCGCCTTCTACGGTGATAAGTGACTGCTCAGCGGCGACTTTATCGCCTACTTTTACCATCACTTCGGTCACTTCAACTTCGTCGCCGCCGATGTCCGGTACGTTAACGTCTTTCGCGCCAGCGGTCGCCGCCGGAGCGGATGCCGCCTGCTCAGTCACCTGAGGTTTCGCGTCAGCAGCGGGCGCCGCGCCCGCTACTTCGAACACCATAATCAGCGAGCCGGTAGACACTTTGTCGCCGGTGTTGATTTTGATCTCTTTTACCACGCCCGCGAACGGTGCCGGTACTTCCATAGAGGCTTTGTCGCCTTCTACGGTGATAAGAGACTGTTCGGCTTCCACTTTGTCGCCAACTTTAACCATGATTTCGGTAACTTCAACTTCGTCGCCGCCGATATCCGGTACGTTAACGTCTTTTGCCGCCGCCGCAGCAGGTGCCGCTGCCGGGGCCTGCGCCGCTTCTTTCTTCTCTTCTGCCTTGGCAGGTGCAGCGTCAGCTGCACCGTCGGCGGAATCGAAAATCATAATCAGTTTGCCAGTCTCGGTTTTGTCGCCGACAGAGACTTTGATCTCTTTGACGATGCCTGCCTGCGGAGACGGCACTTCCATAGAGGCTTTGTCGCCTTCTACGGTGATAAGCGACTGTTCTGCTTCTACTTTGTCGCCCACTTTAACCAGGATCTCGGTGATTTCAACTTCATCAGCCCCGATGTCCGGTACGTTGATTTCGATAGCCATTATTCTTTTACCTCTTACGCCAGACGCGGGTTAACTTTTTCTGCATCGATATTGAATTTGGTGATTGCGTCGGCAACCACTTTCTTATCGATTTCGCCACGTTTAGCCAATTCGCCCAGAGCCGCTACAACCACATATGAAGCATCAACTTCGAAGTGGTGACGCAGGTTTTCACGGCTGTCAGAGCGACCGAAACCGTCAGTACCCAGTACGCGGTAATCATCAGCCGGCACATAAGTACGAACCTGTTCAGCAAACAGTTTCATGTAGTCGGTGGAAGCCACTGCCGGTGCGTCGTTCATCACCTGAGCGATGTACGGAACGCGCGGGGTTTCCATCGGGTGCAGCATGTTCCAGCGCTCACAATCCTGGCCATCACGCGCCAGTTCAGTGAAGGACGTTACGCTGTATACGTCGGAGCCCACACCATAGTCTTTCGCCAGGATCTCTGCGGCTTCACGTACATGGCGCAGAATAGAACCGGAGCCCAGCAGCTGAACTTTACCTTTGCTACCTTCCAGGGTTTCGAGTTTGTAGATACCTTTGCGGATACCTTCCTCAGCACCTTCCGGCATGGCTGGCATGTGATAGTTTTCGTTCAGCGTAGTGATGTAGTAGTAGATGTTCTCTTGCGCTTCGCCGTACATGCGTTGCAGACCGTCATGCATGATGACTGCCACTTCGTACGCATAAGACGGATCGTAAGAGATACAGTTCGGGATAGTCAGAGACTGAATATGGCTGTGGCCATCTTCGTGCTGCAAACCTTCGCCGTTAAGCGTGGTACGACCGGAAGTCCCGCCGATTAGGAAGCCGCGCGCCTGTTGGTCACCTGCTGCCCAGCACAGGTCGCCGATACGCTGGAAACCGAACATGGAGTAGTAGATGTAGAACGGGATCATCGGCAGATCGTTGGTGCTGTAAGAGGTCGCCGCAGCAAGCCAGGATGAACCTGCGCCCAGCTCGTTGATCCCTTCCTGCAGAATCTGGCCTTTCTCGTCTTCTTTGTAGTAAGCAACCTGCTCACGGTCCTGCGGGGTGTACTGCTGGCCGTTCGGGCTGTAAATACCGATCTGACGGAACAGACCTTCCATACCAAAGGTACGCGCTTCGTCAGCGATGATAGGAACCAGACGGTCTTTGATAGACGGGTTCTTCAGCATCACGTTCAGAGCACGAACGAAAGCGATGGTGGTGGAGATTTCTTTGTTCTGCTCTTCCAGCAGCTGTTGGAAGTCTTCCAGTTTAGGAAGTTCCAGCTTCTCAGAGAAGTTCGGCTGGCGGCTCGGCAGATAGCCGTGCAGTTTCTCACGCTGGCCGTGCAGGTATTTGTACTCTTCAGACCCTTCCGGGAAGGTGATGTAAGACAGTTTTTCAACTTGCTCATCGGTCACAGGAACATTGAAGCGGTCGCGGATATAGCGTACGCCGTCCATGTTCATTTTCTTCACCTGGTGAGCGATGTTCTTACCTTCGGCGGTGTCGCCCATGCCATAGCCTTTAACGGTATGTGCAAGGATAACGGTCGCTTTACCTTTGGTTTCCTGCGCTTTTTTGAATGCAGCGTAGATTTTCTTCGGATCGTGGCCGCCACGGTTCAGGGCCCAAATCTGATCGTCAGTCCAGTCGGCAACCAGGGCGGCAGTTTCCGGGTATTTACCGAAGAAGTGCTCGCGAACGTACGCGCCGTTTTTGGATTTGAAGGTCTGATAGTCGCCGTCAACGGTTTCGTTCATCAGCTGGATCAGTTTACCGCTGGTGTCTTTACGCAGCAGTTCGTCCCAACGGGAACCCCACATGACTTTGATAACGTTCCAGCCAGCGCCTGCGAAGATGCCTTCCAGTTCGTTAACGATTTTGCCGTTACCGGTGACCGGCCCATCCAGACGTTGCAGGTTACAGTTGATAACGAATACCAGGTTATCCAGTTTTTCACGGGTCGCGATGGTGATAGCGCCTTTGGATTCCGGCTCATCCATCTCGCCGTCGCCCAGGAAGGCGTATACGGTTTGCTGGGAGGTATCTTTCAGACCGCGGTGTTCCAGATATTTCAGGAATTTAGCCTGATAGATAGCACCGATCGGGCCAAGGCCCATGGATACGGTCGGGAACTGCCAGAATTCCGGCATCAGTTTCGGGTGCGGGTAAGAAGACAGACCGTTGCCATGCACTTCCTGGCGGAAGTTGTTCATCTGCTCTTCGGTCAGACGGCCTTCCAGGAAAGCACGTGCGTAAACGCCCGGAGAGATATGGCCCTGGAAGTACACCAGGTCGCCGCCGTCTTTGTCGTTGCGCGCGCGGAAGAAGTGGTTAAAGCACACATCATAAACGGTCGCGGAAGACTGGAAGGAGGCCATGTGGCCGCCGAGCTCGAGGTCTTTTTTAGACGCGCGCAGCACGGTCATGATGGCGTTCCAGCGAATAGCCGAACGAATACGGCGTTCCAGCTCCAGGTTCCCCGGGTATTCCGGTTCATCTTCAACGGCAATAGTGTTGATGTAGTTGCCAGCTCCGGTACCAGCGGCTACGCTCACGCCGCCTTTACGGGCTTCGCTCAGAAGCTGGTCAATCAGATACTGAGCACGCTCAACACCTTCTTCACGGATTACCGATTCGATCGCCTGTAGCCAGTCGCGAGTTTCAATCGGATCCACGTCATTTTGTAAACGTTCTGACATGGGGGGTATTCCTTATCTATCTAATACGTTGATTAAGCTGGAACCTGTCCCATTGCACTCTTTGTTCTTCATACTTCAGGTTGTCTCGTTGTGAGCAGCGTTGGCCGCCCCGATAACACCCAAACTATTTTGAACAACTAAAAGCGCAATAAGACAGGTTCTGCGTTTAGTTGCCGCGCTCTAAAAGTTGGCGCTCAATTAGCACAGGTTTCAGTCTCCTGAGAGCTGAAAAAAGCGCTTAGTCCTTTCGTTGCTGTAGGCGGCGCAGTGAGCGTTCACGACGACTGTGCTCACGGCTGCGTTCCAGCAATATCTCCTCAATAAAAGCGAGATGGCGATGCGACGCTTCTCGCGCCTGCTCCGGTTCTCTCGCCATAATCGCCTCGTATATACGAGTACGATGGTTGCTTACCAGCGGGAGCATTTCCCTGCGGGCGTACAGCAATTCAAAATTCTGTCGAACGTTTTGGGCAAGCATTGGTTCCATGCAGCGCAGTAAGTGTAGTAGCACAACGTTGTGTGCTGCTTCGGTAACAGCGATTTGATACTGCATGACGGCGTCGGACTCTGCGTCCAGGTCGCCAGATTGCTGAGCAAGCTCTATGGCCTGATGGAGTTCGCGGATACGCTCAAGATCTTCGTCAGTGCTGCGAAGCGCGGCGTAATAGGCGGCGATGCCTTCAAGGGCATGACGGGTTTCCAGCAGATCAAATTGAGATTCAGGGTGATCGGTCAGTAGCTCTACCAGCGGGTCGCTGAAGCTCTGCCACAGTGTGCTTTGAACAAATGTCCCGCCCCCCTGGCGACGAAGCAGTAATCCTTTCGCTTCAAGACGCTGAATCGCCTCTCGGAGTGAAGGACGCGATACGTCGAACTGTTTGGCCAGTTCGCGTTCCGGTGGGAGTTTTTCGCCGGGACGCAACGTCCCTTCAAGGATCAGAAACTCCAGTTGCTGCTCAATCACATCGGATAATTTTGGTTGGCGGATTTTGCTGTAGGCCATTGTTCCCTGTCTCTGCCATTAGCCCGGAGTCAATTGGTATGACCAATTTCACATTCGTGACGCTAAAGTAACAAAGTATTCACCTTCTGTCCATCCTGGTTTTGATTGAAATCAGGAAAGCAGGCACATTTTAACAACCCTACAGAAATAACGTTTCAAAAATGTAACTTTGCACAAATGAGCCATTTACCACAAAAGAAGTAGTTTTAACTTTACTGAAACCTTCATATTTGCAATCTGAACCGATTCAACAGAGAAAATCATGAATATAAATGCGTAGTTTGTGCGTAATTTAAATTTCGACAGGAAAGAAATACGTAACGAGGCGATTTACAAATGGTTTCTTTTTATCCACTTCTACGGCAACCGTGATAAAAGCAGGTGCATTCATTTGCGCTTACCACTATTCTTGGCGCAGTGGTAGAGGAGCACGGAAAATTGAGCCTTCCACGTCGTAAATAAAAAAATACACCTATCGGAAAATACATCTTACAACGGCGTATTAAATGCCGGATATGTCCTGATTGTTTTGTATAGCCTGCGGCTTGGGTCCTGGAAATACGAACGGTAAGGGATATACAACCACACACGAGGTTCTATGATGGAAGGTCAACAGCAAAGCGACACGCTAAAGCGCGGCCTTAAAAACCGCCATATACAGCTTATCGCGCTGGGGGGAGCAATCGGCACAGGCCTGTTTCTGGGTAGTGCTTCAGTTATTCAATCCGCAGGCCCGGGGATTATTCTCGGCTATGCCATCGCGGGTTTTATCGCCTTTTTGATCATGCGCCAGTTGGGTGAAATGGTCGTTGAAGAGCCTGTAGCCGGTTCCTTCAGCCACTTCGCTTATAAATACTGGGGCGGGTTTGCCGGTTTTGCTTCCGGCTGGAACTACTGGGTGCTGTATGTTCTGGTAGCAATGGCAGAACTGACAGCCGTGGGCAAATACGTTCAATTCTGGTGGCCGGAAATCCCAACCTGGGTGTCTGCCGCGGTTTTCTTCGTGCTGATTAACGCCATCAACCTCACCAACGTTAAAGTGTTTGGCGAGATGGAGTTCTGGTTCGCCATCATCAAAGTTATCGCGGTCATCGGGATGATCCTGTTCGGCGGCTGGCTGCTGTTTAGCGGCACGGCAGGTCCTCAGGCCACTGTCCGTAACCTGTGGGAACAGGGCGGCTTCTTGCCGCATGGCATATCGGGGCTTGTGATGATGATGGCCATCATTATGTTCTCCTTCGGCGGTCTTGAGCTGGTGGGTATTACCGCCGCTGAAGCCGATAATCCGGAGCAGAGCATCCCGAAGGCCACCAACCAGGTTATCTACCGCATTCTGATTTTCTATGTGGGCTCCCTGGCGGTGCTGCTGTCGCTGATGCCTTGGTCACGCGTAACTTCAGATACCAGTCCGTTTGTGTTTATTTTCCACGAGCTGGGTGATGCCGTGGTCGCCAATGCGCTTAACATTGTGGTTCTGACGGCGGCGTTGTCGGTTTATAACAGCTGCGTATATTGCAATAGCCGTATGCTGTTTGGTCTGGCGCAACAAGGCAACGCGCCGAAAATGCTGCAGAAAGTCGACAAGCGCGGCGTGCCGGTCAATACCATTCTTATCTCTTCGCTGTTTACCGCGCTCTGCGTGCTGATTAACTACTTTGCTCCGGAAGAAGCCTTTGGTCTGCTGATGGCGCTGGTGGTTTCCGCGCTGGTGATTAACTGGGCGATGATTAGCCTCGCGCACATCAAATTCCGTCGCGCTAAACAGCGTCAGGGCGTTAAAACCCGCTTCCCGGCTATCTTCTATCCGGTGGGCAACTGGGTCTGCCTGATCTTTATGGCGGCGGTGCTTGTGATTATGCTGATGACCCCGGGTATGGCGATTTCCGTCTGGTTAATCCCGGTGTGGTTAGTGGTGCTCGGTATCGGTTATATGTTTAAGCAAAAGAGCGCTAAAGTCGCGAAAGCGCACTAATCTTCTCTTCGCCCTCTCCGTCTGGAGGGGGCCTTATCCCAAATGTTACCTACCTCACACTTTTCCCTTTATAGCATTTTTATCCATGCCTCTACCTGCATCCTGCAACGCATTAATTCCTTAACGGACAAATAATTGTTCCCACATCACACTGGGAGTTACATAAATGGACAACAACAAACTGTCTGTTAAAGAAAAGATTGGATATGGCATGGGTGATGCGGGATGCAACATCATCTTCGGCGCCATCATGTTGTTTGTTAACTACTTTTATACAGATATCTTTGGCCTTGCGCCTGCGCTGGTAGGGGTGTTGTTGCTGTCGATTCGGGTTATTGATGCGGTAACGGACCCAATAATGGGGGCGCTGGCTGACCGCACGCAGAGCAAATATGGTCGTTTTCGTCCGTGGCTTCTGTGGATTGCCGTGCCGTATGCCCTGTTTAGTATCCTGATGTTTACCACGCCGGACTGGAGCTACAGTAGCAAAGTTGTCTATGCGTTTGTCACCTATTTCCTGCTCTCATTAACCTACACCGCAATAAATATTCCTTACTGCTCTTTAGGCGGCGTTATCACAAGCGATCCGAAAGAACGCGTGGCCTGCCAGTCCTATCGATTTGTCATGGTAGGTATCGCAACGCTACTGCTGTCGTTGACCTTACTGCCGATGGCGGAATGGTTTGGTGGCGAGGACAAAGCCAAAGGCTATCAGATGGCCATGACGGTGCTGGCGTTTATCGGTATGTGCATGTTCCTGTTCTGCTTCGCCACGGTACGTGAGCGTATTCGTCCGGCGGTGCCGACCCACGATGACATGAAAAAGGACATGAAAGACGTCTGGAAAAACGATCAGTGGGTGCGCATTTTGCTGCTCACGCTGTGCAACGTTTGCCCGGGCTTCATTCGCATGGCGGCGACCATGTATTACGTCACCTGGGTCATGGGGCAAAGTACCCATTTCGCCACCATTTTCATCAGCCTTGGCGTTGTGGGCATGATGATCGGCAGTATGCTGGCGAAAGTGCTGACCGACCGCTGGTGTAAACTCAAAGTTTTCTTCTGGACCAATATCGCGCTCGCCATTTTCTCCTGCGCTTTCTATTTCTTAAACCCGCAAGCGACGATGACCATTGTGGTGCTCTACTTCCTGCTGAATATCCTGCACCAGATCCCTTCCCCGCTGCACTGGTCGCTAATGGCTGACGTAGACGACTACGGCGAATGGAAAACCGGCAAACGCATTACCGGCATCAGCTTCTCAGGCAATCTGTTCTTTTTGAAAGTCGGCCTGGCCGTGGCGGGTGCGATGGTTGGCTTCCTGCTTTCCTGGTATGGCTATGACGCGGGCGCAAAAACCCAAAGTGACAGCGCCATGCACGGCATCGTGCTGTTATTCACCATTATCCCGGGCGTAGGCTACCTCATCACTGCTGGTGTGGTTCGCCTGCTGAAAGTAGATCGTGAACTGATGAAAACCATTCAGGCAGATCTCGAAAAACGCCGCACTAATTATCATGAACTGGGCGACGCGCCGGAGTCACGCGTGAGCGACCAAGTAGGGAAAGCATAATGAACTGGCCAAATCCTTTTATTGAACAACGCGCCGATCCTTATATTTTGCGCCATCATGGTGAGTATTATTTTGTTGCCTCCGTACCGGAATATGACCGGCTGGAGCTGCGCCGGGCAAGCACGCTTGAAGGATTGCGCAGCGCCGAGCCGGTTGTTGTATGGCGCAAACCGGATACCGGCCCTATGAGCGAGCTCATCTGGGCGCCGGAACTGCATTTTATTGACGGAAAATGGTATCTCTACTTTGCGGCAACCTGGACCAAAGCCCTGGACGCGCTGAATATGTTCCAGCACCGCATGTTTGTGCTGGAGTGTGAAGATGCCGATCCGCTTACCGGTCACTGGCAGGAAAAAGGCCAGGTCAAAACGCCTTATGATACGTTCGCGTTAGATGCCACCACGTTTGTCCACCAGGGCAAACGCTGGTATCTGTGGGCGCAAAAATCACCGCATATCCCTGGTAATTCAAACTTATACCTTGCGGAGATGGAAACCCCATGGATGCTGAAAGGCGAGCCGGTAATGTTGAGCAAACCGGAGTATGACTGGGAATGCCGCGGTTTTCTGGTGAACGAAGGCCCGGCAGTGCTATTTCATGGCGATCGGCTCTTTATCACCTATTCTGCCAGCGCGACCGATGAAAACTACTGCATGGGTCTGCTGTGGATAGACATCAACGCCAACCCGCTGGACCCGGACAACTGGCAAAAATCACTCCAGCCGGTATTTAAAACCAGTTATGAAAACCGTCAGTATGGTCCCGGTCATAACAGTTTTACGCAGACCGAAACTGGCGAGGATGTGCTGGTTTACCATGCGCGTAACTATACAAAAATTGAAGGCGACCCACTTTACGATCCTAATCGCCATACTCGTCTGAAGCTGGTGCGTTGGGATGAAAACGGGATGCCTGATTTCGGCATCCCGCCTGCAGATACACTCTAGCGGCTGCGGCGCGCTGGCTTATACCAGCGTGCCGTAAATAGTCAGGATGGCGACTACGACCACAATCGTAAACGTGGTTTTCTTCGCCATGGCGACAGCGGCTTTTGGGGTCGCGATATTATCCAGGTGCGGTTCGCGCGTTAAAGAAAACTGCGCCAGACGCGTTAAAACCTGGTATTGCGAGGTATGGCGGTCAGCAAGCGATGCAAACCATGCCGGCAAAGCTCGCTCGCCATGTCCAAGCAACGCATACACCACGCCCGCCAGGCGTACCGGTATCCAGTCCAGCACGTGTAAGATACTGTCCACGCCGGAATACAGCCGCTGTTGCGGCGTATGATGGCGGGCAAGCCAGGATTGCCAGGCGCGCAGGAAAGCGTATCCGGTCAGCAATACCGGGCCCCAGACGCCACCTACGATAAACCAGAATAACGGCGCCAGATAAAAGCGGAAGTTAATCCACAGCAGCGCATTTTGTAACTCGCGCAAATAATCTCGCTCATCGCAATCATGCGGAACACCGTGAATAAGCGTTAACTCTGCCGATAAATTATCCCGGGCATGGGTATCGCCCTGACTCACTGCTTTTAAATAAGCGTGGTAGTGCAACCGTACTTTTCCGGCCCCGATGCACAACAGGCCGAGCAAAATCCAGAACACCAGCAGCGGCACATTGAAAAATAAGCCATACAGCGCCCTCAGGCACAGATACACCACCAGCATAGCGAGCAGCGTCATGCCTATGGTGCGCAACCAGGAAAAATGATGGATGCGACGGAACAGGCTTTCCAGTCGACTATCCAGTTGCCAGTGTTCGCCAAGTTTAAATAAACGCTCGGCTATTAACACCAGCAACACGGTGAATAACGTCATGACACCTCCTTCTCTGTCGGGCAGGCCACCAGCGCACGAAAGCGTGCCCAGTCAAATGCCGGACCGGGGTCCGTTTTGCGCGCAGGCGCGATATCGCTATGTCCGGTCATATGGCGGGCAATCATCGGGTAATGGCGGATGAGCGTGCGGGTTAACGCGGCGAGTTGCTGATACTGGGCATCGGTATAGGGCAAGGTATCAGTACCTTCAAGCTCAATGCCAATGGAAAAGTCATTACAACGCTCACGCCCCTCGTACGAAGAGACGCCGGCATGCCAGGCGCGTTTATCAAAAGGAACATACTGCACGATTTCGCCGTCGCGGCGAATCAGGCAATGCGCGGAAACCCGCAAGTGCGCGATATCCGCAAAGTAAGGATGCGCCGTGGGATCAAGCGTGCCGGCGAACAGTGCATCAATCCACGGCCCGCCAAATTCACCCGGCGGCAAACTAATATTGTGTACGACCAGTAGGCCAGGTTGTTCATCATCCGGTCGACTATCCTGATGGGGCGAGCAAAGATGCCGAATCCCCTGTAGCCATCCCCCGTTAACCTGCATGCGGCAACCTCCTTTTTATGGTGCAGAAACACGCTTCAGAGTAGCATGTTTAC
Source organism: Citrobacter freundii (assembly GCF_011077955.1). Classification (GTDB taxonomy): domain Bacteria; phylum Pseudomonadota; class Gammaproteobacteria; order Enterobacterales; family Enterobacteriaceae; genus Atlantibacter. The sequence goes on from NZ_JAALBX010000001.1 coordinate 111,321, forward strand.
CTCTCAGGATTAGCCACCAATTTGGAGTTTTATGATGTCGCCTCGCCGTTATAATCCCGATCACCGACGTGACGTTCTGCTTGATCGCATCAATCACGATATCCCCCATATTATCGCCGCTGCGCTACGTGAAGATTTAGGCGGAGAAATTGATGCTAATAATGACATTACGGCGCAATTACTGCCTGAAGACCAGCAATCCCATGCGGTTGTGATTACCCGCGAAGCCGGCGTTTTTTGCGGAAAACGCTGGGTCGAGGAGGTCTTTATCCAACTGGGCGACGATGTGAAAGTGACCTGGCATGTGAACGATGGCGACGCGCTGGAGCCTAATCAGCCGTTGTTTGAACTCCAGGGCCCGTCGCGTATTTTGCTGACCGGCGAACGTACCGCGCTCAACTTTGTGCAAACCCTTTCTGGAGTGGCAAGCCTGGTTCGTAGTTATGTGAAATTACTCGACGGTACGCACACCAAACTGCTCGATACCCGCAAAACCATCCCGGGCCTGCGCACCGCGCTGAAATACGCCGTGCTGTGCGGTGGCGGCGATAACCATCGTCTTGGGCTCAGCGACGCGTTTTTGATTAAAGAAAATCATATTATTGCGTCCGGCTCAGTGCGTAAGGCAGTAGAAAAAGCCTTCTGGCTGCACCCCGACGTGCCGGTAGAGGTGGAGGTCGAATCGCTTGATGAACTGGACGATGCCCTGAAAGCTGGCGCGGACATCATCATGCTGGATAACTTCACCGTCGAGGATATGCGCGAAGCCGTAAAACGCACTAACGGACAGGCGCGCCTTGAAGTTTCAGGCAACGTCACCAAAGAAACGCTGCGCACTTTCGCCGACACTGGCGTGGACTTTATCTCCGTCGGCGCGTTGACCAAACATGTCGAAGCGCTCGATCTGTCGATGCGTTTTCGCTGATAAATAACCGGAGTCTCGCCTCCGGTTCCTGCCATTTTGCGAGCTGTATTCCTGTTCAGGCTGCTTTTTTTGCAAGCGCAGAAGTAGCCTGGAATACAGCTTCACAAACCCAATTTTCCCGCTCGTTTGCTTTTTCGCGCTCTGCGACAGTGGTCATCCCACATCAAGGAGCAGATCATGAATAAACAGCGGGGCTTTACCCTTATCGAATTAATGGTGGTGATTGGCATTATCGCCATTCTAAGCGCAATCGGCATTCCGGCTTACCAGAATTACCTGCGTAAAGCCGCGCTCACCGATATGCTGCAAACCTTTGTGCCTTATCGTACCGCCGTTGAGCTATGCGCTATTGAAAGCGGCGGCACCAACACCTGCGACGCCGGTACTAAAGGCATTCCCTCGCCCAAAACGACACGCTACGTTTCCGCTATGACTATCGCCGCAGGCAGCGTCACGCTGACAGGCCAGGAAAGTCTCACCGGCCTTACCGTTACCCTGACGCCTGTCTGGAGTAATAGCGAAGGCGTGGCCGGATGGCAACGCCTCTGCGCAAGTACAGACGACGCCCTGAAACAGGCCTGCGAAGAAACCTTCCGGTTTAACGCCGAATAAGGCCGCATCATGAATCAGGAATTTTTACAGTCATTATGCAAGCGGCACCAGGCGCAACTCCTGGAGATAACCGACGACACGGTCCGTATCGCTGTTAACGGCACACCCAGCGCTGATTTGCTGGATGCGCTGCGCTTTGCTACCCATCGAAAGATCGATATCGAATGCTGGACTGCTGAACAACTGGAAAAGCACCAGCATCAAAAGCCATCACTACCCGACGTGGCGGATGAAACGACCTCTGCCGTCGCCTGGCTTGATGACACTCTGCTTCATGCGTTAACCCGTCGCGCATCGGATATCCATATCGAACCGGGTGAAGCGCACTGCCGGGTAAGGCTGCGTATTGACGGCGTCTTGCACCCCCACGCCTCCCTCCCGATGAGCATGGCGCAAGCGGTGATGGCACGCCTCAAGGTATTGGGCGAGCTGGACATTGCTGAGCGCCGTTTGCCACAGGACGGGCAATTCTCGGTACCACTTCAGGGGAAAACGGTCTCTTTTCGCCTTTCTACCCTGCCATGCCGGACGGGCGAAAAAGCCGTATTACGGCTGCTTGAGCAAAATGACCGCCCCCTGTCGGTGGAAACGCTCGGTATGCTGGTCGCGCAACAGGCCAGCTTTTATCGGGCCATCAGCTCGCCGCAAGGGTTAATTTTAGTGACTGGCCCTACCGGAAGCGGCAAAACCATCACGTTGTATAGCGCCCTTGGCGAGTTGAACAGCCCCGAGATCAACCTGTGTAGTGTTGAGGATCCCATTGAAATTCCGCTACCCGGCCTTAACCAAACGCAGGTTAATCTCAAGGCCGGATTGAATTTTCAGAACGTGCTGCGCGCCTTATTGCGCCAGGATCCCGACGTGGTGATGGTGGGGGAAATTCGCGATGGCGAAACGGCTGAAATCGCCATTAAAGCCGCGCAAACCGGCCATCTGGTGTTGTCGACGCTGCATACGAACTCCACCGTGGAAACCATTACGCGTCTGGAGCAAATGGGGATCGCGCGCTGGATGCTCGCCTCCGCGCTGGAAATCATCATCGCCCAGCGCCTGGTGCGCCGCCTGTGCCCGCACTGCCGGGTACAATCCCCCGATCCACTGCCGCTCCCGGAAGGGATTTGCGATCGCCTGGTTTTCCCCTGGGAAGCGAGGGGCTGCACGCAATGCTATGGCGGGTTTTACGGACGCGTCGCGCTGTTCGAAGTGCTGGCATTGGAGCCGGACTTACGCCAGGCCATCATTGATGGTGCATCAGCCCGGCAGATTGATCGGCTGGCGCGAGAACGGGGAATGATTACGCTATTCGAACATGGCCTGCACGCCGTAGAACAAGGGCTAACCACGTTAGCGGAAGTGTACCGGGTGCTGGGAATGCCGCATGAATGAGCGCAGGTTATGGCAGTGGGAAGGGTTTGATGAACAAGGCGCCTCTTGTCATGGCCTGATATGGGCATCGGAGCGTAGCGCGGTAACCCGGCAACTGCATGAGCGGCAAATCTGGCTTGTCAGACTCAAACGCCTGACCGTCTCGCGCAATCAATGGGGCCTTAGTTACAAAATTCATTTTATCCGTCAGCTCGCCACTTTATTACAGGCGGGGATCGCGCTGCCTCAGGGGCTTTCTATGCTGGCAGAGCAACATGCCAGCGCCCAGTGGCGGGCGCTTCTTCATGAATTGGGTCTGGAGGTAAGCCAGGGTATTCCTTTCTCCGACGCGCTGAAAGCCTGGCCTGCGGTATTCCCGCCGCTGTTTATCGCGCTTATCCGCACCGGCGAGGTAACCGGTAAACTGGATGAATGCTGTCAACGTCTGGCGGTCCAGCAGGAAGAGCAGCAGGCGCTTAAGAAAAAGGTCATCAAAGCCCTGCGCTATCCTGCCATTATTTTCGTTATGGCAGTGCTGGTCACGATCGGGATGGCGGGATTTGTTCTGCCGGAATTTGCCGCTATCTACCGGGCGTTTAACGCGCCGTTACCCACCTTAACCCGCGCTGTGATGGCGTTTTCCGCGTTTATTACCGGCAACGCGCACGGGTTGATTGTGGGAAGTCTCGCGCTTATCGCTATTCTTGTTAAGAACCGTCAACACCCGACGTGGCAATGGCATGAGCAACGCCTTTTGCTGCGCCTGCCGGTGGCGGGCGCGCTGATTCAAGGTCAACGCCTGAGCCAGATTTACACCATTCTCGCCATGACGCAGCAGGCCGGGCTGCCGTTGCTTCAGGGGTTGGATGCCGTCACGCAAACCCTCGCCTCTCCTTTCTGGCGGCGTATGCTTGAGCGCATCATCACGCGCATCAGTGATGGCGTTCCGTTCTGGAAAGCGCTTGAAAACGAACCAGGCTTTACGCCGCTGTGCCGACAGTTAATACATACCGCCGAAGAAACCGGTTCGATGGATTTGATCCTGGCGCGGCTGTCACGCTGGCATACCGGACAAACTCAGGAGTATGCGGACTCACTATCCGCCGCCCTGGAGCCTGTGATGATGATAGTGATTGGTCTTATCGTAGGGACGCTGGTGATAGCGATGTATCTGCCGGTATTCCAGATGGGCGATGCCATGAGTGGTGCCAATTAACAGCATAAAAAAAGCAGAAGGTTGCCCTTCTGCCTTCACAGTAGTTCACAGCGCTGGGCTTACAGGCTGTTGAACACGCGGTTTTCTTGTTCTTGCACGCGGATAAACGTGGTGCGCTTGGTCAGCTCTTTAAGGCGAGACGCGCCAACATAGGTGCAGGCTGAACGCAGGCCGCCCAGGATATCGAGCGCAGTGTATTCAACCGGACCGCGCAAAGGCAGCTTCACGGTTTTGCCTTCTGCGGCACGGTATTTCGCAACGCCGCCTACGTGACGGTTCATCGCGGATTCTGAACTCATGCCGTAGAACAGCATAAATTTCTCGCCGTTCTCATCAACCACTGTGCCACCGCTTTCATCATGACCTGCCAGCATACCGCCGAGCATCACGAAGTCTGCGCCGCCGCCAAACGCTTTAGCGACATCGCCCGGCGTAGTACAACCGCCATCGCTGATAATCTGGCCGCCAAGACCGTGCGCCGCATCAGCGCATTCAATCACGGCAGAAAGCTGTGGATAGCCAACGCCGGTTTTCACGCGCGTTGTGCACACCGAACCCGGGCCGATACCGACTTTAACGATATCCGCGCCAGAAAGGATAAGCTCTTCGCACATTTCGCCGGTTACCACGTTGCCTGCGATGATCACTTTATTCGACCAAGCTTCGCGCGCTTTGCTGACGAACTGAACAAAATGTTCAGAGTAGCCGTTCGCCACATCGATGCAGACGAAATTCAGCCCCGGGTTAAGCGCCAGGATCTGTTTGGTTTTCTCGAAATCGGCATCCGAGGTACCGGTAGAGACGATGACATGTTTGAGCACATCCGCGTCCACGCTATCAATAAAACCCTGCCACTCTTCAACGGAGTAATGCTTATGCACCGCGGTGAGGATCTCGAACGCCGCCAGGGCTTTCGCCATCGCGAAGGTGCCTACCGTGTCCATGTTTGCGGCAATGACAGGTACGCCAGACCATTGGATACCAGAGTGCTTGAAGGTGAATTCACGGGCCAGTTCAACATCGGAACGGCTTTTAAGAGTGGAACGTTTAGGGCGGATAAGAACGTCTTTAAAACCTAACTTCAAATCTTCTTCAATACGCATGAGCGAATTCCTGGTAAATGGCGATGAACGCGTAAATATCAGCGGCGGTACAACTACCAACTCCAGTGACGCTATCATACGCACTAATTGTGGCGCTGCAAGACTGCGAAATCCCTCTTTTTTACGCTACAATCCTATAAATTTATCTGCCGTCAGGCGAAAGTCATCATCATGTGGATGCGGTGTTTTATTAACATTTCGCAGGCCTTTGCAAGGCCATGATAATGCTGGTGATTACTTCAATATGAATTATCAGGATCGGATTTATGGTTTACACAGTAGCGATAACAGGTGGCATAGGAAGTGGGAAAACCACGGTTGCCAATAAATTCGCTCAGTTAGGTGTCGCCGTAATTGATGCTGATATCATCGCCCGAAACGTGGTCGAGCCAGGCAAACCCGCTCTGGAAACCATTGCCCGCCATTTTGGCGCAACAATGTTACTTCCCGATGGCACGTTGAACCGCCGGGCGCTACGCGAGCGCATTTTCGCCAATCCCGAGGAAAAAGCCTGGCTCAACGCCCTACTGCATCCGCTTATTCAGCGCGAAACGCAGGATGAGATGGCGCGCGCCACATCCGCCTATGTTCTGTGGGTGGTTCCACTGTTAGTGGAAAACCAGCTCCATCACAAAGCCGACCGGGTGCTGGTGGTCGATGTCGAGCCTGAAACTCAGATAATACGTACAATGCAACGTGATAATGTGTCACGCCCGCATGCCGAACAGATCATCGCAGCCCAGGTAAGCCGGGAAGCACGCTTAGCCATCGCCGATGACGTTATAGACAATAGCGGCAGGTCAGACGCCGTTGATGCCCAGGTAAAGCACTTGCATCAACGCTATTTGCAACTGGCCGCACAAGCCGTGCAACAGGAAAATCAGTAATGCACAACCACATTCTTTACGAACATCCGCTGAATGAAAAAATGCGTACCTGGCTGCGCATCGAATTTCTCCTTCAGCAGCTTATGTCGCATTTAACCGTGACCGATCATGCATCCGCTCTGCATTTTTTCCGAAATATCGGCGATTTAATGGATGTTTTCGAGCGCGGCGACGTGCGGACCGAAATGCTTAAAGAACTTGAACGTCAACAACGTAAATTACAAAACTGGGCAGAAGTGCCGGGCGTTGATAACGATCGTATTCAGGCGCTGCGCAATGAACTGAAAGCGCACGGCGTCACCCTGATGGCCGCGCCTCGTCTTGGGCAGGCTCTGCGTGAAGATCGCCTGATTGCCCTGGTGCGGCAGCGTCTAAGTATCCCTGGCGGCTGCTGTAGCTTTGATTTACCGAGCCTGCATTTCTGGCTGCATATGCCCCAGGAAGTGCGCGACGCTCAGGTCGCCCGCTGGTTCAGCAGCCTCGATCCGCTGCGTTTCGCGCTGGAAAAAGTGCTCGATTTGATTCGCCACTCTTCTCCTTTCCGTAAGCAAACCAGCCTCAATGGTTTCTTTCAGGACAATGGCGATGACGCGGATTTGCTGCGTCTGACCATGAGCATGAACGATGAGCTGTATCCGCAGATCTCTGGTCATAAAAGCCGTTTCGCGATCCGCTTTATGCCGATCGACAGTGAACATGGCCGCGTTCCTGAACGTTTGGATTTTGAACTGGCCTGTTGTTAGGAGGAAGTATGACGGACGTCACCACGGTAAATTGCCCAACCTGCGGCAAACCGGTTATCTGGAACGAGAAAAGCCCTTTCAGGCCTTTTTGTTGCAAGCGTTGCCAGTTGATTGACTTAGGCGAATGGGCGGCGGAAGAAAAGCGCATCCCAAGCCAGAGCGATCTTAACGACACCGATGACTGGAGCGAGCAGGAACGCTAATTAAGGGCGAAAAAAACCGGAATGCCACGAGGTATTCCGGTTTTTTGGCTGTCAGTCCCCCCGTTCAGGAACCCGCGAATTCCGCTTTAAGGCGGGCGATGACCGGCTCGTTCGCGGGTGGAAAGGCCTGCGCGTCCAGCGCGCTTACCGCCACCCATTCGCCTGGCTGCCCTTCTTTACCCCACGGCTCACCGTGCCAGCTCTCCACCAGGTAGAACCAGAGCGTAATATGCCGGTCTGAAAAGGCATATTCCAGGTTTTCAAAGAGCCTCGTCTGCTGCGCCGTAATGCCGACTTCTTCCTGAAGCTCGCGGATTAACGCCTGTTCCGGCGTTTCATCAGCTTCGATTTTCCCGCCAGGGAATTCCAGTTTATTCGCCATATGCGCGTCAGCGGCACGGCGCGTGATAAAAATCGCGTTATCGGAATTGCGAATAATGCCTACGGCAATCTGTAATTTTTTCATCACTCGGGTCGCTTTACTTCAGTCCGCTAACCAGTTTATTGCGCTGGCCTTCCAGGGTTATCACGCGCTGACACACATCGCGGCCAAATTGCTGGAAGTCCTGCTCCTGGTTTTTCCATTCGTTCTGAATCGCCGTTTGCAGCCCGCCCAGGCTTCCCAGTACGCCCTGTAAAGGATTACCGCCGCCTTTGAGCACCGCTTTGGCGCCCATTTCGTTAATGCTGTCCTGGAGGATGCCGCCCATCGCCTGATTCACCAGTTGCTGACCATCAGCCCGCACTTGATCGATAGCTTTATAGTGGAAGGTCAGCCCGTCGCTACGCGGCTCAATAATACGGTTCATCTGCGTTTTGAGTTGAGCATCAAGGCTTGTGAGGCGGGTGCGCATATTGCTGTTGGCGCCAACTTCCTGGGTGATGACGCGATCCAACGCCACGCGCCCTTTTTCTACCCGGCTAAGCGCGCCCTGATGGATCCACGGCAAATCGGTTCGGAGCGCCTTTTGATAATCCAGCGCCTGCTGACGCTGCGCTGCCGTCAGGTTTTTCTGCTCGCCGTTGTACTGCACAGAGCCGTCAGGGCCTATTACCAGGTTGCCATTTTCACCCACCACCTGCACGGTTTGCGGGCTGAGCACCACATCGTCACGCGGCGTGACGCTGCATTTGTATTCGGCCTGAGCCTGCATCGCCGTTACCAGCAATACGCCCATAAGCGCTTTACGCATCATATCGACTCCCTATGTACCTTAAATAAATCAAGTTACAGCCAGTTCACCTGCACCTTGAGTATGACGGGTAAAGCAAAACGGGCCAATCGGCCCGTTATTGATGAAATCAATCCCACCACACATCGAACAGATCGCTTAAGCGGATCTCTTCAAGTTTACGGGCTTCAAGCCATTTGCGTACCGCTGCCTGATCCTCTTCGGTACATTTGCCAATTTCCTGCTTGCAGATAAGTCCTTCCCATGCGAGGTAACCACTGCCGTCAAAGGCCAGTCCGTTTGGCTCAATCACTTCATTGATTAAATCATCAACGGTTTTATCCACCACCTCTTCGCTGGTGCCTTCCGGGAAACGCCAGGCGACCGAGAACCCCAGTTCCTGGAATTCATCAATGTGCATCTTTTTACGTAAACGACGGCTGCGGTTCTTTGCCATTATTTCACCCTCTCGAACATTAAGTCCCATACGCCGTGACCAAGACGATGGCCACGTTGTTCAAATTTGGTTACCGGACGCGATTGCGGGCGCGGTACGTAGTCATTGTTTTCGGACAGGTTCTTATAACCGTCAACAGACGACATCACTTCGAGCATATGTTGCGCATAAGGTTCCCAGTCGGTTGCCATATGGAACACGCCGCCAGCCTTTAATTTACTCTTCACCAGCTCCGCGAACGGCGCCTGCACGATGCGCCGCTTGTTGTGGCGCGCCTTATGCCACGGATCCGGGAAGAACAACTGCACCATGGTAAGAGAATTATCAGGGATCATGGTTTGCAACACTTCTACCGCGTCGTGACACATCACGCGCAGGTTCTCGACGCCTTCTTCATGCGCCAGGCTCAGGCAGGCGCCCACGCCCGGTGAATGCACTTCAATCCCTAAAAAATCCTGGTGCGGGTTCGCTTTGGCCATCGCCACCAGCGATGCGCCCATACCGAAGCCAATTTCAAGCGTCACTGGCGCGCTGCGGCCAAACAGTGCCGTAAAGTCGAGCGGCGCGGGAGTGAACTCAACGCCCATCACCGGCCAGTAGTTATCCAGCGCATGCTGCTGGCCTTTCGTCAGGCGGCCCTGGCGGCGGACAAAGCTGCGGATACGGCGCAGCGGGCGGCCGCTTTCATCAAATTCCGGTGAAATGACGTCGTTATTCATGATTTCAGTCTGTGTCAGTGAGTGGAAAAGCAAACCGGCATTATCCAAAGATAGTCATGGGATGCAAGCACAGGAAAGTTCCGGTTTACAGCCTTTTCGCTCTGTGCTGCAATCTGGGCCCTGAAACTCATAGCCGGATAGCACGCGTTCATGATGCAAGCGCAGCAATTTTCTCGCCAGGTGCTCGACTGGTACGACAAATACGGGCGGAAAACGCTCCCCTGGCAGATCGACAAAACGCCCTACAAAGTATGGCTGTCTGAAGTGATGCTGCAACAAACGCAAGTCACCACGGTTATTCCTTATTTCACGCGTTTTATGGCGCGTTTCCCCACCGTGACCGATCTGGCAAATGCGCCGCTTGATGAAGTGCTGCATTTATGGACGGGGCTTGGTTATTACGCCCGCGCCCGCAATCTTCATAAAGCGGCGCAAAGGGTCGCGGAACACTTCAACGGGCACTTCCCGGAAACGTTCGACGATGTGGCAGCGCTGCCGGGCGTGGGGCGCTCTACCGCTGGCGCTATCCTTTCGCTGTCGCTGGGCCAACACTTTCCTATACTCGACGGCAACGTGAAGCGAGTGCTGGCGCGCTGCTATGCCGTGGAAGGCTGGCCGGGTAAGAAAGAGGTCGAGAAAAAGCTCTGGTCGCTGAGCGAAGCCGTCACCCCTGCGCAAGGCGTGGAGCGCTTTAATCAGGCGATGATGGATTTAGGCGCGATGGTGTGTACGCGCTCGCGCCCGAAATGCGAGCTGTGCCCGCTGCAATCAGGCTGCGTGGCATATGCCACTCAAAGCTGGGCGGCTTACCCTGGCAAAAAGCCAAAACAGGTACTGCCGGAAAAAGTCGGGTATTTTTTGCTGATGCAGCAGGATAACGCGGTGCAGTTGACCCAGCGCCCACCGGTGGGGTTATGGGGCGGTTTGTACTGCTTCCCCCAGTTTGACAGTGAAGCGAGCCTGCGCGAGTGGCTGGCGAAACGTAACATTAAGGCCGATAATCTGACGCAACTTAACGCGTTCCGCCATACTTTCAGCCACTTCCATTTGGATATTGTGCCCATGTGGCTTTCTGTGTCCTCCCGGGCGTCTTGCATGGAGGAAGCGCGCACACTCTGGTATAACCTGGCACAGCCGCCATCCGTTGGGCTTGCTGCCCCGGTTGAGCGCTTATTGCAACAATTACACGCGGAGCCGGTTATTACACAACCTCTTCGCCACGATAGTGAGGACTCACAATGAGCAGAACGATTTTTTGTACCTACCTGCAGCGCGATGCCGAAGGCCAGGATTTCCAACTCTATCCGGGCGATCTGGGAAAACGCATCTATAACGAGATTTCCAAAGAGGCGTGGAAGCTGTGGCAGACCAAGCAAACCATGCTTATCAATGAAAAGAAACTCAATATGATGAACCCGGAGCACCGCAAGCTGCTGGAACAGGAAATGGTCAACTTCCTGTTCGAAGGGAAAGACGTGCACATTGAGGGCTATACGCCGCCAGAACAACAATAAGGGCCTTTGGCCCTTTTTTGACAACATAACATCAATAACACAACGCACTCCCTTAACGATGAAAAAATTACTCGCGCTGGCTTTGATTGCGCCGTTACTCATCTCGTGCTCCAGTAAAAAAACGGAAAGCTATAATCCGGAACTGGAAAAGGATACCAACGGTTTTGACATCCTTATGGGGCAGTTCGCCCATAACATTGAAAACATCTGGGGATTTAACGAAGTCCTGATCGCAGGGCCGAAAGACTACGTTAAATACACCGACGGCTACCAGACCCGCAGCCATATCAACTTTGATCAAGGTACTATCACGTTTGAGACAATCGCAGGCACCGAACCTGCCGACCATCTGCGTAAGGCGATTATCACGACCTTGCTGATGGGGGACGATCCGGGGTCAATCGATCTCTACTCGGATGTAAACGATATTCCGATTTCTAAAGAGCCGTTCCTGTATGGGCAGGTTGTGGACAATCACGGCGAGCCTATACGCTGGCAGTGGCGTGCAGCACGCTATGCTGATTACCTGCTGCAAACCCAAATGAAGAGCCGCAGCAACGGCCTGCGTATTATCTACAGCGTCACCATTAACCTGGTGTCGAACCACCTTGATAAGCGTGCCCATAAATATGTGGGAATGGTGCGTCAGGCCTCGCGCAAATACGGGGTGGATGAGTCGCTTATTCTTGCGATTATGCAAACAGAGTCGTCGTTTAACCCGTATGCGGTCAGCCGTTCCGACGCGCTGGGCTTAATGCAGGTGGTGCAGCATACGGCAGGGAAAGATGTGTTCCGCGCCCAGGGGAAATCAGGCACGCCGAGCCGCAGCTATCTTTTCGATCCGCAGAGCAATATTGACACCGGCACCGCCTATCTCGCGATGCTGAATAATGTTTATCTCGGCGGGATTGCCAACCCTACCTCGCGTCGCTATGCGGTGATCACCGCTTATAACGGCGGTGCGGGCAGCGTGTTACGGGTGTTCTCAAGCGATAAGATTAAGGCCGCGAGCATCATTAACAGTATGCAGCCGGGCGATGTGTATGAAACCCTGACCACACGCCATCCTTCGGCGGAATCTCGTCGTTATCTTTACAAGGTGAATACGGCGCAAAAAAGCTATCGTCGTAAATAGCGCGTGTTAAATGTTACATCCCTCACATTCATGGTGAGGGATATTTTTTTCACGCCCGCCCCGCGTCCCGCGCCGATTCCGTCGGCAAAACTTCTAAGCACATCACAAAATCAGTATGCAATAGGACCATTTTTGCAGAATTATGTCGTAGCTAACAAAAAGAACATTCTCTGCAGTGATACCATCCGCACAATTCGTAACCTTCAATGTTTTTATATCAACATTATTTTGGTTTCTCGTGTGAGGAAAATAACATGAATTATAAGCTGCAGCTGAAAGTACTCTCGTTTCTGCAGTTCTGCCTGTGGGGAAGCTGGCTGACGACGCTGGGTTCTTACATGTTCGTCACCCTGAAGTTCGACGGCGCGTCCATCGGGGCAGTGTATAGCTCACTTGGGATCGCGGCAGTCTTTATGCCGACACTTCTGGGGATCGTGGCAGATAAGTGGATTAGTGCCAAATGGGTTTATGCGTTCTGCCATCTGGTCGGCGCTGGTACGCTATTTATGGCGGCAAGCGTCACCACGCCTACCGCGATGTTTGTGGTGATCCTTATCAACTCGCTGGCCTACATGCCGACGCTGGGTCTGGTTAACACCATTTCTTACTACCGTCTGCAACAGGCCGGCTGCGATATCGTCACGCACTTCCCGCCTATCCGTATCTGGGGCACCATCGGCTTTATTATTGCGATGTGGGCGGTGAGCTTCTCCGGGTTTGAGCTGAGCCACATGCAGCTTTATATCGGTGCGGCCCTCTCTCTGGCACTGAGCCTGTTTACCCTGACTCTGCCGCATGTGCCGGTTTCCAACCAGCAGAAAAACCAGAGCTGGTCTACCATGCTTGGTCTGGATGCTTTCGCATTGTTTAAAAACAAGCGCATGGCTATCTTCTTTATCTTCTCTATGCTGCTCGGCGCGGAACTGCAAATTACCAATATGTTTGGTAACACCTTCCTGCACAGCTTCGATAAAGATCCGCTTTTCGCCAGCAGCTTTATCGTTCAGCACGCGTCAGTACTGATGTCGATTTCGCAGATTTCCGAAACCGTGTTTATCCTGACCATCCCGTTCTTCCTGAGCCGTTACGGCATTAAGAAAGTGATGCTTATCAGTATCATCGCCTGGATGTTGCGCTTCGGTCTGTTCGCTTACGGCGACCCAACCCCGATGGGCACCGTGCTGCTGGTTCTGTCGATGATTGTCTACGGTTGCGCCTTCGACTTCTTTAACATCTCCGGTTCAGTGTTTGTTGAGCAGGAAGTGAAACCGGCCATCCGCGCCAGCGCCCAGGGAATGTTCCTGATGATGACCAACGGCTTCGGCTGTATCCTCGGCGGTATCGTGAGCGGCAAAGTGGTTGAGCACTACACCCTGAACGGCATTACCGACTGGCAAACCGTGTGGTTAATTTTCGCAGGCTACTCGCTGGTTCTGGCGTTCGCGTTCGTCGCCTTGTTCAAATACAAACATGTGAAAGCACCGGCTGCGGCCGCTGTGCACCACGCCTGATAACGTGTGATGAAATAAAAATGCCGACCTTCTGGTCGGCATTTTTTTTTACGCTTTCAGCACGTTTCCATAGAGCCGTTTTATCCCGTCGGCATCGGTCTCGCTGTACACGCCCTGTAACTCCGGCGAGAAGCCCGGCAGTAAATTCACGCCCTCTTCCAGCGCCAGGAAATAACGCTGCACCGCCCCGCCCCACACTTCGCCCGGCACCACGCAAAGCACCCCTGGCGGATACGGCAGCGCGCCCTCTGCGGCGATACGGCCAGCGGCTTCGCTGATACGCACCAGTTCCACATTGCCACGGATAAATTCGCGGTTGGCGTCCTGCGGGTTCATCACCACCTGCGGCAGTTCGTCTTTACGGAACATCGCTTTTTGCAGATCTTTGACATTAAAACCGACGTACAGATCATGCATCTCCTGACATAACTGGCGCAGCGTATAACCTTTATAGCGCACCGAATATTTTTGCCACAGGGATGGCAGCACTTCCGCAAGCGGCGTGTCCTGCTCGATATGGCGTTCAAACTGGACCAGCAGCGCCACCAGATGCGCCATTTTCTCCGGGCTTTCCGCCGGTGTCAGAAGGAACAGAATCGAGTTGAGATCCGCCTTCTCCGGCACCAGGCCATTTTCACGCAGGTAGTTTGCAAGTATCGCCGCGGGCACGCCGAACGCGGCGTAATCGCCAGTGTGGGGATCAATGCCTGGCGTGGTGAGCAGCAGTTTGCACGGATCGACAAAATATTGGTCGTCAGCATAACCGTCAAAGCCATGCCAGCGCTCGCCAGGGATAAAACTGAAGAAGCGCCGTTCGCTGGCAATACGCTCGGTGGGATGCTCCTGCCACGGTTTACCGCCCACCACTGGCGGCACAAAAGGTTTGAGCATTGAACACTGGTTGAGGATGGCTTTTCGCGCATTGATGCCAAGCTCCACGCACTCGGCCCACAGACGGCGTCCGCTCTCTCCTTCATGGATTTTGGCATTGACATCGAGCGCTGCAAACAGCGGATAAAAGGGGCTGGTGGAGGCGTGCAGCATAAACGCGTTGTTCAGGCGTTTGTGCGGGCAAAACCGCGCCTGGCCGCGCAGGTGATTATCTTTTTTATGGATTTGTGAGGTCTGTGAAAAACCGGCCTGCTGTTTATGTACCGACTGGGTAACAAAGATCCCCGGATCGTTTTCGTTGAGATCGAGCAGTAACGGCGAGCAGTCGGCCATCATCGGGATAAACTGCTCGTAGCCCACCCAGGCGGAATCGAAAAGAATGTAGTCGCACAGGTGGCCGATTTTATCGATCACCTGACGGGCGTTATAAATGGTGCCGTCGTAAGTACCGAGCTGGATAACCGCCAGGCGGAACGGGCGCGCGTCGTCAGCACGCGCGGGCGCGGCCTCGCGGATCCGATCGCGCAGATAGGCCTCATTAAAGCAGTGCTCATCGATCCCACCGATAAAGCCATAGGGATTGCGCGCCGCTTCAAGATAAACCGGCGTTGCGCCCGCCTGAATAAGCGCGCCGTGGTGGTTGGATTTATGGTTATTGCGATCGAACAGCACCAGGTCGCCACGCGTCAGCAGCGCATTGGTCACGACTTTATTGGCAGCGGATGTGCCGTTCAGGACGAAATAGGTTTTGTCGGCGTTAAACACGCGGGCTGCGAACTTCTGGGCATGTTTGGCTGAGCCTTCGTGGATAAGCAAATCGCCCAGTTTCACATCGGCGTTGCACATGTCGGCACGAAATACGTTCTCACCGAAAAAATCATAAAACTGCCGTCCTGCCGGATGCTTTTTAAAGAACGCGCCATGCTGATGGCCCGGGCAGGCGAAAGTGCTGTTTTGCATTTCGACATACTGATAAAGGGTATCAAAAAACGGCGGCAGCAGATTTTCTTCGTAACGCGTCGCGGCGGCTTCCAGCTCCAGAAACGATTGGGCGTTACCGTCAATGACGCCAGTTACCCCTTCCAGCGTCAGCGGCGTTTCACTCAGGACAAATACCGGCAACACAAAGCCCGTACGCTTGAGCAGCGTCAGGATACCGCTGCGCGTGTCGGCAGCGGTAAGCACTACGGCGGCGACATCGGTAAAGTCAGTATTATCCAGCGTCACCACCTCACGGTGGGTAGAAAGCGCATGGGCAAGATCGTGACTGGCTGCGATTTTTAACGATTTCATAAGCAACAAAAGCCTTATAGGGAGTAAGTGCCAACAGGCAAGCACAGGGATACCATCCCGGTATGGCGTCTTTGGTGAAACTGGAAACAGCTCCGACCGCCTGACATCAGTAAAAACAGAGCGCTTCTGGTTTTACTGATATCCCGGAGTGAGCGTGCGTTGGCCTCACCGCATGGTGAGTGGGGGCAAAAACGCGAAAGGAGCACGGGCGATAGTCTGCGCAGCAGGACGCAGTCTGTAAGTGACAGGCGTGAAAAACGACCTCATCATACAAGCCTCGTGTCAGGTAAGCGGAAAATTCGCGCAATCATGGCAGTTTTGAATCTCACGTGCAATACGCAATCGATAAACTGCATAAATCGCCAAAGAACATCACGGTAAATTATTGATATTATCAGGCAGCGCGTTATGCCCGGGAGAAAGCTCGCCACGCCGAAAAGCATTAACACGCACATTTCGCGCATGAAAACGCATTCCTGAAACAACATACAAATGCTTTTTAAGTACGTCTGACGTTAAAAAGACGCCTCTGGAGAAAAGATGGTTACGGGTCCTTTTATTAATGGTGCCGCCGTATTAATTGGCGGGTTGCTGGGTGCGCTGCTGGGCGCGCGTCTACCGGAACGGCTACGGGTAACGATGCCGTCGATATTCGGGCTTGCCTCTCTCGGCATTGGCATACTGTTGATTGTGAAATGCGCCAACCTGCCGGTGATGGTGCTCTCTACCCTGCTCGGCACCATTATTGGCGAGCTGTGTTATATGGAGCGCGGCATCAACGCCGCCGCAGGCAAAGCGCGTGCGCTGCTGGATAAAGGCGCGGGCAGAAAAAACGGCGCGCATGATGCCTTTATTCAAAACTTTGTGGCCATTGTTATTTTGTTTTGCGCCAGCGGCACCGGTGTGTTTGGCGCAATGCAGGAAGGCATGACCGGCGACCCGACCATTCTGATTACCAAATCCTTTCTCGATTTCTTTACCGCCATGATTTTCGCCACCACGCTTGGCGTAGCAGTGGCATTTATCGCGTTTCCGCTGATGGTGATACAGTTAACGCTCGCATGGGGCGCGGCTATTATTCTGCCCCTCACGACACCGGCCATGATGGCTGATTTTACCGCCGTCGGCGGCCTGCTGTTGCTCGGAACCGGGCTGCGAATTTGCGGCATTAAAATGTTCCCGGTAGTGAATATGCTGCCTGCTTTGGTCATCAGTATGCCGATTTCAGCGCTCTGGACGCACGTCTTCGCCGGTTAAACTGGCTGGATTGTCATCAACCTGGCGGCATAATGCGCATCTGAACTAAGAAGGCGGAAATTTCGTTGACGCGATACGGTGAATCGGGTTTAATGCGCCCCGTTGCCCGGATAGCTCAGTCGGTAGAGCAGGGGATTGAAAATCCCCGTGTCCTTGGTTCGATTCCGAGTCCGGGCACCACTATTTAGAAAAACCAGCCTACGGGCTGGTTTTTTGCTTTATAAAGTCAATACGCTCCTCCTTTGCTTTTCTACTACTCTCGTTAAAAACTCCTGGCAGCGCTCCCGTTTTGTTGTTAATAATATTTTGGTTAGCTCCGTTCGATGAGATCGTAACTAAGAAATAATACACGTACTTGCTATGCACCTAACTCATATTCCTTTAAAAAACTAAACCTTTGGTTCATCAACTTTTTTACTAAGAATCATCTAACAATATGCTTATCTGTCTCTTTATTATATTTTATCTCTGTTTTAATTGTTCTCTAGTGAATTTTTAATGTTAAATTTTAAAAGAAACATCATCCATATCTAATAAAATTATTACTATATGATTAGTCTTGTTGGCAATATTAAACCGAGATTCGATGCCTGCGGTATGCAGGTCATGTTGACCATGCCAGACCAAACCGTCAAGGCCAACACGATGAGCGACGAAATGAAGATGATTGTTATGAGCGTCTTTATGACGTAAACAAATATACAGCAGGAAGCTTGCTTTCCTGTTTTTTCTACTGTCTATGGCGTTAGACTAGGTTAGTAGGTGGCTCTATGGTTCCATTCATCCTTATACTGAATATTTCCATCTACATATTTCCATATAATTGATTCATAACGCAGCATAACCGATTCCATATGTGTGCCAGTCATCGCACCTGCATATAGATCTGGAGTGATAGAAGTAATTTTAACATTACCTAAAATGATATTGAAATATTCTTGCTCTATACCAGCATCCCTGATCTGATACATTTTAATTGTTGCTGATTTCAGCGTAACCCCCTGACTAAGAGCTTTATAAAGGAACGGTGTTACTCTATCAAACTCTTTTTGAAATAATATAGGACTGTGTACGCGAGTGCCTGTAAGCTTTCCCGTATGATTATTGGTTGGGATATTTACATTATGTGTGAAAGATTTTAATTCAATAGCACCGACTCGACCACTAACAAGAGAACTCCCAACGATAGGAGAATTATTTTCATCAGTTATCCACAAATAAGCTGGGTTAGACATTGAAACTCCTTGTGTTATTTGTATTTATCAAATCTTTCTGTTAACTTTGAGAAAATTGCAATCCATATCACAATAGAAATGAAAGTTAAAATAAACCAGTGATTGGGAAAGAAGTTGATAAAAAATATACCGATTAATACAATTACCACCGGAAACAATATATCTGACAGAAAAAGAGAAATCAGGCTCTTAAACATTATATTTACTCGCTAATGCTTCATACAGTTCATCAAGATTTTTATAGGTTTTACTCTGTACCTTTTGTATTATATCAACCAAAATCGGCTCAATGAAATAATACAACATTTCTAACTGTGCATTATATAATATTGAATAATATCTTGGTTCTATAATTTTTAGATGTCTCGCTGCCATGGCAGCTTCTTGCCCTATTCCATACAACTGCAACCCCATAATAAAATGGGGTGCTAATTTTGATATTCGTTGAATGATTAAAGTTGAAGCCACACCAGATCCTTCAATGACCTTCGCTAGTGCATATGACATAGCCATTCTTGTTTCTTTTGCTGATATGCTATGAGAAAAATACCCTGCAACACTCTTCGTTAGCCCCTGAACTTTCCCTTCTTTATTTTCATTCTGTCTATCCTCTTCAAGCATTTTAAAATATAGAACAAGCATAAAAAGGATAACATCGCGGTATCTGAAAACAGACTCTAATGAAAGAAATAATCTTTTATCTTCCGTCATCAACTCGCTACATACGTCACCATACCGAGGAATTAGGCAAGATGAATACCAACTTACTCTTTCTATGCCAGCATAGATATCAGATAGAGTACTCCTTGTAGCTTGTGCAAATGAAGTAAAACCATGCTCTGTATAGAGAGAGAGCTGCCGATCACTCTGTAACTTCATCCTTAAATAATCTGATGCTTGCATTCAAAACACTCCTGCTTACCATAGCAAATAAAGAATACTCCGTTGAAAAATTAAGTCCAACATTATAGATCCAATGAATAATGATATTTGCGAGCATAATAAATAATTATATTATTCACTCCACCCCAACAACCCAAAGTTATTTATAACGCCAAATAAAAACCCGTTATCCAATTTAATTGACTCAAAAAAAATCCGCAAAAAAATGGCAACAATACACGTCATTCATTTACCTTCGCATTAAAATGCCGAACACTACATTAAAATAAAAAACGTATGGCAATACAATCTTGCCAGCGGTGAGATTATTCTGCTGACCATGCTCCCTTTTTGGTATGCTGAAATCATTACATTGAATATGTCGTTTGACGATATAAGGGCATGGGAAATAACTCGAGATACCCCCAGACATTTTTTGTGCTAACTGCATCTCAACCGAACTGACAGTCGGGTGATTTAGAGACAAGCGCCTTGATTACAAAAAACAGATTCCTCATATCCGCGCGGTTGATGACCGCGTTAGCAATGAGGAAAACCGATGGCACGAACACGCGCAGAACGACGTCACCATATGCGTCGAATGAAACACAACCGACGACACGATAACGCTACTGGCAATGGCAGCCCAACAGATCTGGGGCGTCACTATAAGACCCCATGTAGCTGTTCTTGCTGGTTGTGTGGGCACCAACGCCGCTGGTATGGACCCGGTATGCAGGAGACGCGCGCAAGATTACGAAACACTTGCACTATGCCCTGTATTTATTATAACTAATTACTGCCCCCTTTACTGGGGGCTTTATATTTGAATCTCATCAAATACCGCCAAAACAGCTTATATCGATCACCCAATAGCCGCCCCGCCCTGCACGTATATTGAACTCTCTCAGCCCGTTTTGATTCCATTCAATACTTTTGCAGAATGATATACCGCACGGCTTATCCCTTACGGAACCAGCATATATCAGCGACTTGCTTAAATAGCAGTGAAGCCTCAACGGCTGTTATAAAGAAGTCTTTCAATGATTAGAAACTCAGCGCCATCAGCATTATTACGGTCGTCACGGGAAATGACGATTTACGGCAGTGCTTTTATCACGCGGCTTAAAACCGTCCTCAGCCATGTCAGAGGTAAATCCTTGTCGGAACTTTTATGCCACAGCAGCGACACAGCAATCTCCGGCGTTTCAACCGGAACCGGGCTACAGCGTAATCCATAATGCGCAACCCAATCGGCTGCGAGCCCAGCGGGAACTGTCGCTAACACGGGTATTCGCTTCAACATTGCGGGAAGGGATGAGAAATACGGCGTAACGTAACGCACCCGCCGTGATAGGCCCTGTAAGGCTAATTGTTCATCAATGGCACTCCACGTCGAGCCACGATATGACACCAGTGCATGATCGTTACCCACATAATCATTTACCGTCAGTGGCGTTTCTAATGGCAACTGCTCAGGATGCCAGAGCGTACAAAACTGCAGTGACGTTATTTTTTCACGCCTTAACGTGGCGGCAGTGCTCTGCCCCACGGAAATAGCCAGATCAAACTCTCGTTGAAGCAATTGCTCACCGTCCCGGAATGGATCGCTTGCACTAACCTGCAGCGTAATGCCCGGCGCATCACGAGATAGACAAGCCTGCAATTCCGGCATCAACCACCGTTCCACCCAGTCGCTCATACCTAAACGAAATACGTGAGTTGCAGTTGCTGGCGTAAATGACGGTGGCTGAAAAAGAACCTGCTGCATCTGCTCCATCATAGGTCCGAGCGCGGCGACCAGCGTCTCGGCACGTGGCGTCGGCGTCATGCCAGCGGCCGTACGAACAAACAAAGGATCGTCAAACATGTCACGTAATCGGGCCAGCGCATTACTGACCGCAGGTTGCCCAAGATGCAGTTTTTCAGCCGCGCGTGACACGCTGCCTTCGCGATAAAGCACAAGCAACACCGTCAGCAAATTGAGATCGATACGATGAAAATCATTTTCCCTGATAGTGAACATTATATTAATCAATTTGAGTGATACTGGTTGCGTCAGGATACTGCCCTTACTAATTAAATGACACGATCAAGAGGCAATTTTATGAAGATCATCCTGGCGCTGATTGCAGCGCTCCTCATTTCCAACCCGCCTGTGGCGACCGCACAGACTGACCCGTTAAATGAGCAGGCGCCCGGTTATTATCGAATGAAGCTTGGGAAATTGCGCATCACTGCGGTATCCGACGGTACAGTGACAATCCCTCTGAATACGCTGCTGACTAATATTTCACCGGAAAAATTACGCCAGTCTATGGCAAATGAGGCCATGACGCCGCAAGCAGAAACCTCGATCAACGCTTATGTCATTGATGATGGCAAAACGCGTATTTTAGTCGACACGGGCGCAGGTGAACTGTTCGGCAGCCACGGCGGGCATTTGCTTAAAAACCTTGCGGCAGCGGGCTATCCCGCTGAATCCATTGATGCCGTATTACTGACCCATATTCATGCCGATCACTCAGCCGGGGTATCACGTGCGGGCAAACCCGCCTTTCCCGCCGCTGATGTGTATGTCGATAAACGCGATGCAGACTTCTGGCTTAACCCGGCTAACATCAATCAGGTGGAAGCCGATGAAGCACACACGTTTGCTGAAAGTGAGAAGACCCTGCGCCCGGTGATTAATGCGGGTCGGTTAAAAACGTTCCAGGCGCCTGCAACGCTCATTAACGGAATTCGGGCTGAGTCCACAGCAGGCCATACGCCTGGGAGTGTGCTGTATCGTGTGGAAAGTGAAGGTCAGACCCTCGTTTTATGGGGAGATATTATCCACGCGAAAGCAGTTCAACTGCCCGATCCCCACGTTGCCATTCACTTTGATGTCGATAGCAAGAAGGCCATTGCCACGCGCGAACGCGTCCTTAAACAGGCTGCCGATCAGGGCTATTGGGTGGCTGCGGCACATATTTCGTTTCCGGGGCTTGGTCATGTGAAGCGCGAGGGTAGCGGCTATCGCTGGGTGGAAAGCAATTACACGACCCAGTTAGGGAAATAATTAACCCGGGTTTTGAAAACCAGGAGTCCCTGCCCCTTCGATATGCACGAAACCCAGAATGCAACGGCACCGGGGATGCCAAAACACGCAACAGGGCACTGTCGCGCAACACGTTTCCTTGATGGTAAAAAGAGTGGGGTAAAGTGACCCCACTCGGGCTTCTTTTACTGCTCTCCACGCTGGTACTACCCTCGTTCTCTATTCCGCTTACCCGCTGATTCTGGCAGGGAATCTGTTCATTCAGAGGCGGTGACATTGTTTTTATTCACGTTTCGCCCGATAGTTACGCTTTCTCATCAGTGAAGGATCGCAAATGACGGCTTCTCGCCCTGTTTATCTGCCGGTGGGTGTTTTCCTGCTGGCGCTATTGCTCGTTGTCACGGGTATCGCTACCGCCAGCAAACTGACATGGCTTATGGAAGTGTTACCTGTTTTTATCATCGTACCGATCCTGTGGGCAACGGCGCGGCGCTACCCGCTCACGCCAATGCTCTATGTCATGATCTTTTTTCACGCCATTATTCTGATTGTCGGCGGAATGTATTCCTATGCCAGGGTTCCCCTCGGGTTTGAGGTGCAGGAGTGGTTCCATCTCAGCCGCAATCCTTATGACAAGCTCGGCCACTTATTTCAGGGCTTAGTCCCGGCGCTGGCGGCGCGAGAGGTATTAATCCGTGGCGGCTTCGTTAATGGCAGTAAGATGCTGGCGTTTGTGGTGTGCTGCATTGCGCTTGCGATAAGCGCCTTTTACGAACTGATTGAGTGGTGGGTCGCGCTTATCCTTGGTCAGGGCGCGGATGAATTTCTTGGCACGCAGGGCGATCCGTGGGACACCCAGTCCGATATGCTGTGTGCTTTGCTGGGGGCGATGATCTCGGTATTTATCCTTGGTCGCTGGCACTCAAAACAGATTGCCAGGCTGTGAGCATTGCAATGTTCTGTCGGCTTTGGGTGTTCTCAGCCCATTACGTTCGCAGGCGATGGGCCACCGCCCATCGCCTTATCCTTTAATCTTCACGCCGATACCCGATACCACCAGCCATACCTGCTCTGCCTGCGCCGCCAGCCGCTGATTGACGCGTCCGGCGATATCACGAAAATGCCGTGCCAGACGGTTCTCCGGCACAATCCCCATCCCCACTTCGTTCGTCACGAGTATGACCGGTGAAGGGCAAGCCGCGCAGGCGGTCAGCAACCGGTCAATATGCGCTTCAATATGTGCTTCAATCGCTGCGTAATCCCAGCTTGACTCCGGCGTATCGCCTACCAGGTCAAACAGCAGATTGCTGATAAGTGTGGTAATACACTCCAGCAATATGGCTTCTTCGGGATCGTTATCAGGCGTAATCACCGCTGGTAAATCGCGCCACGCCTCAACGGTACGCCAGTGCGCCGGGCGGCTTTGCTGATGATGGCGTATGCGCTCGGCCATCTCCTCATCAAAAACCATCGAGGTGGCGATATACATTACGCGCCCCGCCATTTCCTGTGCGAGTCGCTCGCCATGACGGCTTTTGCCGCTGCGCGCGCCACCGGTAATCAGGATCATTAATGCTCCTTATGCTCGCGCATTATTTGATAGATACGCGCGATATCAATATGGTCACGCATACTCTGCGCCAGGCAATCAAATTGTTGGTTTTTATAGA
Source organism: Citrobacter freundii (assembly GCF_011077955.1). Taxonomy (GTDB): domain Bacteria; phylum Pseudomonadota; class Gammaproteobacteria; order Enterobacterales; family Enterobacteriaceae; genus Atlantibacter. Next base: position 135,151 of record NZ_JAALBX010000001.1, read on the forward strand.
CGGCATAGTCCATCACGTCGCCATCCCAGGGGCCAAGGCCTTTACGCTTACGTAGCGCGTCCAACAAGGCGCGGGTAAACGCGCCGTTGTCGAATAGCCCATGGAGATAACAGCCTGCCACCTGCCCGTCTTCGCTGACGGCGCCGTCAATACGTTCGCCAAAGCGCAGCATCGGTGTTACGCCGTCTGCGAGGGTTGTCTCGCCCATATTGATCTCATACCCGCTGACTGTCTGCTGACTGCACGGCTGAAGCATGCCGCATGGCACCGATGCCGCTACACCTGAAACCCGCGTGGTGACTTTTTCACGGGCGAACCGGGTCGTCACGTTAAGCAATCCCAGGCCTGGCCGCTCGCCAAGCCCGGATTCGACGTCGTCGATTATCGTCCTGCCAAGCATTTGATAACCTCCGCAAATCCCCATGACCGGCGTGCCGGCCTGGTGTTGTGCCAATAATGCGTCCGCCAGCCCGGTTTCCCGCAGCCAGTGCAAATCGCCGAGCGTGTTTTTACTGCCGGGAAGTAGCAATAAATCGGCAGCAGTTAATTGAGCAGGAGACGTCACATAGCGCACCCGCACATCGCCCTGCGCCGCCAACGGGTTGAAATCGGTAAAGTTAGAAATATGGGGCAACTGAATAACAGCAATTTCCAGCGCACGTGCTGGCACAGCCTGGTATTTACCGCGCTGAAGCGCCACACCGTCTTCATCTTCCAGGCTCACATCAAGCCAGGGCATAACGCCCAGCACCGGCACGCTGGTCAGCGCTTCTATCTGTTGCAGGCCAGACGAGAGCAGCGCCAGGTCGCCGCGAAATTTATTGATGATCACGCCTTTTACGCGCCAGCGTTCATGCTCCTGAAGCAGCGCCAGCGTGCCGTAAATCGCCGCAAACACGCCGCCTCTGTCGATATCCGCCACCAGAATGACCGGACACTGCGCCAGTTCTGCCATCCCCATATTGACCAGATCACGATCGCGCAGGTTGATTTCCGCCGGGCTGCCTGCGCCTTCCAAGACCATTACGTCATACTCCGCCGCAAGGCTCTGGTACACCTCGCGTACGGTTTCACGCAGTCGGGGTTTGTAATCGTGATAGCTGACGGCATCCATGTCACTGGCGACTTTACCCATCAGAATAATTTGCGCGTTGCGGTCACTGGTGGGTTTCAGCAGGATGGGGTTCATACGCACATCCGGCGCGATGCCCGCCGCCTCGGCCTGAAAGACCTGAGCGCGGCCCATCTCTTTACCCTCGGGCGTAATGCCGGAATTCAGGGCCATATTCTGTGATTTAAACGGCGCGGTACGATGTCCGTCCTGGTAAAAAATCCGGCACAGCCCGGCCACCAGCGTACTTTTGCCCACGTCAGAGGCGGTGCCCTGGAGCATAATTGACAGGCTCATGCCCTCTCCTTACCCGGTTTTTGTGAAATTAAAAACGCATGGCGTAACGCTCGCCTGGCGTGCGGCTATCTTTTTGCGCCATATCCACCAACAGCGTCATGCCAATATAGTTGCTCCAGTTAAAGGCATTTTGCAGCACCACCACCGCATTGCCATGCTGTCTATCAAAACCGATAAAACTGGAATACCCGCCTATATAGCCCACCTGCCAGGTAATATTGTTCTCGCCGATGGCGTCGGTTACCCAGGCAAGGCCCTGCCACTGGCGAGAATGATGTTGGTATCGACTGCGGTTCGCGGCAAACACGGCGTCGAGTGCGCTATCGTCGGTTTTCGATATATGGTAGCGGGCATAGGCAATCAGATCTTCCGCGGTACTATAAAGACTCGCCGCCGCAACCATATTGTTGGTAAAGCGCCAGTCAGGGGTTAACTGGCCGCGCGGAATGAACTTCGGCTGATCCCCGGCGTGCCCCAGCGCGCGCATGGGAAACGGGGTTAATTGTTGCGGGGAAAAACTGCTGTTGGTCATGTGGAGCGGGCGGAAAACATAGCGTGACGCAAGCGTTTGAATATCTTCGTGGGTTTGATATTTCAGGATATAGCCAATCAGGGCGTAGCCTAAATTGGAATAGACCGGTACTTTGCGTTGAGGCGCCTGCCAGTCCGCTAAATAATGCACCACCTCGTCGCTATCCAGTTCACCGTAAAAATTCTCGCCATCGCCTAAATAGCCAATGAATTTCTTCAGCATAGGAAGATCCATATTCTGGCGCGGCAGGCCGGACGTGTGCGTCACCAGCTCCAGCAAGGTGATGTTTTTGGCATCAGGACTTAACGGCGTTCCCGGCGGCAATAACGTCGACAGCGTATCATTCCAGGTAAAACGCCCTTCTTTGACCAGGCTTGCCACTACGTCCGCCGTCACGCCTTTACTCAAAGAGCCCAGCGCAAACAGCGTATCCTGCTTCACCGGGTAATGATGAAGGGTATCGGTTACGCCCCAGGCGTAATACTGCGGCTCGCCGTAGTGATGGATCACCGCAACGGTCATGCCGGAAACCGCTTTCTGCGCCATATAGTGTCGCACCACGCTATTAATGTCGCCATCCAGCGACTCATGCGTGAGCAAATCCTGCGTGCCTGCTGGCGAAGACATCTGCGAAAGCGTGCCGCAGCCATTGAGCAGTGGCAACACGGCCAGAAGCCAGCAAAATCGTATCGTAATTTTTTTTACCCGTTGTTATGCGAGGTGGTTATTCAAGCGCGGGAAATGTAACACATTACAGCTGGTTAAACGCACGGCCTGCTACACATTGGCAGCCAGCTCAGCTATCTTCGCTTAACATCTTTGAACATCCTCGCAAAAAAGGCAGAGAAAATCATGTCTGATAAACCCTGGCAACCCCCAAAAGTCTGGACCTGGGAAAAACAAGGCGGCACATGGGGCAGTATTAACCGCCCTGTTGCAGGTCCAACCCACGAACACACCCTTGCGGTAGGCAAACATCCGCTACAGCTTTACTCAATGGGCACCCCCAACGGACAGAAGGTCACTATCCTGCTGGAAGAGTTGCTGGCGCTGGGCGAAAGCGGCGCAGAGTATGACGCGCATCTGATCCGCATCGGCGAAGGCGAGCAGTTTTCCAGCGGCTTTGTGGAAGTGAACCCCAATTCAAAAATTCCGGCGCTGATGGACCACAGCGTTACCCCGCCGGTGCGCGTGTTTGAATCTGGCGCTATCTTGCTTTATCTGGCGGAAAAATTCGGGCATTTCCTGCCAAAAGACCTTGCCGGGCGGACCGAAACGCTTAACTGGCTGTTCTGGCTTCAGGGTTCTGCGCCGTATCTTGGCGGCGGTTTTGGGCACTTCTGGCACTACGCGCCGGAGAAAATTGAATATGCCATTAACCGCTTCGCGATGGAAACCAAGCGCCAGCTTGATGTACTGGATCGCCAGTTGGCGGACCACCGTTACATCGCCGGTGACGAATACACCATTGCCGATATTGCCATCTGGCCGTGGTATGGCGCACTGGGGATGGGCGGTATGTATGACGCGGCGGAGTTCCTGGACGTGGCCTCGTATAAACACTTCCAGCGTTGGGTTCAGGAAGTGAATGCCCGTCCGGCTGTTCAGCGTGGGCGTAAGGTCAACCGCACCTGGGGCAGCCCATCCGAGCAGTTGCCAGAACGCCATGACGCGTCCGACTTTGATGCGCTGGAAGACAAATAACTAGCATGCCGCCTTCAATAATGAAGGCGGCATGATTTCTCCCCTTTGGGGCGAATACGCTTTGCAAAGACGCTTTTTCTTGTTTTGTGAGACGTTAATCCAACGGCAAGAAGGCAGCGCCAATACCTGTTGATGACCACGCCCACAGGACATGGTTTTCACTCAGCAATAATAAAGGCGCCTCTGGTAAGCAGGCGCCTTTATTACCTATGCGTTACTTAAAAACGCCAGGTCGCAGACAGGTTGCCGGATACGGAATCATACCCGGTGCGGAACAAATCGCTGTTTACGCTTGCTCCAATCTCCACATCTTTGTTGAGCGCATAACCAAGGCCGGCCTGAACGCCCATGCCATCACGTCCCACTACCTGGTTTTTGGTTGTGAAACCTGCGCCCGGATAGCCTGCGAAGTTGGCGCTCTGCACCAGATCGGTATCGAGTAATTCATGATCCCAGGTCAGTTGCAGATTCGCTTTCACCGCACTGCCTGCGTCTAACGACTTATCCCAGTTAGCCGCGACGCCAATGCGCGATTGCAGCGAGCGGAAGGTTTTCGAATCCAGATGCATCCGGCTGCCATCATTACCGCTTTCAGTGAAACCATCGCGGTCTAATACGGTGTAGTTAAGCGCCGCCAGCGGCCCGACAGACAACGACTCGCTCAAAGCCCAGTTATAGCCGCCGCCCGCTGCCAGGGAACCATTATAAGCAGACCAGTCGGCATGATTACGGGACGAATAGTCCGCGAAGCTCACGCTGCGATCCATCTGCCCGTCCTCAACGCCCACGCGGCCATTGCCGAAGAGCCAGACGCCGGCTTTAGGATCGACGGCATAACGCGCCTGCATCCCCACCGAGAAGGCGGTGGTTTTCCCGGTGCCGTTTTCCGGCGCTTTCACTTTCACCGTTTGCCCGCTAACCGCACCGTGGAAACCCACGATCCAGTCAGGCGCAGAGACACTTTGCGTTTCAGCGCCAAACAGAATGCCGTAGCTGGTGGAATCATAACCGATATGGTTATCTTCCCGGTTTTGCCACGCCCCGCCGCCGAACGGCACGGCGAAGCTGCGCCATTCATCTTCTACCAGTTGTCCTGGCGCAGTGGCGAACTGGCGGGCGCTAATCATATCGGCAATTTGATGCTCACGCGTCAGCGAGCTTGCGAACATGGCGCTGTAACCCGCTGGCGAAAGCTGGCTCAACGCACGGGAAATATCGCTGCCGTCAACGGCGGAAAAGTCCAGCGAACTCAGCAACGGTTGCATATCCGTACCCGCGTTGTTCACGATTTGCCCAAGCGCATTCCCGACGTTTCGGGCATTACCATCCTGGCCGTACTGGCTGTACGCATTCGGGGCGCGACGCAACGAAAGTTGATAAACGCCGCCGCCCTGTGGCGTGACATCAACCGCGAGGGTTGGGGAGAACAGTAAGCTGTTCACTTCGCTGAAGTCGCCGCTGTAAGTCGTTGATTGCAGCAGTTGCACTGAATTAAGCTGCCAGCCTGCGCCATACCAATCAGGCACCGGCGCCAGAGTTAACTGCCCGTCAAGCGCGGCATTGCCATTGACGATTAAGGTATCGTGATTGCCTGCGGCATCGACTTCCATCAACAGTTGCCCGGTCGGCCCCTGCTGGAAATTGCCGTTAATCACGATTTGGCCGATAGAGTTACCTGGCGAGAGAGTACCGCTGTTAGTAAAGACCCCAGCGCTATTGAGCGTGTACTGCCCATTGCCGCCAAGGGTCGCATTTTGGCTCACATCAACGCGATAGACGCTGTAGTTGCCATTGAGTGAGGTCACGCCGCCCGCGGCGTTTAACGCCAGATTGTTAATTCCCGAAATGTTGTCGTTATAGCGCATCTGGAAATTATTGTCCGGCTGGTCGGTCGCGCGACCCTGATCGTCCGCCAGCAGACCGAAAGTCAGCTCGGTCAGGCGCTGATTGCCGTTGTCGTCCCGTTGGTTGTATTCAGAGATGATATCGCCCTGCAACTGAGCGCCACGCATCACATTGATATTATTCACCAGGGCGTTTTGCGAGATATAAATCGCCGCCAGATTACCGGCGAGACGGCCAGTGATATCTACATTATTAACCAGCGCGCCTTCCAGTTCCGGCAGCGGTTCCTCTACTATAAAGTACTCGTTGAGGTCCTCATCATATTCCTCAATGGTGCGGATATAAGAACCGCGATATTCCGTGATGTCCCCAAGCAAGTTATTGCCGAAGTCAAACCGGGCGGCAACGCCCCTTTCACCCAGCGCCTGAACATCGCCACGCTGGACGAAATTATGGTCTTTCCCGTAAGTAAACATCACGCCCTGGCCGTTAAGACCATCGGCATAAATACGCGTGCCTGGCAGCACCGTCAGGGTATTGCCTTCCCCATCCACACGCACGCCGGCACCGCCCGCGCCCGCCGTCAACAGATCGGCTGCCTGAGAAATCTGGTTATTACTGCCATAAATATGTAAGCCCAGCCCCATCAGCGCCGTGTTATACGCGCCCGGGATATAAGCAGTACCGTCAGCGTTGCGCTGTGAATAGCCGTTCTGGTTAATCAGCGTCTGTCCATTGCCATACACCGAATAACCGAAGAAGTTGCGACGGTCGATTTGGTATCCCATATCCTGGAGCATCGCCAGTTCCGCTTCCATAAAGGTGGTGTAGTTGCGGTAATTCTGGTGGCTCATCAGGCTGTTTGTGAGTTCCGAATGACTCATATAGTCCGCATCTACCGAACCATCGACACCGAGGATCCTCACTGGCACGCCGCGCATCGCGCCCGCCAGCACCTCGTTCACGTTGTCGCCGGTAAAATACCCCTGGTCCAGACGCACATCAAAGCCATTGGGATCGTAGGCATTGTCGCAACCGGTACAAAGGATCACCTGTCCGCGGCGGGCGGGATTACCGTTGTCATCGCGCAGATGTTCCGTCCAGGAGCCAAACGTCTGGTCATAGTAGGGTTTAAACACCGGGATGGGATCATCATCATCAACGTCGCCGCCGTTGCCCCTCTCCACGGTTTTATTCATGATGCCAAGACCATGCGCCAGTTCATGGAGCGCCACGCTTGTCAGATCGGTATTTGCCGATCGCGGCAGCTGCGAAGGGATATAGGGAATGGTATCAAACGACAGGGTGCCGATTTCAAACTGGCCGTGTGAGCCATAGGTCAGTACGCCAGGATTATTACCGGTTAACGCCGCCTGTAATTGCGTAAGGCTAAAGGGTGCATTCGAGGCCAATGGGCTATAACCGGCGGCATTAGCATCGTTAAAAGTACCGACGTTTATGATGGCAGGTAACTGGCCAGGCGCTGGTGTAATGACGCCTGCCCAGTAACGAAGCGCATTAAGGATTTTCGCTTTTTGATGCGCGCTGATATTGAAGGTCGATACCTGATCGATTTCATTTCCATCGTCATCTTCGCCTGGCATAAATGGCCCGTCACCCACATCAAAAAAATGGGTATCGAATACGGCAACGCCTTGAGGATTATAAACAATATGACTTTCTAAGGCGTGTACCGACATCGTGGGAAATGCTATCGCCAGCGAAACGGCAGCGGCAAGCGCGACTTTTTTCATGCCTTGTCCTTATTTGACAATACAGATAAACAGAGGTGGTAATTCCGCACTACTCTGCGGGGTAATATGGCAAGCCAGGTCGTTTTCCTGCGTTAATACATTATATTTTCACCTGCATAGATAAGGCTTTTATCACTCCATTCCAGCACAGGTGTTGTATCGGCAAGACCTTTATGTGACAAAACAGGAAGTTAGTTCAATATTTTATTTATCAATAAGATGCGCACTTAAACAGGTTATCGAAAAAATAAACTCTGACTGATTCCTTTCACGATCAATCAGTTAACTTTTGTTTTCGCTTCGTTAAAGGGTAACGCCGAAGAATATATTTGCTGCTTCACGTAGCGTAAGTATTCACAAGAAACGTTAATTTATTAAGAGAAGCTTAAGTGTAACGGCAAAATAAAAGGCCGCGAAGAAGGGCGCGATATTTTGATTAAAAATTGTGATGAATCTGACGGTTCGGCACCCCAATGGCTATCAGGGTGCTTATGTAGAGGATGACGTGATGGGCGTTTATTTATGGGTGTGACGAGTCAGCTTATCGAGATAACCCATCACAAAAGCGGAGAGCACAAAAGTCAGATGAATGATGACGTACCACATTAGCTTGTTATCCGGGACGTTACGCGCATCCATAAACACCCGCAGCAGGTGAATAGAAGAAATCGCGACAATAGAGGCGGCGACTTTATTCTTTAGCGAACCGGCATCCATTTTCCCAAGCCAGTTAAGTTTTTCTTTATGTTCGTCGATATCTAACTGCGAGACAAAATTTTCATAACCGGAGAACATGACCATTACCAGCAGCCCGCCGACCAGGGTCATATCCACCAGCGACAGCAGCACCAGAATTAAATCGGCTTCGGCTATCGAATAAATGTTCGGGAGAACGTGGTACATCTCCTGGAAAAACTTTAAGGTCAGCGCCAGTAGACCTAAAGACAAACCAAAATAGACCGGTGCCAGTAGCCAACGTGAGGCATACATTGCATTCTCAAAAAAGCGTTCCATAACGTCCTGCAAAATGACCAAAGGGCGCTCAGTATAACGCAGGAATGTTAACGGCTTGCAACACAGAAATGCGCAGTGAAACGGCCTTGTTAAATTTCAGCCGGATCAACCTCAGGACGGGCGAATTCAGGCCACACCAGGGCCACCAGTGCCGGATACGCCTCCAGGCTAAACTCGTGAAAACAGTGGCGCATATTGAGCACTTCAATGTCGGAAAGCAGTACCAGCTCCCCGTTCAGGCAACGCTTTTTTATATTTTCATAATACTTATAGACGGCGGAATTGAGATCGCTGCAGCGTCGCTGAGCTTCAAACAAACCAGGCGTTGCATTGAGCTCATCAAAACGCATCCGCTTTACCGTCGCGTTCAGAAAGTCCATGTACTCATGATTAACGCGCCAGTACCATATGGGGGTAATGGAATTCAGCAACGCGGAGAAATGGTCTTCGCCCTCTTCTTTACTGGCCGGGCCTCGGGGTTCAGGTTCTACCAGTGGTGATTTATTCGCACCTTCCTGGCGCATTAATATCAATATTCCTACCATTAAGACTAATACGATAAGAATTAAATAAACTACTGTGTTCATGTACCGAACCCATTTTTTTGATTTTAAAATTAGCACATGGTATCGTCAAGGCAATCTACTGAATCTACAACTATAAACATCTGAAGCATAAGGAAATTATCTCATGTTGCCCGATTTTCTTGTGGCGGCGCGTTATGTTATTTCACCGACAACAAATCCGCCAGCACCCGACAGCACAGATGACAATTTCACTCAAGAATTACCCGACATCAGAGAACATGAAAAAGATATTCTAAGCCGAACTACATTGGCGGGGCAACGCAGTCATGCTTTACTTGAAGAACGCGATCGTCACATTAAAGAGCGCCTCTTCTGCGTAGCTAAAATTGATACTTATGCACAAGTACTTAATAATCTTCTTGAACACCAAAAAATCAGCCCAGAAGAAATAAGCCAGCTAATTCAAGAGCAAACGGCGTTGATTAATGATCAAGGTAAGAAAATTTGGCTTAATCTTATTACCCGCGAATCAACGGAGCCTGTTTTTTATCAATTAGGGGATAAATAAACAATGGAAAAACAGGAAATCGAAAAATATTTCACTTTAGATAAGCAAGAAGAGCAAAAATTTATATTAAGTCAGAACAGACAGGTATTAATCGATATTCGCAATGACGATATTGCTTACTACACCCAGGAAGTGGCAATCCCTGCCGCGCTGGTGCATTTGAAATGGCAAAACCGCCGTGAAATTTATGCGCTCAAGGTCAAAGAAGAGATTTATGGCGCAGTACTATGCGCAATAATGAAAAAAAATGCAGATCAGAAAAATGAGCTTGAAGCGCAGATAGAGGCGCAGTACCAGCAGGTAAAAGCGGAAGAAGCCGCTACGTTAATGATGAGCCGCAAGCTCGCTCAAAAGCAGTATAAGACCCATACCGTGCCCGTGTTGCCACCGGGTGACGCCACACCGGACGGCGCCGGAGCTATCCCGGAACATCCACCAACGGCGATTAATGAAAACTCAACCCCTGTATAGGGTCGACAGCGTTATTGCTCATCCGTTTGATTCGCAAAAGGCTTTGACGAATATAAAACAAGCATACGGCTTTCAAACGAAGCCGTATAAAACTCATTAGAAGATTTTTTACTCAGGAAAATCCTGGTTCCCCCCGCCCTCTTCTCGTCGCGCACTATCCTTAAAGGGTATTTTCACAAAAAGGAGACCCTTTATGGCTCATGATCAAACCCATGTTCAGGACCCCACCACCCAGTATTACACTGGCGAATTCCCGAAACAGCTTCAGCCTGTGCCGGGTATTCAGGCGAAGATGGATCCGGTTCCCGACTGCGGCGAGAAAACCTATGTCGGGTCAGGTCGCCTGAAGGATCGTAAAGCACTGGTCACAGGAGGCGACTCAGGTATTGGGCGCGCTGCGGCCATCGCTTACGCGCGCGAAGGTGCCGATGTGGTGCTGAATTATCTTCCTGCCGAGCAAGAAGATGCAGAGGACGTGAAAAAGCTGATTGAAGAAGCCGGACGCAAAGCTATCCTCATTCCGGGCGATTTAAGCGATGAAAAATTTGCCCGAAGCCTGGTGGACCAGGCGGTGAAGGAATTAGGTGGGCTGGATATTATGGCGCTGGTCGCCGGTAAACAGGTCGCCGTTCAGGACATTGCAGAGATTACCAGTGAGCAGTTCACGAAAACCTATGCGGTGAATGTGTTCGCCCTGTTCTGGATGACGCAACAGGCGCTGCCGCACCTTAAGCCTGGCGCGAGCATTATTACCACGTCGTCGATTCAGGCATACCAGCCAAGCCCGCATCTGCTGGATTACGCGTCCACCAAAGCCGCTATTCTTAACTTCACTCGCGGGCTGGCAAAACAGATTGCTGAAAAAGGCATCCGCGTAAACTGCGTGGCGCCAGGCCCGATCTGGACTGCCCTGCAAATCTGTGGCGGGCAGCCGCAGGAGAAACTGCCGGAATTCGGTAAGCAGACGCCAATGAAACGCGCAGGCCAACCGGCCGAACTGGCGCCGATTTATGTTTATCTCGCGAGTCAGGAATCCAGCTATGTGACGGCGGAAGTGCATGGCGTCACGGGCGGTGAGCATTTAGGCTAAATCGCAGGCAACAAAAAAGGCGTGGGAAACCACGCCTTTTTACGTTCAGGCCATTATTTCGCTTTCGCGGTTTCCTGGCCGACCAAACCAATCTTTAGATAGCCCGCCTGGTGCAGGGTATCCATCACTTTCATCATGGTTTCGTAATCAACGGTTTTATCCGCGCGGAAGAACACGGTGGTGTCTTTCTTCCCTTCAGTCAGCGCATGCAGCGCGGAGATCATGGTGTCCTCAGTTATCGGTTCATTGCCGAGGAACATGGTTTTATCCGCTTTCACTGAAACATAAATAGGCTTTTCCGGACGCGGCTGCGGCTGGCTGCTGGAAGCAGGCAAATTGACTTTAACGTCAACTGTCGCAAGCGGCGCGGCCACCATAAAGATAATCAGCAGAACCAACATCACGTCGATAAACGGCGTCACGTTGATTTCATGCATTTCGCCGTTGTCGTCAAGATTCTCGTTAAGACGCATTGCCATGGGGCATTAACCTACACGTAATTTCTGAGCGCTGCGCACCGGGCGCGCGGATGAAGCATTAAGATCCAGATCGCGACTTTGAAGCAGCAGTACCTGTGCCGCGACATCGCCTAAAGTAGCTTTATAACCGCCGATCATGCGGGCAAACAGGTTGTAAATGACGACCGCCGGGATCGCCGCGATCAAACCAATCGCCGTTGCCAACAGCGCTTCAGCGATACCAGGCGCTACGACGGCAAGGTTAGTGGTTTGCGTCTGGGCGATGCCGATAAAGCTGTTCATGATGCCCCAGACCGTACCAAATAACCCGATAAACGGGGAGATAGCGCCGATGGTGGCCAGATAGCCATTGCCACGGCCCATGTGACGGCCAACCGCCGCGACACGGCGCTCAAGACGAAAGCCGGTACGCTCTTTAATGCCTTCGTTGTCTTCACTACCCTCAGAAAGCTCAAGCTCGTTTTGGGCTTCGCCTAGCAACATCGCGCTCAGGCTTTTCGCGTGGAAAGCGGCGGCAATTTCATGCGCATCGTTTAAAGAACGGGCCTTAGCCAGCTGTTCCTGTTCGCGCTTAAGACGGCGCTTTTGGCTCAGAAGCTCGGCGCTTTTACTAAAGAAAATAGCCCAGGTGACAACAGAGGCCAGGATCAGGCCAATCATCACCATCTTCACCACGATGTCAGCGTGCTGATACATACCCCAGACGGAAAGGTCCGTCTGCATCAACTCATTACCCACTGTGAATCTCCAGGACAAAATCACAAAACTGTCGCTAATAATATCAAAACATCACCGAATTGATAGTCGTTCTCATTAGTATTTGCATAGTGACGTAAAAAGGGATGGATTTCCTTGCGCTTACGCAGTAAATGGGGCCAGCGACATATTTTCTCACTTTTTAGCGTCCGTTGAATAAGCGATGACCGTTATCCGTGATAACGTATGGACATCCAGACGTATAAACAGGATCACGCAGAAATGACAAAATCGCACATCGAAACCGCGCTGGTAAACGCCGGACGCAGCAAACGATACACCCAGGGCTCAGTGAATAGCGTGCTACAACGTGCGTCGTCGCTGGTTTTTGAAACTGTCGCCGCCAAAAAAGCCGCCACCGCCGGGCGCGCGTCCGGTGAGTTGTTTTATGGCCGTCGCGGTACCCTGACTCACTTTTCGCTTCAGGAAGCGATGTGCGAACTGGAAGGCGGCGCAGGCTGCGCGCTTTTTCCCTGCGGCGCAGCGGCGGTAGCGAACACCATTCTGGCGTTTGTTGAACAAGGCGATCATGTATTAGTGACCAACACCGCCTATGAACCGACACAAGATTTCTGTACCAAAATTCTCGCCAAACTGGGCGTGACCACCACTTGGTTCGACCCGCTGGTCGGCGCGGATATCGTCGAGCAGATCCAGCCGAACACCCGGATTGTATTTCTGGAATCCCCCGGCTCTATCACAATGGAAGTGCATGATGTTCCGGCGATTGTCGCCGCCGTGCGCCGCGTCGCGCCGAACGCAATCATTATGATCGACAACACCTGGGCGGCTGGCGTGCTGTTTAAAGCGCTCGACTTCGGAATAGATATCTCCATTCAGGCCGGGACGAAATATCTTATCGGCCATTCAGACGGCATGGTGGGCACCGCAGTCGCCAATGAGCGCTGCTGGGCGCAACTGCGTGAAAATGCCTATCTGATGGGCCAAATGCTGGATGCGGATACCGCCTACATGACCAGCCGTGGATTACGTACCCTTGCGGTGCGTTTACGCCAGCATCACGAAAGCAGCCTGCACATTGCCGAGTGGCTGGCGTCGCATCCGCAGGTGGCGCGCGTCAATCATCCGGCATTGCCCGGCAGTAAAGGTCATGAATTCTGGAAACGTGACTTCCTCGGCAGTAGCGGTTTGTTCTCCTTTATCCTGAATAAACGTCTCAACGAAGAGGAGTTAGCGGCCTATCTCGATAATTTCGTCTATTTCAGCATGGCCTATTCCTGGGGGGGCTACGAATCGCTTATTCTTGCCAACCAGCCAGAAGAAATCGCTGCTATCCGCCCGGATGGACAGGTCGATTTTGAAGGCACGTTAGTTCGCGTTCATATTGGCCTTGAGAATGTCGAAGACTTAATGGCCGATCTGGAAGCGGGGTTCGGACGCATCGCCTGAAGTTTCCAGTACTGGACAGCTAAAAGGACAGAATAGTCCGTATTTATTGGGCCCCGGATCAAACCGTTCCGGGCGTTTTACGCGTACAATTACCTTATCCACGCTGTTCGTCAGGATTACCCATGGTTGTTATCGAGAATATTATTACCGCGCTCTGGCAGCATGATTTTGCTGCGCTGGCAGATCCGCATATCGTCGGCATTGTTTACGGCGTGATGTTCGCCACGCTCTTTCTGGAAAATGGGTTATTACCCGCCTCGTTTTTACCGGGTGACAGTTTATTGCTACTGGCGGGGGCGTTAGTGGCGAAAGGCGTGATGGATTTTGTCCCTACCCTTCTCATTCTGACAACAGCCGCCAGCCTTGGCTGCTGGGTGAGCTATATTCAGGGCCGCTGGCTCGGCAATACCCGAACGGTGAAAAGCTGGCTTAAGCAATTACCGGTAAAATACCACCAGCGCGCTACCTGCATGTTCGATCAACATGGTCTGTTGGCCCTGCTGGCCGGGCGATTCTTAGCTTTTGTTCGTACCCTGTTGCCAACCATGGCAGGCATTTCCGGCCTGTCTAACCGTCGTTTTCAGTTGTTTAACTGGCTGAGCGGTTTTTTGTGGGTCGGCGTGGTGACAAGCCTCGGCTATGCGCTCAGCATGATCCCATTTGTTAAGCGCCATGAAGACCAGGTGATGACGTTTCTGATGGTGTTGCCCATCGTACTGCTGGTGGCGGGCTTTATTGGCGCGCTGACGGTAGTGCTTAAGAAAAAATTCGCCTGATGGTTTACCTCGCCGCAAGGCGAGGTAATTACATTCCCTGCAGCGTGCGCATCCGCGCCGCATCCTCTCCCGGCGTCACGCCGAAATAGCGTTTAAATTCCCGACTGAACTGCGACGCGCTTTCATACCCCACACGCATCGCCGCCGCGCTGGCTTTCATGCCATCGTGAACAATCAGCATCCGCGCCTTATGCAGCCGGAAGGTTTTTATGTACTGCAAGGGCGACGTGCTGGTGACCGATTTGAAATTATGATGAAACGCCGACACGCTCATATTGGCATCGAGCGCCAGTTGGTCGACAGTCAGGTTTTCGGTGTACTGGTTTTCAATGCGCTTAAGCACCCGGCTAATCAGGCTGAAATGCGTTTGGCGGCTCACCAGCGCCAGCAACGCCCCGCCCCGTGGCCCCATCAATACGTGATAGAGAATTTCACGAATAATCGATTTGCCGAGGATCCGGGTATCAAGCGGTTTATCCAGCACGTCCATCAAACGCTCGATGGCGCATAAAATTTCATCGGATAGCACGGCGGAGTTAATCCCGCTGGCGCACTGAGCCGGTCGAAACGCGTCATCCTCCCCGATATCCATTAACAGCGTTTGCAACTGCTGAACATCGACGTTAATGCGAATTCCCGCAAGCGGCGTTTCCGGGGTGGCGAAGGTTTCGCATTCAAAGGGCAGCGGCACCGTCAGCAGCAAATATTCGTTAGCATCGTAGCGAAACACGCGATTATTGAGATAACCCGTCTTGTTACCGGAAAAGAGAAATATGATGCCAGGCTGGTACATCACCGGGGTGCGGGGATGAGGCTCCGTGCCGTACAGCAAGCGGATATCCGGCAGCAAGGCGCTGATTTCATCCTCTTTATTTTTCAGAAAGTTAACTTTTTTTGCTAAATGCTGGCAGATTTGCTGACGGTTCATAATTTGCTACGCTCTGGCCGTTATTCACGCTTCACATTGTGCGAAAAAACCCATGAATTCTCCAGCGGCCTGGAGAAACAGGCAAGACACAGGCAGAAATGAGCATTGAGCATCGCCACGTCGACGCCCACAATACCTCCCATCGCCACATTGTGGCTCTCTATTCACCCACTTAACGGGAGTTCCCATGAATAATTTTGATCTCCATACCCCGACCCGAATCCTGTTTGGTAAAAATGCTATCGCTCAACTGCGTGAGCAAATTCCGCAAGGCAGCCGCGTGATGATTACCTACGGCGGCGGCAGTGTGAAAAAAACCGGCGTGCTGGACCAGGTGCATGAGGCGCTGAAAGGTCTGGATGTGCTGGAGTTCGGCGGCATTGAGCCTAACCCGTCTTACGAAACGCTGATGAAAGCAGTTGAGGTCGCTCGTAAAGAGAACGTGACCTTCCTGCTGGCGGTGGGCGGCGGTTCTGTACTGGACGGCACAAAATTTATCGCAGCGGCCGCGCACTACCCGGACGGCGTCGATCCCTGGGAAATTCTGCAAACTTCCGGCAGCAAAATTACCAGCGCCATTCCGATGGGGTCGGTATTAACGCTACCGGCGACTGGTTCTGAATCCAATAAAGGCGCGGTAATTTCCCGTCGCGCCACTGGCGACAAGCAAGCTTTCCATTCTCCGTTCGTGCAGCCGGTTTTCGCGGTTCTCGATCCGGTATACACCTATACCCTGCCGCCGCGTCAGGTTGCCAACGGCGTGGTTGATGCCTTTGTGCATACTGTTGAGCAGTACATCACTTACCCGGTGAATGCCAAAGTGCAGGACCGCTTCGCGGAAGGCATTTTGCTGACGCTCGTGGAAGACGGCCCGAAAGCGCTGTCTGAACCGGAAAACTATGATGTCCGCGCGAACGTGATGTGGGCGGCGACCATGGCGCTGAACGGTTTGATCGGCGCAGGCGTACCGCAGGACTGGGCAACCCATATGCTGGGCCATGAGTTGACCGCCATGCACGGTCTCGATCATGCGCAAACCCTGGCGGTCGTATTGCCGTCGCTTCTGAACATCAAACGCAACGAGAAACGCGCCAAACTGCTTCAGTATGCCGAACGCGTCTGGAATATCACCGAAGGCAGCGACGATGCGCGTATTGACGCCGCTATCGCCGCAACCCGCCATTTCTTCGAGCAAATGGGCGTACCAACGACCCTTTCCGGCTACGGGCTTGACGGCAGTTCCATCCCCGGTTTGCTGGCGAAACTTGAAGAGCACGGCATGACCGCACTCGGTGAACATAAAGACATTACCCTCGACGTGAGCCGTAAAATTTACGAAGCCGCACGCTAAGCTTTTCACGCATCGACCTTTCGTTTTCGGCTTTTTCGTCCAGACTTAAGTCACTCGACTTACCCCGCAGCACCTTGCGGGGTATTCCAAAAGGAGGAATTTATGGCAAATCAGACCGTAATTAAGCTTCAGGACGGTAATGTTATGCCACAGCTTGGCCTTGGCGTGTGGAAGGCAGGAAATGATGAAGTGGTTTCCGCCATCCATAAAGCGCTAGAGGTTGGGTATCGCTCCATCGATACCGCTGCGGCATACAAAAACGAAGAAGGGGTTGGAAAAGCAATCAACAGCGCTGGCATTGCGCGTGATGAGCTGTTTATTACCACCAAACTCTGGAATGACGATCAGCCGCGTCCTCAGCAGGCGCTGGAAGAAAGTCTTGAGAAGCTTAAGCTCGATCATGTCGATCTCTATTTGATGCACTGGCCGGTACCGGCTATTGATCGCTATGTTGACGCCTGGAAAGGAATGATCGAACTGCAAAAGCAGGGGCTGGCTAAGAGTATTGGCGTGTGTAATTTCCAGATCAGTCATTTACAGCGTCTGATTGATGAAACGGGCGTGACGCCAGTGATTAACCAGATTGAGCTGCATCCTCTGTTGCAACAACGCCAACTCCATGCCTGGAATGCGACCCACAAGATCCAAACCGAATCCTGGAGCCCACTGGCGCAGGGCGGTGACGGCGTTTTTGATCAGAAAGTGATCCGCGAACTGGCGGATAAATATGGCAAAACTCCGGCTCAGATCGTCATCCGCTGGCATCTCGATTCAGGCCTGGTGGTGATCCCGAAATCGGTCACGCCGTCTCGTATTGTGGAAAACTTTGACGTGTGGGATTTCCGACTCGATAAAGATGAGATTGGCGATATCGCCAAACTTGATCAGGGCAAACGGCTGGGGCCGGACCCGGATCAGTTCGGCGGCTAATCCGTCCCTACCAGCCCGGCTTACTCCGCCGGGCTTTTTTTTGTCTCAACATTACGTTCTGTGGGCGTGACATCGACGGGTTTTGGCTCAACCCTATTGTGATTGGATTTAACGCTATCACAACAGGCAGAGGCTACGTTGTCGGGCTTCTGGCCCCTTTCCTGGAGCACAACTACTGCCGTTCTCAATAAATTCCGTAATGACTTCATTTTCAGAATTTTTTATCCGGTTTTCCTGCTTTTAAACACATCGCCCTGAGCCTTACCCAATTAAAATCCTTATCTATCAATGAATTATTCGCGTGATGAATAATTTACGGCTTCCAATAATATTATGATAAGGATTTCATCGTGGGCACACCTCCTTCCAGAGCCGTTAACTGGCTCAAGCTGATTGTGATTCTGATACCGGCTGCATTTTTATGGCAACTCTCCCCGCCTGCCGGGTTAACGCTACCTGCCTGGCACAGCGCGGTGATTTTCGTCACTACCATTGTCTGTATTGTGGCGAACGTGCTGCCAATTGGCGCAGTGGGCATTATTGGTATCACTGTGTTTGCCCTGGTTCGTGCAGCAGGGGATGTCAAAGCCAGCGACGCCATCACTACCGCCCTTAGCGAGCTTAACAGTTCGCTGATTTGGTTGATTGTGGTGGCCTTTATGATTGCCCGTGGGTTTATTAAAACGGGACTCGGGCGGCGCATTGCGCTTCAGATGATCCGTCTGTTAGGCAAGCGTACGCTTGGACTGGCGTGGGGGCTGGCGTTCGCTGATTTGATTTTGTCGCCGGCAATGCCCAGCAACACCGCCCGCTGCGGCGGCGTTATCTACCCTATCGCCGATGCGCTTTCCCGCAGTTTCGACTCCAGACCAGACGATGAGTCACGCCGCAAAATTGGCACCTTCCTGATTGCCTGCATCGGTAACGTGAATGATGTGACCGCGGCGCTGTTTATGACGGGTTATACCGGCAATCTGCTGGCCGTAAAGCTTGCAGCCAATGCGGGCGTGACCATCACCTGGGGAGGCTGGTTTTTGGCCGCGTTGCTTCCGTGTCTGGTGTCGTTAATTGTGGTGCCGCTGCTGGTGTATGCCCTTGTGCGCCCGACTATCACCCATACCCCGGATGCCCCAAAGCTTGCGATGAGCGAACTGGAAAAGATGGGGCCTGTTGGCAAAGGCGAATGGCTGATGCTGGCAACCATTGTGCTGTTGTTGGTGCTCTGGATTTTTGGCGATGCGCTCGGCGTCGACCCCACTACCGCGTCGTTTGTCGGGCTATCGGTACTGCTGTTAAGCGGCGTACTGACCTGGGAAGATGTTAAAAGCGAGAAAGGCGCCTGGGATACGCTCATTTGGTTTGCGGCCTTACTGATGATGGCAAACCAGTTGAAGAAACTCGGCTTTACGACCTGGTTTGGAAATGTGATTGGTGAAAGCCTGGCAAGTTCGCTTCAGGGTACCAGTTGGATCGTGGTCCTTTTACTGCTTAACGCCGCGTATTTCTATACGCACTATTTTTTTGCCAGCGGCAACGCGCAAATCGCCGCGCTTTACGCGGTGTTCCTTGGCGTCGGCACCCATATTGGCTTACCTGTGGTTCCTCTGGCGTTTATGCTCGCTTTTAGCAGCAGCCTGTACTGCTCGCTTACGCAATACACCCATGCCCGCGGCCCGATCCTGTTCGGCGCAGGCTACGTGCCGACTGGCATCTGGTGGCGCACCGGGTTTGTGGTGAGCCTGGTCAATCAGGCGATTTTCATGACCGTTGGGTTAGCGTGGTGGAAGGTATTAGGACTGTATTAAGGGGTGGCTTTCGCCGCCAGGCTTTTTTATTGAGTGGTATTGTTGTTCGGTGGCATTGCTGTTCGGCGAAATGGTTCCGTTCACCAGGCGTTCGCGGCTCAACGATGCTCCCTGGCACGTGAACACGCCAGGGAGGGGCCGAGTAGTCCGGGACTGAGGCGTAGAAAGGCGGGATGCCTATCCCGGCCTACCTGAAGCGAGGAGAGATAGCCGAGGGAGGCGCGAAGCGGCGGTTTGTTGGCCGGGAACGGGGATGACAAAGGGGAGTGCGAAAACTCCCCTTTGCCTGTTCGCATTACACATTTGGTGCCATGTGCCACTCACGCCAAAGCGAACGTAACCATTCCGCCAAACCCATTCACACCGGCGGGCAGCAAACGTAACTCTCCTACAAAGCACACAGCCAGGCAGAGCAACGCTGCCTGCCTGCAACATCCTCTTACCGCTGGCGCGTTTTCGCAGGCGCACCTTTCTTCGCAGGACGTCGTTGATTCTCAGCAGGCGTCTGCCGCTGATGCTCAACCGGCGTATGCTTCGTCAACGCCGGACGCGTATAGCGATTCTGACGGCGCGCTTCGCGCATCTCATCAAGCGTCGGCGCAGGCACCAGGCAGTCGCGGCGTGAGCCAATCAGGTGCTTTTTACCCATTGCTTCCAGCGCCTGACGAATCATCGGCCAGTTGGCGGGATCGTGGTAGCGCAACAGCGCTTTGTGCAGACGGCGCTGTTTATCCCCTTTCGGTACCACCACATCTTCACTCTTATAGCCAATCTTACTCAGCGGGTTTTTGCCGGTGTAATACATGGTCGTAGAGTTGGCGAGCGGCGACGGATAGAAGTTCTGCACCTGATCCAGACGGAAGCGGCGCTGTTTCAGCCATAACGCCAGGTTCACCATGTCTTCATCGCGCGTACCAGGGTGTGCGGAGATAAAGTATGGGATCAAATACTGCTCTTTACCGGCCTGCTTAGAGTAGGTATCAAACAGTTCTTTAAAGCGATCGTAGCTGCCCATACCCGGCTTCATCATCTTGGACAATGGGCCTTCTTCGGTATGCTCAGGAGCAATCTTCAGATAGCCGCCAACGTGGTGTGTCGCCAGCTCTTTGATATAGCGTGGATCTTCCACGGCAATGTCGTAACGCACCCCGGAAGCGATAAGGATCTTCTTGATGCCCTTCAGATCGCGCGCACGACGATAAAGATTGATCGTCGGTTCATGGTTGGTATCCATGTGCTGGCAAATGTCGGGATAAACGCACGACAGACGGCGGCAAGTTTGTTCCGCGCGCGGCGACTTACAGCGCAGCATATACATATTGGCGGTAGGCCCGCCCAAATCCGAGATAACGCCGGTAAAGCCGGGAACGGAATCGCGAATGGCTTCGATCTCATTGATGATCGAATCTTCTGAACGGCTCTGGATGATGCGCCCTTCATGCTCGGTGATGGAGCAGAATGAGCAGCCGCCGAAACAGCCGCGCATGATGTTGATCGAAAAGCGGATCATCTCATAGGCCGGAATACGGCTGTTACCGTACGCCGGATGCGGAACGCGCTGATAAGGCAGCGCGAATACGCTGTCCATCTCTTCGGTCGATAAAGGGATCGCAGGCGGGTTTACCCAAATATAACGATCGCCATGTTTTTGCATCAAGGCGCGCGCGCAGCCCGGATTGGTTTCATGGTGCAAAATACGCGATGCATGGGCATAAAGCACTTTGTCGGCTTTGACCTTTTCAAAGGACGGCAGCAGCACATAGGTCTTCTCCCACGGCTTCGGGCGAGGAGGCTGAACGACCACGGCCTTCGCTTCGGCTTTCTTCGGCTCAACCGGTTTGTTATCCGCGCACGGCAGATCTTCGCCATAAGGATGCGGGATCGGGTCGATTTTGCCCGGCATATCGATGATACGGGAATCCACACCGCTCCAGCCCGGCAGCGCCTCTTTCACCATAATCGCGGTGTTGCGCACATCCATAATCTGGCTCACCGGTTCGCCCGCCGCCAGGCGATGAGCGACTTCCACCAGCGGACGCTCGCCGTTGCCAAAGATAAGCATATCGGCTTTAGAATCCACCAGCACCGAACGGCGTACGGTATCAGACCAGTAATCGTAATGCGCGGTACGGCGCAGGCTGGCTTCAATACCGCCCAGGATCACCGGCACCTCTTTCCACGCTTCTTTGCAGCGTTGGGTGTAGACGAGCGTTGCGCGATCGGGCCGTTTACCCGCCACGTTATCCGGCGTGTAAGCGTCGTCGTGACGCAGCTTACGGTCAGCGGTGTAGCGGTTTATCATCGAATCCATGTTGCCTGCGGTTACGCCAAAGAACAGGTTCGGTTTCCCGAGACGCATAAAGTCGTCTTTGCTGTTCCAGTCGGGCTGGGCAATGATGCCTACGCGAAAACCCTGCGCTTCCAGCATACGTCCGCAAATTGCCATCCCGAAACTCGGGTGGTCAACGTAGGCGTCTCCGGTAACTAAAATGATGTCGCAGCTATCCCAGCCTAATTGATCCATTTCCTCACGGGACATCGGTAAAAACGGTGCCGGGCCGAAACAGGCAGCCCAATATTGGGGCCACGAGAAAAGGTCGCGATCGGGTTGGATCAGACTTATAGCGCTCATAATGCTTCCGGAATGGTAAAAAAATAGACAAAGGGCGCCGATTATACGTTGTATCGCGGCAAGAAAAGAAGGGGTAACAGAAAATGTCCATTACCCCTGATTTTAGTAAGGGAGGAATAAAACGTTTACGGCGACGGATTCACCAGAATCTGTCCGATAGAACCGCGATCGGCCATTTCCAGCGTCTGGCTGCCGTACAGGAACGGGAAATGCTCCCAGGAAGGCTGGGTAAAATAAACCAACAACTCAACCTGCCCGTCGACCCAGACGGTGTCTTTCCAGCCGCGATCTTCCGGGAACGGCGCAGCGCCGTTTACATGGCGGATTAAAAACTGCACGCCCTCAATATGAAAAGATTGCGGCGAATCGGCACGCACCGTCCAGCGCTCCCACGTGCCCTGCTGGGTTGTGACATCAAGACGCTTCATATCCCACAACTGACCATTAATGCCCGGGTCGTCGCCCAGTGAGATATCGCGGCTGCGCACCGGACTGCCATCAAGAATATTATTCGGCAGCAAACGCATTGGCAGGGTGTCGGTCACCAGCGGCAACAGGCCGGTGGGGCGCAGCGTCAGCACCAGCGTCGAGATAAGAATGCTGGAAGGCTCAAAGAAACCGCGCAACCGATCCATGATGCTCGCCGCTTCACCGCAGGTCAGAGAGACTTCATCGCCGTTGGTCATATCCACCAGAATTTCTCGGCGCTCGCCCGGTGCCAGAGAAAGCTGCTTCACCGAAACCGGCGCCGGAAGGAACCCCTGATCGCTTGAAATGACGTGCAATGGGCGACCATCGCTCATCTGCAACAGATAGCGACGCGCGTTAGAGGCATTAAGCAAACGCAGGCGCACCCAGCCGCGGGAAACGTCCACATAAGGACTTTGCGCGCCATTAACCAGAAGCGTATCGCCAAGAAAGCCGCCGCTGCCCGGCTCGCTGTATTCCGGCGAACCGAAGTTATCCAGCCGTTTATCCTGAATAATTACCGGGAAATCATCCACGCCATAATGGTTGGGGATCGGCAGCGCTTTGCTGACGTCATCCTCAATCAACCACATGCCCGCAAGGCCGTTGTAAACCTGTTCAGCGCTGCGATTAGGCGTATTGGCGTGATACCAGAGCGTCGCCGCAGACTGGCGAATCGGCAGCACCGGCGCCCAGTCGGCGTTAGTGGTCATCATGCGCGATGCTCCACCCATCAACGGCCCCGGCACCTGCAAACCGCTCACCGTCATCGCGACATTCTCAGGAATGCGGTTGCTGTAGATAAGCTTAACGTCGTCACCGCTCCAGACGCGGATAGTCGGGCCGAGATAGCGACCATTAATGCCCCACACTTGCGCACGAGTACCGGGCGTAAATGACCAGTGGGTGCGCTGTAGCGTGAGGAATAAAGGCTGGCCGCGGCGGGATTCAAACAGCGGAGGTATCGGCAGCGGCTGTTGCTGCCCTGCCGCATGTGCCGTCAGTGGCGCTGCGCCTGCACAGAGAACCATTCCCGATGCCTGAATAAACTGACGCCGACTGAGTGACATACTTTGCTCCGTGTAAACTGTCCAAAATCATGAGGGGAGTGACCCTCAGAGGGGGCGCGAGCCCCGAAAGCTTAAAAATTGCCTGAGGCTTCCCGTTCAGCCACTTCCTGATCCAGCTCCTTAATTTTGGCAGCCATCACTTCGCGGCAATGAGTCGCCAGCGCGCGCACCTGATCTTTTCGCCAGGCGGAGGTATCGATAGGCGGCAGCATTTCTACAATCACCAGACCGTTATTCCAGCGGTTGAGATTAATTTTCCCGTGCGTATTGGAGACACAAATCGGAATGATCGGCACGCCTGCTGCCAATGCGGCATGAAACGCGCCGGTTTTGAACGGCATCAGGCCACGGCCGCGGCTACGGGTGCCTTCAGGGAACATCCAGATAGAAATACGACGCTTTTTAAACTGATTCACGACCTGGGCGATGGTGCCGTGCGCCTTGGCGCGATTATCACGATCGATAAGCAAGTTGCCCGTTAACCAGTAAAGCAGGCCGAAGAACGGAACCCACAGCAGGCTTTTCTTACCCACGGTGACCGTCGGCGGAATAACGATTTTCGCCGCCGTGACCATATCGTAGTTGTTCTGGTGATTCGCGATAAAGATGGCGTTGCCGAACTGCTCTGCGCCAGGGGGCAGACGCTTTTCGACTTTTAAACCAAAAACAGTGGAAAGGCGGCCAAACATATGACCAAAGGTAGCGACGTGGCGCGGATTACGTGGGCTGAATAAACACCAGATGCAACCCAGGATACATACAGCAATGCTATAAAGCACAACAATAATAATGCGAATTATAAGTAACATAACTACCTCTGAAGCCCTTGTCGGCGACAAGTATACTGGCTTTGTCGCAAAAACACCGCCTGGTATGATAAATGCGGCACGCTGCGTCTGATTTCCCAAACGCATATTCTTATGCTGCGCGCATCAACACACAATGGCTGAGTTATAAAAAAGTTATTGCTTACTCACTACAGCGAAGCCGCCAGCACAAGAAGGGCTCTTGCACTGGCGATAAGTCGAAACGTGGTTACTCTTCGCTATTTCCGGTATCCGGGCGCAGCGGCGAATCAACATCAATACGATCGATGCGTTGCAGTCCGCGCATCAGCGTTCCGCGACGACCGCGTTCGCCGTGCACTTTTTGCAGCTCTTCCGGACGCATTTTAATTTTGCGTTTACCCACCAGGAAGGTCAGCGTGCTTTGCGGCGGCAACAACAGCAGGTGCGCCAGCTTGTCATCCCCTTTCGCCGCTTCCGCCGCCGGGATGGAAATAATTTTGTTCCCCTTCCCTTTGGAAAGCTGCGGCAAATCAGACACCGGGAACATCAGCATACGACCGGCGGCTGTGATAGCGAGCAGCATATCCTGCTCGTTGACTATCTCAATCGGCGGCAGCACATGGGCGTTTTCCGGAAGCGTAATCACCGCTTTGCCTGCGCGGTTGCGGGCAATCAGATCATTAAACGTGCAGACAAAACCATAGCCGGAATCAGACGCCATCAAAAGCTTCTGATCCTCATTCGCCATCAGCATTTGTTCCACCACCGCACCTGGCGGCAGCGTCAGCTTGCCGGTGATAGGTTCACCCTGCCCGCGCGCCGACGGCAGCGTAATGGGGTCAATGGCATAGCTGCGACCGGTGGAGTCGATAAATACCACCGGCTGATTACTCTTACCTTTGGCGGAAGCAAGCCAGCTATCACCCGCTTTATAACTCAGGCCTTGCGCGTCGATATCATGCCCTTTGGCGCTACGCACCCAGCCCATTTGCGACAGCACAATGGTGATAGGCTCAGACGGCAGCATATCGTGCTCGCTCATGGCTTTCGCTTCGCTACGCTCGTGCAGCGGCGAACGGCGCTCATCGCCATAAGCATCGGCATCGGCTTGCAGCTCTTTCTTCAGCAGGGTGTTCATTTTACGCTCGGAAGCCAGAATGCCCTGAAGGTGATCGCGTTCTTTTTCCAGCGCGTCCTGCTCGCCGCGGATCTTCATCTCTTCGAGCTTCGCGAGATGGCGTAATTTCAGCTCAAGAATGGCTTCGGCCTGGGTTTCTGTCAGCTCAAAACGGGACATCAGCACCGGCTTCGGCTCATCCTCACTGCGGATGATATGGATAACCTCGTCGATATTCAGAAACGCCACCAGCAAACCTTGCAGGATATGCAGGCGCTTGAGCACTTTCTCCAGACGATAGTTGAGGCGGCGACGCACGGTATCGCGACGGTACACCAGCCATTCGGTCAGGATTTCCAGCAGGTTTTTCACCGCCGGACGGTTATCCAGACCAATCATGTTCAGGTTAATTCGATAGCTTTTTTCCAGATCGGTGGTGGCGAACAGATGGTTCATCACCTGCTCCATATCCACGCGATTGGAGCGCGGCACAATCACGAGACGCGTCGGATTTTCATGGTCTGACTCGTCGCGTAAATCGTCCACCATCGGCAGCTTTTTGTTGCGCATTTGCGCGGCAATTTGCTCCAGCACGCGCGCGCCGGATACCTGATGCGGCAACGCCGTGATCACCACTGCGCCATCTTCTTTTTTCCAGACGGCGCGCATGCGTACGGAGCCGCGCCCGCTCTGGTAAATTTTGCGGATTTCTTCACGCGGGGTAATGATTTCCGCCTCGGTCGGGTAATCCGGCCCGTGAACGATATCCAGCAACTCGTCCAGCGTGGTTTTCGGGTTATCGATAAGACTGATGGTCGCTTTCGCCACTTCACGCAGGTTATGCGGCGGAATGTCCGTCGCCATACCTACGGCAATGCCGGTGGTGCCGTTTAATAAAATGTTCGGCAAGCGCGCCGGCAACATTTTCGGCTCGTCTAAGGTGCCGTCAAAGTTAGGAACGAAATCTACGGTTCCCTGGCCCAACTCGCTAAGCAGCAGTTCGGCGTATTTTGACAGGCGCGACTCGGTATAACGCATCGCCGCGAAGGATTTCGGATCGTCAGGCGCACCCCAGTTTCCTTGCCCATCCACTAACGGATAACGGTAAGAGAAGGGTTGCGCCATCAGCACCATCGCTTCATAGCAGGCGCTATCGCCGTGCGGGTGGTATTTACCCAACACGTCGCCCACGGTACGGGCTGATTTTTTAAACTTGGCGCTGGCATTCAGCCCCAGTTCAGACATCGCATACACGATGCGGCGTTGCACCGGCTTTAAACCGTCGCCGAGAAAAGGTAACGCCCTGTCCATGATGACGTACATGGAGTAGTTGAGATAGGCGTTTTCTGTGAACTCATGCAGCGCGAGACGCTCTGCACCATCCTGAGTCATATCGCTCATTAATCGTTTTACCTCGAACAGGGACCGCAGGGTGAAGTAGCGGCAATATTGCCGCAGATAGTACCTTATAAGAAGAGCGAGTCCCAGCGTGGGATGGCATCTTTCCTGTACTTAACAACAGTAATCAGACTAGCGACTGCAAGCGGGGATTATTGCGCAACACGCAAAAGTCTTTGCACTTTTTGCGAATTTATCGCGCCGCTGAATACGTTATCATTCATGCCAAATGTAATAATTCAAGGATAAATAATGAGCAACGTGCTTATCATCAACGGCGCTAAAAAATTCGCCCACTCCAATGGCCAGCTTAACGACACCCTGACCGACGTCGCACAAAGCTTTCTGCGCGACCTCGGACATGATGTTCAGGTTACCCGCGCCGACAGCGATTACGATAATCAAACCGAAGTGCAGAAATACCTGTGGGCAGATGTGGTAATTTATCAAATGCCAGGCTGGTGGATGGGCGCGCCATGGACCGTGAAAAAATATATTGACGATGTCTTCACCGAAGGACACGGTTCGCTCTACGCCAGCGATGGTCGCACCCGCTCCGATGACCGCAAAAAATACGGCTCCGGCGGCCTGATGCAGGGCACCAAATATATGCTGTCTCTGACCTGGAACGCGCCGCTTGAGGCATTTAACGATGAAGAGCAGTTCTTCCACGGCGTGGGCGTTGATGGCGTTTATCTGCCCTTCCATAAAGCCAATCAGTTCATCGGAATGGAGGCGCTGCCCACCTTTATCGCCAATGACGTGATGAAAGTACCGGACGTGCCGCGTTTTATTCAAGAATATCGCGAGCATCTGGCGGCAATTTTTGCTTAACTGAATGGCTGTTACGCTATCCTAATCAAGAGAGTCGTGTTGCGCGCCAGACGAATGGCGCCTTGCCAGCGGCTCCGTTTACGGATTTACCACAAGGAGTTTTTATGCTGACCGTTATTGCAGAGATCCGCACGCGTCCAGGCGCACATCATCGTCAAGCGGTGCTGGATCAATTTGCTAAAATCATTCCCACCGTGCTGGCGGAAGAAGGCTGCCACGGTTACGCGCCCCTGGTGGATGTGAACGCGCAGGTAAGCTTCCAGTCCACCGCCCCGGATTCCATCGTGATGCTGGAAAAATGGGAAAGCGTGGCGCATCTTGAAGCCCACCTCCAGACGCCGCATATGAAAGCCTGGAGCGAAGCGGTAAAAGCCAACGTGCTGGAAACCCATATTCGTATTCTGGAAGAAGGCGTGTAAGCCCTTTCCTGAATCAAAAAAGGCGATGAATCATCATCGCCTTTTTTATTGGGTGTTATTCGCAACTGACGCCGATCAGACATCCAGATCGGCGAGATCGCCTTTTTCCTGCAACCAGTTTCGACGGTCTTCAGATCGCTTTTTCGCGAGCAACATATCCATCATCGCATTGGTACGCGCATCGTCATCATCGCTGATGGTTAACTGCACCAGACGGCGCGTGTTCGGGTCCAGCGTCGTTTCGCGTAATTGTAACGGGTTCATCTCACCCAGGCCTTTAAAGCGCTGAACGTTCGGTTTACCTTTTTTACGCTTAAGCTGCTCAAGCACACCGGCTTTTTCTTCTTCCGTCAGCGCGTAATAGACCTCTTTACCAAGATCGATACGGTACAACGGCGGCAGCGCCACATAGACGTGCCCGTTTTTGACAAGCGCCCGGAAGTGCTTCACAAACAGCGCGCACAAAAGCGTGGCGATATGCAGACCATCCGAGTCGGCATCCGCAAGGATGCAGATCTTGCCGTAACGCAGTTGGCTGAGATCGTCACTATCCGGATCGATACCGATCGCCACGGAAATATCGTGGACTTCCTGGGAGGCCAGCACCTCATCGGAAGAGACTTCCCAAGTGTTCAGGATCTTGCCCTTAAGCGGCATGATCGCCTGATATTCCCGATCGCGCGCCTGCTTGGCCGAACCACCCGCCGAATCCCCTTCCACCAGAAAGAGTTCCGTACGCGCTAAATCCTGCGCGGTACAGTCCGCCAGTTTGCCCGGCAACGCCGGCCCGCTGGTCAGTTTTTTACGCACCACTTTTTTGGCGGCCCGCATCCGGCGCTGCGCGCTGGAAATAGCCAGCTCCGCCAGCATTTCTGCCGCCTGAACGTTCTGGTTAAGCCACAAGCTGAACGCGTCTTTCACGACACCGGAAACAAAGGCCGCGCATTGACGCGACGAGAGGCGCTCTTTGGTTTGACCGGCAAACTGCGGATCCTGCATTTTCACCGACAGCACGTAAGCGCAGCGCTCCCAGATATCTTCCGCCGACAGCTTCACGCCGCGTGGCAGAATATTGCGGTATTCGCAAAACTCGCGCATCGCGTCCAACAACCCCTGGCGCAGGCCGTTCACATGGGTACCGCCCTGCATGGTTGGGATCAGGTTTACATAGCTTTCAGTCAGCAGCTCGCCGCCTTCCGGCAGCCACAGTAGCGCCCAGTCAACCGCTTCGGTCTCGCCGGAGAAATTGCCGATAAACGGTTTTTCCGGCAACGTTGGCAGCCCATTGACCGCTTCGGATAAATAATCATTAAGCCCGTCGAGATAACACCAGCGTTGTTCGGTGTTGTTCACCTTGTCTTTAAAGGTAATTTCTACGCCCGGACAGAGTACCGCTTTGGCTTTGAGAAGATGGCTTAAGCGCGAGACTGAAAAACGCGGGGAATCGAAGAACGATTCATCCGGCCAGAAATGCACGCTGGTGCCGGTATTGCGTTTACCGCAGGTACCGACCACGTTCAACTCTTTGATTTTTTCGCCATTGGCAAAGACGATATTGTAGACTTGCCCGTCACGGCGAACGTTCACTTCCACCCGCTTTGACAGGGCGTTTACCACCGAAATCCCTACCCCGTGCAGACCGCCTGAGAACTGATAGTTTTTATTAGAAAACTTCCCCCCGGCGTGCAGACGGCACATGATCAACTCAACGGCTGGAACGCCTTCTTCCGGGTGAATATCGACAGGCATACCGCGCCCGTCATCAATCACCTCAAGGGATTGATCTTCGTGGAGGATCACGTCTACGCGTTTGGCATGGCCTGCCAGCGCTTCGTCCACGCTGTTATCAATAACTTCCTGCCCAAGGTGATTGGGGCGAGTGGTATCGGTATACATCCCCGGACGGCGGCGAACCGGCTCAAGCCCGGTGAGTACCTCTATGGCATCAGCGTTATAGGATTGCGTCATGGTTTATTCGTTCAGATAAAAGCGGCATCGACTCCGGGCGGAAATTAATTCAGGCCCAAAAAATCGACAATTTGTGAGAAGTAATCATCAAAGCCTACAAAGGCGTGATTACCCCCATCAATTACGGTCTGTCGGCAGGAGGCGTAATAGGCGACCGCCTGGCGATAATCAAGCACTTCGTCCCCGGTCTGCTGAAGCAGCCAGATAAGGTCGGGCGCTTCCAGCGGGTCGATTTGCATGACTTTGAGATCGTAAATATGGCGAGACTCTAGCACATATTGCTGCCCGGTGTAGGGGTTCTCGTTTTGACCTAAATAGTCGACCAGCAGTTCAAAGGGGCGTACCGCAGGATTAACCACAACGGCTGGCAGCATGAAACATTGCGAGAGCCAGGTCGCGTAATAACCGCCGAGCGATGACCCGACAACCGCCAGTTCCTCGCCGCCGTGTTCCAGCACCAGCGACTCCAGCAAATCCGCCGCATCAGACGGAAACGGCGGCAGCTGAGGCACAATCATCTCAATCGCCGGATGGTGCTCTTGAAGCCAGGCTTTAAACTGTGTGGCTTTCGCCGATTGCGGCGAACTGTTAAAGCCATGAAGATAAAGTAGCGTAGCCATCAGTAGCCTTCGGACGCGGTATCAGGATTGAACTGTGTTCCCTCAAGGCGTTCGACTTCCGTGGTCAGCGTGCCGTCCGGATGCAGTTCCAGCCAGCGCCAGCCGGGGGCGATGGTATCTATGGTGAAGTTTGCGCAGTGCGGTTTGAACTGGACGCAGGTAGACGGCGTCGCCAGCAAGCGGCGGCCATTCCAGTCGAGATCCTGTTCCTGATGGATATGCCCGCACAGCAGATGGCGCACATTCGGAAAACGACTGAGCACCGCATCCAACTCACCGGCGTTACGTAAACTGTGCTGGTCAAGCCAACTGCATCCTGCAGGTAGCGGATGGTGGTGAAGCAGTAGCAGCGTATGCCTGTCGGGAACATCGCTGAGTTTCGCTTCCAGCCACTCGAGTTGGTATTCGCTCAGTTCGCCGTGCGGCACACCGAATACCTGGCTATCCAACAGCAGAATTTGCCATTTATCGCCGCAAAACACCCGTTTCGCCGGGGAAATGCCTGCATCCTGAAGCGCGCTGAACATAGCCGGTTGAAAATCGTGATTGCCGGGCAGCCACACGCAAGGCGCGTCAAACGTGGCGATGCCCTGAGCAAAATGCTGATAAGCTTCTGACGAATGATCCTGCGCCAAATCGCCCGTCGCGACAATCAGGTCGCACGAACGCTGCTGTGCCGCAATCGCGTCCAGCACAGCCTGGTAACTGCTCCAGGTGTTGATACCCAACAACGTTTCGCTTTTTTCCGCGAAAAGATGGGTATCGGTGATTTGTAAAATCCTGACGCTCGCCCTCTCAGCTACAGGAAGATTCAACAGACTTTCCAAAGGGTGTCCTTAGGTTTCACGACGCTAACAAACCGGAACCGCCATCGCTCCATGCGCCAGGCAGTAGCGCAACCAATCAGCAAGAAACTGGTTAATTTGATGCTTTTCATCGCGTTGATGCAACTTTTTATTCGGGTAATCATAACGTGCTTTAAAACGAAAGATCTGCTGACTTGAACACACTTCCGCCACCATGGCGTCATGATATAGCCGCACCGACATTGACGGCAGGCTCCAGTAGCTGATGGCAGGCACGGTTTGTTTGATTTCCACAAGCGTAGTGTAACGGGTGGATTCAAGAATCGTTAACCGGTATTGCGCGTTGCCGACTTGATAGCTCACTGTTTCACCCACTGCGTCTTCACGGGGCAGTAAGCGGCGCAAAATTGCAAAATTAGTTTCGCAAAGGCGCATCATTTCTGGAAAGTCGGGCGTATAGCGCTTCATATTCAGGTATTCCACTCTTGACGTATTTCTTGATGATGTAACTGCAACCAGAGCAGTGCGATGACTGAGGCCGCGTTATCGATTTTCCCCTCGTTTACCCACTGGTATGCCTGTTCCCGGCTTACCACATGAACACGAATATCTTCGTTTTCTTCCACCAGGCCATGTATACCTTCAGCCTGAGTGGCATCCACTTCACCGACCAGTATCGATAATCTCTCGCTGGTGCCGCCTGGGCTTGCGAGATAATTCAATACCGGCTTCGTGCGTCCGACCTGCAATCCGGCTTCTTCCATGGCTTCACGACGCGCCACCTCTTCCACGCTTTCGCCAATTTCAATCATTCCGGCGACAAGCTCCAGCAACCACGGCGTTTCGCTGGTGTCATAGGCGGCGATACGGATCTGCTCTATCAGCACCACTTCATCCCGCACAGGGTCAAAGGGTAGCAGGACTGCTGCATGGCCGCGCTCTAATATTTCACGCCGAACTTCGCCACTCATTTGACCATTAAAAAGACGGTGGCGAAAACGATACATATCTAACGAAAAAAAGCCGCGATACAATTTATCCCGTGCAATAATTTCTACATCGTTTTTTGTAAAAGTCACTGCGCGATCGTCTGGTTTGGTCATGATCAAAGCCCGTTATCAATGAGGATGGTGGTGAACGTATTCAACTCAGTTTACCTGTCGTGATAACGACAATATGGTAGATTGATGCAATTTAATGGCATATGGCACAGAAGGCCAATCTTCAGATATCGCGGATTCTGCTAAAATCGGCGACAATTTTTGACTTCTGTCAGCGCTAATAAACAAATTCTGCTTCACAACAAGGAATGCAAATGAAGAAACTGCTCCCCATTCTTATCGGCCTGAGCCTGACCGGCTTTAGCGCCATGAGCCAGGCAGAAAACCTGTTACAGGTTTATCAGCAGGCACGTTTGAGCAACCCGGATCTGCGTAGATCTGCTGCCGATCGTGATGCCGCATTCGAAAAAATCAACGAAGCTCGCAGTCCTTTATTACCGCAGCTTGGCCTTGGCGCAGATTACTCTTACAGCAACGGCTATCGCGACGCTAACGGTGTTAATTCGAATACCACCAGCGCGGCGCTCTCGTTGACCCAAACCATTTTTGATATGTCTAAATGGCGTCAACTGACACTTCAGGAAAAAAGCGCGGGCATTCAGGACGTCACGTTCCAGACCGATCAGCAAACGCTCATTCTGAACACGGCGACCGCTTATTTTAACGTGCTGAGCGCTATCGATTCGCTTTCCTATACCGAAGCGCAGAAACAGGCGATTTACCGTCAGTTAGACCAGACGACCCAGCGTTTTAACGTGGGCCTTGTCGCGATTACTGACGTGCAGAACGCCCGTTCCCAATACGATAACGTGCTGGCGAATGAAGTCACCGCTCGTAATAACCTGGACAATGCGCTGGAACAACTGCGCCAGGTCACGGGCAATTACTATCCGCAACTGGCTTCACTCAATGTTGATGCTTTCAAAACCAACAAACCGGATTCGGTAAGCAATCTTCTGAAAGAAGCTGAAAATCGTAACCTGTCGCTGTTACAGGCTCGTCTCAGCCAGGATTTAGCCCGCGAGCAGATTCGCCTGGCTGAAACCGGGCATATGCCGACAGTCGGTTTAACCGCGTCAACCGGGGTTTCCGACAGCTCTTACAGCGGCTCGAATACCAATTCCGCTCAGTACAACGACAGCAACGTTGGCCAGAATAAAGTCGGCATCAACTTCTCCCTGCCGCTGTACAGCGGTGGCGCGGTGACGTCACAGGTTAAACAAGCGCAGTACAATTTTGTCGGTGCCAGCGAGCAGCTTGAAAGCGCGCACCGCAACGTCGTGCAAACCGTGCGTTCTTCCTTCAACAACATCAATGCGTCTATCAGTAGCATCAACGCCTATAAACAGGCCGTGGTCTCTGCCCAAAGCTCTTTAGATGCGACGGAAGCAGGCTACGCGGTAGGTACGCGTACTATTGTTGATGTGCTGGATGCCACCACGACATTGTTCAACGCCAAGCAGCAGCTTTCCAGCGCCCGTTACAACTACCTTATCAACCAGTTGAATATCAAATCAGCGTTGGGTACGTTGAACGAGCAGGATCTGCAGATCCTGAACAGCAACCTGGGTAAACCGGTTTCTACCACGCCTGAAATCGTGGCGCCGGAAAATACCCAGCAGGATGCCGCCGCAGATGGTTACGCCGCCAACGGCGCGCAGGCAGAGCCTGCCGCTCAGCCGGCAAGCGCAATGCAACCCGCGTCTGCTACCCGCAGCAACGGCAAAAACCCGTTCCGCCACTAAGCTTGTACGGGGGGTGTGAACCATCCCCCGTAACTTCGTAAGACAACGTAAAGATCCCTGCCTGGCGCGCCCGCCGCTTTAAGTTTGACCCTTCATCCTCTATCCTTTGATGTTAATTCTTTGCATTATTACTGGGTTCAGGAAGATAAAATGAAACGGACAAAATCCATCAATCATGCGACGTTTCGCAAAAGCTTTAACGCGCGCCACTTAACGCCCGTTGCACTGGCCGTCTCCGCCGTGTTTATGCTGGCGGGTTGTGAAAAGAGCGATGAGACTGTCTCGCTTTATCAAAACGCCGATGACTGCTCGGCCGCCAACCCGGGCAAAAGTGCGGAGTGTACTACCGCTTATAACAACGCCCTGAAAGAAGCCGAACGCACTGCACCGAAATACGCCACTCGCGAAGACTGCGTGGCGGAATTTGGCGAAAACCAGTGTCAGCAGGCGCCCGCACAGGCAGGCGTTGCAGGTGAAAACCAGGCGCAGGCCCATAGCGGTAGTTTCTGGATGCCGTTGATGGCAGGTTACATGATGGGCCGAATGATGGGCGGCGGCGCAGGCTTTGCGCAGCAGCCGTTGTTTAGCTCGCGTAATCCCGCAAGCCCGGCCTATGGTCAATACAATGACGCCAGCGGCAAAAGCTATGGCGCTGCGCAGCCTGGTCGCACCATGACCGTGCCGAAAACGGCCCTGGCCCCGAAACCCGCCACCACAACTACCGTTACGCGCGGCGGCTTTGGCGAGCGTGTTGCGAAGCAGTCCGCCATGCAGCGTAGCGCGGCATCCGGTACCTCCAACCGCTCCATGGGCGGTTGAGTTATGGAACGGATTGCCATCAGCGAGCGCCCTGACTGGCGTGAAAAAGCCACTGAATATGGCTTTAACTTTCACACCATGTACGGCGAACCGTACTGGTGTGAAGAGGCCTATTACAAGCTGACGCTTGAACAGGTGGAACGGCTGGAAGACGTCACAGCCGAACTGCACCAGATGTGCTTGCAGGTCGTTGAAAAAGTGGTGGCCAGCGACGCGCTGCTCACACAATTCCGCATTCCGAAACACACCTGGGAATTTGTGCGTCAGTCCTGGCGCAGCCAGCAGCCTTCACTCTACTCCCGTCTCGATCTTGCCTGGGATGGTGTGGGCGATCCTAAGCTGCTTGAGAACAATGCCGATACCCCGACGTCGCTGTACGAAGCGGCGTTTTTTCAGTGGATCTGGCTTGAAGATCAGATCAACGCCGGTAAGCTCCCGGCGAACAGCGATCAGTTCAATAGTCTTCAGGAAAAAGTGATCGCGCGTTTCGCTGAGCTGAAAGAAAAGCACGGATTTAACCTGGTGCATTTCGCCTGCTGTCGTGACACGGTTGAAGACAGAGGCACAGTGCAATATTTACAGGATTGCGCCGCTGAAGCGGGCGTGGCGAGTGAATTTCTCTATATCGACGACATTGGCCTCGGGGAAAAAGGGCAATTTACTGACCCGCAGGATCAGGTCATCAGTAATTTGTTTAAGCTCTACCCCTGGGAATACATGCTGCGCGAGATGTTCTCCACCAAGCTTGAAGACGCTGGCGTTCGCTGGCTGGAACCGGCCTGGAAAAGCATTATCTCCAACAAAGCTCTGCTGCCTATGCTGTGGAGTATGTTCCCAAATCACCCTAACCTGCTGCCTGCGTATTTTGCCGATGAAGATTTCCCGGCGATGGAGAAATACGTCATTAAACCGATTTTCTCCCGCGAGGGCGCCAATATCTCCATTATTGAAAATGGCAAAACGCTGGAAAAAGCCGACGGGCCGTACGGCGAAGAAGGGATGATTGTGCAGCAATTCCATCCGCTACCGAAGTTTGGCGACAGCTATGTGCTGATCGGCAGTTGGCTGATAGACGATCAACCTGCCGGGATCGGCATTCGTGAAGACAGGGCGATGATTACGCAGGATCTGTCGCGTTTTTATCCTCACATCTTTGTGGAATAACGATCGCAGGCCTAACAATTCGCCTTTACGAAAAGCGGTATTGATGTCGCCCTAAAGGGACGTGCTTAACGCCCTGTTAAGACGCCGCTGCTTGTGCTATTTGAGGTAAGGCCAACGCCAGCCCTGTTAATAACCACGATTACAGGGCAGGGTTTTCAGACAGCAATAAAAATGGCGCGAAATTCGCGCCATTTTTTTAGCCAACCTGCACTGAAAGCATACTTAACGAGCCCATCTCAATGCCGTCTACCGGTACTGTCACCGACTCATGGCCATCCCACGTTCCAAGCACGTACAGCAACGGTAAGAAATGCTCCGGCGTCGGGTTCGACAGGCTTGCCCCTTCTTGATCCATATAATTCACCAGCGGGTGCTGTTCAACCGGCCCTTGCCAGGTGAGATTCGCCTTAACCGCATCGTTGAAAGCGCGCGCCCACGGGTAAGGCGACGTGTCACCGTGCCAGCGCACAGTCCGCAGGTTATGCACCACATTGCCGCTCGCCACCAGCATCACGCCTTCGTCACGTAATGACGCAAGTTTACGCCCCATCTCAAAATGCCAGGCGGCAGGTTTAGTGCTGTCTATACTCAATTGCACCATGGGAATATCGGCCTCTGGATACATTTTGATAAGCACGCCCCAGGCACCATGATCAAACCCCCACGCTTCCTGATCGAGCGTTACAGGAACGGGCGAAAGCAGATCCAGGATCTTGCGCGCAAGCGCAGGCGATCCCGGCGCCGGATAGTGAGTGTCATACAGGGCCTGGGGAAACCCGCCAAAGTCATGAATGGTTTTGGGGTGTTCCATTGCCGTGACACCGGTGCCACGGGTATACCAGTGGGCAGACACCACAACGATCGCTGTTGGACGCGGCAGCGTTTCGCCCAGTTGCCGCCAGGCCTGGGTATACTGGTTATCTTCGAGCACGTTCATAGGGCTACCGTGGCCCAGAAACAGAGCAGGCATTCGCGAAACGGTCATGGTGTTATCCTCAGGTCTTCTGAATCGTATTGATGGATAAACCTTACGCCCAATCGGCTAAAGAAGAACTCAGATAACCATGATGGAGATCATCAGGAAATTTGAATGTAAGCCTGGTGTAAATCCGCTGACCAAACGTCGATTTTAATCGACAGGTTCTTTACGCTATAAACATCGTGAACAAAAGGAGCTGTTGATGTCGGTCCCTCTTATTTTGACTTTGCTGGCTGGCGGAGCCACATTTATCGGCGCGTTACTGGGCATCATAGGGCAAAAGCCGTCAAATCGACTGCTGGCCTTTTCCCTGGGTTTTGCCGCAGGCATTATGCTGCTGATTTCGCTA
The DNA here is from genome assembly GCF_011077955.1 of Citrobacter freundii. GTDB lineage: Bacteria > Pseudomonadota > Gammaproteobacteria > Enterobacterales > Enterobacteriaceae > Atlantibacter. The sequence continues at coordinate 172,736 of NZ_JAALBX010000001.1, forward strand.
ATGGAAATGTTGCCCGCCGCGCTGCGTGAAGAAGGCATGTCGCCGGTATTGGGCTACGGCATGTTTATTATTGGTCTGCTCGGCTATTACGCGCTGGATCGGATTTTGCCGCACGCGCATGCCCAGGATTTACTGGATACCCCGCCACATGCCGCCCCGCGTAATCTGAAACGGACGGCGCTGCTGCTCACTCTCGGCATCAGTTTGCATAACTTCCCGGAAGGGATCGCCACCTTCGTAACCGCCAGTAATAACCTTGAATTAGGGTTTGGCATCGCCCTCGCGGTTGCCTTGCACAATATTCCTGAAGGACTGGCGGTAGCCGGTCCGGTTTATGCCGCAACGGGGTCAAAATATAAAGCGTTGTTCTGGGCAGGCATCTCCGGCATGGCGGAAATTCTGGGCGGCGTGCTGGCCTGGCTTATTCTCGGTCCGCTGGTCTCGCCCGTGCTCATGGCGTCAATTATGGCGGCAGTCGCAGGCATTATGGTGGCGTTGTCGGTAGATGAGCTGATGCCGCTTGCCAAAGAGATTGACCCCAACAACAACCCAAGTTACGGCGTGCTGTGCGGCATGTCGGTGATGGGGTTAAGCCTGACGCTTTTACAAACCAACGGTATCGGCTAACACGTTGCGGACATAAAAAAGCCCGGTTCATCTGACCGGGCTTTTTTTATGATTCTTTGATTAGCTGGCTTTACGCTCACGCGCCTGGCGATAAGCCACCAGATCTTCAATGGTCACTACCGCCATCTGATGCTTGTTCGCAAACTCAATGCACTCCGGCGCACGCGCCATGGAACCGTCATCATTGGTTAACTCACACAGCACACCCGCAGGTTTAAAACCAGCAAGCGTCACCAGATCGATAGTGGCTTCAGTGTGGCCGCCACGGGTCAATACGCCGCCGCTCTGCGCGCGCAGCGGGAACACGTGGCCCGGACGGTTCAAATCGGAAGGTTTTGCGTCATCGGCAATAGCAGCGCGGATAGTGGTCACGCGGTCCGCCGCAGAAACGCCGGTGGTCACACCGTGCGCGGCTTCAATAGTAACGGTAAAACCGGTGCCGAACGCGCTGGTGTTGTTCTCAACCATCATCGGCAGGTCGAGCTGCTGGCGGCGCTCTTCGGTCAGGCACAGGCAAACAATGCCGCTGCCGTGGCGAATAGTCAGCGCCATTTGTTCAACGGTCATGGTTTCGGCGGCGAAAATCATATCGCCTTCGTTTTCACGGTCTTCATCATCAAGCACCATCACGCCACGGCCTTCGCGCAAAGCGGTCAGCGCGAGTTCTACGCGTTCAAATGCGGTACCAAAAGAGGAAAGAAGCGTCTGATTCATGGTAAAAAAACCTCATTAAAATTATGGTTACCAGAATCAGGGCGGTCTTAGGAGTGCCGTAGAACGGCAAAAAAATAACGTGAGTGGGCCCGAAGCCCGACTGGATCGTTACTCTCTCCCATCCGGACTTTAACCGTCGGCCCCGGAATTACACCGGATCTGCTGACCTTCAGAATGACTTCTGAAGCGCTCGCGGGCTTTCAGCTTGTCTGTTGTCTTTCACGCTGCCGCTGTGTTGGCGACTCTCGTACACACTTGTCATTGCGTTAACAAAGCCAGGTGATGCTCAAGTTGCTGCCTGCTACAACGTGAAATACCGTAGACATTACGCTGATTTACCGCCGGTGGGGAATTTCGCCCCGCCCTGAGAATAAGCGGGATTACTATAACGCCATTGATTATTGTCGGCAATGCATTCAGCCAGTTAAATAAACTGGTTTGTGCTATTACTTAGATTCATACATTTCCGGTTTCTCCTCCCGGAAACAGGCATTACAATAATAAGTTATGTAATCACGCACTGGGAAACCGCCATGATTGACCCGAAAAAAATTGAGCAGATTGCCCGCCAGGTTCATGAATCTATGCCGAAAGGTATTCGTGAATTCGGGGATGATGTTGAAAAGAAAATCCGCCAGGTTTTACAGTCGCAGTTGACGCGTCTCGACCTTGTCAGCCGCGAAGAATTTGATGTGCAAACGCAAGTACTGCTACGCACCCGCGAAAAACTGGCTGCGCTTGAGCAGCGTATTAGCGCGCTGGAAAGCCGCGGCACAACCGTAGAACCTGTCGCGCCCGCACCGGCTATCCCGCCGGTTGATGTGGTGCAACCCGCGCCGGCCATTCCGCCGGTTGACGACGAAAAACCGCTGTAAAACAATCGGGCCTTCAATGAAGGCCCGATTCATATTACTTACCGTTTTACTTACCGTTCTCTTTCTGGATCTTCTTGATGATATTGGTGGTTGAGCATCCGTCTTCAAAGTTCAACACCATTACTTCACCGCCGTTGGCCCAGACTTCTTTGCTACCCGCGATATCTTCAGGTTTGTAATCGCCGCCTTTGACCAATAAATCAGGCAAAATCCCGGCAATTAACCGCTGCGGAGTGTCCTCTTCAAAAGGCACCACCCAGTCCACCGCTTCCAGCGCGCCCAGTACGATCATCCGCTGTTCCAGCGGGTTAACCGGACGGGAATCGCCTTTCAGACGTTTGGTGGAAGCATCGCTGTTAACCGCCACAATCAGACGGTCGCCAAGCTTACGGGCGTTAGCCAGATACGAGACGTGACCGGCATGCAGAATGTCGAACACGCCGTTGGTCATGACGACTTTTTCACCGCGTTTGCGGGCCGCCGCAACGGCCAGTTTCAGCGCCTCTTCATCCATCACGCCAAAACCGGAATCAGCCCGGCCACGCACGGCGTTTTCAAGCTCGATAGGGGAGACCGTGGACGTACCCAGTTTACCCACCACCACACCGGCTGCGGCGTTAGCGAAGAAACAGGCCTCTTCCAGCGAGTTACCAGCGGCAAGCGTGGCAGCCAGTACGCCTATTACGGTATCGCCCGCACCGGTCACATCATAAACTTCCTGAGCCTGAGTCGGCAGGTGCAGCGGATCTTTACCCGGCTGCAGCAGGCTCATGCCTTGCTCGGAGCGGGTAATAAGCAGCGCGCTGAGATCGTAATCCGCCACCAGCTTCATGCCGCGTTCAACCAACTCGGCTTCGGTTTTACATTTTCCGACCACGGCTTCAAATTCTGACAGATTCGGCGTCAGCAGCGTTGCGCCGCGATAGCGTTCAAAATCGGTACCTTTCGGATCAATCAGCACCGGTACGCCTGCGTTACGCGCCAGTTGGATCATTTGCTGGACGCTGGCCAGCGCGCCTTTGGCGTAATCAGACAGCACCAGCGCACCGATGCTGCCGAGCGCCTGGTTGATACGCTCGTGCAGCGGCTGCGGGTCAACGCCTTCAAAGCCTTCTTCAAAATCGAGGCGGATCAGCTGCTGGTTACGGGAAAGCACCCGCAGTTTAGTGATGGTCGGGTGCGTCGGCACCGAGACAAAATCACATTTTACGTTGACGTTAGCCAGCGCCTGGCTCAATGCCCGCGCCGCATCGTCAATCCCCGTCAGGCCAACCAGACGGGAGTTCGCGCCCAGTGACGCGATATTCATCGCCACGTTCGCCGCGCCGCCCGGACGCTCTTCGATATTATCGACTTTCACTACCGGGACCGGGGCTTCCGGGGAAATACGGCTGGTAGGGCCGTACCAGTAGCGGTCGAGCATCACATCACCCACTACCATGACGCCTGCGCGTTCAAACTCGGGCAGCGTTACTTTCATTCCAGACTCTCCTGAGAGATACCAAATTTGCGCGGGATAATAGCATAATTCCCCGCGCGCACATTTTTATGCCTCACCAAGCCATGTCGCCCAGCTTTGGATAACCTGCTGACGCTCCGCCGAAAACGCGTCGAGCGCCACATGACCCGGTCGCTCCTGTAGCGCCAGATGATGCAACTCATCGCGTAATGTCACATAAGCATGCGTCAATGCGTTGGCTTCTTCTTCCGGCATGATGTCATTCTGGGTCAACAGTTCGAGAATGCGCACATTATCAGACCAGCGGGTTAGCTTAGGAGCCTCGTGGGCAAACCGCAGCACCAGGTACTGAGTAATAAATTCAATATCGGTGATCCCGCCTTTATCGGCTTTAATATCAAAGCGATCTTTATGTTTATTACCCAGATGGGCGCGCATTTTTTCGCGCATTTCGCGTACTTCGGTTTGCAGGGCGCAGGCATCGCGCGCCTTGCATAAAATCTCGCGGCGAATGGACTCAAACGCCTGGCACAATTGCGGATCGCCATACACCACCCGGGCGCGGACCAGGGCCTGATGCTCCCACGTCCAGGCTTCGTTTTGCTGATAGTCCGCAAAGGCCTCAACGGTTGTGACCAGCATACCTGCGGCACCGGACGGGCGCAGGCGCGCATCCACTTCATACAAAATGCCGGATGAGGTACGGGTACTGAAAAGGTGCATGATGCGCTGAGCGAGGCGCAAGTAGAACTGGCGTCCGTCGATTTGCCGCTCGCCGTCAGTCATGACCTCCGCCGGGCAATCATGCAAAAAAACCAGATCGAGATCGGAGCTGTACCCCAACTCCCATCCCCCCAGTTTGCCGTAGCCCACCACGGCGAAACCGCGCCCTTCGCGCCCGTGTAAATGAGCAGGCATACCGTAGCGGGAAACCATCAGCGTCCAGGCCTGCTGCACAACGGCGTCTATCATCGCCTCGGCAAGCCAGGTTAAGTGATCGCTCACTTTCATTACCGGCAGGGTTTCAGCAATATCCGCCGCCGCCACACGCAGCAACTGCGCCTGTTTAAACTGGCGCATCGCTTCAAGCTGCTGCTCTTCATCATCTTCAGGCACGCGTAACAGATATTGACGCAGTTCATCCCGATAGGCGTTAGTGGCCGTCGGCTGATAAAGGGTGTTCGGATCAAGCAGTTCATCCAGCAATAACGGATAACGCGCCAGCTGCCCTGCGATCATCGGCGAGGCGTCACACAGGCGGATAAGATGCTTGAGCGCGCCCGGGAATTCGGTCAGTAATTCAAGGTAGGTGGTGCGGGTAACAATCCCTAACAGCAGCGGCGTAATGCGTCCAAGCGGCACGGCGGGCGACGGCATCGCACACACTTCGCTTAACAGGCGGGGCATCAGCAAATCCAGCACATGGCGTCCACGCGGGCCGATGGTGCGTTTATCCACCTCTTTGCGAAAATCCACCGCCAACGCCATAACCTGCCGCTGGCTCTCGCTATCAAGATGGCTTAATACCGGGCTGGTGACGTCAGCATTGTGCGCGTCCAGCCATAATTCGCGCCAGCCTTCGGCAAGCTTATCGTCGCTGGCATCCGGCTCGTCATCACCGATAAGCTCGTTGAATATGCGCCGCACCGCCGTCATATGGCCCGCAAGCGTCGCCTGGAGCGCGGCCCAGTCAACCTCGCCCATCGCCCAGGCGAGACGGGCGCGATTAAGCTCGTCGCCCGGCAGGGTCTGGGTTTGCTCATCGTTAATGCTTTGCAGCAAATTCTCAAGGCGGCGTAAAAAGAGATAAGCATCGCGCAGCCGGTCGGCATCGCCCGGCGGCAAAAGATGGAGAGCGTCAATGGCTTCAAGGGTCGGCAACAGTGAGCGCGATTGTAACGACGGCTCGCGCCCGCCGCGAATCAGTTGAAAGACCTGAACGATAAACTCGGTTTCCCGAATACCGCCTGCGCCCAGTTTGATATTGTCGGTCAGACCGCGCCGCCGCACTTCACGGGCTATCATCCCTTTCATATTACGCAGCGACTGAATCACGCTGAAATCAATGTAGCGACGGAATACAAAGGGTCGCAACATCGCGCGCAGTTCCTGGCTTAAGCGATCATTGTTATCGCCCATAATGCGCGCTTTCACCATGGCGTAACGCTCCCAGTCGCGCCCCTGCTCCTGGTAATAATCCTCCAGCGCGGCAAAGCTCAGCACCAGTGGGCCGCTGTCGCCGAACGGGCGAAGCCGCATATCCACCCGGTAAACAAAGCCGTCCTGAGTGGGTTGGTCGAGCACTTTGATAAGCCGCTGCCCCATGCGGGTAAAAAATTGCGCATTATCAAGCTCACGTCGCCCGCCCCGGGTCACGCCGTTTTCCGGCCAGGCGAAGATCAAATCGATATCAGAAGAAAAATTGAGTTCGCCGCCGCCGAGTTTCCCCATGCCTAAGATCATAAGCGGTTGCGCTTCACCCTGCGCGTTACAGGGCGTCCCCCACTCACGACAACAGGCCGCCCAGAGCCAGTCGCGCGCGGCGACAATCAGGCTTTCAGCAAGCACGCTTAACTGCTCAAGAGTCGTTTGGGTGGAAACCAGGTTCAGGGTTTGCGCCCAGGCGATACGGATCATGATGCGCCGTCTGAAAAGACGCAGCTCACGCATTAAGTGCGTTTCGTCGCTGACATCCTGTAACGCCGCGTGAAGCCACGCCGCATAATGCTCAGCTTCGTCCGCTTGCGGCGGCCTCTCCCGTAACTCATCAAGCCATTGCGGATGCGCCTCAAGGCCATCGCGCACAAAATCGCTGAATGTCAGCACGGCTTGCGCCTCTTCGCTCAGCGCTTGCTGTAATAGCGGTTCAGGCAAATCCGCCAACACGTTTGCGGCGTGCTGTTTTAATAAGGGAGAGAGCGGCATCATGGTGAAATCCTTTATTTTTTTCCGCTGTGCAGCCAGAACGGCGACTGGGAGATAGCGTCCTGACGGAGATGTTCAATATCGTGACGTAGCCCGTTTTCAATGGCGTGACGCAGCGCGTCCCAGGTATCAATCCACTCCAGCGCAATATGCGGATCGTACACCCCGGCGAGAACGCGGATCGCATCCAGCTCGCGATACAGACGCGGAAGTTGATCGGTGTAGCGCTCGCCCCAGGGGTTCAAAAAGGCCTGTTTTAATTCAGCGGCATGGCGCGACAAGTGAATATCGGCGTAGCGTTTAAAGGAATCATTGAGTTTGCGGCGCGCGTTTTCATCAATAAACGGCTGCCAGCCTTGCGTGAGCAGCCATTCCGTTAGTGCAAGCCTGGCGGTGCTGATTTCACTGCCGTAGACCAGCGTTTCTACCGAGGCGTCGGAAACCAAAGAGACTTCACACTGGGTCAGCAAGTCACGTAAGCGAGCGCTCGCTTTTCTTGGAACCACACTGCCGAACAGGGCAAACGTATGGCGCACCAGGCCAATCGCGTGTTGAACCTGCGCCTTGGCAAGGCTATTGCCGCGTACCCACAATTCTTCATGGTACTGCCAGTGGTCCAGTGCCGCTTCGAGCGCATTTTGCAAACCCTGCTCTACGCTGGATTTAGGCGCGATTTTGATGACAGTCAGTGGTCGCAGGGGCCGCATCGGATTGCCTTGCGCCAGATGATAACCCCGCGCCGCTTTGCTGAGATTGCCCTGCCGCAGGCCTGACACCGCCACCAGTTGCCGGGCCAGTTTTAATAAATCGCTCAGTTGCCCTTCAAGCAGCTCCATCTCCAGTTCGCACAGCGGCTCGCTGAGCGCGCCCGCGTTGATTGCCCCCTGATCGAGCGCAAACTCAATGCGGCTATCACCGTGAGTAACCACCCACTTCTCTCGCAGAAAATCGGTACTGAATAAAGGAATCACTTCACGCTGTACATGCTCAGGCGTAAGACCTTCTGGCCATACCTCCGCCGGGAAACGCGCGACATCAAGCTCAGCGCTTTCCAGCGGGATATTGTATTCCGGGTGCTGATGCACACCGCCGATAACGCGACCGGCGGTTTTCATGGTCATTTCATAACGCCCATCATCGCCACGAACCCGCAATCCAATACCGTGCTGGCGCAACTGATTATCCGGCGTTTCGTAATAAACATTCAGTAACTGACGGGGAGCGTGATGATCGCCAGAAAGGCCATTCAGAACAGTGCGCACCGCTTCAAGAGCCGCGGGTAATACGATGAATTTCAGTTCGATTTCTTGTGCCATAGCCTTTTACTTACGGTTGAGTCACACCGGAGCGACGCCCGGCGAACTTAAGGGCCTATTTTTTGTCAGTAGATAATATTTTCCGTTAAAATGCCACGCCGAAGGCGTTTTAGACGAGCAACATCCTCTTTGGCGGGTGCGCGCCAGTGCTGTTGTACCAGGATGATTCTCATTCAGGTTTGCGCTTCGCATCGTCAAACTGTTGCATTACTATCACCCCACGAATAATGATTAATGAAGACCTGATGCCTAAATTACGCCTGATTTGCCTGACTTTATTCGCGCTTAGCGTTTCCACTGTGGCCCATAGCGAAGAGAAACGCTACGTGTCCGATGAATTAACTACCTGGGTTCGTAGCGGTCCTGGCGATAACTACCGTCTGGTGGGATCGCTTAACGCGGGTGAAGCCGTCACGTTATTACAGACCAATGAATCAACGAATTATGGTCAGGTGCGCGACAGCAACGGACGTACGGCCTGGATCCCCTTAAAAGAATTAAATACCGAGCCAAGCCTGCGCACGCGTGTACCGGAGCTGGAAAATCAGGTCAAAACGTTAACGGATAAGCTGAATAATATTGATGCGACATGGAATGAGCGCACGTCGGCGATGCAGAAAAAAGTCTCCGCCAGCGACAGCATTATTAGCGGGCTGAAAGATGAAAATCAGAAGCTTAAAAACGAGCTGATTGTGGCAAGTAAAAAAGTGAATGCCGCCAATCTGCAACTTGACGACAAACAGCGCACCATCATTATGCAGTGGTTTATGTACGGCGGCGGCGTGTTAGGCGTCGGCCTGCTGTTGGGCCTGTTGCTGCCGCATATGATCCCGCGTCGCAAGAAAAAAGACCGCTGGATGAATTAATCCCGCCCTGGGCAGCCGTGAAGGTTGCCCTTTTCTTTCGCCTTCTCCTCTACACTTACGTATGATTATTAGTATCAACGAGAGCAAGTGAGGTGTGGGTGAAGAACTATTTGGTCGGTGGTGCGGTACGTGATGGGTTGTTAGGACTACCGGTTAAAGACAGAGACTGGGTTGTGGTAGGCGCAACGCCTGAGCAAATGCTTAACCTTGGCTATCAACAGGTTGGGCGTGATTTCCCGGTGTTTTTGCATCCCAAAACGCGAGAAGAATATGCGCTCGCCCGTACCGAACGTAAAAATGGCCATGGCTATACCGGCTTTGTTTGCTACTCCGCTCCTGATGTCACCCTTGAGCAGGATTTACAACGCCGCGACCTGACGATTAACGCGATTGCGCAGGATGACAACGGCGAGTTTGTCGACCCTTATCATGGGCGCGCTGACCTTGAAAAACGCCTGCTGCGCCATGTTTCTGGCGCGTTTAACGAAGACCCCTTGCGCGTCCTGCGCGTCGCACGCTTTGCCGCGCGTTTCGCGCATCTTAATTTCACCATCGCCGAAGAAACGCAGGCGCTCATGCGTGCCATGACCGAAGCAGGCGAGCTGGCCCATCTCACGCCGGAACGCGTGTGGAAAGAGACCGAAAACGCGCTGCGCTCTCATAATCCTCACATCTTTTTTAAAGTGCTGCGCGACTGCGGGGCGCTGAAAGTGCTCTTCCCGGAGCTCGATGCGCTGTTCGGCGTGCCTGCGCCACCGAAATGGCATCCGGAAATCGACACCGGCGTGCATGTACTGATGACGCTCTCAATGGCGGCGATGCTAAGCCCGGACGTGGATGTCCGGTTCGCGACGCTGACGCACGATGTGGGCAAAGGGTTAACCCCGCCGCGACTGTGGCCGCGCCATCACGGGCATGGCCCGGCAGGCGTTCCACTGGTGGAAAACATGTGTCAGCGCCTTCGGGTGCCGAATGAGATCCGCGATCTCGCCAAACTGGTGGCGGAATACCACGACCTTATCCATACCCTCCCTATTTTGCAGCCGAAAACCCTGGTGAAGCTGTTTGATGCTATCGACGCCTGGCGCAAGCCCCAGCGCGTGGAACAAATTGCGTTAACCAGCGAAGCGGACGTGCGCGGTCGTCAGGGATTTGAAGGCAGCGATTATCCACAAGGGCGATTGTTGCGTGAAGCCTGGGCGGTTGCGAAAGCGGTGTCGCCAAAAGAGGTGGTCGCAGACGGCTATACCGGGATTGAGGTGCGAGAAGAGCTGACTAAACGGCGTATCACTGCGCTGGCGAAGTGGAAAGCCGAGCGCTGCCCCCAGCCCTGAGGCCGGGGGCGAAAGCTTACATAAAGACGACGTATACCGCCGCTGCGACGATAAAACGGTAAATCGCAAACGGGATAAAGGAGATGCGTTTGATGATTTGCAGGAAGGTTTTGATGGCGACCAGCGCAACCAGAAACGCCGTAGTGAAACCTACCGCGAACATGGGAATATCGGCCACTGTCAGGAAATGAAAGCTCTTATAGAGATCGAGCGCGGTGGCGCCCATCATCATCGGCACCGCCAGTAAGAATGAAAATTCTGAAGCGGCGTAGCGGCTCACCCCCACCAGCATCCCGCCGGAAATGGTAGCGCCTGAGCGCGAAAAACCCGGCCACAACGCCAGACACTGAAAACAGCCGATGGCGAACGCCTGACGATACGTCATATCATCAAGCCCTGGCGCGCGCGGCTCTTTGGGCTTGAATAGCTCTGCTGCTATCAATAATACCCCGCCGACCACCAGCGCATACATCACATTAATCGGATTAAACAGCGACTTGATCGTGTCGTGTAACACCAGCCCCAATACCACTGCCGGCACCATGCCCAGCAAGATATGGATCAACGACAGGCGTCCTTTTCCCAGTCCCTCATGGGGCGTACGGCCAAAATGAATGCCGATAAGACTAAACAGGCGACGCCAGAACATCACCACCACCGCCAGAATCGATCCTAACTGGATAACGACTTCGAATGTTTTAGCCGTTTCCCCTTCAAAGCCCAGCATGTGGCCCACAATAATCATATGACCCGTGCTGGACACCGGTAAAAACTCGGTTAAGCCTTCCACTACGCCGAGAATCGCCGCAATGACCAGCGAATGCATATCGCCCATGAAATGTCCTCGTACCCAGAAAACAAAAAAACGGCGAGCGCAATGCGCATGCCGTAAAAGCCCGAGTTATATGACAGATATCGTCGCGTTAGGTTTAATAATAATTAAAGAAAATGAATTAATTAGGATTATTGCCACGCTGAATTACTACACCCACACTGGCAGCCTGCGCCACCGCACCGGGTTTGCTTACCTTAATCTTCAACCACGGCGTGTTGAAACGAGTGAGCAGCAGCTCAGCCACCTCTTCCGCCACGCGCTCCACCAGCGCAAACTTTCCGCCCTGAACGTGGCGGATAATGGCGTCGCTCACATCGGCATAACTGAGGCAATCCGCCACATCATCACTTTTACCCGCCGGACGATTATCCCAGGCCATTTCGATATCGAACATTAACTTCTGCTCGATGGTCTGTTCCCAGTCATAAACACCGATTGTGGTGATTATCGAAAGTTGCTCTATAAATACTATATCCATCATGACCTGCCTGTTTTTAGCGCGGCCGGATACCACTTCCGGCAAATTATGCGTATTATCCACAGATGCAGAGAATAAAACGACATTTTCAAAACGGAACAGCGTTATGAGTGCAATCGCGCCTGGAATGATCCTCCTTGCGTACCTTTGCGGCTCAATTTCCAGCGCCATTCTGGTCTGCCGTATCGCAGGTTTACCCGATCCGCGTGACAATGGATCCGGGAATCCGGGGGCGACCAACGTATTACGCATTGGTGGCAAGGGAGCAGCCGTAACGGTACTGATTTTTGATGTCCTGAAAGGAATGCTTCCCGTCTGGGGCGCATACGCGCTTGGGCTGACGCCCTTCTGGCTGGGTCTGGTGGCTATCGCGGCCTGCCTTGGTCATATCTGGCCGGTATTTTTTGGTTTTCGCGGCGGTAAAGGTGTTGCCACCGCCTTCGGTGCGATTGCGCCTATCGGCTGGGATTTGACTGGCGTCATGGCGGGCACCTGGTTGTTAAGCGTGTTACTCAGCGGTTACTCTTCTCTCGGTGCGATTATCAGCGCGCTGATTGCGCCGTTCTACGTGTGGTGGTTCAAACCGCAGTTCACCTTTCCCGTCTCTATGCTGTCTTGCCTGATTTTGCTGCGGCATCATGACAATATTCAACGCTTGTGGCGGGGTCAGGAAACCAAAATCTGGGCCCGTTTTAAACGCAAAAAGAAACCAGATCCGCAGTAATTGACGGCGAACGGTTAAAAGCGATAGCTCACGCCCAGTACGCCTGAAACTGCGTGGTAACCGTTGCCGCCGATTTGTTGCGCCACATTGCCCCAGACATCCAGTCGCGGCGACAGCCTACCGTTGATGCCGGCTTTAAGTTCGCCCACGTTGCGCTCCCCGGCAAACCCAACGCTGTCATCATTCATCGTCACGCGGGTGGGCTTAGTATTGTAAAGCCAGTTGGCGGCAAGGTAGGTGGTGAATAACTTCCCGCTATTTTTATCGCGGCTTGAAACGCCATCGCGCGAAAGCATAATTCCAAGGCGTGTTTGCAGGGCATTATCACTTTGCGATTCAATGAGCGTGCCGCTGCTTTCGCGGTGTGGGTCGGCATTAACGCCGCTCCAGATCGCCTGCGCCTGGGGGGTTAATGCCATTGCGCTATTTTCGCTGCGAGTAAGCTCCCACCGATAACCGGTTTCCAGCGAGCCGCTAACGCCATCGATAGAATAGTTTTCCTGCGGTAAATCATCACCTTTGACGTCGGCATCCAACCAACTGTATTGCAACCAGCTATCAACATAAACACCTTGCTGGCTGGCGGCATGTTGATACCAGGTCCCGTACAGGCCCACGCTGTACCCATCCACACTCCCTTTTGAGCGGTAATCGCTGCGGCGGGAATACGTATGACTGTGGGCATTGCCGTAGCCTGCCATTACGCCAATCCCGAGATGGTCGTCATGGGCGAACTGGCCCGAGAACACCTCGCCGCCGCCCTGGATGACATAACGGTTTTCCGTCGTGTTGAGTTGACCACGGTGGTCATTACTGCTGTCACGAACCCCGTTTTGCCGAAGCCAGAGGCTGGAGTGTTCCGCTTTCCCGTTGCGATCTTCCAACCGATGCGCAAACAGCCGTTGCGCCGCCGCCTGATTCGCCAGATAACTTCCGGCTTCGGGGCGGATAATCGGGTCCGTTGGTAAAGACGGCTGTGGAGGCATCGGAGGCTGAGGCGGAACAGGAAGCTGGCTTCGCAGATACCAGTTGCCGTTTGGCGCCTCCGGCAGTCCTTGTTGCAAGAAATACTCATACGATCCCGCCACAACGCGCTCTGACAGGGTAAATACACCGTCGGATTGCCCCGCTACGCTGATAACCTCAATGCCCTGCTGCGTCGGCGCGCCCTGGCCGCCCGCGTTGTTAATTTTCACCTGCGTATTACCGCTGCTGCTACCGTTAATCACCAGCCGGTCGGTTGCCGAGTCGTCACCGCGAAGCTGCGTGCTGAGAGTGATGAGTCCGTTGTCGCCGCGATAATCGCCTGCAACAGTCAATGTGCTGGCTGGAACCGGGCTTGCCATCACGACGTTTCCGGCATTTATCAGGTTGCCGCCGATGGTAAAATGACCTGCGGGTGCGTTGGCAAACAGCGGCAATGCATCCGCTACTGCCAGTGTCCCCTGGTTGATTACGTCACCCTCAACGCCCCCGTATCCGCCAAGCGCCGCGCCTGGCGCAATCACCACCTGCGAGCTGGAAAGCGTCGCGGCCTCATCAGGCCCGTTTCCCAGTATCAACGTGCCGCTGTTGATATCAGTAGGTCCCGTCCAGGCCTGATCGCCGGGCAGTTGCAAACCCATTTCGCCAGTCTTTACCACCGCGCCGCTGCCGCTAATGTTGCCGGCAAATTGCGTATCAAGGCTGTTATTTAGGGTTAACTGCGCCTCATTTAGCGCAACCGCGCCTTCGCCAGAGAGGTTATTAACCGTTTGGTCATACCCGTCGAGCATAAAGGTCGCGCCGGATGCAATGCGCAATGCGCTACTGCGGGCCAGTGCATTATCTATGCCCATTTGCAGCACCCCGCCCTCCAGCCATGTCGGGCCAGTGTAGAGATTACGGCGCGACAAAATGAGCGTGCCTTCCCCGGCTTTCGTCAGGGTCGTGCCATCCCAACCAGTCGCCGGGTTGGCGGGCTGATTAATTAACGCCGTATTGAGTTCAAAATTTTCTTCCGCCGAAGGGAGCGTAAAGGTGCCGTGCGCCTGTTCCGGCGTACTGGTACGGGCCGCATACCAGGAAAGGCGAAAATCGAGGCTGTACTTTTGATTCAGGGCATCTCGATAACCCGTTAAGGACGCGTAATCGACCGCCGATGAGGCCCCGCCAATTCGCAGCGAGGAATAATCACCACTCAGCGCGCCAGGCGCTGCGGTTTGAAGTACCGTCAGGTTTTCAAAAGAAAACAGATTATCGGGGAAATTTACGCCGACAATATTAAGCGCGGCGTCACTACCGAGTGACGCGCGACTGGCGTTGATGGTGGGTTCGGTTTCACTCAGCACCACGCCGACTGTTCCCTGCTGACTAAAATCGCCATCCGCCTGGAGCGTCGCCCCCTTTCTGAAGATCACCGCGGTTGACGCCGCGGTGGTGAAATCGCCGCGACTCGTGAATGCCACGTCCCGATCCAAAGCCAGCGTACCGCCGTTGACATTCACATTGCCTGCGGAAGACCCGGTTTGCGTCAGTAATGCGTAACCTTCGCCGTTTTTATTCAGTACGCCGCTTCCTGAAAAAAGATTGCGCAGTACGCTGGCGCTGGCGAGATCCAGCGTCAATGTTGCGTTATTGATCACCGGTCCATTTCCAAGCGACGCGCCGCGTTTTGCAATGCCGGTCCCGTCCGCTATCACCAGTCCGCCGCTGAAAGTGCTTTCGCCTGCGAGGGTAAGTGAAGCTGCTCCTGTTTTTATTACGCTGCCCGCCCCGGCAATCGGCCCGCTAAAGACGGTATCCGCCGCGCTGTTTACCGTCATGGTGGCGCGACCCAGGCTTACCGCCCCGCCGCCGCTCAGATTGTTCACGGTCTGCGAGAAGTTATTCAGATTAAGCGTGGCGCCAGAATTGACCGCAACGTTGGCTGAACGGGCAAACGCATTTTCGCTATTGGTTTGCAGTACACCGCCATTAACAAGCGTATTGCCGGTAAAGCTGTTCTGGCGCGATAAAATCAGCGTACCCGCGCCGGCTTTAGTCAACGAGCTTCCATCCCAGCCGCTGGCAAAAGGCCCCGACTGGTTCGCCAGCGTGACATCCACGTCGAAAGTGTCCGGCGGGTTAATGAGCGTAAATGTGCCATTGCCCTGCGTGAGGCCTGCAAGCCAACGCAGGCCAAACGTAACGATATAATCGCGGTTAGTATTCGCTTTGGTGCCCGAAACCAGCAGGTAATCCGCCGGGTTGCTCAGCCCTAATGTGGTGAAATCACCGCTAATTCCACCCGCATTTGGGCTATGTAATACCGTCAATACGGAGCCTGTGATAGCGCTGGCGGAGCCTGGCGCGCCGCTCAGGTTGAGCGCGCCATTGAGCGAGATGACCGGGGCGGTCGCCGCTGGTTGCGTGGCATTCAGCGCCGTCTCAAAAGTGGCATTCGCCTGCTGAGTCAGTGTTCCAGACATGGCCAATTGCGATGAGCCCGCAACCGCGGTCGTCGCGCCGTTCGCCGTCACGAGGTTTTCACTCACCCGAAACAAGCCCAACGGTGAGAATCGCAGCGTACCGTTCTCAACCGTGACACTGCGCTGCGACGATCCGCTGCCGCTCAGATCAACAAGGCCAGTATTCCGTTTAGTCAGGGTCCCGGTACCGCTCAGTACGCCTGCATAGGCGGAATATCCCGCACGATTAAAGATAAGCGCCCCCGCGTTGTTCACACTACCGCTAAGCGTGCCGGTGGCGGCGCCGTTGACGTTGTCCGCGCCGATTTGCAGGGTGGTGCCGGGGTTGATGGTGGTGCTTCCGGTGCGGGTGTCCGGGCCTGCAAGGATAAGCGTACCGCTTCCAATCGTTAAATTACCGCTACCGCTGGCCCCACCGGCGAAAGTGTTACTCCCGCCAGAAAAAAACGCGCCGCCGTTAGCCGTGACGGCAATCGCGCGCTGGCTGGTAAAATCCCGTAGCGCTTCAAGCCTGCCGCCATTAAACGTTAATGTGCCGTGCGGATCGCCCAGATTCTGATCCGAAAGTACCGCAAGCCGCCCGGCGCTCAGTAATAACCCGCCCGTCCAGCGATTGTTACCGGTAAGCGTAATCAACCCATCGCCGGATTTTTCCAGTTGAAAGTGATCATCGCCGTCATCAATAGGGCCGCTGATAGTACCTGTGTAGTCGCTGAATACCGCCGTCATGCGAGTATTGCCCGTAAGCGTTACCGGCCCTGCGGCAATAGCGCCGCTATCAAGCCTGAGCGCACCCAGTTGCCCCATATTTTCCAGCCAGCCATTGCCTTCAACCCGAATGGACGACGTGAATTTTGCACGGCTACCCATCCACAAGGTTCCACCGTCCTGAACGACAATAAAGGCGCTGGGCGCTGGGTTCTCGCTGTTCGACTGAAGACGCGCGCCGTTGCCAATAATAATATTGCCGGTAAAGGCATTGTTTTCGGTGCTCATGGTGTAGGAGGACTGGCCTTTTTCCCCTGTCCCACGTAGCAAAAGCACCCCGGAACCCGCTAACGGCATACGTAAATTCAGCACGGAATCTGAACGATAAAAAGTGACTAAACCATCGTTGTAAATAGGGACTGACACATCGCCCGTGGTATCGCCTCGTCCGATCTGGAGTGAACCGGTATCTTCAATTACCACGCTTGCGGTTTGGTTGTTAAGGCTACTCAATGTGCCCGGAAATAATAAGAAACCGCCGCGCACAATACGTAAAACCGCCCCCGGTTGGTTACTCAGCAGCACATTGCCGCCGACCTTCCAGTCGCTGCCATTCACCACGATTGATGAAAAGCCAGCATACCCGCCGATATCCGCATCCGTCTGCCCGATACCGGACAGCACCAGGGTGTTGTTATTGCTGGCGCTCGTAATCGCACCGTCAATAAATGACCCGGAATCGAGCAGGACGGCGTTACTGGAACCATTAAGGACGATAGCATTACCGCCAGAACCGATTATCGTCCCGCTGTTTTGCAGCCGACTGTTTGACGGCAGGATCACGCCGGTCGTGCCGCTAATGGTCGCGCCGGTATGGTTAATGACGGTACCGCCATTGAGCAAAACGACGCCGCCCTGTGAGGCAGCGATACCGCGTGAATAAATCCGGCCAAAGATATCGATGATCGTCAGACCCGCCGTTTGCGCGGAAAGCGTCACGCCGCTGCCCGCCGCGTCCACTACCCCCTGAAGGAGCAGCAACCAGTTGCGCGAACCATCGCCATTAATGCCATCGCCCTGGGAGGTTGAAACGGTGGCGTTCGCAGGCAGCACAAAGGTATTTTCCGGGCCAGAAAAGGACTGCAAATTCAGCGTTTGTGAGGAGGAAGGCAGCGTAGTCACCGACCATGCAACAGCGCTATACGCCGCGAAGAAAGCGCCATGCAGGTAGAGCAGTAACGACAGAAAGCGAGACGCTGGCGTAAGTTTGGGCATCGTTTTGCATCTGTAGAGGTAGGGTGCCGGGCGCATCCGGTATGCGGCTTTCACGCTACGCGGTACCGCTTTCGCAACACGTTGACGCGACAGCCGCGACATTATACCGGCAGGTGATTAATTCAATTATATATGATGGGTTGAAAGATCAAGGTGGATAAGCGGAAGGAAGTAGAGTGCGCGCGGCCGCAACGGCTACGCGCAAAAAAGTCTTATGCAGCGGGGAGTTCCGCCAACGGCCAGCGAGGGCGTACGATCACGCCTAAATCAGCGCTGCCGCCCGCTTTTAACCGCACCATGCCTGCATAAGCGATCATGGCGCCGTTATCGGTACAAAACTCAGGACGCGCGTAAAACACTTCGCCACCGCGTTTTGTCATCATCTCTGCCAGTTTCGCACGCAGTGTACGGTTGGCGCTGACGCCGCCCGCCATCACCAGCCGTTTAAAGCCGGTTTGATCCAGCGCGCGACGGCATTTAATCATCAGCGTATCTACGACGGCATCTTCAAAGGCGCGGGCGATATCCGCATGGGTTTGCGGATCGGGCGCATTGTCGCGAATTGTATTGGCGGCAAAGGTTTTAAGACCAGAGAAGCTGAAGTCCAGTCCCGGGCGATCGGTCATCGGACGCGGGAAAGTAAAACGTCCCGGATTGCCGTTCGCCGCCAGTTTCGACAGCATCGGGCCGCCGGGGTAATCAAGGCCCAGCAGTTTCGCAGTCTTATCAAACGCCTCGCCTGCGGCATCATCAATGGATTCGCCCAGCAACTGGTATTCGCCAATGCCGGTTACGGAAATCAGTTGGGTATGCCCACCAGAAACCAACAATGCCACAAACGGGAAATCCGGCGGATTCTCTTCAAGCATCGGCGCCAGTAAATGCCCTTCCATATGGTGGACCGGTACGGCAGGCACATTCCAGGCAAAGGCCAGCGCGCGCCCGACGGTTGCGCCAACCAGCAGCGCGCCAACAAGACCTGGGCCTACGGTATACGCCACGGCATCGATATCACGGGCGCTGAGCCCCGCGCTTTTCATGGCTTCCTGAATCAGGGGTACCGTTTTACGCACATGGTCGCGGGAAGCCAGTTCCGGCACTACGCCGCCGTAATCCGCATGCAGTTTTACCTGGCTATACAGTTCGTTAGCCAGAAGCCCTTTTTCATCGTCATAAATGGCGATGCCGGTTTCATCGCACGATGTCTCAATTCCCAGTACACGCATACTCATCTTTAACCTCTGTTGCCTGCGCCGCAGTGTATGCGCTGCTGTCTCTATTGTAAAACAGTGCTCATCAGTCTGCGGGATAGTGTATAATCCTCGCCCTTATAGGAATGCCGCCGAAAAGCGGCGTTTTGTTTCTCCTGTTGCTTTACAAAGCATCAGCAGTTGCAGTAAAATTCCGCACCATTTTGAATTAAGCTGGCGTTGATGCCAGCAGCAAACCGATTTAATCAAAGGTGAGAGGCACATGCCGGTAATTAAAGTACGTGAAAACGAGCCGTTCGACGTAGCACTGCGTCGCTTCAAACGTTCCTGTGAAAAAGCAGGTGTTCTGGCGGAAGTTCGTCGTCGTGAATTCTATGAAAAACCGACTACCGAACGTAAACGCGCCAAAGCTTCTGCTGTGAAACGTCACGCGAAGAAACTGGCTCGCGAAAACGCACGCCGTACTCGTCTGTACTAATCTCTGGAGGGGGTTCCCCTCTGCTCAGACCGAGTTGTAGTTGTAAAGGCCGTGCTTCCGAAAGGAATGCGCGGCTTATTTTCGTTTATGAACTGACAACCCCAACGCTTTTTGCCCTCTTTCATTATCCTCCTGAATACAGGGCGGATGTGTAACAGGCAGCAGAAAGATAGCGGGTAAATGGGGCTTATGGCTGGACGAATCCCACGTGTCTTTATTAATGACCTGCTGGCTCGCACCGATATCGTCGACCTTATCGACGCTCGGGTAAAGCTTAAGAAACAGGGCAAAAATTATCACGCGTGCTGTCCGTTCCATAATGAAAAAACGCCTTCATTTACCGTGAACGGCGAAAAGCAGTTTTATCATTGTTTTGGCTGTGGGGCGCACGGCAACGCCATCGACTTTTTGATGAATTACGACAAGCTCGAATTCGTAGAAACCGTCGAGGAGTTAGCGGCCATGCATAACCTGGATGTGCCTTACGAGGCGGGTTCAGGACCAAGCCAAATAGAACGCCATCAGCGGCAGAATTTATATCAGCTGTTGGATGGCCTGAATGCGTTTTATCAACAATCCCTGACTCAACCGACAGCCCACGACGCGCGTGAGTATCTCTCCCGACGCGGCTTAAGCGCCGACGTTATCTCGCGCTTCGCTATCGGTTATGCGCCACCGGGTTGGGACAATGTGCTTAAGCGCTTTGGCGGCAATGACGAAAATCGTCAGTCGCTGATTGATGCCGGCATGTTAGTGACCAACGATAAGGGACGCAGTTACGATCGTTTCCGCGAACGGGTGATGTTCCCCATTCGCGATAAACGAGGCCGGGTGATTGGCTTTGGCGGCCGCGTGTTAGGCGACGGCCAGCCGAAATATTTAAACTCGCCGGAAACCGATATCTTCCATAAAGGCCGCCAGCTCTATGGCCTTTATGAAGCGCAACTGAGCAGCCCTGAACCGGCGCGCCTGTTAGTGGTCGAAGGCTATATGGATGTGGTTGCGCTGGCGCAATACGACATCAACTACGCGGTGGCGTCATTAGGAACCTCAACCACAGCTGACCATATTCAGCTGCTGTTTCGGGCGACCAATAACGTGATTTGTTGCTATGACGGCGACCGCGCTGGCCGTGATGCGGCCTGGCGAGCGCTGGAAACGGCATTGCCCTATATGAATGATGGCCGGCAGTTACGCTTTATGTTCCTGCCGGACGGCGAAGATCCCGACACACTGGTGCGCAAAGAGGGTAAAGACGCGTTTGAAGCGCGGATGGAGCAGGCTCAGCCGCTCTCGACCTTTTTGTTCAACAGTTTGATGCCGCAGGTGGATTTGAGTACGCCAGACGGCCGCGCGCAATTAAGCACGCTTGCGCTGCCGCTCATTACTCAGGTGCCCGGCGAGACATTGCGGATCTACCTGCGCCAGGAATTAGGAAAAAAGCTCGGGATCCTTGATGACAGTGCGCTGGAGCGCCTGATGCCAAAACAAGCTGACGCCACAGCGCGCGCGGCTCCGACGCTTAAACGCACAACCATGCGTATACTAATAGGGTTGCTATTGCAGAACCCGGAACTGGCTCCGCAGGTGCCGCCGCTGGATGCGCTCGACAAGAACAAGCTGCCCGGACTTGGCTTATTTGCAGAACTGGTCAACACTTGTTTGTCACAGCCAGGCCTAACGACAGGCCAACTTTTAGAGCACTATCGCGGCACAAAAGAGGCCGCCACCCTTGAAAAACTGTCGATGTGGGACGATATAGCAGATAAGGACATCGCCGAAAAAACGTTCACCGACTCACTTAACCATATGTTTGATTCGATGCTTGAACTGCGCCAGGAAGAGCTTATCGCTCGCGAGCGCACACACGGTTTAAGCAGCGAAGAACGCCGGGAGCTCTGGAGGCTTAACCAGGAACTGGCGAAAAAATAAATTGCGCGGCTTAACTGCCGATTATTGTTCGGGTGAACCCCGAAGGCCGCAAAGAGGCGCTGCGGCAAGAAAATAAATCAGCCCTTACTCGTTATTGTTGGCGGCAATGTCTGCTGACACAACCCTCATGAAATAAGTGTGGATACCGTCTTATGGAGCAAAACCCGCAGTCACAGCTGAAGCTTCTCGTCACTCGTGGTAAGGAGCAAGGCTATCTGACCTATGCTGAGGTCAATGACCATCTGCCGGAAGATATCGTCGACTCCGATCAGATCGAAGACATCATCCAAATGATTAATGACATGGGCATCCAGGTGATGGAAGAAGCGCCGGACGCCGATGATCTGTTGCTTGCTGAAAACTCGAACAACACCGATGAAGATGCAGAGGAAGCCGCAGCCCAGGTTCTGTCCAGCGTAGAGTCTGAAATCGGGCGTACCACTGACCCGGTTCGTATGTACATGCGTGAAATGGGTACCGTTGAACTGTTGACCCGCGAAGGCGAAATTGACATCGCAAAACGCATCGAAGACGGGATCAACCAGGTTCAGTGCTCTGTTGCTGAATACCCGGAAGCGATTACGTATCTGCTTGAACAATACGACCGCGTTGAAGCGGGCGAAGCGCGTCTTTCCGACCTGATTACCGGCTTTGTCGATCCTAACGCTGAAGAAGATCTCGCGCCGACGGCGACCCATGTGGGTTCAGAGCTCTCCAGCGAAGAACTGGCAGCCGATGACGACGAAGATGAAGACGAAGATTCCGACGACAGCAGCGATGATGACAACAGCATCGACCCTGAACTGGCGCGTGAAAAGTTCAGCGAACTTCGCGTTCAGTACGAAGCCGCGCGTGTTGTTATCAAAGCGAAAGGCCGCAGCGATAAGGCTGCGCAGGAAGAGATCCTGAAGCTGTCTGAAGTGTTTAAACAGTTCCGCCTGGTGCCAAAGCAGTTCGACTATCTGGTTAACAGCATGCGTGTGATGATGGATCGCGTGCGTACCCAGGAACGTATCATCATGAAGATGTGCGTCGAACAGTGCAAAATGCCGAAGAAAAACTTCATCACGCTGTTTACCGGCAATGAAACCAGCGAAACCTGGTTCACTGCGGCGCTGGCCATGAACAAACCGTGGTCTGAAAAACTCAAAGACGTGGCAGAAGACGTGCAGCGCAGTTTGCAAAAACTGCAGCAGATTGAAGAAGAGACCGGCCTGACCATCGAGCAGGTTAAAGACATCAACCGTCGTATGTCTATCGGTGAAGCGAAAGCCCGCCGTGCGAAGAAAGAGATGGTGGAAGCAAACTTACGTCTGGTTATTTCTATCGCCAAGAAATACACCAACCGCGGTCTGCAATTCCTCGACCTGATTCAGGAAGGCAACATTGGCCTGATGAAAGCGGTTGATAAGTTTGAATACCGTCGTGGTTACAAGTTCTCAACCTATGCCACCTGGTGGATCCGTCAGGCCATCACCCGCTCTATCGCGGATCAGGCGCGTACCATTCGTATTCCGGTGCATATGATTGAGACGATTAACAAGCTCAACCGTATCTCTCGCCAGATGCTGCAGGAAATGGGCCGCGAGCCGACGCCGGAAGAGCTGGCAGAACGCATGCTGATGCCGGAAGACAAAATCCGTAAAGTGCTGAAAATCGCGAAAGAGCCTATCTCCATGGAAACGCCGATTGGCGACGATGAAGATTCGCATTTAGGGGATTTCATCGAGGATACCACCCTCGAACTGCCGCTGGATTCTGCCACCACTGAGAGCCTGCGTGCCGCTACGCACGACGTTCTGGCGGGTCTCACCGCCCGTGAAGCCAAAGTGCTGCGTATGCGTTTCGGTATTGATATGAATACTGACCATACGCTGGAAGAAGTGGGTAAACAGTTTGACGTAACCCGCGAACGTATCCGTCAGATCGAAGCGAAAGCGCTGCGTAAGCTGCGTCACCCGAGCCGTTCTGAAGTGCTGCGTAGCTTCCTCGACGATTAATCGTTACGTGTTGTGATAAAGCCCTCCTTGTGAGGGCTTTTTTATTGCCAAAAGAAAACCACGTCCTGATAGAGTGGTCATTAATGGGTGCTGGTTCTGCCTTATTGTCCTTTGGATTTAAATTTCATAAGACTGGCAGAGACTTCTTATTAAGGGTGTTAGTACGCCCCAGCCTCGTCTGTGAAGGCTGCTTTTACTTATGGCCGTAACCGACACTGACTACTGATTAGGTCTTGCCTATAATCCCCGAGCCAGTAACGCCTCGTCCAGTTCCCTGTACGCCTCAACCAACTTATCTAACGTGGCGCGATTTAAACCGCTGGGATTAGGCAACACCCATACTTCCGTTGCGCCAATCGTTAGCGATTGCTTCCCCCACTTCACGCCGCGCTGGCTGAATGCCTGCTCGAAAGCCTGCTTGCCCAGTACCGCTAACGCCGCTGGCTGAAAGTCATTGATTTTGGCAATAAGCTCGCGCCCGCCAGTTCTCAGTTCATGCAGCCCAACTTCACTCGCCTGCACCGTCGGACGCTCAACCAGCATGGTGATCCCGCAGCGCGTATCCAGAAGCTGCATTTCCTCTTCAGGACGAAGCTGTTTGTCGGTAAATCCCGCCTGATGGATAACCTTCCAGAATCGATTGCCCGGGTGCGCAAAGTGATAGCCGGTATGCGCTGAAGACTTACCCGGATTTATACCGCAGAACACCACCCGCAACCCTGGCGCTAAAATGTCGCTTATCATATCCACTCCCCTAACCTACAGATTCTTAATATATAAAATACCGCTTAGTAATTGATGATAAAAGCAGCAGCCGCGCGGTAATGTCTGGATTGAGCGCTATACATCCATTATAATCCTGCGCCACGGCCCCTTAGCTCAGTGGTTAGAGCAGGCGACTCATAATCGCTTGGTCGTTGGTTCAAACCCAACAGGGGCCACCAGATAAAACAAGGGCTTACGTTAATCGCGTAAGCCCTTGTTATTTTCGATAAGAGAGTGGATTAATGACGAGGTACACTGCCCTTCAAAAGGTACATACCATCGAGTGAATTCGCGGCGTAAAGAACGGCTCGCTCACACCAGTTCACGAAGTTGTTCGCGCATATAATCAGTAAAATATTCAGGATTTTTAATCACTACCCGATTACCGGATTCAATTTTTTCAGCCCATCCGGCCACTTTTTGCGTGAATCCGTCGTTCCACCCTTCCTTGAGCCCCCGCGCTTTTATATCCGCCGGACTCGCCGGTACGCCCAACTCGTTTAAATACTTCAGTAAACCCTTTGCTGTGCTTTCATCCATAGAATGTGGCGCTGACACTGACGTATTCATGCCGTTAACGAAATCCAGTGCTTTATCAATTACTGCTGGCATACTCTTATCCTTAAAATTCACCATGTAATGAATGAGCCTTTACTATGAATCTACATAAAAGGCGCTGCCTGAAAGGGTGATCCTGTTAAGCCAACACCATCCCCCCATCAACGTATCAAATACCATATGGGCAAACCCTTTGTCAGTTCACAGCGCCTTAAAAAGAGAGCTGAGTGGGAAAATGGCGCAAAAGCGTCTCCCCGGTCCCGTGCTTCGTGACAAGGGCATAACAAATCCCTCACCCGCCGCGTAATGCCTGGGCAGGAAAGCGCTGTCGAAGGGATAAAATCGCGTGAAATCACATTAGCTGCTTTTATCGCATGCGAATTTTTTATTTGTCGTCGCGTTACTACGTTTTCACACCCGTAAACCAGTGCGTTAATTAAAGAAGAAATGAAACCAATAAAACTCAATAAACTTTATTGGCTATTTCTTTGTTAAAAATAAATTCACCCGTAGTTGTCATGTCTTTAACCACATAGAAGTAATCAGAGCGCAATATCACTTTCCTTACCTGGTATCATTTTGATTACCACTGACCTCACCAAAAACCACACTAATTAAAAGGCTATAGTTCTCTGTGCTTTTATTAATTGACACTAAATCCTTCACATTGTATAAATTCGCGTTTTGTTATTAATTCTCATTAGCGTTTGAGCTTATGGTTAGCGGCCGCGCCTACATTTTCGTGAAGGACAGGGTTTAATGAAAAAGGTCATCAGTGCAATAGGGTTGGTTTTTGCCACAGTCAGTTCTGCTTTCGCCACCACTTATCCCGTCACTATTGAGAATTGCGGCTATCAGGAAACCTTTACTAAAGCTCCCGAGCGGGTGGTCGCACTGG
The DNA here is from genome assembly GCF_011077955.1 of Citrobacter freundii. GTDB lineage: Bacteria > Pseudomonadota > Gammaproteobacteria > Enterobacterales > Enterobacteriaceae > Atlantibacter. Next base: position 198,163 of record NZ_JAALBX010000001.1, read on the forward strand.
GTCAAAATACCGTTGAAATTCTCATGCTGCTGGGCCTTGAGGATCATGTGGTTGCCAGCGCTTTTTGGCCGACCAAAGTGCTGCCGTCATTAGCGGCGAAAAATGAAAAAATCAAAACCCTGACGGTAGAAATCCCAACGCTTGAATCTATCCTCTCTCAGAACCCGGATTTTGTGCCCGCACAATTGCCCCTGCTGCTAGGCCCGGAAAGTAAAGTCGCCAAACGCGAGGATCTCTCCACCGTTGGCGTAAACAGTTATATGTCCCCCGGTATGTGCGCCACAAAGAAAGCGGTTGGCGATATGTACGGCAGCCGTCAGAAGCTGTGGGATATGACATTCCTTTATAAAGAGATCGCGGATTTCGCCACCATCTTTAATGTGCAGGACCGCGGCGACGCGCTTATCGCCGATTTCAAAAAACGCGAAAGCGATCTCCGCGCTGAATTTACCAAAAATAAAAAAGACCTGTCATTCGTGTTCTGGTTCTCCAGTTCGTCCCCTTCAGCAGATGCCTATGTCGGCGGTAAAAACAGCGCGTCCGGCTTTATTGCCAATGTGCTGGGCGGGCACAACGCCATTACGTCTGAAACGGAATGGCCGACGGTGGGCTGGGAAAGCATTATCGCGGCAAACCCGGATGTCATCGTGGTATCGAGCCTTGACCGAAACCGCTGGGCGCTGGATAACGCCGAGGAAAAAATCAAATTCCTGAAAAGCGATCCGGCGGTAAGCCAACTGGACGCGGTCAAAAAGGGCCATATCGTGGTGATGGATGGTCAGGCCATGAACCCCACCATTCGAACGATTTACGGCGCTGAACAAATTGCTAAACAGCTCAGAAAACTGGGACTGAACTAAATGACCATAGCTGTGAAACAGGCCCGTCAGGGTCTGTTAATGACGACATCAGCGCTCCTGGCGCTGTTTTTGCTGCTGATAGTCACCGCGATTGGCGTAAGCGTGGGAGAACTTGCGATTCCGCTACGCAATGTCTTTGACGCGATGACTAACCGGATGGGGCTGACCGACGTTCCGCTCAATCGCATTTACGAAAGCGTGATTTGGGATTTCAGGCTGAGTCGGGCGCTGGTCGCCGCTTGTTGTGGCGCGGGGCTGGCAATTTGCGGGGCCGTTTTACAAAGCTTATTAAAAAACGCGCTGGCGGAGCCGTATGTATTAGGCGTGTCGGCTGGCGCTTCCACCGGTGCGGTGTCGGTGGTCGTGCTCGGTATCGGCACCGGCGCGGTGTCGCTCTCGGCGGGGGCCTTTGTCGGCGCATTTAGCGCCTTCGCGTTTGTGGCGTTTTTGACCAATGGCGCGCGCGGCGGCAATGAACGCACCATTCTGGCAGGCGTCGCCGCCTCGCAACTGTTTAACGCCATTACCGCCTATACCATCAGCACCTCCGCCAGCGCCCAGCAGGCGCGGGATGTAATGTTCTGGCTATTAGGCAGTTTTAGCGGCGTGCGCTGGCCGGAGTTTCAACTGGCGTTAACGGTGCTGGTGATAGGGCTTGCGGTATGTCTCTATTATTCCCGGGCCCTGGATGCATTCACCTTTGGCGATGATGCCGCCGCATCGTTAGGCATCAATGTCCCCTGGGTGCGCCTGATCCTGTTTACCGCAACGGCCCTGATGACCGCCACCATTGTCAGTATGGCGGGATCGATTGGCTTCGTTGGCCTTGTGGTGCCGCATATGATGCGCTTCTTCTTCGGACCACTTCATCGCACATTGCTTATCGCAAGCGCGCTGGCGGGCGCCATCCTGATGGTGCTGGCAGATATCGCCTCCCGCATGCTAATAGCGCCGCAAAGCCTGCCGGTCGGCGTGGTGACGGCGCTGGTTGGGGTGCCGTTCTTCGCCGTGATTATTTATCGTTCAAGGAATAAGTGATGAGCATTACCGCTGAAAACGTTACCTGGAAAGTCGGTAAAAAAGTCATCGTGAATAACGTCTCTCTGCGCGTGTCTCAGGGGCAAACGGTCGGGCTGCTCGGTCCTAACGGTTCAGGTAAATCATCACTGCTGCGCATACTCGCCGGTTTACGCCGCCCACATGCGGGTTCGGTCTGCCTTGATGGCCACAACATCGCAAAACTGCCTAAAAAGCAGCTCGCGAAGCGTGTCGCTTTTGTCGAACAGCATGGAATGACCGAGTCCAATATGCGCGTTCGCGATGTGGTAAAACTGGGGCGAATTCCCCATCACACCGCGTTTTCTGGCTGGAGTACGCAGGACGATGAGACGGTATATTCAGCGCTGAAGCGGGTAGACATGCTTGATAAAAGCGATCAGGGCTGGCTTAGCTTATCCGGCGGTGAGCGTCAGCGCGTGCATATCGCCCGGGCGCTGGCGCAAGTGCCGAGCGAAATCCTGCTGGATGAACCGACGAACCATCTGGATATTCATCATCAGATACAGTTAATGAGCCTTATCAGCGCGTTGCCGGTGACCAGTATTGTTGCCATTCACGATCTGAATCATGCCTCGATGTTCTGCGATGCGCTGATTGTGATGCAGCAAGGCCAGGTGGTGGCTATGGGCACGCCGCAAGAGATTTTAACCGAGACGCTACTTTGGGATGTATTCCGGGTAAAAACGCGGGTAGAGATTTCTGCGTTTCACGGCAAAAAACATATTCATTACCTGGTGTGAACCACATTTTCTGATGCGATTTCCTCGTCCTGCCACACAACTCTGGCCGCCGGTTTTATTGGGCAGCCAGTTTGTTTTTAATATCGGTTTTTACGCCGTCGTCCCGTTTCTGGCGGTGTTTTTGCGTGAAGACATGCTGCTTTCCGGCGCTACGATCGGCCTGATACTTGGGTTAAGAACCTTTTCGCAGCAGGGAATGTTTATCGTTGGCGGCGCGCTCTCCGACCGGTATGGCGCCCGTAGCGTCATCCTGTGCGGTTGCGTTATACGGGTCGCCGGTTATCTGCTGTTGGCTCTTGGCGATAACCTGGGCCTGATTATTCTCGGGGCTTGTCTCACCGGTATCGGCGGCGCGCTGTTCTCCCCTTCTATTGAAGCGTTACTTGCCCGTGCCGGCACCGAGAGCGAGGCGCGCGGCAAGCGTAGCCGCGCTGAATGGTTTGCGCTCTTTGCCGTGTGCGGCGAACTGGGCGCGGTCCTGGGGCCGGTCGCCGGCGCGTTGCTGGCAGGGCTGGGATTTCGGCAGGTGGCGCTGGCGGGTGCGGCGGTGTTCGTACTGGCGCTGGTCTTGCTGCACCTGTGCATTCCGCATGCGCAGCATCAGCAGAAAACGCTGCATATTACGCCGTGGTGGACCACCTTTCGCCAGCCCCGGTTTGTGGCCTTTATTATCGCCTATAGCTCATGGCTTCTGAGCTATAACCAGCTTTATCTGGCGTTGCCGGTTGAAATCGCCCGCGCGGGCGGCAGTGAAAAAGATATAGGCCCTCTGTTTATGCTGGCGTCTGGCTTGATCATTCTTTTTCAATTACCTCTGGCCCGCGTCGCCCGACGTGTCGGCGCCGCCCGCATGGTGCCCGTCGGCTTTCTTGTGGTGTCGGCCTCGTTTCTTTGCGTCGCGCTGTTTGCCGCATCGCCTCCCGGTGAGGGTTGGTTGCGCCTGCTTCCTGCGGCCGGTTTTGTCACGCTGTTAACCACAGGCCAAATGCTACTGGTGCCTGCCGCGAAAGATCTCATCCCCCGATTTGCTGATGACCATTCGCTGGGCGCACATTACGGGGCGCTCTCAACCGCTGGCGGTTGCGCAGTGCTGGCAGGCAATATTCTGTTCGGCAATCAGCTAGATCAGGCGCTAATCCCCTCCGTTGAGGCAATATATCCCTGGCTTCAACTGGCGTTATTTCCTTTTATTAGCGCTATCGCGTTATTCATTATTTGCCGCCCACTGCGTTAAGCGACATTTCTCGTTCAGGCGCTATCACGGATAGCGGTACGCGCCTCGTCCGTCTTATTTCCTGAAAGCAGCGTTTATCGGTTGACGGTAAGCGTTGCCAAAAATTTCTTTTTTCTGAATGAATTACGTCTTATTAGCGCCCAAGACCGGCGTAACGCTGTGGCGCACGACAAAAAGCCCCCCTGCCGGGTAGCCCTGCTTTGCTGAGACAGAGAATTTAGTGAGGACTGTCACATAACTGACACATTCTTGTTAACTTTTGTTACAAATACCCGATAAGCATTCTTATTTATTGTTTTAAAAGAGGGACTTATGAAAAGTATCGTGTTTAAGTTTGCAGGGCCAGGCTCAGGTTTAAATAACATAAAAATACGCAGCAAATTATTAGCAAGCTATCTGCTGTTAATTATGGTGACTTTTTTTATCTCCGCCATCGCTATTTATAGTTTAGAAAAGATTAATAAAAATAATATCCTTCAGGAAAAGATTGTCAGCATTGAGAAGCTGCTATCCGAATCGCGCTATAATAATACACACTTCACTTTCACAAGAGATTTAAAATACTTTGAACTTCAGAAAAAATCTCAGGAAGCGATAATCTTAAAGCTTTCCGAGTTAGAGCAACAAACGACGAACGGCCCTGAAAAAGAGAAATTTTCTCTCATACAAGCCAAAGCCGTCGACTATTCCAGTCAAACAAAATTACTGATGGAATCGATTGTTGCGGGTAAACGTTTAGCGGAAAGCATTAAACAATCACAGCTCTTTGCGTTAGGCGATGAAATTATTAATCGGGGAAGAACCGCCGGGTTTGATGTAGGTATCGCTGAATATGCCGCTTATATAAACCTGACCATCAAAGATGTCCGTTTCAAAGCCGAAGACCTTATCGCCCGAACCAGCGCCGTACAGCAGAATGATTTAGCCGCCCCGCTAAGAAACATGATTGAAGAATCAGAGCGATATCGGGTTGGGTTAAGCAGTTCTTCCGTAGAATTAGTGGATAAACTCATTGCAGAATCCAGAGACATGCAGAGTAACGCCGACTTATTCACGCAAAATTCCATCGCACAAAATAAATTGATATCGCTTACCGATAATGCTGCAAAACAGTTTTATCTGGCGATGGATGATTTTATGCAGCATCAGGCGGTGATTACCAATAACACGCTTAGCCAGGCGAGATTCGCGATGATCATCGCCACGTTAGCTGGCGGCATTCTTGCCACGGTTATCGCGCTGCTTATCACTAAACACATCACCACGCCGTTAAATGCGACGCTGAATATTGCTAACCGAATTGCAGAAGGCGATCTGTCCGCCACCATTGTGAATGATCGCAAAGATGAATTTGGTATGCTGCTACATTCCATTAGCGTCATGAACAATCGTCTTAAGTATATCATTACAGAAGTACAGAGCGGCGTGGATAACGTCTCGAAAGCCTCCTCTGAAATTTCTACCAGAAACAACGATCTTTATTCACGAACAGAGCTGCAATCCGCCGCCCTGATCCAAACATCCGCCACGCTCAAACAGTTAACGGAAGCTATCAAGAACAATGCCTCTAATGCAGACATTGCTAATAAAAAAACCAACGAAGCCACGGCGAATGCTGAAAAAGGCGGCGTGATAGTTAATAAAGTCATCTCGACCATGAAAAATATTTCGTCGAGCTCAATGAAAGTCGCTGAAATCACCAACGTGATAAATGGCATCGCCTTTCAGACGAATATTCTTGCCCTTAACGCTGCGGTTGAGGCGGCGCGAGCCGGTGAACAAGGAAGAGGATTTGCTGTGGTAGCCGGTGAAGTTAGAACACTTGCTCAACGTAGCGCCAACGCCGCTAAAGAAATTGAAACACTCATCAATGCCGCTGTGGTCAGCATTAAAGATGGCTCTTCGCTGGTCACTTCGTCTGGCGAAGCGATGGAGGAAATCGTCAAATCGATACAGCACATCAAAGATATTATTGATGAAATCGCCACGGTTTCGGATGAACAAAGCCGGGGACTCACAGAAATAAACCAGGCTATGTCTGAACTTGATGTGACGACCCAGAAGAATGCCAGCCTGGTTGAAGACTCAGCGGTGGCGTCTGTCTCACTGGCTGAACAGGCGCAGAAACTGAATAAACTTGTCTCGGTGTTCCATTAATGAAACTCGCTTAGTTAAGCGATTTTCTTAACGTAGCCGATTTCAGGACAAGGGCGACTGAAGTATCGGTTTGAATAACAGTAGGTTGGCGGGTGATATAATGATTACCCGCCAACCCTTATCTGTTTTAGCGATATATGTTTAAAAGTACTACCGCAAACCCTGACAAAGAAAATGCCGTACGCCAGGTTCTTACCGTTTTACCCTTCCGCGTTAACACGTTACCTGCCAGCCTTTTGCAAAAACCCGATTATGCGTGTGTAAGCTAACGCTCACCATTATCCGTCCCGGAAAATGTCATCAACATTTTTTCGGTTAATAACTTTTCTATAATCCGTTGGTTTCTTTCATCTTGTTACTCCTCGGTCGTTCTATGAATTATCCAGGCAGACATACGTCATCAAATTGTTGAATATTGGTTTACGCATATCTTGATAATGTAATTTCTGACTTATCCATAAGCACTGTGGGAGCATGAAATGAAAATCTATTGGACATTACGTAATATTCCTGAGCTTTCCAGTGTAACCGCGCAGGAACGCAAAAGAAGATGGAAACAAGCTTACAGGTCAACTTTCCATCACTGGGAAACCTGGGTTGGATTGATACTTAGTAGCGTTTTTGGCGGTATTGGAGCCTATTACCATCAGTCTTTAGGAACGCTCATCGGTGGTTTCATTGGCGGGTTTGTTTACTCGCAGGTTTCCATCTGGGTGGCGCGTAAATATTATCGACACTTTCTGCTGGGGCAGTGGTCTTGATTTGCTTCGCTACGGGAATTCGCACGATTTCCCGTAGCGAAAAGTAATTGCCATAAGCGCCAGGGAAAAGTCGCCGTCAATGTGACCACCTTTAAGTGATGCTCCGCCGCGGCATATATCCCACGATCCAATCCCTTATAGTTAAGACGTTATTTCCTGATAAAGCGCGAGCCGTCGGGCCTTCGCGAACGTTGACCTGCTCCGCAATCCACAGGTTGCATAAAGTGCCTGCGCCCAATTACGGTGCTACAGCTCCGCTGTGCTCACCTTGCCAGCTAAAATCAAAATTGATAGCATCGCCCCACAATAACCAACCGTTCCATCGGGACCGTAAAAAATATTATCTACGGGTTAAAGAAGTAAAAAATCATGTTTAAATATTTACTGGCGCTTTCTTTTGTGTTCTTTGGCAAAAATGACAAACTTTTTGATTTCTGGAAAAGCGAAATCATTCGACGTGACAAAATAATCATTCACCGCCTGTTACGCGAGAAAAAGCAGCGACACAGAAACTTTCTTTTTTGGTGGCGACTTGCAAATGAGATGTATTTAAATGGCAATAAGCTACAAAGAAAAGCAGCAGAGAAAATAAACACCAGGCTTCTTGAAAAGTTCGGCTGTGAAATTAGCCTTGGCGCCAACATTGGCAAAGGTTTGAAAATCCCGCACCACACCGGCGTTGTTATTCATTATGCGGTAGATATTGGTGAGAACTTTGTGATTCGTCAGAACACCACCATTGGGCAAAAAGACGGCGACAGTAAATCAGCCAGGTTGTTTATTGGCGACAATGTCGATATCGGTGCCAATACCTGTATTGTTGGCCTCACCCACAGAATAGGAAACAACGTTAAAATTGGCGCCATGTCGTTTATTAACAAAGATATTCCGGATAACTGCACCTATATCACCCGAAAAGAAATCAGAATAATAAATCCCGATAATGCCTAAATAAGATACCCCCTAACAGCCAGTGCCAGAAGTTAATCACCGGCTGTCATGCCTGCGGGATGAGCCTCGCGGCCGGTTAAACCGGCCGCGAAAACTGCCTCAGAATTTCCAGGATACACTGCCGACAATGCTACGCTCGGCACCAAAATAACAATAAGAAAGCGAGTTGCAAGCCGCCACGTAGCGCTTGTCCGTGAGGTTGTTGACGTTAAGCTGCGCGCTCAGACCCTTCACGCCAAGCTTAGACAGGTCATAACCCACCATCACATCGGCAAGCGTATAAGACGGCAACGTATGCGTGTTCTGGCGATCGCTTGTCACGCCGTTCACATAGCGCACGCCGGAGCCAACGGTTAATCCGTCAAGCGGCCCGGTTTTCACATCGTAACTCAGCCAGGCGCTCGCCATATTGCGCGGCGCATACACCGCGCGTTTCCCCTGCTCTTCCGGGCTGCTTTTCTTATAACGAATATCGGTATAGGTATACGCCGCTTGCATCCGCAGGCTATCGGTCAACTGCCCTACCGCCTCGAGTTCCACGCCTTCAGATTCAATTTCGCCAATAGAGCGATACGGATCGGTAGGCTCCTCTTTCGTGGCGATATTTTTTTGATTAATACGAAATACGGAAGCGCTGAACTGGCTGTTCATGCCTTCCGGCTCATACTTCACCCCGGCTTCCCACTGCTTGCCTTTCATAGGATCGAGGATATTGCCCTGCGCATCGGTAAAGCTTGTGGGCGTAAAGGCGGTTGAGTAGCTGACATAGGGCGCAACACCGCTGTCAAAGAGATACAGCAACGCCGCACGGCTGCTGATGTTGTCTTTATCGAGGTTGCCGCGAGTATGGTTAAGGGTATCGATATTCGACACGCTAACCTGGTCGTAGCGCCCGCCGAGCGTTAAACGCCAGCGGTCCAGCGACATCTGGTCCTGTAAGTAATAACCAGTCTGGCGCAGCTTGTGCTTTTCCTGACTGTACAGGGTGATGCTATCCGGCCCTGCGCCATACACCGGGTTAAACGCGTCGATGGCGGGGAAAGCGCCATAATAACCGGTAGTGTGATTACTGCGATCCTGGTAATCCATACCAATCAGCACACGGTGAGTCACGACCCCGGTATCGAAGCTGCCATCGACCTGGTTATCCAGGGTTATCGCATTCATTTTCTCATCAGAGCCGGAATAACCCCGGTTCAGTTCGGTCTCATTCAGCCAGTCCGCGGCATAAACCTGATTCAAATTCACTTTGGTATGTAAATAGCGCAGCTTCTGGCGCACCGACCAGCCGTTATCGAACATATGCTCAATGTTGTAGCCGACCATATTTTCGCGACGATCGTATTTATCGTAGTCATCCTCACCTTCAAAGAAGGTGTTGGCGACTTTATTGCCGTAGTGCGGAACCACCGTGCCATCATAAGGCAGGCCGGAATGGCTGCCGCCTTCTGGATCGCGGTGTAAATAGGCCATCAGATCCAGACGCGTGTTATCGGTAATACGCCAGCTCACACTTGGCATCAGCGCGTAGCGCTCTTCCTGAAGCGGATCAAACTGGGAGTCGGCATAGCGCGTCATACCGCTCAGGCGCGCAGCTACGCGATCGTTATCATCCAGCGGGCCGGTGACATCAAACATCGCGCCACGCTGGTCGTTATTCCCGGCGAGCAGCTTAATTTCACCGCCCGGATCGAATGACGGTTTGCGTGAGGTTAACGCCACAATGCCGCCCGGCGATGAACGGCCATACAGCACGGAGGCAGGGCCGCGTACGACTTCAATATCTTCCAGAAACCAAGGATCAACCACAAGGGAACTGTGCGAGTTGGTATCCCCCATCATCTTCAGGCCGTCAAGATAGACATTATCGAGGCTACCATCGGAGAAACCGCGCAGCACGATGTAGTCGAAACGGCTCGACGCGCCAATCTGATTACTGTACACACCAGGCGTGTAACTCACCGCCTGTCGTACGCTGGTCGCCCCTTGTTCTTCAAACTGCTCACGGGTCACGATGGACACCGACTGCGGGGTTTCTATATCCGGCGTGGCAACTTTTGTCGCGCCGCTCAGCAGCGGTGAGGTGACCACAATGGTATCGTTTTTCGGCGTATCCTGCGCCAGTAAAGGAAAAGCGAGCGTGCCGGTTACCCATCCCACCAGCAGCGCCAGACGCGATTTTGCGAACATGAACATCTCCAAAAGGCATTTCTAATTGTTAATAAGAATTATTACCTTTTTTGAATGACGATGAGCTATGCGCGCCGCCAGGTTACGTATGCGCGCTGCCAAAGCACATCCATTCTGTTCGCAAAGCCAGGCAAAATGGGTTAACCCGCCATGCGCACATGGCCGGGGGAGAGACCAAAGCGGCGACGAAACGCGGTCGAAAAGTTTGTGGCGTGCTGATAGCCCGCTTTCCAGGCCGCCTGTTGCACGCTATGCCCTTCCAGCAGATAACGCCTCGCCAGATCGAGACGGCAGTCGCGTAAATAGTCAAACACCGTGCAACCATAGGCCTGACGGAATTTACTGCGCAAACTGCTGGGGCTCATCGCGGCCTGCGCCGCTAGCCCGGCCAGCGTATAATCGCGCTCTGGCGCGCTTTCAAGCATACGACGAAGGCGCTCAAGACGATGTTGCTCGCCACGTACCGGCGCGTTGCCGGGTTGTGCGCTGTCATGATGCGCGCTGAGTCCATGGCCTAACAACTGAAGCATTAACCCTTCCAGCATCAGCTGGCGCGCCACGCCATCGGCACTGCCCTGCCGGGCATGAGCAAGCCCGGCAAGAAGAAACCCCGGCACCTGCCAGACACAGGTGGCAGCGCCGCGTAGTTCCCACTCGCGCAACAGCGAATCCAGCAGGCCATTACGCCAGGTATTACCAGGAAAAACGCCAAGCGATAGCGTAGTTAGCCTGCATTCGGCGCGGTGCCGCGCGCTCATCGCTTGCTGCTCGCAAAGCCTCGAAGTAAATGCCATCCCGGCGCGGACAATGTATTCCTGACCGTTCAGCATCAACACGACGCAACCTTCCAGCACCACCAGCGTATAAAGCGGGCTACTGTGCCGCGAACAAGTTTCATAAGGTTGCAGCACTTCAACGTCAGAATGCGTGAGCGATATTCCCGGCGCGAGCGTGATTTCTTCAACATCGCCCTGCAACACCGGCGCATCCGTTTTATGGGGCGAGGTTAGCAGCGGAAAGCGGTAATCAATGCCATAGCGTTCGCCAAATCCCTGAAAGTCGCTGACAAAAAAGACTTTTTTGTGCGAAGACGAAAGAGAATGTTGCCTGTTTAGCGTTGCGTCGTTCATGCCTGAATCTGCCGTAACAAAGGAAGATGCACCTTATCACTCCCGACGACGGGCGGCAATTTAAGTGATAACAATTCTCATTCATTACCATTTTATAATTGTGGAAATACCCGTTGTGCTGGCACTTATTTATTTACGGCGCATTGCTCACTCTCCTGATTAATTAACCACACTTTTTAGTGTGTTATTTCCGCTCGCGGCCTACTTCTTTATTTATCGATATTGCTCTTTAGTGGTATTCACTCGAATCTTTTTAGATAAAGCGTATCTTATGGCGCTTTGCAGGCGATGATGCCTGCTCTGGAAAAGCGCGCGTCACCTTTGTCAGGCGCCCTTATCTGTTGAGTATTCTGGAGAGGTTCCATGTTTCATCCCAGGCAAAGCAGCCTGTTTGCTACCGTTTCACAACTATCGAAAAAATGCCTCGCTCAGTGGCTGAGTGGGTTACTACGTCACCCGCTGATTGTCGGCGGTTTAATATCGTTCTGGCTGGTGATAAATACCCTTATTGATGGCGCGTCTTTTAGCAACCTTATTTCCAGTGGCGATTTTCCTGAAACCGCGCTCGCCGCGTTAATATTTTCAGGATTAATCATTGCCGTCGCTTACAGTGTTATCCACGTTGCCCGTCACATCATGACGGTATTTCGCCGCGACGAGTAATCACATGAAATTTCAGGGACTCGCACTGATTATTGGCGCTGTCGTCGTGATTAACGCCGCCAGCTCTCATGCCCGCGCCGCTTCCGGCACGGTCCGTTTACTGGCGGGATTGCACGCCGCGCGGGCTTCGTTACCGCCGTGGACGTTCTGGCCTGGCGGCCCGCGCCGGGCCGTGATGCTGCCGCGCAGACGTACCGGGGGTATACAAGGCAGGTAATAGTAAAAAAGGCGCCGTGAGCGCCTTTATTATCGGTATAACGCAACGATTGCGATATATTCCAGGTTATACAGTGAATATCTCTCACGAATATTGCTTTAACCAGGTGTTGCATAAGCGCTCTATTTTACTTTCCACGTTAAACGGGAATAGCGTCGCCTGCATTTCTTGTTGCCTGAATACATACTCTTTAATACTTTCTCACTAACAGCGGCTAATTGTTATTAAGATTCATCTAATACGCTAAAAAATATAAGTTTCGTTACATTAACACAACATCACGGACACGCCTTTAACATGGATTCGTCAGGCTATTTTTATCGCCGTGACCCATTTCAATATTTTTTGCAGCCAGATCGTTTATTTTAAAATATGCAATAACGCTTTAAAGATGCAGGCTGAAAGCATGATGAATAAATACAAATTACATGAGTTTTTGGATGTAAAACGCCTTCAGACCCTGCAGGATAATTTTTCCAAATCCATGATGATTGCGCTGGTCGTGGTGGATGAGAACGGCGTGCCGGTCACTAAACCCAGCGGGTTTTCCGACTTTTGCGCCCGCTCACGGCTGAACACCAAACTCGCCCACCACTGTTATGAAAGCGATAACGCAGGCGGTCGCGCCGCGATGCATGCGCGTGAACCCGTGGTCTATCGCTGCTACTGCGGTTTTGTAGAGTTCGCCGTTCCTATCATGATTAACGATCATTACCTGGGGGCGTTTATTTCCGGTCAGGTAAAAGTCGAGGAAGAGAAAGAGCGTAGCATTCCCTATATTCTTAATAATAACGAGGTGTGGGAAGAAAACCCGTGGCTCATTAACTTGCATCAAAATACGCGCCGCATGCCGTATGAGCGCTTCGAGTCAACCGCCTCGACGTTATTGCATGTCTCCTCTTATTTAGTGGAGCAAGCGCATGCCAATAACATTCAACGTGAATTGCGCAAAAAAGATCTTGAACTCACCAATGAATTAAGAAAACGCGTCGAGATCGAACGCTCATTACATGATGCCGAATTTAAAGCGCTGTCGTATCAAATCAACCCTCATTTTTTGTTTAATGTATTAAATACCATTGGTCGACTGGCGTTTTTGGAAGATGCGCAGCGCACCGAAACCATGGTGTACGATTTCTCCGACATGATGCGTTATCTGTTACGTAAAAATAATAACGGTCTGATAACGCTGCGTAACGAAATTAATTACGTCAACAATTACATGTCGATTCAAAAAGTGCGGATGAGCGATCGCTTCGATTACCTGTGCGATATTCCAGAAAAATATCTGGATGTGGTGTGTCCGTTCTTGATCCTTCAGCCGCTGGTAGAAAATTTCTTTAACTATGTGGTTGAGCCGCGCGACAGCAGTAGCCATCTGCTCATCCGCGCTACGGACGACGGCAAGGACGTCATTATTGAAGTCACCGATAACGGCGACGGTATTTCAGCGCAGGCCATCGACCAGATTTTGTCTGGCGATCAAAATCTGCAAAAAGGCAGTATTGGCATCAACAACATAAAAAACAGATTAAAGCTGTTATTTGGTGAGCGCTACGGACTGGAAATCATGAGCCCAAATAAACCCAGGATGGGTACCACCATTACGCTTCGGTTCCCCATGCTGGAAGCCTGATATCAGGAAGAGGACATATGTTTAACATTGTTATCGTTGAAGATGAGCCCATCGAATCAGAATCCCTGAGACGCATTATTTCCCAGTGCGTGGAAAACGCCGTGATCCACGAGGCGTCCACCGGTAAAAAAGCCATTCAGTTAATCGATCAGCTTAGCCATATTGATATGATTTTTGTGGATATTAATATCCCCTTGCCGAACGGCAACCAGGTGATTGAATACCTCAGGAAAAAGAGTACCGACACCAAAGTTATCGTTACCACGGCGAATGATGATTTCGATATCGTGCGCAGCATGTACAACCTGAAAGTGGATGACTACCTGCTAAAGCCGGTGAAGAAAAGTATTCTGACCGAGACCATCAAAAAAACCCTGGCATTCAATGAACGGGATAATGAAAAATCCCGGGCGCTGAAGCAGAAAGTCTTTGCCATGATTGACGCGTGCGATTATGCCGCGTGGCACAGCTTTGTTTTCGACATTCTTAACGCCGCTTATTCTGCCGACATCATTGATGACGATAAGCGCAAAGACGTCACTGATTTTCTCGACATCGTAAGCCAGTACATGACCGCGAAGGGAGAGAAATTGGCCCCCGCCAACCGCAAACTCGCCGCGCTGATTAAAGACGTCAATCAGTACGGGGTGATGGAAAGCCGGTATTTCCGCATTATGATAAACCTGCTGACCATCAGCGAAGAATTGTTCGATTACGCCTTTAAAAGCTACAGCGGCACGCTCGATTTTATCGAACGGGCAAAATTTCATATTGAGAAAAACATCCTGCGCAACCTGACGCTGGACGACATTGCGGCGAAAGCGTTTGTCAGCTCCTGCTACCTGAGCCGCGCTTTCAAGAAAATCACCGGGATTGGTTTTTCGAATTATATCGCGACGCGTAAAATCACTATTGCGAAATCACTGCTGCAATTTAGCGATTTAAAGGTGAATACCATCGCGCTGGAACTGGCGTATCAGGACTCAAACTATTTCTGCCGTATCTTTAAAAAAGAGACCGGAATGGCCCCGTCCGATTACCGTAAAATCGTTACGCCGGGAAGTTACGCGGCCATGGCGTAATTTTGCCCAGGCCCGGTAATCAAAACAAAATAGTCCACTACGCTCGCAATATAGTTTACGCCCGCTTGTCTGGTTGCACCCTAAGATAGGAATAAACCTTCCAGACAAGTGGCCTCGCGTTGAACGATTACCTGTTTACCTCCGAATCCGTTGCCGAAGGGCACCCCGACAAAATGGCGGACCAGATTTCTGATGCCATTCTGGATGCCATTCTCTTGCAAGACCCGTGGGGAAAAGTCGCCTGCGAATGCCTTGTCAAAACCGGCGTCGCTATCGTCGCAGGAGAAATATCCACCCATGCCGCTGTGGACATCGAGCAGATCGTTCGTAATACCATTAAAGAGATTGGCTACGACCATTCCCGACTGGGTTTTGACGGCCATACCTGCGGCGTGCTGAATATTATCGGCAAGCAGTCGAGTAATATCGCCGACGGCATTCGCGGCCATACGCCAGAAGAATTAGGGGCCGGCGACCAGGGCATTACCTTCGGCTATGCCTGCGATGAAACGCCAGAATTGATGCCCGCGCCGCTGATGTATGCGCACCGCCTGATGGCGCGCCAGGCGCAACTGCGTAAATCCCGGCGATTACCGTTTTTACTCCCCGACGCCAAAAGTCAGGTCACCCTGCGCTATCAGGACAATCAGGTGCACAGTGTCGATACGGTCGTCGTGTCGACCCAGCACAGCCCGGATATCTCTCTCGATGCGCTTCGTGAAGCGGTCATCGAGGAGATCGTTAAACCGGTAATGCCTGCGCGCTGGCTTACGCCCCACACCCGTGTATTGGTTAACCCGGCAGGGGCGTTTATCACTGGCGGCCCGGTGGGGGACTGCGGGCTAACCGGGCGCAAAATTATTGTCGATACCTACGGCGGCGCAGCCTGTCATGGCGGCGGCGCATTTTCCGGCAAGGATCCGTCAAAGGTCGATCGCTCAGCGGCCTATGCCGCGCGTTATGTGGCGAAAAACATTGTCGCGGCGGGCCTTGCAACACGCTGCGAGGTGCAACTGGCCTGGGCAATTGGTCTCCCCCGCCCGGTGTCCATCAGGATCAACACCTTCGGCACGCAAAGCGTCCCGACAGACGCCTTACAACGTGCGGTACACCGTCATTTTGATCTCAGCGTTTTCGGCATCATCAGCATGCTCGACCTGCTGGTTCCCCGATACCGGAAAACGGCCTGCTATGGCCACTTTGGCCGCGACAGCTTTCCGTGGGAAGCCACGGATAAAGCGGCTTTATTACGCGATGACGTCGGCCATTAACCGACGCCGCGCAGCACCCTTTGAATTTATCAACAGGAGAAGTATATGTCCGGGCAAAGTTTGGGCTTGATTGAAACCGTCGGCATGGCTGCGGCGGTGGAAGCTGCTGATGCCGCCATGAAATCCGCCAACGTCAATCTGGTCGGTTATGAATTAACGAAAGGCGGCGGCATGGTCACCGTGAAACTGGAAGGCGAAATCGGCGCCATTAACGCGGCGGTGGCGGCTGCCATCAGTGCGGCGAGCCGGGTGGGCGCGGTCTATGCCCATAAAGTGATTGCCCGCACCGCAGAGCATCTTGAACACCTTATTTACTCGAACGAGACCGTTGGCGTAATGCAGCCTGAACCTGAAGCGCCTGTCGCTGCGCCTGCGCCACAGGCCGAAGAAGCGCCATCCTCCTCCATCCCGGTGGTGAATATTGATTCCGCTTCCAGCGAGTCCTGTATGGATATCCCGGTCAACGCAACGCCGTCTGAAGAGCCGATGACGCCGGTCACTGATACTAGCGAACCGGTAAATAATAGCGAACCCATTAACACTAGCGAACCGGTAAAAGAAGAACCGCAGCCGGCAGCCTTTAAAAAAGCGCCGCGTCCTGGCGGGAAAAAAGGCAAATAACATAGCGCAGGCGGCACATCTCCAGCGCCGCCTCATAAAGCCATGCTCGTAAACACCCCTTAAATCCCAACATGCCGCAATGACGTAATGTGATTGCGGCATTTTTTGCAGATAACCCAAACAAAAAAAGCCAGCAGATGCCTGCTGGCTTTTTTGATGCGCGCGGATTAAAACAGCGGGACCAGGGTGAATAACCCAATAGTCGCCAGCAGGTTAATGACGGTGGTCATGATGGCAATCACCATTGCCGGCGGGTCAATGTGGGTATCGCCGTGGATTAAGAAAATACGCGACATCAGCTCACCTAACAGCGCGCAGAGAATACCAACGATAGCAGCCCAAAGCAGGCTTCCCGACAGCACCGCCACCAGTGCCGCAGGCAGCGCGATATGGTGGGAGACCGGCACCTGGGTGTTGAAGTGCAGGAAGATCAGCGAAAACGCGGAGATGCCAAACGCCAGCAGCGCGCCGTTCCCGCCAAACTTCAGCCCCAAAAATCCCGCCAGCAGGCCAATACCTAACCCTAACACGGAAAGTTGAGGGATGCGGCTGTGATAAGGCATCCAGCATTTATCCTGCGGCGGATAACAGTGGCGGATCCCCAGTTCCGGTTTACCAAACAGGCCGGTTTTACCAAATACCAGACGAGCAATCACGCCAGAAATGACCACCGTGAGCGCCACGGTATCCGTCCAGGCATGACCGGACGGAAACGCCGGGATCTGGTTCAAGCCCCAGGCTATAATATAACCACATGCCCCGAAAATACCGCCCACCAGCAGCACATCATAGGCGGCTAACCCGCTCAGCCCGGCAGTAATCGCGCGCCCTGAGCCGAGTTTACCTTTCTTCGCCGCATAAGCCGTTGCTGCCACCCCAGCGGCGAAGCCGCCGGTATGCGGCCCAAACAGCCCAAACGGGAAGGTAATAAAGTCCGATGGCGCGCCGGTAATGATTTGCACCACCGCCATGGCGATAACCAGAAGACCAACAAATTCAAATGCCGCCAGCGCGCCAATGGCTGCGCCAAATATACCGCCGCCGAAAGCAACTAAAATATCTAAGCTATTCATCTAGCTCACCTCTGTAATAGGATTAAAATAAATGACAAGATAAAAAACTGTGCAGACTGGCTCCGGGTATTTTTATAATTAAAATAATTGTTTTGGATATAAAACAAAAAAGCGCAGCATTCTTGCGCTGCGCTTTTATTACATCTTTATTTAGCCGCCGACATGGCAACTAAAACCTAATGATTCCACTGTCGCTTTTAAGGTTGCCATTTTAGCTTCCTCAATACTTTTAGCGTCGCCCATAGGATACTGACGGCCTAATAAATTATATTTATTTTCACCGAAGCTGTGATAAGGCAACAAATGAATCGTGTCGACATTCTGCATTAAACGGGCAAACTCAGCGATATTATGAATCTCTTGCGGATTATCATTAACGCCCGGGATAACCGGAATACGCACCACCACTTTTGTTAAAAAAGAAATGCGCAACAGGTTTTCTAAAATCACGCTATTATTCACGCCGGTATTGCGCTGATGCACCTCGGGATCGATGGCTTTAATATCGGTCAGCGCCAGATCGACATACGGAAACACTTCATCGATCACAGCCTTGGTGGTAAAGCCGGTCGTTTCAATCGCCGTGTGCCAGCCCTTGGCTTTACAGGCCTTCAGCAGTTCACGGGCGAACTCAGGCTGCGCCAGCGGCTCGCCGCCGGACAGGGTAATACCGCCGCCGGAGCGGCGATATAAATTCTCTTCTTTTTCCAGCTCACGCATCACGGCGGTGACCGTCATCCGCTTGCCTTTCATTTCAAGGGCGTGGGTTGGACAGACCTCAGTACATTTACCGCACTGAATACAGCGGTCACGATCGATAAACCAGGCATTGGTCGTGGAAAGCGCCTGTTGCGGGCAAACCTCAATACATTTTCCACAGCGAATACAATCATTCTTTTTAAATAACAGCTCTGGCTGCGGACGTTGTGATTCAGGATTACTACACCATTTGCAGGACAGCGGGCAGCCTTTAAAAAAAGGAATGGTGCGAATGCCTGGGCCATCGTGCAAAGAATAGCGTTGAATATTAAATATGACGCCTTCGGTTTCGTACTCAACTTTATTCATAACATCACTCTACATTAGCCAGATGAATTACCTGTACAGGTAAAAAATAACAACCAGAGGGTGTGACAAGAAAATAACGGGCTATGCCACTGGACATAGCCCGCTTATTATTTACGACAATTGTTGCTCAGTACGGCTAATAATATCGTCCTGAACTTCTTTCGCCAGCACCACCCACTGGGCGCTGTAGCCTGCCACGCGTACCACCAGGTCCTGATGCTGCTCAGGGTTTTTCTGCGCTTCAATCAGCGTAGCGCGGTCGATAACGTTGAACTGGACATGCATCCCTTTCTTATCGAAGTAGTTACGCACCAGTCCGCTAAAGTTACGCAAACCGTTTTCCCCTGCCAGAGAAGACGGCAGGAATTTCTGGTTGTAGAGCGTACCGTTAGAGGCGATGAAGTGGTCCAGTTTAGCTACCGAGTTAGCCGCAGCGGTTGGGCCGAGGGTATCTTTACCCTGACGCGGGGACACGCCATCCGCCAGCGGTTCTTTCGCCAGACGGCCATCCGGCAGCGCGGCGACGTCTTTACCAAACAGTACGTTGGCAGACACCGGATAGATACCGGCCTGGAATTGGCCGCCACGCGGGTTGGTGTATTTCTCCACTTCCTGGCAGTAGATCAGCGCACATTTACGCGCCACTAAATCGACGTCGTCGATGTCGTTACCAAAGCACGGGGTATTTTCCAGAATACGGCGGATCTCTTCGTGGCGAGACATGGTGCCGGATTGCACCGGCGCCGCGTTGCCGGAAGTCAGTTGGCGATAGACTTCATTTTTAATCGCCGCCGGATCCAGCGCGCCGTGCTGCTCAATAATGCGTTTCACCACAGCGTAAATATCCTGCTCATTGAGCGAAGATTTCGCCGCAGGGGTGTGCGGGTTCGCCCCCACCGGATAGCCGAAGTTGGCATCCAGCGCGCTTTTCAGCTCGCTCAGGGACAATTTACGATCTTCAAATACCTGTTTCTGAATGGCGTAAACCGAGTCGCCCGTATCCGCCACGCCGAATGCCTGCGGACCGGTGAAGTTGTAAATAGCGCCACCTTCCTGCAAGGATTTACCGCGTCCAATACAGTCGTCCACCAGCGCAGACAGGAACGGCAATGGGCAACGTTCGCCGTGGGCGATATCCACGCTGTTACACGCTTCAACCAGTTGATGAACAAAGTGCGCCATCTGTTTCTGGAAGGCGGTGTAGAAGTCGTCCATGCTGGTGTACTGCGTCAGCTCGCCGGTCACCGGACCCAGCTGCTTGCTGCCGACTCGTCCATTGTTCAGGGTGATTTCCAGCACTTTGGCGACGTTAAAGAACGCGGCGTCATGCCAGCCTTCGGTGCGGTGCGGCGCCTGTGGTTCAACACAGCCGATGATGCAGTAATCACGCGCATCGCGCAGCGAAACGCCACGGTTTTGCAGCGCCGGGATAATGACTTCATCGTTATACATCGCCGGCACGCCAAGCCCCATACGGACCAGTTCGCACGCCCGGTACAAGAATGCATCCGGGGTGCCCTGCCATACGCGGATGGAGAATGACGGCTGCGGCAATCGCACATGCGCGGTCGCTTCCATACACATGTAGCTCAGATCGTTGGTGGCATCGCGCCCATCTTCAGTCTGACCGCCACAGCACAGGTTCTGGAACACGGCATAACCGGCGAACGCCTGGGCGGACACTTCGTCACGGGTTTTGTTGATATCGTTCAATTTGATCCAGCAGCAATCCACCAGCTCCTGCGCGAATTCGCGGGAGATGGATTTGTCTGCCGCCAGGTACGGATACATGTACTGGTCGAAACGCCCCGGGGAGATAGAGTGGCCGCTGGATTCGATTTGCAACATGCTCTGGATGAACCAGAACGTCTGGCACGCTTCCCAGAAGGTGGTGGCGCCGTATTCCGGTACGCGGGTACAGTTCTGGGCGATTTGCTCCAGCTCGCGTTTACGCACCGGGTTGCTTTCCTGCTGCGCCAGGCGAGAGGCTTCTTCGGCGTAACGATGGGCAAAACGGATAGCCGCGTTGTAGCTTATCAGCACCGCGTTATAGAACTGTTCTTTTTTAATGTAGTCAGGTTTAGTGCGGTCTACGGCTTCCAGCGCGCGGGTGACTTCATTGATAATGCCGCGAAAACCGATTTTCAGTACCTTGCCGTAATCCACGCTGACATGGCCAACGCCGCCGAAGAAGTAGTTGCCAACGGTGAAGACGCCGCTTGCCATACTCTCTTTGGTGCACTCAGACATGTAAGACGCCGCCAGCGAACTGGTGGTTTTACCCGGCCAGTATTTGAAGGCTTCGTGTAAATCCTGGGCCGTCTTTTTCGGGATAATAAAAGGGTCGGCAACACGGTGTTCCATGGTCTCGAACTCTTTTTCTACCCAGTCATACGAGAATTCAGGGCAGATTTCAGTCGAGCGTGGATTAATAGTCACCGCGCCAACGATTAATTCATCCGGGCGAATAGTCACCGGTAATTCATTAAAGATTTTTTCAACCACTTTCGCGCGGCGCATAATTGCCGGCAGTTGTTCTGTTTCTTTATATGCTTCGGTTGCCAGTACTGCACGTTCTGACTCCACATACGGCTTAGCCGTCAGGATCATATTTTTCAGTCTTACAACACGGTCAGTCGGATTAGAAAAGCCTTTCTCTAACATACAAAACTCCCGAATATATTTTGTTAACCTTGCGGCGATGCCGGGGTATTAATGAATAATGCTGGTGCCTATCTGAGTAATAAAATGACGTAATATCGCCGGATGCCCCATCCAGGTGGTGGCAGTGATGAGGTTCCCGTCCACGACGGCCTCGTCATCTGCGGCGGTAACCCACAGGCCGCCCGCCATTTCCACTTCCGGTTTTACCGTAAAATATCCAGTCAGTTTCCTGCCTTTTAATACCCCCGCAGCAGCCAGAATTTGTGGGCCATGACAAATTGCGGCAACAGGCAATGAAAAGTTAATTGCGTAATGCACAATATTCAGGACTGATTTATTTAATCTCAGGTATTCTGATGAACGCCCGCCTGATATATAAATGCCGCAATATTCCTGTAACCTGATTTCATCAAATGATGCGGTTAATCTAAAAAGGTGTCCGGGTTTTTCGGTATACGTTTGGTCACCTTCAAAATCATGAATGGCGGTTTTAATAAACTCGCCGGTTCTTTTTCCCGGACACACAACATCCACTCTGAAACCTAACATGCTTAATGCCTGCCATGGCACCATGACTTCATAGTCTTCAGAGAAATCGCCTGCGATCAGTAAAATCTTCTTCATAAGCGAACTCTCAAAACTGGTTGTCGTCATCCTCAATAATTCGCATGGCTTCATTCACCGCCGCGACTTCGCCAAAAATGGCCAGGGTGGTGATGTGCTGAGGGCAACTGCCAAAGATTTCCGACACCACCACATTGGCGCTTTTGCTGGCCACATCGGCATAAAAATAGAGATCCGGAACCGGCAGCATTAACAAGCCAATGGCGTCGATGCGAATCAAATCCAAACGAGACCGAAACTCCCCAGGCATACGCCGTTTTAACATCGCCAGGATATCCGGGGTCGGTGCGTTAATGATCCGTTTTTTCATCGTTGAGTTACCCTTCGCAGTGGTTAGCGAATATTTAACGCTTCAACCATTACGCAACGACGCAGCCGTGCAAAGGAGCGCGCTGACGTAAGCCCTTCACCGGTCGGCCCGGCAATCGTAAAGGTGGCATGCCCTTCCCCACCTACCCCAATCCCTGAATACGAGGGACCATTTTTCACGAAGATGGTGGTCTGGATAAGGCGCGCCATTTTGGTGAGTTTTTCCACGTTGGTGGAGTGCATGATCGCGGTGTGGCGATTGCCGTGCTCGACTTTCACCGCCAGTTCAATGGCCTCGTCAACGTTGTCGACGCGCACTACCGGCAGCACGGGCATCATCAGTTCATGCACCACAAACGGATGGGTTTTCTCAGCCTCGATTAAGATGACTTTGATATCGTCGCCAACCGTTATCCCTAACTGTTGCAGGATGTAGCGCGCGTCTTTACCGACAAACGCCGTGTTCGGCCCGGTGCCTTTTTCATTCAGCACCAGCGACTGCAACTGTTGGATCAGTTTCTTATCGCACAGCAGATATGCGCCGCTCTTCTTCATGCAATGAATCAGATAGTCCGCCACCTGATTCACCACAATCACTTCTTTTTCCGCCACGCACGGCAGGTTGTTATCGAAGCTGCACCCTTTGATGATGTCGCGGGCCGCTCTTTCAATGTCTGCCGTTTCATCCACCACCGCTGGCGGGTTACCTGCCCCTGCGCCAATCGCTTTCTTGCCGGTCGACATCACGGTTTTCACGATGGCCGGGCCACCCGTTGCAACCAGCATGTTGATGCGCGGGTCGTTGATCATGGTGTTCGTGTTGTCAATTGACGGTTTGGTTACCGTCACCACCATGTTCGCGGGCGCGCCCAGTTGAGCGAGCTTGTTATTAATCAGCGCCACCGCGTGCAGCGAGACATTGCGTGAACGCGGGTGTGGGCTGAATACCACCGTGTTGCCCGCCGCCAGCATGCTGATGCTGTTGTTGATAATGGTTTCGGTCGGGTTGGTGGTAGGCGTAATCGACCCAATCACCCCGAAAGCCGAATATTCAATCAGCGTTAAACCACCGTCTCCGGTAATCGCGCTGGTCGCCAGATCCTCAAGACCTGGCGTTTTTAGCGCTGCGACGCGGTTTTTAATCAATTTGTCCTCGTAGTTCCCCATGCCGGTTTCTTCTACCGCCATACGGGAAATGGCGCGCAATACGTCTTCCTGGAGGAAAACCTCGCGGATGCCATTGATAAACGAGGCACGGTCTTGCATAGAACAGTGGCGATACTGCACCTGCGCCAGTACGGCCGCTGAAATCGCCTCATCCATGGTGTCGAACGCGCCGGTGGCAGCGTTCTCGCCCTGTGATGACGCACAGGCAACGTGCCCGGAGGACTGCTGCGCCAGTGCTTTAGCGACAATGTCATCCAGACCGTCTACCCGCGCCGACGCAGGCGTAGCGGACGTGGCCGGAGCCGCATCTGGTGTTGTTTTGGTGAATTTGCTCAGGATGGTCGAAACGGCCTGAGCGATTTCAATATCATTCATCTTTCCATTCCTTACTACCGACCGCGTCGCGCGCGTCGTCACCCGAAACCTTAGATATAAGGCGTCGTGGTGGATTTAATTTCCGCCGGATCTAACGTTGCGAGCAGTTGTAAACCGACTTCGCGCGCCGCAATGACCGCCTGGCGTACCGCGCCGGAATCACCGGAGAAGGTAAAGATCACTTCGTTACTGAAGCTGGTGCCTTTCGACGGGCTGGCATACCCCACCGGATCGATAACCGCGGATTTTGCCGCCGCGTCCGCGATAACCAGACCAATCGCCGCAGGCGACGCACAAGTCATCCCGAAGGATTTACCAACCGGCGCACCGAGCGCTTTATTCAGCGCGTAGCTTGCGCGAGCGGTGTACTGGAATTCGAGGTGGCCTGCCGGTGATCCGTAAACATCACCCATGGTGCGTTCAATTTCAGACAGTGAAACTTCAACCGCACGTCTGACGTCGGAAACATCAGACGCGCCGAAGATAATTAAGCAACCATGTCCGCCGCCACCTTCCGTGTCGCGGGCAAGCTCAATAGAAATAATTTCGCTATTGGTTGCTTTAATGGCTTCATCAGCCGCAAAAATATGTGGGCCTGCGCCGGTACGCGCGCCCAGAATACCGATAGAGCGATATTTCTTGTCGATATTCATTACTTCATGTAATTGATTATCGACATTGGCAATCACCAGGCCGATAGTGTGACCCAACGCAGTACCGACGAATTCCGTAATACCGCAACCGGCAAAGTTTGCAGCGGTTTTGGCTTTCGGTTGCGCGTCGGTTTGTTTATTCATTACGTCAGATATAATCTGTTCAACAAGATTATCTCTCATGATCAGTATCCTTTATTGTTATTAACCGACGGCCTTTGGCAGAATTTTTTCTACCTCGATGTGCGGACGCGGAATAACGTGTACGGAAACCAGTTCGCCCACTTTACCCGCTGCGGCAGAGCCTGCGTCAGTCGCGGCTTTCACTGCGCCAACATCGCCGCGAACCATAACGGTTACCAGGCCAGAGCCGATTTTTTCATAACCCACCAGGGTCACGTTGGCGGATTTCACCATGGTATCTGCGGCTTCGATTGCAGACACCAGGCCTTTCGTTTCAACCATTCCTAATGCTTCTTGTTGCATGACAACCTCGATATTTCCGATAGAAAGAAAACGTGCACAAAGGAATAGCAATCCACGGATTTACCCTTGTGCGTTAATTATTTACTCATCATGATGCTACGGTTATTCAGACAAAATGTTTTGCGCGTCAGCCGGACTATCTTGTTTTTAGATTCCCGCAATCGACAATAAAATCCACCTGATATCGGCAATAAAAGACCTGTCTTTTATTTACGGCGAACAAAATAATTCCGACTCGAATAACACAACTAATTACTGTTAAAGCGATCGCATTTTTACCAGGTTATTACGCCACGCAGGCAATTTCTGCGGCGTCCATGGCAATCATTTTTTCTTCATTGGTCGGGATAACGGCAATTTTTGTCGCGCCTGCTGCGGAAATCAGCCCGCTACGGCCGCCAAAGAGCTGCTGGTTGCGTTGGTCATCAAGCGTCAGTCCCAGCGCCTGAAGACGCTGCACCGTAAGCGCGCGAATAAGCGCCGAGTTCTCGCCAATTCCGCCGGTAAAAATCAGCGCGTCGAAGCGTTTTAACGCGGCGATATGCCCGCCGATATGCCGGGCGAGACGATGCACCATCACATCGATGGCGAGCGTTGCCCGCTCATGGCCTTCATCCCTTGCCTGTTGAAGCGTACGACAATCGCTGGACAGCCCGGAAATGCCCATCAGCCCAGACTGGTTATTGACCATTTTGTACAGCGCGTCGATAGGCTGTCCGGTGCAATTGGCCAGATAAGCGGCGGCCCCAAAATCCAGATCCCCGCAGCGCGTGCCCATCACCAGCCCTTCCAGCGGGGTCATGCCCATCGACGTATCCACGCTTTCGCCGTTTTGCACCGCGCACAACGAGGAGCCATTTCCCAGATGGGCAATCACAATGCCGTGGTCCGCCGGGTCAAGATCCAGCGTGTGCAGCGCTTCGGCAGCAATATAGCGGTGTGACGTGCCGTGAAAACCGTAGCGGCGCACCTGGTAATCGTGCTGATACTCAAGCGGAATAGCATAGGTGTAGGCCGCCGGCGGCAGCGTCTGGTGAAACGCCGTATCGAACACCGCGATTTGCGGCAATGCGGGCAGCAGCGCCCGCGCCGCTTCTATCCCGATCAGGTTGGCCGGGTTATGCAGCGGCGCCAGTGCCGACAGCGCGCGGATTTTTTCAATCACCTCGTCCGTTATCAGTACCGAGTGTTTGAAATCGCTGCCGCCGTGCGCCACGCGATGCCCTATGGCGCTAATCGTAGTAAGCAGTTGATGTTCGTCGAGCTTTTCAAACAAAACAGCCAGCGCTCGCTGGTGGCTTGCCTGGTCCAGCGCGACGGTGGATTTATTCCCGTCGCGGTCTTTGAAGGTGATGGTGGCGTTATCGATTCCCAGCCGTTCTGCCAGGCCAGACATCACAGGCTGGTTGTCATCCTGAGGAATGACCGAGAACTTCATGGAGGAGGAACCACAGTTAATGACTAATACACATGCTAAGGACATGATGACCCCTGAAATGGACTGCGATAAAAATTAACGTGTTGTTGCGAGGGGATAACGCAGCGCGCTAAACCGCGCCAGCGCCTGACGGGCGATGAGCATATCTTCTTCAACGCTGCCGCCGCTGATACCAATGCCGCCGAGCAGACGCCCGCCCGACCAGCAGGGAAACCCGCCGCCGAAGCAGCAGATATCTTTTTCTTTATCAAGGCCGTATAAATCGCCGCCCGGCTGCACCAGCGCCGCCAGTTCATGGGTCGCCATTTTAAGCGCCACGGCGGTCCAGGCTTTTTGCGGGGCGAGGGTATGGCTTATCAGCAATGCATTGTCCATGCTGAAGTAAAACCGCTGTTGACCGCCGGCATCCACCAGGCTGAAAACAACCGGCACATCGCAGGCCTGCGCCGCGTCACGGACACACGCCGCCAGGAGTTCGCTGTCATCCAGACTCAGCGACAGGCGGCGCACCGGGAGTTGCGTGGCGATGGCGTCGTTAATCCAGTGTTCGAGAGGGGTATCGGGCGCGGACATGACGGTTCCTTGCGTTAGGCGTTGTTATTTGCCGTTAATTTCGAGTGAATCGACGATACCGACGACCGCCGCGTCAATGACTGAGTGATCTTTGCTGTTGCTCATACGCGCCGAGCTACCGGTGGTGACGATAACAATCTCGCCGTTACCCGCGCCGACGGTATCCACGGCTACCTGGGCATGGCCCGTCGGCTGGTAGTTCTCATCAAGACGCGCCACCATCAGCAGTTTTGTGCCATTCAGCGAGGCGTGTTTCGTGGTTGAGACCAACGCGCCAGTGACTTTTGCAAGGTACATAGTTTCTCCGGCTAACCGTGAACAAGGGTGAGATTTCGCCGCTTGATTTCGTCTTTGGCGGCGGGCGTAATTAACGTATTGCCCTCAATGCAGAGCGGCTCTCCTGGCGCAAGCAAACGAATGTCACGCAGGGTGATAAGCCGTTTTTTACCCGTCACCGGCAGACGGGATTCGGGCGCAGGCGCGTTTACCGCTGCTTCTCCCACAGGGGAAAAACGGGGGCCGGAAATCGCCACGCCATAACTTTCCAGGGTGTGCGCATACCCTTCATACCGGGCTAACAGCGGCAGCGGCAACGTGTTGTCCTGGCAATCCGGGTGCAGCGTCGCAATCACCGCTTTACGCTGTTGCAGCGCCTGAAATACCGCGTCACTGGCCAGATTATCGCGAATGCCCAGGGCGATTTTGCTCATGCTGTTGACCGAGAGCGCAGGCAAATACAGCGCCTCGTAATGCGTCGGCGCAAGATCGAATCCGGCGCGGGAGCGCTGCTTTTGCAACGCCTCCACGCACGCTGTTCGCAACGCAGACTGGCTGGCGCTATGGGAAAAACTCACCCACAGCTGATAACCCGCCCGCTCAAGGGCCGTCAGGCAGTTCAGTGTTTGTGAAAGCGCAGAAATATCATCACCGGTTATCACCACGCGGACATTTTTTTGCGCCCCGGACTGCGCACGCGCGTGCTGCGCCAGCACGTCGGCGATGACACGGTCGAGCAGTTGCGAAAGGGTCTGGCTGTCCATCGTGTTATCCCCGGCCTGCGTTCATGGCGATGCCTAACGGCGTGACTAATAGCGGCTCCACGGAAGGAATGACGTTCCTGCCGGTTTCTTTGCTGAAAACATCGGCGAACTTGCTAAAACTGCTCGCGCCGCCCACCAGATAAATGTTTCTCACCCGCTGCGTCACCAGCCATCCTGACACCAGGCTTGCCATCTTTTGGGCGACCGGCAATACCAGGGTGAAGACTTGCGCTTCCTGCGCCGGATCTTTTTTCATTGTTTCCGCATCGGCATAAGGCAGGCCGAGCGCCCCGGCAAGCACCAGGGTCATATGGCTGCCGCCGGTCGGTTCATCGGCGCTGAATGTGACTTTGCCGCCTTTTAAAATGCTCATGCCGGTGGTGCCGCCGCCCACATCCACCACGGCACCGTTTTTGATATTCAGCGCGCTGGCGGCGGCGACCGGCTCGTCGAGCACGCGAGTCACCGTAAAGCCTGCCGCCTCAACGACGTTAACGATAACGTTGGTATTGCCCGCAGAGATCCCAGGCGGGATCGCCGTGGCCGCGTACTCCAGCGTGCGGCCCAGCTTTTCTTCAAGGCTCTGTTTAAGCCGTGTTACGACCCGGCTGGCGGTGAGGTAATCCACCACCACGCCGTCTTTCACCACGCTTGAGGGATACGTTACCCCCGCCACCGGCTGGTTATGCTCATCCACCACCACAATGGCGATATTGGCGGTGCCGAGATCCACCCCCACTTTCAACGCGCCCGTGCAAGGCCGACACTCACCGCTTTCAATCAACGCAGCCAGCTCATGCAAACGGCGGTTTTCGGGGGTGTCAGCCATGGCGAACATCCTGTTTAACGCCGCGCACGGTATCGCCGTTGCGCAGGCCAAAGCCGTTGGCTTCTTCCACATCGATATGCATTTCCAGCACTGCATCCGCCGAGACACGCACCACGACGTGGCTCAGCATGCCGCCACGCGGGCTGTCGATGTGGACATCGATTTCCATCCCGTCGCGCAGACCATGCCGCTCGGCTTCCTCAGGCGAAATATGAATATGCCGCCAGGCGACGATGGTGCCGTCTTGCTTCACCACGCGTCCTTTCGGACCGATAATTTCAATGCCTGGGGAGTTGAGCAGATCGCCTGACATTCTCACCGGCGCTTTCACGCCCAATGCGAAACCATCGGCAACGGATATTTCCACCTGGGTGGTATTACGCAGCGGGCCAAGCACGCGCACGTTCTTAACATCCCCTTTCGGCCCGCGCAGCGTCACCATCTCTTCAGCGGCGTACTGTCCGGGTTGTTTCACGGCTTTAAAACGGGTGAGCGTGGAGCCGTAGCCAAACAGGATATCCATATCTTCGCGGCACAAATGCACATGGCGATTCGACACCCCTACCGGAATATCCAGCGCAACGGGTGCGGCGGCCTCAGGGGCTGGCGCGCGCTTAGTGGCGGCGAGTTCCTGCAGGATTTGTTGGGTGATCCATTCGGCTTGTTGTTCGGTGTAATTCATAACGGGAACGACCTGATTATTGGGTTATCTCATGGGTACTGCGCGTCTGTTAATCAGGATATTGAGTAACGACGCCCGATATTTGTTTAACAGCAGGACTTTTTTGCCCGTCTCAAGATGAGCGGACAAGGTTGTCCAGCTAACCGGCGATGAGGCTGATTAACGCCTCAATATCCTGCGCCGTCGCCGCTCGCGGATTGGATGCGGTGCAGCCATCGGCAAGCGCGGAACTCACCAGCGCCTGGCGTAACGCATCGATTTTCGCCCGGTCAGTGCCAAGCTCGCTTAACGTGGCGGGAATACCGAAATGGCGGTTAATCTGGCGAATCGCCTGGGTCATTTGTGCGATAGCCTGCTCGGGCACGGCGTGGTCGATGCCCATAATTTGTGCGCAGCGATGGTAGCGATCGCGGGTTTCAGGCCGTGCCTGTTTACTGTTGAAGTCGATAACGATCGGCAACAGCATGGCGTTGATTTTGCCGTGGGGAATATGCAGCATCCCGCCAATGGCGTGCGCCATGCCGTGCACCAGCCCAAGGCCTGCGGAATTAAAGGCCATGCCCGCCATACAGGAGGCGTTATGCATATGGGTGCGCGCCGCAATGTCTTTTTCGTCGTTGAAAACCTGCGGCAGATAGCGCCAGGTCAGGGCAATGGCTTTTTCCGCCAGCGCATCGCTGAAGTCGTTCGCACCGGTGGAGACAAAGGCTTCAATGGCGTGCGTTAATACATCCATCCCGGTATCCACCGCCACATGACGCGGCACCGTTAAGACCAGATTCGGGTCGAGAATGGCGATATCGGGCACCAGGTTTTCTGAAATCAGCGGATATTTGCGGCCATTTTTGGGATCGGAAATGATGGCATAAGCGGTCACTTCAGAGCCGGAACCGCTGGTGGTAGGAATGGCAATCAACTCAATAGGATGATTTTCATAAAACTCCTCCAGCGTGACTTTAATACCCTTCGCCGCATCCAGCGATGAACCGCCGCCGAGGGCAATAATCACATCGGGTTTAAAGGCTTTAAAACACGCCGCGCCCGCCGTCAAAATATCAATATCCGGGTCCGGTTTAACCTCACCGAAAATACACACTGACGCCTGCGGCATAGCGTTAATCAAATAGCGAGTTTTACCCGACGTAACCATAAAGTCGTCGGTGACAATTGCGACGCGTTTATCGTTGAATTGACTAAGCGAAGTGATAGCCTCATCACCAAAATAAACGTTGGGGCAGGAGAAATAATAGCGGGCCATGGTGAACTACCTTTTAACGATACCGGCACGGTAATCAGCAATAAACAATGCCGTTAACCTAACATGGCGATTTTTTGAAGGGGCTAAGGAACTTTGTGCAGGTGAAGGATTATTTTGCGGTATTGTTTTCGCATGGGCAAAAAAATCCTTTTATGCGTGATAATGAGTAATATGAATGAGCTAACCGTAT
This sequence comes from Citrobacter freundii, assembly GCF_011077955.1. Classification (GTDB taxonomy): domain Bacteria; phylum Pseudomonadota; class Gammaproteobacteria; order Enterobacterales; family Enterobacteriaceae; genus Atlantibacter. The sequence goes on from NZ_JAALBX010000001.1 coordinate 229,164, forward strand.
AATTTAAATAGTAATTATTGTCACCGACGGGGTGGCACATCGCCGCGCGTAGCGCGTCTTTATAAAAGTAAGAGGTTGCCTGTTTATTATCGGGAATACGGGAAAGCGTAACGGTTAATAATCTGCCTGTGAGAAAATCCGCTCAGATCTGGTTTTCCTACCTTCACGGCGTTTTACCGCGACGCCAATATTGGCCAAAAAAAGTGCAACCTTTCGATTGCACGTAATCACTATTAAACACTTTTATGCTAAAGGAAGAACCCTTATCTAATAAGATGACGGGCTTGCTGTAACCCTTTTATCTTCTCACCGCTTAACGCATTTTTGCCGCTGCGTGGTGTTAAGAAAAGCTCCCCCACTTTTGCGCGAGTGTTAGTCATTTTCCGCCATGGCGAACATACCGTATGGATGAATTTGCAGGAAATAGTGCTCGCCCACATCCGGTTGTAAACGCGTGGCGTTAACCTGCAACAGGATTTTTTGCCCGTGCCATTCAACAATCACTTCATATTGCGGCCCCATATAAGCCACATGCCGAATCACGCAGCGCTGGCTGTCCTCGCCATGGGTTCCGAGAGTGATGGCCTCGGGGCGAACTCCGACCGTGCCCTCACCCATCGGCGCGATGTTGTCAGGACGCGGCAAACGATAACCATAGATATCAACATAGTCTGCGCCAAACTGGGCCGGGAACAGGTTGGCATCGCCCATAAAGCTCGCCATAAACCGTGAGGCGGGTTTGCGATAAAGCTCCTGCGGCGAACCGATCTGCATGATATGGCCTTTATTCATCACCAGCACCGTATCAGAAACCGCGAACGCTTCGCTCTGGTCATGGGTGACATAGAGCGAGGTGATGTTGAACTGCTTTTGCAGCTCGCGGATTTTATCGCGCATGCTGCGCCGGAGGTTGGCGTCAAGGTTACTCAGCGGCTCATCGAACAGCAGCACTTTTGGCTTGAGGATCAGGGCGCGGGCCAGCGCCACGCGCTGTTGCTGGCCGCCTGAGATCTGATCCACATACCTGTCTTCAAAACCGTCCAGATCCACCATCGCCAGCGCCTCTTTCACGCGCTGCTTCATTTCACTTCGCCCTACGCCGAGCATCTTAAGGCCATAGCCGACGTTTTCCCCAAGCGACATATGGGGAAACAGCGCGTAGGACTGAAACACCATACAGATATCGCGCTGTTGAATGGAGCGGTGCGTGACGTCTTCGCCATCAATAATGATCTGCCCTTCGCTGGGCTTTTCAAGACCAGCCACCAGGCGCAGCACAGTGGTTTTCCCGCAGCCCGACGGCCCCAGCAGCGTAACCATCTCGCCGCGTGGGATCGCCAGATTGATGTTGTCGATCACGGTGTTATTGCCAAACCGTTTAGTGACATTACGTAATTCAACAAAATGATGCGTCATGGTTAAGCTCCGTGATTACGCCTGGTTTTTGGCTTTGGAACGCGAAATGCGCGCTTCACCAATCAGCCAGTCAAAAAGGAAGATGATGGCAAGCATCACCACAATCAAAATCGAACCATAGGCAATCGCCACGCCGTATTCGCCGTCTTCCACGCGGTTAAGGATATAAGCGGTCGCCACGCGGGTATCGGGCGTGACCAGGAACACGATGGCGCTGACGGTGGTGATAGCGCGCACAAAGCTGTAGATAAGCGCCGACAGGATAGCCGGGCGCAACAGCGGCAGCAGGATATTCACGATAGTGCGCAGTGAACCCGCACGCAGGCTGAGCGAGGCTTCATCCAGCGACTTGTCGATTTGTCCAAGGCCCGCGATCCCGGCGCGAATGCCCACAGGTACGTTACGCATCACCATCGAGATAATCACAATCGCCGCCGTGCCGGTCAGGTACACCGGCGCGCTGTTAAACGCCAGGATATAAGAGACCCCGGCCACGGTGCCCGGTACTGCGAAGCACAGCATGGTGGTGAACTCGATGGTCTTTTTGCCGCGGAATTGCTGGCGCACAACGACCCAGGCGATCAGCAAGCCGAAGATAGCGGTGATCGGCGCGGCAATGCCGGCATACAACAGCGTATCGAGCAGTGAAGGCCATGCGCCGTCATCCATGCCCTGACCGAACAGTTTGATGAAGTTATCCAGCGTCAGGGTGTAATCCACGCCCCAGTTGACCGTAAAGCTGCCGTAGAAAATGCTGCCGTACAGTAAAGCGTTAAAGATGACCCATACCGCCAGAAGACCAATCACGCTCCCTACCAGCGCCACCGGCAACGGCTGCACATCGCCACGATAGGATTTGCCGGAGACCGTGACGTAAGAGCGCTTGCCTATCCACATGTACTGAATGCAGAACACCAGCAGCGAGAACAAAAGCAGGAACACGCCAAGGGTACTGGCCGCCTGGTAATCAAGCTGCGAGCCGGTGATATAGAAGTAGATTTGGGTTGCCAGAACGTCGAAGTTGCCGCCCAGTACCAGCGGGTTACTGAAGTCCGCAAGCGACTGGACGACCACGATCAAAAAGGCGTTCGCCATCGCCGGTTTTAAGAGCGGCATAAACACGGAGACGAAGGTCTGCCAGCGGTTGGCGCGTAAGGTATATGACGCCTCTTCCAGCGACGGATGAATGGTTTTAATCGCGCCGTCCAGAATCATAAACGCCATCGGGGTGAACGCCAGCACCTGCGCGAGCCAGATCCCGGTAAAACCGTACAGCCAGTTGGTATTGGTCAGCCCAAACCAGTCCACCATTAATTCGGTGATATAGCCCGAACGGCCCATCATCAGCGTCACGCCAAGGCCCACCACAAACGGCGGCGTAACAATAGGCAGAATTGAGAAGATGCGCCCGATAATGGCGCTGCGTTTGGCGATGCGGGTGGTGTAAATCGCCAGCACCAGACCAAAGAAAGTACAGCCTACGCCCACCGCCATCGACAGCATGATCGAGTTGGCGATGACCTGTAAAATATGAGCCTGACCCAGCACCGCCATAAACGCCAGCGGAGCAAATTCGCCCACATCATTGGTGAACATCGGAATGAAAATCGCAATGCTCGGCCAGACAATAAACACGCCGATAAGCGCGATGATGGCGATAAGCGAGCCGATAACAAACTGATCGCCGCCGAGAAATTCCAGCCGGGTAAGCGCAAGCGTTGCAATGGCGCCTAAAGCGATAAACAGCACGATGGTGGCATACCCCATGCCGCGTCCCACCACCGTGGCGCTGATGACCACAAACGCCATGCAGCCGAGCGCCCATAAGGCGTCAAACCAGTGGCGCGAGCGCTGTTCGCGACGCGACTCATGGAACGGGCGCAACAGCAGAACGCACGGCAGTAAATACCACAGCACACTGACGTTCCAGTGTGACCAGCCATAGGCATCCAGGATCTCATCAGAGGTGGATTCCATCAGGCCATAGTCCAGGCTCCAGCTTGGCAGCAGCGCGAACGCCAGCAGTCCCAGCAGCACCCAGGCGAAAATAGCCTCCCGCTTCTGCGCGGGACGCAAAAGTAATGTTTCAGACATAGTCGCCTCGTCGGCAGGGGGGAAAGGCGGGTGAGAGGTTCACCCGCGAACGATTATTTGCCCATCTTCACGTCGTTGACCCACTTATTGATAAGCGCTTTACGCGTATCCGTGGAGCCATATTTATCCATGTCGTAATCGATCAGTTTCAGATCGTCGAGCTTGAGAGACAGCGGCGATGTTTCCGCCGTGGTGTTGGTCAGAATTTGGTATGACTTGCCTTTCTTCCAGGCCAGTTCCTGCGCTTCTTTTGACAGCACCCAATCCACAAACAGTTTGGCGTTGTCGATGTTGCGCGCGCCTTTCAGGATACTGACGCCGCCGATTTCATAGCCGGTGCCTTCGCACGGTGAAATCAACTCCAGCGGCGCGCCCTGCTCTTTTTCCAGCGAGTAATCGTGCAGGAAGCCGATACCGATGGCGGTTTCACCGCGAGCGGCGTTACGCGCCGGGGCGATGCCGGATTTGGTGTACTGGGAGATATTGCTGTTTAGCTGTTTGAGGTAATCGAACGCCGGATCTTCACCCCACAGTTGCACAAAGGTCGCAAGCGCGGTGTAAGCTGTACCGGAGCTTTGCGGGTCGGCAATCTGGATTTCGCCTTTGTATTCCGGCTTGGTCAGATCTTTCCAGCATTTTGGCACCGGCAGATTTTTCTCTTTCAGGCGTTGGGTGTTGACCCCAAAGCCGAGAATACCGACGTAAACGGCAGAAGAGAGATTGCCTTTCACCTTGGCCGGATCGCGGAATTTCTCCATAATCTGCTCAAGATTTGGCGATTTATACGCTTCCAGCAGGCCCATTTCACCGGCCTGGGATTGCGGGTCCAGGGTGCCGCCGTACCACACGTCTGCCTGCGGGTTTTTCTTCTCGGCGTCGACTTTCGCAAGCGTACTGCCCGAACCGTTGCGGATAAATGACGTTTTCACGTCATATTTGTCGCCGAAGGCTTTGGTTTCCACTTCACACATTTCGTTGGTCGCGCTGCAATACACCACTAATCGACCTTTGGCATCCGCCGCATGGCTGACTGTCGCAAGCGTCACGCCTGCGGCAATCAGAGCAGAGAGGGCAGTCAATTTCATTTTCTTATCCTTCTGTTAGGTGTCTGGAGGTAAGCTCGCCGGGTCCGTGGCGTTATACGGGCGGTCCTGTGCGTTGATGCCCGCCATCAACAGCGGCATCAGCAATAATCCAATCAACACGGCGGCGACCGACAACAGCACAAACATGCCGGACCAGCCGTAGTACTCGGTAAGTTTCGACAACGGCCATCCAGCCAGCGCCGCCCCTAAGTAGGCGAAAAGCCCCAGAAAACCGGTAATCGAACCCGCAGCGCCTTTGTGGCCGCATTCTACGGCGGCAAGGCCAATCAACATTTGCGGACCGAAAATAAAAAAGCCGATGGCGAAAAAACACATCGCCAGTAATGCGTAGTGATGAACGGGCGCAAGCCACAGCGCGGTCACCGATACCATTAACCCCAGGGTAAACAGCAAAATCATCGGCGCGCGCTGCCCGCTAAACAGCAAATCCGATCCCCATCCGGCGAATAACGCCCCCAGAAGCCCGCCCACTTCAAACAGCATCACCGTGGCGTTGGCGCTGAGTAAATTGACGCCGTGGGTTTCAGAAAGCCAGATGTTGCCCCAGTCGTTCAGCGCGATGCGAATCAAATACACCAGCACATACGACCCGGCCAACAGCCAGATCATCGGGTTTTGAAGCATGGTGGTGCGTAACATGGCCCACAGCGACATCGATGGGCTGCGCTCTTGTTGGCGCAGCTCCAGCGGGTCGTGACGCCATTCCCCCACGCTCGGCAACCCTTCTTCGTTCGGCGTGCCAGGCAATTGCCGATACAGCCAAACGCCTAACGCCATGCTGATGATCCCCGGTGTCAGCATCGCGGCCTGCCACCCCCACCAGTGCGCGGCAAGCGCGCTTATCAACGGAATAATGGCCCCGCCGATATTGATAGAGGTGTTCCAGCATCCCCACCAGAATCCGCGCTCGTTGCGCGAATACCAGTGGGTTAATAATCTTGCGCAGGGCGGCCAGCCCCACCCCTGAAAAAAGCCGTTTAACGTCCAGATAACCAGCAACAGCGGCAAGCTGTCGCCAAAGGCGAACAGGACGTTCAGAAGGCCGGTGGCGAACAAGCCAATCCCCATAAACGAACGCTGCCCATGGGCGTCATGCCACAGCCCCGCCGCGAATTTCGATAACCCGTAGGAGAGATAAAACAGCGATCCCAACAGGCCGATATCCGTTTTGCTCAGCCCCAAATCGAGCTGTAGCGCGGGCAAAATAAAATTCAGGCTCTTGCGCGTCAGATAAAACGTCGCGTAGCCCACAATCATGACCAACAGCAGCCGCGGCCTGACGGCGCGATAGCGTTGTGCAATATCTGCGTTGGACATATTCAGGTGGTCCATGATTGTCTCCGGCCAAATGAATGTAGGAAATGCCCTGTGAAAAGGGATGAGAGTAGTTCCGGGGTGACTAGGAATTTTTCCTGGTTACAGGGTGTTTTGTGGCAAAAGTGTGGGCAAGTTAACAGTTACCCGTACCCCAGCGTGACTTTCCAGCAACAACTCGCCGCCGAGCGCCTGCACCCGCTCGCTCATGCCCTGCATACCAAACCCCGGCGTGTGATCCGCCATCACGCCGACGCCGTTATCACGCACCATGAGATGCACAAAGCCCGGCGACTCGCTAAGCGTAATCTCCACCTCGCTGGCATGGGCGTGTTTCGCCACGTTATTGAGCAGTTCCTGCAACAGGCGATAGAGCGTAAACACCACGGTTTCGTTATCGGGCGGCGCGGTAAGTTGGTAACTGAACTGGCAGTGAATACCGCGTTCAGGAAAGGCGAATTCGCGCACCAGATGGTGCAGGGCTTCGTCCAGCGCCATCTGATCAAGCACCGGCGGGCGCAACTGGCGTAAAAGCTGACGCGTGGAGTGGTGAATACGCTGGGCCAGATCGCTGATTTGCTCTCCCGCCAGCAGCGCGGTGCGGTTATCGCTCACCCGTTTCACCAGTTGCGACTGAATTTGAATGGCGGTGATGTTCTGCCCGATTTCGTCATGCAATTCGCGGGCAAGCTGTTTGCGGGTATCTTCCTCGGCGTGGATCAGTTTCTCGGTCAGCGCCCGCCGCGCATTCAGTTCCACCTCAAGCCGCTGGCGGTAATGGTCAAGGTTGCTGGCTAACTGCTCCTGTCGGCTGATGGCGATCCCAAGGCCGATGCCCAGCAACGCCTGAGTGGAGAGGAAAATCTCAAGCTCCATCAGATCGCTAAAACCGCTCCCTACCTGGCGCGCGGTGGTAATCATCATGCTGCCGAGCAGCGCCGCCAGCACCCCGCCCTGCCAGCCGAATTTCCAGGCCATCACCACGTTCGGCAAAAACACCACGATAAGCAGCAGCCGTTCAATTTCCGGCGACAGCACCATCTGGGTGCCAATACCAATAATAAAAAACAGACTGCACCAGAGAATTAACGATGTCCGCAGCGGCGGATTACGGATATCCAGCCCCAGGAGATGGTAACGATGCTGCTGGCGCAGATAGTCGAACACCAGATAAACAAACGGCGTTAACAATACGCCCCCGGTAAACGACGCCAGTAAGATTAGGGTGGCGCGGCTTTCGATAAACGGCGTCAGCAAAAGCGTATTCAGCAACGCCGACCCCGCCACCGCGCTTAGCAGTAGCGACAGGCGTTGCCAGTAAAGCGGGAAACGGTGCCATGAACGCTGCACCAGTAAGGCTGGGATCACGCTGATAAGCGGCGCCAGCGCCATCGCCCCGTCGTTGATTAACTGTTCGTTCCACAGCCACAGCGACAGGCCAATCTGGGGAATAAACAACGCAAGCCAGTAGCGGCGCGCCAGCAAAATCAACAACGCCAGTTGTACGCCATGCGGCAGCAGCAACGCCGCCTGTTGACCGTTGCGGGTGAGATAAAAACTGATGGTCCAGAGCATCAACCAGCCTGGCCCCCAGGCCAGCATAATAAACAGCGACAACACGCTCTGGCGAAGAGACCGGCGCATCAATGCCCCGTTAGTAACTGATGTTCAAGGGCGAAGTGCACCAGTTCAATCGTGCTGGCGCACTGTAACTTGCCGAGCACATTGGCGCGATGGACGTGGACCGTTTTATGGCTCAGGTCGAGTTGCAGGGCGATGGACTTGACGCTCTCGCCGCGCACCAGCAAGTCAAAGACTTCGCGCTCGCGGGGCGTTAACACTTGTAATACCCGCGCCGGTTGTTCGCCGCCGCGCAGCGCTTTTAAGGCATCGGCGCAAAGATAGTGACCGCCAAGCCCCACCGAGCGCACCGCATGGACTAACTCCTCCGGGCCGCAGCGCTTGGTCAAATAGCCGCACGCGCCCGCATCCAGCGCGCTTTGCACAAAAGCGGGCGTGTCATAAATGCTAAGAATAATGGCGCGAAACCCCGGCTGCCGGGCGCGCAGGCGCTTAAGCAGGCTCAGGCCGTTTTCATCCGGCATCGCCACATCCAGCACCGCCACATCCACCGGCTGGCGCGATAATACCGGCCATGCCTCGGCGGCGCTGCTGTACTGGCCCAGCACGCTAATATCGTCTTCCAGGCTAAGCAGCTGGACAAAACCAGAACGAACAACCACATGGTCATCCACTAACACCACACCAATCATGGGCTTTCCCCTTGCTGAAACCGCGCCATAATGCGCCACATCCGTCGGGAGGCAATATTGATGTTGGTAATATGTAATGGATGTAACAAAACGGCAAGCCGGACGAGCCTGCCGTGAGGAAAAGGAGGGATCAGGCGTGCCAGTACGCCACGGTGCGCACTAGCTGAGGATCGAGATGACCCGTGAAGCGATCTGCCAGGCTTTTCGCCCGCTTGCCTTCGCCGGTTATCCAGACAAAATAGTCCTCCGTCGGCCAGTCGATGGCCTGAAGCTGCTGCTCGACGACCGCCATGTCGTGGCCGATCACCCAGTCGATAGTCGCCTCGGGCAGATGGGCCAGATAGCCTTTGCAGGCGTCATTCGTGATGCTGACAATCGCGCGACATTCAGCCTTCACCCCCGCGTCACGCAGCGCTTCGAGACGACGACGCAGCGCCGGTAAGCCGGATTCATCGCACACATACAACTGCCAGCGATACGCCAGCGGCACCACCAGCGACCCGCGCGGCCCGCCGATAAACAGCGTATCGCCAGGGCGCGCGTTCACGGCCCAGGCGCTTGCCACACCGCCATCATGCACCCAGAAATCGAGGGTTAACTGCCGGGTTTTCTCATCATATAACGGCGTGTAATCCCGGGATGGCGGACGCGCATCGCCGGGCCAGACAATCCCCGCATCGATGACATCCGGCGCCGAAAAAGGCTGACCCGGTGTCGGGAAAAACAGTTTGATATGGTCGTCAAACCCGTGTGAGGAGAAGCCTGCCAGCGCCTCGCCGCCAAAAACGATGCGCTGAAAGCCGCTGAAATAGTCGCTCTTCACCACGGTGATTTCGCGAAACCGCAGTTCATTGCGTACGCGCTCCGGATAAGCAAAAGTGGTCATCATCATTTCCGCCTGGTAAGTTTAGATATATCGAATTTTAAATGATAATGATTGTTATCTTGCCGTCTGGCAAGTTATTTTTAGAGTGCCACATTCAAGCCGCACAGATCGTTAATCTGCAAATAAATTATGTTTAAAAACAATAGATAATTAAATATGACCTCTTAAATGTTGTCAGCATCATCATTTTAGATATAAATTAGATATATCTAAATAAGGAGACACGTATGCGACACGAACACCGACACAGCCATCACTGCCAGGCTCACGATGACGAGCGCCACCATGAACCCTGTGAACGACGCGGCCACGGCGGCGACGGGCGTAAACGCCGCGCGCGTTTTTTTGGTCACGGCGAATTGCGCGTGGTGCTGTTAGATATTTTGACGCGCGGCGCCAGCCACGGTTACGAACTGATTAAAGAAATTGAGGCGTTGACCGGCGGTCACTACTCGCCAAGCCCCGGGGTTATCTATCCGACCCTGGATTTTCTTGAAGAACACGCTTTTATCTCGTTTAGCGACGACGACGCCGGGCGCAAAAAAATCGCCATCACGCCGAACGGCGAAGCCTGGCTTAACGACAATCGCGAACATCTTGAGCATATTCGCGCCCGCATGACCGCACGCGCCATTGGGCATGAACTGCGTAAGAATCCCGATTTAAAACGCGCGCTGGATAATATGAAAGCGGTGCTGGATTTGCGGGTGAACCAGGCGGAAATTGATGCCGACACGCTCAAACGGATAGTCGGGGTAATTGATAAAGCCGCGCTGGATATTGCGCAATTGTAAGGCCGCCCGGCGGCGGCCTTTTTGGGGGTCAAAAGAACAGGGATAAAAACGTCGTAATATCCTGCCTGTCTTCTTCGCTGAGCGTCCATCCCGGATGGCGGCAATAATCGCTTGCGATGATGCCGCGCTGATACAGGATGGTTTTCTCCACCTGGACGATGTATTCGCAATGGCTCATCCAGCGCGTAATCCAGGGGAGCAAACGCTGGTGCAACGCCTCTGCCTGTGCGAGATGGCCCGCGCACCAGGCGCGGTAAATCTCTACGTAGCGTTCGCTAAACGAACAGCCCGGCATTACGCCTTTACCGCCTGCCGCCAGCATCTGCAACATGTAAAGCCCGGCATAGCCGTTCAGCACATGGGCTTCTGGCGCACGCTCTAAAAAGGCGCGGGTATAGTCCACGGGCGGATTACACTCGATTTTAAACACTGCATGCGGATAACGGCGCGCCACGTTCGCCAGTTCGTCAGGCGGTATCGGCAGGCCGGTTTCGCCAGGGGCGTACTGCACCATCACCGGGACGGTGACCGCCTCCAGCACCTGGCTGATATGACTGGCTATCGCCTGCGGGCTGGGCTTCAGGAAGAATGGCGGCAGCAGCATTAACGCATCCGCGCCCATTTGCTGATAGTGGCGCGCGCGTTTTACCGCAAGCTCCGTCGAGTGTTCCGTCACCGACATGGCGCGAAACACGCCGCTCCCGGCCAGATCGTGAATAAAACGCGTGGCGAGCCGCTCGCGCTCGTCGTCGGCAAGCTTTGGAAATTCGCTGGCAATCCCGAACAGCGTTAACCCATCGATGCCCGTTCCCGCCAGGTGCTCAAGCATTTTACTGAAGCTTGCCTCGTCCAGTTCACCGTCGGGGCGAAACGGCACGGCGGCAATGGGGTTCACGCCTTTCATCATAGCGACCCTATTCATGCGTTATCCTCCCGGTCGGCCAGCACGGCGCCCTGCGCGGCGGGGGCTGCCCAGCGCCGATACAAGCGTAAAAAGCCGCGCGGCACCGTTTTTTCAACCGGCCGCCAGCGCGCCTGACGCGCCGCCAGCTCATCTTCATCAACCTGCAAGGTCAACGTACGGGCGGGGATGTCGATAGTGATCATGTCGCCCTCTGCAACCAGCGCCAGCGTGCCGCCGTCCCGCGCTTCCGGCGAGATATGCCCGACGAAAAGCCCCCGGTTTGAACCGGAAAAACGACCATCGGTGATTAACGCGCACGTGGCAGAAAGCCCCATCCCTTCGAGGCATTTCATTGGCTTATACATTTCGGGCATTCCCGGCCCGCCTTTCGGTCCTTCGTAGCGCAGCACCAGCACGCTGCCCGGTTGAATCGTCCCGGACAAGATCGCGCTCACCGCGTCGTCCTCGCTGTTAAATACCACCGCAGGCCCGGAAAAGGTCATCAGCGTTTCCGGCACGGCCGCCGGTTTAACCACACAACCCAGCGGTGAGAGATTACCGTGCAAAACCGCTACGCCCGCTTCATTACGCACCGGTTTAGCCAGCGTGTGAATCACCTCCGGGCGGCACGTACGCGCCACGCCCTGAAGCCATTGCCCTTTAGTCTGACCACTCACCGTCAGGCAGTCGGTATGCAGCAACGAAACTATCTCTTTTTCCACCGCCGCCACGCCGCCCGCTTCCCAGAAATCGATCATGTCGTATTCCGACGCCGGGTAGATCGAGGCCACCAGCGGCACTTGATGGCTCAGTGCATCAAAGGCGGCAAGCGGCAGTTCACCCAGTTCCGCTTCGTAATAGATGGCTTGGAGATGAAGGATTGCATTGGTGGATCCTCCCGTCGCCAGCAAATACACCATGGCGTTATGGATAGCCTCGCGGGTGATTATCTGCCTGGCATTGACACCGTCTTTCACCAGATCCATCACCCTTTTCCCGGCAGCCCAGGCGCATTCGCGACGCTCCGGTGAAATAGCAGGCAACGTGCTGGTGCCCGGCAGGCTCATGCCTAAGACTTCAGAAAGGCAGCACATTGTGTTCGCCGTGCCGTACATGGTGCAGGAGCCAGGCCCCGGCTCTGCGATATCTTCGATATGGCGAAATTCCGCCTCGTCGATTTCGCCGCGCCGCTTCCAGCCGATGGCCTCGGTGACAATATTTCCGTCCCAGTGTTTGCCTTTATATTCCGCCGGATACATCGGGCCGCCGTTAACCAGGATGGCGGGAACGTCAAGACGCGCGGCCGCCATCAGCATCGCTGGGACAATTTTGTCGCAGGAGCCGAGCAACACCATACCGTCAAAAAGGTGGGCGCGCATCATTACTTCAATTGAACTGACAATCACCTCGCGGGCCGCCAGGATATAACGCATCCCAAGATGCCCTTCTGCGATACCGTCACAGGGGGCGATGGTGCCGAACACCATGCCGACGCCGCCGGCTTCGTTAATGCCTTTCAGCACCTGCGCGGTCAGTTCATTGAGATTGACGTGGCCCGCCGTCGCGTTGGTGTAACTGTTTACCACGGCAATGACCGGTCGGCGCAACTGCTCGTCGGTATGGCCCATTGATTTATACAGCGCGCGCTTGAGCGCGCCATCATCACCGCTGAGAATCGGGTTAAAGTGATCGCCGCAACCGCCGCCACATCCCGCGCCACAACTGCTCATATATGACCTCTCTTGAACGTACTGGTTTTTTCAAGCGCCGTTGACGAAGCGCTAGTTAAGGTGGGATTGACCAGCCGGGCTGGCAGTAAGAACATCAGCGGTGCGCACAACACCAGGAAGCCCGCCAGGATATACAACCCGGCATTCGTGCTACCGGTGGTGTCTTTGAGATAACCCAGCACCGTGGGGCCGAAGAAGCCCGCCAGGTTGCCAACGGAGTTCACCAGCGCAATCCCCGCGGCGGCGGCAGTGCCGGAAAGCAATGTGCCTGGCAAGCTCATGTAGGTGGGGATAAGCGCTAACGTGCCGGACATAGCAAGGCAGATCCATGCCATCATCCAGAAGGTCGAGCCGCTGCTGGATGCGCTGAGCGTAAGCCCCATCGCTCCGATCCAGGCCGGGATGGCGATATGCCAGCGGCGCTCCTGCTTAAGGTCGGAATGGCGGCTGTTCCAGACCATAAATACCGCGCCGAAGATATACGGCAACGCCGCCAGCAGGCCAATCGTGAAATCATCGGTGACGCCTGAGGATTTAATGATCGACGGCAGCCAGAAGTTGATACCGTAATAGCCGATGTTAAAGCTGAAGAAGATCAGCGCCAGCAGCCAGACAAACTTATTACTGAACATCGCGCTCAGGCTGGTGGGCGCTTTACCGGCGTTAGCGGCAATCTTGTTGATCCGATCCTGCGCCAGATCGCGCTCGATCACCTGCTTCTCGTCCAGGGTAAGCCAGTGCGCTGATTTCACGTCGTTATCAAGAAAGCGCAACACCACGAAGGCCAACAGGAATGACGGAATGGCTTCTACCAGGAACAACCATTGCCAGTTATGCAGATGCCCCACGCCTTCAAACGTTTTCAGGATAAGCCCCGACAAGGGACTGCCGATTATCGTGGAAAGCGGCGTCACCAGAATAAACAGGCCGAGGGTGCGCGCCGATCGCCAGGACGGGAACCACAAAGTGAGATAGAACACAATGCCCGGGAAAAAACCCGCTTCCGCCACGCCCAACAAAAAGCGCACGAGGTAAAACTGGGTCGGCGTGGTGATAAACATGGTCAGCGTCGATAACACCGCCCAGCTCACCATAATGCGCGCAATCCAAAAGCGTGGCCCAAAGCGCTGCATGAGCAGGTTGCTTGGCAATTCAAAAATGAAATAGCCGATAAAGAAGATCCCGGCTCCGATGCCGTAAACCGTATCGCTCAGGTTGAGCGCATCCTGCATATGCAGTTTGGCGAATCCCACGTTCACCCGGTCCAGATAAGCAAAGAAGTAACAGAGGATTAAAAACGGGATCAGCCGCCGGGTGACTTTGCGGTAGACCTCATTTTTCCGGGCTTCGCTGTGTGTAGCGTCTGTATTCATACTGACCTCAGTAGCGTTGTAGGGTAAGGCGTTGTTATGAATGGCTGTTTTCCCAGGCTTCACGATATGCGCGGGCTTTTTGTTTTACCGCGAGCGCATTATCCCCACGACGATACAACCCACCGCCCAGGCCAAAACCTTGCGCGCCTGCGCGGCGCCAGGCACGCAGTTGCGCTACGTCAGGCTCAATGCCGCCTACCGGCAGGCACGTCATCTCCGCAGGCAGTACGGCGCGCCAGGCGCTTAATATGCGCGGTGCGACCGTGTCTGCCGGGAAAAGCTTGAGGGCGCAGGCTCCGGCATCAAGCGCGGCAAAGGCTTCAGAAGGGGTAATAACGCCTGGCATGCTGACGAGTCCACGCGACCGGCTACGGCGGATAACGTCGGGGTTCATATTGGGCGAAATGATGAGTTGCCCACCGGCGTCCGCCACCGCGTCCACCTGTTCGACGGTCAATACCGTCCCGGCCCCCACGTAGCTCCGCCGACCGAGTTGCTTGCGTAACAGCGTGATGGAATTCAGCGCGTCAGGGCTGTTAAGCGGGACTTCAAGCCAGGTAAACCCCTCCTCCAGCAACGCCTCCGCCACGGCTGGCGCGTCGTGCGGCGTCAGTCCGCGAAGTATCGCCACCAGCGGTAACGTGGTGCGCTGCCATAATCGGGAAAAAGCGTGGTAGTCCATTAGTTTGCTCCCGGTAAGCTCATCCGAATTTGGTTCATCCCGGCGATAAAACAGCGCTCGTCGGAAAGGGGTTCGACCGTCAGTCCCAGTTGCGAGGCGGCACGCTGATAACGATGAAGTAATTCGTCGCTTGCGATAAGCCAGTGAGGCTCATGCGGGCACTGGCGTAATTCCTCGCCTGTCAGTAATCCCGAGAGGTAATCCCCGATGCCGGTCAGCGCCACCTCGCCGCGTAAGCGCAAGGTACGAACCGAAAACAACAGATGGCTGAGCGGCGCGTGCAGGCCGCTGTGTTCAATACCGATATCAAAGGCGTGGGGGTCGGGTTGTTGATCGGGCAAATCACGCCCCAACAGCGAGTGCGCCATCAGCAACTGATAAAGTTCGCCGGTCATATAGGTGGAGAAGTGCTGGATCACTCCCTTTTCCAGGAAGGCATGCTTGCTGTGGGTGCCCGGTAAAATCGCGCACAGGCGTGGCGCCTTAACGCTGGTGGCAAGCCCTATCAACTGCACTTCCTCGCCGCGCATTACCTCCGGCAAGCCCACGTCGCTTACGCTTGCAACACCCGGCAGGATCCACACCGGGCTTCCCCATTCGGTGTGCAGTAAATGCGCCCCAGCCGCCAGTGTTGGCGCGTCAACGCGCCCTTTGCAATACGGCACGTTCACCCATCCCTGTTGCGAGCCGACCATGCCCGCCATCAGCACGGGCAGCGGTCCGTATTCAGCCAGCCAGTGCGTAATACGGGACAGTAACGTCGTCTCGAATTGTTGGTCTGCCACCTGCAACAGCCCGCACGCATCATTGACTGATGAAATGGGTGTCTCGCCTTGCATTAACCAGGCACGGAAATTGGTGGTTCCCCAATCAACTGCTATCCATTTTTCGCTCATCTTGTAATCCAAATATAGTCATCTTGTATTACAAGAAATTTAGATGAAAAGCAGGACGAGGATCTGTGAAGTCGATCGAAAGTTAGCGGTAAGGTTTAAAAAAAGTGTGCGAGGTGGGCAGGCAGCGGATCGCTAAGGTGCTTTTTCGCAGCGCTCAGTAAGATGCTGCGCATTTGCAGGCGTGCCTGTTCAGGCTGTTTAAGGCGAATACATTCCAGCAACTCGCGGTGAGCCTTCACGGCTTCAAGCGTTTGGGTAACGTCGGATTCAAGGGTACGCTTGAATGAAAAGAGCATGGCGGCGGAAAGCGCATTACCAACCGAAAACAAAAAAGGATTGTGGCCCGCCTTCAGGATCCCGGTATGAAAAGCGAGATCGCCTTGCTTAAACAGATCCTCAGAATCCTGCTGTTGGCCCAGCGACATGATTTCCCAGGCATCTTCCAGATCGGCGAGATCGCGTCCGTTTGCGTTGATCGCCGCCATCGCCGCGGCGTTAGGCTCAAAGGTCATGCGGGTTATCATCAGTTGTTCGATGAGCGTGTCGTCAATACCGGTTTCCTCAAGCCAACTCAGGACATCGGCATCCAGAAAACTCCACTGTTCACGCGGTGTCACAGTACTGCGGCGTTTGGCCTGGATAGTCAGCATTCCCTTTGCGCCTAATACCTGAAGCGCGTTGCGTACTGAGGTGCGTGAGACGTTATATTGCAACGCCAGTTCGTTTTCACCGGGTATCGACACGCCAGGCTGCAACTCGCCGCGCATGATGCGCAAGGCAAGATCTTTAGTCAGCGTTTCAGCAATGGACGCAGTGGCGGTTTTCATGAGGATCCGGTTGGCAAGACAACAAAGAGATAGTTTATATCAGGTTGAAATGAGATGGAATTTTCACAGGCCGCCCGGCGGCGGGCTTTGCCCTGCGAACAGGGCAAAGCGTTAAGGCTTATTGAAGGACCGTGACCGCAGCTTCAAGCCGTGACGCGCGATGCTTCACCATTGACGACACATGGGCGCTTTCTTCCACCAGTACGGCGTTCTTTTTGGTGATGTCGTCAAGTTCCGCCACGGCGCGGGTCAGCTCCGATAACCCCTGCGCCTGCTCTGAGGTGGCGTGGCTGATTTGGCTGATGAGCGCCGTCACGTTCTGCACCTGATTGACAATATTTTGCATGGTGCGTCCGGCTTCATGCACCTGGACTGCCCCGGAGCGTACTTGACTGGTGCTGGCGTCGATAAGTTTGCGGATATCGTTGGCGGCGCTGGCGCTGCGGCTTGCCAGATGGCGCACCTCGCCTGCCACAACCGCAAAGCCTTTCCCCTGCTCGCCCGCACGCGCGGCTTCAACCGCGGCGTTCAGCGCCAGAATATTGGTTTGAAACGCGATGTCGTTAATCAGTGACGTAATAGAGCCGATACGCTGGGTGCTGTCGGCAATGTCATCCATGGTATTAACGACCGTCTCCATAGCCTGCCCGCCCTGACGCGCCGCATCGCTGGCCTCGCTGGACAGTTGGTTGGCCTCAACCGCCGTCTGGGAATTGTTTTGCACCGAGGTCGCCATCTGGTTCATGGTGGTCACGGTTTGCTGGACGTTCACCACCGTCTGGCGGGTGCGTTCATTGAGATCCTCATTGCCGCGCGCCAACGTCTCACTACCGCTACGCACGTTTTCGACCTGGCTTGTCACGTCATTCATCAGCCAACGGCACATCAGGCCGAGCTGCCCAATGGACCGTAACGTCAGCCCGATTTCGTCGGTACGATTAAGCTGCTCAACGCTGTTGCGCTCCCCCGTGGCGACTTTCAGCGCCTGACGCGCGACATTCTCAATGGGGCGTGAAACCTGATTTTCCAGCACCAGCGTACTGAGCGCCATCAGCAATACCGGCACGAAAGCAAGTAGCCAACCCGGCAGAGTGAACGCGCACAGCGCCAGCCATAGCGTCATGGTCACGCCCATAATGCTGCGAATGCGCCAGCGCAACGGCATGGCGGGCAGTTTGCCGAGAAAATGCTTTTTAAGCACCAGTCCTTTATAAATACGGCGTTTCGCCTTGCCCTCACACAGGGCTTTATACAAAGGCTCAACCGTCGCAATCTCTTGCGGAGTGGCGCGGGTACGAATCGACATATACCCGGTGATGCTGCCGTTACGCACCATCGGCACCGCGTTGGCGCGCACCCAGTAGTGGTCGCCGTTTTTACAGCGGTTTTTAACGATGCCCGTCCAGGGTTCGCCCTGTTGCAGGGTGTACCACATATCGGCAAACGCCGCTTTCGGCATATCCGGGTGACGCACCAGATTATGCGGCTGTCCCAGAAGCTCCTGAAGTGAATAACCGCTTACCTGTACGAAGGTGTCATTGGCGTGAGTGATAATACTTTGCAGATTGGTGGTGGACATTAAGGTGGTGTTTTCATCCAGTCCTTTTTCGTGTTGCGTAACACGCTGATGCGATGACATGGCTGCTCCCTTTTGCAGGTTATTTTATTGTTAATCACTTAGATGCCATGTTATGTCGGCGATAACATTAATAACTTTAACGGTTAAATATGATAAAGATCGCAAAAGCAGGGATAACCAAAAATAAGTAGTGCGAATGTAAAATAATCAACCTAATCAACTATCTGGATATCCCGAGCCATGAAGGGGCAAAAAAGTCAATTTGGGAGCCATTGCACAAATTTGCAACAATCTGCACCAACATTGTGCATCTTGACTGTTTTTTGTTCTCCCGCTGCCGCTGTGGATAGCATAAACCACCATAACCCCGTACGGGATGAGATTTAATCGTAAGCGGTAAGCATTCTCCCTGGCGTTTATTCCGTTTATTGGCCTTCCTGCCGAAGTGGCGCAATTGATGCAATACTTATTCTGTGTATCGCGTGATACGCCATTCCCAGGAGCTCATTTTGAACAGGTTACCCAACAGCGCCTCGGCACTTGCCTGCACCGCGCACGCACTGAATCTCATCGAGAAGCGAACGCTTTCCCATGAGGAGATGAAAACATTGAACCGGGAGGTGATTGATTATTTCCAGCAGCATGTTAATCCGGGTTTTTTAGAGTACCGAAAATCTGTTACCGCCGGCGGGGATTACGGAGCCGTAGAATGGCAAGCGGGAGGGTTAAATACGCTTGTCGACACTCAGGGACACGAGTTTCTCGATTGCCTGGGTGGTTTCGGCATTTTTAACGTGGGGCACCGTAATCCAAAAGTGGTTTCCGCCGTACAGAATCAACTCGCAAAACAACCCCTGCACAGCCAGGAACTTCTCGACCCGCTACGGGCCATGCTTGCTAAAACCTTAGCCACGCTGACGCCCGGCAAGCTTAAATACAGCTTCTTTAGTAACAGCGGCACGGAATCGGTCGAAGCGGCGTTAAAACTCGCCAAAGCGTATCAGTCCCCGCGCGGGAAATTTACCTTCGTTGCTACCAGCGGCGCGTTCCACGGAAAATCGCTGGGTGCGCTTTCTGCTACCGCTAAAGCGGATTTCCGTAAACCCTTTATGCCGCTGTTGCCGGGTTTTCGCCATGTCGCGTTCGGTAATATCGAGGCGATGCGCGCCCTGTTCACCGATTGTAAAAAAACCGGTGATGATGTGGCGGCGGTGATCCTGGAACCCATCCAGGGCGAAGGCGGCGTGATCCTGCCCCCGCCGGGCTATCTGCCCGCGGTACGTAAGCTGTGCGATGAGTTTGGCGCGTTGCTGATTTTCGACGAAGTGCAAACCGGGATGGGCCGCACCGGCAAAATGTTCGCCTGCGAGCATGAAAACGTGCACCCGGACATTCTGTGCCTTGCCAAGGCGCTCGGCGGCGGCGTGATGCCTATCGGCGCCACGGTGGCGACGGAAGAGGTGTTCTCGGTGCTGTTCGACAATCCGTTCCTGCATACCACGACTTTTGGCGGTAACCCGCTATCGTGTGCGGCGGCGCTGGCCACCATTCATGTGCTACTGGAAGAGAATCTCCCGGCGCAGGCGCAGCAGAAAGGCAATTTATTGCTGGACGGCTTTAAAGAGCTGGCGATGCAATATCCTGAGCTGGTGGTGGAAGCGCGCGGTCAGGGCATGTTGATGGCCATTGAGTTCGTGGATAACGAAATTGGCTACCAGTTCTCAAGCGAAATGTTCCGCCAACAGGTTCTGGTGGCAGGCACGCTGATTAACGCCAAAACGGTGCGTGTCGAACCGCCGTTGACGTTGACCGTTGAGCAGTGTGAACAGGTGCTTACCGCAGCGCGGCGCGCGCTGGCGGCGCTGCGTCAGGCGCAGGCGACCGCACCGGCTGCCACGACCGATAACGTCATTGCCAACTAATCGGTGATTCAGGGAAACCGTATCGGCGGTTTCCCTGATTCCCTTCACTCACTGTTCAGGGAGTGAATGATCCCGCCTCGCCCATCAGATCTTTCACCAAATCCACGCAGCGCAGAAAGCGCGTGTCGTAATCCGACTCTTTTACGTGTACATAGCTGATGTTGTTCTCTTTAAGCATTTCCACCAGCAAAGCTTGAAAGGTCTGGCGATCCACGGAGCTTCCCAGGCTTCGCAGGCCATCTGCTATCCACGGGGTGTTGTTCTCAAGCAGAATAACCAGGTCGAAACGGTATTCATCAATCAGCGCCTGCACAAAGGGATGTTCCCGCCCTTCATACTTTTTGCAAAACGCCTGGGTAGTGACGAAATCGGTATCGATAAAGGCCACTTTATTGGCGTATTTGACGGCAAAATCAATGTACTGAGCGTGGCCCAGGGCGATTTTGTCGTAATCGGAATACTGGAGCGCCATTTCATCGCCGCCCAAGTGCGAGAACACGTAATCCCGACCATATTCCCAGGCGCTGGTGGTATTGAAAATATTGGCGAGTTTATTCACCAGCATAGACTTGCCGCTGGATTCGCCGCCTAAAATCGCCACGGTGCGCACAAAGAACGGCTTCACTTCGGTGGGAATGTATTCCCAGTAGCGGAACGGGTTTTCGCGGATTTGCCCGCCGCTGATGTTCATAAAGGTACGTTTAGGATCGATGAGCACGGTTTCAATACCCAGGTGCTGAAGGTATTGCGGCGCGTCAGCCTCCTCAGAGGTGTAGATCCAGTCGGGTTCGATGCCTTTTTCCGCCATAAAACCGGACATCCCTTCGCTCCAGACGTCCCAGCCGTGGGGATACGGCTCCATGCCCTCTTCGTTGAAAGCATGGATACGAATATTTTTCTGATACTTAAAGGTCTGCAACAGCCAGCGTAAACGGTCTGACACGGTGGGTTGTTGGGACATGGCGCTTGCTTCAAACAGCGCGCGATCGCGGGTTTCATCGTAACCCATGATGATATGCAGCTCATCTACCTGGCTACAGGCGCGCTGAATCAGATAAATATGCCCGGTGTGCAGCGGATAAAATTTGCCGAATACCACGCCGATGTTTTTCTGGCGACGCGGGAATTCAAGGCCAAGAAAACGGTGCAGCGCTTCCAGTTTCTGCGCGCTCGGGCTTTTGATTTTCGCGTTCAATAGCTGGCTGAGGTAGCCTTTGGTCATCCCGCAGGCCGCCGCCACCTGTTGCAGGGTGCAGCCCTTATGGCGAATGGCGGTTTTAAGATAGTCGAATGATGACAAGATGCGCTGTCTCCCTAAAAGCGCGACGTATGCCGCGAGCGTGTACCTGTTAATTCTAGCGGCAACTGAGTCGATGCGGGGAGGATACTTGAGTAAGCGACTGAGGTGAATGACAAATATGTACAGGCGGCGCGGATCCTGCCACGCACCGCCTGATTACGCCTTGCAGACATTACAGATCGTTAAAGATATCCAACGCATCGGCCAGTTTTTTCACGCCAAATACCTGCATCCCTTCCGGCGGCTTTTTCGGTACGTTGGCGGCCGGGACAATGGCGCGGCGAAAACCGTGTTTCGCGGCTTCCGAGATACGCTCCTGACCGCTTGGCACCGGGCGAATTTCGCCCGCAAGGCCCACTTCGCCGAACACGACTAAATCTTGTGGCAACGGACGGTCGCGCAGGCTGGACACCATCGCCATTAAAAGCGCCAGATCGGCGCTGGTTTCCGTCACCTTCACGCCGCCCACCACGTTTACGAACACATCCTGATCGGACATTTGCAGCCCGCCGTGGCGATGCAGCACCGCCAGCAATATCGCCAGACGGTTTTGCTCAAGGCCCACCGCTACGCGCCGCGGATTCGCCATCATCGACTGATCCACCAACGCCTGGATTTCTACCAGCAGCGGACGCGTGCCTTCCCAGACCACCATCACCGAGCTGCCGGAGGTGACTTCATCGCCACGGCTTAAAAAGATGGCGGACGGGTTGCTGACTTCGCGCAGCCCCTGTTCGGTCATGGCGAAGACGCCCAGTTCATTCACTGCGCCAAAGCGGTTTTTATGGCTGCGCAGGGTGCGAAAACGCGAATCGGCGTCGCCATCGAGCAACACGGAGCAGTCGATACAGTGTTCCAGCACTTTTGGGCCGGCCAGCGAACCGTCTTTGGTCACATGGCCCACCATCACAATCGCCACATCGCGCGTCTTGGCAAAACGCGTAAGATACGCCGCCGTTTCGCGTACCTGCGCCACGCTGCCCGGCGAGGACTGGATATCCGCCATATGCATTACCTGAATGGAGTCGATAACCATCAGGCGCGGCTGCTCTTGCTCCGCTATCAGGCAAATCTGTTCGATGCTGGTTTCCGAGAGCATATTCAGGTTGGCGGTAGGCAAACCAAGACGATGCGCGCGCATCGCCACCTGCTGTAAGGATTCTTCGCCGGTGACGTACAGGGTTTTCATGCTCTGAGCGAGCTTACACAGCGTTTGCAGCAACAGGGTGGATTTCCCGGCGCCCGGATTACCGCCAATCAGAATGGCGCTGCCTGGCACCACGCCCCCGCCCAGCACCCGGTCAAACTCTTTAAAACCGGTGGAAAAGCGCGGTAAGGCTTCAATGCTGATATCGGAAAGCTTCTGCACCTGAGAGACGCCTGCGCTGCCCGCATACCCGGAAAGCCGTTCATTACGCGCAACCGTAGGCGACGCCGCCAGACGCACTTCGGTGATGGTATTCCAGGCGTGGCAGGCGCTGCATTGCCCCTGCCAGCGCGGGTAATCCGCACCACACTCATTACATACAAACGCGCGTTTTGGCGCTTTAGCCACCTTGAACCTCGTTTATTTCTTGTTCAGACTGCCTGACAGAATACAGAATACGCCCATCAGATCCGCATGACGGATCGTGACTTCGGTTTTTTCATTTACTTTAGGTTTGGCATGATAAGCAATGCCCAATCCCGCCGCCTGGATCATCGGCAGATCGTTCGCGCCGTCGCCTATTGCCACACACTGCGTGATCGGCACGTCATATTTTTCGGCCAGCGTTTTCAGGGTGTGCGCTTTAAACTGCGCATCGACAATCTGCCCTGACACCTGACCGGTTAGTTTACCATCACGGATCTCCAGTTCATTGGCTACCGCGGCGGTTAAGTGCAATTTTTCGCGTAAATAATCGGCAAAGAAGGTGAAGCCGCCGGAGGCAATCGCCACTTTCCAGTTCATGGATTGCAGCTTCAGCACAAGCGACGTCAGCCCCGGCATCAGCGGCAGCGCATCGCGTACCTGACGCAGGATTTCTGCATCCGCGCCTTCAAGCGTTCCGACGCGCAAACGCAGGCTGGCGGTAAAATCCAGCTCGCCGCGCATGGCGCGCTCGGTCACCTCAGACACCATCTCGCCGGTGCCCGCCAGTTTAGCGATCTCATCGATGCACTCGATCTGTATGGCGGTGGAGTCCATGTCCATCACCAAAAGCCCTGGCGTTTTTAAATGCGGGATTTTGCCGAGCGGCGCAACGTCCAGCCCGTCATCGTGGGCGATCCGCGTGGCGCGCGGGGTTAACGATCCCGCAAGGCGGATAACCTGGTAGTCTTCCACGCACCAGGCGGCGACGATAACCATGGCCGCACCCAGTTTATGCTGATAATCGGTTAACCGGCGTTTATCCAGATTTTTGCCGTACAGAAGCCAGCCGCTACGCCCGGCATGATAATCCAGCGGCATCACTTCATCGCCACTTAATGAAAGCGGTAATCCCGGCCAGAGAGAAACATCGTTTGGCAGGTCGCACCAGGTCAGACTGTTAGGCATTAACGCTCCTGAGATCGGTATATTACCCTTAATAATTTGAGTTGCAGGACCACGCTTTCATAAGCGTGATACAGCGCGAGCGCGGCTCGGAAACGGTAGACGCCCGCGGATGCGCCGGGTGATCCAACGCCATTATGCCTGCAACATGAAGTATGACGGGTAATGACGGGTAAAAACAACGCATGAGGCTACCTTGAGTGCGACGCTTCTGGCAACATTAAGATTCATTTTTTCAACAGGTGAATTATGGCCCGTACCCGCTTTAAATTTAGGCTGCACCGTGCCGTTATTGTGCTTATTTGCCTCGCGCTTCTGGTGGCATTGATGCAGGGCGCAAGCTGGTTTAGCCAGAGCCATCAACAGTCGCGCAATATTCAGCTGGAAGAACTGGCAAGAACCCTGGCGCGCCAGGTGAACTACAGCCTGACGCCGCTGATGAAAAGCGAGAACCCGGATGAGAAACGCATCGGGGCGATCCTCAACCAGTTAACCGACGAGAGCCGTATTCTTGACGCCAGCGTCTATGACGATAAAGGCGAAATGGTGGCGCGCGCGGGAGAAAGCGTTGACGTGCGTGACCGGCTGGCGCTCGATGGCAAGCGCGCGGGGAGCTATTTTAGCCAGCAAATCGTCGAGCCTATTCAGGATAAAAGCGGCCCGCTCGGCTATTTACGCCTTACGCTTGATACCCATTCGCTACCCACTGAAGCAAAGCAGGTGGATAACACCACCAATATCTTGCGGTTGATGCTGCTGTTAGCGCTGGCGATAGGTATTGTGCTGACGCGTACCCTGTTACAGGGCAAACGTACGCGCTGGCAGCAATCGCCCTTTTTACTGACTGCCAGTAAAGATGTACCGGAAGAAGACGTGAGCAAACAAGAATAATCCAGCCCGGCGCGAACCGGGCCCGCTACCGATGAAGGGATATCGTTTATGAGTACGCTTCGGCTACTGATTTCAGATTCATATGACCCCTGGTTTAACCTGGCGGTGGAAGAGTGCATATTCCGCCAGATGCCAGCCACCCAACGCGTGCTGTTCCTGTGGCGCAACGCCGATACGGTGGTGATTGGCCGGGCGCAAAACCCCTGGAAAGAGTGCAACACCCGGCGCATGGAAGAAGACAATATTCGTCTTGCCAGGCGTAGCAGCGGCGGCGGCGCGGTGTTCCACGATTTGGGCAACAGCTGCTTTACGTTTATGGCCGGGAAACCGGAGTACGATAAAAGTATCTCCACCGGGATCGTGCTGGCGGCGTTGAATGCGCTGGGCGTCGCCGCCTCGGCGTCCGGGCGTAACGATCTGGAAGTCGCCACGCCAGACGGGCCGCGTAAAGTGTCCGGTTCCGCCTATCGTGAAACGAAAGATCGTGGATTCCACCACGGCACGCTGTTGCTGAATGCCGATCTTAGTCGCCTTGCTAACTACCTGAATCCTGATGAGAAGAAGCTCAAGGCGAAAGGTATAACCTCCGTCCGCGCGCGGGTGGCGAATCTCAACGATTTACTGCCGGGCATTACTCATCAACAGGTGTGCGAGGCCGTCAGCGAAGCCTTCTTTGCCCATTATGGGGAACGGGTCGCCCCGGAAATCATTTCACCGGATGCCGCGCCTGATTTGCCCGGCTTTGTTGAAACCTTTGCCCGCCAAAGCAGTTGGGAGTGGAACTTCGGCCAGGCGCCAGCTTTTACCCATATGCTGGACGAGCGTTTCGGCTGGGGCGGCGTGGAGTTGCATTTTGATGTTGAACGCGGCCATATCACCCGCACGCAAGTGTTTACCGATAGCCTGAATCCGGCTCCGCTGGAAGCGCTCGCCAGTCGGCTTCAGGGATGCGTTTATCAGGCCGATGCGCTGAAGCAAACCTGCGAAACGCTAATTGGCGAATTCCCGGACCAGGAACAAGCCTTGCGCGACGTGGCGCAATGGATGGCAAACGTAGTGCGCTAAGCCTTTACTCATCACGCCCGGCACCGGGCGTTATGACTCGTCCTCTTTGTCATGCGCCATATCGCCGAAAAACAGCGCGGTAATAAGCTTATTATCGATAGGCTCGCCGTTCAGCGTGCGCACCAGCAACTCGCTGCCGAGCGTTTGCAGTGATAACACCATATCCGGCTGAACACGCTTGATTTTTTGCAGGTTTTTACTGGCGTTGACTACGGAAATGGTTTTGGTTTCTTTGCCTTCCACCTCTTTGGCGGCCAGCACGATAAAGGCATTTTCGGCGTCGTCATCGCGCAGCGCCAGAATGTATTTCGCTTTCTCCGCGCCTGCACTCACCAAAACATCGGCATTTGACGGGTCGCCTGATATCAGGTCCGTCTCGGGCGGATATTCATGGGGAAGCGTCGGCGGAACAATCACGGTGACCGCTTCGCCGCGTGTCTTTAGGCCATGGTAAACGCTGAGCGCCAGCGGCGATGCGCCGGCAATAATAAAGTGATTTTTTCGCATCACGTGTGAAATCTGCCCTGTAACGATTCGTTTTAACTTACCGCCAATTACCGGCCCGATAATGACGCTGATTGATGTCGCAAATACGGTAATCCCCATCACGATGACCGAAACGGTAAACAACCGCGCCGTGGAGGTGACCGGGATAATATCGCCAAACCCAACGGTGGACATACCGACAATCGCAAAGTAGAACGCTGTCGGCATATCCACTATCGCCGGGGAAAACTCTGCCCCAAGGTACAATGCGCCCATCACCGCATACAGCAATAACGAGACAAAACTGACCAAGGCGAATAAGCCGCCTGCCGCCAGGCTCGCGCGATCGAACTGCCGCCAGAATCCAATCAAAAACAACATCAGCACCAGCGCGCCAAGGCTAAGACCGGGATTGCCTTGCGGCGATAAAAAATTAAAGATGCTGGTCGCCATGAGCAGCAGTAGCGAGAACGCCCAGGCGGTGCGGGCGCGCAACATCAGCCCGAAGGCCATTAGAATCAATCCCAGACCCAGCACAAACTGCGGAATTTCAAGCAAACCGAGTACCGACAGCGCCTCTTTCCAGGTACTGAAGTTTTGCACCTGCGGCAGCACATTCACGGTTCGTATCAGCACCGGATGTAAAAAGAGATAGCCGCAGGCAGCCACCAGGATGGCGAGCACGCCGTGGGCGGAAAACAGAGCAAGGCAGCGATGAATAAGTTTTTTCACAACGATTTATTATTTCCTGCATACCCGGCGTCCTTCACGATGCGGGACGGCGCGTCGGACGAAGCCAAAAAGCGCGATAACGCCAGCATCGGGAATAAGACGGGTATATCCGTGGTGTGAATGTATAAAGGATAGCGCGTGTAGGGAGGGGTTGAAATAATTAGGGGCGATAAACCACTTTGCCAGCCGGGGATGACTGGCAAAGTGATGCAAAAATTACGCTTTGTCGCCTAACAGCACGGATTCCAGCGCGATTTTGATCATGTCATTGAAGGTGGTCTGGCGTTCTGCCGCCGTGGTCTGTTCGTGGGTACGAATATGGTCAGACACGGTGCAGATGGTCAGGGCTTTGGCGCCAAATTCCGCCGCCACGCCGTAGATCCCCGCCGCTTCCATTTCCACGCCCAGGATGCCGTATTTTTCCATCACATCAAACATGGACGGGTCCGGCGTATAGAACAGGTCAGCCGAGAAGATGTTACCGACGCGGGCGTCAACGCCCAGCGCTTTCGCCGCATCAACCGCGTCACGCACCATGCCGTAATCTGCAATCGCCGCGAAATCGTGATCTTTAAAACGCAGACGGTTTACTTTGGAGTCGGTGCAGGCACCCATACCAATTACCACGTCACGCAGTTTCACATCGGCACGAACCGCGCCGCACGAACCCACGCGAATGATTTTCTTCACGCCGAAATCGGTGATCAGCTCTTTGGTATAGATGGAGCAGGACGGAATGCCCATGCCGTGGCCCATTACAGAGATTTTACGGCCTTTGTATGTCCCGGTGAAACCGAGCATACCGCGCACGTTGTTCACTTCGCGCACGTCTTCCAGGAAAGTTTCAGCGATATGCTTGGCTCGCAGCGGGTCGCCCGGCATCAGAACAACATCAGCGAAATCACCCATTTCTGCATTAATGTGAGGAGTAGCCATCTTCAGTTCCTTTTCTTGAAATTTACCCTCTCCCACGAGGGAGAGGGCTGAGGTGAGGCATCAGCCGCACCCGTTGTTATCAAAACATGGCCTTGCCATATTCCATGTCGGACGTGCCAAAGTATTTTGCAATCGTCTGGCCGATATCCGCGAAGGTTTCGCGGTGACCGAGCGAGCCGGGTTTCACTTTCGGACCGTAAATCAGCACCGGGATATGCTCACGGGTGTGATCGGTGCCTTTCCAGGTCGGGTCGCAGCCGTGGTCGGCGGTCAGGATCAGAATGTCATCTTCACCCACCAGCTCCATCAGCTCCGGCAGACGGCGGTCGAACAGCTCCAGACCGGCGGCATAGCCCGCCACATCGCGACGGTGACCCCAGGAGGAGTCGAAGTCCACGAAGTTGGTGAAGACAATGGTGTTATCGCCCGCGTCTTTCATCTCTTTGAGGGTGGCATCGAACAGCGCATCCAGACCGGTGGCTTTCACTTTTTTGGTGATGCCGCAGTTGGCGTAGATATCCGCGATTTTACCCACGGACACTACGTGACCATCTTTCTCGTCGACCAGTTTCTGCAGCACGGTCGGTGCTGGCGGTTCAACGGCCAGGTCGTGACGGTTACCGGTACGCTGGAAGTTACCTGCTTTATCACCGATAAACGGACGCGCGATAACGCGACCGATGTTGTAGCCGCCTTCCGTCAGCTCTTCACGGGCGATTTCACACAGCTCATACAGACGATCCAGGCCGAAGGTTTCTTCGTGGCAAGCAATCTGGAATACCGAGTCAGCAGAGGTGTAGAAAATCGGCTTGCCGGTTTTCATATGCTCTTCGCCCAGTTCATCCAGGATCACGGTGCCGGAAGAGTGGCAGTTGCCGAGGTAGCCCGGCAGGTTGGCGCGTTTCACCAGTTTATCCAGCAGTTCCTGCGGGAAGCTGTTGGTCTGATCGCTGAAATACCCCCAGTCGAACAGTACCGGCACACCGGCAATTTCCCAGTGGCCTGACGGGGTATCTTTACCGGACGACATTTCATGCGCCCAGGCGTATGCGCCAATAACTTCCGCGTTACCGTCCATACCGGCGGCGATGTGGCCCGTGGAGCCTTCGTGAGCTTTCACCAGACCCAGACGAGTTAAGTTCGGCAGCGTTAGCGGTCCTTTACGACCCTGATCCGCTTCACCTTTTGCACAGGCTTCAGCGATGTGACCGAGCGTGTCGGCCCCAACATCGCCAAAACGTTCTGCATCTTCAGTCGCGCCAATACCGAATGAATCCAGTACCATAATAAATGCACGTTTCATATTTTTCTCCGTACGTTGCGCTATAACGCCTGTGACGTTTATCGCCCGGGGCGTTAAAAAAATGCGATCAGATCAGTATACCAAAATGCAGCTCGCCCAGGAAGGCATAACGCCCGGAAGGGTTACTGACTGATCCTGCGATATACTACCGGCGTGGCTTCAGGCGCCGTGTCGCCGACAACAATCGCGGCTTTTACAGCATTCGCCGCTTCCTGCCATGAGGCTTCATTTTTTGCATGGATAATGGCCAGCGGACGCTGCCCATCAACGGTATCGCCAAGGCGCGCCATGTCGGTAAAGCCTACACTGTAGTCAATCGGGTCGGATGCCTGACGACGGCCACCGCCCATCGATACCACCGCCATACCCAGCGCGCGAGTATCCATGGTGGCGACCACGCCGCTGCGATCGGCATACACCGCTTTGCTGAGCGTCGCGGCAGGTAGATAGTTGTCATAATTCTCAACAAAATCCGCCGGGCCTTTCTGCGCGCTGACCATGCGGCCAAACACTTCCGCGGCCTTACCGTTATCCAGTACCGCCTGCAATTGTTTACGGGCGTCGGCTTCGTCGCGGGCGAGGCGACCGGAAATCAACATTTCCACGCACAGCGCCATAGTGACGTCAAACAGACGCGGGTTGCGGTAATCGCCCGTCAGGAACTGCACGGCTTCGCGCACTTCCACGGCGTTACCGGCACTGGAAGCCAGCACCTGGTTCATGTCGGTGAGCAGCGCCGTGGTCCGAACGCCTGCGCCGTTTGCCACGCCAACGATAGCTTCCGCCAGCGCTTCAGAGAGTTCATAGGTCGGCATAAACGCGCCGCTGCCTACTTTCACGTCCATCACCAGTGCATCCAGGCCTTCCGCCAGTTTCTTGGCAAGAATAGAGGCGGTGATCAGCGGAATAGAGTCAACGGTCGCGGTGATATCGCGCGTCGCGTAGAAGCGTTTATCCGCCGGCGCCAGCGAGCTGGTCTGGCCGATAATCGCCACGCCGACGTCTTTAATGATGTCGCGAAAACGGGCGTCATCGGGGAAAATATCGAAGCCCGGAATGGCTTCCAGTTTATCGAGCGTACCGCCGGTATGACCGAGGCCGCGCCCGGAGATCATCGGTACATAACCGCCGCAGGCCGCAACCATTGGGCCGAGCATCAGAGAGGTCACGTCGCCTACGCCGCCCGTGGAGTGTTTATCCACAATCGGCCCGTTGAGGTTAAGGCTTTTCCAGTCCAGTACGCTGCCGGAATCGCGCATCGCCATGGTCAGCGAAACCCGTTCTGGCATCGTCATGTCATGGAAAAAGATGGTCATTGCCAGCGCGGCAATTTGACCTTCTGAGACGGTGTTATCGCGAATGCCATTGATAAAGAAGCGAATTTCTTCGTCGCTGAGCGCATGGCCATCACGTTTTTTGCGAATAATTTCTTGAGCGAGGAACAAGGTAACCCCCAGATATAGCGGTTAAAGGCGGCGGTTGCCCGCCGCTTTAGAGGAATCAGTAGCTGCTGGCGCTTTTACCGTCGCCATGGCCCAGCGCTTTCAGCAGGCTTGCCAACAGGCTGGATGCGCCGAAACGGTAGTGGCGCGCGTCGGCCCAGTCAGCGCCGAACAGTTCATCCGCAATCGCCAGGAACTGCTGCGCGTCTTCCGCGGTACGCACGCCGCCCGCCGGTTTGAAACCCACGGTTTTCTGCACGCCCATATCGCGGATCACTTCCATCATGATGCGGGCGCTTTCCGGGGTGGCGTTGACCGGCACTTTACCGGTAGAGGTTTTAATGAAATCCGCACCGGCTTTGATGGAAATTTCAGACGCTTTGCGGATCAACGCTTCTTCTTTCAGCTCACCGGTTTCGATGATCACTTTCAACAGAACGTTTGCCGCCGCACAGGCCTCTTTACAGGCTTTAACCAGATCAAAACCCACCTGCTCGTTACCGGCCATGAGCGCACGGTACGGGAATACCACGTCAACTTCATCCGCGCCGTAAGCAATGGCGGCACGGGTTTCAGCCAGCGCAATGTCAATGTCGTCATTACCATGCGGGAAGTTGGTGACCGTCGCGATACGGATATCCGGCGTGCCTTGCTCTTTCAGCGTTTTACGTGCAATCGGAATAAAACGTGGATAGATACACACCGCGGCAGTGTTGCCCACCGGCGTTTTGGCCTGATGACAAAGCGCGATCACTTTCTCGTTAGTGTCGTCTTCGTTCAGGGTGGTCAAATCCATCAGTTGCAATGCACGCAGGCTGCTTTTGGTTAAATCGGTCATGTCTTTCTCCAGATAGATGAAGCCGGGCTCGCCGGTTCAAAATATAACCGCGCGTAATGTTAGTATTCTAACATTTACACACGTCGACTCTTAGACAAACGTCACAGTTATGGAAAACAACACTGCCAGCCATACACTGCATCTGTGACGCAATTCAAAATATTAAGGACGAAACCACGTATCTCTGTGCAATGTGGCAGCCAGGATCAAAAGCGCGGGGTGCGATTAGTTTTACACTGGCTTCACTGTCACTCTGTAAGGAACGCATCATGTCTGAACTTCATGAAACCGGCCTGTTGGATCGCTGCCACCATATCGTCACCTCGCCAGTCCTTTCGGCGGCTCAAAAACGCCATTTTCTGGCGCTGGAGGCCGAGAATGCGCTGCCTTACCCCGATCTTCCCAAAGCCGCAAAAGAGGCGCTGGAAGAGGGCGTAATCTGCGATATGTTCGAAGGCCACGCGCCCTATAAGCCTCGTTATGTGCTACCGGATTACGCGAGATTTCTCGCGCAGGGCAGCGAATGGCTGGGGCTGGCGCCCGCTGAAGATTTCGATGATGCGCTCTCTATGCTCACCATTCTTTATCATCACGTGCCATCGGTAACCTCGATGCCGGTGTTCCTTGGACACCTGGATTCATTGTTAGCGCCCTATGTTAAAATTCTAACACAAGAAGAAATCGATCTCCGCATAAAACGTTTCTGGCGCTATCTGGATCGCGTACTGCCTGATGCCTTTATGCATGCCAATATCGGCCCACAAGATTCCATGGTCACCCGGGCAATCTTACGCGCCGATGCAGAGCTACAGCAGGTTGCGCCTAATCTGACCTTTATTTATGACCCGCACATTACGCCAGACGATTTACTGTTAAACGTTGCGGAAAATATTTGCGCGTGTTCCAAGCCGCACATCGCTAACGGGCCGGTGCATGATAAAATTTTCACATCCGGTCAGTATGGCATCGTCAGCTGTTATAACTCGCTGCCTGCCGGCGGCGGCGGCAGTACGCTGGTGCGGATTAACCTAAGCGCTGTTGCCGAGCGCAGTGAGAACATTGACGACTTTTTCACGCGCGCCCTTCCCTATTATTGTGAACAACAACGCGCCATCATCAACGCGCGCTGCGCATTTCTCTATGAGACGTCGAACTTCTTCACGGAAAGTTTTCTGGTGCGTGAGGGCCTGATCGACCCGGATCGGTTTGCCCCGATGTTTGGCATTTACGCCCTTGCCGAAGCGGTAAATCTGTTATGTGAAAAAGCCGGCCTCGCCGGACGTTATGGAAAAGACGCCGACGCTAATGCGCTTGGCTATCGCATCAGCGCCGCGCTGGCGGATTACGTGGAAACGACCCCTGTGGAGTACGGCTGGAATAAACGCGCCCTGCTGCATGCGCAGTCCGGTATCAGCAGCGATAAACACACGACCCCTGGCGCACGCCTGCCCTACGGTGACGAGCCAGACCCGGTGACGCATTTGCTGACTGTCGCTCCTCATCATCGCTATTACCCGTCAGGCATCAGCGATATTTTAACGCTCGATGAGACAGTGAAACGCAATCCTCAGGCGGTCGTTCAGCTTTGCCGCGGCGCGTTTAAGGCAGGTATGCGGGAATTTACCGCAAACGTAGCCGGTAACGATCTGGTGCGCGTGACCGGCTATATGGTGCGCTTATCGGATCTGGAGAAGTTTCGCGCCGAAGGATCGCGCACAAACACCACATGGCTTGGTGAAGAAGCCGCCCGCAACACCGGGATCCTGCAACGTAAGCCGCGCGTGGTGAGTCATGAACAGCAGATGCGCTTCGATCAATAAGATCCTGCCGTTCTCCTGCGTGGATGGGCCAGGTAGCCGCCTGGCTCTGTTCCTGCAAGGCTGCAACCTGCGCTGCAAAACCTGTCACAACCCCTACACCATCAGCCTGTGCAATGGGTGCGGCGAATGTGTCGCAGGCTGCCCGGAGCAGGCATTACGCCTTGTGGACGGGCATGTGCTCTGGGATGAAACGCGCTGCGCCCAGTGTGATACCTGCCTGCAAAACTGCCCGTCGCAGGCAAGCCCCATGGCCCGCACCCTGAGCGTGGATGCGGTAATTGGCGAGATTGAGCGCGCCGCGCCGTTTATTGAAGGCATCACCGTAAGCGGCGGCGAGGCCACGACACAATTGCCCTTTCTTCTCGCGCTGTTTGCGGCGATAAAAAGCCACCCTGCGCTCAGGCATCTGACGTGTCTGGTGGACAGCAATGGCGAATTGAGCGAGGCCGGGTGGGAGAAACTGCTGCCGGTGATGGATGGCGCGATGCTTGATCTTAAAGCCTGGGATGCAGAGCGGCATCAATTTTTGACAGGGCGCAGCAATACGCGGATCTTGCACAGCATACGGCTGCTGGCAGCACGGAAAAAGCTGGCGGAAGTGCGGCTACTGCTGATCCCTTCCCAGAGCGATTACCTTGAGCATATTGATGCGTTAAGCGCGTTTCTACGCGCGCTTGGCCCGGTCCCGGTGCGGATTAACGCGTTTCATCACCATGGAACCTATGGGGAAGCGCGAGAATGGCGCTCGGCAAACAAAGAGGATGTAGAGGCACTCGCCCTTGCGCTGCAAGCGCACGGCATCAGTGAGATTGTGCTGCCAGCCTTATATCTTTAAATCAAATAACTGGCGGGTATTTTCCAGAATCACGGCGGCAATCTCCTGCGGCGGTTCACTACGCAATTCACAGAGCGTATCAAATACCTGTGCGATACGCTCCGGGCGATTCGGCTGGCCCTGCCAGCCGTTTAGCGGCATGTCTGGCGCGTCAGTTTCCAGCAGTAACGAGCCCAGCGGCAGCCTTGCCATCACATCACGGGTTTTGCTGGCGCGCGGATAGGTAATGGTGCCGCCCACTCCGATTTTATAGCCAAGGTTAACGAAGCGCTCAGCCTGTTGCAGGCTGCCTGCAAAGCCGTGTACCACGCCAGTACGTGGCAGATCGTGGCGCTTGAGAAACATAGCCAGCTTGTCGTGAGTGCGGCGTGAGTGAAGGAGCACGGGGAGATCGTAGCGTTTAGCAAGCCGCAGTTGTTGGTCGAGAAACCACTCCTGGCGCGAAAACTGCGGATCATCGCGATACAGATCCAGACCGATTTCGCCAATAGCCACCAGTTTATCCGGGCGATTCGCGAGATGGCGTTCCAGTTCTGCAAGGCCCGCTTCCGTATGATGTTCAATCATAATCGGGTGCAGACCCAGCGCGGCATAGAGGGGCGCATGCTGTGAAGCAAGGTCTAATACGATATCAAAGCGCGTTTCATCTACCGCAGGCAGGATGATATGTTCCACCCCTGCCTCAGCCGCGCCCGCCAGGGCGGACACCTCATTTCCTGTAAATGGCGGAAAATCAAAGTGGCAGTGCGTATCGATAAAACGAGGCTTCACGCCAGATCCTCATTAATAAAGGCCGGATCGTTGGCCTGCGGCGCGTCGATAAGCGTTGCGGCAACCGCATCGTTGGCAACCGTCGCAGGCGGCACCACCAGTGGCGCAGGCGCGACAATACGCGGTTTGTGGCGCACGACAGGCGGTGTGGGCACCAGTAATTTACCCACCGTCGCCAGGAAATAGCGCCCACATAAGCGTCCGACTTTGTAATCTTCCAGAAGCGTGGGAACGCGACTGCCAAGCGCCATACTGAGTAACGGCTTCGGCGGATAAATTTCGAAAATACGCAGTTTGCCCGGCGGTTTTTCAATAAAGTGCTGGATTTCCCGGTAGGTCTTTTCGTGGTGCTGAACCAGGTTTAACAGCGGTTGCAGGCTGCTGTCGGTCATCCATCGCTCCATGCGTTTAAACCACTGCGGGGTGTAATACATCTGCGAAGGCACAGTGCGGATCACCACCAGCGTATCGGCACCTAAGCGCGCGGCTTCGCGAACCGGTATCGCGTCACTGATACCGCCATCCTGATAACTCACGCCGTCAAGCATAACGCCGGTGCGGTAAAAACCAGGAATGGCGCTGGAAGCACGCAGAATATCCAGCCAAGTTTCGCTGGTAGGGGAAAAATAACCTGGCGAGTAATCGTCGCTGCGACAAGCGCACATGTAAAACGCTTTCCCCTCGTCAAATAAGCGCAGGGCATTGTCCATCGCCAATGGCATTTGACCCGACGTCGCTTCGGTTAACCAGTCGAGATCGATAAGATTACCGCCGCGCACAAAGCGCACCGGGTCGAAGAATTCGCGGCTGGTGGTAAAGCGCGTAATGACGCGGCGAGCGTAACCGGGCTGGTTGCACAGATAGGCAGAGAGATTTTGCGCGCCCGCTGACGTACCCAGAAAGGTATCGAACGGGTTGAATCGCGCGCGCATGAATTCATCCAGCACGCCGGCTGTAAAGATCCCGCGCTGCCCGCCCCCTTCGCAAACAAGGGCAAGCTTTCCGGGACGAAACGGTTTTAACGCAAGCGGCGCAATGTTGCCGAGCGTAATCGGTATTCGTTGTCCCACCCTGTCTTCCTGTTTTTATGAGTTTGTTGACGATAAATGCTGTCGACAAACCTTATGTTAATTATTCTTTCGCCATAAACACAAATGTATCGGGTTACAATTTGTGCGCTTTACGCGCATCAGGATGAATCGTTATTATTTTCGAGTCCAAAACTATGAAAGCCAGTCATAGTGACTGGCTTTACAATACGATTTACTGACGTTGTTGATTCGGTCTATGGACGTCTACGGCCCATGAACAGGCTGACCAGAAACAGAATAATACCAACGACGAAGACAATTTTAGCGGCGCCAGCTGCTGTACCGGCCAGGCCACCAAAGCCTAAAGCCGCGGCAATCAACGCAATCACAAGAAAAATAATGCCCCAACGAAACATAAGACTCTCCTTTACCATAGTTTAATTGCTACCGCTTCTTAGCAAGAACCCTTGCTGGCGGTGTTTATCTGGTGCTGATGCTTACCATCTCTCCCGGCACTGACCAGGAGAGGGGGTTTCGTAGTGTGAATTACTTAACTTTCAGATCGTTTTTAACGCTCTTCACACCATCAATAGCTTTGGCGATGCTCTCGGCACGTTCAGACTGTGCTTTAGACTCAACCGTACCGGAAAGCTGTACCACGCCATCGGTGGTCTCTACCTTCACATGTCGTGAAGGGACGATGTCATCAGCCAGGAATTTGGCTTTGATTTCGCTGGTCGTGGCGGCGTCACCTGCATAACCTTTCGCAGAGTCGCCTTTGGACTCGGATTTGCCGTCACGTACATGAAGTTTGTCGCTTACAGACTCAACGCCTTCAACGCCTTTGGCGACTTTCACGGCTGCTTCAGCCTGCGCCTGGCTTTCTACAAAGCCGCTAAGGGTGACGACTTTCTTATCAGTTTCTACTGAAATATCGGTGCTCTTGATGTTTTCATGATCCACCAGAGCCGCTTTAACTTTCGCTGTGATAGCACTGTCATCCATGAAATTACCGACTTTATTCATAGAGCTATCGATTTTTTGCCCTGCGTTATCCGCCGTTGACTCAACTTTGTTAGTGGTTTCGGTGGCTGCGAATGCAGAACCAGAAGCCAGTGCAGAGCCCAACATAACAGCCATCAGAGTTTTTGAAATCTTAGTCTTATTCATCGATTCATTCCTGTAGGTTTGCTCAGAATTTGAGCCTCGAGCTACTTACGCAGTAGCCTCTCCTTAAATAGCAACGCCCTGAGAGCAGAAGCTAAATCACCAAGAATCAACGGATTACAGTAGCAATCATCAAGAACACTACTTTTTTACATCTCATTGACATCTTTAGTTATAAATATTGCGATAGAATAAATTATCAGCATTAACCGTCACGGAAGTGAAATCATGTGACACATTAACCCGGCAATCTGTTCTTCACTTTGTTAAATATAGATCACAATCTTGAAAACGCCTGGTTGACTGCATGAAAAATGAACAAACCGGTGCGAAACGCAGGAAATTAAGAACAATCCGCAAGGGACTAAAAAGACAGGGAAAGTGACGGGACGCGGCGTGTGCCGCGCCCTGAGAGAGGATTAGTGCTCGCGAGTTTTACGGAACGTGACGTCGGGGTAACGTTCTTGCGTCAGGTTGAGGTTGACCATGGTCGGGGCGATGTAAGTGAGGTTATCCCCCCCATCCAGCGCCAGCTGATGCTCGTTCTTACGTTTGAACTCTTCGAATTTCTTCACGTCTGTGCCTTCTACCCAGCGGGCAGTGGCGACGTTGACGGATTCGTAAAGCGCTTCAACGTTGTACTCGCTTTTCAGACGCGCGACGACGACATCAAACTGCAGCACGCCCACCGCGCCCACGATCAAATCGTTATTAATCAGCGGACGGAACACCTGTACCGCGCCCTCTTCGGAAAGCTGAACCAGCCCTTTAAGCAACTGTTTCTGCTTAAGCGGGTCTTTTAAGCGAATGCGGCGGAACAGTTCTGGCGCAAAGTTCGGAATACCGGTGAACTTCATCATCTCACCCTGGGTGAAGGTGTCGCCAATCTGAATAGTGCCGTGGTTATGCAAACCGATGATGTCGCCCGCCCAGGCTTCTTCAACGTGAGAACGGTCGCCTGCCATAAAGGTGAGCGCGTCGGAAATCACCACATCTTTACCGATACGCACCTGGCGCAGCTTCATGCCCTTTTCATATTTCCCGGACACCACACGCATAAATGCTACGCGGTCGCGGTGTTTCGGGTCCATGTTGGCCTGAATTTTAAACACGAAGCCGGTGAACTTCTCTTCTTTAGCTTCCACTTCGCGGGTATCGGTTTTACGCGGCATCGGCGCAGGCGCCCATTCCACCAAACCATCCAGCATATGATCCACGCCGAAGTTACCTAGGGCTGTACCAAAAAATACCGGGGTGATTTCACCGCTCAGGAACAGGTCATGATCAAACTCGTGGGAAGCGCCCTGAACCAGTTCCAGTTCGTCACGCAATTGCGCCGCGAGATCTTCGCCAACGGCGGCATCCAGTTCCGGGTTGTTTAACCCTTTAACGATGCGGACTTCCTGAATGGTGTGGCCTTTACCGGTCTGGTAAAGGTAGGTTTCATCTTTATAAAGGTGATACACGCCTTTGAACAGTTTGCCGCAGCCAATCGGCCAGGTAATCGGTGAACAGGCGATTTTCAGCTCGCGCTCCACCTCGTCCATCAATTCCATCGGATCGCGAATGTCGCGGTCCAGTTTGTTCATGAACGTCAGGATCGGCGTATCACGCAGACGGGTCACTTCCATCAGCTTACGGGTACGGTCTTCAACCCCTTTTGCCGCGTCGATGACCATCAGACAGCAGTCCACCGCCGTCAGAGTACGGTAGGTATCTTCGGAGAAGTCTTCGTGACCCGGGGTATCCAGCAGGTTTACCAGGCAGTCATGATAGGGAAACTGCATCACGGAGGTGGTGATAGAAATCCCACGCTGTTTTTCCATCTCCATCCAGTCGGATTTGGCATGCTGGTTAGATCCACGCCCTTTTACCGTACCGGCGGTTTGAATGGCCTGTCCGAATAACAGCACCTTTTCAGTAATGGTGGTCTTACCGGCATCCGGGTGGGAGATGATGGCAAAAGTGCGGCGTCTGGCCACCTCTTGCAAATAAGGAGACAACGTCATAATTAAATCTTCTTCATAAAGGCACAGCCCAACCGGGCTATGCGACTGGAAATCGAAAATGCGGCTATTTTACCTGGCTTGTACTCTCAGACAATCAGTGTTTAGTGTTTACACAACAACTGCTCCAGTTCGCTTAATGATGCGACTTGCCAGGTAGGTTTAATCTCTGGCGGCAACGTGCGGCCGCTTGAGCTCAGCCAGCAGGTGGCAAGCCCGGCGTTGATGCCGCCAAGAATATCGGATTCCGGCGTATCGCCCACCATCAACACGCGTGAGCGTGGCGGATTACCCATTTTCTCAAACGCATAATCGAAGATGCGCGCATCGGGTTTGGCTACGCCTACCTGCTCGGAAATCACCAGTAAATCAAAGTAATCGCGAAGGCCCGTCCGCTCAAGGCGAATTTCCTGCAGCGCAGTGAATCCATTGGTAATAATGCCGAGCTTCGCTTTTCCTTTCAGGGCGTTAAGCAAGGAGACCGCGCCGGGCAGAGGCGCGCAGATTTCCGCCATGGCATTCAGGAAAGCGTCATTTAACGCGCCTGGTTGCACCTTTAATCGCTCAGACCAGCTTTGAAAGCGCCCGTGCTGTAATTGCAACGCGGTAATAGCGCCGTTCTGGTAATCCACCCACAACGGTTTATTAATGGCCTGGTAATCCTGGAAGTCTTCAGCGGTAAAGGTCACGCTGTAGTCGAGAAACATCCGCTGTAAACCGCCGAACGAGTCAAAGGTAAACAACGTTTCGTCAGCATCAAACAGTATCCAGTCCCAGTTCATCACTTCACCTGTCTTGTTATGGTATCAACCCAGCGGCAAGGCCATGATAATTGCATCTTCGCGGCCATCTGCAGTGGGGTAGTAATTGCGGCGTATTGTCGCTTCGTTAAAGCCGAGGCTCTCGTAAAGGGCAATGGCGGCGGCATTCGAGGCGCGCACTTCCAGCCAGAGCGTGAATACGTCGCGCTTTTCTAATTCGCTAATTAAATGTTCGAGCAGTTGACGCCCTATTCCGCGGCGCTGGTATGCGGGATCAACGGCGATATTAAACAGCGTCGCTTCATCCAGTACCACTTGCGTGATGGCGAACGCGGCCAGCGTATCGTCGACATCGAGCCGGAAATTGAGATAACGCTCGCCCTGATTGCTGGCGAAGGTTTTTTGACTCCAGGGAAACGCATGAGCGCGCTGTTCGATGGCAAACGCCTGGTCGAGATCACGGCTTGTGAGTAAAGAGATCGTGTTCATGTTCGCAAATCTGTTGCCATAATGCGGCACGCGCCGCGGGATCCTGGCGCAGCGCATCCAGCGTTTGGGTGCGTAATGCCGTTCCTGCCAGTGACGGCAGAGGTTCTACGCCAAGCCATAAACTCAGGCACGCGCTTTCAGGCGGCAGCATTTCCACGCGATCGGGCGTCAGCGGCAACACCTGATCGGGGCTGACCCCTAAGGCCCGCAACAGATCGCTCATCAACGGCGTCGTCAGCGCGGGCGTCGGTTCAGCGACCATGACCAGACGAATATGCGCGGGTAGCGAAATCGCAATCTCGCCCTGCAACGCCGCCGGACGACGCAGCACCCACTGGGTGATGCCCAGTTGCTGTAATTGCCAGTCGCGTCGGGATGTCATCGCCAAATCTGCCTTATTGCCGGAAGGGCGCAAATATAGCAAATCCGCATCGCCTGCGCCAACAAAGGTGCAGCCTGAAGCCGGTCGGGTATATAATCGCCGCCTACGTTTATACAGGAGTGTTTCATGTCAGCTTTTACCCCGGCAAGCGAAGTCTTGCTGCGCCACAGTGATGATTTTGCCGAAAGCCGTGTACTGTTCGCCGGAGATCTTCAGGACGACCTGCCTGCCCGGTTCGAAACCGCAGCCAGCCGCGCTTTCACGCAATTTTATCATCACTGGCAAACGCTCTCACAAACGATGGGCGAGAACGCGCAATTCGGCCTGACCGTGGATGCCGACTTTATCGCCGACAGTAACACCCTGATTTATTACTGGCCGAAGAATAAACCGGAAGCCCAGTTTCAGTTGATGAACCTGTTGTCTCTGCTGCCCGTTGGCTGCGATGTCTTCGTCGTCGGTGAAAACCGCAGCGGCGTACGCAGCGCCGAGCAAATGCTGGAAACCGTGTGCCCGCTGACCAAAATCGACAGCGCTCGCCGTTGCGGGTTGTATCATGGCCGCCTCGAAAAACAGCCGGCGTTCGATGCAACCGCGTGGTGGGGCGAATATCAACTCGACGGGCATACGATCAAAACGCTGCCGGGCGTATTTAGCCGCGACGGTCTTGATGTGGGTAGCCAACTGCTGCTTTCCACTTTCACACCGCATACTAAAGGCAAAGTGCTGGATGTGGGCTGCGGCGCAGGGGTGCTCTCCGTCATGCTGGCAAGCCATTCCCCGAAAGTGCGCCTGACGTTAAGCGATGTGAGCGCATCGGCGGTAGAAGCG
Source organism: Citrobacter freundii (assembly GCF_011077955.1). GTDB lineage: Bacteria > Pseudomonadota > Gammaproteobacteria > Enterobacterales > Enterobacteriaceae > Atlantibacter. The sequence goes on from NZ_JAALBX010000001.1 coordinate 270,582, forward strand.
GCGAAAGCCACGCTTGCCGCCAATGGTTTGGAAGGACAGGTGTTAACCAGCAATGTCTATTCAGAAGTAACCGGCCGCTTTGATATGATTATTTCAAATCCGCCCTTTCATGATGGCATGCAAACCAGCCTTGACGCCGCGCATCAGCTGATTCGCGGCGCGGCGCGTCATCTCAATATCGGCGGCGAGTTACGCATCGTAGCGAACGCGTTTCTGCCCTACCCTGCGGTGCTGGATGAAACGTTCGGCAATCATGAAGTGTTGGCGCAGACCGGGCGATTTAAAGTCTATCGCGCCGTAATGGGGCGCGGCGCGAAGAAGCGCTAAACCTGACGGGTGTCGCTTTTTACGTCAAACAAGAAAGCGACACCAAATTAACTGTTGACGACGCTCAGAAAACATCTAGAATGCGCCTCCGTGGTTGCAATACTTCCAGGTATTGCCGGTACGCGAAGGTGGCGGAATTGGTAGACGCGCTAGCTTCAGGTGTTAGTGTCTTAACGGACGTGAGGGTTCAAGTCCCTCTCTTCGCACCAACAACCACGAAAAATATCGTTCGCACTGCGCGAAGGTGGCGGAATTGGTAGACGCGCTAGCTTCAGGTGTTAGTGTCTTAACGGACGTGAGGGTTCAAGTCCCTCTCTTCGCACCAATGCGATGACGATATTTGCTTTACCCTGTGCGAAGGTGGCGGAATTGGTAGACGCGCTAGCTTCAGGTGTTAGTGCCTTAACGGGCGTGAGGGTTCAAGTCCCTCTCTTCGCACCACGCTTTATCCCCTTTCCGTTTTTCTTCTTTTTATAACCATCGTAAATTCAACGCAATCAGCATTAATCCGCTGGTTAACGCTATGCATGACGGCAACAGCACAAAATGGCGCAAGCGCTTGTGATAAAGCATGGCGGATGACGCTAACAACGCCAGCACCACTACACCACGCCACTGTTCAAAAGTCAGGCCGCTCAACGCCAGCAATGTGACAATGACCCCAGGCAGCACTACTCCCCATCCACTTTCCAGCGCTCGTTGCAACATGGCTACACCTCTTAAATCCATAACCGCCATCGATAATGATAACTCATATCATATGATAAAAATTCTCATTTTCAAGCCTACTTTTATTAAGCGAATAGGGCGTTTTGCGGGCAATTAATGACACGAATTCTTGAAGGTGATAGATTGAGCAAATTGATAAAGATCATACGCCCCGGCTCAAAAATGCCTCACTTTTCGCCTGACTGCCTTTATCGTCCCTCAACCTGACATAGCGTATAAAAACAACGACTTAAATATGACGTCTCACACCTGGCGATCGCTACTTCAAGAGAAATACCAGCTCTCACTACGTCTGTTTCTGTTTCTTAATGCGTTGTCGGCATTATTCAGTATGCTGAGCCCATTATTCAGGGTGAAGTTCATCTCAACGCCATTGATAAGCATTCTAATAATAAGTGCGGGTTTGCTGATATGGCGCGGGGTGAATCAGTCGCGAAACATTAGCCTTAATTTTATTTCTTTTCTGTTTGGCTTATTGTGGGCCTGGCATGTCTACATTAAGCAGCCTCATATTCCCCAAAATGAATCGTCGTATTTGATAATCGCGTTGATGAGCGTGTTGTTCGTCGGCGCGCTGGCTTTTATTAATAATCTTCAGGCATTTATTTGCCACTGCTTGCCGGTGCTTATTACCGTGCTGTGGTTAGATCAGGGTCATCACACGATCCGTATGCTCTATGCCGTAGCCTTGCCCATGGTCGGCATTGTTATCCAACATTTAATTCAAAAGCGTAATGACGCATTTGCCCAGGGCCTCATGTTCAAGTTAATGGAGGAGAAGAAAACCCTTACTGACCTGAGCATGGTAGATCCGTTAACCGGCCTTTATAACCGTCGCGGCTTTCAAAACCGGCTGGAAAATTTGTTCGCGTTAGGTTCGGAACGCAATGTCGTGCTGGTGCTCGATATCGACCATTTCAAAGCTTATAACGATCACTACGGTCATATGATGGGCGATCAGGCGTTAGCCCAGGTTTCTGCGGCTATACGCGATGCGGTACGTTCACGCGATATCGTGGCGCGTTTTGGCGGTGAAGAGTTTCTGGTACTGCTAAGCAATAGCGATGTAGAACTGGCGCGAAAGACGGCAGAACGGATCCGCCAGCGCGTGTTTGACTTGCGTATTCCTCATCGTTTCAACACGCAAGTGGCGACCAATGTTACCGTCAGTATCGGTCTTGCGCCCATGCACGAGCGCGATTTTAATCACGCCTTTAAACTTGCCGATAAAGCCCTTTATAAAGCTAAACATATGGGCAGAAATAATATTTTGACCAGCGACGAGATAGAAGACGAGTAGCGGTGAGCGAATCTGCTTGCCATCGGCAAAACCCATAGATAGGATTGGCAATAATTATCATTTAGATTTGCTATTGCGCTTGTATGACTTACTCCTCGCTACCGTTGGACAACGATGTTTTTACGCCGTCATTCACGTCGTTTGACGCTCCAATCGATCTTGCCAACGCGCTCCGTCATGCTTTTCGTGCGCATCATCCCCATCTTCTCGAAACCGTAAAGTTTGATGAGGCGCCGCCGCGTGAGTCAGTTACGTTGTCGCAGTGGGCGCAGCCTGCCCTGTTAAACACGCTGATGAACACCTATGGCGACCATATATACGCCCAGCACACCAATCAGCCCCGGGAAAATAAACCGCTCAAATCGCTCTGGGCGCAGTGGTATATCGGTCTGTTAACCCCGGCGTTAATGGCGGCTATTCTTACGCATCCCCAGGGCTTGCGTCTTTCAGCCGATCTGATCCGGGTGCGTTTTCACGAAACGGGCCGCGCGGAATCTTTCTGGGTAGAGGTTTACCCCTGCCCTCTGGGCGCGCAAGCCAGCTTACGCGAACGTATGGAATATCTGGTCGCGCAAGTACTGATGCCGGTGGTGGATGCGCTGGAAGAGAGCGGAGAGATAAATGGTCGACTTATCTGGAGCAATACCGGTTATTTAATTAACTGGTTTTTAGGCGAACTCAGGCCGCAGATCGGCGAGACGGGTTGGCAGGCCCTGCGTCAGGCTTGCTTCTTTGAAAAAGTGCGTCTTGATGGTCGCGATAACCCGTTATATCGCACCGTGGTGCCGCGTGAAGGTTTACTGGTGCGCCGCACCTGTTGCCAGCGCAATCGCCTGCCCGGTGTTCAACAGTGCGGCGATTGCACCCTTAAATAATCCGCGCAGGTTTCCTTTACGCGATTTGCTGATTTTCGTCTTCTTGCGCTGCGCTTTCCGCTGCTTCCTGCGCCAGTAACTGTTTTTCATACACTTTGAAAAACGGGTAATAAATAATCGCTGACACAAAGGCTAACCCCACCACTAACAGCGCAGCGCGGAAATCCCACCCCAAAGCCCACGCGGCACCAATCGGAGCAGGTGCCGTCCAGGGTACAACGGAAATGACGCGGCCAATCAAATCAAATTTCATCGCAGCCCAGGCAATGACCGCATTCACCATCGGCGCCAGCAGGAACGGAATGAAAAACACCGGGTTCATCACAATAGGCGTCCCAAAAATAACCGGCTCGTTAATGTTGAAAAAGCTCGGTACCACGCTCAATCGTCCAATCGCGCGCAGGTGCGCTGAGCGGCTTTTCAGATAGCAGATGACCAGCCCCATGGTTGCCCCGGAGCCGCCTACCACAATAAAGAATGTCCAGAACGCTTCCATAAAGATATGCGGTAATGGCAGGCCCTTCGCAAGCGCAGCCTGATTTGCCGCAAGGTTAGTGAGCCAGAACATTTGCAGCATGCCCGAGACAATCGCCGCGCCGTGGATCCCGGCAAACCAGAGTAAGTGCCCAATCAGTACCGCGAGTAAAATGGCGGGCAATGAATCCGCCGCCGCCACCAGAGGAGCGAAGATCGACATAATCGCCTGCGGGATAAGCATGTCGAATTGCATTTGGATAAACAGGCTAAGCGGATAAAGGGTTAGCACCACCACCAGTACAGGAATAAGCAGATCGAAGGAGTTTTTAATCATCGGCGGAACTTGATCCGGCAGTCTAATGCCGATGTGGCGCGCTTTAAGAAAACGCATTAATTCCACGCAGTAGATGGCGACCAGAATCGCGGTAAAAATACCGGTTCCCCCAAGGCCATCCCCCGGCAGCGCCCCTTGTGTTTTTGGGGCGGCTACCAGCAGAAACGCCATCAGCGAAAGCATCGCGCCCATAAAGGGGTCGAGCTGATGACTTTTCACATAATGTTTGCCCAGGTTGTAAGCAATGGCGACACAAATGTAGATAGACATGATCCCCATGGTCATATCAAACGGCGAGAGGATCTGTCCTTCAAATCGTTTCGCAAGCGTCAACCAGGCACGGGCAAATGCCCATGTGGTATCCGACGAAAAGGGTGGATATGCGAAAACCAGTAAGAAAGAGCCGACAATCATAAACGGCATTGCGGAAATAAAACCATCACGAATAGCCATCACGTGACGCTGCGAAGAAATGCGTCCGGCAATGGGACTCACATAGTTTTCTACAAAGCGGAAAATGACATTGAATGCAGCATGAGTGGCAGACATCGCAGTTCTCCTGTCAGGCTATGAACACAGATGCCAGCACAGCTCGATTCGCTGTCATCTTACTCTGAACTATGACGCGCACAGTTACAGAAAGGGTTTTAGAGGGCTTTATTATGAGATTACTAAAGAGTAGATAACGTCAGTATTAATCCGCCACATAGTGTCTGCAACCGGTTACAGGGTCCACTTTGAGCGATTGTGAAGAAGATCGCTAATTACTTTTTGTTAATGCCAGGTGAAAGATTGTCATTTTACAAGCGCAACGCGCCTGTGCCAGATTAACAGCGACACAATGCAGGAGCCCAGAATGAGTATTGAATCTGTACGTAAATTTTTTGCAGAACATGCCCCCGACATCGATATTATTGAACTCAATCAGAGTACCGCGACCGTAGCCCTTGCCGCCGCAGCCCATAACGTCGAACCCGGTCAAATTGCCAAGACGCTGTCGCTTAAAGTCAAAGATGAAATAATTTTGGTCGTCGCCAAAGGGGATGCGCGTCTGGACAATAAAAAGCTAAAAGCGGCGTTTGGCGCCAAAGCCCGCATGCTGAATAGCGATGAAGTGGTGGCCTGGACCGGCCATCCTGTCGGCGGCGTGTGCCCGTTTGGTCTGGAACATCCGCTTACGGTGTATTGTGATATTTCGCTGAAAGCGTACCCGGAAGTGCTACCGGCAGCAGGCGCTATTCACAGCGCCGTGCGTCTTTCGCCCCAACGGCTGGCGGAATTAACCGCCGCGCATTGGGTAGATGTATGTCAGTAATTCTCTAAGGAAGTCGGTAAATCACTGACACTTGCCTACGTTTACAGGAAATTATTTCTGTAACGCAGAATGTCCGCTGCATCGAGCAAACCCGCATCATTGCTCACGCCCAGTTTCAGCATGGCGTTGAATTTATGCGCGCGAATGGTTTTGATGTTTCGCTCAAGACACGAGGCGATTTGCGAAACGGAATAGCCATCCGTCAAATAGCGCAGAATCACACGTTCAGTCGGGCTCAGCAGGCGCGGGCTGTTGCAGATATACCAGTGGTTGAGGTTATTTTCATTCGTCCGCCCGGAATCGCTCAGCAATGCAGAGAGTTCATCATAAAAACGGCCAACCGGCATATCTTTGTTCACCACGCCATTAATCATTGTTTGTGATAACTGCGTGACTAATTTAGCCTCATCCGTATCGTTAACCATAACAATACGTTTCAGACTCGGATGTACTGAAGCTATTTCACTGAACAATTGTAAGCATTCACGGCGATGTTCTCGTGAGCCTGAAAGCGAAAAAATAACGCCATAGAAGCTTTTAAACCCTTGCGCTTGCATAAACTCATTGCTGCTTTTGAAATTAACGATGCGATAATGAGATTGTTTTGCAAACAGAGCATTAACCCCTGCGGCAACCACGCCACAAGTTTCAATCAAGGCGATATTTAATTCACTACCCAATTCTTCCATTTTTCTGTATCCCTGTACATAGATAACAAATTCAACTCTTTAAGACCTTGAAAACTATTTATCCATGCATACATATCTGCATTCGTTTTCAAAGATAAGCGACGCATCGCACTGTGTTTTTGAGCGCTAATCGTTTTATTACTTTTCTTAAGCAATTGAGCTATTTGGTTTATACCCCAGCCTTTACCAAGAAGCCGTAATACTTGTTTCTCCGATATCGTTAATAACGGATGTACTTCTTCCTCACTGCCCTTCTCTACCTCGCTTGTCAGTAGCGAATCGCTTATCCTTTCTACTTTCTGGCTTCCGAGCAAAATAGCTCTGGCTACGCTGTCTATCGATTCACAGGTTGAAAGAAGCGTAGTTTCCGGGCGCATAAGCCACTCTACTGCTTTGGCAAAGCAGTTTTTTGATACTAAAAATATCCAGTGAATTTCACGAAATTGATTAATCAGCGAATAAAAGGTTTCACATTCATTAACAAGTTTTTGCTCATCGCCCCCCAGTTCTACGATAACCACGGACGTCCGTATTAGCTCGTTGTAACTGATAGAATTAACGTCTGAAAAATGGAGCAATCCCATCTGCTTGATGTGACTATCAACCACATTCTGAAGGCCGGTGTGAATTAAAGGCGTTTCGCTGACGACAATAGCTTGCTTATTATAACCTTGTAACACGCTCTCTCCTTGAAAGTTTCCTCTAAGTATTTCCACCTTGTATGATTCAATTGATTACAATTTAAAATAATAATGAATAAAGTTATCTATCAGACAGGCGTTACAGCATGCAGAACGCAAATGCATTCTGGCTATAGCACAATCAATTTAAGAACATTCTAAAAATGGTCTTTAAAAGAGTCAATAACCCGTAATTAAAACTCAATTAAGAATAAATTTATTACGAAACATAACCGCCGAGATCCGAAAGTGAACATGTCCACTATTGCACATAATTTACAGCACATTTTATTATGAAAATCGTTTTTATGTTTTAATTATCGTTAATTAATCATTCATAAAAAATATAAAAGTAACATTACTATTCTCAATCATGTCCATAATCAGACAAGTTATAAAAAATTAGTTTCTGTTCGGACATATTAACAAGAACATGTATTTCCAATAATTCTGTCTATTTTTCAATATGTTGATTTTTTTGCAAACCAGATGCAGCCGTTATCGTTGGGTTGTAGGATAAAAACTCGAGTAAAGCACCCGTTGTATCAATAAAAAATAGTAATAATTGGGCGATAACGTAGTTACAAAATTTTTATCGCTACTTCCGTGACCTTAAATCGTATAAATATCGTTAATGAGCCTCTTTATCGAGATAAAAAACCATAATAAGAAAAATAAACAAAATTTATGATAACCAAAAAGACAGTCAATCAGACTACTACGCTAACTTATTTACTGAAAATTTGATCCAGACGACTAAATCTTCCGCAGACGTCTGTGTTAAAACCCTCTTCTGCCCATTGTAGTCGTTGAGCGGTAAGCCATAACCATGGAACAAGACGTCGTTACTCAGCGTGAAATCACTCGCTTGTGCATTCAGTGCGGCCTGTTTTTATTACAGCACGGCGCAGAAAGCGCACTGATTGAAGAGCTGTCCACTCGCCTTGGCCTGGCGCTGGGAATGGACAGCGTAGAAAGTTCTATTTCGGCCAACGCCATTGTGTTGACGACGATAAAAGACGATCAGTGCCTCACCTCTACCCGCAAGAATGTCGATCGCGGCATCAATATGCATGTGGTTACTGAAGTGCAGCACATCGTGATCCTCGCTGAACATAAGCTTATCGACCCTCATACGGTTAAAAAGCGGTTCAGCCAGATTAAGCCGCTGCGTTATCCACGCTGGTTGGTGGTCACCATGGTTGGGCTATCGTGCGCCTGCTTTTGTAAGCTAAATAATGGTGGATGGGATGGCGCACTGGTCACGTGTATTGCAAGCGCAATGGCGATGTATGTACGTCAGGTCTTTACCCAGCGCCATTTGCATCCGCAAATCAATTTCTGTTTAACGGCGTTTGTCGCAACCACCGTTTCTGGGCTGCTGCTCACTCTTGAGCCTTTTGCCCATACCTCAACCGTGGCGATGGCGGCAAGTGTATTGCTGCTGGTACCGGGCTTTCCGCTGATTAATGCTGTGGCGGATATGTTTAAAGGGCATATAAATACCGGGCTGGCGCGCTGGGCGATGGCGAGCCTGTTAACGCTTGCGACCTGTATTGGCGTGGTCACCGCGTTATCATTATGGGGGCTGCGCGGATGGGCATAATCGATTTTATCTTCGCCTTGCTACAGGACATGATATTAGCCGCCATTCCTGCGGTGGGATTCGCGTTGGTATTTAACGTCCCCCAGCGCGCGCTGCCGTGGGTGGCATTGCTGGGCGCAATTGGCCATGGTTCGCGAATGGCGATGATGACGGCAGGATTTACCATTGAGTGGAGCACCTTCGTCGCCTCCATCTTAATCGGCATCATCGGTATTCGCTGGTCGCGCTGGTATCTGGCGCATCCGAAAGTGTTTACCGTCGCCGCCGTTATTCCCATGTTCCCCGGGATATATGCCTACACGGCCATGATTTCCGCCGTGAAACTAAGCCACTTTGGCTACAGCGATCCGCTGATGGTGGCGCTTGTCACCAACTTCCTGAAAGCGTCGTTTATCGTCGGCGCGTTATCCATTGGCCTCTCTTTGCCAGGATTATGGCTGTATCGCAAAAAACCCCGTGTGTAATACGGCCCTCCTCGTTTCACCAGAGGTGAGCGAATGTCGGGGCGGGTCGCTTAAACCCGCTCCCGACTGTGCTACTATGGAAAGAGCCTCACCCACCCGGACATGTAGTTTTCAGCCCGGGTAGTTAACCCCCTGTTTTGAGAATGTTTTATGTCTTCCAGAATTCTGACACCCGACGTTATTGGCATTGACGCCTTTCATGACGACCCTCAAGGTGCGCTGTCACGCGCAGAAAACGGCGCGCTGGCGGTATTTAAAGATAATGCGCCGGCTTTTTACGCCGTTACGCCCGCGCGTATGGCGGCGTTGCTGGCGCTGGAATCACAGCTCAACGCCCCCCAGTCTGATGTCACCCTGGAAGATCAGCTGTTTAATGAACTCACTACGCAGGCCGCAATTGTGCCGGTTCCCATGGGGAAATTCGCCATGTACCCGGCGTGGAAGCCCGATCAGGACTTTCAAAGAATGGCGGCGCTGTGGGGCATCAATTTGCTCAAACCCGTAACCGATGAAGAACTCGCGACGTTTATCAGTTACTGGCAGGCCGAAGGCAAAGTCTTTCATCATGTCCAGTGGCAGCAGAAGCTGGCGCGCAGCGTACAAATCAGCCGGGCCAACAACAGCGGCGCGGCGCGGCGCGATGTGAACAGCGTGCCGCAACCGGATAACAGTATTCCCGATGGATTCAGAGGCTAACGATGAAACACGTCACTGATCTGATGATGCGTCTGAAAAAGATGATGCCCCGCGATATTAAACCGGCGTTCACCACCGCCGAAGAGTTGCTCGCCTGGCAGCAGGAGCAGGGAAAATTGCGTTCAGCGTCAATCGCCCGTGAAAATCAGGCGATGAAGATGCAGCGCACCTTTAAGCGCTCCGGCATCCGTGAACTGCACATGAACTGCTCATTTGATAACTATCAGGTGGAATCAGAAGGGCAAATGAAAGCGCTGGATCTTGCCCGCAAATATGCCAATGAATTCGACGGCAATATTGCAAGCTTTGTCTTTTCCGGGCGACCGGGAACAGGTAAAAACCATCTGGCTGCCGCCATTTGCAACGAGCTGCTGCTGCGCGGTAAATCCGTAATGATCATCACCGTAGCGGATATTATGTCTGCCATGAAAGACACCTTTAGCGGTGGCTCGGACACCACGGAAGAGAGGCTGATAACCGATCTAAGCACCGTTGATCTGCTGGTGATCGATGAGATCGGCATGCAGTCTGAATCGCGCTACGAAAAAGTGATCATTAATCAGATAGTCGACCGCCGTTCATCTTCAAAGCGCCCCACCGGCATGTTGACCAACCTGCCCATCAAAGAAATGAACGCCTTACTGGGTGAACGTGTGATGGACCGTATGCGGCTTGGCAACAGTCTGTGGGTTAACTTTGACTGGGAAAGTTATCGCAGCCGCGTCACCGGCAGAGAAGTCTGAGTCTCAGGACAACTCCGAAACAGCAGGCGAACGGCGCGAAAACGCCTGCTGGCCTCTCCCCCGCCTTGCGCCACCCGGTATACTCTGTTCGATGTTTGTCTGTATGACAGGCCATAAATGAGAGTGTGCCGATGAAATCAGTAAAACCGTTGTTTCAGCTTGCCGCCTGCGGCGTCATTCTTTTCGCTGCGAGCGCCAGTGCCGCTACCTGGCAGGAGAGCTTGTCCAGCGCCGCCAGTCAGCTTAATGCGTCACAAAACCCGTCCACCGCGAGCGGCACACAGAGCGACACGTCCCTTTCCTCTCTCACCGGCCTGCTCGGCGGCGGAGCCAAAGCGTTAAGCTCGGAAAATATGCCTAACGTCGCCGGGATCCTCGGTTATTGCATGAAGCAAAAACTGGTGTCGGCAACCCGTACTGAGAACATTCAAAATCAGATTATGGAAAAGCTCGGGCTCAGCACCCCGGAGGCGAAAACCCGCGAGCCGAACTACACCGAAGGTCTGATGGGCCTGCTAAATAGCGCCAACGGCGAGCAGCTTAATCTCAGCGCTATCGGCAATTCCCCGCTGGCGGAACAGGTGAAAACCAGAGCCTGCGATCTGGTCCTTAAGCAAGGCGTTAATTTCCTTTTATAACGCTAAGACCATGCTAAACGGGTGTATTATTACACCCGTTCTCTCCTTATTTTCCTCACACTTTGCCGCTAAACTGCCCGCTGCGTGGAATGTGCGCACAATCAAATAATCCAGTAACTAAACCAATTCCTAACCACTACACATCTTGATGACACTAAAATTGCAGGTGTGTTAATAAAAAGTTAGATTTCGTGGTTAAAAAGCGCGTAACGCGGATAAGGCATGGTGCCGATTGATGAGGATTTGGCGTTGTCAGAAATGCTTTCGGTTGTTTTATTTATCGCCTCGATTGTTATTTATTCCCTAAAGGCGGGCCGTAATACCTGGTGGTTTGCCGCCACCCTGGTCGTGTTAGGCCTGTTCGTCATTTTAAATATCACCCTATATGCAAGCGACTACTTCACCGGCAACGGGATTAACGACGCGGTCATTTACACGCTAACCAATAGCCTGTCCGGCGCGGGTATGGGTAAATACCTGCTGCCAGGCGCCGGGCTTATCGCCGCGCTGGTGCTGGTATTTGGAGCTTTAACGTGGATTTTGCGCCGCCGTCGCCATCGTCCTTATCATTTTGGCTATAGCCTGCTGGCGCTGGTGATGGCGCTGGCGTCGGTTGATGCCAGCCCGGCGTTTCGCCAAATTACTGAACTGGTCAAATCGCAAAGCCGCGCGGGCGATCCCGATTTTGGGGCGTATTACAAAGAACCCAACAAGGTCATTCCCGACCCGACGTTAAATCTGGTGTATATCTATGGCGAAAGCCTTGAGCGCACGTATTTCGACGACGAGGCGTTCCCTGGCCTGACGCCTGAATTAGGGGCGTTGAAGGATGAGGGGCTTGATTTTAGCCATACCGCTCAGTTGCCCGGCACCGATTACACCATCGCCGGTATGGTTGCGTCCCAGTGTGGCATCCCGCTGTTCGCGCCCTTTGAAGGCAACGCGTCGGCATCCATGTCGAGCTTCTTCCCGCAAAATATTTGCCTTGGGGATATCCTTAAAAACTCCGGTTACGAAAACCACTTCGTCCAGGGCGCCAGCCTGCGTTTTGCCGGCAAAGACGTCTTCTTAAAGTCCCATGGTTTTGACCATTTATACGGCGCAGATGAACTGAAAAGCGTGGTGGCCGACCCGCATTATCGCAACGACTGGGGTTTCTACGACGACACGGTGCTGGACCAGGCATGGCAACAATTCGAAACGCTCTCCAAAGCGGGTAAGCGTTTTTCGCTGTTTACCCTGACGGTAGACACACACCATCCTGACGGGTTTGTGTCCCGCACCTGTGATCGTAAGCGCTACGATATTGACGGCAAAGCCAACCAGTCCTTTAGCGCAGTAACGTGCAGCCAACAACATATCGCGGCTTTTATTAATAAAATCAAAGCGTCGCCTTATTTCAAAAACACCGTGATCGTGGTGTCTTCTGACCATCTGGCGATGAACAACACCGCCTGGAAATACCTGAACCAGCAGGAGCGCAACAACCTGTTCTTTATTCTGCGCGGCGATAAGCCCCAGCAGGATGTTATGGCGGTCAAACGCAACACCATGGATAACGGCGCCACCGTGCTTGATATTCTGGGCGGCGATAACTTTATCGGCCTGGGGCGCAGTAGCCTGTCGGGAGATTCCCTGTCTACTGTGTTCCTGAATATGAAAGAGAAAGTTCTGGCCTGGAAGCCGGATGTGATCCGCCTGTGGAATTTCCCGCGCGAAATTAAAGACTTCACTCTCGATCAGGAAAAACAAACCGTCGCGTTCTCAGGCTCTACGTTCCGGCTGCCGCTGCTGCTGCGGGTATCGGATAAAAAAGTCGAACCGCTGCCGGAAAGCGAATATTCCGCGCCGCTGCGCTATCAACTGGCGGATTTCGCCCCACGCGATAACTTCATCTGGATAGACCGCTGCTACAAAATGGCGCGTCTGTGGTCTTCCCAATGGGCGTTATCTACCGACTGGTGCGTCTCGCAAGGCCAGTTAGGGGGCGAGCAGAAGATAAGCCATGTTGATAAACCGAAGTGGCAAGGCAAAGCGGCGTTTCGCGATACCGTTATCGATACCCTGCGATATCAGGGCAATGTCGATATGCTGAAAACCGTGGACAACGACATTCGCTATAAAGCCGACAGCTTTGTTTTTAACGTTGCGGGCGCGCCGGAAGAAGTGAAGAGTTTCAGTGGGCTTTCCCGTCCTGAGTCATGGGGACGCTGGTCCAACGCGAAACTGGATAAAGAAGTGAAGATTGAATACAACGAGCCGCTGCCGGAGAAATTTGAGCTGGTGATCACCGCCAAAGCCTTTGGCCCTAACGCTAATCAGCCGATCCCGGTTCGCGTCGGCAAGAGTGAGCAGACGCTGACGCTTGGCAATGATGTCTCCACCACTACGCTTCATTTCGACAACCCAACGCGCAGTAATACGCTGGTTATCGTGCCGCCTGCGCCGCAGGAGACAAACGAAGGCAACATTCTTGGTCACTCGCCGCGTAAACTGGGGATTGGCATGGTTGACATTAAAGTGGTGAAAACTGAAGGGTGACCGTTATGATGGGCTCAAACACCCGAAGGAGCCCGCATGACTGCACCTACTCTCCCGCATTTGCTCAGCCGTTTTCCGCTGCTGCATGATCTTATCGCTCTGCGCGAAACCCAGTGGTTTAATCCTGCCGTCACGCCGCTGGCGGAAGGGTTGCCCTGGGTGGGTTTAACCCAACAGGATGTGGAAGACGCCGAAGCGCGTCTGCAACGCTTTGCCCCCTGGATAATGCATGTCTTCCCGGAAACGGTGCCCAGCGGCGGTATGATTGAATCTCCCTGTATTGCTATTCCCGCCATGCAAAGTGCGCTGCAAGCGCACTTTACGCACCCGCTTCCCGGTAAACTCTGGCTTAAAAAAGACAGCCATCTGCCGGTCTCCGGTTCGATTAAGGCGCGTGGAGGGATATACGAAGTACTGTGTCACGCTGAAAAACTCGCGCTCTCAGCCGGGCTTTTGCAAATAACGGACGATTACCGACAGCTTGCCGATGAGCCGTTCCGCCAGTTTTTCAGCACCCATCGTATCGCGGTCGGTTCCACCGGCAATCTCGGGTTATCCATCGGCATCGCCTCTGCAAAACTGGGCTTTCAGGTCAGTGTGCATATGTCGGCGGATGCGCGTGAATGGAAAAAAGCGCTGCTGCGTGCGCATGGCGTAACGGTGGTGGAATACGCAGAGGATTATAGCGTCGCCGTGGAACAGGGCCGACGCGAGGCCGCGCAGGATCCACGCTGCTTTTTTATCGACGATGAAAACTCCCGCAACCTGTTTCTCGGCTATGCGGTGGCAGGCGGCAGGCTGAAGCGCCAGTTTACGGACGCGGGCATCACAGTGGACGCGCAGCACCCGCTGTTTGTCTATTTGCCGTGCGGCGTGGGCGGCGGTCCCGGCGGCGTGGCGTTCGGCCTGAAACTGGCGTTTGGCGATGATGTGCACTGCATCTTTGCCGAACCGACTCACTCGCCCTGTATGCTGTTGGGTGTGCATACCGGGTTGCATGACGGTATCGCGGTGCAGGATCTGGGGATCGATAACCAGACCGCCGCCGACGGCCTGGCGGTGGGTCGCGCCTCCGGCTTTGTTGGTCGGGCGATGGAGCGGTTAATTGACGGCTATTACACCCTCAGCGATGACACGCTCTTCACGCTGCTGGGCATGCTGAATCAGCAGGAAAACATCGCGCTGGAGCCGTCCGCTCTGGCGGGCATGGCAGGCCCGTGGCGTTGGGATGATGCGTACCGCAGCCGCTTTAGCGAACAGGCGCAGCGCAATGCCACCCATCTGGTCTGGGCCACCGGCGGCGGTATGGTGCCGCATGATGAGATAGCGAAATACCTCACACGACTCCGCTAACCGCAATAACGGCAGTCCCCTGCCGTTATCGCCCACGTTATTTGAATCTCATCACAATCACCGATGACGGTTGTTCCATTCGCATCCAGGCAAGCTAAATTAGTAACTCATCCGACCACATAACAATAATTTTACATACTGGAAGAGACTATGAGCTATCCGTCGCTGTTCGCCCCGCTGGATTTAGGGTTCACCACGCTGAAAAACCGCGCCTTAATGGGCTCGATGCATACCGGCCTTGAAGAACGCCCGGATGGCCCACAGCGGCTGGCGGCGTTTTATGCCGAGCGCGCGCGTCACGGCGTGGCGCTGATTGTGACCGGTGGTATTGCGCCTGCGCCATCAGGCGTTGCCGTTGCCGGCGGCGCGATGCTGAATGATCGCACTCATCTTGATAATCATCGGCTGGTGACGGAGGCCGTTCATCGCGAAGGCGGCAAAATCGCCCTGCAAATTCTGCATACCGGGCGCTACAGCTATCAGCCCCAACTGGTCGCCCCGTCGGCAATCCAGGCGCCTATTAACCGTTTTGCGCCGCATGCCCTTACTCATGATGAAATTCTCGCGCTGATTAATGATTTCGCCACCTGCGCCCAACTGGCGCGGGAAGCCGGCTATGACGGCGTGGAAATTATGGGATCGGAAGGCTATTTGATTAACCAGTTTCTGGCGGCGCGCACCAATACCCGCGATGACGAATGGGGCGGCGATTACTCGCGCCGGATGCGCTTCGCCACAGAGGTAGTACGTGCGGTGCGCGAACGGGTGGGTGACGATTTTATTATTATCTATCGCCTGTCGATGCTCGATTTAGTGGAAGGCGGCGGGACCTTTGAAGAGACCGTTACGCTTGCCCAAGCCATCGAAGCGGCAGGCGCCACGATAATCAACACCGGTATCGGCTGGCACGAAGCGCGCATCCCCACCATCGCCACTCCGGTGCCGCGCGGCGCGTTCAGTTGGGTGACGCGCAAACTCAAAGGCCTGGTGTCGATCCCGCTGGTAACCACCAACCGGATTAACGATCCGCACGTCGCCGAAGCTATCCTCGCGGCGGGGGATGCCGATATGGTCTCGATGGCGCGCCCGTTTCTGGCGGATGCGGAATTGCTGAGCAAAGCGCAAAGCGGGCGTAGCGATGAAATCAATACCTGCATCGGCTGCAATCAGGCGTGTCTCGATCAAATCTTCGAGGGCAAAGTGACCTCTTGTCTGGTGAACCCGCGCGCCTGTCATGAAACCAAAATGCCTGTCCTCCCGGCCAGTGTCGTCAAACACCTCGCGGTCGTCGGCGCCGGTCCCGCTGGGCTGGCCTTTGCGGTAAACGCCGCACTGCGCGGCCATCGCGTCACGCTGTTCGAGGCTAGCCCGGAAATCGGCGGGCAGTTCAACATCGCCAAACAGATCCCCGGCAAAGAGGAATTTTACGAGACGCTGCGCTACTACCGCCGAATGCTGGAGATAACCGGCGTGGACGTCAGGCTGAATACGCCGGTTGATCCCGGGATGCTGGCAGAGGCCGATGAAGTGATCCTGGCCTGCGGCATTGAACCGCGCATTCCGCAGATTGACGGCATCGATCATCCCAGCGTGATGACCTATCTGGATGTATTGCGCGATAAAAAGCCGGTGGGCGCTCGCGTGGCGATCGTCGGCTGTGGCGGCATCGGCTTTGATACCGCGATGTTCTTAAGCCAGCAGGGTGAATCCACCAGCCAGAATATCGCTGAATTCTGCGCGGAATGGGGCATTGATACCAGTTTGGATCAGGCAGGCGGGCTGCGCCCTGAAGGAACGCGCTTGCCGAAAAGCCCGCGCCATATCGTGATGTTGCAACGTAAGGCCAGTAAGCCCGGTGAAGGGCTCGGTAAAACCACCGGCTGGATCCACCGCGCGACGCTGCTGTCGCGTGGCGTGAAAATGATCCCGGGCGTCAGCTACCAACGTATCGACGACGAGGGGTTACACCTTACGATAAATGGCGAGCCGCAAACGCTGGCGGTGGACAACGTTATCCTGTGCGCCGGACAGGAGCCGCGCCGAGAACTGGCAGAGCCGCTGCGCGAGGCGGGAAAAACGGTGCACTTAATTGGCGGATGCGATGTGGCGATGGAGCTGGATGCCCGGCGCGCGATTGCGCAAGGCACCCGGCTGGCGCTGGAGATTTAGCGGCTTTTACGCAGCTTCACCGCCTTCAACACCACAAATTTGGTGCCGGTGGCGACGGTGGTGCAGTTGCCGAAAATCTTCTTCAGCTTGCGGTAATAATCAAGGTGGCGGTTGCCGACCACGCGCAATTCGCCGCCGAATTTCAGGCAACGGCGGGCATCATTAAACATCTGCCATGCGATGTGGTCGGTAATGGCGTGCTGTTGGTGAAACGGCGGATTGCACAGCACCGCGTGAAAACGATCCGGCTCCATACCCGCCAGCGCATTATTCACTACAAACTCACTGCGGGGTAACGCGTCCGGCAGATTGTGTTCGACGTTCAACCGGCTTGATGCCAGCGCCATAAATGACTCATCAACAAAGGTGACTTTCGCCTGCGGGTTTTGCGCCAGCAGCGTTAGCCCGATAACGCCGTTGCCGCAGCCCAAATCCACCATTTCCCCGTCGACGTTTTCCGGCAAATGCTGCAAAAAGAAGCGCGCGCCGATATCCAGCCCGGTACGGGAAAACACGTTGGCGTGGTTATGGATAGTCCACGGGGTGCCGTCGAGCGTCCAGTTAAGGGTCGTGGGCGCGTCAGGCAGCGCGGGCAGCGTCACCCGGGTATTAATCAGTCGCGCCTTTTTCCAGGCAAGCGAGGTGGTGGTCGGCCCGAGAATTTTTTCGAACAGCGCCAGGGTGGAGTTATGGATATCTCGCGCTTTCGCCCCGGCTATAATGCGGGTTTGCGGCGTCACCACCGTACGTAATGCGCGCAGTTGCTGTTCGAGCAGCGCCAGTTGTTTGGGGATTTTAATCAGCACCAGCGCGGGGGCGGCCGGGAGCGGCGCGAGCGAGTCCTGGAACGTCATCGCTTGTGCCTCCAGGTGATTAAGGTGCAGGTTGTGGCGCGCGGCCTGTTGAGCGATAAACGAATCGCTGATGTTCCACGGGTTGCGGGCGGCCAGCGCGCAAGTTAAGGCGCCAAACGCATCATTAAAAATCAGCGTCGGGCCATCGGCTGGCGGCAAATCCTGCAACAGATATTCATCAGCGGCATCCCACGCCTGAAACGGGGCCTCCTCCGGCATGGGCGGATAGCGCTCAAGCGTTAACTCACATGCATTTAACTCTACCTGGCTCATCGGCCCTCCACGATGCTAAAATTCGCGCGATTTATCCCTTAATTACTCATCTGAGTAAACCTTTTTTTCTCTCGCTGAGGCATTCATGAGCGCACTGCTGTATCTCCAGGGCTATCCCGAATCGTTGTTAAGCCAGGTCAACAGCCTGATCGAGCAAGGACGGCTGGGCGAGGTGCTGAACTCTCGCTATCCGCAACGGCATGATGTGACGACGGATAAAGCGTTATGGAATTACGTGCAGGAGATTAAAAACCGGCACCTGCGCAATAGCTCGCCGTTAAGCAAAGTGGCCTGGGACAACAAAATCCACGTGCTGAAACATGCGCTGGGATTGCACACGGCGGTATCCCGGGTACAGGGCAGTAAGCTCAAAGCGAAAGCGGAAATCCGCGTAGCGACAGTGTTTCGCCAGGCGCCTGAGCCGTTTTTACGCATGATTGTGGTGCATGAACTGGCGCACTTGAAAGAGAAAGAGCACAACAAAGCCTTTTACCAGCTCTGCTGCCATATGGAACCGGACTACCATCAACTGGAATTCGACACCCGGATGTGGCTGACGCATCAGGCGCTGCTCGGTTCTGCGTGACGCGCCACGTGCTTTCCTGCAATCGCATGCTACTCTGACGAGACTATTCCACTGCGGAGTTTACCCCCCGATATGATACGTTTCGCTGTTATTGGCACCAACTGGATCACCCGCCAGTTTGTCGATGCCGCCCATGAGACCGGTAAATACAAGCTCACAGCGGTTTATTCCCGTAGCCTTGAACAGGCCCAGAGCTTCGCCAATGATTATCCCGTTCAGCATCTTTTCACCTCGCTTGAGGCGCTGGCGCAGAGCGACGATATTGATGCGGTGTATATCGCAAGCCCCAACTCCCTGCACTTCTCGCAATCCAGCCTGTTCCTGCGCCATAAAAAACATGTGATTTGCGAAAAGCCGCTGGCCTCGAATTTATGCGAGGTGGAAGCCGCTATCGCCCTCGCGCAGCAACATCAAGTGGTATTTTTCGAAGCGTTTAAAACCGCCAGTTTGCCCAATTTTATCGCCCTGGGCGAAGCGCTGCCGAAGGTCGGAAAGCTGCGTAAAGCGCTGCTCAATTATTGCCAGTACTCATCGCGCTATCAGCGCTATCTGGACGGCGAGAACCCGAATACCTTTAATCCGGTGTTCTCAAACGGTTCTATCATGGATATCGGCTTTTATTGCCTGGCGAGCGCCGTGGCGCTGTGGGGTGAGCCCGCATCGGTTACCGCGTCCGCCAGCCTGCTCGACAGCGGCGTTGATGCCCACGGCACGGTGGTGATGCGCTACGGCGATGCTGACGTGACGCTGCTGCATTCTAAAGTGAGCGATTCGGGCCTGCACAGCGAAATTCAGGGCGAAGCCGGTACGCTGGTGATTGAAAAAATTTCCGAGTGCCAGCGCATCACGTTTATTCCGCGCGGCGGTAAAGCGCAGGATCTCTCTCTGCCGCAGCATATCAATACCATGCTGTATGAAGCGGAAACCTTCGCCCGCCTGGTGGAAGAGAATGCGGTCAACCATCCGGCGCTAACGGTAAGCCGTATCACCGCCAAACTGCTCACCGAGATCCGCGCCCAAACTGGCGTCAAGTTTCCGGCGGATGATGTCAACGAACCGCTAAGCGCGTAAAGCTCAGTAAAACCCCCGGCAGAGCCGTTGACGAGATCGGCGGCTCTGCATACGTTTTAGATGCAAAGGGGAGTAACTTCCTTGCCGACAGATCGTCAATACGGTGCGATGCACCCGGTCGTCGGGCGACTCGAAATAGCGGATCAGGCATCGTCAACGACGCTCAATGAACACGGGTATTTCGCGTTGTAAGTGAGACCTTGCCGGAAGGCGAGATCCATTTGCAGCGTAAGCAAAGCGGCTAACGTCTTCCGACGTTGGCCGTTTTCATTTTTAAGGAATGATACTTATGAATACCGTGGGTACTCCCCTGCTCTGGGGCGGTTTCGCTGTAATCGTCATCATCATGCTGGCAATCGATCTGCTGCTTCAGGGGCGACGCGGCGCGCATACCATGACCATGAAGCAGGCGGCGGTCTGGTCGCTGATTTGGGTCGGCCTGTCGCTGCTGTTTAATCTGGGTTTCTGGTGGTATCTCACCGGGACAGAAGGACGCGCGGTGGCGGATACGCAAGCGCTGGCGTTTCTTACCGGGTATTTGATCGAAAAAGCGCTGGCGGTGGATAACGTCTTTGTCTGGTTAATGCTGTTCAGCTATTTCGCCGTTCCGCCTGCGCTGCAACGCCGGGTGCTGATTTACGGTGTGCTGGGGGCGATTATTCTGCGCACTATTATGATTTTTGCCGGGAGCTGGCTCATTACCCAGTTCGAATGGCTGTTGTACGTGTTCGGCGCGTTTTTACTCTTCACCGGCGTGAAGATGGCGCTCGCAAAAGAAGACGACGCCGGGATTGGCGAAAAACCGATAGTCCGCTGGCTGCGCAGCCATCTGCGCATGACCGATAAAATCGACAATGAGAAATTCTTCGTCCGTCATAACGGGTTGCTGTACGCCACGCCGCTGTTTCTGGTGCTGATTCTGGTTGAGATTAGCGATGTGATTTTCGCCGTGGACAGCATCCCGGCTATCTTCGCGGTTACCACCGATCCGTTTATTGTGTTGACGTCTAACCTGTTCGCCATCCTCGGCCTGCGCGCCATGTACTTCCTGCTGGCGGGCGTGGCGGAACGCTTCAGTATGCTGAAGTACGGCCTGTCGGTTATCCTGGTCTTTATCGGCATCAAAATGCTGATTGTCGATTTTTACCATATCCCGATAGCCGTTTCTCTTGGCATCGTGGGCGGCATTCTGGCTCTGACATTAATGATTAATGCCTGGGTGAATTACCGAAACGACAGACTCAACTCCTGATCTTACGGCCCCCGTCATCGGGGGCCGTCACGCAGGCATCAGGCCTCGTTTATCCAGATTCGCATCTCGCCCTCTCCACGGTTAGCCCAGCTAAACCAGGGAATGAACGTGAGCGGCTGTACTTCATCATGCACAGGCGACGTATCGTAATGGTACAACGCCTGCTGCTCGGGCCGGGAACTGCGCCTGCGCACCCCCGGCGCCTGAAGCAGAACCTTATGGGCAAAAATGCCCTTACCGTTAATCAACTGGAATTCGCTGGCGCGCGGCAAAGACAGATTATGAAGCTCGGCGCCGTTGTCCGCCTGCTCGAGGCAATAAACCAGCGGCCCGCGTTGCACAGCGACTTTCCCCGCCACGTGACGTAATAACGGATTGCCATACACGCGACGCACCGGCATTGGTAGTGTCAGGGTAAGACGATCGCCCTCCTCCCACAGACGCGAGGCATAGAAATAGCCTTTGTGCACCTCTCCGGGGCACGGCGCGCCGTTGAGCTGCACCTGCGGCGTGTCGCACCAGTCCGGCAGACGTAAGGCAAGGGTATGCTGCACCGGCGTTGATGAAGTAATGGCAATATCCACGTGCTCATGCCATGGGTAATCACCGCTGATTTTCAAACCCAGCGAGGCGTCGCCCACCGGCACCGTGACGTCGTTGCCGATATATAAATTGATGTAAAGCGCCTGCGGCTTCGGCGTATAAATATAATGCCCCAGCGACATCAGCACTCTGGCAATGTTTGGCGGGCAGCAGGCACAACCAAACCAGCGCTGGCGTACCGGCTTGATATGGTCATAAATGTGATTCCCCGACAGCGACGCAGGGTGCACTTCCAGCGGGTTAACATAGAAAAAATGTTTGCCGTCGAGCGCCATACCGCCCAGCACCGTGTTATATAAGGCCCGCTCCATCACGTCGGCAAAGCGGCTGTCGTCCTCCATTTGCAGCATTCGACGGGCATACATCATAAGCCCAATCGAAGCGCAGCTTTCCGCATAAACCGTATCGTTGGGTAAATCATAATCCGACGTGAAAGCTTCTCCCTGGCTCTGTGCGCCAATGCCGCCGGTGATGTACATCTGGCGCTGCACCATGCTTTCCCACAGCCGCAGGCTGGTCTGACGCTTCTCTTCGTCATGATGCAATCGCGCCAGATGGGCCACGCCCGCCATGAGATACACGAATCGTACGGCGTGACCGGTGGCCGTTTCCTGGAGCGCCAGCGGTTGATGGGCCTGGCTGTACGCTTTATCCACCACCATCCAGGCCGGGCCATAACTATGCCAGTATGAGGTGCGCCCGCGTTTTTCGTATTCGATATCGTAGAAGTGCGGGGACTTGCCGCGCTCCTCGACGAAGTAATTGGCAAGCTGGAGATAGCGCGGATTATCCGTCACCTCAAATAAGCGCATCAGCGCCAGTTCCACTTCAGGGTGGCCGGGATAGCCGTGAAGCTGATGCGCTTGTGGGCCAAAGACGTGGTCGATATGATCGGCAAACCGGCACACCACCTCCAGCAGGCGGCGTTTTCCGGTGGCCTGGTAAAAGGCTACGCCCGCTTCAATCATATGCCCGGCGCAGTAAAGCTCATGGCACTCCGCCAGATTCGTCCAGCGCTGCCCCGGCGCTTTCACCGTAAAATAGGTGTTGAGGTAGCCGTCTTCACACTGCGCCTCCTCGATAAGCGCGATGACCTCATCAGCGGTTTGCTCCAGTTGCGGGTCTGGTTTCTGGCACAAGGACCAGGCCACTGCTTCAAGCCACTTCGCCACATCGCTGTCCTGAAAGACCATCCCGTAAAACTCGCCTTGTTTACGCCCGGCGGCAATGGCGAAGTTTTCAATCGCATGGCTGGGCTCGGCGTCGGAGATGCGGTCGTTAAGCGCATCCCACTGATACGGGATAACCACATCCCGTACCAGCCGCTGGTACTGCCCCAGAAAACGGTCAGTCACGTTTAACTGGTGCAGGTCAACTTCCTGTAAATGATCAGGCTGATTCATAACGACTCCTCAGGCAGTGTGGACATGGCGCTGACGCAAATCGCCTGAAATGCGCGCCATCATAGAATTATTTAAACGGCAGCGGCGGATAGCCAGTGCCAGCAACAGGTGAAAGGCGGCCGGTAAGAGCGTCTCCAGCGCGGTAATGCCAGACAGCGACGCCGCCGTTTGGTTTTCAAGCCCTGGCCGGTAAGCCACGACGATAAACACAAGGCTGATGATGCCCGCGCTGGCAGCCCAGGCGAGCTTAATGAAGAACAAATTGAAGGCGAAATTCATGCCCGATGAACGCACGCCGGTTTTCCATTCACCGTAATCATCCGCGAACGCCATGATGGAAAAATGCAGCGGTAAGGTGAAACCCAGGATCACGCCATTTCCTAAAATGACCACCAGCCACAAGGTCTGATACGCAGGGCCCGCCGGCAGCAGCCACATGGCGAGAGCCAGGACCGCCAGCACAAGGTTCGTGACGTAATAGAGCTTCACGGTATCCACCCGGCGCGACAGTGGATTTACTATCACCGCGCCGAGAATGGCCGCCAGCGTCACCATGGTGAAAAACAGCGACGCATAGGCGGCACTGCCGCGCAGCACGTAGGTGATGAAATACATATAGCCGCCGCCGCGTAAATTAAACACGTTGATAAGCAGGAAAGACATCACCAGGCAAAGCAGCAGCTGATCGTTTTTACGTAATCCCGCAAGGTGCTCGCGCAGGGTAAATTTGCCCATTAACGCCAGCGGCACCCGCTCCCTCACCCAGAAAAAACAGCAAAGGAACATCACCACCGCTACCGCACAGAGAATACCAACGCCGCCCTGATACCCTTTCGCCGCGTTGCCCTGACCTATTTGTTCTACCAGCCACGGCAGGCCGACAGAGACGAGAAACCCCGCCACGCCACATAAAACAAACCGCCATGACTGGCAGGCCAACACCTCATCATGGCGCGTGGTCATGGTGTTGATAAGCGCGCAATACGGCACATTGATGGCGGTATAACCCACGGAAAGCAAAAGATACGTGCTGAACGCCCAGAGCATTTTCATCGACATGCTGACGTCGGGTACGGTGAACGTCAGTACGCCAATGATGCCGAGCGGCACCGCCACCCAAAGCTGCCAGGGACGAAAACGCCCAAAACGGCTCTGGGTACGGTCAGCAATAATGCCCATCAGGGGATCGGATACCGCATCAAAAATACGTAGCGCAATAAATAATGTCCCTACCAGCGCCGGGGTTAAACCAAATACATCGGTATAAAAAAAGGTTAGAAAATTCATTATCAGGCAGGTAATTACCGTACCGCCTGCATCACCCAGGCCGTAGCCTATTTTCTCACGTACAGAAAGTCTGTCCTGCAACGTTTTCCGGGTAACGTCATTACCGGTTATTGAGGTAGAGGTCATCATTAACGCCCCACATAATCAGAGTGAAAGTCGGAGTAACTTATTTTTGTATTTTGCAAATTACCCGAATAATTCTGCACGCAATCCCTATATCAACAAGGCGACAGAAAAGTATAAAAAGATGACGATTCCGACCTGAAAGAAAAAGTGTGAACAAGATCGAATAACCGCTTACTCGCTGCTCATGGGGCGCCATCGTTCTCTACACTCATCATCACTCCCATCGCATGAGGGTTATTAAGTGTTTGATATTAGTTTATATTTACCTGTGCACGTGCAAAACGGCGGGTTATTTATCTCCCGCGGACTAGGGCGTCACCCGCAACGGGTGTTGAATTCCTGGGAGCTCATTTTTGTTGAAACAGGGACACTTACGCTCAAAGAAGAGGACACGGTTTTCTCGGTAAATGCCGGGGAAAGCCTGCTGTTGTGGCCGCATCGTAAACATGTCGGCGTCGGTAATTTCCCGCAGGATTTAAAGTTTTACTGGCTTCATTTTGAATTACGACATTTACCTGACCAGGCCGCCGATGATTCTCTTTCATTGCTTTCATTTCCACAGCATGGAAAAGTACGCGACCCGCAATACGTTATTTCTTTATTCCGGCAATTTTTAAATGAGCAGGAAGCAATTACCCACAGCATCGCGCTGGAATTAATATTGCTGCTGATTATGCAACAATTGTCAGTGGCGGTGAGCGACGCCACGCCTGCGGATAACAGCGGTATTGCGCTTGCGTATAAAGCGCGGCAGCTTATTCGCACGCAATACCATTTAAAAATCTCCACTTCTACGCTTGCCCGCCAACTGCATTGCAATGCGGATTATCTGGGGCGCGTCTACCGCCGCGCGTTCCACCAGACCATCACCGACGCGATCCACCGCCAGCGTGTACTACAAGCTGAGAAAATGCTGCTTACCGATGCCTGTTCGTTAAGCGAAATCGCGCAGCGCTGCGGTTTTCAGGACGTAGGCTACTTGCGCAAGATCTTTCGCAACGCGGTAGGACTGACGCCTGCGGCATGGAAGAAACGCTACTGCAAAGAACATATTAATTCTGATTAAACACCGTCGCGATTAAAGGCCTCTAGTGTGGCGGCAGGGGTTTGCAACTGCCCTGACGTTGGAATTGTTGTTAATGTCACAATAATGTTATTTAAAAGTTAAAAAAGTGGAGCGGCGCAGAAAAAACAGCACTATCCCCTTCCTCTTGCGTGGCAAATCCCTATACTCAACCATGCAAACATCTGTTACATCCGGTCACATAGTTTTTAAAAATAATGACGCGGGATGGAACCACATCACATCTGAAGGAATATCTATGAGCACGCAATCTCAACCAGGATTGTTGCGCCGCCTTGCGGGCGGCAGTCTGGTTAAACAAATCCTTGTCGGCCTGGTTCTTGGCATTCTGCTGGCGCTGGTCTCAAAAGATGCCGCCCTGGCGGCTGGTCTGCTGGGTACGCTGTTTGTTGGCGCCTTAAAAGCCGTCGCGCCAGTATTGGTGCTGATGCTGGTTATGGCGTCTATTGCTAACCATAAGCACGGCCAGAAAACCAATATTCGTCCTATCCTGTTTCTCTATCTGATTGGCACCTTCACGGCGGCCCTGACGGCGGTGCTTTTCAGCTTCGCGTTCCCGTCTGTGCTGCACCTCACGACCGGCGCCACAGAAATCACACCGCCGTCGGGCATTGTGGAAGTGATGCGCGGCCTGCTGATGAGCATGGTTTCAAACCCGGTTGCCGCGGTGCTTAACGCCAACTACATCGGTATTCTGGTATGGGCCGTAGGTCTTGGCTTCGCGCTGCGTCATGGCAATGAAACCACTAAAAATCTGCTTAACGATGTTTCAGACGCCGTTACCTTTATGGTAACGCTGGTGATTCGTTTTGCGCCGATTGGTATTTTCGGTCTCGTTGCCTCAACGCTTGCCGAAACCGGTTTTGCCACCCTGTGGGGCTACGCGCATCTGCTGGCGGTGCTGCTGGGCTGTATGTTCCTGGTGGCGCTGGTTGTTAACCCGCTTATCGTCTGGTTCAAAATCCGTCGCAACCCCTACCCGCTGGTGCTGGCTTGCCTGCGTGAAAGCGGCGTCACCGCCTTCTTCACCCGCAGCTCTGCTGCCAACATTCCGGTGAACATGGCGATGTGCGAGAAAATGAATCTGGATCGCGATACCTATTCAGTCTCAATCCCACTGGGTGCCACCATCAACATGGCGGGCGCAGCGATTACGATTACTGTACTGACCCTTGCAGCGGTGCATACGCTCGGTATTGCAATGGATATCCCGACTGCGCTGCTGCTGAGCGTCGTCGCATCGCTGTGCGCCTGTGGCGCGTCCGGTGTGGCGGGCGGTTCACTGCTGCTTATCCCGCTGGCCTGTAATATGTTCGGTATCCCGAACGAAGTCGCCATGCAGGTGGTTGCGGTCGGCTTTATCATCGGCGTATTGCAGGACTCCTGCGAAACCGCGCTGAACTCCTCAACGGATGTTCTCTTCACCGCCGCAGCCTGCCAGGCTGAAGATCAGCGTTTAGCCACGAACGCCCTGCGCAATTAATCACTTAAGGCGGGCCCTGCGCCCGCCTTTTTTATTCCTTCGCCTGTGTTTCTTTTTCAATCTTAAACGGATCGATACCGCGCTTTTGCATCCGCCAGAAGCGAATGATGTTCAGCCCGTTCATCACCAAAAAACTCCCTTCAATAAGCGAGCCGCCAATCGAACCCAGCCAGATATTGTGGCAGGTCCAGCAGGCCGTGGAGCACCACATCACGCAACGCACGGTTAACCCTTTGCAGCGAAACAGCGCCCAGGTACTGGCGACAGTGCCGATAATCGGCAGCAGTTCCATCGGGTGATGCAGTTTTGCGAGCCCCAGAAACAGCGTTAACGCGATAAATATCGACATGACCCACAGGCTGCGGGTGCGTAAAGAAATGACGGTGCGAAAGGCGTTTAATACCGCGCTCATGCCGGCGGGTGCCGCGCCCATCAAAAAGAAATGACAGCCGATAATAAAGCTGTAGAGCGACAGCTGGAGTTTGAAACGTTTTTCGTCGCGGTTGATAAAAGTCGTGATACCGATAGCGAACGCCAGGACACCAACGGCCTGCGCGATCCAGTATGCGGTCATAGTCAGTCCTCAAAAAAAACGGCGCTCGTTACGGAGCGCCGGGGAAATGAACTCAGGAGTCCAGCAATTATAATGTTACGCCACTCTTAAAGATGGCTAGTTCACGGAAATCATTTCGCTCATTACAAGTTTGCTTACCGTTAGCAAATTCCACAATGGTATCAATAAATTGATTGAGCAGTTGCGGCATGGTGTGACCATGCAGCAGCTGGCCGGCATCAAAGTCAATCCAGTGCGGTTTTTTCTTCGCCAGTTCGCTGTTGGTGGCGATTTTAACGGTCGGCACAAAACCGCCGTATGGGGTGCCGCGCCCGGTGCTGAACAGCACCATATGGCAGCCCGCACCCGCCAGCGCGCTGGTGGCGACGGCATCGTTGCCCGGCGCGCTCAGCAGATTCAGGCCATGGTGGGTAAGACGTTCGCCGTAACGCAGCACGTCCACCACCTGGCTTTCACCGGCTTTTTGGGTACAGCCCAGCGATTTTTCTTCAAGCGTGGTGATCCCACCCGCTTTGTTGCCCGGCGATGGGTTTTCATAAATCGGCTGATTATGTGCAATAAAGTACTGTTTGAAGTCGTTCACCATGGTGACGGTTTTTTCAAACGTCGCTTCATCGCGGCAGTGACTCATCAGCAATTGCTCGGCCCCAAACATTTCCGGGACTTCGGTCAATACTGTGGTGCCGCCGTTCGCTATCAGATAGTCAGAGAAACGGCCCAGCATCGGGTTAGCGGTAATGCCAGACAGGCCATCAGAGCCGCCGCATTCCAGACCAAATTTCAGTTCGCTCAATTTACCCGGCTCGCGTTTATCGTGACGCATCGCTTCATACAGCGTATGAAGATGCTCGATCCCCGCTTCCACTTCGTCATCCTGGTGCTGGCAAATCATAAAATGCACGCGCTCAGGATCGAAATCCCCCAGCGTTTCACGGAAGGCGTCGACCTGGTTATTTTCACAACCTAAACCAATCACCAGCACCGCGCCCGCGTTAGGGTGACGCACCATGTTCTGCAACATGGTGCGGGTATTGACGTGGTCATCCCCGAGCTGCGAGCAGCCGTAGGTATGGCTGAATAAGAATACGCCGTCTGTGCCTTCAGCATCGTTCGTTTCCTTCAGGAAACGGCTTTGGATCTGACGCGCAATGCCATTCACGCAGCCCACGGTCGGCAGGATCCACAACTCATTGCGGACCCCCACCTCACCGTTGGCGCGACGGTAGATATTGATGTCACGATCGGCTGCCTGTGCCTCAAGCGCCTGTAATTCCGGTTGATAGCGATAGGAATCCAGATCGCTCAGATTGGTGCGCACGTTATGGGAATGGATGTGCTCGCCTGGCGCAATATCGCTCAGAGCATGGCCAATCGGCAGTCCATACTTAATAACGTTCTCACCTTTCGCAATCGGGCTAATAGCGAACTTATGTCCACGCACCACGGGCTGCGGGAGCGTCAGCGAGATCCCGTCAAGCGTGACGACGGCATTTTCTGCCAGATCGGCCAACGCTACGGCGACGTTATCTTGCGAATGGATCCTGATGTATTGCATATCAACCTCAAACGGCCTGATGTATTCAGTAATTAATTCAGTTCAATGGCGAAATATTCGCGCGCATTGTTAAAGCAGATGTTTTTCACCATCTCGCCCAGCAGCGCGATATCCGCCGGCGCTTCGCCAGCCTGCACCCAGCGGCCGATCATCTGGCACAGAATGCGACGGAAATACTCGTGACGGGTGTAAGACAGGAAGCTGCGGCTGTCAGTCAACATGCCTACAAAGCGGCTCAGTAAACCAAGCTGCGCCAGTTGGGTCATTTGACGTTCCATGCCGTCTTTCTGATCGTTAAACCACCAGCCGGAACCAAACTGCATCTTGCCCGGCATCCCTTCGCCCTGGAAGTTACCGATCATGGTGCCCAGCACTTCGTTATCACGCGGGTTCAGGCAATACAGGATGGTTTTTGGCAGCAGGTTTTCTTCGTTCTGCTTGCTGAGCAGCTTAGACAGCTCCTCCGCCAACGGACGGTCGTTGATGGAGTCGAAGCCAACGTCCGGCCCTAACAGTTTGAACTGACGCAGGTTGTTATTGCGCAGCGCGCCGATGTGGTACTGCTGTACCCAACCGCGACGGGCATATTCCGCACCCAGGAACACCAGCACGGCAGTTTTGAACTGCGCGACTTCATGCTCGCTCAGGGTCTCGCCAGACAGGCGACGCGCAAGAATGCTGTCCAGTTCGCTTTCGTTTGATTCAGCGAACAGCACCACGTCCAGCGCGTGGTCAGAGACTTTACAACCGTGTGCGGCGAAGTGGTCCAGACGTTTAGTCAGCGCGGTTTGCAAATCGGCAAAGCGGCGGATATCGGTGTCGGAGACTTCGGCCAGTTTGGCCATATAGTCGTTAAAGGTTGCCTGCTCGATGTTGAAGGCTTTATCCGGGCGCCAGCTCGGCAGCACTTTAACGCTGAAGCTGGTGTCTTTTGCGACGCTCGCGTGATGCTCAAGTGAATCCACCGGATCATCCGTGGTGCCGACCATTTTCACGTTCATCTGCTGCATGATGCCACGGGCGGAGAATTGGTCCTGGGCTAACAGCTCGTTGCACTGGTTCCAGATTTCATCGGCAGTTTTGGGCGACAGCAGTTTGCCAGTCACGCCAAACGGACGGCGCAGTTCCAGATGCGTCCAGTGATACAACGGGTTGCCGATGGTATGAGGCACTGTGGCCGCCCACGCGTCAAATTTCTCACGATCGCTGGCATCGCCGGTACACAGGCGTTCAGCCACGCCATTGGTACGCATCGCGCGCCATTTGTAATGGTCGCCTTTCAACCAGATGTCATACAGGTTTTTAAAACGGTAATCGTCGGCGATCTGCTGCGGCGGTAAATGGCAGTGATAGTCGAAAATAGGCTCGTCTTTAGCGTAATCATGATACAGACGGCGGGCAAATTCTGTGTCTAACAAGAAATCTTCGGTCATGAACGGGGTCATTGTGAGCTTCCTCTGAGCGAGTGAACCAGATGCGTCCAACTATGCTGACAAAGTTATCACACCAATTTCCAGTCACAGAGAATTATTTAGTGAGCAAGATCAATAAACGCTAACAAAAAGTCCACCACTTTAGGAGTAAACCCCAGGCAAACCCGCGCCAGTACTGGCTTGCAAGGCCTTTATTAATAACCCCATAGAGAAAAGCGCTTTTGTGATGGCTCTCAACTTTTAAAGCTGTATGACAAGTTATCTTTGCAGCCGTCGCAAAAACAGCCTCAAGGTGAAAAGCGACTTTACCGGTACGGATACCGAATTGCCCCACAAACACTTTAAATGGCAAGGAATGGCTCGTTTCAGCAATGACCTGATGCGCTGCCGTTTCAGTATTCGACATCTGCTGTAATTGGTCAGGCAGGTGACCGTGTTAATACGGTAGATTTCAAAACAATGAGGTTTTCACATGCGTAAAATCAAAGGGCTACGTTGGTACATGATCGCCCTGGTCACCTTAGGCACCATACTGGGTTACCTGACTCGTAACACCGTGGCGGCGGCTGCGCCGACGCTGATGCAAGAGTTACATATTTCCACCCAGCAGTACTCTTATATTATCGCTGCGTATTCAGCAGCTTATACCCTCATGCAACCAGTGGCGGGTTACATCCTTGACATCTTAGGCACCAAAGTCGGCTACGCGATGTTTGCGGTGCTTTGGGCAATTTTCTGCGGCGCGACAGCGTTGGCAGGAAGCTGGGGTGGTCTGGCACTGGCTCGCGGCGCAGTAGGCGCAGCAGAAGCCGCCATGATCCCGGCAGGCCTGAAAGCGACGTCTGAGTGGTTCCCTGCGAAAGAGCGTTCTATCGCGGTTGGCTACTTTAACGTGGGTTCTTCTATTGGTGCGATGATTGCGCCGCCGTTAGTGGTGTGGGCAATCGTAATGCACAGCTGGCAGATGGCGTTCATCATCTCCGGTGTTCTGAGCTTCGCATGGGCGATGGCATGGTTGATTTTCTACAAACACCCACGCGATCAGAAAAAATTATCCGAAGAAGAACGCGAATACATCATTGGCGGTC
Organism: Citrobacter freundii; assembly: GCF_011077955.1. Lineage (GTDB taxonomy): Bacteria > Pseudomonadota > Gammaproteobacteria > Enterobacterales > Enterobacteriaceae > Atlantibacter. The sequence goes on from NZ_JAALBX010000001.1 coordinate 302,190, forward strand.
AAGAAGCACAGCACCAGAAAAACAACGCCAAGAAAATGACCCCGTGGCAGATCATTCGTAACCGTCAGTTCTGGGGTATCGCGCTGCCGCGTTTCCTGGCAGAACCAGCCTGGGGTACGTTTAACGCCTGGATCCCGCTGTTCATGTTTAAAGTCTATGGCTTTAACCTGAAAGAAATCGCGATGTTCGCCTGGATGCCGATGCTGTTCGCCGACCTTGGTTGCATCGTGGGTGGTTACCTGCCGCCGCTGTTCCAGCGCTGGTTTGGCGTGAACCTTATCGTCTCCCGTAAAATGGTAGTCACCATGGGTGCGGTGCTGATGATTGGCCCAGGTATGATTGGCCTGTTCACCAGCCCTTATATCGCAATCGCCCTGCTGTGCGTAGGCGGCTTCGCTCACCAGTCTCTGTCTGGCGCGCTGATTACCCTGTCTTCCGACGTATTTGGTCGTAACGAAGTGGCAACCGCAAACGGTCTGACCGGTATGGCGGCCTGGACTGCGAGCACTATGTTTGCACTGGTTGTAGGCGCACTGGCCGACACCCTTGGTTTCAGCCCGCTGTTCGCGGTACTGGCTGTGTTCGACTTGTTAGGCGCGGTGGCTATCTGGACGCTACTCCAGAATAAACCGATGGCGGAGTTGCAAAAGCAAAGGCCTGACCCTAAACCGGCCACGCAAAGCTAGCGCACGATCGCAACGTTGACCTAATAGCCGCCCCCTGGGCGGCTTTTTTGATCCCGCACGTGGAGCGTTTCCCGTAAAAGTGGTATAACAAATCAATGTTGTCTCGCAGTTTATTCCGGAGTTGCATATGGAAATCACAGAATCTCGCCGTCTTTATCAGCAGCTCGCGGCTGAGCTGAAAAGCCGTATCGAGCAAGGCGTTTATCTGGTGGGTGATAAGTTACCTGCCGAGCGTTTTATTGCTGATGAAAAAAACGTAAGCCGCACTGTGGTTCGTGAAGCCATTATCATGCTCGAAGTTGAAGGCTACGTGGAAGTGCGCAAAGGGTCGGGCATTCACGTAATTTCTAATCAGGCCAAATACCATACATTGCCGGATGAACAACAGTTTGAATTCGCCAATTACGGTCCGTTTGAACTGTTACAGGCGCGCCAGCTTATCGAAAGTAATATTGCTGAATTCGCCGCCACCCAGGTAACCAAACAAGACATCATGAAACTGATGGAAATCCAGGACAAAGCGCGCAATGAAAAATGCTTTCGCGATTCCGAATGGGATTTGCAGTTTCACGTTCAGGTAGCGCTTGCCACGCAAAACAGCGCCCTTGCAGCGATTGTCGAAAAAATGTGGACTCAGCGCGTTTATAACCCGTACTGGAAAAAGCTCCATGAGCATATTGATTCCCGCACGGTAGATAATTGGTGCGACGACCATGACAAAATCTTAAAAGCGCTGATCCGAAAAGACTCTCACGCGGCAAAACTCGCTATGTGGCAGCACCTGGAAAACACCAAACAGATGCTGTTTAACGAAACCAGCGACGATTTTGAATTTAACGCCGATCGTTACTTATTCGCTGAAAATCCCGTTGTTCACCTGGATACTGCCGCAACTGGCGTAAAATAAGCAGTTTTCCCCTCGCGAGGGTAAGCAAACCATGTATAGTGTCAGCGTTTGTAAATACCCTCGCCAGCTTCCTCCCCGGTAAGCAAAATCAAATTCTGACAGGGCGCATTTTTTCTGACGTACTACGCTGCGCTTTGTTACAATTAGACGCAATTCTTGGCTACAGTGTTAGTACCCACTCACTTTGCCAACCTGACAAGGAACAGTGCAGGTGCGATGTTATGCCTAGCCGATGTGGTCGCTCAATAATCAATCAAAATGCCCACAGCGCTGTTTCCTCTATGTAATCTTTGGCTTAAACCGATGTGCCAGGAAAAATGAATGGAACTATTTACCCAATTATTGAACGCGCTGTGGAGTCAGGATTTCGAGACGCTGTCCAATCCGTCTATGGTGGGTATGCTTTACGTTGTGCTGTTTATGATCCTGTTTCTGGAAAATGGTCTGTTACCCGCCGCGTTTCTGCCGGGAGACAGTTTATTAGTGTTGGTGGGCGTGCTCATTGCGAAAGGCACCATGGGCTTCCCGGAAACTATCTTGTTACTCACCGCCGCCGCAAGCCTTGGATGCTGGGTGAGCTATATTCAAGGGCGCTGGCTTGGCAATACGCGAATCGTGCAAAACTGGCTGTCGCATTTGCCAGCGCATTATCACCAGCGCGCCCATCACCTGTTTCATAAGCATGGCCTGTCGGCGCTGCTGATTGGCCGTTTTATCGCGTTTGTACGCACGCTGCTGCCCACCATTGCGGGCCTTTCGGGGCTTAGCAATACGCGTTTTCAGTTCTTTAACTGGATGAGCGGGCTGCTTTGGGTGCTGATCCTCACCTCGCTCGGCTATATGCTGGGCAAAACACCGGTGTTCCTGAAGTATGAAGATGCGCTGATGAGCTGTCTGATGCTGCTGCCGGTTGTGCTTCTGGTGATAGGCCTGGTGGGATCATTAGTAGTGTTATGGAAGAAAAAATACGGCAATCGAGGGTAAAGGATGCAACAAAAACAGTGGTTCAGGCACACTCTTGCCGCAGCGGGAGTTCTGCTTCTGATCACGCTCTGTGTAGCGCTTTCTACGCTACGCAATACGGAGTCTACGCTCGAAATCCGCGCGACGTCGCAAGGCGTCGCCATCCCGGATGGTTTCTCCGTCTGGCATCATCTTGACGCGAATGGCATTCGCTTTAACAGCATCACGCCGCAGGACGATATTCTGCTCATTAAGTTCGACTCCATCGCACAAAGTGAAGCCGCCAAAGAGGTGCTTTACCGTACACTTCCGCATGGCTTTATCATCGCTCAGCAAGAAGATGACAATACGGCGACCAACTGGCTGCACCGTCTGCGTAGTGAATCTCACCGCTTAGGTTGAGACTTCCAGGATTCTGAATCTTTTCACATTCTTTGGGGTTTGCGTTATTACTAACTATGCTTAGTAAGCGCAATCCAAAACCACTCGCGCCATGAATTAACTGGAACATTGCAGCGTTTCGCTGCATCACAATGGAAGGTCAGTCAATGAATTACCGCACTATCCTGGCATGCATTCTTTTCTCAACGACTGCGGGAGCACACGCCGCTTCGTTATGCCAGGAGAAGGAGCAGGAAATCCTTCGTGAAATAAGCTATGCCGAAAAGCACCATAACCAGAATCGCATCAATGGCCTGAACAAGGCGCTTAGTGAAGTTCGCGCCACCTGTTCAGACCGCGATTTACGCGCAAAGCATCAGCAGAAAATTGCCGAACAACACGCAGAGGTTTCTGAACGTCGCGCTGAATTAAAAGAGGCGCAACAAAGCGGCGACCGAGAAAAGATTTCTAAACGCGAGCGTAAACTGAAAGAAGCTGAAGCGGATTTAAAAGCTTTGCAGGCTCGCGATTACTGAGTTATCCCCTCACTCACTGGAGAGAAGAACTATGTCTAAAGAGAATACCGACCATCTGCGCGCAGAACTGAAATCACTGGCGGACACACTCGAAGAAGTACTGAGTTCATCAAGTGATAAATCGAAAGAAGAGTTGAGCAAACTGCGCAGCAAAGCTGAGCGAGCATTAAAAGAGAGCCGCTACCGTCTGGGCGAAACCGGCGACGTCATCGCTGAACAGACCCGCGTAGCGGCGGCTCGCGCCGACGATTACGTGCGTGAAAACCCATGGACCGGCGTAGGTATTGGTGCGGCAGTAGGTGTCGTGCTGGGCGTACTTCTGTCGCGTCGTTAATATGGCAGAGTATCGTCAACCTCAAGGGCCGGGTAAAGGCGTTCTCGGCATCGGACAGCGCATCATCACCATCATGGTTGAGATGGTTGAAACGCGTGTGCGCCTGGCAGTAGTCGAGCTTGAAGAAGAAAAAGCCAATCTGGTGCAAATTCTTCTGATGCTCGGCATGACCATGCTGTTCGCGGCATTTGGGTTGATGAGCCTGATGGTACTGATTATCTGGGCAATCGATCCGCAATACCGCCTGAACGCGATGATAGCGACAACCGCCGTGCTACTGGTGCTGGCGCTTATCGGTGGCTTGATGACGTTGCGTAAAGCACGTCGTTCAACGCTATTGCGCCACACCCGTAAAGAACTGGCGAACGATCGCGATTTACTGGAGGAAGATAAGTCATGAGCAAGGCTGAACGCGATTTGCGTAAAGCCATGTTGATTACCCGCGTCCACCAGCAACGGCTCGACTTAGCGTCGAGCCGACGCGAATGGCTTGAGGTAACCGGCTCCTACGATCGCGGCTGGAACACCGTGTTAAGCCTGCGTTCGTGGCTGTTAGTGGGTAGCAGCATCGGCGCAATCTGGACTATCAAAAATCCTAACTTCCTGCTCCGCTGGGGTAAACGTGGATTTGCCGCCTGGAGTGCATGGCGACTTGTAAAAGCCACCATTAAAGATCAATCGCTTTAAGCTTTCCCCCGTTCCCTCTTAGCGATTAAGAGGGAACAATTATCCCTCAGTATATTTGAATTACTTCGACAGTTTTCCTTGCTTACAATCATTCTCCCACCCGTCTATTATCCATTTCAACGACCGACAAGGCCGAAACCCCTGAAAATACTGGTGCTAACACACAGCCCAAAGACGGAATTCTGGAGAGAGTAAAATGAAAAAAATTGAAGATGTTGGGATCCTGATTGCACGCATCCTGATGCCTGTTCTGTTTATCACCGCAGGCTGGAGCAAAATCAGCGGTTACGCTGGCACCCAACAATATATGGAAGCGATGGGCGTACCGGGCTTTATGTTGCCGTTAGTTATCCTGCTTGAATTAGGCGGCGGCCTTGCGATCTTGTTCGGTTTCCTGACCCGTACCACCGCTATCATCACCGCAGTGTTTACGCTGCTGACCGCGTTCTTGTTTCACAGCAACTTCGCCGAAGGCGTGAACTCGCTGATGTTTATGAAAAACCTCAGTATTTCAGGTGGCTTCCTGCTGCTCGCCCTTATCGGTCCTGGCGCGTTCAGCATTGACCGCGTACTGAATAAAAAGTGGTAAGCATGCTGTAGCCGGTATCCTCGCGTCGCCGGGTCGTTAGCCGCGACGCGAAGGATTAAGGGTATATAATTAATAAAAAAGCGAGGCTATTTCCTCGCTTTTTCCATTCAGAGGAGGAGCAAAATGGGACAACTCGTTGACGGCGTCTGGCACGATACGTGGTATGACACGGCCTCTACAGGCGGACGTTTTAAACGCTCCGAATCGGCGTTTCGCAACTGGCTGACCGCCGATGGCGCGCCCGGACCAAACGGGAAAGGCGGTTTTGCCGCTGAGAAAGACCGTTACCATCTTTATGTCTCCCTCGCCTGCCCCTGGGCGCACCGAACCCTGATAATGCGCGCCCTCAAAGGGCTGGAATCATTCATTTCCGTTTCTGTGGTTCACCCTTTAATGCTGGAAAACGGCTGGACGTTTGGGAAAGATTTTCCCGATGCGACGGGCGACACGCTTTACGATCATCAGTTCTTGTACCAACTCTACCTGCATGCCGATCCGCACTACAGCGGGCGCGTAACCGTCCCGGTGTTGTGGGATAAAAAGAACGAGACCATCGTCAGTAACGAATCCGCAGAAATCATCCGCATGCTGAACAGCGCTTTTGACGCGCATGGCGCACGCGCGGGTGATTACTATCCCCCGAACCTGCGTGAAAAAATCGATGAGCTGAACGGCTGGATTTACGACAATGTGAACAATGGCGTGTATAAAGCCGGTTTCGCCACAAGCCAGGAAGCCTACGATGAAGCGGTGGAAAACGTCTTTTCGCATCTGGAGCGGCTGGAGCAGATTTTAGGCCGCCACCGTTACCTCACCGGCGATCGGCTGACCGAAGCGGACATTCGCCTGTGGACGACGCTTGTGCGTTTCGACCCGGTGTATGTCACTCATTTCAAATGTGATAAATACCGTATCAGCGATTACCTGAATTTATACGGTTTCCTGCGGGATATTTACCAGATGCCCGGTATCGCGGAAACGGTAAATATGGCCCATATCCGCAATCATTATTATCGCAGCCACAAAACCATTAACCCTACCGGCATCATTTCGATTGGACCGATGCAGGATCTTAGCGAACCGCACGGACGCGATGAGCGTTTTCGCTAGTCATTAAGGGCATCCTTCGGGATGCCTTTTTTGTCAAAGACAGCCACGAGCCGCCGGACCTGCCACGTATCACCGGACTGTCACATTCCCATAAAGAATATTTACCAGTCATTAATTCACGGCTATTCTTGAATTGATCGCTTACAAAACAAGTGATTATTGCTCAGAGAGGCGCAGAACTGATGGACTGGTATTTTAAAGTAATTCGCAACTATGTTGGATTTGGTGGCCGCGCGCGTCGCAAAGAGTACTGGATGTTTGTGCTGGTCAACGTCATTTTAACGGGTGTGTTAAGCGTTCTGGATAACCTTCTCGGCTTTCAACTGGACAGCGGCGAAGGGATCCTGGCGAGTCTTTACGGCTTGCTGGTTTTTCTGCCGTGGTGGGCGGTGCAATTCCGACGTTTGCACGATACGGACCGTTCAGCCTGGTGGCTGTTGCTGCTGCTTATTCCCATTATCGGCTGGTTAGTGATTTTTGTGTTCAACTGTCAGCGGGGCACGCCGGGCGAAAACCGTTTCGGGCCGGATCCGATTCATCATCCTTAATGGCCGCAGTGCGGCCATTCAGTTTCTTTATGCGCGACGAGGTGAAAAAAGCTTGGGGATCTCACGCAGACACCAGGCTTTTGCTTCACCCATGCTGTCGCGTCGCCACGCCATAATAATATCAATTTCATGGGTGGATTCTGGGCTCACCACGCGCAGCCGCCCTTCTGCGATATCTTGCTCTACCAGCGGATAGGGCATAGTCGCCACACCCATTCCCGCCAGTAATGCCTGACGTTTGTCTTCAATAGAGCTCACGGTCAGGCGCGGTTGCTTATCCAGCAGTTGTACCGTCAGCACCGGACGTTCCCGCGCGGTATCCGCCACCGCTACGCCACGGTATTTCACTCGAGTGACTTCAGACAGCGGCTCCGGCTCCTGATGAATCGGGTGATTCGGTGCGGCGACATACACGTTCATCAGGCTATACAGCTTGCGGGAGTTGATTTCAGAGGAGGAGCGAAAGTGCATATCCGGCGCAATCACAATGTCGGCACGCCCCTGCTCCAGCCGTTCCCAGGCGCCCGCCAGCACTTCAGTGATAAGGGATAATTGGGTATTGGCTTTCTCCGACAGTTTATCCACCAGCGGAAACAGGGCAGCGGTCGGGATCAGCGCTTCGGCCACAATGGTGAGATGGGTCTCCCACCCACGCGCCAGCGCTTCGGCGTCGGTGGTGAGCTTATCGGCTGCCTCAAGCAACACGCGTCCGCGCTCCAGCAGCATACGGCCCACATTGGTGAACTTAGTGCGATGCCCGGAACGGTCAAAGAGCACGACATCCAGCTCTTCTTCCAGCTTTTGCATGGTGTAGCTCAGCGCAGACGGAACGCGGCCCAGTTCATCCGCCGCGGCGGCGAAACTCCCGCGCCGGTCAATGGCGTCCATCACGCGCAACGCTTCAAGCGTCAATGCTCTTTCTTTAGACATCAGGTTCTCATTCAGGAAATTTGAACATACCCAGCAGATTAACTGGCTAACAATGCAGCGTCCAGAGACTTAACATAAAAGCTCGTAAAGAGAGGTCAAGAACTATGATTATCACGAGAACAGCCAAACAGTGCGGGCAAGCTGACTATGGTTGGCTGCAAGCTCGCTACACCTTCTCCTTTGGACACTACTTCGATCCAAAATTACTGGGTTTCGCATCGTTACGGGTGCTGAACCAGGAAGTGTTAGCGCCAGGGGCATCCTTCCAGCCACGTACCTTCCCGAAAGTCGATATCCTGAACATCATTCTGGATGGCGACGCCGAGTATCGCGACAGCGAAGGTAATCATGTGCGCGCGTCTGCCGGCGAGGTGTTATTACTCTCTACCCAGCAGGGCGTGAGCTACAGCGAGCACAACCTGAATAAGGACCGTCCTCTGACGCGGATGCAGCTCTGGTTCGATGCGTGCCCGGAACGGGAAAACCCGCTCATTCAGAAAATTAACATTCTGCCGCAAGCGTCCCAACTGCTGGCCTCGCCAGACGGCAACGATAATAGTCTACAACTGCGCCAGCAGGCGTGGCTGTACCATATCGATTTATGCGCCGGGGAAAGCCTGTCGTTCCCGTTGCAGGGCGCACGTGCCTATTTACAGTCAATCCATGGCACAGTGCATGCGGTTTCCTGTGGTGACGAAAAACAGAGTTTAACCTGCGGCGATGGCGCATTTATTCGTGATGAAAGTAACGTAACGCTGGTTGCCGATTCACCGCTGCGCGCATTACTGATAGATTTGCCGGTGTAGCACTTCCCAGGACGATGGTGATGACCCATAAAAAAAGAACCATGGCGCCGCGTAAAGCAACGCCTGAGCCAGACGGAAAGCCGACTGTCGTGAAAGCCCCTTTATGGGGTTACGAAGAGATGTTGACCGAGCTGGAAGCGATTGTCAGCGATGCTGAAAAGCGCCTTGAAGAAGAAGAACTGTAAAATTCAAAACCCCGCCGCAGCGGGGTTTTTTATTGCAGGACTGGCCCTTGGATTATTCCTCGAAATACCAGTACCCCTGGTTAATCAGATCCGTTAACGTTTCCATAAACGCCTGATTGTCCAGCGCAGCGCCTAATTGCGCTTTGCTGATAGAGGTATACCGGCACAGCGCATCACAAGCGACAGGATCGACGGTATCGAGCTTTTCGCTGTTGATAAAGAAGCTGTCGTTAATGTTCAGCACACGCAGCCCGCTCAGTCGTGAAAGCGTTTCGCCATCCATCAGCGCATCCACCACTTCCTGGGTTTCATACGGCGGCTCGGCTGGCGCGATATCCAGTTCGTGGCGTGGCGTGGTCGCGAAGCGGCCGAACCACTGTTTAAAATCTTCCGGCTGTTTGATCATGGCGATCATCATGTCGCGCAGGCGATCCAGTTCGTACTGCTCCACGCGGCCCGGATGCTCCCGGCAGGTGAGATCCGGATCGCTGTAATGCTCGCCGCCCAGATCGTTTTCCAGCGCGTAATCCGCAAAACTGCTTATCAAATCGCGCCCGTTCGGCCCACGGAAGCCAACCGAGTAGTTCAGCGCCGTTTCATGGGTAAAGCCGTCGTGCGGGAATCCTGGCGGAATATAAAGAATGTCGCCAGGTTCCAGATCTTCATCAATGATCGGCGGGAACTGATCGACATGCAGCAGCGCCGGGTGCGGGCAGAACTGACGCATCGGCAGCTTGTCGCCCACACGCCAGCGACGGCTGCCCATGCCCTGAATAATAAACACATCATACTGATCGATATGCGGCCCCACGCCGCCGCCCGGCACGGAATAAGAGATCATCAGATCGTCCAGACGCCAGTCCGGCAGCACGCGGAACGGACGCACCAGCTCCGCCGACGGCATATGCCAGTGATTGACCGCCTGCGCCAGCAGCGACCAGCCCGTTTCGCCGAGATTATCGAAATCTTCGAACGGGCCGTTAGCGGCCTGCCACTGACCATTTTTGTGGCTCACCAGACGGCTATCAACCTCCGGCTCCATCGCCAGACCCGCCAGCTCGTCAGGCGTAATCGGATCGACAAAATTCGGGAAGGCGTTTTTCAACACAACAGGTTGTTTCTGCCAGTATTTCTCTAAAAATTCGGGCCAGTTAAGGTTCAGTTGATACGCCATGATGTAGACCATTTAAAGGACAAACGGCCCTGATTATAGAGAGGCATTGGGGGGAGGCGCTTTGTCATGGGTCAAGAGCGGGTGCGCCGCCCTGTAAAAATGGACAGCACTGGCAACGCACCCGGTTCTCTTATTCTGGCAACAGCCCGATAAAGCTGCGTTTCTTTCTCGGCTCCGACATCATCGAATCCAGTGCGTCCACGCAGGCTTTGTAATGCGGCGTTTCTTTGTGGGCTAACACCGCGTCATCGTCCCGGTAGGCTTCATAGATATAAAACCGGGTTTTCACTTTCGGGTCCTGTAATACATCAAACCGCAGGTTGCCGGGTTCGGCGATAGCGCCTTCATGGTTTGCGCGAAACACGGTTAAAAACTCATCGACTCGCTCCGGTTTGATGTTGATCTCAACCAGCGTCACATTCATGCTTTGCCTCCCTGGGCTTTCTCTTCCTGCCAGAATTGATACGCTTCACGCGCGGACATATTCTCGTGCACCACTTTTTTAACGGCTTTCAGCATGGCGAGCGGCGCTTCGGACTGGAAAATATTGCGTCCCATATCCACGCCGCTGGCGCCCTGATCGATAGCCCGCCAGCACATCTCCAGCGCATCCAGTTCCGGGAGTTTTTTGCCGCCGGCGATAACAATCGGCACCGGGCAACTGGCGGTCACTTTCTCAAAGCCGTTTTCGACGTAATAGGTTTTGACGAATTGCGCGCCAATCTCGGCGGCGATGCGGCTGGCTAATGAGAAGTAGCGCGCGTCCCGCGCCATCTCTTTGCCCACACCCGTTACCGCAAGCGTCGGAATGCCGTAGCGCGTCCCTTCATCCACCAGCTTGATGATGTTTTTAATGGACTGATGTTCATACTCAGAGCCGATATAAATCTGCGCCGCCACCGCACAGGCGTTGAGCCGCACGGCGTCTTCCATCGCTACCGCCACACATTCGTTCGACAGTTCCGCCAGAATCGAGTTGCCGCCGGAGGCGCGCAACACCACCGGTTTATTGGTAGCAGGCGGTACCTGGCTTCGCAGGATCCCGCGGGTGCACATCAGCACATCGGTTTCCTGATACAGCGGCGCGATGGATAAATCAATACGCTCAAGCCCGGTCGTCGGCCCCTGAAAATAGCCGTGGTCAAAGGCCAGCATCACGGTGCGGTTCGTGGCGGGGTTAAAGATGCGCGCCAGGCGCGACTGCATCCCCCAGTCCAGCGCCCCGCACCCTTTGAGCGCAAACAGCGTGTTCTTCTGAGGCTGCCCGATGCCAAAATCCTTACCATCTTTAATATCGTCTAAATCAGCCATTGTCTCCCCCGTCAGAAATCGTATTTGCCGATATTGTCTTTCGTAAACACAACGCGCTCAGGCAGCAGCACAATGCCATTACCTTTCGCCTCGTAGTCGTAACCCTGGACTTTGTTCGGCTCCACTTTCAGGGTGCCGATGTCTTTCACTTCCACGCTGTCGCCAACGTTAAGATCGCCTTTCTTCAGCAAGGCATCCGCCACGTTGACCGCAATTTTGCCCTGCTGAACCACGTCCCACAGGCCAAAGGCTTTCACCGTGCCGCGCTCCACATACGGGCGCATAACGTTTGGCGTACTAAAGCCGACAATCGCCACGCCGGTGCGCTTGAGGTTTTCCGCCGCCTGAGCGGCTGCGGGCAGCGCGTTGGCGTCCGGTGCGATGATCGCATCCAGATCCGGATAAGCTTTTAAGATCCCCTCGGCGGTTTGCAGCGATTTGGTGGCGTCGTTATAGCCAAACTGGGTCGTGACGACCTGCCACTGCGGATGATCTTTGGCAATCTTCGCTTTGGCTTCTTTGACCCACTGGTTCTGGTCGGTCACGGTGGGGCTTGAGTAGAAAAACGCGACTTTGGCGTCCGGTTTGGTCACTTGCTTTGAAGCCATATCCACCAGCATCCCGCCAAGTTGTTGCGGTGTGCCCTGGTTGATGTAGATGCTGCGGCATTCTGGCTTGGTGTCGGAGTCCCAGGTCAGCACCTTAACGCCGCGCTGCATGGCGCGCTTCAGCGCCGGACACAGGCCATCCGGGGAAACCGCCGAGACGATAATCGCGTTGTATCCCTGGTTGACGAAGTTATTGATCAACTGCACCTGGCCCGACACGCTCGGCTCCGTCGGCCCGTCATAAGTGACCTCCGCCCCCAGCGCTTTACCTGCTTCTTTTGCCCCATTGCCGCCGCTGGTAAAGAACCCAACGCCAACCAGCTTTGGAATAAAGGCGATGCGATCCGCCGCCTGGGCAGTCACGACGCTCAAGGCCAGTGCCAGAGCACTACATTGCAGCACACGTTTTGCTGTATTCATCTTAAGCTCCTGATTGTTTTATGGCACCGCGGCGAATCTGAACGCGGCGCCATGCCGCACGCAGGGTTTCGCGATGCAAACTCACCGAACGACCAATCACCACCACAATCAACAACGCACCGGACAACGCGCTCGATACCTGATTGGGTATCCCGACCATCTGTAACCCCTGCTGCAAATACCCCACCAGCAATGCCGCCAGCGCCGTACCCACCACAGAACCTGAACCGCCGTAAATATTGGCGCCGCCCAACACCGCCGCCGTCAGCGCTGGCATCAGCAAATCGCGCCCCAAATCCGAACGGGCTGAACCGAAATAAGAGACCAGCACCACCGCCGCGATGGCGGACGCCAGCCCGACCAGGCCATAAACGCCATACAACATGCCGTTAACCGGCAGCGCCGCATAACGCGCGGCCCGGGCGTTTTGCCCCAGTAAAAACAGATGGCGACCAAACCGCGCGCGATGGGCCAGCACCCAGAAAAACAGCGTAATTAAAAGAAACATCACCAGTGGCACCGGCAAGCCCAGCAGCGTGGCGTTGGCAAAGGCAGTGAAACTGTCCGGGAAGCCGCCGATACCCTCATAACCGGTTGCGCCCGCCATGCCGGAAAGCAGCAGCGCGCCGCCGCCATACAGATAAAGCGTACCGAGGGTTATCACCAGCGGGCTGATGCCGGTGTAATGAATGAGCGCGGCATTGAGAAAACCGCAGGCCAGCCCGAGCGCCATTGTCAGCACAATCGCCACGCCCATCGGCACGCCAGACTGCATCAATACGCCGAGCGCGATGGCACACAGCCCGATGGTGGAGCCGAGAGAGATATCAATCCCGCCGCTGATGATCACAAGCGTCAACGGCAGCGCCACAATACCGATACAGATAAAATCGCTGGTGCTGAACAGCAGCATATTGATATCGAGCATTCGCGGATTGAGCGCGCCAAACAGCAGAATTTCCAGTACCAGTAAGGCCAGTAGCGCCAGTTCCCAGTTCACTTTCATTTACGCTACCTCTTTTTTGTTTTTGCGACCTGGAAAGGGTGCGACGTTTTTTCGCCCCGACGCCCCCGGCACAAAGCGGCTGTATTTCAGCGTCCGTTGATGGCGGGTCAGCGCCTGACGCAGGCGCCCGTCGAGCACCAGTACGCCGAGCAGCACCAGGCCCGCGATAAAGTCATTCCACCAGGCAGGCAGCTTGAACAGCACCAGCACCGTGTCGATTTGAGTCAGGAAGAACGCGCCGAGAAACGCGCCAATCAGCGTACCGGTGCCGCCGAGCAGCGATATCCCGCCAAGCACGCAGGCGGCAATGGCTTTCATCTCAAGCCCGCTGCCGGTTTGATTTGGTACAAAGCCGATTTGCGAGGCGAACAGAATGCCGCCAAGCGCCGCCAGCAGGCCGTTAAACGTGAAGGCCAACAGGCGGGTGCGATCCACCGCCACGCCCAGTTTGCGTGCCGCCGCGAGGTTATCGCCCACCGCATAAAAATCGCGTCCAAAAGCGGTACGCGCCAGAATCACACTGCCCAGCGCCACCAGCGCCAGCACCGCGAACCCAAAGGGTGAGATGCCGATAAACAGCGGTTCCGAGAGGGCTTTCAGGCTTTGCGGCAGCCCTTCTATCCATTTGCCGTCGGTCCACAGGAGCATGGCGCCGCGATACAACCCCAGCGTGCCGAGAGTGGCGACAATCGCCGGGATGCGTAACCACACCACCAGCACACCGTTGAAAAATCCGCACAGCGCGCCGATGCCGAACGCAAATCCCATGGCCAGCGGCAGGCTGTAGCCCTGGTTAAGCGCCACGCCTACCGCGATGGCGCACAGCCCGACCGTCGATCCCACCGACACGTCAATATTGCGCGTCAGCATCACCATCGCCGCCCCCATCGCCAGCAGGATCAAAATCTGCGCGCTGGAAAAAATCATCGCCAGCGTCTGGGCGCTGAAATAGCTATGGTTAAGGCCCACCAGCACGCCAAACAGCGCCAGGATAGCCAGAAACGCAGTCAGTTCACGGTTACGCATCAGCATTTTCACGGGCGTTGCCCTCCGAAGGCCAGTTTCATCATCCGGTCCGGAGAAATGGCCTCACGCGCCAGTTCCCCGCTGAGTTCGCCCTGATGCATCACCAGTACGCGGTCCGCCAGCCCCGGAAACTCGTCTACATCAGAAGAGATCATCAGCACCGCCACGTTTTGCGCTGCCACACTTTTAATAAGTTGGTAGATATCGGCGCGGGCGGAAACGTCCACGCCACGGGTCGGCTCATCAATAATCAGCAACAGCGGATTGGCCTCAAGGCAGCGCGCCAGCAACACTTTCTGCTGATTACCGCCCGAGAGCGTGCGGACAATTTGTCTGGGATGATTGAGCTTGATGCCCAGCGCCCGGTGATAGCGCTCCACCACCGCATCCTCACGCTTCGGCTGCTGCCACAGCGACGGCTCATTTAACGCCACCGTGTTCCAGCGGATCGGCGCATCAAGAAACAGCCCGGATACCTGACGATCTTCCGGCAAATAGACCAGCCCGCGATCGAGACGCGCGCGAACAGGCGCACGGGTAATATCGTGATTCTCAAGCCATACGCGTCCGCCACGTACCGGGCGCAGACCATATAACGTTTCCGCAAGCTCCGTTCGCCCGGACCCTACCAACCCCGCCAGCCCGACGATTTCCCCGGCGCGCACATCGAAGCTGAGATCGACAAACCCTTCGCCAGTCAGCTCATCTACCCGCAGCACCGGAAAATCCTGCGGCTGCGTGCGACGGTTGCCCGGCAGCGCCAGCCACAGTTTTTGCGTGTCGCTCAGGCTGCGCTCGCGGCTTTGCGGCGTCATAGCGTGAATAAGCTCGCTATCGTTAAGCTGCGCGGTTTCCCCGCTCACCACTACCGCGCCGTCGCGCATGACAGATACATGGCTTGCGATGGCGCGAATTTCCGGCAGTTTATGGGAAATAAAAATGATCCCCACGCCTGCACTCTGCAACGCGCGGATTTGACGAAATAACCGATCGGTTTCCCCTGGTGTCAGCGACGCCGTCGGTTCATCAAGGATCAATATTTTGGCGTTGCGCATCAGGCCGCGCAGAATTTCCACCATCTGTTGATCCGCCACTTCCAGCGTACTGGCGCTGGCCTGCAAATTGAGATGGCAGTCAAGCTGCGTCAGTTTTTCTGAGAGCTGCTGCGTCATTTTTTTATCATTTGGCAGACGGAACAGAATGTTTTCCGAAACGGTAAGATTCGGGAACAGCATCGGTTCCTGCGGCACCAGATAAATCCCGAGACCGTGCGCCTGCTGGGGCGAGAGCCGGGTGAATGGCTGCCCTTCTATATGCATCACGCCGCTGTCGGCGGTTTCGACGCCCGCCACAATTTTCATCAACGTGGACTTACCCGCGCCGTTACCGCCCATCAGAGCGTGCACCTGCCCGGAAAGCAGCGTGAAATCAATCGACTTCAGAACGCTTACCCCGGAGAACTGTTTACTTATCGCCTGCACATTCAGTAACGGTTGCGGATTCGTCATTACCACTCCAGAAATGAACAAATGATTTTTTAAATCTACAATGTTCAAAAAGCGTAGACGGTGAACTATATTTACAACCGTGCAGGGATCACATTTTCAGGCATAATTCTGTGGCGCAGTTAAGCGGAATAAAAAATGATCTTTTTGCCAGGCATCTCACAGTTTCAGACCAGGCAAGATCGAACACATGATCTAAATTTGGATAAGAGTTCAGCATATGAGCGAAAAACGAAGCGATGAGGGACGGTATGCCGGGATCGCCATGGCCGAAGAAGAACTCCTGGCGCGCGTCGCCTGGTGCTACTACCACGACGGCTTAACCCAGAACGACATCGGCGAACGGCTGGGATTACCACGACTGAAAATTTCGCGACTGCTGGAGAAAGGCCGCCAGTCGGGCGTGATACGAGTGCAAATCAACTCGCGATACGAAGGGTGTCTGGCGCTGGAAACCGCGCTCGCCGAGCGATTCAACCTGCGGCTGGCGCGAGTCTTACCGGCGCTGAATACACCGCCGATGAATACGCGTCTCGGGATTGGCGCGGCGCAGTCGCTGATGGGCGTACTGGAGCCTGAGCAGTTGCTGGCGGTGGGATTTGGCGAAGCCACCATGAGCTGCCTGCAACATTTGAGCGGTTTTATCAGCTCCCAGCAGATCCGGCTGGTAACGTTATCCGGCGGCGTTGGGCCGTATATGACCGGCATCGGTCAGCTTGATGCGGCCTGTAGCGTCAGCATTATTCCCGCGCCGCTGCGGGTCTCGTCACCGGAAGTGGCGGAAATTTTAAAGCGTGAGTCCAGCGTGCGCGATGTGTTGCTGGCCGCCAGCGCCGCCGATGTGGCGGTGGTGGGCATCGGTTCGGTGAATCAAAAACGCGACGCGACGATCCTGCGCTCCGGTTATATCAGCGAAGGCGAACAGTTGATGTACGCCCGTAAGGGCGCGGTAGGCGACATTCTCGGTTATTTCCTGCAGGCCGATGGCGCACAGGTCGACGATCTGCCTATCCATCGCGAACTGCTGGGGATCTCCCTTAACGAGCTGGCCCAATTGCCGACTATCGTCGGCGTGGCGGGCGGCGAAGAGAAAGCAGATGCCATTTATGCCGCCTTGCGCGGACGCCGTATCAACGGCCTGGTAACAGAAGAAGCGACAGCGCGCGCGGTGCTGGCTCTGGCAGGATAATCCAGAGCTTGCTTCGCGACCTAAAACAGAGCGAGGCAAGCCGATGAGTTACCTTTTAGCGTTAGACGCCGGAACAGGCAGTGTCCGTGCCGTTATCTTTGATTTAGCTGGCCGCCAGATTGCCGCAGGCCAGGCGGAATGGACTCACCAGAGCGTGGCGGATGTGCCCGGCTCCATGGAGTTTGATCTCAACACCAACTGGCAGTTAACCTGCCGCTGCATCCATGAGGCGCTGGCAAAAGCGGGCTTAACCGCCCGCGATATCGCAAGCGTCGCCTGCTGCTCGATGCGCGAAGGGATCGTGCTGTACGATCGTAACGGCGACCCTATCTGGGCGTGCGCCAACGTTGATGCGCGCGCGAGCCACGAAGTGTCAGAACTGAAAGAAATCCACGATTACCAGTTTGAATCCGAGGTGTATCACGTCTCCGGTCAGACCCTGGCGCTCAGCGCCATGCCGCGTCTGCTCTGGCTTGCCCACCATCGCCCGGATATCTATCGCCAGGCGGCGACCATCACCATGATAAGCGACTGGCTGGCGGCGAAACTGTCCGGCGAGCTGGCGGTCGATCCCTCCAATGCAGGCACCACCGGCATGCTGGATTTACATACCCGTGACTGGCGGCCCGCGCTGCTGGACATGGCAGGATTACGCGCCGATATGCTCTCGCCCGTCAAAGAAACCGGCACGGTGCTCGGCGCGGTCACCGCAGAAGCCGCAGCACAAAGTGGATTACGCGAAGGAACGCCGGTGGTGATGGGCGGCGGCGATGTACAGCTTGGCTGTCTCGGGCTTGGCGTGGTACGCCCCGGCCAAACGGCGGTGCTGGGCGGGACATTCTGGCAACAGGTCGTGAACCTTCCGGCTGTGCGCACCGATCCGCAAATGAATATCCGCGTTAACCCTCACGTTATCCCCGGCATGGTACAGGCGGAGTCGATAAGCTTTTTCACCGGCCTGACGATGCGCTGGTTCCGTGATGCGTTTTGCGCCGAGGAAAAACTGCTCGCCGAGCGGCTGGGGACCGATACCTACGCGCTGCTGGAACAGATGGCAAGCCAGGTTCCGGCAGGCTCCCATGGCGTAATGCCCATTTTCTCTGACGCGATGCACTTTAATAAGTGGTACCACGCGGCTCCGTCGTTTATTAATCTCTCTATCGATGCGGATAAATGCAATAAATTCACCCTTTTCAGGGCGTTAGAAGAAAACGCGGCGATCGTATCCGCCTGTAACCTGGCGCAAATTTCCGCCTTTTCCGGGGTCACGTTTGACGCGCTGGTCTTTGCCGGGGGCGGCTCAAAAGGCGCGCTGTGGAGCCAGATTCTAAGCGACGTAACCGGACTTGCGGTACGCGTGCCGGAGGTGAAAGAAGCAACCGCGCTGGGTTGTGCCATTGCCGCTGGCGCAGGAGTTGGACTATATGCGGATATGGCAAGCGCCGGTGAGAAGCTGGTGAGCTGGCAGCGGGAATTCACCCCAAATCCGGCGCACCGCGAGTTGTACGACGGCATGATGCAGAAGTGGCAGGCAGTGTATGCGGATCAATTGGGATTAGTGGATAGCGGGTTGACCACCTCGCTCTGGAAAGCGCCAGGGCTGGAGAGACGTCAGGCTCAGGGGTCATAACCTATTTGTAAGGTACGCGCTTACGCTCACGTTATCGAACGGCCTGAGGCGTAATCTCATCTCAGGCCTTCGGGCAGGACAGCTTTTTCAGGTGTTAAGATTAATTTGACACCATTCTGTCCCCTAATGTCGTTTAATCATGCCGTTTGGCGTTGATTCCATGCGTCCGTGTATTGAATGTTTCCGTCACAATATTTCCATGTGATTTTTTCATAACGCAACTCAACACGCTCCATATGATTGCACTTCTCTATGGTTTTGGTGTTATACATAACCGGTGTAATTGCAATAACGTGTACCCCTTCTAAAAACATGTTGAAGTATTCAACTTCCTGACCAGCATCATTAATTCGGTACCATTTAATTTCTGCGTTTTGTAGCGTCTGGCCAGAGGCAACAGCTTTGTAAAGATAGGGGGAAGCTGAATCAAACTCCTTTTCAATAATTAACGGAGCATGAATACGCGTTCCTGTCATCTTTCCTGTATGATTATCGACAGGAATGTGCAAACCATGTCCAAAACCGATAATCTCAATACTTCCTTCACGGTTCGCTACATCTGAACATCCTTTGATTAATGCGCCGCCATCGTCTTTAAGCCACATATGCGAAGGTATAGCCATTTTATAAATTCCTTTTAATCATAAAGCCAGTGACCAGCTTTAGCTGATTCAACCAGCATTTTCAGTGTTAGTGGTTCGGGTTCAATCCACTTCCATTTATTGTGTTTCGAACGTAAAAAATTTAAGGGCATGAAAACTTCTTCGTTAGGCCAATATTTTTTGAAGGAGAAATTTTGCCTGTCAACATTAAACCTACTGAAGTACTCATCAAGAATGTCTACGGCTTCCTCATCGGCCCAGGGATATTTACCGGTAGAAAGACTCGTTTCCAGAGTTAAAGCAGGTTTTCGAAAAAAAGGGAAAACTCGCCCATTCCAGCTGTCGTTGTACCAGTCAAGTACCTGCTTCTCGATATTCTTTGTATCCTTCATTCGGCACCTACCAGAGACGATCAGATGGGTGAGCTAGTGTGTTGTATTTATTGACTGCTTTGAAAGTAATCGTTGATACATCAATGGCTAATAAAGTCCATCCTATTACGGGTATCGTTCTTCCGACAAACGTTGCCAATCTTCTGGTCATGATGCGTTTAACATTTGGAGGAAAACCAACCCAGGTCGGTAATCGAACCGGCATCATTCTACTTCTGAATATTTGCCTTGAATACATTGAGGCCAGAGAAGTACCCGGCGTGGCTCCTGCGAATTTACCGGTAACTGTAACGCTGTTGGTGCCTAAATAAATACCTGTGACTGCGGCAATATCACTTATCCCGAAATGTGCTGAGGTCTCATCAACCATAATCCAGAAAAACAACTCACCAGCACTGAGATTTGATGAACCATCATAAAAGTAAGTTCCGTTTACTTCTTCTACCGTATCCAGTTTATATTCCTCGCGAAAGTTTTTTTAACAAAGAATAATAGCGCCAATATAATCGCATCCTGCAATTGCGCTATGTGTTTTTATAGACGAAATGTTTAGTTGCCTTTAATGAAGGACGCCGCGTGTGTATCGGTCCAGTACCCGTAAGAATGTCATGCGAGTGGATGCGGAAAAACAGGAATACTGGCTGAGTGGTATTTTCGTGGCTGGAGCATTGTTCCGTTCACTACTTGTTGCGAGGCATTTTTGGGTAAGAAGTAATGTTCCGTTCGCCAGGCGTTCGTGGCTCAACGGTACACCGTCATACGCGAACGGGTTAGGGGCGCTCTCCGCCGCGCCCCCAACACCCCCGGCTCCCCCTGTCACAATCGCCGCTTCGCGGTGTCCTCGGCTTATCGCGTCCGGCTTCGGGTCGGGCGAGATACGGCATCCTGCCTTTCTCGCCCTCAAGCCGCATCCCTGCGGCTTGCCCCGGCCTCCCGCAAACGCCTCGGCGATGGTGATGGGGGCCAATTCTCCCCGCTGTACTTTCCGGTTATTTAATGTAACTAACGTGTCGCTATGAGTATGGAAAATACTTAACGCAGCCAACGCTCCGTTTAAAAACGAAAGGCATAAAGTTGGGGTAGTTATAACCGGCGTTAACATCTACAGCGTCAGAAATCACCCTGGAAAAGAGAGACGTAAAGGTAGCGCCGTTGCCGTTGGGTCCGGCATCAACATCGCCGAGCTGGAATTGACGAGCCAGGTCAGGCCTGCAGGGATGCAGGCCTGAGGTCGGGAAAGGCAGGATGCCGTATCCCGACCGACCTGAAGCGAGGAGATGAAGGCGAGGGAACCGCATAGCGGCGATGTTGTTGGCCGGGAGCCGGGGGTGTCGGGGGCGCGGCGGTGAGCGCCCCTGACACGTTCGCCGTCACTGTGGCCTCAGAGATGAAACCACTTTGAGCGAACGGAACCCTTCCACTGAACAGAGAACGTAACCCTTCTACCGTACACAAACTCCTTCGGGAAGGCGGAAATTGGGGGCATCGCCCCCTTAACCCCTTCCCCTGGCAAACATTAAAACGTTTCCCAGTTCTCGCCGGTGGTTGCCATAGCCGGTTTACGCGGAGCTGACGCGACTACAGGCGTCTTCAGCGCTGAACCTTCAGCGACAATCTCGCGCGCTTCTTTGCTAATGCGGAAGACAGAAACCGCCTGGGTCAGATGGCTTGCCTGCTCTTCCAGCGCAGCGGCAGCAGCGGCGGATTCCTGCACCAGTGAGGCGTTCTGCTGGGTTACGCGATCCATCTCGGCAACTGCAAGGCCCACCTGGTCGATACCGCGGCTCTGCTCGTCAGAGGCAGAGGCGATTTCACCCATGATGTCGGTCACGCGAGTAACGGCGCTTACGATCTCGCCCATGGTTTCGCCCGCGCTTTCAACCAGCGTTGAGCCTACTTCCACTTTGCTTACGGAGTCTTCGATAAGCCCTTTAATTTCTTTTGCAGCCTGGGCGCTGCGGCTTGCCAGGTTGCGTACTTCACCGGCTACCACCGCAAAACCACGGCCCTGTTCGCCAGCACGCGCCGCTTCTACCGCCGCGTTCAGCGCCAGGATATTGGTCTGGAAAGCAATGCCATCGATAACGCTTGTGATATCGGCAATCTTCTGCGAACTGCCGGCGATTTCATGCATGGTTTGCACCACGTTGCTTACCACTTTACCGCCCTTCTGCGCGGTTTCAGAGGCGCTCAGCGCCAGATGGCTTGCCTGACGCGCGTTCTCGGCGTTCTGTTTCACCGTAGCGGTCAACTGCTCCATGCTGGCTGCAGTTTCTTCCAGCGACGCCGCCTGTTGCTCGGTACGGGAAGAAAGATCGTTGTTACCCACGGCAATTTCGCTGGCGCCGCTGTAAATCGCGTTAGCGCCGGTACGCACATCGCCGACGGTTTTCGCCAGCTCTTCCTGCATATGACGCAGGCTGGCCGCCAGTTGGCCCATTTCGTTGGTGCCATGAACATCAATGCCGGTCACCAGATCGCCACTGGCGATATGGCGAATATTTTCCAGCAGACGTTGCAGCGGATGGATCAGCGCTTTGTTGATGCCAAGCCAGACCAGAACCATCACTGCCAGAACCGTAATCAGTACGCCGCCTGCGATCCACAGCGCCATGGAATAAGACTCGTTGCTGCCGTTTACCGCCAGCTCATACAGATGGTCGTTCTCAGCCAGATAGGTGTTATAGGCTTTTTGCATCCCGTCCTGGTAGCTCTGGGTCGGCTGGTCGAAGAAGGCGTTAATTTTGCCCGAACCCAGCAGTTGAATAAGCTCAGCCAGCGCATTGTGGTAAATATCGTAAGTACGCTTCACTTCCTTTGCGGTTTCTTCGCTCTGGCGTGCGTCACGCGGCTCTGCCTCATAGGCAGCCCACTGGACTTCCGCCTGCTTCAGGGAGGTTTGCGCAATCTCCATCAGTTGCGCCACGGTCGCCCCGCTGCCCATCTGATTGGAATCCATCATGTAACGGATACCTGCACGGTTCAGCGTGTTTCGGGTCTGGATAAGTTCGACCCAACTGGCGTTCAGGGTGGATTGTTGCTGGCGAATGGTCTGAAGAAGGGTGAAATTTTCCTTGTCATTTTTCAGCGCGTTAAAGAACAACCCGCCTGATGTTAATTGCAAAAGGCCAAAAAGCCCCAACACAATAAGCAGGCTGGTAACAACTTTGATACGGTTGAGCATGGTGACTGTTTCCCGAGTCGAAATAAAAAGGGGTATCGGAAAATCTGCGGAAAACTTTATAGGGGAAAACCCCGAACTTACGTTTTTATGCGCTAATCCGTGCATGAACTTTCGTTTTACTGGCTGAAATCGCGTCTGTTTTTCCTGCCGCCGAGTTTCGCCTATGATAGGCCGCTTTATACTCTGAATAATTCGAACTGCAGAAACGCGGTACATCAGGCGCACAGGCTGATACGCGTAAGTGACTGGCGCGAATCTCCGCCCGTGCCTCTGCAACGTAAAGGATGCGGTATCTACGCAGGAGAAATGATGATTTGGTTAATGCTGGCTACCCTGGTGGTGGTGTTTGTGGTGGGGTTTCGGGTATTAACCTCCGATTCGCGCCGTGCGGTGCGGCGGCTTAGCGAACGCCTTGCTATTCCCACCCTACAGGTAGAATCCATGATAGATAGCATGGGCAAACAGGCCGGACACGAGTTTATTCAGTATCTGACGCGCCCGGATGAAGTCCATCTGCAAAATGCCGCCCAGTTGCTGCTTATCTATCAAGTGTTTATCGTTGAGGGCAGTGAGCAACATTTGCTGCGCTGGCACCGCATTTTGCAAAAAGGCCGCTTAAGCGCCCCTCTTACCGATGCGCAAATTCGTCTCGCCCTGCGCTTTTATCATGAACTGGATCTGGATAATAACGAGCTGAACGCTTTTCAGTTGCGCTACAACTCGCTGTTTGTGCCGGAGGGCACGATCACCTGGCTGCACTGAGGTCGCCTTGATGAGTAAGTATTCACTTACTTTTTGACCACGGTTGAGAAAACGGAAAAAACGGCCCCTTAACCAAGCGGGCCGGGGAGCACTATCAACCTAATACCAGTTTGCCAATCATAAGGCCCATCGCCACCGAGACCGTCACATTCACAAGGCCGGGGCGCATAAAGCTGTGGTTCAGCACATATTTGCCGATGCGGGTGGTGCCCGTATCATCAAAGGCGAGCGCCGCCAGGCATTGCCCCGCTACCGGGATAAAAAAGTAGCCGTTTACCGCAGGCCAGGAGCCAATCAGCGCATAGGCCGGAAGCCCAAGCGCCAGCCCCAGCGGCAGCAGGATCAGCGTGGTGGCCGCCTGGCTGCTGACCATCGCCGAGACAAAGAACATCATGATGGCGATAAGCCATGTATGCTCCTGCAACAGCACCTGTACTTCTGATTTGATCACATCAATGTGGCTACTGACGAACGTTTCACTCATCCATGCCAGGCCAAAAGCGCAGACAATTGCCAGCGCGCCGGCGCGGAACACGCTGCCGCTTAAGATCTGATCCACCGGCGGGCGGCACAGCAGCACAATCAGGCAGGCGAAAGAGAGCATCACAATCTGGATCGCCGCCGACATCGAGAGCGGCTGCAGCCCTTTTGCAGTTTCAACCACCGGACGCAAGCCCGGAATCAGGCCCAGCATTACAATCACCACGGCGCCCGACAGGAACAGTATGACCGAGAGCCTGGCGCGCGGCGCGATGTCGGCTGCGCGATCCGTTTTGCTGCCAGGTTTCAGAAGCCCTTCCGCCAGGCGGCGCTGGTATTCCGGGTCGTCTTTGAGTTCCTTGCCTTTATTGAACGTGGCAATGGCCCCTGCGGCTACGCCAATCAGCGTTGCCGGTACGCAAATCATCATGATGGTGGAGATAGAAATACCAAACGGCGCCATCAGACCGATCATCGCCGCCATTGCCGCAGAAATCGGGCTTGCGGTAATCGCTTGCTGTGAGGCAATCACCGAAATAGACAGCGGCCGCTCGGGGCGAATGCCGGAATCGCGGGCCACTTCGGAAATGACCGGCAATAAGCTGTACACCACATGCCCGGTGCCGGACATAAAGGTGAAGATATAGCAAATAAACGGCGCTAACAGGGTGATATAGCGCGGATGACGGCGCAGCATTTTTTCAGCCAGCCGGATGCCTGTAACGACGAGGCGGCTAACACCACCGAGAGAATAATTAAAATAACGTCAATCGGCGGCGCAGAGGGCGTCAGGCCAAAACCAAATACTAATACGCCCACGCCAAGCCCGCCGACCATACCTAAAAATACGCCGCCAATGCGAGCGCCAAACATCAGGGCAACAAGGATAAAACACAATTCTGTCCAGAACATACTTACCCCCGGATAATGGAGTGAATTCCCGTTATGTTTTTATTTAATAAAGCGGTGGAATTAGTCGGAATAGGATTTACCAAATCCGAACGCGCCATAATGGTGTAAAACCTGGCTCGCGGCTTTTCCTCCCGCCGTCATGGCGCGAATAATATCGTCGTGTTCCGGTTGGGCGTTTCCGCCTGTTAAAATGGCGAGCATAAAGCCGGTTAAGAAGGCGTCACCCGCGCCGAGCGTATCGACCGGGGTGATATAAACAGGCTGCCATTCGGTTATGGCAACGCCGTCATAGTAATACACCTTTTCATGCCCGCGCGTGGCGATCACCCGTTTACAGCCATAATCGTAAAGCTGATGTATTTTATTGAGGGTCTCATCAACCGATAACGCGCCACAGGAAATAAACCCATAATCCACCCACGGGCAAACCTGTTTAAAATACGCCTCCGTACCGCGACCCGAGAAATCAAACGAGAGCGTGACGTTGCGCTGTTTTATTTTTTCCAGTTCTGATTCAAGAAATCCATTAATACTGGAGTGCACCGCGTCGAACCGGGAAATATAGTTAAGATCGTCTTCTGATAATTGCAGCGGGTGTTCGCGCAATACGCCGTTCTTATTACTGGTGACAAATTCCCTGTCACCGTCCACCAGCCGAATACAGGCATAACCGTTTTCACCCTCATAGTGACGGCAGCGCTGCGTATCGACTTTCAATTCTCGTAAGGCGTCCTGCACGTGACGTGCGCTCTCGTCATTGCCAAATGCGCCGAGAAACGCGCTCTCACATCCGGCAAGCCTCGCATAGACCGCAAAGTTAAGCGCATTGCCGCCAGGGTACATCACGCCGGAATGCAGGTATTTATCAACAACATTATCACCGATGCCAATAACCTTAATGTTCATCATTATTCCTTGTTGTAAGCGGGAATTCGGGCGTCCCTGCCCAAGCGTTAATTCCTGGCGTGATTAATATTCCACTTTCCACATATAGCGGCGGGTCGTTAAGGGGTGCTGACGAATATCAGCCAACGCACGGTTATAAACCGGGTAAACGTTATTGAACAGCGAATGGTTGAAGTAGTCGATCACCGTAGGCTTGATAGTGGACAGGCCAAGCTCTTTGGCATCCACCACTTCGATGCGGCGACCATACTTTTTCAGGAAGTTCAGGGCGCGCTCGTCCACCGCGCGGGTGCTGCCTTCGGAGAACTGGAAAAAGAACGGGGTGTTAGCGTCGGTAATCTCAAACGGGCCGTGGAAGAATTCGCCGCTGTGAATACAGGCGGAGTGGATCCACTGCATTTCCATAAAGATACAGATGCTCTGCAGGTAGGCCGCGCCGTAACCTGCGCCGCTTGCCATGGTGTAGATGACCTTATCGTCTTTATATTCCTGAGCGAACGCCTGGGCGCGATTTTGTAAATGATCCCAGGCGCGGTACACGATGCGGTTGATTTTACCCAGCCCGTCCTGGAAGTCCTCGTAGTGGGCGTAGCCTTCGGTTTGATTGAGGATTTCGACCGCCGTGATGAGACCTTTAAGGGTTTTCTCTTCAGCAATGTCTTTGCCGTCGCCGAAGCTGTAGGTTTCCACGAAATCACAGTGCGCCACCAGCGGGGAATCCGTCACCCAGGTAAGGCCAATCACCGGCACGCCGCGGCTTTGCGCCAGTTCCGCTGCTTTGATGGTTTCCGGGGTATTCCCTTTGTGGGATGCGACCACCACAACCGCATTTTCACCGAGCGCTACCGGCGGGTTATTAATAAATTCGCCGCTGTTGTACAACCCGACAGTGACCTTAGTGGCTTCTTTTTCCAGAAAGGCTTTTGCCGGGTAGAACGCCGCATATGAGCCGCCGCAGGCCACATAATAAACATGGGTGATCCCGCCCTTTTCCGCTTTGCTTTCAACGATGCCGCTAACGATCTCTTTAATACTCATCACTTTTCCCCTTGGGTCGTTTCTGACGTGAACCGCGTAAAATCCGCGCGCCATTCAATGTATCTAAATGTATTGTTATGAATGTATAACATTGAGATACATTTTGATCAACGAGTCACCGGACAAAAAAAACGGGATCCGCGATGCAGATCCCGATTTTCGGGGTAATAGGGTGAGAAGCAACTGCAAAAAAGAGGGGCTATACGGTAAAGCGCAGTTTGTCGCCGACAATCAGCTGATGGGAAATACAGGACATTTCACCTTTGTTATCAATCATCTCGCTTTTAATGGAGATCAACGGATAACGGTTGGCGACGCCGAGGTAATGGGCAACGTCAAAACTGGCGTACACCAGTTCGATGGTTTTACTGGAGTGAGTAAACCACAGGCCATGTTTGTCGCGCAGCG
Source organism: Citrobacter freundii (assembly GCF_011077955.1). Taxonomy (GTDB): domain Bacteria; phylum Pseudomonadota; class Gammaproteobacteria; order Enterobacterales; family Enterobacteriaceae; genus Atlantibacter. The sequence continues at coordinate 329,405 of NZ_JAALBX010000001.1, forward strand.
TGTCGTAAAGGGAATGGCTGTTGAGATCTTCATTAAGCAAGGCGGCGAACTGCGGCGGAAACCACACGGTTTCCAGCGATACCGGGACCTCGTCGGCGTAGCGAATACGCTCAATCACCACCGCTTTTTCACCCTCAGCAATGTGCAGCCTGGCGCGGGTATCCTCATCGCAGTCTTCAAATACCGATTTGATGGTGCGTGAACCGGGGCGGCGGCCCTGGGAGCGACACAGCTCACTGAAGCTCATAATGCCGGTCATGCTGCGCTGGAACTTCTCGCCGGAGACAAAAGTGCCTTTACCGGAGACGCGGGTAAGAAAATTTTCCCGGGTGAGCGCATCCAGCGCTTTGCGCACCGTTACACGGCTGACCTGCCAGCTGGCGCTGAGATCGTTTTCGGTTGGGATCTGCTGCCCGGGCTGATACTCACCACTTAAGATGGCCGCTTTGAGGGCCTCTTCAAGTTGCTTGTAAAGCGGTTTGGCGCTTGAGGGATCCGGCAGATTCACGTTATGTATCCTTTTGTATTGTCATAAGGGCGACAGCATAAGTAGTACAATATACAACAATTTGCTTATAGCTACACTGTAGCTGAGAGTCAGACAGCAAGGAGAAAGAGAGTATGCAATGGAATTCCGCGTTTTGGGCCAGGCACGCCAGTTCGCTTTTCTTTCCAATGGCGCTGATTTTGTATGATTTCGCCGCTTATCTCACTACCGATATGATCCAACCGGGGATTATTCATGTGGTGCGTGAGTTCAATGCCGACATCAGCCTGGCGCCCGCCTCCGTTAGCCTGTATATGGCGGGGGGCATGGCGTTGCAATGGCTGCTCGGCCCGCTCTCGGACCGGATAGGCCGCCGCCCGGTGTTGCTCACCGGCGCGCTGATTTTCACCCTCGCCTGCACCGCCACGTTATTTACCACGTCAATGGAACAATTTCTCGCGGCGCGCTTTATTCAGGGCACCAGTATCTGTTTTATCGCAACCGTCGGCTATGTGACGGTGCAGGAAGCCTACGGGCAAACCAAGTCCATTAAGCTTATGGCTATCATCACTTCCGTGGTGCTGATGGCACCCGTGGTAGGCCCGCTGTCCGGCGCGGCGCTGATGCAGTTCGTTCACTGGAAAGCGCTGTTTGGCATCATTGCGGTGATGGGGTTTATCGCCTGGCTTGGCTTACTGTTTACAATGCCTGAGACCATCAAAACGCGCAGCGCGCCCTTTCGCGTGGCAAGCGTTTGGCAGGATTTCAAAAGCGTCTTTCGCAACCCGATATTTCTCACCGGCGCGGCCACGCTTTCGTTAAGTTATATCCCGCTGATGACCTGGGTGGCGGTATCGCCGGTGATCCTTATCGACGATGGCGGACTGAGTACCTCGCAGTACGCCTGGACTCAGGTGCCGATTTTCGGCGCGGTGATCGTCGCGAATATGCTGGTGGTGAAATTTATTAAAGATCCTACCGCGCCGCGCTTTATCTGGAGCGCCATCCCGCTCCAGTTGACCGGGCTGTTGCTGATAACGGGCGGTAATCTTCTCTGGCACCATGTCTGGTTGTGGTCGGTGCTCGGCACCAGTTTTTACGCCTTCGGCATTGGGCTGATTTTCCCGACGCTGTACCGCTTTACGCTCTTTTCCAACGACTTGCCGAAAGGCACTGTCTCCGCCTCGTTAAATATTGTGGTGTTAAGCACCAGCGCCGCGGCGGTCGAAGCGGCACGCTGGATTTACTTCCACGCGGGCGGGCGGTTGCCTTTTCACGCGCTGTCTGCGCTCGCAGGCGTCATGGTTGTCTTTTGCCTGGCGGGGCTGTTGAAACGGGTACGCGAGCGCGAAGAGGCCCTGGCCTAGGATGAGTTTCAGAATCATTTCCCGCAGCTTTCGTGCAGACTTTCTACACTGTAGCCAGGAGGAATTTTAATGAAACTACTGCCATCACTCTTCTCAAGCCCCGAAAAACTATTACATGTCATTAGTCAGGGGGAAGTCCAGGACGCCATTGACGATGGGGAACGCATCATTATTGATGGCGACGGCAATGCCATGGTGAATATCCATTGCGTCCAGGTACAGGACGATTTTCAGCGCTATGTCGATATGCTGAAGCGAGCCTGAGATGGGAACAGCGATTTTTATGGTGCTGATGGTGTGCGGCTACTGGTACGCCAGCCGCGACCTGTCGACACGCCTGAAATACAAACGTACTTTCGGCTGGGATGTGTACTTCCTGGTGGCGCTTTACGGGTGCATTTTCGTGTTACAAGGCCTGATTGCCACCGCCGCCGTCTGGCTGATGTTACTGTTGACCTCAATGGTGATGAACGGACTGCCGCAGTACTTCGGCAGCGAAACGCACCGTTATCAAATGGAGTTTATTAACTGGAGCTTTCTGGGCATCCAGGCGCCGGTGGTTATTATGCTGGGCTTCGCCGTGCTGTTTTGCCTCTACCGTTCTAACTGGGCGCGCAGCGCACGGCTCGACAGCGGGGGTCGCCGCAAACTATACAAGCAGCTTACCCGCGCCAATGGTCTGGAAGGCCTGTTGTATCAGTGCATGGAGGAAGGCGAGCTGGCGCTGGTGATGCTTAAATCGCAGCGCATCTACGTCGGAATGGTGCATACCGCCTCGCTAGACAGCAGCAACGCCGGAAACAGTGTTGTGCTTATCCCTTTTCTGAGCGGCTACCGGTCACGGGACAACGGGGAGTTTGTGGTCGAACACAACTACAGCGCCTGGTACGCGGAGCATGAAGTCACACTCACCACGGAACCGAAATCCGCGCTGTCGTTTCGTAAAGTTATCTTGCTTGAAAATATTGAGAGCCTGTCGCTGTTCGATCCGGTGAGCGCGATGGGACTCGATCGTCATTAAAAAGCCCACCGTAGTGGGCTTGATGGCTTAACGGACTACCAGCACCGAGCATTTCGCGTGGCGCACCACCGCGGCGGCATTGGATCCCAGCAGATAGGTACTCATGCTGGGCCGGTGCGAGGCGAGGATAATCAGATCGGCGTTGATCTGATCCGCCACCCGCAGGATATGATCCTTCGGCGAGCCGCTACAAACATGCGTTTTTACGCGTCCTTCAGGCAGCCCGAATTGGGGGATAAGCTCATTAAGCGTCTGCAATGCGTTTGCTTCCCGCTGCGCATGTTCCGGCGCGATAGCGGCGTATTCCAGACCATAAGCAGCAAAATACGTATGGTCAGGGATCACCGCCAAAAAGTGAACCATTGCAATATCCCGCCCGGCGTATTCCTGTACATAGGGAATAACCCGCGTCGTCAGATCCATTTCCGAGATATCGATAGGGACTAAGATGGTTCTGGACATACAACCTCCTTTTGCTTGCTGTGTGAAACCCTATTAATAGTATGGTCTATTTTTAGCGATTTTGGGGATGATAAAAAGTAGGGAATTGTGGGGTTATGAGCCCTTATGATCACGATGTTGTATATTCATTCCAGGCAACAGCGAAGGTAAAACTGTAATCTTTTTCCAACAAGAAAATTTACGCATCACTCAGCGCGACATCTTCTCTGTTTCCGGTACGTAGACAACCTCAGGCATCGTTCATTATTGGGCTAAATGAAATAACCTTTATCCTTCTATCGTGAACCTGAAATACTCAGCTTTCTGACCAATATGATATACAGTGGAACTATGTACATCAGCCTTTTAATTTAAACCCCTGTATATAAAAAATATCAGCCTTAACCCATGCCAGTATTTAAAATAGTCAAATCGTGCGAGCAGACATTTAATTAATAAGGATTTTATTAAACAGCTTATTAATAGAAACCTGTTATTAACGCTACGTTAATTAAATAATAAGTTTATACCGCGCACCTATATCTGTTCTTCGTATCGACTCATGACAGTCTCGTTGCGACGCGTTCTTATCACTATATCGGCTCTCCGATTAAACCTTTTCCTCTACCCTCTTCCCCGCTTCCCCTCTATGCTTACCCCATGGAAAAATTAGCTGAACTCAAACGCGCTAAGCTTCTGGCGCTCTCGCTGCTGCTGATTGCCGCAGCTGTCTTTGTGACCACACTCTTCCTGCCGCCCAGCCCGTGGGTAAGTGGGTTAAAGGCCGTTTCCGAGGCGTCGATGGTGGGTGCGCTGGCCGACTGGTTTGCCGTGGTGGCGCTGTTTCGTCGCGTGCCGCTGCCGTTTATCGCCCGGCATACCGCGATTATTCCGCGCAATAAAGACCGGATTGGTGAAAACCTCGGGCGCTTTGTTGAAGAAAAATTTCTTGATACACAGTCGCTGGTGGCGCTGATCCACCGGCATGAGCCGGCGATGCTTATCGGCAAATGGTTCAGCCAGCCGGATAACGCGCAACGTGTCGGCGGCTATTTGATTCAGGGTATGAGCGGTTTTCTGGAGCTCACTGACGATTCGCGAATTCAGGGCCTGTTGCGCCGGGCGGTGCATAAGGCGATCGATAAAGTGGATCTTACCGGCACCAGCGCGTTAATGCTGGAAAGTATGACCAAAAACGATCGTCACCAGCAGTTACTGGATGCGCTGATTGCCCAACTTATCACCCTGCTTCAGCGCGATAAAACCCGCACATTTATCGCCCGCCAGATTGTTCACTGGCTGGAGACGGAGCATCCGCTGAAAGCCAAAATTCTGCCCACCGAATGGTTGGGCGAACACAGCGCTGAGCTGGTATCCGATGCGGTGAACTCCTTGCTGGATGATATCAGCGTAGACCGCACCCACCAGATCCGTAAGGCGTTTGACAGAGCGACGTTAAAGCTTATCGACAACCTGAAAACCGACCCGGAGATGGCGGAAAAAGCCAATAACATCAAAGAATATCTGAAGAATGACGAAACCTTTAACCGCTATCTCGGCGAACTGTGGGGCGACCTGCGCCAGTGGCTAAAAGCGGATATGCAGTCGGAAGACTCACGCATTCAGCGGCGTATTGCCGAAGCCGGACAATGGTTTGGCGAAACGCTGGTAGCCGATAATGCGCTGCGCCATTCGCTTAACGAACATATGGAGCAGGCCGCGACCCGCGTTGCGCCTGAGTTTGCCGCGTTCCTGACGCGTCACATCAGCGACACGGTAAAAGGCTGGGATGCGCGGGATATGTCACGCCAGATTGAGCTGAACATTGGTAAGGATTTGCAGTTTATCCGCATCAACGGGACGCTGGTTGGCGGCTCGATTGGCCTGATCTTGTGGCTGCTGTCGCAAGTCCCGGGTTGGGTGCAGGGCGCGGGATGGTGATGCAGTGATCGTTACGAGCGTGAGTTAAACCTATAAGGCGATGCATACGCCTTTTTGATGCCAGAAACAGATTCTCCCGAAAGGCGAGCGCGCGTGATAACGATTGCCGCGACCGCAATAAAGCGTGTGCGCCCAATAGATGCTCCTGAGGCCAAAACAAAATAAGCGCGCTTAATAGACGCTCCCGAGGCCAAATAAACTCACTGCGCTCTTATTATTCTCATGGGGGCGGAGTCAATAAGCGCCCGCAGTATTTGGTTTTAGGTCGAAATACCGTAAGTACTCGCGCCTGAGAGCAAAGCGCTGTTTACTGGAAATATCTGGTATAAAGCCCCTGCCTTTCGGCGAGGGGCTTTTTTATTTCTTTCTAACAGGTGCTTTTTGCAAAGTCGTTCGGCGAACCAATGACGCGAATGCGATCTGCCATATTGGTTATTTCACCTCATTCAACTCATCGTTATAACTTTCACGCGTCACACATACACAGGCAATGGTAATCAGCGCCATGCAGGCCAGGAATAACGAAATTGGCCATGAGTGCCCGCCGGACCATGCAATCAGCAGCGTGCCAATCATCGGGGTCAACCCGCCGACGATATTCGCCAACTGGAAGCCGAGCGACACGCCGGTGTAGCGCACGCTGGTATCAAACAGTTCAGAGAAAAACGCCGGCTGTACGCTGAACATCATGCCAAGCCCCACGGAGTAACAAAACGTGGTGGCAAACATAAACATTTTCACCGAGCCGGAGTCGATCATCCAGAACAGCGGGAAGGCGAAAATCAGCGTGATAGTCGCGCCCGCGAGATAAACCGGACGACGACCAATTTTATCAGACAGCCAGCCGAAGAACGGGAAGGTAAAGATACCGACAAAGCTCGCCAGCAGCAGGCCGTTGAGCGCCGTTTCACGGGTAAAGTTAAGCTCGCGCGTCACGTAGGACATAAAAAACGCCACCGTCAGCCAGCCGAGCACAATCTCGCCCATCCGCATGCCCATCGCCAGAAAAACGGCCCGGCGGTGATGTTTCAGTACCGTCAGAATGGGAAACTTGTGCTCCGCGCTTTTTGGCGCGTTTTCGCGCTGTTTCTGGTTTTCCTTAAAGACTGGCGTCTCTTCAATGCGCGAACGGATAAACATCCCCACGAACAGCAGTGCGATGCTCAGCAGGAACGGCACACGCCAACCCCAGGACATTAAATCGTCTTCCGGCAGCATCACCACCAGCGCAAACACGGCGGTGGCGATAAAAAGCCCCAGCACGTTGCCCAACTGAACGAAAGTACCAAAGAATCCCCGGCGGTTGCGTGGCGCATATTCCGTAATCAGCGTGGTCGCCCCGCCCCACTCGCCGCCAATGGCGAAGCCCTGACACAAGCGCAAGAAGATAAGGATCAGCGGCGCGGCGTTGCCGATGGTTTCATAGCTTGGGATAAGGCCAATCAGGAATGTTGAGATCCCCATGATCATCAGCGACAGCACCAGCGATTTTTTACGGCCAATCTTGTCACCGTAGTGACCAAATACGATGGCGCCGATCGGTCGGCTGACAAAGGTAATCGACAGCGTCAGAAACGACACCAGCAGCCCCATCAGCGGCGAGAGATTAGGGAAAAACAGCGACGGGAAGACCAGCGCCGCGGCGGTGCCGTAAATAAAGAAGTCGTAAAACTCAATGGTGGTGCCTGATAAACCGGAGCCCAGCACGGTAATCAGCTTTTTTCTTTCCTGCGCTTGCAGCGAGAGCTGTTGCTCTTTCGCCGCGGGTAGGGTTGGCGAGGTAATCACAGTCATCATTAAATCCTCTGTCCGAATCGTTATTGTGTTGTTGGTCTGCGCCAGGCTGGCCGAGGTGATAAAAATCACTCTTAAGCTAACTCGAATTAGCTAATTATAGCAATCAGGTGATATTCACAACTTGAATGAATGAAGAGTGTGAGCGGGATCGGTTAAATTATCGTCGCAAGGCCTGACATCACGAAAAAAGCGTCTGAAAAATTCCCCTTATAAACATGGTTATTCATAAGGTTATATAAAACCGTCCGCGAGGTTTTGACTTATGCATACTCACATTTTGTTATTGGCCCGTTACACGCGCCGAAGAGGCGTCTTCTGCGCTGCGTTTTGCTGCACAGCGTTGCGCTTAAAAAATACTCATTAATAATCAAACTATTACAAAATCAACGTTGATGAATATCACAAAACGCGGGAGAAAAATTTGAGGCTGCCTTTTTTTTATCCTAATTTGCTAATTCGAGTTAGCCAAGAGAGTTAGCCATAAAAACCGGCGTCTGGCGCAGTGAAAACGCGAGTTGATAGCACCTGTTCTCGCTTTTGCCCGCTCAGTACTGTGCCGGACCTACCCTACAGGAGCCCCATGCCGATGCTGAAGTTAACCCTACCCGCAGAAGAGCAACGAATAACGCCGCAGCCAGGCGAAGTATTGATGGTCACCAACGCGGATTTACGCGAACCGGCGAACGTCACCTGCTGGCCGACACAAAAATTATTTGAACAGCGTCTTGAAGCGGCGCTGGAAACCCTGGGCTATCGCCTGCGTCGCGCCCATCCGGTCAACGAAACCCGTGGTCACGGTTTTATCAGCAGCCAGAAAGAAGGCAGCGATCTGTTCGCGACTATCGACCCGGACGCGCCGGTGATCGTATTGCTTACCGCCTGGCAGTACTCTCACCATATCGCTCCGTCGCTGGTGCACCATCGCGGTCCGGTCCTGCTACTTGCTAACTTCGACGGCACCTGGCCGGGCCTGGTGGGGATGCTGTGCATGGCGGGTTGCCTGACAAGCCTTGAGCGCCCCTACTCTCGCCTGTGGTCGGAAACCTTCGAAGACGAGGCGTTTATGCGTGGGCTGGATACCTGGCTGCGCAACGGTCATCTCAGCCATCCGCTTAACTATCTGCATCCTGTTCACCCCAGCACGCCGCTCCTGGCACGCGAGGCCGGGCAAATTGGCGTGAAGGTTGGTCAGTCGATCCTGAAACACAAAGCCATCGTCGGCCTGTTCGACACCTTCTGTATGGGGATGATCAACGGCGTATTCCCGCAAAAAGCGATGATTGACGTAGGGCTACCGGTGGAATCGCTGTCGCAGTCGGCACTGCTGGTGGAGATGAACAAGGTGCCGCAGGCGCTGCGCGAAGCCTGCCTGGACTGGTATGAAACCCGCGGGATGCGCTTTGAATTTGGCACTAACGGCGCAGAAGAACTGACCCGCGAGCAGGTGCTGGAGCAGTGCGCGATGATGATTGCCATGGCGCGTTTTGTGAAACGCTTCGGGCTGTCGGCGGTGGGCGTGCAGTATCAGCAGGGGCTGAAAGACAGCTGTGCCGCCTCCGACTTCGCCGAAGGGGCGATTGGCAACGCCGAGCGCTTCCCAATACCTGACGAACAGGGCGAGATTATCTGCCCCGACGCGCCCATCACCTGCATCAACGAAGTGGATATGGGCAGCGCCATTCCGCAGGTCATGATGGCGAAACTGCTCAGCGCGCTCGGCCTTGAGAGCGAAACCACGCTGCACGACATCCGCTGGGGCAGCGAGTACAACGGCACGTTCTACTGGGATCTGGAGATTTCAGGCGCCGTGCCGTTCGCCCATCTCAAAGGCGGTATCGCAGGCGCGACCGGCTACCGCCAGCCGCCGATGTTCTTCCCGTACGGCGGTTCCACCATCGCAGGCCAGGGCAAGGCCGGGCGTTTTATCTGGGCGCGCGCCCACTATGAAGGCACCGGCGTCATTCTCCATATCGGCACCGGCACCGCCGTGGAACTGCCACACGACGAGTTCGAACGCCGGCGCAAGGCCACCAACTACCAGTGGCCGTTGTTAAACGCGGTGCTGGACGGCGTAACGCGCGACGATTTAATGGCGGGCCATCAGAGTAATCACCTGAGCCTGGCCTACGTTGATGAGGCGCTGTTGCAAGAGGTGCTGACGGCCTTTGTGGCCCAGGCGCTGACGCAAAACATTCAGGTTTATCTCGCAGGGGATGCTTACGCGCTCGTGCAATAACACTCACTCGCTTATGTAATTTTTACGCTGTTAGCGATCCTGGCAAACATCCGGTTCATCTGCCTCCTTCCCCGCGAAGGAGCGGGTTAACACGTTTCTGTTCGGGCGGGCGCCCTGCCCGCCCGGGCAAGAGAGGATTTTATGTATCAGCAGCAACACATTGAATTTATTGTGCAGAAGGCCAAAAAACGCCTCGATTCTCAGGAAGCCCCTGGCTGCACCAAAGCGGGGTGGCTGATGATCACCGCGCTGTTAATTGAGTCGTGGGATATCTATTCCATGGCTTTTATTCTGTTCGCCCTGAAAGATATTTATGAGCCGAGCGCCTGGCTGCTCGGCTTTACCGCCGCCGGAACCCAGTTGGGCGCCGTGGTGGGCGCCCTGCTTGGCGGCTGGCTGACCGACAAACTCGGTCGCCGCAAAATCTTCCTCTGGTCGATGATCCTGTTCGCGATTTTCGCGGTCCTTCAGGGGCTGGCGCCGAACATGTACTGGCTGGCGATTATTCGCTGCCTCGCCGGGATCCCGGTAGGCGCAGACGTCGCCAACGGCTTTACCTACATCATGGAAGTGATGCCGAAGGGCAAACGCGAAGTGATGGCCAACCGCTGGCAGTTTATGTTCGCCCTCGGGATCATCGCCGCGATCTTACTGGTGACAAGCCTGGTGGCGCTCGACGTTCACCCGGACATGATCTGGCGCATCGTGCTGGCGGTACCGGCTATTCCGGCCTGTATGCTGCTGTTTATGCGCCGTGAGCTGCCGGAAACCCCGGCCTGGTTTGTTGAGCGTGGCCGTTTTATCGACGCGAAAAAAGCCTCACGTGAATACTACGGCGAAGAGGACGGCAAACTGCTGGACGATATTCTGCCTAACGAAAATGTTCATATTCCTCACCCGACGCTGAAAGAGACCTTGCATGACCTGTTCCGCCGCCCGTTCACCCGCCGCACCACGCTGTTCGGCTGGTTCTCCTGCGCGGTACAGTCTTTTGAAAACTATGCGTTTTCTTTCTATCTGCCGTTAATCCTCGTCACCATTGGCATCTCCGGGCAGGTCCAGAACAACCTCGCTCTGCTGGCGGTGAACTGCATCGCGGCGCTGTCGGCCTTCGTCGGCCCGCTGCTGTTGCCGAAGCTCGGCCACAAGGGGCTGAGTAAATGGGGCTTCCTGCTGGTGACCATCGGGATCTCTATCTCGGCGTGGGGCGTGTACTCCAGCAGTTTCGCGTTTATTACCTTCGGGGCGGCGCTGATGCTGTGGGGTCACTACTGGGATTCCGAAAGCGGCATGACGGTTATTTCGCTGGTGGCGAAACCGCGCTATCGCGGCGTGGCCTCGGGTATTGGTTACACCATCGTAAAAGTGACCGCGTTCGTCACCACCCTGGTGTTCCCGCCGCTGTTTGAAAAGCTCGGCGTACCGCTGGCATCGCTGATTATCGCCATCGCGCCGTTCTGCGCCTTCCTCGCCTCGATTTTCCTGCTGCCGGAAGTGTTCGGGCACTCGGTGGGCGATGAGCACGACCAACCCCATACCGAACACGCTGACGCCGCGATCCCGGCCCGACAAGCGCCGGTTTCTACTTCAAAAAACTAATGTTCCCCGACCGTGCGCCGCCAGGGCGGCCACGGTCATGAAAGAAGGATGATGATAATGAACAGCACCAATATGCCCGTCATTGAAAATATTGAACTGATGACCGCCCGCGTCCCGTTGCCGGAAGGCCCGTGGGGCGATCAAATTCACCACGTCACCGATATTGAAGTGGCGATTGTCGATGTGTATGGCTCCAACGGTCACGTCGGTACCGGCTTTAGCCACACGTCCGGCTGGTGCGGCAAAACCATCTCGGCGCTGATTGCTGAAATCATTCCGGACGTTATCGGCCAGCCGCTTTCGCCGCGCGGCCTGTGGCACCGCTCGTATAAATACATCCACGACGTGGGCGGCGCGGGGGTTACCACCCATGCGCTGGCGGCGCTCGATATCGCCTACTGGGATCTGCTCGGCAAAACCCTGAACGCGCCGATTGTCGATATTCTTGGCAAAGTGCGCGACCGCGTACCGCTCTACGGCAGCGGCATCAACCTGCATTTGTCTGTGGAAGAAGTGATAGACCAGGTAAAACGCTGGAAAAGCACCGGCTACCTGGCGGCGAAAGTAAAAGTGGGCAAACCGACGCTGGAAGAGGACGTGGAGCGCCTGCGTAAAATTCAGGAGGCGGTGCCGGGCTTCCCGCTGGCGGTGGACGCCAACCAGGGCTGGAACTTCCCGCAGGCGCTGCGCGCGTTCAAATTATTCGAGCCGCTTAATTTGCTGTGGATTGAAGAACCGCTGCCTTCTGACGACATTACCGGCCACCTGAAACTGCGCGAACGCAGCACAACGCCGATCGCCCTGGGTGAAAACGTCTATAACTTAAACCAGTTCACGCAATATATTGAGAGCGGCTGCGCGGATTATGTGCAGGCGGATCTGGGACGCGTGGGCGGCATTACCGGCTATCTCGATATCGCCGCCGTCGCACGCGCCCACAACCTGCCGATGACCCCGCACTTTGTCATGGAGCTCAGCGCCAGCCTGCTGGCTACCGTACCGAATATCTCGTATGCCGAAATGACCGACGGCGGGCGCTGGAAGGATCTGCGCATCATCGCCGAGGCCGGTGTTGAGAAAGACGGCTACTACATACCGAGCGACCGACCGGGCCACGGCATTATTCTCGATCGTGACTACCTCGCCACACACAAAATCTAACGCGCATTGAGGGGAAAGGAACAATGGAAGACAGCTTATTCTCGGTAAAAGACAAAATCATCATCGTGACCGGCGGCCTGGGGCAACTGGGCGCGCAGTACGTGAAGACGCTGCACGAACGCGGCGCGAAGGTGGCGGCGCTGGCGACGCACGTTGACGACGCGCGCGTGGACCGCGTGCTGGGGGCGATCAAAGACTCCGACCGCCTGCTGTGCGCGGAAGTGAACATTACCGATAAAGCCAGCATCAATCAGGTGCTGGATAAAATTGAAGCCAAATGGGGCGTGCCGGATGGGCTGGTGAACAACGCGGGCGTAGATACCCAGCCGAGCGCGCCGCCGGAAGTCTCCGGCCCGTTCGAAGATTTCCCGGAAGAGGTGTTCCGCGAGGTCGTGGAAGTGAACCTGGTCGGCACGTTTTTGATGACCCAGCAGGTCGGCAAACGGATGCGCCAGGCCGGGAAAGGCGGCTCCATCATTAACGTCGGCTCCATCTATGGCGTGGTTTCGCCGGTGCAGGATATCTACAGCTACAAAAAAGAGGACACCGGCATCCCGTTCGTGAAGCCGGTTGCCTACGCGGCGGCGAAGTCCGGGCTTTATAACTTCACCCGCTATTGTGCCACCTACTGGGGCCGCGACGGCATTCGCGTTAATACGCTGACGCTTTCCGGCGTGGAGCGCAGCGACCAGGATCCGCGTTTTCAGAAGAACTACACCGACCGCATTCCGATTGGCCGCATGGCGCAACCGCATGAGTACAACGGCGCGGTGGTGTTCCTGCTCTCTGACGCCTCCGTGTATATGACCGGGTCCACCGTGACCGTGGATGGAGGCTGGACCGCATGGTAAGCGACAACTGGCAGGCGTTTCGCGGCATTATTTCCGCGGTAGTCACGCCGATGCACGCGGATGAATCCGTTAACTACGCGGCGCTGGAGACTCTGGCGCACGCCCAACTGGCGCGCGGCGTGGAAGGCTTTTACTGCTGTGGCTCCTCCGGGGAGGGGCCGCTTTTGCGCTTTGATGAGCGCAAACAGGTGCTGGCGACGCTGGTCAACGCGGCGCAAGGGAAGGTGCCGGTGATTGCCCACGTCGGGACACCGCGCACCCAGGATGCCGTCGAACTGGCGAAAAGCGCCGAGCAGGACGGGGCGAGCGCTGTCTCGCTGGTGCCGCCCTATTACTATAAATACAGTCGCGAGGAGATTATCGCCTACTACCGCCGGGTGCTGGACGCCATCTCGATCCCGGTGATTTTGTATAACATTCCGCAGTTTACCGGTGTGGAGCTCGACAGCCTGACCGCCGAGGCGCTGCTGGGCGACGAGCAGGTGTTGGGGGTGAAGCACACCTCCCATAACCTCTATTCGCTGGAGCGCATGATCGCCCGTTATCCCGATAAAGTGTTCTTTAACGGCTTTGACGAGATTTTTCTCTCAAGCCTCGCCGCCGGCGCCACCGCCACCGTCGGCACCACCGTGAACCTGCAACCGGAGCTGTTTCTGGCGCTGCGCGCGGCATTCCGGCAAGGGGATATCCCCAGAGCGCAGCGTTTACAGCAGCAGATTAACGAAGTGGTGGAAAACCTGGTGGCACGCGGCGTGTTCCAGTCAGCGAAATATCTGGCGGGCAAAGGCGTGGTGGACACCGGGCCGACCCGTGAGCCGTTTGTGGCGCTGACCGCAACCCAGCGGGAAGAGCTGGACGCGCTGCATCAGCGTTTGCAGGGGTATATCGCCGATGCCTGACAGCCTGCTTTGCGCCTCGCCACGGCTTAACGACAGCGCGGTTTGCCAGCGGCTGGCGCAGTTTTTACAGGAAACGGAAGCGGACCCGCAGAGCGCGGGGCTTGCGGTTGCGGTGGTGGGCGCCGACGGCGAGCTTATCGCTTTTGGCGCTCATGCCCGTTGCCCCGCCCTGCCCCGGCAACTGGCGCAGCGCAAAGCCTTCAGCGCGTTGCGTTTTCGCCGCCCGACGGCGCGGCTGGCAGAGGAAGTCAGCCAGGGCGTGCTATGCCTTGAGGTATTTCACGATCCGCGCTTACTCGCCATGCCCGGCGGCGCGCCCGTTATGGTGGAGGGCATCGTGATTGGCGGCGTAGGGATAAGCGGCCTGCCGCCGGAGCGCGACGCCGAACTGGCGCTGCGTTTTGTGGAACGTCTGCTGTAACGCCTTGCGGGCGGCGCACGCGTGGTGATGCAGGCGACACAGGGATAAGCAGCCTGCCGCCGGAGCGCGACGCCGAACTGGCGCTACGTTTTGTGGAACGTCTGCTGTAACGCTTTGCGGGCGACGCCCGCGTGGTGATGCAAGCGGCACAGGGATAAGCGGCCTGCCGCCGGATCGCGACGCCGAACGGGCGCTGCGTTTTGTGGAACGTATGCTGTAACGCTTTCGGGCGGCACACGTGTGGTGATGGAGGCACAGTGACAGGCGGCCTGCCGCTGGAGCGCGACGCCGAGCTGGCACTGCGTTTTGTGGAACGTCTGCTGTAACGCTTTCGGGCGGTCGCGAGTAACGGGCCGCCCGATATTTATTTCCCTTTGCGTTTTTCCACGGATAACGGTCGATGAATTAACGTCATCGGCACGGTTATCTTCACGTTCGTGGCATCGCCCTGCAGCTTCTGGCGCATCAGATGAAACGCGTGCTGCGCCCAGGCATCTTCGTCCTGGCGCATCGACCACACCGCATTAGGCAGGAACCCCAGCATTTGATGTTCATCGAAAGTGCCGACCGAGATATCCGACGGGATATAACCGTACGCTTCCCGCAACCCGCTTAGCGTCCCTTCAAGGATGGGCAACGATGAAGCGATAAACGCCTGCGGCGGTTCGCGATGCTGCTTTAAAAAGTCGAGCATCAACTGTTTGCCCTCCTCCTGCCGGTTGTGATTGGCGCACAGCACCCAGTCTTTACCGGCTGGCAACTCGCTCAGGTAGCCCTGTAAACGGCGCTGGATTGACGGCTGCTGCGTGTCACCCGCGATAAAAAACAGCGGCGAGACATCCAGCGCCTGAGTCATCGCCTGCACCAGCTTTTTACTGCCATTGTAGTTATCACTTACCACCAGCGACGTGTCGCTTTCTCCGAAGTCGCGGTCCAGGATCACAAGCGGCCTTTTGCGCGCCACCTTTTGGTGATGCAACTGGGTTTCCCGCGTGGAAGGCACCACGAACATCCCGTCAACATTACGCGCCAGTAACCCTTCCACCAGGCTTTTTTCATGCTCGCTGTCGCTGTAGGTGCAGGCAATCATCAACTGATAACCCGCCTCACGGCAGCAGGACTCCAGCTTTTCCGCCAGGGTGGAGAAAAACAGGTTGGATAAGCGCGGGATAACAAGCCCTAAGGTTTCGGTTTTATTGAGTTTGAGGCTGCGGGCGATGTGATTAACAACCAGGCCATTCTCAGCGATATAGTCATTAATACGCTGCTGCGTTTTGGCGCTGATGCGGTACTGCTCCGCTTTACCACCCAGCACCAGGCGCACGGTGGTAATGGAGATATCCAGCGCTTTAGCGACTTGCTCAACAGTTTTGGCCATAACCCTCATTTCTCATACAATGATTAAGCCATAATTGTAAACTAATTCGAGTTAGCTTGATATTGACAAAGGTTTTTTGTGCCTTTAAAGGCGCGCGTGGTCACTCTTTTGAGGCGACCGCTCCCGACGCGATACCGGGAGCGGTGTTTATCAGAGGCTCGGGCGTTTGGTGGTGATGACGCTGATAAAGTCTTGCACCTGTTTTTGTTTACGATCTCACCCCAAAAAGCGCCAGTCGACGTGTTGTTTCTGCTGTTCATGATTATCGCCAGACGGCCAGGGGCGGGTGCGATAAATATCCACAACGTCAGCGGGCATCATGTCACCCTCGTTAACCATCAGAATGGCGCGCTGACTGACACCCTCCCGGGGTGGCCGGGCAATCTGCCAGTAGCCGCTTCTGGGGCAGGGTTCACCGGTTCTGCACAGCAGAACGACGGCGGCGGTTTTATCAAAGTCCGGTGAGGACGGCAGTGGTCTGCCGGTGGCGGGGTTCAGCTGTTTGTCTTTTGCCAGCTGTTCAATCAGTGCCTCGCCAGGCTTTGGCGGCTCGGTATTCGCGTTATAGGCCTCAATCCATTTCAGTTTGCCGTCCCAGGCGGGCAACGGTGCTGGCGGTAACGGGACGATATCGTTGATTTCCGGGACGGAGGGATGGAGATACGAATAATCTGCCAACATTTTCCAGATTGCCCTGTAACGTCGGGAACGTTCAGCATCTTTCTGCTGCCCCAGGTAGTCCAGAGTATTCGATGGCGCAGGGCCATTAAACCCACTGGCTAAAAAACTTGCCGAAGTATCATCACCTGCAGCCACTCCTAGCTGAAATGCTTCAACCGCTTCTTGATATTGTCCTGTGATACTTAAAGCGACACCCAAATCACTTGCAGCCTCACCTTCTCCCTGCTCAGCAGCGCAGCGGCGCATCTGCCGGGAAATATCCGGAGCCATACCGACCGGGGCCAGTTTGTCGCCCACATACGCCTGGGCCTGCGCGCTGCCCTCATCAGCCGCCTTGCGGTAATAGCGCAACGCCATATCCGTGTCCTGCTGCAAACCCGCCGCCCCGTTTTTCAGAAATATGGCCACAAAGTAGTAGCCGGTCGCCACGCCGGCATCAATCAGTTGCTGGCTCATCCGTAAGTGCTCTGCACCGGTGAGGCTGAACTGACCACGCATGGACCCGTTCTGCAGGTTGATGTTGGCTTTGTAGTGCCCGTTAGCCGCCGCTATGCGGTACAGCCTTTCGGTTTGGACGTCCACGGCCTTGTCTTCTTTCAGCCAGTTATTGACCTGCAACCAGCGGGCATACTTAAACAGCATATCGGTCTCCGCCGACGGGGCGGGGATGGTTTCATGTTTACAGGTAAAGGCCAGGCGGGTGTTGATATCAGAAAGCGGGTTCATGGCAAAATCCTTGTTTACCGTGGCCGGGGCACTGCCCTCGTCGCACGCTGCCAGTATCAGGCAGGACAGCAGTAACAGTCGGCGCATCAGTCCTTGTCCTTAAGAGTATTAATCCTACAGATATGTCATTAACAGGTTGCCGTCGCGCCTGCGCGCCTCATCAGACCTCACCCAAAAAGCGCCAGTCGACGTGCTGTTTCTGCTGTTCATGTTTATCGCCAGACGGCCAGGGGCGGGTGCGATAAATATCCACAACGTCAGCGGGCATCATGTCACCCTCGTTAACCATCAGAATGGCGCGCTGACTGACACCCTCCCGGGGTGGCCGGGCAATCTGCCAGTAGCCGCTTCTGGGGCAGGGTTCACCGGTTCTGCACAGCAGAACGATGGCGGCATTTTTATCAAAGTCCGGTGAGGACGGCAGTGGCCTGCCGGTGGCGGGGTTCAGCTGTTTGTCTTTCGCCAGCTGTTCAATCAGCGCTTCGCCAGGCTTTGGCGGCTCGGTATTCGCGTTATAGGCCTCAACCCATTTCAGTTTGCCGTCCCAGGCGGGCAACGGTGCCGGTGGTAACGGAACGATATCGTTGATTTCCGGGACGGAGGGATGGAGATAAGAATAGTCCGCCAACATATTCCAGATTTTGTCATAGCGACTAGCCCGCTCAGAGTCTTTCTGCTGCCCCATATAGTCCAGCGTATTCGACGGGGAAGGGCCTAGAAATGTGTCAGCTAACCAACCGGCAGAAGTCTCATCACCTGCCGCTACCCCTAACTGAAAGGCCTCAATAGCCTCCTGATACTGGCCTCTATTCTTCAGGTTAATCCCCAGAGCCTTCGCTGCCTCCCCCTCACCCTGCTCAGCAGCACAACGGCGCATCTGCCGTGCAATATTCGGCACATCTCCAGTCCCTCCAGCCAGTATGTCGCCCACATAAGCCTGTGCCTGAGCACTGCCCTCATCAGCCGCCTTGCGGTAATAGCGCAACGCCATGTCCGTGTCCTGCTGCAAACCTGCCGCCCCGTTTTTCAGAAAGATGGCCACAAAGTAGTAGCCGGTCGCCACGCCGGCATCAATCAGTTGCTGGCTCATCCGTAAGTGCTCTGCACCGGTGAGGCTGAACTGACCACGCATGGACCCGTTCTGCAGGTTGATGTTGGCTTTGTAGTGCCCGTTAGCCGCCGCTAATCAGCATTATCTTGGAATGAACATACGTTGGCATCCACGCCTCTGGTGGTGAATCTTTAGCGACCAGGGAACAGATATGTACTTTCAGACCGTCTATCCGCGCATCCACAGCGATATCACCACCCTGCGCAGCGGGATTGAAAATTACCTCACCCCCGCCCGTGCCCAACCGCGAGATACGGCAACGCTTGCCGGGCAATATCGTGAGGAGAAAACCGCGCCATGAGCCCTGAACAAATCAGCGCTTTCCTGGCTGCCAGTCTGGTGAAGCCCGATGCTGTCAGCCTGGTGATGCTCGGCCTGTTCAGCGCCTTTCTGCTGCTGTGGGTGGTCTGGGTGCTGAATGATGCCTACCGGGGTGTGGCGACTGCGCGGGTGAGCTGGCGAGCGCTGGGCAGCATCGGCGGACGCACCATTTTACTGCTGCTGATCAGCTTCTGGCTGGTACTGAGCTAGCGGATTTCAGGAGGCAAAATGAAAAAACGCATCTTCAGATGGCTGTTATGGTTCCCGGCCCTGCCTGCATATGCCGATCTGCCAAAGATGGAAGATCCCTCACGCGGTCAGGGCGACGGCATCATGGAAACCTTGCAGAACTACGGCTATGACATTGTGATCCTGATGACGCTGGGCGTCTGCGCCGTGGGTTTTCTGGTGGTCGCCAATAACTGCATCGCCACCTACTCCGAAATTCAGGGCGGGCGTAAGCAGTGGAAAGATTTAGGCGCAATGGCGGGCGTCGGCGCGGTTCTGCTGGTGATCACCATCTGGTTGCTCAACCAGGCCTCGGACATCCTGTAAGCCATGAGCACCATCCCCTTCCTCCCGGAACGGCTGAACCGCGAGCCTGCGGTGTTTCGCGGCCTGACGGTCAGCGAACTACTGATAGCGCTGCTTGCCGGGCTGGCCGCTGGCGCAGTCGCTGGAACCATTATGGCGATACTGTGGCGCAACTGGAGTCTTATCCCCGGCAGCGCCCTGCCCGGCGCTACGCTGACGATCCTCTGCGGTGGACGCTGGCTGGCACGACTAAAACGCGGACGCCCGGAAAGCTGGCTGTACCGGGCGCTTGAGCTGAAACTGGCCCGTTTCGGCATCGGCGCTCAGCGTTTTGTCCTGCACGATGGCGTCTGGGCCATTCGCCGGAGCCAACGATGAGCGCCTTCAAGCACGCACTGGCCGCGCGGGATGCGCATATCCGCACCCTGCATATTGCGCTGGTCGCGTTATTCCTGCTGGCATCAGGCATGGGATTCGGCTGGTACAGCGCCCCACGCCAGCTCACGGTGTACCTGCCACCGGATCTCCGCGCTGCCAGTCAGCGTCCGTGGTGGGAAGTGCCACCCGCCACGGTGTACGCCTTCGCGTTTTCGGTGTTTCAGCAGATCAACCGCTGGCCGACCAACGGCGAGGCCGATTATCCCCGTAACCTCAGCGCCTTGAGGGCCTATCTTACCCCCGGCTGCTACAGCCAGATTGACCATGAGTTTCGCCAGCGACTGCAAAACGGCGAACTACGTGACCGGGTACGTGGCGTGTATGAAATCCCCGGTCGGGGATTCAGCGACAAGCGGGTGCAGATCCTCGACCGCGACAACTGGATTGTGACGCTGGATCTGACCGTCGATGAGTACTTCCACTCCGAACCCGTCAAGCGGGCGATGGTCCGTTACCCCATCAAAGTACTGCGCTACAACATCGATCAGCAGAAAAATCCGTGGGGGCTGGCGCTGGACTGCTTCTCCTCGCCGCCGCAGAAGCTGGAGGCGGCTAAACCATGAATGTCCGTCCGCTACCGATCCTGCTGGTTGCCCTGCCCCTGCACGCCGTCGAACTGGTGAAGTGGGAACGCATCCCACTACCAGTGGCGCTGAACATTGGGCAGGAGCGGATCGTGTTTGTCGATCGCAATGTCCGGGTGGGCTATCCCGCCGCGCTGGAAGGCAAGCTGCGCATTCAGAGCAG
This sequence comes from Citrobacter freundii, assembly GCF_011077955.1. Classification (GTDB taxonomy): domain Bacteria; phylum Pseudomonadota; class Gammaproteobacteria; order Enterobacterales; family Enterobacteriaceae; genus Atlantibacter. Next base: position 349,562 of record NZ_JAALBX010000001.1, read on the forward strand.
CAACGGCACGCTGTATCTGCTCGCCAGCCAGCCGTTCGCCGTCACCCGGCTTCAGCTTCAGGACACAGAGAACGGCGAACTGATTTTACTGGACGTCTCAGCCAGCAAGAACGAGCACATCCGGGAGCCGGTGCGTATTGTCCGCGAAGAGAAAAAGACGACTGACACGAAGCCCGATGCAGTTCCTGAACCCTTACCCTCCACGCCGCTTCCGGTCGCGCTCACCCGCTATGCCGCGCAGATGCTGTATGCCCCGCTGCGCGTCGTAGAACCTTTGCCGGGCGTTCAGCCTGAAGGCGTGCGGCTGGCAGAAAACATCACCACCCTGCTGCCCGCGCTGCCGGTCAGCGCCATACCGATCGGAGGCTGGCGGCTCGATCCTTACCATCTGGCGGCGATCCGGCTTCAGAATAAAAGCGCCACCCGACTGGAACTCGATCCGCGCCAGCTTCAGGGGCAGTTTTACGCCGCCTCCTTTCAGCATCGCTGGCTGGGGCCTGCGGGCAGCGCCGAAGACACCACAATACTCTATCTCATCACCCGCAATCAGCGCCCCGAACAGGCGATCCTGCCGGAGCCTGCGCCGGAGAAGAAGAAATGAAGCTCCAGGCCAATATCCTGCTGCGGGTTCTGACGCCGCTCATCCTGCTGGCGGGCAGCGTCCTGCTGTTTTATGCCTGTCAGGATCGCAAAACCACACCGTCAACATCCTCTGCACCTGCAACGCCCCTCAGCCACGACGAGCTGAAAGCGCTGGGGATTGAAGGCGACACGCCCGCCGATACCGTCGCCACGCTGGTCGGCCAGATGAAACTCTGGCGCAAGGAGCTGGAAACGGTAAAGGCCAGTAACGCCGCACTGGCGCAGGAAAATCAGCGCCTGCGTGAGCGCGAGCAGAATACCGACAGCCGCATCAACGACGCAATTAACCGCCAGCAAACCAGCGCCTCGCAGCAGCAAAACGAATTGCTCAGCTCGTTACAGGCACAGATCCGGCAGCTTAAGGGCAACAGAACAACAGACGACTCGCTGGCCGGGCTGGGCATTGAGGAACCGGAAGCAGCCTCCGGCGAATCAATGCGCTGGATGGCGCCCGCCGATGCCCTGCCAACCGATAAAAACGGTCGTCCTCTGCAACCTGCGCTGGCCTTTCCTTCCACGATGCAGAACACCGCGCCACAACCAGAAGCACCACCGCCAGCCGCCGTCAAACCGGTCTACACCCTTCCACAGAACAGCACATTAATCGGTTCGGTGGCGATGACCGCGTTACTGGGGCGCATTCCGCTTAACGGCAGCGTCACCGACCCTTACCCGTTCAAGGTACTGATTGGCCGCGATAACCTCACCGCCAACGGCATCGAACTGCCCGACATTGAAGGCGCGGTGATCTCCGGCAGCGCCACCGGCGACTGGACGCTCTCCTGCGTGCGCGGCAGCTTAACGTCAATCACCTTTGTCTTTCGCGACGGCACGGTGCGCACGCTACCCGCCGAAGGCGATAAAACCGGAAGCGGCACAGAAGGCAATATCGGCTGGCTGTCCGACCCCCACGGCCTGCCCTGCATCCCCGGCGAGCGCAAATCCAACGCCGCCGAATATATCGGTTCACAGTTCCTGCTGGCCGGATCGTCCGCCGCCGCACAGGCACTGGCGAACAACCAGACCACCTCCACCGTGGAGGACGGTTCCATCACTACTGCACTCACGGGCGACAGCGGGCAGTACGTGCTCGGCCAGGCGCTGGGCGGCGGCCTGAAGGAGAGCGCCGACTGGTTTAAACAACGCTACGGCCAGATGTTCGACGCCATTTACGTGCCTCCCGGCCAGGCCGTCGCCATCCATATCACCCGCCAGCTCGCCATCGACTACGAGCCTGATGGACGGCGGGTGAACTACCGCACTGCGGGCGAACGCACTGGAGACCTGGACTGATGCGTATCCTGATTTTGCTGTTATCGCTGCTGCTGACCGCCTGTAGCACCGACCAGAAAACACTGCTGCCGGTGGATGAAAACACCACCATGCTGAACATCTGGGGCCGACAGAATAACGATGCGCAGGCGCTGTACGACGCGCGGTCGGTACTGCGTCGCCCGCTGGATGACGCAACGCTGACCGCACAACAGCAACAGGCCACACGCAGTGATGAAAATGCTGATAAGGCGCTGTTCCGGCGACTGCCGAATCCGGATCTGGAGATGTATATTTTTCCCCATCTGGCGGGCAGCGAAGGCGTCCCGGTGCCGGGATACACCACCGTCTTCCCCTTCTACAACCGGGTGCAGTACGCCCTGCCCGGCGAGCGGACCGATCCGCTGTGATAATGCGCAGTGGCACGCTGACCGAACGAACGGTGGACAACCTGTACCAGAAAGGTACGTCGTTCGTCGATTTTCTGCCGTGGGTGGAGTACCAGCCGGAAAGCAAAACACTGCTGCTGGATGACGGGCGCTCGGTCGGTGCGGTGTACGACATCACGCCGTTTGGCACCGAAGGCCGCTCTCCGGCAAGGCTGGAAGAACTGCGCGATATCCTAAAGGACGCGCTCCAGGACAGCTTCACGGAATACGACCGTCATCCGTGGTTGGTACAGTTTTACTGCCAGGATGAGGACGACACCACAAGCTGGCTGGCCGCGCTGAATGACTACGCCGTACCGGAAGCACGGAACTCTGATTTTACTCGCGCCTGGCTGAATGAGATGGAACGCCACCTGCACGCGGTATCCCGCCCGGAAGGCTACTTCATGGATGATGCCGTCAGCCATACCCGCTGGCGTGCTCAGCAGCGCCATACACGAATGGTGGTCTACCGCTGGCTACCCAATAAATCCCGCGATCCGCTGGAAGACTCCCCGGAAGAAGCGCTGAACACCGTCTGTGAACGGATGGTCTCTGCACTGGCGGGCGCAGGTATTCACGCCCGCAGGCTGGAATGTGAAGCCATTCGCCACTGGCTGCTGCGCTGGTTTAGTCCCGCCCCGCAGATGGCCGACTCACCCCGGCAGTTCTGGCAACAGATGGCGCAGCAGGATGACACGCCGGAGCTGCACGACTTTGCCGAGAGCCTGCTGTGCAGTGAACCACGATCGCTGGCCGCGCAAGGGGCGTGGCTGTTTGACCAGCGTCCGCATAAGGTCATAGTGCTGGACAGGCTGCGTAAACCGCCCACCGTCGGCCATATGACCGGAGAGTCCGCTCGCGGCGACGGCATTAACGCGCTGTTCGACCTGCTGCCGGAAGGGGTGATTATGGCGCTGACCATCGTCGTTTGGCCGCAGGATCGGCTGGAGGAACATTTAAGTCGTCTCAGCGACCGCGCCATCGGCGAGAACGTCGAATCGGAGTACACCAAAAAAGATTGTCAGGAGGTACGCCACTGGCTGAAGGACGGCCACAAACTCTACCGCAGCGCGCTGGCGTTTTATCTTTCCGCCCTGGATAACGGCGAACTGACCCGGCGCGTGCGCAGCCTGAACAGCCTGCTGCTGAATGCGGGTATGATTCCGGTACAGGAGAATGACGAACTCGCCCCGCTCAGTTCGTGGCTGCGCTGGCTACCGATGTGCTTCGACCCGGCGCGGGACAATCGCCAGCTCTATACCCGCTTCAGCTTCGTGCAACACCTGGCTAACCTGCTGCCGCTGTTTGGCCGAGAGAGCGGCACCGAGCATCCGGGCGTCAGCTATTTTAACCGGGGCGGAGGGATGCTGTGCTGGGACCCGCTTAACCGCGAGGACCGCGCCCAGAACGGGCATCTGCTGCTGCTCGGCCCGACCGGCGCAGGCAAATCCGCCACCCTGAACGCCAAAATCGCGCAACTGATGGCGCTGCACCGACCGCGCCTGTTTATCGTCGAAGCGGGCAACTCGTTCGGACTGATGGCCGATTACGCCCGCGAACATGGCCTGACGGTGAATAAAATCAGCCTGAAACCCGGCTCCGGCATCACGCTACCGCTGTTTGCTGATGCGTGGAAACTGGCGGAAAGCGGTGTGCCTTCAGCAGAACCAGATGATGACGATCCCGGGGATACCGACAACGAGCAGCGCGATCTGCTGGGGGAGATGGAGATCACGGCCCGACTAATGATCACCGGCGGCGAACTAAAAGAAGATGCCCGTCTCACACGCTCTGACCGGGCATTAATTCGCGAAGCGATTCTGCATGCCGCCCGGCTCACCGCCCGCGAAAAAAGACAGACACTGACGCAGGATATCCGCGACGCGCTGTTTGCGCTGGCACAGGATGCAGCACTACCGGAATCCCGCCGTAACCGGCTGTGGGAGATGGGCGAAGCGATGAATATGTTCTGCTCCGGGTTTGAGGGCGAACTGTTTAACCGTGAAGGTGAGGCGTGGCCGGAAGCAGATATCACCCTAGTGGATCTGGCAATGTTTGCCCGCGAAGGCTACGAAGCACAACTGGCGATCGCCTATATCTCGCTGATTAACCATATCAACAACCTCGGCGAACGTGACCAGCATCTGGCCCGGCCCATCGTCAATATTACCGACGAAGCGCATATCATCACCGTCAACCCGCTGCTGGCGCGGTTTCTGACAAAGGGTTCGAAGATGTGGCGCAAACTGGGGATCTGGCTGTGGCTGGCGACGCAGAACCTGAGCGACTTTCCGGACGATGCGAAAAAACTACTCAATATGATTGAGTGGTGGGAGCTACTGGTGATGCCGCCCGAGGAAGTAGAACAGGTCAGCCGCTTTAAATCTTTGACCCTGGAACAGCGCCAGCTTCTACTCAGCGCGACTAAAGCGCCGGGAAAATATACCGAAGGCGTGGTGCTTTCGCCACGCGTGGAAGCACTGTTCCGCGTGGTCTCCCCTGCCCTGTGGCTGGCGCTGGGGATGACAGAGAAGCACGAGAAGGCAGAGCGAATGCGGATTATGAGAGAGTTTGGGTGTAGTGAACTGGAGGCAGCGATGAGAACAGCAGAGAGATCCTATATTCTTTGTTGAAATTTATAATTAAATTCTAAACATAATATCTCTGATTTAACCTCTAATAGTTCGCTATTTTTCTTAAAAATACATTAATTTGTAATATATCACTCCCCATATCATCTAAATCGGACTGCGGTTTTATACTCCATAGAAAACCACAGATACTTTTTAGAACAAAAAAACATCTACATCAACAAGTAATTAATTGTAAAGCAGAAAAAAAAGGAGTAAAATTCTAATTATAAAATAAAAATCATTTTCTCAGTAAGAATTGAGAGCAAGTTATTGAAAGGAGTAAAATATTAAAATTTTGCCGACCACTGAAGAGCTTAAATCAAGCTTTAGAGATTTTGCCGATTTTACATTTGAACTTATATCTGGGATTGATAAAAACCCTAAAAACCTCAAATTCGCGGCAGTAAATTCACAAATAGCACTTGAACTTTTTTTGAAATATTTCTATTCAAAAACAAATTGCCTAGATCAAATACTCAAAAAGAAAAAGGGAGTGGTGGCAAATGACTTTAATGACTTTTCGCAAATCCTTAGTCATTTTTATTCAACAAATTCATGGAGTTACGGAGAAAAAAAAGAGCTAGCAAAACTTCTAGATATCCGTAATTCTATTGTTCATAGAGGACAAGATTTTACATATGAAAAAAATATTGCTGAGAGTATAGTTAGAACCTTGTTTTTCATTCATGCAACGGCCTGGACGCACTTCGAAGAAGTGTTATTTTTTAACAATTATATTCCTCATAAAATTGGGGAAAGTAAATTATGGAGGAGTGGAGCAGAAAGTTTTGCTTGTGATATAGCTGGTATTTATAATGCAGACGTTCATATCTGTTTGGGTTGCAAAGCTTACGCAGCCATCAGCGCAGAAATAATGGTATTAGATGAATCAAATCACGAAGAAGACCTGATATGTTTGAACTGTTTCTCAAGCATTGATCTCTCAGATCAAGCCAGATTACTCGAGTGTTATGAGTGTTTTGAAAAGTCTTATTATATCGATGCATTAAATGAACAAAGTGATCAACTTTATATTGGCAAATGCATAGAATGTGATACAAATACGCCCGTGAGAAAATGTAAAAACTGCGGAGAATATTATCATCCTTCTGAAAAAGATGAGGTGCATAAAAACAATTTATATTTTTGCTCACAAATCTGTTTGGATTGTTACATTTAACCTATTCATCGAGAAAAAATCTAAATGGTTAAACTATAAAAAATATTCAACCAGTTAAATCACTTCGCTGATAACAGATATAACACTATTGCAGGTAATTTCCAAGTCGCAACAGCTAATACAGTATAGATAGAAGCCATAACTAAGAGAGCCCAATATAAAGTATGTCGTCTTTTAGTTATTGGTTCAAGAAATGATTCCTGATTCTCTTCTCTTGAAGTATATCTTTGTAATACTCTCAACCACTTCCTACTTTCAATCGTGGTCAGAGATGCATCGCGCCAATGAACTGTCAGTTGTAAAATGAATGACAACGTCAAATATCCCGCAAGAAATTTTACCAAAAGAGATAATTCATGGCTTTTTAAAAGCTCATCAAGGTTGGCTTTGTCGAATTTTCCTAAAAAGGAGTAACCAACAAAGGCAAAAACACCTAATATATCTCTAGTTACATTGCCAACAATATCACGAACTTTTGATGCATACATATCAGCTTGAGAACGCATATCTTTGAGTAATTCGCGCATCTCTTTGTGGTAAGCATCTTTTCTATCTAAAATTACAAATGCATAACTATCCTGTGATTGTTGTAATGATACCTCCAAGTTTTTTAATATTTCTTCAAAAAAATTTTTATTTTGAAGCATATCTAAAGACAAACGATCCATAACCAATTGCTGCCTAGTTTCACTCCTCTCAGAATAGATCCAGAGTATGGTCTTGATCAGTTGCTTTTGAAGTTGTTCTAGAGCAAAATTACAATCATCATCTAAATAACCAATAAAAGATTTTGTCCCTTTAAATGTTACAGAATATCTTCCCTGACTTTTCTTTAGCTCATAGCAAATACAAGAAATGAGGCTTTTGACAGCTAAAAGCATAAAGCTCTTAGCTAAAGGCGATGTATTATCCCCCCACGAAATTATAAAAGTTTCAGGCCGAATTACTAACATCTCATTAGAGTTCACCCGTACAATATTATTTATCTCGTCCCGTTTAGGTAAGTTACAGCCCCCAATATTATTGACTGTCAACGTTTTTGTTCCGACTGGTAAAACAGAAATAATATTTCCACCAAACGAAACATTGCAATTATACATCCATATTATAGTTTTCCTATCGAAGGAAGGTGACATATTGCTCAGTGTTGCAGAAAAAGGATCGATTGTATTAACCCATTCAAGAGCTGCCGCTTCAGAAAAATACAATATATTATCCTGCGTATTGGCAAATTCAATTCCAGTTATTAACTTGGCTACTATTGAATCTTTACTGAGAATTATGCTCCATTCGCAATTATTACGAAGAATATAATCACTTAGTTCATCAGCCTCATCCAAGTTAGAATTATCGACTCTAAATGTTGGTGCAGGTATATCCAAAATAGAACAAAGTTGCTCAATTTCTAGACATGCTGTCACTATGCCATCAGACATACCTGTTCCGGTCATCGTTATTCGATAACATTCTTCTACAGTATGGCTCGCTAAGGTTCTGATCACTTCAACCTTAGCAAGTAATGTCAGCACAGTGTCCATTGTCCTAAACCTTAATGTTCACTTTATTGGTTTCAATTGTAATGATTTCTTTGCCATCCGGTAGTGTTTTTCGTGTTATGCCCGCAGCTTTTTGATCCCCTTGATACGTTATCACAACGCCCTCAGCTGTCTCATAAACAGTTTTACGATCTCTTTTACTGATCGAACTTGGAACAACCTTGAAAGTGGTACCAGCTATACCATCATTTGCTAGCTTATTGTACAGTTCATCATGTAACTCTTGTCTTTTGAGGGGATCTGAGTGTCTCACTACCGCACTAATAAATTTCTCAGTATCAAATTCTTCTGTAGCCTCAAAGAAGCTTAGAGAACGCCCAATTAGGGTCGTAGCATCCTCCCCTTCTGGCAATCTTGCTGAGTCTATCTGCCTGGCCCATGTCCTAACTGCTTTATGAGCCTCTTGAGTCATGACAGAAGCTGTCTTACGAGCTTGGACACCGAGAAAATTCTTAAAATAATCTGTTAACTCTGTGTCAACACGATCATAAGCCAAAACATCCCAGACATGGGTTTCTGATAAATCAATTAACGCACTTTTCTGAACTGCTCTCTTACTTTCACTTAGAGCATTAGGCACCTGATTCAAAACGGCCTTTTTGATACCATCCTCTTCTTTGTAACTATATGATAATGTGTTAGTTTTATCTAACTTAACTAAAAAAAGAAGGGACTTATACTCATTTGGGCTACTTAGGTAACTGACCTTTGATACTACGAACAATCCTTCCGCAGCGGACCCAACATGTAACTTTGAAAAACTTTTAGTTATTACTTTTGATGTTTGGTTAAAAGTCTCATCACCAGCAGTATAAGCGGTACACTTAGCCTGAAGACTGTCTACTTCACCTTCTTTAAAAACGTATTGAGTACCTTTCGCGCAATCTTTAAGCCTATCAAGGAAGAACTTTTTCTGTGCCGGAGTAAGTGCAACTGAATCTAAAAAGATAGTTTTTTCTTCATCTCCTTCTGTGTTGATGATGTGAAAGATAAACTCCTCTATCTCAAGAGATTCAATTTGACCTTTACTGAGCACCGAATTTATCGACTTAGCCATTCTACATATCCGTTTGTTAACATTAGAATAAATCTAGCAAAATAGGCCAAGTAAAACATTGTTTCGTATCACAATAGTCTCAACTCAATACCACAGTACGAATTGCCATCAAACTCCGACATCCAAATATTAAATATAACCCCGCACTTATTATCGCAACAGCCCAGCAAGAACATTGAATCGACATAAAACACAGTACGGCTTCCTTCGATTTCAAATTGGTGCTGCACATTTACTCAGCAAACAACTGTTTTTATATACAGTAAAACTGTAGGGTATATCAAGAAAAAATTTATAAAATTAACTTAACAAATTGAAAAATAAATAAAAAATAATCATTCACACCCAATATCCTACCCTTTACTCAAGCGTTCTTCTGGTATTTTCCACTTTAGTAGCCACTCGATCCCTGTCTCCTCCGACAAAAATATGCGGGCTAATCGTAGCCGTTCCATTGCCAGCCCTTTCCTGTGCTCATCCAACATTGCCACATCCAGCTCCGCCTCACGAAAAAACTGCTCTATACGCTTATCCTCTACCCACTGCACCATAATAGCTTTCAATTCGGCTAAGCTGGCGTTGTATGCCTCTTTTTCCCTTCTGATCAGCTCCTTTTCCCGATATCTCTTTTCATCCAGTTCCCACTGGATTCGCTGAGCTTCAGCTTTGACTCTCGCCTCTTCCAGCTGATTCTTAATCAGCGGAACAGCATCATGCATCGCAGAAATGATCTTCGGGATCTGGCTTACAAGTCCACACTGTTTTGTCTGGCGAAACTCAACCTGCCAGTTCGTTGATGAGTATGGCGAGTAGAGCTGTAGCACAAATCGCCCCGTAGGTAAGGTATGCCTGATGACATAGCGAAATGGCTTTTCATGAGTTCCTCGCATCCAGCGGACCATGGTTTCATCACGAATGTATCGACCATTAATTTCTTTTGCTGGAACATATTCCGTCATTTCGGCCAAGTTAAAGGCGAACAGCACATCCCCAACGCAGATAATACTAGCTGAACAAGGGCGCCATAAACTGTCGTAGCGTAAACCTCCCTCTTTTGGATCTTCTTTGATATCGATACCCTGACAATGAAACCCCTCACCACTTTCAGCTAATCGTACCCAATACCCTTGCTTTCCCAGTGCAGCAAAGAACCGACTCAGAAAATCAATAGCACTGTTGAATCCCGTTTCTGAAACGTTGAGATCGAGTAGTTTCTTTTTCGTTGGTTTGTAGTAGCCGTCTTTTGTGACGGAAGAGACAGGAAGGTAAGTTTTGAGGTCATCGATCAGTGCATAGCCACTACCCGCTGTCCTTGCTCGCTTTCGCGGTGCTGGCACTGCTACTTTCGATGATATTTTTGTGGGAGGAGGAGTGGCCTGGCTGGTTTTTCTGGGAAATTTTTCTACCTTGCCACTCTTCAAATCAGGCAACGCAGGTACCGCCGGGGCAGTTCCTTTCGCTAGCGCCTTCCAGTATCCGGCGAGCGGTCTCGGTATTCGTAATTCAGCGCATCGTTTTGTCAGTTGTTCTTTGCTGATGCTATAGAGGGAAGTGATTCGCTCCGCAGGCTCGCGCCAGACAAGGTGATACAGCTCTTCCCTATCGTCAGGTAACGTTTGAGTTGTATTAGATTGCAGGCTCTCTGACATGGCATTCTCCCTTTGCGGGAAACATTATCAAAGAATCTAACAGGCAATAGATTGAACGAAATCACTTTTTGAGGGCTGTATTGTGAACATCCTTCACTTAGTAACCTCATGTTCTCGAAGTGAATATTAGTACTATAGCTTATTAATGATGCTGACAGGATCAATACCAACCAATCGGCATAGATGAACAAACTCGACGATATCTAACCGCCGTTCTCCGTTTTCTACTTTTGCGATGAAAGATTGTGGTCTTCCCAGCGCCTTGCCTAGCTCTTCTTGGGTGATATGGCCAGCAACCCGCGCTTCACGTAATGCCTTTATAACCATCTGGTATTCAATGGAGTAGACAGAAGTCATTTCGTCAGCCTCAACAATAAGTTAAGGCCCGACTATCATGTCACCACGTAAATATCCCAAAGTGGGATATTTACGTTCACCCCCAACAACACTGAGCTGAGAAAACGTCACTTCTGAGGCAAAACCATTTTCAGTACGGCAGCAGGATCCAAAGATAGCAAATGAGCAATATGGGCAAATTCGATGATGTCCAGACGACGCTCACCATTTTCAACTTTGGCAACAAATGACTGCGGACGACCTAATGCTTTTGCAAGTTGTGCTTGCGTCAGGCCTCTATCCTGTCTCGCCGAACGCAACAGTCTTATAACCTGCTGATACTGTTCAGAATAAATAGATGACATTTGTGATACTCGATTTTAATCCCAAAATCGAATATCAGTGATTTACAAAATTATCCCAAAACGGGATAATTTGTTAAATATGCAAGTTTGTGAGGTAACAGGAATGACTAAGCAAGACTGGCACCCAGCCGACATCATCGCCGCACTGCACAAGCGCGGCACCAGTATGGCAGCAGTTTCGCGGGAAGCGGGGCTGGCGTCCTCCACCCTAGCGAATGCGCTTTCACGTCCCTGGCCGAAAGGCGAGTGGCTGATTGCTCGCGCACTCAACATTCACCCGGCAAAAATCTGGCCTAGCCGCTATGAGGAAGAAGGCGAACTGCGGCAACCGAAAAATCCGCTCCCCGTCAGGTGCAGGTTATGATTATTTCCGACGCCAGCCTCCACAGTATCTTTACGCCAGCTCAGGTTCAGCAGGCCGCCATACCACCGCCAGCGGAAATGCCGTTTCTCGCAGCTCCGGTGCGTAATCGCTCCATCTTCCACTACACCCACTTTTCCCGTCATGCCCTGCTACGCCCTATCGCTCGTGAAACAGGAAGCAAAATCTATCTACAGGAAGAACCCATCTGCGGTTTTTGGTATCTCAACCATGGCGTCGTCGGTTTACACCACACGCTGGAAAATGGCAAAGAAATGCTGGTACGCGCCTGCCAACAAGGGGACTGGTTTGGCTATCTGGGGTTGTTTGGCTCGGAGTTCTACCATTGCCACGCCTGCGTTTTGCAGACAGCATCGCTGTGCCACGTCATTCCTCACTCAAACAGCGATTTTCTGCGTCATCACCCGCTGTTCGCCCAATTTCTGTTAAATCAGGTGGTGGCAAGTCTGTCCGATGCGGAGCATCGCATGGCCTGGATCGCCCGTTACCGCACCCGTCATCGGGTCCTGAGCAGCCTCTGGTATCTGACGCGGTATTTTCCCGGCTATGACTGGACGTGGCGTGAAGTGGCAGAGTTTGCCGGATGCGAGACAGAAACCGCATTACGGTTCAGCAAGGAATTGAGACTGGCCGGGATATTGGATGACTCACAGCGCCGCTTGCACGTATGTCACCCAGAACAACTGGCGGCACTACTTGCTGGGACTCATAATTAGCCCGCTCTTTTGAACGCATATACTGATCAAATATCCAGAACAAATCGTTTCATCTGGGTCAAATGAGTGATATATTTTCACCCATAAACCCCGAGGAGGCGTTATGTCTGAATTCGATTTATTTGCGCAGGAGCTGCTCGAAAAAGCAGAAGCTGAAGAAAAACAACAACAAGAGCGCGACAGGAAGCTGATTGATCGGGTACTTGAAATTTACGACCAGAAGTATGTCGCAGAACTGCTAAGAAAAATAGGTAAAAATGAGTGGAGCCGCGAAACCCTTAACCGCTGGATAAATGGCAAGTGTGAGCCAAAATCGCTTACCATGGCTGAAGAAGCTCTGTTACGGAAAATGCTGCCAGAGCAACCCGCTCATCATCCTGACTATGATTTCCGCTTTATTGACCTGTTTGCCGGTATTGGTGGTATCCGTAAAGGATTCGAGGCCATCGGCGGGCAATGCGTTTTTACCAGCGAATGGAATAAAGAAGCGGTACGTACCTACAAAGCAAACTGGTACAACGATGAAGACGCGCACACATTCAATCTGGATATCCGCGAAGTCACGCTAAGCGGTGAAGAAGGCATCTCAGAAGAGAAAGCCTACGCTCATATCGATCAACACATCCCGGATCATGACGTCCTGCTGGCCGGTTTTCCCTGCCAGCCATTCAGTCTGGCAGGTGTAAGTAAGAAAAACTCGCTCGGACGCGCACATGGATTTGAATGTGAAGCGCAAGGGACTCTGTTTTTCGATGTCGCCCGTATAATCAAGGCGAAGCAACCAGCCATTTTTGTGCTGGAAAACGTGAAAAATCTTAAGAGCCATGACAAAGGCAAAACGTTTAAAGTCATTATGGATACCCTTGATGAATTAGGCTATGAAGTCGCTGATGCCAATATCACAGGGAAAGATGATCCTAAAATTATTGATGGTAAAAATTTCCTGCCACAACATCGTGAGCGTATTGTTCTGGTCGGATTCCGCCGTGACCTTAATATCCATCAGGGATTCACATTAAAGAATATTGATAAATTCTACCCTGAGAAAAGACCCACATTTGGTCAGCTTCTGGACCCTGTGGTTGACAGCAAATATATCCTGAGCCCTAAGTTATGGGAATATCTCTATAACTATGCTAAAAAGCATGCTGCCAAAGGTAATGGGTTCGGTTTTGGTCTGGTTGATCCGAATAATGAAAACAGCGTCGCGAGAACATTATCCGCTCGTTACCATAAAGATGGCTCTGAAATTCTCATCGACAGAGGGTGGGATAAAGAACTCGGCGAAATCGATTTTTCTAATCCTGAGAATCAGGAACAAAGGCCAAGAAGACTGACGCCTCATGAATGCGCCAGACTGATGGGTTTTGAGCAACCCGGTGGCAAGCCATTCCGGATCCCCGTTTCCGACACCCAGGCCTATCGCCAGTTCGGGAACTCAGTGGTCGTTCCCGTTTTTGAAGCCGTGGCAAAACTGCTTCAGCCTTATATTATGAAAGTCGCTGCAAGCAAGGCGACCAAAAAATAATATAAATAGCTCCCCCGGAATTTATCCGGGGGATAACAGAATAAATTTATTTAATCGACATACAATGCTTTAGTTTCATCGATAAATGTTTCTAACGAAATAAGGTATTCCCGGACAGTTTTCGGGTACTTATCATGAAGGCTACTGGGCACAACCAACCTGACATTTTCCTGCTGCATCTCCTGAAATTGGGCAACAGAAACACCTTCCTGAAGGGTAAAGAGGTAAATGTCCTGAATTCTGTCTGCCTCATTTAATATCTGCCGCCAGCGATCTTTACAGGTTGTTTTTACCGCTAACATACGCAATTTCTGCTCTGGAAAAGCTTCATCGTGATAAGCTTGCGCAGAGGGGAATAAAAAATCTGGTTTCTTATTTCCTTCCGTGACGGCCTGAGTCTCAAAAGTTGTCAGTCCGTGCTCATTGAAAAGCTGTTCAAGATGCAGTTCCAGTGATTTCCCGGCTCGTGATTTTCGTCTGTTGCTTACGGAATTCGCCAGTGCAATAAATTCATTTACTGAATCAAACCCAGACTGAACCATACCCAGAACATGCATTTCCTCCACCAGCAGGAAAATTTCATACTCAACACGACGACGTTCAATCAGTTGCTTATCCGGGCCAACAACATTTGGAGAATAGTGAGCTGCTGCATACTCGATAATCTCCTTACCAGAAGGGAAATGCGTTCTCCACTCTTCCGGAAGACGGTACTCACTGGAGACCGGTTCTTTTAAAGCCAGGCCGCCCAGAATCTCATTTGCGGGGCCATAGACTAGCGAACCGGGAACAATCTCTCCGAGCGATGACTCAACAATATCTTCTTCTTCAGCGTCATGACACACCCAGATATCAACGAATTGACTATCTGCTCCCTGACGATGATCAAACGCCAATAAGGCCAACGCCCCCGTATTTTCAGGGTCTTGCAGAGGATTCCTTCCACCTCCCCATCGGGTGATACGCTTTTCATTTCGGGTCTTACCAAAGAAACGACCATTGTAATAAACGGCCCTGGCCTCGGTGTCCGGGCAACTGTGCGAGGAGGTATGCGCATTCAGCGTCACAGACGGGTTAAGATCCCTTGTATGATTAATGGAAGGGAAAAGATGCTCAACAATACCAGAAGGTATGTAAATGCCAACCTGATGCCCACCCGTCGCACCAGTATCGTTGGCTGACAGGCGCTTGATGAACATATAGGTGTCACTGGTTGACTTATCTAAAAGCCATGAATGTAGCCCCGACATCATCACTTCCTCGCTGTAAAAATATCGCTGATTTATACAGGGTTATCCTGCCACAGCTCTGCCTCTCTGAATATGCAGTTTTATGTTAAAAAATAAGATATTACTTCTTCAGACTATCTATCACCGTCATCACCTTGGCCGGAGACTGCTGCACACGAATCTGCTGGGCCATATAGGCCATATACGGATCTATATGGCTGAACATCATGCGATACCCGGCACACAGATGGTTCAACCGATCGTGTAGTCGATGCTTCGGACAACCACCCTGGCAGGCAAAGCGCCACGGACAACGCTGGCAATCATCTGGTAGTTGCGCTTTCTGCTGGCCGAACCGCCGTTGAGCTTTACCGACAACCAGCTTTTCCAGCGGCTGCTGTAGCAGATTACCCAGCCGGTGTTCCGCATCCACATAGTGATCGCAACTGTAGATATCGCCATTCTGCTCAACCACCAGCCCGCGTCCACAGGTGGGCTGCATCACGCACAGCGCCGGGTGTTCACCCAACCACGCCGCCAGTGCGTTATCAAAAAGCTGAACAAATACCCGCCCGACATCATGGCGTACCCACTCATCGAAGATGGCAATCATAAATCGCCCGTAATCTTCCCCCGTCACTGACCAGGGCAACAACCCGCATTGGGCGTCATACTCCACCACCGGAATAAACTGGAGAAATTCAGCTTCCACCTCACGCGTCAGGAAGAGGTAAATGTCCAGCGGAGCCTGCGCCGTCACGTTGTTCACCACGGTCAGGATATTGACGTCCACACCATGACGCTTCAGACAGTCCAGCGCCGCCATCACTTGCTCAAACACGGGCTTACCACTGCCAGTCTTGCGGTAATGGTTATGCAGATGCGCCGGGCCATCCAGCGATATGCCTACCAGAAACCGATGCTGAGCCAGAAATGCCGCCCATTCGTCGTTAATCAGTACGCCGTTGGTCTGAAGGCTGTTGGTGATACGTTTATCCCCGGCATAGCGCTGCTGGAACGCCATGGCCCGGCGATAAAAATCAAGTCCGGCCAGCGTCGGTTCGCCGCCCTGCCAGGTAAAGTTCACCTCCGGACCTGGCGATGCCGCGATGTATTGGCGAATATACGCTTCCAGCACCTTATCGGACATATGCCGCTTTCCGCAGGTATCCCGCAACACCCCCAGCCCTTTTGCCAGGTAAAAACAGTAATCACAGGCCAGATTACAGCGCTTGCCCGTAGGTTTTGCCATCAGATGGAAAGCGTGTTTCATAGCGTCACCAGAATCAACGTGGCTATCATCAGCAATACTCCGGAGAAAACGCGCTGTAGCCAGCATTCAGGTAGCAGAGTGCGCAACCTCATGCTGATCGGCTGGAACGCCAGTGTGCAGAGAAAAATCACGGCCACAATAGCCATATTGACGTAACCAAACTGCATCGCCGGTGGCAATGCACCAGTATCCGGTGCCGTGCGATACAGATAGCTGACGACCGTTCCGGCACTGCCGAACAGCATCATCCAGTTGCAGTACACCGCGATGTGCTGACGTGGGATCCCGGAGAGCTGGGACATCAGCGGCGCGAGCATGGAACCGCCGCCCAGCCCGGTTAACCCGGCTACGGCACCACCGGCGGTACACAACAACATCCCGGCGCTGCGCGTCCGGTTGTCTAACTGGACGTTTTCGCTGGTTGTCTGGTGCGAAAATCCACAGCGTAATGCCAGCCCCACCAGAACTAGTGCAAACAACATCAGTAGCACCTTATCCGACAGCAAAAAGCTGGCGTACACGCCCGCCTGCATTCCCGTCGCCATCCCCAGCGACCAGAGCACCAGCAGCCGTGTATTTAACCGGATCCCTTGTCGCCAGAAGGCGCAGACGTTAATCAACGCACTCAGCATCACCACCGTCAAGGAGGTCGCGGCCAGCACCTGCACAGCACATTGCGGAAACAGCAGATGCAGCACCGGCACGAGCAGGATACTGCCCCCGACGCCGAACAGCGCCGAGAGCAGGCTGGTTGCCATACCACAGCCGCAAAGTGCGACAATCATCCATGCAGTCATCACTTACTCCACCGGAACAATGACGGGCAGGTCTTCACCAATCTCAGTCATTTTGCGACCAATATCCTGACGTAATTTCTCGCGGATCCGTGCATGTTCCGGGCTGGCAATCAGGTTCTGGCGCTCCCACGGGTCATTCAGCAGATCGTAAAGCTGGCTCTCTACATAGATCTCTGCGGCTGCCTCATTCCACGGATCGCTGCCGGGCGCGACAATTTCATATTTCCAGCGCGATGTGCGCAGCGCCCGCCCGACTTCCGACTCACTAATCTGGATCAATACCTCCTCGTCCCAGTGTTCAGCATCCAGTGCGGTTTGCAGATCACGCCCCACCATCGCATCCGGCACCGTAATGCCTGCTGTGATTAACATCGTGGGTGGGATATCCAGCAACGTCACCAGATGCTCCACCGTCCTGCCACCGCTGAATGGCCCCCCTCGCGCCACGCAGGGAATGCGAATACTGGACTCATGGCACGAGCGTTTGTATTCATCATTGCGGGTGCGGAAGTGACAGCCGTGATCGCTGAAGAACAGGATAATGGTGTTGTCGTATTCGCCGCGGGCCTTCAGGTAATCGACAATACGCCCAAGGTTTTCATCCAGGTTCTGGCACATGCCGTAATAATCAGGGAGGTTCTGCGGCCAGTCTCCGGGGCGGTTAATCAGATCCGGCGGCACCGCTGCGGTCTGGAAGCGTTCGGCATAGCCATCCGGGGCGACAAAACGCGCCATATCGTTCTGGAAGTGCGGTTCCAGGTAAGAGAGAAACAGCAGGAATGGGTTATCTCGTGGGCGTTGTTTCAGGTAATCGAGCGCGAACGTAGTCTGGTCATCCACCCGGTAGCCATCGAAATGCACCGGCAGGTTATCGTTATCGAAAAAGTGACCGCCGTAAGGGTGCGACGTATGTTCCAGCGCATCTGCCGCCAGCCAGTATTGCCATCCGCCGCGCAGTTCTTCCGGCACCGGTTTTTCATCCAGATCTGCCAGGTGCCACTTTCCAATATAGGCAGTGTCATATCCCGCCTGATTGAACAGCTTCGCCAGCGTCACTTCATCCTGCCGCATGGCGATATTATTGCGATAACAGCCGTTCTGCGTCGGGTAACGCCCGGTTTGCAGGCAGGAACGCGCCGGGCCGCAGACCGGTTGAACGGTAAAGGCGTTTTCAAACTTCACGCCCTCGCGGGCAAGCTGGTCCAGCACCGGGGTGGTACTGACGGAAGGGTTGTAGCAGCCCACCGTATCCCAACGCTGTTGATCGGTGAAAAAGACCAGAATATTCGGTTGCATAAGGTTCTCTCCATTAGAGTGTGGCGGGTGTGCGGGCGTCCGCCATTTTCTGGCGTGGGGTTGAAGTCAGCAGGAAAGCGGACAGCAGAGTAAACGCAGCAGTGATACTGCCGAGGATCAGATAGGCGCTGTGGAATCCGATGGTGTCGTAGAGATGACCCGCGACGGTCGATAAAATAATAGCGGCGGACTGCTTGATAAACATCACGCCCACCAGATAGATGGTCCCGGACAGACGAGTATCAAAAACGTCAGCAATATATTTGAAAATACCAATCAGCAGGAAAGATCGATCTGGTCCATGACACGTTGTTTATTCAGAGCGAAGGCAGCAAAAGTCATGATGAACATATCGTTCCCATTGCCTCCCGGCTGCGGCCCTGTCTGGAGCATCTGCTTGAAGAAGCGGAAACAAAGGGAATACGAGCTGACGATCAGTTGTTCAACATCAATCGTTTCAGTCGGCGGACGCTGCGCCAGGGTAAACCGATGACAGAAAATCAGGTGTGTTATTTCTTTGCCAAACTCAGCGATGCCTGCCACAGCCGTTTTTCATCACATCGCTACCGTCATACCGTTGCCACAGAATTGATGCAGAAACCGGAGCAAAATCTGTATGTCACGCAGAAACTACTCGGACACCGCGATATTAAGGTGACGCTCAGCTATATTGAACACAATGTCGAGATGCTCAGAAGTTGCGTGGAGAGAGATTGACAAAACAGAGAGTGAGTGAAAAGATCCGACCAGAGGCTTTATAAACAAAAAAAGCCGGAGATGCGGCCATTTTGTAGTTGCCGTCAACGTCCAGCTTCATTGTACAACGAACTGATTGTTGTAGGTTTTCCGATTATCACAATCGTTTTTGGTGCCGAAGGCCGGACTCGAACCGGCACGTATTTCTACGGTTGATTTTGAATCAACTGCGTCTACCGATTTCGCCACTTCGGCACTGAAGAGGTATGCGGAAAACGTTGTGGATTATACCTGCAACTGCCTTACGCGCAACAGTTATCCCCTATGGTGTGAATCGGATGCTGAAAAAATCAGCACCCGAATCCCGGCATTACTGTTTCGCCAGCGCGCTTAACACCTCTGCGACCGCAACCGCACCCGGGTCCGGCACGCCGCTCAGGTTGTCGCTGTTAACATAAGATGAGCGTCCTGCGTTGGCTTTCTGGATGTGGGCGGTATCATCCGCACCCTGCTTCGCGGCGCTGGCGGCACGTTGCAGGCCCTCTTTCGCCAGCGCTTCCAGCGCAGGCTGCAGTGCATCAATCAGCGTTCTGTCGCCAAGGTCTGCGCCGCCATAGCGTTTCATCTGCTGCAAGCCTACGGCTAATGCCTGCGCCAGTGGCTCACCTTCGGCAACCTTCTGCCCGGCTGCGGTAAAGAAGATAGACATCAGCACGCCGCTTGAGCCGCCCATCACGGTGGCAAGCCGCTCGCCGATGAGCAGCAACAGCGCGCCGGTATCGTTAAGCGGCAACTTCCCGGCATCGAGCTGGTTTTTGATGTCGCGCGCGCCTTCAGCAAAGGTCGAACCGGTATCGCCATCGCCCACTTTGGCATCCAGCGCGTTCAGCCGGTTTTCCAGGCTGATTAACGTATCGGTCGCTATCGCCACAATCTGCTTCGCGCCAGCGTTCTCGCTGGGCGTAACGTCCATGCGATTATGAATTGGATTATGCGGCTGGGCTTTCACGGTGCGAAAAGACACCGGGGACTGCCAGCCCGCGGTTTCGACGCTGGCTTTTAATGCTTTTTCAAAGGTCTCATCAAGCGTAATGGCCGAGAGCGAAAACCCTTTCATATCCAGCGCGCTTACCAGCGCCGCCGGGCCAATCAGGTAATCAATCTGCCCGGAAAGGCGTGAATGCGCGAGCTCCTTGGTGAGCAGCGCCATCTCAAGCGCCGATACGCCGCCAAGGTTGTTTATCATCACAGCCAGACGGGCATCCGGCCCGGTTTTTTGCTGTAGCGCGTCGACCAGTTGCGCCACAATCTCCTGGCTATTATGGGTATCGACCGTACTGGCGCCAGGCTCGCCGTGGATCCCAAGCCCAAGCTCAACTTTACCCGGCTGAATGCGGTTCTCTTCTTCGCTACCCGGCAGGTTGCAGGTCTGCATCGCGACGCCAAGGCTCCAGACGCGCTCACTGGCGGCATGGGCCAGGTCGCGCACTTCGCTCAGGGATTTCCCCTGCTCTGCGGCGAAGCCGGCAATTTTATGCACCAGCGCAGTGCCCGCGATCCCGCGCGGTTGTTTGTTGTCCGGCAGGGCGATGTCGTCCGCCACAATCACCATTTCGACTTTCAGTCCGTGGCGTTTGGCTTTCTCTGCCGCGAGGCCAAAGTTCAACCGGTCGCCGGTGTAGTTTTTGACGATAAGCAGGCAGCCACGATCGCCAGTCACCGCGACAATCGCGTTAAGCACCGCATCCACGCTTGGCGAGGCGAAAAGGTCGCCGCAGACCGCTGCGGTTAGCATACCTTTGCCGACGAAGCCGACATGCGCGGGCTCATGCCCTGCTCCGCCGCCGGAAATCACCGCTACTTTGCTTTTATCCCAGTCGCTGCGTACTACAACGCGGATCGCCGGGTCGATATCAAGACGCGTCAGGTTGCGATGTTGAGCGGCGAGAATAACACCCTCGATCGCATCGTTGACAAGCTGTTTACGCTCATTAAAAAAGAATCTGGACATGTTTTCCAAAATTTAAGTAAACCGTATGCAAAGCATAGACGGTGATGCGTGATCTGCCGCAAAGTCAGCAATTTACCCATGCCTTTCGCGCCAGATTACCTATGATTTAAGCGAAACCAGTAAAAGGAAACTCACCATGACTTCACCGCTACTTATCGCCAGAACACCGGATGTGACGTTGAATCTGTTGCCGCAAATGGTGAACCGCCACGGGTTGATAACCGGAGCGACAGGCACTGGCAAAACCGTCACATTGCAAAAACTGGCGGAATCGCTGTCTGAAATCGGTGTGCCGGTATTTATGGCGGATGTGAAAGGTGATTTAACCGGCATCGCCCAAGAAGGCGCGGCGTCTGAGAAATTACTGGCCCGGCTTAAGGGGATCGGCGTGACCGACTGGCAGCCACACGGAAATCCCGTCACGCTGTGGGATATCTTTGGCGAAAAAGGCCATCCAGTGCGCGCCACTATATCAGATCTCGGGCCGTTGTTGCTCGCCCGGTTGCTCAATCTCAATGAAGTGCAATCCGGCGTGCTAAACATTATTTTTCAGATTGCAGACGATCAGGGCCTTCTGCTGCTCGATTTTAAAGATCTGCGCGCTATTACTCAGTACATCGGCGATAACGCCAAATCATTCCAGAATCAGTACGGCAATATCAGCAGCGCCTCGGTCGGGGCGATTCAGCGCGGCTTATTAACGCTTGAACAGCAAGGCGCCAGTGCCTTTTTCGGCGAGCCGATGCTCGATATCAACGACTGGATGCGTACGGATGCCAGCGGTAAAGGCATCATTAATATTTTATCGGCGGAAAAGCTGTATCAGATGCCGAAGCTGTATGCCGCAAGCCTGCTATGGATGCTCTCCGAGCTGTATGAACAGCTACCGGAAGCGGGCGATGTAGATAAACCCCGGCTGGTGTTTTTCTTCGACGAAGCGCACTTATTATTTAACGATGCGCCGCAGGTCCTGCTCGATAAAATTGAACAGGTGATTCGCCTTATCCGTTCAAAAGGCGTGGGCGTGTGGTTTGTTTCCCAAAACCCGGCGGATATCCCCGATACGGTATTGGGTCAGTTAGGCAGCCGGGTTCAGCACGCGTTACGCGCCTTTACGCCAAAAGATCAGAAAGCAGTGAAAGCGGCGGCGCAAACCATGCGCGCCAATCCGGCCTTTGATACCGAAGAAGCTATCCAGGCGCTGGGCACCGGTGAGGCGTTAATCTCGTTTCTTGATGCCAAAGGCAGCCCATCAATAGTAGAACGCGCCATGGTTATTGCACCCTGTTCACGGATGGGACCGGTTACGGATGATGAGCGCAACGGGCTTATTAACCATTCGACGCTGTATGGCAAATATGAAGATCCGGTCGACCGTGAATCCGCGTATGAAATGCTGCAAAAAAGCGTGCAGGCAGCACCGGGGCAGGAGAAGGCTCCGCCTGTAAAAGGTGCGACTGCAACAGTTGATGACGGCATCCTCGGCGGGCTTAAAGACATTTTATTCGGCAGTACCGGGCCCAGAGGCGGCAAGCGAGACGGCGTGGTGCAAACAATGGCAAAAAGCGCCGTGCGTCAGGTAACGAATCAGATAGTACGCGGGATGTTAGGCAGCATTTTAGGCGGCAGAAAGCGCTAAGAATAAATGCATTTCCCGTCCAGGAGCACAAAAGAGTGAGGGTGCTTACGCACCCTCATTTATTAAGACTTACGAACCAGTAGCCACAGGCTTATCAGGAAGAAGCTGGCGCTTGGCAGCAACGCCCCCATAATCGGCGGGATGTTGTACACCAGGCTCAACGGGCCAAAAATCTGGTCCAGCACGTAGAACAGAAAGCCGAAGCTTATCCCGGTCACGACCCGTACGCCCATTGGCACACTGCGCAGCGGGCCAAAGATAAATGACAGCGCCATCAGCATCATCACCGCCACGGAAAGCGGCTGGAAGATTTTACTCCACATATTGAGCTGATAACGGCTGGCATCCTGGCCGCTGGATTTCAGGTAGTTAACGTAGTCACGCAGGCCGGAAATCGACAGCGCTTCCGGGTCCAGCGCCACCACGCCGAGCTTGTCTGGCGTGAGGTTGGTTTTCCAGATGCCGGTTACGGTTTGAGTACCCGTGATTTGCTTGCTGTTGGTCAGATTGGATTCATCAATCTGGGAAAGCCGCCAGACGCGGTTTTCGGCATCAAAGGTGGCGGTGGCGGCATAACGCACCGTCTGCAAGCGACGCTGGTCGTTAAACGAATAAATGCTGATGCCGCCAAGCTCGTTGTCGCCCTTCACGCGCTCGATATAGACGAAGCTGTTGCCGTCTTTCGCCCACAAGCCTTGCTGAGTGGAAAGCAGCGAACCGCCGTACATCATCTGCGCACGGTAATTACGCGCCATTTGCTCGCCCTGAGGAGCCACCCATTCGCCAATCGCCATGGTCAGCACCACCAGCGGGATCGCGGTTTTCATTACCGAAAGCGCCACCTGCATACGGGTATAGCCGGATGCCTGCATTACCACCAGTTCGCTTCGCTGGGCCAGCATACCAAGCCCCAGCAATGCGCCCAGCAGCGCTGCCATCGGGAAGAAAATCTGGATGTCTTTTGGTGCGCTCAGCAAGGTATACATACCAGCGCCAGCCGCCGAATAGCTGCCCTCGCCGGTTTTTTTAAGCTGATCGACAAACTTTATGACGCC
The DNA here is from genome assembly GCF_011077955.1 of Citrobacter freundii. Taxonomy (GTDB): domain Bacteria; phylum Pseudomonadota; class Gammaproteobacteria; order Enterobacterales; family Enterobacteriaceae; genus Atlantibacter. The sequence goes on from NZ_JAALBX010000001.1 coordinate 373,305, forward strand.
TGAAAGCGACACCAGCATGAACAGCGTCATCATGATGGTGTTTAAAATCGTTTTACCGATATATCGGTCAAGTACGCTAAATCCCGGCATTCACCACTCCTCGGCGAGAAAAACGGCTACGGAATTTACGCATCGGCACCGTATCCCACAGGTTCAGGCCAATCGCCAACGCCAGGTACGCCAGGTTCACCCCCCACATCCAAATCATGGGGTCGAGCTTGCCTTTGGCGCCGTTAGAACGCAGCGACGTTTGCAGCAAGAAGAAGATTAAATAAAGCAGCATGGCGGGCAGCATAGACAGAACGCGCCCCTGACGTGGGTTAACCACGCTCAACGGCACTACCATTAACGCCATCACGACTACCGCGAAAACCAGCGTCAAACGCCAGTGCAGCTCCGCGCGCGCCTGTTGCTTATCTGATTTCCACAAGGCGCTGAGGCTCATCTGCTCGGAATCTTCAGGATCGAGCGCAACCGCCTGATGACCAATCACCGCTTTGTAATCTTTAAAATCCGTAATACGAAAATCGCGCAGCATCGCGGTGCCTTCAAAGCGCGTTCCCTGATTGAGGGTCACTACCTGCGCGCCGTCTTTACGCTGCGAGATCTCGCCGGAATCCGCCACCACGACAGAAGGACGCGCATTGCCTTTCGGCCGAAGCTGCGCCAGGAACACGTCGTTGAATTTGCTGCCGCTGACGCTTTCAATAAACAGCACGGCATTGCCGTCGCTGGCCTGCTGGAACTGGCCTTGCGCCAGGGCCGCCATGCCAGGGTTCGCTTTCGCGTCGGCCAGCACTTCATCCTGATGCCGTGAAGACCAGGGACTTGCCCACATGACGTTGACCATTGCCACAATGCCGGTAAACAACGCCAGGATCATGGCGGCTTTCACCAGCACGGCTTTACTCAGGCCACAGGCGTGCATCACCGTGATTTCACTCTCGGTGTAGAGTTTGCCAAGCGTCATTAATAGCGCAAGGAACAGACTCAGCGGGAGTATGAGTTGCGCCATGGCAGGCACACCCAAACCCAATAAGGAAAGGACCAGATTTGTCGGGATCTCACCATCGACTGCCGCACCCAAAATCCTGACGAGCTTCTGACAAAAGAAGATCAACAACAGGATGAACAGTATCGCCAGCTGGCTTTTGAGCGTCTCCCGAACCAGATATCTTATGATTATCACATTAAATACGCCTGTGAATACGAGTCTTTTTACCGGAAAATCGCTTGTTTCATGGCTTAAACGTCATTTATTCTCTTGAGTCGTCGAAAAGATCGCTAAGATATGTACACTCAGCGGTGAGACCTTAAGATGTTGACGCGCCGAAACCGTAACAACATTCGTTAAGATTACCACGAAAGTCATCGCAACAACGGAGCAAGCGTTACGAAAGCATTCAATTCTATCCGTAGCCGCCGTTGTTGTCTTTAAGATTCAGGAGCGTAGTGCATGGAGTTCAGTGTAAAAAGCGGCAGCCCCGAGAAGCAGCGGAGTGCCTGCATTGTTGTCGGTGTTTTCGAGCCGCGCCGCCTCTCCCCGATAGCCGAACAGCTGGACAAAATCAGCGATGGCTATATCAGCGCACTGCTTCGTCGCGGTGAACTGGAGGGCAAACCTGGCCAAACCCTTTTGCTTCATCACGTTCCGAATGTGCTTTCTGAACGTATTTTGCTGATTGGCTGCGGTAAAGAGCGTGAACTTGATGAGCGCCAGTACAAGCAGGTCATTCAGAAAACGATTAACACCCTTAATGATACCGGTTCGATGGAAGCAGTCTGCTTTCTGACCGAACTGCACGTTAAAGGGCGCAACACCTACTGGAAAGTGCGCCAGGCGGTGGAAACCGCGAAAGAGTCGCTGTATTGCTTTGACCAACTTAAAACCAATAAAAGCGAACCGCGTCGCCCGCTGCGTAAAATGGTGTTTAATGTGCCGACCCGCCGTGAGCTGACCAGCGGCGAACGCGCCATTCAGCACGGTCTGGCTATCGCATCCGGCATCAAGGCTGCGAAAGATTTGGGCAATATGCCGCCCAACATCTGTAACGCCGCTTATCTCGCCTCCCAGGCACGCCAACTGGCGGACTCGTTCAGTAAAAACGTGGTCACCCGCGTGATTGGCGAGCAGCAGATGAAAGATCTGGGCATGCATTCCTATCTGGCCGTCGGCGCCGGCTCGCAAAACGAGTCGCTGATGTCGGTGATGGAATATAAAGGCAGCACCGCGCCGGACGCCCGCCCTATCGTGTTAGTGGGTAAAGGCCTGACGTTCGACTCCGGGGGTATTTCCATCAAACCCGCCGAAGGCATGGATGAGATGAAATACGACATGTGCGGCGCGGCGGCAGTCTACGGCGTTATGCGCATGGTGGCGGAATTGCAGTTGCCGCTGAACGTTATTGGCGTGCTGGCCGGTTGTGAAAACATGCCTGGCGGACGCGCCTATCGTCCGGGTGATGTGCTCACTACCATGTCCGGGCAGACGGTTGAGGTGCTCAACACTGACGCAGAAGGCCGGCTGGTGCTGTGCGATGTGCTGACTTATGTCGAGCGTTTTGAACCAGAAGTGGTGATTGACGTCGCCACACTCACGGGCGCGTGCGTGATTGCCCTCGGCCACCACATCACCGGGTTGATGTCGAACCATAATCCGCTGGCCCATGAGCTGATTGGTGCGTCTGAGCAGGCGGGTGACCGCGCGTGGCGTTTGCCGCTCAGCGATGAGTACTACGAGCAGCTTGATTCCAATTTTGCGGATATGGCGAACATCGGCGGCCGTCCTGGCGGCGCTATTACCGCAGGTTGCTTCCTGTCGCGCTTTGCCCGTAAATATAACTGGGCGCACCTGGATATCGCCGGCACCGCCTGGCGCTCCGGTAAAGCCAAAGGCGCAACCGGTCGTCCGGTCGCCTTGCTGGCGCAGTTCCTGTTAAATCGCGCCGGGTTTACTGGCGAAGAGTAACGACGACACGTTTCGTCCTGCCACAGCCCGGTATTTACCGGGCTGTGCGTTTAATGTCATCACAAGAAGCCCCATATTATGAAGAGTGCAACCTTCTATCTGCTGGACAACGACACCCATCAGGACGGCCTTAACGCCGTCGAACAACTGGTGTGTGAGATTGCCGCAGAACGCTGGCGGGCGGGTAAACGTCTGTTGATTGCCTGTGAAGATGAAGCCCAGGCGATACGCCTTGATGAGGCGCTTTGGGCACGCGATCCGGACAGTTTTGTCCCGCACAATCTGGCTGGCGAAGGGCCGCGCGCCGGGGCGCCGGTTGAGCTCGCCTGGCCGCAAAAACGCGGCAGTAGCGCACGCGATGTGTTGATAAGCCTGCTGCCGGGGTTTGCAGATTTTGCCACCGCTTTCCCGGAAGTGATAGACTTCGTACCTTACGAAGAAACCCAGAAACAACTGGCTCGCGAACGCTATAAAGCCTATCGCGTGGCTGGTTTCCACTTGACCACGGCCACCTACGGCGCCGCAAAGACATAGCAGAAATGGAAAAGACATATAACCCGCAAGATATCGAACAGCCGCTATACGAGCACTGGGAAAAGCAGGGCTACTTTAAACCCAATGGCGATGAAAGCCAGGAAAGCTTCTGCATCATGATCCCGCCGCCGAACGTCACCGGCAGTTTGCATATGGGTCACGCCTTCCAGCAAACCATCATGGATACCATGATCCGCTATCAGCGCATGCAGGGCAAAAACACCCTGTGGCAGGCGGGTACTGACCATGCCGGTATCGCCACGCAGATGGTCGTTGAGCGCAAAATTGCCGCCGAAGAAGGCAAAACCCGTCACGATTATGGCCGCGATGCGTTTATCGAAAAAATCTGGCAATGGAAAGCGGAATCCGGCGGCACCATTACCCGTCAGATGCGCCGTCTTGGCAACTCCGTGGACTGGGAGCGCGAGCGCTTCACCATGGATGAAGGCCTGTCTAACGCGGTGAAAGAAGTCTTCGTGCGCCTGTATAAAGAAGATCTCATTTACCGTGGTAAACGCCTGGTGAACTGGGACCCGAAACTGCGCACCGCAATTTCCGATCTGGAAGTGGAAAACCGCGAGTCCAAAGGCTCGATGTGGCACATCCGCTATCCGCTGGCGGACGGCGCGAAAACCGCAGACGGTAAAGATTATCTGGTGGTCGCGACCACCCGTCCGGAAACCCTGCTCGGTGATACCGGCGTGGCAGTGAACCCGGAAGATCCGCGCTACAAAGATCTGATTGGTAAGTTTGTTATGCTGCCGCTGGTTAACCGCCGCATTCCGATTGTCGGCGACGAACACGCCGACATGGAAAAAGGCACCGGTTGCGTGAAAATCACCCCGGCGCATGACTTTAACGACTACGAAGTGGGTCGTCGTCATCAACTTCCGATGATCAACATTCTGACCTTTGACGGTGATATCCGTGAAAGCGCAGAAGTGTATGACACCAAAGGCAATGAATCGGACGTGTATTCAAACGAAATCCCGGCTGAGTTCCAGAAGCTGGAGCGTTTTGCTGCGCGTAAAGCTGTGGTTGCCGCTATCGATGCTCTGGGCCTGCTGGAAGAGATTAAACCGCACGACCTGACCGTCCCTTATGGCGACCGTGGCGGCGTGGTTATCGAACCTATGCTGACCGACCAGTGGTATGTCCGTGCCGATGTGTTGGCGAAACCGGCGGTTGAAGCGGTTGAAAACGGCAGCATCCAGTTCGTACCGAAGCAGTACGAAAACATGTATTTCTCCTGGATGCGCGATATTCAGGACTGGTGTATTTCTCGCCAATTGTGGTGGGGCCACCGCATCCCGGCATGGTATGACGCACAGGGCAATGTCTACGTGGGTCGTAACGAAGACGAAGTACGTAAGGAAAACAATCTGGGCGCCGACGTTCAGCTTAGTCAGGATGAGGACGTGCTGGATACCTGGTTCTCCTCCGCGCTGTGGACGTTCTCGACTCTCGGCTGGCCGGAAAACACCGACGCGCTGCGTCAGTTCCACCCAACCAGCGTGATGGTTTCCGGCTTCGACATCATCTTCTTCTGGATTGCCCGCATGATCATGATGACCATGCACTTCATCAAAGATGAAGACGGCAAGCCGCAGGTGCCGTTCCACACCGTCTATATGACCGGTCTGATTCGTGATGACGAAGGCCAGAAGATGTCCAAATCCAAGGGTAACGTAATTGACCCGCTGGATATGGTGGATGGCATTTCGCTCGAAGAGCTGCTGGAAAAACGCACCGGCAACATGATGCAGCCGCAGTTGGCGGAAAAAATTCGCAAGCGCACCGAGAAACAGTTCCCGAACGGTATTGAGCCGCACGGCACCGACGCACTGCGCTTCACCCTGGCGGCGCTCGCGTCAACGGGCCGCGATATTAACTGGGATATGAAGCGTCTTGAGGGCTATCGCAACTTCTGTAACAAACTGTGGAACGCCAGCCGTTTTGTGCTGATGAACACAGAAGATCAGGATTGCGGCTTCAACGGCGGCGAGAAAGTGCTTTCTCTGGCGGACCGCTGGATCCTTGCGGAATTCAACCGCACCGTGAAGGCGTACCGTGAAGCGCTGGACAGCTACCGCTTCGATATCGCCGCGGGCATTCTGTATGAGTTCACCTGGAACCAGTTCTGCGACTGGTATCTTGAGCTGACCAAACCGGTAATGAACGGCGGGTCTGAAGCCGAACTACGCGGCACCCGTAATACTCTGGTGAACGTGCTGGAAGGTCTGCTGCGCCTGGCGCACCCGATCATTCCGTTTATCACCGAGACCATCTGGCAGCGCGTGAAAGTGCTCAAAGGCATCGACGCCGATACCATCATGCTGCAACCGTTCCCGGCTTATGACATCGCACTGGATGACGAAGCCGCGCGTACCGATACCGAATGGATGAAGCAGGCGATTGTCGCGGTGCGCAATATTCGTGCAGAGATGAATATTGCCCCGAGCAAACCGCTGGAAGTACTGCTGCGCGGCGCCAGCGCTGACGCTCAGCGTCGCGTGAACGACAACCGCAACTTCCTGCTGAACCTGGCGCGTCTGCAAAGCATCACGCTGCTGGACGAGGGTGATAAAGGTCCGGTTTCCGTTGCCAAAATCATCGACGGCGCAGAGTTGTTGATCCCGATGGCGGGTCTTATCGATAAATCCGCAGAACTGGCGCGTCTTGCCAAAGAAGTGGAAAAAGTTGAGATTGAAATCGGCAAGATCGAAAGCAAACTCGGCAACGAAGGCTTTGTGGCTCGTGCGCCAGAAGCCGTGGTGGCCAAAGAGCGCGAACGTCTGCAAGCGTTCCATGACGCTAAAACCAAGCTGATTGAACAGCAAGGCGTCATCGCGGCGCTGTAAGTTTTACGTTCATCAAACAAGGCCGGGAAACCGGCCTTTTTTATACCTTTAAAAGCACCCTGAAAGATCCTCGCTTGCACCCCGGTACACGGAGTGCTATTTACTGCGCTTAAGTATTCATTAACCGACAAGACGTGCCATGAGTGTTGCAACTTCTCTCCAGTTAACGCTGCGCCCGCTGACGGGCCGGGATAACCCCGCCATTGCCAGCGTCATCCGTACCGTTTCCGCCGAATATGGTCTCACCGCCGATAAAGGCTACACCGTCGCCGACCCGAATCTCGACAGTTTGTACGAGATTTACAGCAAGCCAGGCCATGCCTATTGGGTGGTGGAGCAGGATGGAAAGGTGGTGGGCGGCGGCGGCATTGCGCCGCTGCAATGCAGCGAGCCGGATATATGCGAATTGCAGAAAATGTATTTTTTGCCGCAGGCCCGCGGACAGGGTTTTGCTAAAAAGCTGGCGCTTCAGGCGCTGGACTTCGCGCGCGAGCAGGGTTTTCGCCGCTGCTATCTGGAAACCACGGCCTCGCTGACCGAGGCGATTGCATTATATGAACGTCTGGGCTTTACGCATATCGACGGGCCGCTTGGCTGCACCGGGCACGTCGACTGCGAAGTGCGCATGCTGAAAACGCTTTAATGTCATCTCACCGGGCAACGCAACGTTGCCCGGTAGCGCGTTAATTCGCTTCGGCTGAAACGGAGTAGCGAATAATGCCCGCGGCTCTGTTTGCCGGCATCAGCAGAACCTGGCGCCATAAATCCTGAGTGATGTTACACACCACGCCCTCTTTCCCGATGGCGTTGCGCGGATCGTTCATCAGGGCGATATCCTGACCATACTGTTGCGCCAGCTTACGAACGACGGGCTGTATATCCTGGAGAGCCTGCTGGCGCTCCTGCGGGGTGACATGATGCTTATTGGGGCCGTAGGCGGCGCGCATCATATCCGCATCCACATCCAGCCGATGTTGCGTGACCTCAGCCGGTAACAGTTTGGCGGCATTGATGCCCCCTTTTACCGCCGGGAACAGAAAACGGAAACAGGCATCGTCGCTCTGTTTTTGGATCATGGCGGTTTGCTGCATATTGGCCTGCATAAACGCCACGACATTGGCATCCGGCGCGGTTTGCAGACGCGCCATCTCTATCGCCAGAATCTGCGGTTGAATAGCGTCGATAACGTGTTGCTCGGTTTCGCCCGCTTTTTGCATTGCCAGCGCCTGCTCACGGATTCGGCTCCAGGCTTCCGGCTCTTGTTCGCGGATAATCTGATACAGCGGCAGTCTTTCCATCGCCTGATCGAAGCGCTGCGCTTGCGTCATCTGCTGCGTGGCGCTATTGCGTGGGATCAGGTATTTCACGTCGATGATATTCCACACCGCAATAGCCAGAAGCGCGATTACCACGGCACTGGTTTTACCAATCCAACCCTTTTTACGAAAGATGCCCACTACGATGGCGATAACGGCGCCGACGTAGCCGGCAAGAATGACATGCGTCCAGTTCATACATTTCCCAGAGATTTAAAAGGCTTCTTTTTACCAGCCTGAGAACGTTTGTCACCCTCTCAGGCTGCGATCCTACTAACTTTGGCGCGTCAGGCGGGAATGCCGCTGTGAAAACGAAACACGCTATCGGGGGACTGAATAAGCCCGGCTTCCACTTCCCCAAGGTAGCGCACGCGCGGTGCGATATCGTGTGGCGTAATTTGCTGCGCAAGCGTCAGGTAGTCCTGATAATGCCGCGCCTCCGAGCGCAACAACGAGAGATAAAATCGCTGTAGTGTGTCGTCAAGATGGGGTGCCAGCGCGGCGAATCGTTCGCAGGAACGCGCTTCGATGTACGCGCCGCAAATCAGCTTATCGATAAGCATCGCGGGTTCGTGGGTGCGAATGGCACCAAGCAGCCCTTTGGCATAACGACTGGCGGTAATTTTCACGTACGGGATATCACGGGCTATCATCACTTCCCGCACTTGCCAGAAATGGTGCAGTTCTTCTTTAATCAGCAACACCATGCTGTCAATGAGCGCCTGGCCCCAGGGATCGTCGGTTTGCGGCATTTCGCTTTTACTGACGCGCTTTTGCAACGCCACGAAATCCACTTCCGGGCCGTTATAAAACGCATAGGTTTCGTACGGTCGCAGCCAGTCAAGCAGCATCTCTGAGCCTGATTTATCTGCCACGTATTTGCGAATTAACAGCATGGCGGTTTGTGCCGCTTTAAGTTCGCAAATCATGTGATCGGTGAGCAACAACGGCAGGTTTTCCGGCAGGCGGGCTTTTTGGATCCAGGCGTCTGGCGTGGGGCAATGGAGAAATTGATGTATTGGTTCGAGTAATGCGGAGGTATTCATTCCCAGTCCTTCAGGGCGGCAGCCTGATGCTGCCGCCGCGCGATATTAATGACGCACGCCGTCGTCGTCATCATCCAGGAACTCGTCTTCGTCGCCTTCCTCACCCTCTTCTTCGCCATTTGGATCTTCGAAGTAGGTTCCCCAGCCGTCATATTCCACATCGAATTTTTCGGCCAGATCCAGCAATTGCGCTACCTGCGCGTCAATCAGTTCCGCGTTGAGCGCGCATTCGCTCAGCACGTCGCAGCAGATAACGGTTTCGCCTTCGTCCAGCTCCAGCTCTTCCGGATCGGTAACTTCATAACCCATTTTGAAAGCTTCCACTGCCGCTTTTTCGAGGGTTTCAAAATCATCTGCCGAGAGGTGATGTTCGATGGTGTACAGCGCATCCGGATCGCTGCCATCCTCCAGCAACTCTTCAATGATAAGACGCGTTTCTTCGCGTTGTTCTTCCAGTAGTTCCGGGTTTGCCATAGCTCGTTCCTCAATGTGTTGGCAGAGTCTTACTATTTTCACATACCCCAGTGATTGCCTCCACCTTTCCGGTAAAAGTTTTATTCTTTGGGGTTGCAAATGAATATTCATACATATAAATTGAATATTAATTCAATGAGTGGCGTCAGCCAGGTGAGGGAACTATGTCGGCTTTCTATCAAAAACACTTTCTTAAATTACTTGATTTTACCCCTGCACAAATAACTGCATTGCTCGATCTTGCCGCAACGCTGAAAAGCGATAAAAAAAATGGCAAAGAAGTTCAAAAGCTTACTGGTAAAAACATCGCGCTCATCTTCGAAAAAGACTCGACCCGTACACGATGCTCTTTCGAAGTTGCCGCTTACGACCAGGGCGCTCGCGTCACTTATCTTGGCCCAAGCGGAAGCCAGATTGGGCATAAAGAATCAATTAAAGACACCGCCCGGGTATTGGGCCGCATGTATGACGGTATTCAGTATCGCGGTCACGGTCAGGAAGTGGTGGAAACGCTGGCGCAATACGCGGGCGTACCGGTATGGAATGGCCTGACAAATGAGTTTCACCCCACGCAATTATTGGCGGATTTGCTGACCATGCGCGAACACCTGCCAGGTAAAGCCTTTTCTGAGATGACGCTGGTTTATGCAGGCGACGCGCGTAATAACATGGGTAACTCCATGCTGGAAGCCGCCGCGCTGACCGGGCTGGATCTACGTCTTGTGGCGCCGAAAGCCTGCTGGCCGGAAGCAGCGCTGGTTGCTGAATGCAAAGCCATGGCCGCGCAAACCGGCGGCAAGATCACGCTAACGGAAGATATCGCCGCAGGCGTGAAAGGGGCGGATTTTATCTACACCGATGTGTGGGTTTCTATGGGTGAGGCCAAAGAGAAGTGGGCGGAGCGGATCGCGCTGCTGCGTGATTATCAGGTTAACGGTCAAATGATGGCGCTTACCGGCAACCCGCAGGTGAAATTCCTGCACTGTTTACCGGCGTTCCACGATGATGAAACCGTCCTCGGGAAGCAGATGGCGCAAGAGTATGGCCTGCATGGCGGAATGGAAGTCACTGATGACGTGTTTGAGTCACCGCACAGCATCGTGTTTGATCAGGCGGAAAACCGCCTGCATACCATCAAAGCGGTGATGGTAGCGACATTAGCGCACTAACAAAAACGGCCCTGCAAAGGGCCGTTCTTTTTGCCATTCGCTTTACGCAACCAGCATTTTCACCACGACTTTGCGCACCTTGGCATTCTCGCCCACCGCGCACAGCGGCTTGTGAACTTCGCCCGGGTAGAACACCACGAAATCCCCTTCCTGGAGCACAACGGTCTTTTCCTGCTCGCCTTGCGGCAGAAACGCAATGTCTTTATCCGCCAGCCAGTCGGTATCCGGCTCACCGGCAGGCAGACAGCTAAACGTCATGCCTTCTGTGCCACGCATCACTATCTGAATATCCAGATAACGCGCGTGATATTCCGCGCGACGTTCGGCAATCGGCTGGGTTTCATCTTCTGAGACCAGGAAGAACAGGTTGTTGCCGTCGATATCGTGTTTGCCAAGCGGCGTTTCAGGGGTAACGTGCTGTTTGATGTGCTCAATTGCCTGACGCAGTTCAGCCGGCAGCCAGGATTGCAGTGAATGAATGTTGCCAATGATCACGGAAAACTCCTTATATAAAACATCGTTTCATTTTTATGATTTATACGAGGAATCCTGCTTCGCTACCACTGCTTTGTGGCAAAAACCTGCTTTAGCGCATGTTTATCACCGCGCTTGAGAAGCTATCCAGCGCGTATTGTCCCTGAATCGGGATAACTCGTGCTTAACAGCCCCCGTTACGCCGCCTCTATTTATTCAAATAAATAGCTTTTTTATGCAACGCAACCGCTTTCCATTGTAAAAGTGTGCATTTTTCACTTGATATGCGATCGGGCCTGAGTATAATCCGGGACAATTTGCCGGGAGGAAGCATGGTTCTGCGAAATCGACAATCAGTCCTGAGACAACGCCGTAACGCTGGCGTCGCAGTCCCGTTTTTCTTTCCGTTATCCAATGAAAATACCCCTCAATGAGGGGTTTTTTTTTGCCCGGCGTTTGCCCGCCGTTCGAAAAAGGAGAGAGTCATGGCTAACCCGCTTTATCAAAAGCACATTATTTCCATCAACGATCTGGACCGCGAAGAGCTGGAACTGGTGCTGGCGACCGCCGCGCGTTTGAAGGCTGAGCCGCAACCTGAATTGTTGAAGCATAAAGTGGTGGCCAGCTGTTTCTTTGAGGCCTCAACCCGTACCCGCCTCTCATTTGAAACCTCGATTCACCGTCTGGGCGCATCGGTGGTTGGGTTCTCCGACAGCAGTAACACGTCGCTTGGCAAGAAGGGAGAAACCCTGGCGGATACCATTTCCGTTATCAGCACCTACGTGGACGCGATAGTGATGCGTCATCCGCAGGAAGGCGCGGCACGCCTCGCGACTGAATTTTCTGGCGGTGTTCCGGTATTGAACGCCGGTGACGGCGCCAATCAACATCCGACCCAGACGCTGCTCGATCTGTTTACCATTCAGGAAACCCAGGGGCGGCTGGAAAATCTCAATATCGCGATGGTGGGCGACCTGAAATATGGCCGTACGGTGCATTCCCTGGCCCAGGCGCTGGCGAAATTCAACGGCAATCACTTTTATTTTATTGCCCCTGAAGCTCTGGCGATGCCGCAGTACATCCTCGATATGCTCGAAGAAAAAGGCATCGCCTGGAGTCTGCACGACGCTATCGACGATGTGGTGCGCGAGGTGGATATCCTCTACATGACCCGCGTGCAGAAAGAGCGTCTCGACCCGTCGGAATACGCCAATGTGAAAGCGCAGTTTGTCCTGCGCGCCGCCGATCTCAACGGCGCACGCAGCAATATGAAGGTTCTGCATCCGCTGCCGCGTATCGATGAGATAGCCACCGATGTGGATAAAACGCCGCACGCATGGTATTTCCAGCAGGCCGGCAACGGCATTTTTGCTCGCCAGGCTCTGCTGGCGCTGGTTCTCAATCGCGATTTCGCGCTGTAAGTAAGAAGGAGATGATGATGACACACGATAATAAACTCCAGGTGGAAGCCATCAGCCGTGGCACGGTGATCGACCATATTCCGGCACAGGTAGGCTTTAAGCTTCTTACGCTGTTTAAACTGACCGAAACAGACCAGCGCATTACTATCGGCCTGAATCTGCCGTCCGGAGAAATGGGCCGCAAGGATTTGATTAAAATCGAAAATACCTTTTTGACCGATGAGCAGGTGAACCAACTGGCGTTGTATGCGCCACAGGCGACGGTAAACCGCATCGACAATTATGAAGTGGTGGGTAAAAGTTGCCCGAGCCTGCCGGAACGCATCGAGAAAGTCCTGGTCTGCCCGAACAGCAACTGCATCAGCCGCGCCGAACCGGTGGCTTCCAGCTTCAGCGTCAAAAAACGCGCCGACGATATTGCGCTGAAATGCAAATACTGTGAGAAAGAGTTTTCCCATCACGTGGTGCTGGCGGACGGCTAACGCCTGGGGGACAATAACAGGCCTGTACCTACAGGTAGGCCTGGGTATACTGTGCCCTCTTACCGCTGACAATTTCAGGAGAAACTATGTCCCGCACTATCGCGACGGAAAATGCACCCGCAGCTATCGGCCCTTATGTTCAGGGTGTCGATCTTGGCAGTATGATCATCACCTCCGGTCAGATCCCGGTTGATCCGAAAACCGGTGCGGTGGCCGATGATGTCTCTGCGCAAGCGCGTCAGTCTCTGGAAAACGTAAAAGCCATTGTTGAGGCTGCTGGCCTTAAAGTGGGCGATATCGTTAAAACTACCGTTTTCGTTAAAGATCTGAACGATTTCGCGACCGTTAACGCCACGTATGAAGCATTCTTTACAGAACACCAGGCGTCGTTCCCTGCGCGTTCTTGCGTAGAAGTCGCCCGTCTGCCGAAAGACGTAAAAATTGAGATTGAAGCCATCGCTGTGCGCCGCTAAGGCTTCTCTTTTTGAATATAAAAAAGCCAGTCTGTTGACTGGCTTTTTTGTTGCTCTTCACGCGATGACTGTCGTCAGGCATGGCTATGGACACGCGGTTTAACGTTTAACCACGCCCGTGCCTGCGATCGGTCTCGACTGCATCCCTTACTCCTGTAAGGCCAGCGCCGCTTTCTTCGCAAGCGCATCCAGCAGCTTTTGATGGATCCCGCCAAAGCCGCCATTACTCATCACCAGAATGTGATCCCCCGGCTGGGCAGTTTTCACAATCATATCGACCAGCGTATCGACATCGCCGCTCCAGTGTGCGGGCTGTACACAGGCATCCGCCACTTCAAACACCTGCCACGGAATATGCGACGGCTGGAACAGAAAGACTTCATCAGCACGACCAAGGGATGGCGCGAGATCGTCTTTGCAATGCCCCATTTTCATGGTGTTAGAACGCGGTTCCAGCACCGCGAGGATACGCGCCGTACCGCCGACTTTCCCGCGCAATGCCGCAAGCGTCGCCAGAATTGCCGTCGGGTGATGGGCGAAATCATCATACACCGTCACCCCGTTGGCTTCGCCACGCAGCTCCAGACGACGCCGGGCATTGATGAAACTGTTCAACGCCTGAGCGGCATCGGCAGGCGCCACGCCCACATGACGCGCCGCGGCGATTGCCATCAGCCCGTTATGCATGTTGTGCTCGCCAACCAGTTGCCAGTTCACTTCGCCCACGCGCTCGCCATCCAGCAGGACTTCCCAAATGGAGGCATCGGTATTGAGTTTTTTCGCCTGCCAGTGACCCTGCTCGCCCACCAGCTCCTGCTCGCTCCAGCAACCCATGGCCAGGGTTTGTTTCAGATTGGCATCGCCTTCCGGCCAAATGATTTTGCCCTGCCCTGGCACAATGCGCACCAGATGGTGGAACTGCTTTTGAATTGCCCGCAGGTCGTCAAAAATATCCGCATGGTCGAACTCAAGGTTGTTCAGCACCAGTGTGCGCGGGCAGTAGTGCACGAACTTGGACCGTTTGTCGAAAAAGGCGCAGTCATACTCGTCCGCCTCAATCACAAAGAACGGGCTTTCCCCAAGACGTGCGGAGACGTCGAAGTTGCCCGGCACGCCGCCAATCACGAAACCCGGTTTATAACCGCAGGCTTCGAGGATCCAGGTGGCCATGCCCGCGGTAGTGGTTTTGCCATGGGTACCGGCAATAGCGACAACCCAACGGTCGCGCAGTACAAAATCATGCAGCCACTGCGGGCCAGACATAAAGGGGATATTTTGCTCAAGCACGGCCTCGACGCACGGGTTGCCGCGCGTCATGGCGTTGCCGATAATCACCAAATCCGGACGCGGATCGAGTTGTGCAACGTCATAGCCCTGAATTAAATCAATACCTTGTTTTTCTAAAAGGGTACTCATCGGCGGGTAAACATTAGCGTCCGAGCCGGTTACCTCGTGGCCAAGGGTGCGCGCCAGCATGGCCAGCCCGCCCATAAAGGTGCCACACACACCCAAAATATGAATACGCATACGTTACTGTCCTTTTTTTATCCGGCGCATATTCTACCTGCATGTCATCGTACGAAGAAACGCCTTTAAGGCGATTCTGTAATTTGCTGCCTCGATTCACCTGTGCGCTACCCTTTATATCTTTGTTACGATTAAACGATCGCTTTACTCCAACCAGGATGCAGGGAAAGTGTTATGAAAACGTTAGGTGAATTTATTGTCGAAAAGCAGCATGAATTTTCTCATGCTACCGGCGAACTGACGGCGTTGCTGTCGGCAATAAAGCTGGGCGCCAAGATTATCCATCGCGATATCAATAAAGCGGGTCTGGTTGATATCCTGGGCGCCAGCGGCGCTGAAAACGTACAGGGCGAAGTGCAGCAAAAACTCGACCTGTTCGCAAACGAAAAGCTCAAAGCCGCGCTGAAAGCCCGCGATATCGTCGCCGGGATCGCGTCGGAAGAAGAAGATGAAATTGTGGTGTTTGAAGGCTGTGAACACGCCAAATACGTGGTGTTAATGGACCCGCTCGACGGCTCCTCCAACATTGACGTTAACGTTTCTGTCGGCACGATTTTCTCGATTTACCGCCGTGTTACCCCTGTGGGCACGCCGGTTACGGAAGAGGATTTCCTCCAGCCTGGCAGCAAACAGGTTGCCGCAGGTTATGTGGTTTATGGCTCCTCAACCATGCTGGTGTATACCACCGGTTGCGGCGTACACGCGTTTACTTACGACCCTTCCCTCGGCGTGTTCTGCCTGAGCCAGGAGCGCATGCGCTTCCCGAAAAAAGGCAACACGTACTCCATTAACGAAGGTAACTACATCAAATTCCCACAGGGCGTGAAGAAGTACATAAAGTTCTGTCAGGAAGAAGATACCGCCACCCAACGCCCGTACACGTCGCGCTATATCGGTTCTCTGGTCGCCGATTTCCACCGCAACCTGTTAAAAGGCGGGATTTACCTGTATCCAAGCACTGCAAGCCACCCGGAAGGGAAACTGCGTTTGCTGTATGAATGCAACCCGATGGCGTTTCTGGCGGAACAGGCAGGCGGCAAGGCAAGCGACGGCAAAAACCGTATTCTGGACATTATCCCTGAAAGCCTGCACCAGCGCCGTCCGTTCTTTGTCGGCACCGACAGCATGGTAAACGACGTCGAACGCTTCATTCGCGAATACCCGGACGCCTAAAAAAATCCCCTGTCAGTGACAGGGGATCTGCATCATTCACTACCCCGGCACGCCGGGGTATTTTTATGCCTGATACTGCACTTTGAAAGCGGACATGGTTTCCACCAGCAACTGCGACTGCGCCTCCAGAGAATGCGTGGCGGCAGAGGATTGCTCCACAAGCGCGGCATTCTGTTGCGCCGCTTCATCCATCTGGCTCACCGCGATATTCACCTGCTCAATACCGCGGCTCTGTTCGTGCGAGGCGCTGGCGATTTCCCGCATCAGTCGGGTCATACGCATCACTTCGCTTGCGATTTCATCCATGGTTTCGCCTGCCTGCATCGCCAGATCGCTGCCTTCGCCAACGTGCGCCTGTGAATCAGCAATCAAAGTGCGGATTTCTTTGGCGGCCTCCGCGCTGCGGCTTGCCAGGTTTCGTACCTCTCCGGCCACAACCGCGAATCCGCGCCCCTGCTCCCCGGCGCGCGCCGCTTCCACGGCAGCATTGAGCGCCAGGATATTGGTCTGGAAGGCTATGGCGTCGATAACGCTTAAGATATCGGCGATACGATTGGCGCTGCCGGAAATATCGCGCATTTTCTCAATCACATAGCACACCATTTCACTGCCACGGTCCGCCGTTTCCGACACGCTCTGGGTAAGCTGATGCGCCTGTTCGGCGTTATCGGCGTTTTGCTTCACGGTCGCCGTGATCTGCTCCATGCTGGCGGCGGTTTGCTCAAGCGACGTCGCAGTCGACTCGGTGCGGCGCGACAGATCGCTGTTTCCGGCGGTCAGTTCGCGGCTACCGGTATCGATTTGTACGCTGGCGTCGCGCACCCGGGTGACCGATTCGATAAGCGACAGGCGCATGGCGTCGATGGCGTTCTCAAGCCGTCCGAGTTCATTATTGGACGTATGGCGCACGGTATGGGTCAGATCGCCGGTCGCGACCACTTCAAGTTGTTCAATCGCGCGGTTAAGCGGCGTGAGGAGTAAATGGCGCAGACCAAACCAGACGGCAGCAATCAGACCCGCCGCGATCAACGCCGTCAGCATCATAAATGCCAGCACCGACTGTTTATGCGCAAGCACTGCCGATACCTCATCTTTACCCCGGTTTTCGCTCCAGGATAAAAAGGCCCGCATGTCGTTATCAAACTTCTGCGACAGCGGGATCAGGCCGTTTTCCAGTAATCCGTAATAGTCGTCCGGGCTTTGCTTTTTCAGGGCAGTCAGCAGCGGCGTAATACCGTTGACGTTAAAAGCGTCGAAGCTGCGGGCTAGTTGTCCCAGCAATTGCTGCCCTTGTTCATCGTCAATGTTGCTTTCCAGCAGGCCTTTAATGGTTTTGCGCCCCTGGCTAAGCTCGCTATCGATATGGCTTACGGATTTTTGCGCATCTTGCAGCAGACCGACTTCCATCAGCCGCACCGCTTGCCCGGCTTCATTACGCGCCCGCAAAATCTGCGTGTAGCCTTCATTCAGGCGCAGGATCTGTTCGCCCTGAAGATGATTAATACGCTGAAGGGATGAGGAACTTTGGGTTAAGGCGTAGATACCGATGCCGCTGACCAGTAACAGTAATAACATCATTACTGCCAGCACGGACAGCAGCCCCATACGGATTGAAAGGTTTTTCAACATAGTCATTTCCCGGTAGTTGCCAATCACTCAACAAGAAGTTAGAAGTGAGTTATCGGCACTTACCGGAAAAAGTTTAATCAGAAACCAATACTTTCAATATGTTACTGTTTTGCTATCGCCGAGTTAACGCGCGTAACAGCCGCGTTTTGACGGTTTTCCCACAGCACGATCAGGCCGCGTTGCAGCGCAATAAAGATGAACAACAACACGCCGATTGCGATTTTGGTCCACCAGGAACTCAATGTGCCGTCGAAGTTGATGTACGTCTGAATCAGCCCCTGGATAGCGACGCCAAACAACGTGCCCAGTACCGTGCCTACCCCGCCAGACAGCAGCGTGCCGCCGATCACTACCGATGCGATAGCATCCAGCTCCACCCCAACGCCTGCCAGCGCATAGCCCGCCTGGGTATAGATAGAGAAGACGATACCCGCAAGGGTCGCAAGCCCCGTGGAGAGCATGTAGATGCGGATCGTGGTGCTTCGGGTTGAGATCCCCATCAGGTTCGCCGAGGTGGCGTTGCCGCCAATTGCGTAAACCTGATTACCAAAGCGGGTGCGGTGCGCGAGGAAAATCCCAATGATCACCACGCCAAGCATCAGCAGCCCCATAGCGCTTAACCGACCGCCGCCGGGGATTTTCCAGGCGAGGCTTGAAAGCGTGTCGTAGACAGGATGGTTAATTGGAATCGACTCTTCTGACACCAGATAGCTGACGCCGCGCAGGAAGAACATCCCGGCCAGGGTGATGATAAATGCCGGGATTTTCAGGGCGTCGATAAGTAGCCCCATAAACGCGCCGAAGGCGCAGCCCATAATGAGCACAAGCGGGAAGGCCACCAGCGGCGAAATTCCCCAGTAACCGATGGCTTTGGCGAGGAATACGCCGGTAAAGGCGATGACCGACCCCACCGAGAGGTCAATCCCGCCGGAGAGGATAACAAACGTCATACCGACCGCAATAATCCCCAGGAAGGCGTTATCGGTCAGGATGTTGCAAATCACCCGCGTTGAAGCAAAGCCCGGAAACTGCGTCAGGCAGTAAAGATATCCCAGTACAAACACCGCCAGGGTTATCATCAGCGGTAAGTTACGTTTAATCATCGCGGCGTCCCCGTCGTAACAGACTAATAAAGCGCGGTGACTGAACAATCAGCACGCATAACACCACCACCGCTTTCACCACCTGGTTAAGCTCCGGTGAGAAACCAGACAGCAAAATGCCGGTGTTCATCCCCTGAATAATCAATGCGCCCACCACAGACAGCACCAGATTGAAGCGACCGCCCATCAGCGATGCGCCGCCGATGACCACCGCCAGAATGGCATCCAGCTCAAGCCACAGACCGGCGTTGTTGGCATCCGCGCCACGAATGTCCGCCGTCACGATAATCCCGGCGATAGCGGCGCACAGGCCGCTTAACACGTAGGTCAGCATCACCATTAAACGGGTGTTCACCCCGGCGTTTTTCGCCGCGCGAATGTTAATCCCTACGGCTTCGATAAACATGCCCAGCGCCGTTTTACGCGTGAACAGCCAGAACACGAATAACGTCACTATCGCGATAATGACCGGCGTTGGGAAAAAGAACAGCGAGCCGCTGCCAAGAAAAGAGAGCGCTGGCGAGTTAAACGTGACGATTTGTCCGGAGGTAATAAGCTGCGCCACCCCACGTCCGGCTACCATCAATATCAACGTGGCCACGAACGGCTGGATTTTTAATATCGCCACCAGAATGCCGTTCCATAAACCGGCCAGTACGCCTACGCCCAACGCGCCAAGCAGTACCACTGGCAGACTGTGGCCTGAGACGGTTAACGATGCCGCCGTTGCGCCGGCAATCGCCATCACGGCGCCAACCGACAGGTCGATGCCGCCGGTGGCAATGACCAGGGTCATCCCAATGGCGAGCAGTGCGACGGGTGCCGCACGGTTTAAGATATCAATCGGGCTGCCAAATAAGCGCCCGTCCTGAACCACTATCTGAAAGAAATGGTTCGCGACCATGCTGTCGACCAGCAAAACCAGCAATAACGCCACCAGTTGCGGCATTCCTTGCGGCCAGCGAAAACGACGTTTCGGCGCGCCGACATTCGGCACTGAACGAGTCATCAAGAGCCCTCCTTATGCCGCAATGGCATTCATAATTGCGCTGACAGACAGCTCTTCCAGCGGAATTTCCGCCACTTGTTCCCGGTCGCGCATGATAATCACCCGATCGGCATAGCCCACCAGCTCTTCCAGCTCCGACGAGATAACCAGCAGAGCCAGCCCATCGGCGCACAGCGTTTCAATCAACCGAATGATTTCCGCATGCGCGCCCACGTCGATACCACGCGTAGGTTCGTCCAGGATCAGGAACTGCGGGCGCGTCAGCAACCAGCGCGACAACAATACTTTTTGCTGATTGCCGCCGGATAAAAATTCAACCGGCTGTTCGGCGTTAGGGGTGCGAATGCCTAACTGGCGGATAAAGCGCTCGGCTATTTCGTTTTGTTCACGGCGTGGGATCGGACGCAGCCAGCCACGCTGGGCTTGCAGGGCCAGAATGATGTTTTCGCGCACCGAGGCGGCGGCGATGATGCCGTCGGTTTTCCTGTCTTCCGGGCAAAAGCCGATGCCAAGACAAGATGCCTGATGCGGGGAACGCAGCGCCTGCGGTTTACCCTTGATCATCGCGCTGCCGGTGTCGGCGGGTTTGATGCCGAAAATCACTTCCGCGGTTTCGGTACGACCCGAGCCTAACAGGCCCGCCAGACCGACAATTTCGCCAGGCCGGACTTCCAGCGAAAACGGCGCAATGACGCCTTTTTTGCCGTAGTCCTTAAACGCCGCTACCGGTTTCTCGCTCAATAAGGTGCGACCGGCGCGCTGCAACGCATTTTGCTCAAGCTCGCGCCCAAGCATCATTTTTACCAGTTCGATTTGCGGCAGTTCTTTGGTGTCGCGCGTGCCGATAAATTTACCGTTACGCAGTACCGTGATGCGGTCGGTGACTTCGTAAACCTGATCTAAAAAGTGGGTAACAAAAATCAGGCTGACGCCCTGATCGCGCAACTGGCGCATCAGGGTAAAGAGCATTTCCACTTCTTTGGTATCAAGGCTCGCGGTGGGTTCATCGAGGATCAGCACTTTGGCGGATAAATCGATGGCCCGGCAAATAGCGACGATTTGCTGCATGGCGACGGAAAAACGGTTGAGCGGCTCGCGCACGTCAAGCTGGAATCCATAAGACTCCATCAGCGCCGAGGCGCGTTTTTCCATTTCTTTGCGGCGCAGCAACCCGAAGCGCTTCGGTTCGCGGCCAATGAATAAGTTGTCGGCGACAGACATATTCGGCAACAGGTTCACTTCCTGATACACCGTACCGATGCCAAGTTGCTGTGCGTGTGCAGTATTTTTGGGACGAATGGTTTGCCCCTCTAACCATACGGTACCGCCGTCAGGCTGGTACACGCCGGTCAGGGCTTTAATTAAGGTGGACTTGCCTGCGCCGTTTTCCCCCAGCAAGGCCATAATTTCGCCACGCCGCAGACTGAAATCGACGTGATCGAGCGCTTTTACTCCCGGAAAGACTTTACTCAGTCCTTCGGTGCGCAAGATTTCCTGATGTTGTTGTGATTGCATCACCGGACTCCGAAAAGCGTGTGAAAAAATTTTTACCCTAAAAAATTCGAGCGACACAACGGCGGCAAGTGAATAAATCCCAACGCACGCGTTTAGGTCAGTGAATCGGGTAACACGCAGCCAGTCCCTCTGCCGCTCGAATGCTTACGGGTACAGGGCCCTCTGATGAGAGCCCTTGCAGTCGGCTTAGTAGCCCATGCCTTTTTTCTTCTCAAGCTCTTCCTTGGCCGTATCTGGCAGGAACAGCGTTGATTTGGTAATGGTCACTTTCTCAGGCTGAGTGCCGTCTTTTTTGAATTTTTCCAGCGCATCGAATGCCGGGCCTGCCATGTTCGGGGTCAATTCCACGCTGGCATTAGCTTCGCCGTCGATCATCGCTTTGAAAATATCCGGTACGCCGTCGATGGAGCCGGTCAGAATATCGGAGCCCGGTTTCAGGCCTGCTTCTTTGATTGCCTGGATTGCACCGATCACCATGTCATCGTTATGGGCGAATACCATGCAGATGTTTTTGCCGTTGTTTTCAGCCTTGATAAAGCTTTCCATGACTTCTTTACCCTTACTGCGAGTAAAGTCGCCGGATTGTGAACGGATAATTTTGACGTTCGGCGCTTTGGCGATGGCTTCGGCAAAACCTTTCTTACGGTCAATCGCCACGCTCGCGCCTACGGTGCCCTGCAACTCAACAACGTTACACGGTTTGCCGTTAAGGGTTTTCAAAAGCCACTCGCCAATCAGACGGCCTTCCAGCACGTTGTCAGCGGTGACGGTGGTCATATAAAGCGATTTGTCTTTAACATCAATATTACGGTCCAGCAGGATCACCGGGATTTCCGCTTCTTTGGCTTCTTTCAGCACCGGCTCCCACCCTGTCGCCACGACCGGGGCGATGAAGATGGCGTCGACGCCCTGGGCGATAAACGAACGTACGGCTTTAATTTGGTTTTCCTGTTTTTGCTGCCCATCCGCGACCTTAAGCGTAATGCCGCGCTTTTGCGCTTCGCTTTTCGCAACGCTGGTTTCTGCCGCTCGCCAGCCTGATTCAGAACCTACCTGAGAAAAACCCACGGTTAAAGGGGCTGCCATCGCCATAGACGACATGGCTGCCGAAACTGCTGTGACAAGAAGTAAGCGCTTCCACATAAGTAAATCCTCGTAGGGTTATTGTTGGCTAAATTTCCACCTGCGGGAAAAACTATAGACAATATGACATGTAACAAAATGCGTTACATCACAATTCAAAAAAGTTACATAAAGGTTATAGAGCTTGAAATGCAAGAGTGTGAGCGGGGTAGCGACTTTTACCCTTACGCCAGGTATCAGATTCAAGTGATTTTTTTCCTGGCGCCTGCGAAAAAAACGCACTTTGTAACCGGTTACAAAAATTTATTCAGAATGCGGCTGAGTTTATGGATTATTCAGTTGTAAAAAGAATGAAAAACGAGGCGGAAATTATTGGCGGCGAGAAAAACAGTCCAGGACTTTCAGACACATTTGGCTATAATACCCGGCACTTGTTTGCCATACAGTTAAAGGAAACAGACATGAGCTTACTTAACGTGCCTGCTGGTAAAGATCTGCCAGAAGACATCTATGTGGTTATCGAAATCCCGGCTAACGCGGACCCGATTAAATATGAAGTGGACAAAGAGAGCGGCGCGCTGTTCGTTGACCGTTTCATGTCTACCGCGATGTTCTATCCGTGCAACTACGGTTACATCAACCACACCCTGTCTCTGGACGGAGACCCGGTAGACGTGCTGGTCCCGACCCCGTATCCGCTGCAGCCGGGCGCTGTCATTCGCTGCCGTCCAGTTGGCGTGCTGAAAATGACCGACGAATCCGGTGAAGATGCGAAACTGGTTGCGGTACCGCACACCAAGCTCAGCAAAGAGTACGATCACATTAACGATGTGAACGACCTGCCGGAACTGCTGAAAGCTCAGATCACTCACTTCTTCGAGCACTACAAAGACCTCGAAAAAGGCAAATGGGTGAAAGTGGACGGTTGGGAAAACGCTGAAGCCGCTAAAGCAGAAATCGTTGCCTCTTTCGAACGCGCTGCGAAGAAGTAAGTTCGTACGGCTCCCGCGTTAAATCGCGAGCATAAAAAAACCGCTTCCCGAAGGAAGCGGTTTTTTGTTTTTTAATACTGGTCTCTGTCCAACCAGTTGCCGCTTTCTATGCGGGTCAGGTTTTCTACAGACCGTTGGTAGACATACATCCAGGCGCTCCCGTAAGGGGTTTGTATCAACTGACGTCGATACTCGCCGCCCTGAGTACGCAGGGCATCCAGTTCGGCAAGAGTACTGGCATCAATACGATACACTTCGCCTAACACTTTCCCTTCGCCCGGCACCGCGCCCGGATAATGCCCGATGCTGAACAATTGAAAGTTTTCAACCGTGTGATCGCCTAACCACTGAGCATTGGTCATCCAGTGGCTGTTGCCTTGTTTGCGTCTTAAACTACCGTAGACAAATATTCGCATTGCTAAAACTCGAACTGATAGAGCAAATCGAGTGCCTGATCTACCCCAGACACCGCTTCCAGATACAGCTTAGGCATCAGGCGATAACGCAATGTTAACGTCGCCAGAGAGTCAAAGATACCCACACCATATTTCACCTGCAGACCTGGCAGTACATAGCCGCTGACCACTACCTGCGAGGAGTCACCGACCCCCTGGGTATCCAGCGCCAGATTGCTGACGCCAAACGTCTCGCCGATTTTACCCACAACCTGCCCACTTTGTGCAACCCCCAGACCAACGAGCATTGACGTCATTGCTTCACTATCGCTCTGTCCGGTGTCAAGACCTTGCCCGCGTAACAGATAGGAAAGCGCCTCTTGTTGCGACATCGCCGGGTCTGAGAACACCTCTACGCGCGGTTCATCAGGCGTTCCCGTCACGCGAACCCCGGCAGTGACATCGTTCTCCGTGGCATCCGGATTTCGGATTGCCTCTATGTTCAATAACGGCTGATCCGGCGGGCCGGAGAACAGAAGTTCCCCTTTACGCACAATCAAATCCTGACCATAGGCGCGAAAACGGCCTTGCGGGATGTTCACCTGCCCGTTTAAACCAAGCCCCTGCTTGTCCTGGGCCACTTTCAGATCGCCCGTTAAACGCGCCCGTAAACCGAAGGCGCTCATGCGGACATCGTTCCCCACATGTATAGTCAGATTGCTGTTAACAGGAATAGCCGCCGTCGGCGCACGCTCTGGTTTAAGCTGGGCATCAAGCATCACCTCGTCGCCGGATACATCAACAGCGCTCTCAGGCAGCTCCTGCACCACGATACGCGCCCAGGGCACATCCACCCGCCCATCAAGCGTAATCAGGCTTGGCGTCGCTTCCAGCACCACATCCGGCGATACATCGAGACGGACTATCGGCGGCACAGTGATACGGACTTTATCTCCTTTCGCCGCCACGCGCGCGCGCCAGTTATCAAGCTGGCTCCAGTCCGCGTCGCCAGTGAGGTTGATTTGCCCGCGCCGGGTGTTGACCACGCCCTGAAGCGTCGAGCTCATACCATTAAATACCATGGAAACCTGGCTTGGGCGCATATCAAACGGCATAAAGTTGCCGTCTACATCCACGCCGTTCAACTGTAATTGGCCGAACAATTGCGGCTGCGCAGCGCTGCCCGCCAGGCGTAAGTTCGCGTTCAACATCCCTGCCGCTTTTTCACCACGCGAGAAAATGGGGTTTATCATCGCCAGTGAGAAGTTGCGGATATTGACGTTGCCGGACAAATTACGGCGATTTTGCGGATCGGCAATTTGCACTTTACCTTCAAACTGCCCATTGCCCGCGAGGCGCATAAGCCAGCCGAGTTCGGCCTGATTATTACGCAGCGCGGCAGTGAGATGCAGCGTGTCGAAGGCCACCGGCAAGACATTGTCGTTCACCTTTTGGGTGATTTTCACGCCGCGACCATCAAGCGTGACATTGCCCTGCGGCAGCCCTTCTTTGGTGGTATCCCACGTCACATCGGCTTTACCGGTAAATACCCCGCTCGCCTGAGTTTCCGCCGGCAGGTAGGGTTTCACCATAGCCAGATCGAAGCGGTTAAGCTCAACTACCGCATGTCCTTCCGCCCCGGCGTCCACAGCCTGCGGCAGGCACAACTGCGCTTTCGGGTTGGTCCAACAATGCGGGCCGATATTGATTTTTTGCTCCTGACCGCGGTAGTCCAACGCAATGGCGCGGGTTTGCGACCAGGGGCCGACCGGGGTATTGAAGCGGGTATTTTCCAGCGTGCCGCGCCAGCGTTGTTCAGCGCGATCAAAGCTGCCTTTCAGATCGAGCTGCCCGGAGACCGGATCGCCCTGCACCCGCACAGCCAGTTGATGGTTTTTCTCATTGCCCTTCGCGTTAATGGTCGCCAGCGCGACCGTCACACCCGGCTGGACCACGCGTTCAACCCGCACGTCCAGCGTGCCGCCAATCTGATCGGTGGATTTAATATCGCCATCCACGCGCACCAGGGCAATGGAGAGATCCTGCCAGCGCAAATTACGGGCCGTAATATCGGCCAACACCTGCGGGGCTTCCACCGTCCCGCGGATCTTCACCAGCCCTTTTGCCGTCCCGCCGAGGCCCGGTAGGGCGTTGTTCAGATTCGGCGCATCAATGGTGGCGTCCAGTTCCAGGTCTTTTACGCCCAGCTCGCCTTTAATGTCGGCGGTATTGCGACCCAGGGCCACATGCAGACCGGGGATCACCCACTGCATATAGCTGTTGCCCCGAAGCTTACCGTCTACCTTCACGGCGTTGTCTTTGACGTTGCCTGCAAGTTTGATTTCCGGCACGTTTAGCTGCCAGGTGCCGCCATACAGGCTACCCTGGAGCTTAACAAGCCCGTCCAGCTTCGCAGGCCAGTCGGGCCAGGTTTTGGCCGTATTGATTTTATTCAGCGTCACTTCGCCGCGCCAGCTTATAGCCTGCTGCCAGTCCAGAACGGCTTTCAGATCGGTGGTGCCTTCCAGCGCCGCAACCGACAGCTTATCAATATTAATATTTTGTTCGTTGCCTTTGGCATCAAGCGTCAGGCTGGCAGGCGGTATCGATTCCCCTTTTACATCTGTACGGAAGCTCAGCGTATAGTCGGTCATCTTCCCGGTGAGTTTCAGTTTCAGATTGTCCGCCTGGTATTGTTTCTCACCTGTAAACGGCCAGTAGAGCTGTTCACTGGTGATATCCAGATTTAACGGCAATCCCGCCTCGGAAAGTCGCGTCTGGCCGCGCAGCACCATATCTACCGGGCCGGAAAGGTTAACGCCGAATTCCAGTTGTTCGCGCAGCGCGCCGCCGACTTTGATTTTGACCTTCTCGCCTTTTATAGGATCGACGTTCAGAGTGCTGTTCAGCGTAATATCCACCGGCCAGTTATTACGCAGTTCCGCGCGTCCGGTAGCGTTGACCGTTCCCTGAGTAGAGTCGATATCCAGCGCATCCAGCGTCGCGAGGCCATCCACGCTGCTCACTTTAAGCAGCATCGCATTGATGGTGATGTCGGTATCGCCCGTCAGACGCAGTTGTTCGCCCTTGAATGACTGAATGGTCAAATTAAGCGGCAAATGCACATCCGTCATTTCCGGCAGCACCGGTTTTGAGAACAACTGTTTTAGCGTCTCGCCAAGGGGTAGTTCCTCTGGCTTCGGATTAACAATTTTTGGTTCCACCACTTCTTCCTGCGCCACTTTCGCGACCTTCGGCAGGGCTATTAATAAGCCCTGGAGGGTCGTAGGCGTGAGGGTCAGGTTACGCTCTTGCCAGTCAAGCCCTGAGGTGAAATCCATTACGGAGACCGTCGTGTCATCAATACGCACATTGACGTTATTCAGCGTCACTTTACTCAGGGTAATGGGATAAGGCGTGGAGAGATCAAGCGGACCGCTGTCTTCTTCTTCAACCTGCGCCGCAGGAGGCATTTTACTGGTATCAATAACGACATTGATATCGCGTAACGACAGTGTGTTGACGCAAAGACTACTGTCGCGCAGGCAGGCCAACTTAACGGCAAGGTGCGCTTCACCAGCCATCACATTGACGCCGGGTTGTTCATAACGCAGATTTTTGATGGTCAAATCGCGCCAGCCACCGGTGACGCTCCCAATCTCAAGACCTGGGACCCAACGGTCAGCGGCTTTAAATACCAGATGCAGGCCCGTCGTCGTTCCCACCAAAAAACCCACCAGCCCGATAAGCAGCACGACAAACAGCACCACGGCAAGGGCGATTTTCTTCCTTAAACTCATAATTCTGGCCCCAAACCGATGTAGAACTGCAAACCATGTTCGTCTTTATCGCCAACTGGCACCGCTAAATCGAGCTTCACAGGCCCAATTGGCGATTGCCAACGCACCCCGACGCCCGCGCCGGTTTTGAAGTCGCTGCGGCGAATATCGTTTACCGCTTCGCCGGAGTCGACAAACATCGCGCCCCACCATTTCCCGCTGACGTTGTATTGATACTCAAGCGATCCGGTTGCAAGTTTTGATGCCCCGGTGAGTTTGCCTTCCTCATTCTCAGGCGAAATGGATTTGTATTTATAGCCGCGAATACTGCGATCGCCGCCCGCGAAGAAACGCAGATCCGGCGGGACTCTGTCGAAATCGCCGGTTTCAATCCAGCCGAGATTACCGCGCACGACAAAGCGGTGGCGATCGTACAGCGTACGGATCCAGGCGTTCTGCGCCTGCACCACCACAAACTCCACATCCGATCCCCAGGCCGTGCTGGAATAGTCCACCGAATAGCGCTGTGAATCGCCCCAGGTGGGCATTAATCCGCCGCGTGAGCGGGTGCGGCTTATCATCACCCCCGGGTATAACAGCATGGTGGTATTGGTGACGTCCGCCTGGGTAAAGTGGTCCAGACTCCAGCGCAGGTTAATCGCGCGCTGCCAGCCGCTCGACAGGTCCCAATAACGCGATACCGCAAGCGTAGTGGAATCGGCTTCGGTGTCGTTTAAGTCGGTACGCTTAAAGCCGCCTTGCACCAGATAATATTGCTCGATGGGGTTTTTCAGCAACGGCACTTTATAGCTAAAGTCGAGCTGCTGCTCCGGCGCGGAAATGCTGGCGCTGGTAGTGAAGCTGTGGCCGTATGAATTTATCCAGGGTTTATGCCAGGTGGCTTTGACGCGCGGCCCGACATCGGTGGAGTAACCGACCCCGGTTTCTACCCGGTTCTGGATGCGGGGCGTCAGCACCCCATGCAGCGGCAGCACTTTGGTTTTGCGGGATTTATCAAATTCCGGCGCCACGACCACGGAATTAAACCAGCCGGTCGCGGACAGACGGCGGTTTAGCTCCGCCAAATCTTTAGACTGGTAATAGTCGCCCTGATCGAAGGGCACCAGGCTTTGCAAATACTCATCACGTATTTGCGATCCTTCAAAGGTCACCGGCCCGAAACGGTAGCGTTCGCCGCTGTTGTAATCGATGTCCCAGAACGCCTGGTGGCGCGCCAGCGAGACCCCTAATTGACTGTGGGTAAATTCGCTATCGAAGTAACCTTTACGCAGAGAAACCCGAGTCAGACTTTTCTTAAAGTTGTCGTAATCGCCATGGTCAAGTACCGTTCCGATGGCAGGACGGGTGTTGAGAAGATCGAGATAGTCGCGATCGTTAGCGGCGCCGCCGCGCAGGATGACATCCGTTCCACCAATAAGAACCGGCACGCCCGGCGTGACTCTGGCTATCAAAACTTGTCGCCCTTTCGCCGGGGGCGGGCGAAGGTCAAACTCTATGGTAGGTTCGTAATACCCCAGTGCCCGAAGCCCGTTGCGGATAGCATCATCCACCCGCGCGCGAAATTGTCGGTCAGGCGTAACCTCATCGCTTTCAATGGTAGATAGTTGAGCGCGAACGTTTTTTTTCAGTTCTCCCGTGAGTCCTTCCACTTGCAAACGCACGTTCGCCGCGCTGACCGCAGCGGAGGCCAGCAGTAAACTGACGCAAAAAAAGAGACGGAATCGTGGCACGTTTTCTCCTGAATTTCCTTTTTCCCACCCCTGGAAGGAACGTAGTGCCGCTCCGCGGCTTGATGAAAATCCCCGTATTACGGGAATTGAAAAAGAGACGACAATCCAAATATTTCTTATGTTTAAATCTAGACGTATTTATCAACTGTATTGTGTGCAAAGACACGCCGTGTGACAACCTTAGCGAGGCTGTTGCTTTTTTCTCCAAATAAGGGAGACGTTATAATGAGTTTATTTGATAAAAAGCACCTGGTTGACCCCGCTGACGCCCTGCCAGGACGAAGCACTCCGATGCCTGTTGCCGCGCTTCACGCCGTTAATGAACATTCGATGACCCATGTGCCAGACGGAATGGAGATAGCCCTCTTTGGTATGGGCTGCTTCTGGGGCGTAGAGCGTTTATTCTGGCCGCTGCCGGGCGTTTACAGTACGGCGGCAGGCTATTGCGGCGGTTACACCCCGAATCCAACCTACCGCGAAGTGTGTAGCGGCAAGACCGGTCATGCCGAAGCGGTGCGCGTGGTGTATGACCCGAACGTCATCAGCTATGAGCAGCTTTTACAGGTGTTCTGGGAAAACCACGATCCGGCCCAGGGCATGCGCCAGGGTAACGATACCGGTACACAATACCGTTCGGCGATTTATCCGTTAACACCGGAACAGGACAATGCCGCGCGGGAAAGCCTGGCGCGTTTCCAACAAGCGATGGCGGAAAAAGGCGACAATCGCCCTATTACGACTGAAATTACCAGCGCCCGCCCGTTTTATTATGCCGAGGATGAGCATCAGCAATATCTGCATAAAAACCCGTATGGATACTGCGGAATCGGCGGAATTGGGGTCTGTTTACCGCCGCGGGGATGATCTCTGGCGGCTAAACAGCCGCTACTGTTATACTATGCCGTGAAATTACGGGCTCGCTGATGGGCGAGCCCGCATTTATCGTGTTATTCCACAATGGACTATCAATTCCCCTTCAGAGGTCCGGCTCAGGCTGGATAAACTATGTTAAACAGTATTTTATTAATACTTTGTCTTATCTGCGTCAGTGCGTTTTTCTCGCTTTCCGAGATCTCGCTGGCCGCTTCCCGAAAGATCAAACTGAAACTTATGGCGGATGAAGGAAACATCAACGCCATGCGTGTGCTGAAAATGCAGGAAAACCCGGGGATGTTTTTCACCGTGGTGCAGATAGGCCTCAACGCCGTCGCCATTCTTGGCGGTATTGTCGGCGACGCGGCGTTTTCTCCTGTATTCCATACGCTTTTCGACGGCTTTGTCTCTCCTGAACTGGCGGAGCAACTGAGCTTTATTATGTCGTTTTCGCTCGTCACCGGCGCGTTTATCCTGATTGCCGATCTGACGCCGAAACGCATCGGTATGATTGCGCCTGAAGTGATTGCTTTGCGTATCATCAACCCGATGCGCTTCTGCCTTTTCCTGTTCCGCCCGTTAGTGTGGTTCTTCAACGGCCTCGCTAACGTGATTTTCCGCATTTTCAAACTGCCGATGGTTCGTAAAGACGACATCACGTCTGATGATATTTACGCGGTGGTTGAGGCGGGCGCGCTGGCTGGCGTGCTGCGTAAACAGGAACACGAGCTGATTGAAAATGTGTTTGAGCTGGAGTCGCGCACGGTGCCGTCGTCCATGACGTCCCGTGAGAATATCGTCTGGTTTGATCTGCACGAAGATGAGCAGAGTCTCAAGAATAAAATCGCCGAGCATCCCCATTCCAAATTTTTAGTCTGTAACGATGATATCGACCATATTGTCGGTTACGTCGATTCTAAAGAGCTGTTAAACCGGGTGTTGGGCAACCAAAGCCTTGCGCTAAACAGCGGCGTACAGATCCGCAGTACCCTGATTGTGCCCGACACGCTCACGCTTTCAGAAGCGTTGGAAAGCTTCAAAACCGCCGGTGAAGACTTTGCGGTTATCATGAATGAATACGCGCTGGTGGTTGGCCTTATCACCCTGAATGACGTCATGACGACGCTGATGGGTGATTTAGTCGGTCAGGGGCTGGAGGAGCAAATCGTCGCGCGTGATGAAAACTCATGGCTGATTGATGGCGGTACGCCAATTGACGATGTTATGCGCGTACTGGATATCGACGAGTTCCCGCAGTCAGGCAATTATGAAACCATCGGCGGTTTTATGATGTTTATGCTGCGCAAAATCCCAAAACGTACCGACTCGGTGAAATTCTCGGGTTACAAATTCGAGGTGGTGGATATCGATAACTACCGCATCGATCAGTTACTGGTGACGCGCATCGACAATAAACCAACGGTGCTGGTGCCTCGCAGGCCCGACGAAACGCCTGCCGCCTGACGCTACAAACACTAACGGCCCCATCGGGGCCGTTATTATTACTGCACACGTACGAGTTAAAGGGTTACATCATCTCGGTCTGGAGACGCATAACCTGACGGTTAACCTCGGACATTACAGAATAGTGCTGTTTGTCCTTCACTTTCGGGATAAGGATCTTGCCCTTATCAAACTCGAAAGCGCCTACATCCTTGATATATAACCGTCCACGGAACAGGATCTTCACGTATTTAGCCACCTGAAGGGGGTTATAACGTTGGAATATTTTCACTTTTTCTACTCCTGCATAGTGTTACGCCCCGGCGGTACCACAATCGGACCGTCATGGATAAGGCGCAAATTTTGTTGCCAGATGACTATAGACCAGATTGGCCAGGTGACACAGTCTGCCTAAGTTTATTTACCGTTTTATTACATTATTTAAGAGTTTTCTTTTCATTAGCTCAAAGAACGCAGTATAAAGCGCGATTTTCTTCAGGATATGTGCGTCCGCCCGCAAACTGGCATCACAGTGGCGGGTAAACGCGGGATTTAGCACATATGCTTAATTCGTCAGGACCAAGTGGTCCGATCACCTGCTTACAACAACAACATGGAGTCGATCTATGACCCTTCGCAAAGCCGTTGCGCTCGCGACACTGCTGCTGCCATTAATGGCATCGGCACATAACTTCCAGGATAATCAACGCGTCCCGCCAGTAGGCGTCAGTGACCGGGGCGAATTGATTCTTACTAACGATAAGTTTAGCTATAAAAACTGGAATAGCGCGCAGTTAAGTGGAAAAGTGCGAGTGGTGCAGCACATTGCCGGCCGCACCTCCGCGAAAGAGAAAAACGCCGGGCTGATTGAAGCCATCAAAACCGCAAAACTGCCCCATGATACTTATCAAACCACCACCATCGTGAATACCGATGATGCGATTCCAGGCAGCGCGATGTTTGTGCGCAGCAGTCTTGAAGACAACAAAAAGCTCTATCCGTGGTCGCAGTTCATTGTGGACAGTAATGGCGTGGTGGCCAAAGCGTGGGCGCTGGAGCCGGAAAGCTCGGCGGTCGTAGTGCTGGATAAACAAGGACGGGTGCAGTTCGCCAAAGACGGCGGGCTGACTCAGCAGGAAGTGCAGCAGGTAATGAGCCTGCTGCAACAGCTACTTAATAAATAGTGACTCTAAAGCCGGGGTTCAGGAACGACTCACGTGGGGTGTAATCCAGCGTAACGCCTTTCCAGTCGTGAACATGCGCCCCGGCGGCTACCGCCACCGCATGACCTGCCGCGGTATCCCAGACGCAGGTAGGTCCAAAACGCGGATAGAGCTGCGCCTTCCCTTCCGCCACCAGGCAGAATTTAAGCGATGAGCCGATAGACGTGGTCTGATGCTCGCCCAATTGTTGCAAATACTCTTTTAGCTCATCATCGGTATGGGAACGGCTAATCACCACCAGTGGCGGCCTGGCGTCACGCACCTGGATTTGATTGCGTATGCCGCATTCCTCTTTCCACGCTTTGCCTTCGGCCGCGCTGTACATCACATTCATCACTGGCGCATACACCACACCCAGTACCGGCTTGCCGTTTTCAATCAGGGCGATATTGACGGTGAATTCACCGTTGCGCTTTAAAAACTCTTTAGTGCCGTCAAGCGGATCCACCAGCCAGTAACGCTGCCAGTGCTGACGAATGTCCCAGCCTGGCGGATCTTCTTCCGATAAGACGGGAATATCCGGCGTCATGGCATTTAACCCGTCGACGATAATTTTATGGGCGGCGATGTCCGCCGCGGTCACCGGGGAGTCATCGGGTTTCTGAACGGCATCAAGCGGCTTTTCACCCTGATAGACCTGCATAATGGCGTGTCCCGCCTCGCGAGCCAGTTGGCATACCTGTTCTAACATCTTCCACCTCTTCGTGTGCGACAGGCTTTTTCTGCCGCTGATTAACGCGTTGTTTCCATGATGACTTTTTATATAGCATTGCGTCTTGTTGCGCCATCGATGAGAGCGTCTGGTGTTCCTTACCCTGATTTTTGGCAGCCTCCTGATTGCTCAATACAACGACCCGGATAGACACAGCCTTATGCAATACAGATCGGAAAAGGACGCTGAAGGGTTAAGTTTAGCGCAACGCTTTTGACGATGCCTGACAGGGGCGAATTTGCCCCGCCCGTATCGCTTTGCATAACATCGGCCCGCCGTTCATGATTTAACAACGGGTGAAATTCATCATCGCGAGAAGAATAAAGGGTAAAAACATTTTACCCACCCGTTCATCATCCTTTTGATAAATATGGTGGCAAACGAAAATAACACTATTAAGTTACTTCAGCCGTTTATAGGAAAAATTGAGCCACAAAAAATTACTCACTCAGGCAGCATGAATTATAAAGACAAATTGTAACCTACATTTTTCAATAAAAAAGGCCAAACACTACAACGTGCTACATAATCTTACGAAAAGATATTCAATTCATGAAAAATTGAGTTTAGCTTATAAACAGCCAGTATTATTACAAAAAACCGCACCCGGGCGGATGCAAGGTTAATATTGTTCAGGGATGTATTTAATATCCTTAAGATGGCCGTTTGAAATTACGATGTAACCGCCACGCCGCAGCTCTGACAGTATTTTCATAATTGCTGAACGTGAAAGACGGGTTTTTTCTCTGATGTAATGTTCAGCCAGAACGACATCACGAACGGCAGGCGACATGGCCATAAGCTCATAAAGTTGATAGCGCACCGCGTTGAAAACGGAGGGGGTAGATAACTTGATGATCACTTCCGCCGCAACACTTGCAACAGAACTGATATGCAAAGCGAAAATTTTCCATAAATTCAATGTGGTAAGCAATTCATACAGGGCTTCTCTGTCAATAATTGCTACCTGTGACTCGCTCATAAGTTTTAAATGGTAAACAGAACGCGATTCAGGGTGAGTGGGAATGATCCCCCTTATTGCTGGCGCCTCAAACACTTCAAAAAGAATATCATTAGGCTGCCGATGAAGCGAAACCACCCCTGATTTAACAAAAAAGCATTGCTGCTGAGAATGACGACTCAGTAAAAAAAGCTGCCCTTTAGGGTAAGTCCGATACGTGAGGTACGGCTCCAGAGCCTGAAATAATAAAAGGGCATATTCAGGATTCACTTTTGTGGAAAGCGGACCATGAGGATCTTTTTTCTCTGAATTATCCATAATATCATTTTTAAAAATTATAAATTTAAAGAATATGATAGCACATGGATTAAAAAAGTGAATGTATGAGGGAACAATGCAGAACATACCCTGACATACCTTACGGTCGCGTGTGTCGTCATTTCAGCAAATCCTTGCCCGAGCGATTTTTGTCATAAACAGGAAACGTATGGAGTTTCCTTCACTGTATTCGGAAACAAGCGTAAGGATAGATAAGAGAGGTTATTCGTCGCATCAATATTTCCATGAATGGGATTGATTAAACCATCATGCTTTGCGAGTAATTTTTATCATTATGCCGTGGAGCGTAAGCCTTCGCTTTAACCATAACGCCAGGAAGAAACTCGGGTATGAGCGTCATGTATAACCATTAAGATATGCCCCCCTCTCAACTAAGCAGGCGATTTTAGGCTGAACCTGAACGAACCCTGCCATCGGGAAGGGAAAAATCATCTTCCCTGTTCATGCTAAGGATGCGAGTTGTATATGGGTGCCTAACGCGATCATGCTCCAGGCGAATAACATCAGCTGCCGAGCCGTAGCCCGTGCAAGATAACCCCCGGTAGGGTGCAGAGTCTGTACAAGGCTTATTTCTGTGGTCCCGATGTAGCACTACGAGAAACAGGACTAAATGAATAAGTGAGTGACTGTTATATTATTAATGCGTGGCAGCAGCAATAATGGTTACCTGAGCGCATCATACTCGGCCTGCCAGCTACGGATAATATATTTAAGCCAACAGCACTAGTATGGTAGAGAAGTCAACGATACCGCTGGAGCCTGGTTTCGAAAAGAGTTGTGAACTTATACGTTACGAAGGTGCTGCTGCATAACTGATTTCGGGGGTGCGGTAACACAGCGTCACAGAATGAAGAATTATAAAATACAGGTGGGTAACACCCACCTGTTAGAAAAGCGAATATAGCTAATCTGAACGCCATTAAAAGCGTTATTGTTGCGTCATAATCAGCGTCGCGCTGGCAGAAAATGCCCCGGCGGATACATCGGCTAACGTAACCGCTGGGTCGCGTACTGCAATAAATGAGAGATTAAATTGGTACGATCCTTCATTAAATTGCATCGCCGTATTTGCATTGGGCGCCATGACCTGGTCGTTGTAAAGCATGCCTACACCCAAATCGTTGGATGATGATTTTACGACATTTTTCCCCGCAACCGTTATTGCCGTATAGTTCAGGTTCATTTCTGCTGAAACTGCACCCACGGTACAATTAACCGGAACGGGAATGGTTTTTTCGGATGCCGAACGCTATAGTCAGCGATATTGCCGCAACCTCACTCACGCTTTAACGGCGTGCTGATATCACCGCTACTTCGTCATTTCACCCACACAAAAGTAATGAAATGTTATTCATAAGCGATTTCAAAGGTTGCCGTTGCGGTAAATGCACCTGTAGTAATGGTTTCATTTTTTATCGCGTCAGGCTCGCCTTCCACATAGCCTTTAAAGGTAAAGGTATTCGTTCCATCAGCAAGGGTCATCGCAGAAGAGGGCATGTTAAATTTAAGCGGCGAACCATCCTGTTGTTCAAGACCAATGGCGATACCCGTAGCGCCTGTGACCGTCATAAGCCCAGGCAAGGCCGTACTTTCTGTGCCCTTAAAAGTTATGGTCGCCTGGTTACTCAACGAGGTATCGCAGTTAATGAGATTAATAATAAAAGGCTGACTCTCGGTGCGCGTATTGAGATAAAGATATTTTTTAACTACGGTGCCAAAATCCACTTTAACATCAGAGGTATTATCGTCTATATCACAAGGCTCGCTTACCAGCGTACCGCTAAAGCTCAGGTTATTATCTACCGCCTTTACCGGCTTCACGTAAACCGTGCCGCTCGCAACAATTAAAGCCAGCAACAAAGAGCCGCCGATTCGTTCCATTTTATGCTTCACTGATATTCCGCCTTTAACGTAGCAATAGCCGAAAATGGCTGTTCAGTTAAAGTCTTTGCCGGATCCTTCACGGGAACGGCCGTTAATTTCAGCGTCGAGAGTGCGCCTAATGTAGTTTCAAGCGCCTGATTTAGGGCTAAAGGCTCATCATTCGCCTGAATTTGAATTCCCAAACCATCCGCATTTGTTGCCACGGCGGCAGAATCAAAACCAGTCGCATTCCCTGTTATCGTCAGGCTAAGTTTGGAATCGTCCGGCGCACCGTGGCAATCTATAACATAAGGAATCGGCTGCTTATAGTCGACACCATTGACTTTATTTACGCCGATATTGCCGAATGCCACGCTCATCACTTCGTCATTATTCACTGTGCAGGGCGAGGAGATCATAAACGTACCGCTAAAATTGTAGCTAAGGGAATCTCCCGTCTGTGCGGCCATCGACGGCAGGGCTACTGTTAAGATGAGAGGTAGCACAATACTATGTAGTGATCTCATTTCGTGCTTCTCAGTTAAAAGCCATAACTAATGTGCCTGACGCCGCAAACACATCGCCACTGGCTACATTATTCGTATTTGTCGTACTGATCTGGACTAATTCAGCTTGCAAAGATGGCGGGCTGTTTTGATCAATAGTGAACCATTCACCCATATTTTTGGCTTCGCCGTTAACTAATAGTTGGATGGCAACAATCCCTTTGTCAGTCCCTAATACTTTCGTACTGTTATACGTTTCATAGGCCCCAGATGTAGACGTAAATTCCATTTGCAACAGACCTGCACTGTCTCCAGAACATTGAAAGTCACTGGTTAAGGGGCGTCTATATTGACCATCCAACGTTACAGAGTTGTTTGCGCCACCTTTAAGCTTGACGGTGCCAAAATCCACGGTCACGGTACCATCCTGATTAAACGTGCAGGACCCGTTTACGACCAGGGTTCCTGAAATCGCAATATCGGCAGTATATTTATCGCCAGAATTTGCCCACGCATAATGGCTCAGTGGAAACGCACAGGCGATAAAGCCCACCAGAGCGAAAAGTCGATAAATTAAAGTATTATGCTGTCTTATCATACTCACCTGTCATTTGCCTCTTGAAGCCATAACCTGGGAGGCTAAACGCGCATCTTTCCAGAATATAAGAAATATTTACGCGTATCGCCCATTCCCAAAATTACGTCCTGCACACAGGCCGTACGATTAACCTACGTTTATGCTGCCAACGGCACAGGTATTTCCGGAACAATTAAATACCATCTTCGGGCGTCCGCCGAAATCATTAACATAAGTCAGCATTGGATGACTACCCAGCGCAGCAGCGCTGGCGCCTAAATCAAGATTACTTTTTGGCGCGACCATGACCGGTTTAAAACTATCGATATCTTTTGCATTTGGCGCTGTAGAAGCGGCAACGATAGTGACAAAATAAGGGGTTGGATTATTAATCTCATAACCATTACCTTTTTGCGTCAGCGTAACCTTTTTCATGATATCGCTGCTATCGCCTTTAATGAGGACGAGCCCCGCCGGGCGATAGAACAATTTCACTCGGGTTTGTAACGCTAACTGAAGCGTGTTGGGTTTACTGCTTTTGGGCGGTATTTCACGTACGTTAAAATAGAAAAGGGATTCTCTGTCTTGTGGCAACGCTGCCACATTGCCGGTTGCCTGGATCTTAATTTGCCCTTTTTCTCCGGGTTCAATACGCTGGAGCGGCGGCAATGCGGCTAAGGGTGATTCAATTTTCTGCCCATTCGCATTTTCTACCCAGGACTGAGCAAGATATGGCAGTGACTTATTCTGGTTGCTAACCGTAACGCTCATAGCACTTTTATCGGCATTAAATACCACGCGGGTACGATCCAGGGCGATCGCCGCGTTCGCATTTTGCGCAACCAGAGTAAGAAAGACTAAACCGACAAGTTTTTGGGCGTGTTTATGAATATTTTTCATAGCAATTAACGTAATTTCATCTTTAAAGGGTTAATAAAACGGGCTTGCTGGCTTGATATCGAAAATAGACATCATCACCTATAAACCCGTTACCATTTTATATCGGCCGACATGGCAGCAATAAACCTTGCGCCTGCGCCGGGAGTGGTGTTGGCAGTACAATCCGGCACTGGACACCGTCGTCCCAACTCACCTGCATCGTCTCGCCAGGGCGGATACCCGCCAGCCAGGTGTTCCCTTCATCACCCACAATCCCTGTTTGTGAACCATTTTCATTATTTATTTCCGCGCCAAATGGCGGCGCGCTTCCATCAGCAAGCTTGATAACAACCATCGCTTTTTTACCTGCGATAATGCCGAACCTGCGATAACCAATAGCACCTTCCGTTAAGGTTCCTGAAACAACTGAACGCGTAGCATCCATATCTGCTGGCAATGAATCGAGATCCACACCGATATTATTGCGGTAATAATTGGTAATATCGCTCACCACCGCTTTACCAAACATATTGGTATGGGTAATACCGCCGTAACCATGAATCGGCACGTCGCTAACACCGTTAGTATCAACGAGCATACGTGTCCCACCGCTTGTGGTAGTACGGTGTAATGCCATGCCATGCGTTGTTGCAGTCATCCCGCCCTGCATAGAAAGACCAATAGCTTTATTATCTGTACCCTCTACGCTTGCGTTGGCGGTGAGACTTGCTATATCGCCTTCATGCGTAAAATAACCACTACCACTACCGCTACCGTTATTACCCACACCCGCGCTAAGTCGATAATTATTGTTATCATCAATGCGCTGGTAATAACTCATATTATGGCTTGTATTACCACCGCTTGTCTGGCCGTTGTAACTTAATGTACCGTTCTCACCCCACGGCAATGTCAATGAGACATATACGCCATCATCATTCGAGCCATCTGACTGGTTGCGGAATACCGACAGGCTAAGGCTGGTATTTTTAAACTTACCCAGATCAAAGAAACTGGATATTGAAAGGTTTAAGTTATTACTGGTCGCACGATCCCAATATGTCTGGTGACTAAAGTTAAGAAATGCGCTTAAATTTAGTGAGGTGAACTGTTTGTTCATTGTAATGGTATACAGTTCTTTATTTTCCCCACTGTTATCCCCATTGTTATAGCGCCTATCCAGATATTGAGTCATATTCATAAAGTTTCGCTCGGAGAAGCGATAACCCGCAAAGGTCACTTCACTGTTATAATCATCAAAACGTTTTGAATAGCTCACTCGATAGGAGTTACCTGATTTGTCACTTTCATTAGGCAAGCTCGCTCTTGAGCGCGTAACGTCAAACGCTATTGCACCAAAATCCACCAGATCACGACCAATACCTACTGCCGCCTGGTTATAGTCCCCGGCAAATAATCCACCACCATAGATCGACCAGCTACTATTGACCCCCCAGGAAAACTCGCTGGTAGCAAATTCAGGCCCTTGTGTGTGATGGTCAAAATCAGACGGCTTACCAACCGCTACTTTGTATCGAATCATACCAGGTCGAGTCAGATAGGGGATGCTTGCAGTTTCTACCTGCCATGTACGCACGCTCCCATCTTGCTCCTCAACTTTGACATCCAGCGTACCGGAAACTGAAGAATTCAAATCCTGAATACGGAAAGGACCCGAGGCGACGGTGGTCTCATATATCACTCGGCCTTGTTGGCTGACGGTAACCTTCGCGTTGGTTTTTGCCACACCAACCACTTCAGGCGCATAACCGCGCAGATTCGGTGGTAACTGCTGATTATCTGTCGCCAGGCTCGCACCACTAAAGCGAAAGCTGTCAAATAAGGAAGAGTTCAGGTAGTTTTCACCAATCATTAACTGCGCTTTTAATGACGTAATCGCCCGATACGCGTAATAACGACTCCAGTCCCAACTCTTCTGCGTTTCTTGATTTTTCTGATGGTCATACTGAGCCTGCCAGTCGGCCCGCAGACGCCATGGCCCAATATTAGCGCCTGTCGTGCCGTTTCCACTTACCGAGTCATCTCTTTCGCTATTCGATTGTTTGGTGGACATAGCGTTGACGTTGTAGTCAAATAGAATGCCGGGGATCCCATCCTCCCAGCGTGACGGCGGATCCCAGTCTTCTGCGGTATACTCCAGATAAGCTTGCGGCACATTAATGTATAATGCGCTTTTGCCGAGATCTGGCCGTAACGTTATTCCCTCTAAGGACGAAACGTCGAGACACTCATTGTTATGCCACCATGTGGCTTTTT
The DNA here is from genome assembly GCF_011077955.1 of Citrobacter freundii. Taxonomy (GTDB): domain Bacteria; phylum Pseudomonadota; class Gammaproteobacteria; order Enterobacterales; family Enterobacteriaceae; genus Atlantibacter. The sequence continues at coordinate 414,132 of NZ_JAALBX010000001.1, forward strand.
TCAGAACGTCGTCCTTTAATCCAAATAACTTTACCATCTCGACGGTTAAACACGCTGAACTCCCATTGGGATCGTTATCGGGAACAATAAATTTAATCTTTTGTTCTGGTACTTCAGCCTTATTAACATGAATAGTCAGTGAATATTCTCCAGGCATCAGATAACCTGCTCTGGAAAACTGGCTCAGATTGACGTTGTTCTTTTCTTTAACATCTAACACATCAGCATTAAACTCTATTGAATCTTCTGCTCGAGAATTTTTAACAATAGAAAACGAGATAGTTATTATGATCGCAACCAGTCGCATCATGCCAACATAGGGTGGCTTATGTGCGCGTGATTTCTTTTTCTCTCTTTTTTGTTTAATCATTTCAGAAATAATCAACTTTTAAACGCAGCACAGCAGGAGTTCCACCCGCATTACTTGCATGATTGTTACCGACGAGTTGAAGCGTATAATTAAGGTGTTGAGAGTCTGTAGATAAAGAGACATCCGGCAATGGTTGCCCCGGAAGCGCAATATGGCCTTGCGAATCGATTATTTTCACTTGGGTTTCTAAAGTGCCTGACACCGCAAATAAACCTTTCTTTGACGGTACGTCAAAGGTAGTTACAAATCGATGGTCATCGTTTTGATAAGAATTGCAATTTATCAGTGCGATGGATAAATGGCTTACAGATCTCATACCCGACTTTGTATTTCCATCGATCGTTTCATCATCCATACTAATGCTCTGATCGCGTTCTTTTGTATCAATTGAACAGGCAGACTCAAAAATACTGCCCTGCATGCTTACACGACCATAGTCATGCACTACTCTTTGTGAATGAGCATTTGCACAAACACAAAACGCAAGCATGCAAGGAAGGGTTTTCAATCTTAAATGAATGAACATTTAGCCTTCCCGTATCATTAAAATTAGTGTACCGATAAACAATATTTCGCCAGTAAAAGATATTAAAAGCCGGATACCATAAGTAGCCGGCTTTTATCTTTACGACCAGTTATTACTGGTAGCTGAGCGTAAAGTCTGCAATAGACTGGAAGCTCCCCGGAACAATAACTGCAGGCTCGGTTTCGCTGACATCTGCGTCACCTTGCAGATAAGCTGAGAAAGCCAGAGTGTTGTTACCATTTTGCAGTTTCTGCGCAGGAGAAGGTGCGCCCAGGGTGATAACTTCGCCAGAACCATTCGTTATTGCAATAGATGCGCCTTTAGCAGTACCAGTAATGCCTAAAAGGTCTTTATTACCGGTTGAAGGCGCACCGGTAAAGGTTGCTGATACACTTTTCAGAGTGGAGGTATCACACTGTTCCAGTTTGATTTCAAACGGACGCGGCTCAGAGGTGCCCCCATCTTTCAAAGCTACACTTGAGATTTCACCTAAATTAATAGTCTGATCAACAGAATCAGGCGAAATAGAACACGGCGCATCAATAATTGAGCCAACAAATGTTACTGTTCCGTGTCCCTGATCGGCTGCGTTAGCATTCGCTGCAGCGAAACCAATAGTCATAAGAGCGGCTACAACTGTTTTCATAGTCTTCATGTTTACATATTCCTAGTATATTACTTCACACGTTTCGCTATCACATCACTCATAATTCATTCCCGGAATAAATGAAATGATGCAAACTACAAGCTAAATATTATTATTGGTACAGTATGTTGCTAACCAATATTTTTATATTCTCACACGGCGAGCGGCATTAAAACAAAACAATGTGAGTCCATGTGTGGACTAAGAATATTTGACATATAAAGTATTAACTTTCATACAGTTAACAACATTTCATAATTAATTACTACATCTTGTAGTTGTTCTACTTTATCTATTGATTTAAATTGTATTCATAAGCTAAATACCTTTACCAAGAAATTAATATTTTATTTTTTCTTAATAATGAATTTTTATATGTGAAGTATAAAATTAACGGATTCTAACTATGGACAACCTTCAAAAAACCACAGCGTTAACGCTTTGCAGTGGAGTGTCGTCTTTATCACTTATTCACTCTTTTGAAGAGTATGTGAATTGGTACTTTGTCAATTTTGATTTCAGCATGTTTGAGCCTGAAGAAATCAAAGCAGTACTCTATGAGGATCAGCCCGATCATTACCCCTGCATTCCTATTAAAATAGAAGATTATCATGTATTTAATGTGATATATCTGGATGAAAGCCTTGCGCGCCACCTTAAAACAAGCCGGTTTGCCGGACGCCATTGCCACTATGTTGGCGGATTCAGACATTGGCGCCGCCAAAGGTGGGCTGTTTGATGACAGCCATCAGTTGAGCCGCCTGATTGGCCGTCCAACAACGTCGATTGACGACAGCCTGAAGGCCATCCTGTAATTGTTAATCAGCGGTTAATTTTCATAGCCATGCCACGGCTCACCCCTATAATGAAGAAAGCACGGTTAAAGGGGGGTGAGTTGTGCAAGGCGTACCAGACCAGTTTTCCGATGAGAAAGACAACGCCCGCTTTCGGCATTTAGCCGGGATACCAGGAGTTGAGCTTTATCATGCTCATATTGCCCATTACACCTTCGAACCTCACACCCACGAAGCCTTTGGCGTTGGCACTATCGAATGGGGAGCCGAGCGCTTTCGCTATCGCGGGGCCGAGCATGTGGCGGCGGTGAATTCGTTGGTCACAATGAACCCGGACGAACTTCATACCGGCGAGGCGGCCACCCACGACGGCTGGCGTTATCGGATGATCTATATAGAGCCGGCGATGCTTGAGCGAATGACGGGGATGAAAGAGTGGTGGTTCACTGAGGTAGAACGCCACGACCCGGCGCGTGCTCAGGTGACGGGTAAGATAATATATGACCTGTGGCATCAACCCGATCCGCTGGCGCAACAAGGCCTGCTACTGGATCTTATCGACACGTTCCGACCGTACGCCCGCCATGGCAGTAAGCGCAACACCACCGGGCAAACGCGATTCGACCGGGTACGCGATTATCTGCACGATAATTACATGCACGCGCTGAGCCTTGATGAACTCGCGCGTGAGGCAGCGCTCAGCCCGTTTCATTTCCTGCGTCAATTTAAAGCGCACTTTCACGTTACCCCGCATCAGATGCTGATGGCAGTACGGTTATGGCGGGCCAAGGAGTTTTTGACGCGCGGAATGCCCGCCGCCGAAGTGGCCATCGCAACCGGACTTAGCGACCAGTCGCATTTAACACGTGCCTTTACCCGCCGCTACGGCATCACGCCGGTGCGTTATCAAAAACAAGTGTTCAGAGGATAAGAGCGCAATCTCGTACAATAAATCGCTCCCTTTCCCCTTCACACTGCGTTCAGGTCTGTATTAATCGGGATGCGTTATGGTTGCTGGAGTGTTGTTCGCCCTCGCCGCAGGGTTGATGTGGGGATTGATTTTTGTAGGGCCGCTTATCGTGCCGGAATACCCGGCGGCGTTACAATCAATGGGGCGCTATCTGGCGCTAGGGCTGATTGCCCTTCCCATCGCCTGGCTTGGCCGCCGCCGTTTGATGCAGCTCTCCGCACATGACTGGTGGACGGCGTTATTTCTTTCGGCTGTAGGCAACCTCATTTATTACGTCTGCCTTGCCAGCGCTATCCAACGCACCGGCGCACCGGTGTCCACTATGATTATCGGCACGCTGCCGGTCGTGATCCCGGTCTTCGCTAATTTCCTTTACAGCCAACGCGACGGGAAAATTCCGTGGCGCCAGTTAGCCCCTTCTCTGCTGCTTATCGCCTTTGGCCTGATGCTGGTCAACTATGCCGAATTGCGCGCAGGCGTGGTGGAATTTGACGTATGGCGCTATGGCAGCGGGATCGCGCTGGCGCTGGTGTCGGTGGTGTGCTGGGCATGGTATGCGCTGCGCAACGCTCGCTGGTTGCGTGAACATCCCGATAAACCGCCAATGATGTGGGCCACGGCACAGGGGTTGGTGACGCTGCCGATGTCGCTGATTGGCTATGTGGCAGCATGCCTGTGGCTTTCTCATCAATCGTCGTCGTTCGCTTTGCCCTTCGGCCCACGCCCGGCCGTATTCATAACGCTGATGATAGCCATTGCGGTGCTGTGCTCATGGGTGGGCGCATTGTGCTGGAATGAAGCCAGCCAGCGGTTGCCGACGGTGATTTTAGGCCCGCTGATCGTTTTTGAAACGCTGGCGGGCCTGCTTTATACCTTCGTGCTGCGCCAGAGCCTGCCGCCCTTTATCACGGCGCTTGGCATTCTGTTGCTGGTCGCGGGCGTTGTGTTGGCGGTGCGCGCCAAACCGCGGAAAAGGCCTTCTGACATCGTCCCCATCACGCCGGGATCCTGAACGTTTACCGACGCTATTTCGCGTCGGTAATTGTATAGCTGACTCAAAAGGGTTATAGCTTTACCTTAAAGATGTATTTAAAATGCATCTTATATTCTGATGATTGAGGTAAATGCTATGGCCTTACGTGACCAACCCTTAGGTGAACTGGCTTTAACCATTCCCCGTGCTTCTGCGCTGTTCCGTAAACACAATCTCGACTTCTGCTGTGGTGGCAAACAGACTCTGCTGCGCGCGGCCACCCGCCAGGAACTCGATCTCGATGCCCTCGAAGCGGAACTGATGGCCCTTGCGGATGAACCGATGGAAAAAGAGTGGCGAACCGCGCCTCTTGCCGACATCATCGATCACATCATTGTGCGCTATCACGACCGTCACCGTGAACAGTTACCGGAACTGATTTACCAGGCCACCAAAGTGGAACGCGTGCATGCCGATAAGCCGAACGTACCGAAAGGCCTGACCAAATACCTCACCATGCTGCATGAAGAGCTTTCCAGCCACATGATGAAAGAAGAGCAGATCCTGTTCCCGATGATCAAACAGGGGATGGGCAGCCACGCCACCGGGCCGATTACGGTTATGGAAAGCGAGCATGATGAAGCGGGTGAACTGCTTGAGGTGATTAAGCACACCACCAATAACGTGACGCCGCCGCCGGAAGCCTGTACGACGTGGAAAGCGATGTATAACGGTATTAATGAGCTGATTGACGATCTGATGAATCACATCAGTCTTGAAAACAATGTTCTTTTTCCGCGTGCCCTCGCTGGAGAAAAATAAGGCGCCTATCGAGCGCCCTTAAGAAGTCCCTGTTGGGCCATCATTGATGGCCCTTTTTTCGTCATTTCTTCTGAATATTGGCCATCCGTTTCTTGCCAATAAACAGCCAGCCCAGCCCCAGCACAATGAACCACAACGGCGTAACGATAAGCGCCTGACGGGTGTCATCTTCCAGTGTCAGCAGAACCAGTACGAAGACAAAGAACGCCATGCAGACCCAGCACATCATTTTACCGAGCGGCATTTTATAGATTGATTTCTCATGCAGGTGCGGACGCTGTTTGCGATAGACCAGATAGGAACACAGAATGATGGTCCAGACGAACATAAACAGAATCGCCGATACCGTGGTTATCATCGTAAACGCGCCAATCACACTGGGGTTCACGTAGAGCATTACCACACCGCCTAACAGGCAGATACAGGAGAAGGTCAGTCCTTTCGCCGGTACTGCGCGCTTAGACAGTTTCGCGAACGCTTTCGGCGCTACGCCTTCCTGAGCCAGACCGAACAGCATACGACTGGTAGAAAACACGCCGCTGTTTGCTGAAGACGCTGCTGACGTTAACACCACGAAGTTAATGACACTTGCCGCCGCAGGTAAGCCAACCAGCACAAACAACTCTACGAACGGGCTCTTATCCGGCACCACGGAACTCCACGGTGTGACCGACATAATAATAATCAGCGCACAGACGTAGAACATGATGATACGAATCGGAATGGAGTTGATGGCGCGGGGCAGCGATTTTTCGGGATCTTTCGTTTCCGCCGCTGTCGTGCCTACCAGTTCAATCCCTACAAAGGCAAAGACCGCTATCTGGAACCCGGCAAAGAAACCGCTAATGCCTTTCGGGAACCAGCCTCCGTCATTCCACAGATGGGTTAGCGAGGCTTCAACGCCGGTAGGTGATTGAAAATGCGTGGCAATCATCACCACACCCACCACAATCAGCGCCACAATGGCGACGATTTTGATCATCGCGAACCAGAATTCCATCTCGCCAAACATTTTCACTGTGGCGAGGTTCAGGCCAAGCAATAACAGCACGACCGCCAGCGACGATACCCAGTCAGAAAGCTCAGGAAACCAAAACTGCGCATAGGCCGTGATCGCGACCACGTCGGCCATCCCGGTGACTACCCAACAGAACCAGTACGTCCAGCCGGTAAAATAGCCTGCCCACGGTCCAAGCAAATCCGATGCGAAATCGCTAAACGATTTATATTCCAGATTAGAAAGTAATAATTCTCCCATCGCCCGCATTACGAAGAACAACATAAAACCGATGATCATATAGACAAAAATAATCGACGGTCCTGCGAGGCTGATGGTTTTGCCCGATCCCATAAATAACCCGGTGCCGATTGCGCCACCAATGGCTATAAGTTGGATATGACGGTTTGTAAGATTACGCCGTAGCGACTGCTCAGTTGCTTCCTCAGCAACCTCTGCGTCTTTGACTTGATCTACCATGTTTGATTCCTGTCCTGTCTGTGTTGTCCAGGCTCTGATGGCCTGTAAATGCATAATGAAGTGACGATGCCCCTCAAAAACATCATCGATATTAGGTAACAATCGGAGGGTTGAGTACTTAGATTTTAAAATTATGTTAATTAAATGTTTAAAATGAGTGTTAAATCACTATTACTTTGCAAAGCGTCTCGTGAAAACACCCGGAACGGGGGTGTAATCAGGATAAATAACTAGAATGATGTTTATATCCATGATTTACCCCCGCAGAAACGGGGGTGTTATGCGGGATTACAGAATTTCCAGCAGCTCTACTTCGAAAATCAGCGTGCTAAACGGCGGAATGGATGCGCCAGCGCCGCGCTCGCCATAGGCCAGGTTTTGCGGGATTGTCAGTTCCCATTTGGAACCAACCGGCATCAATGTCAGGGCTTCTATCCAGCCTGGAATTACGCCGCTTACCGGGAATTCAGCCGGTTCGCCACGGGCGACGGAGCTGTCGAATACGGTGCCATCGATTAGTTTACCGGTGTAATGCACGCGCACGCGGTCTTTACGTGATGGGATCGCGCCTTCGCCCTGGGTGATTACGCGGAATTGCAGACCGGATTCGGTGCTGTTCACACCCTCACGTTCACGGTTTTCGTCCAGATATTTCTGGCCGTCTGCGGCCATCGCCTGTTGACGCTCACGGCGCACTGCATCAGCGCGCTCATGGATCTCACGCAGCGCACGGTGCACCACATCGACCGGCACGGCAGGTTGATTGCCTTCCAGCGCGTCACGCAGACCCGCAACCAGCGCCTCTGGCAGCAGACCCTGCAGGCCCGATTCACGCAGTTGTTGCCCAACTTGCAAACCAATGCCGTAGCTTGCCTGGGATTCGATGCTGTCAAAAGAAGGGGTCGTCATGGGTTTTCCTTTCATGGCTTATAAAAAGTAGCGGGCAGCATAACAGCCCAGGTGTGTAGGGTAAAATGTTCCTGCATGCGCACGCTAGAATGGTTTGGTACTAAAACTGATACCTTAAGTCCTGAGGATTGCGGGTATGATGTCACGAAAGACGACATTGTTACCGCCATCAATCAGTTAGCCATATATAATGGTTAGACGCAGAGATTGCCGCACGCCTCAATACGCGCAGGAGAAGAGCATGTCCGGACGATTCGCAATCAAACCCACCCTCACGCGGATTTGGCACGCGCCGGACCATATTCGCCTGATGGACCCGCTTCCCGGGTTTCATCGGCGCGGCATTATTGTTGCGGCGTTAGTGATAGTGATTTGTTTTCTCTGGCCTTCCTCTCAGCCAGACCAGGAACCCTTACGGCGCGACGCCCAGCTTGATATTCAATCCTCTTCGCAACCGCCTATGCAGGCGGAACTGACCACCCCGCCGCCGCAAACTCAGGCCACCAGGACGCCACAACCGGAGCCTGCGCAAACTACACCGCAACCGGTACAGAATAATGATATCGATCAGCAGTGGCGTAGCTATCGCGTCGAGTCGGGAAAAACCATGGCGCAACTGTTCCGCGACCATAATTTGCCGCCTGCCGATGTCTATGCCATGGCGCAGGTAGAAGGAGAAGGCAGGCCGCTCAGCACGTTGCAGACCGGCCAAATGGTGCAAATTCGTCAGAATGCGAGCGGCGTGGTCACTGGCTTAACCATCGATCTTGGCAATGATAAGCAGGTGCTTTTTACTCGTCAGCCAGACGGCAGTTTCGTTCGCGCTCGTTGAGTGCAGGGAGTGTTTACGCACTCCCTTTTTTGACTCTGTTCACCCACCAGATGCCCGAACACACCAGCACCAACGCCAGCGCGTATTTCCACTCGAGAATATTTTCTGAAAGGAAAATGGCAGACAACACGCTGCCGGCAACCGGGATCACAAAGTTGAACGGCGCAATCATACTGACACGATTGTATTTCAGCAGAATGCTCCACAGCGCAAACGCGACGGAGGAAAGCAGCGTGAGATAACCTAAAATCGCCACCGATGCCATACCATGCACCTGTAGCGTACCGCCAGTAACATAACCAATCAGTATCAGCACCAGGCCGCCGAAGCCCAGTTGATAGCCCGTCATGACCGTCGGATCGACCGTTTGTGAGATACGCTTGCCATAGAGTGTTGAGGCAGAAAGAATAAAAGCGGCAAATACCACGAACCCGTCGCCCAACAGCGTAAAGTTGAAGTCGCTTACCCCACCGTTGAAATTCACGATCATCACGCCGGCAAAACCCAACACGCAGCCGATGGCTTTGTTATAGCTCAGCTTGTCATTGTGATAGATAAAGTGTGCCAGCAACACGCTAAAGAAGGTGCCTGTCGCGTTCATAATGGAGCCTTTCACGCCGGTGGTGAATGCAAGGCCAATATAGAAAAACGCGTATTGAAGCGTGGTTTGGGTCAGGCCAAGCAAAGCCAACTGACCGTACTGTCGGTTATTCAGGCGCGCTATCGGTTTACGTTGCGCCATAGCAAACAGCAGCAACAACAGGCCCGCGAACAAAAAGCGGTAACCGGCGAAAAGCATTTTGGAGGGGATATCATCCGTTGCGATCTGGAAGATTTCATAACCGCTTTTAATCGCGGGATAGGCGCTTCCCCACAACAGACAGCACAGCGTTGCACAGGCGAAAGCGATACTTTTACGAGCAAAAACAGGGGTCGGGCAAACAGCGTCCATTCCACTCACCAAAGATAAAATAACGTTTCAGTTTATTATCAATGATTGTTCAGAGAATAGCCACCCTGAATAATGAGTGCCGAGAGGAAGCGTGATGAGAATGCCAGAAAGCAAAACGCCGACTTGCGTCGGCGTTTTTACACGTTTATGTGAATAACGAATTATTCAGCAACAACGTTTACGATCAGCTTAGCAAACACTTCGCTGTGAACCTGGAAGTCCACTTCGTGTTCGCCAGTGGTACGCAGAACGCCGTTCGGCAGACGAACTTCGCTCTTAGCCACTTCAACGCCAGCTGCAGTTACAGCGTCAGCGATGTCGCGAGTACCGATGGAACCGAACAGTTTACCTTCGTCGCCAGCTTTAGACGCGATGGTTACGGTTTCCAGTGCGTTGATTTTCTCAGCGCGTGCTTCAGCAGCCGCCAGAACGTCAGCCAGTTTAGCTTCCAGTTCAGCGCGACGTGCTTCGAAAAACTCAACGTTTTTCTTGTTAGCCGGAACAGCTTTACCCTGTGGCACCAGGAAGTTACGAGCGTAGCCCGCTTTAACGTTTACCTGATCACCCAGGCTGCCCAGGTTTGCTACTTTATCAAGCAGAATAACTTGCATTACCTTATCCTCTCAAAGTCGTATTAATGGACCGTGACCGATTACTGATGACGATCAGTGTACGGCAGCAGGGACAGGTAGCGAGCGCGTTTGATAGCGCGAGCCAGCTGACGCTGATATTTTGCACGGGTACCGGTGATACGGCTCGGGACAATCTTACCGCTTTCGGTGATGTAGTTTTTCAGCGTAGCGATATCTTTATAGTCGATCTCTTGAACGCCTTCCGCGGTGAAACGGCAGAACTTGCGACGACGGAAATAACGTGCCATTTGGCTAGTCTCCAGAATCTATCAATTCAATCTGCTCGGCATGCAGTACCAGTTTTGTGAGCCCATTGCGCGCCTTGTGGCTGCTAATGAAACCCGCAACGGTAACTACCGTGCCGACCGTTATACTGTGAGTAATGGCCTGGTTTTCGTGTCCGCTAATAATAACGGGCATGTGGCACCACGCCTGCCGGTTTAAACCGGCTTCCTCCTGCATCGAACGGTGCTCAAGCACCAACTGGCAGTGAGGAATTCCTGATGGGCTGACCTTTCGAAGGGGCGCCCTGCACACGGTGCCGGACAACACCAGACGGTTGGCCATCAGAATTACTCTTCAGAATCCCCAGCATCAGCATCATCTGCGGTTTCGTTTGCGAAATCATCGCGACGCTCACGGCGCTCGTCTTTCGCTTTAACCATCGGAGATGCTTCAGTTACCGCGTTCTTAGTACGCATAACCATGCTACGGATAACGGCGTCGTTGAAGCGGAAGTTAGTTTCCAGCTCATCGATAACTTCCTGCGGCGCTTCAACGTTCAGCAGAACGTAGTGAGCTTTGTGCAGTTTGTTGATCGGGTAAGCCAGCTGACGGCGGCCCCAGTCTTCCAGACGGTGAATCGTGCCTTCTGCTGCAGTGATTGCACCAGTGTAGCGCTCGATCATGCCCGGAACCTGTTCGCTCTGGTCAGGATGGACCATAAAAACGATTTCGTAATGACGCATCGAATTGCTCCTTACGGATTATTCAGCCTCCTGTCTGGGTCAGCCGCGGCCCATGGAGGCAAGGAACGTGATTAAAGTGCGGCTGAAAAATTGACGCGCCATTCTACTTTCACACCCCATTAAACTCAAGGAAGAATGCTAATTAAATCACAAGCGCGACAGGATACGCGGTGGAAATAATTCAACCGGTTGATTTATCAAACATTGTTGAAAATTGCCTAAAAATTTTGAGCATCACCATCAGAAATGGTCACGTTTTAATCAGCAATAAGCCATTACACTTATCTACACAGACCATTATTTAAAGGAGTGACACTTGGAATTACGCAGTTCGTTGTAGCGGAGTGGAGACCATGAAAACTCAATTTATCGCCATTTGCGCGGGGGTTATGCTCGCCGCGAATGCCACTGGCGCCATTAACGTCGATCGCGATCTGGCGCGCAGTATGGATGATGTCCAAAGCTTAGGCGTCGTCTACATTAATCATCATTCAAATGATGGCAACGAAGCAGATCATTATATTGAACGCGCGGTGTCCGTCACGTCTGTAACCGAAAACGCGCATTAACCAGCAAGGCACAGCATCACTCAATTGAACAAATAATTTATCGTGCCCTGTAGAGACCAACGATAATGCCACGACACTGTTAATGACGTTATTTTCCCCCCTGTCCGGGGGCTTTTTTATGCGAGATGGCGGGTGAAAAAGTTGACCGTCGCGTCCAGCGCCGTGGGCGTAATCCGATGTTTTACGCCAGGCTCCCACTGACAGGTAAGTAAGCTATCGCGCTGGCTATCCTGTAGCGCGCGCTGTAAGCGAAAAGATTCTTGTGCGGGAACCACATCGTCGTCTTCACCGTGCCACAGCAGCAACGGCCTGTCCGACAGAGTGTCCAACTGGTTTGTGACGTCCCACTCCTCCAGTGGCGCGATGACTTCATCAAGTCTGCGTTGTAAGTCAGGCGTCATAACAAATGTCGGTGGAAACAGCGTGCGGGAAAGCGTTGTGAAATACCCCGAGCCCATCAGACTTGCCACGCACGTCACGTCTGGATGATGCGTCATAATGCCAAGCGCGGTCATACCGCCCATTGACGCGCCAGCAACCCCGAGGCGTTGGTCGGCTATCAGGTCAGCGGCAAACAGCGCGTCACGCAACCCGGGGAATTCAGTCATATTCTGATGCAAGATTTGCCAAAAGCGCATAAGTCGCCCCTGTGCATCGCCGTTAAAGCGTGCGCCATGTTCGGCGGCATCCGGCATGATGACCCTAAAGCCCGCCAGCGCCAGCGCGACAGCAAAATAGCTATACACCATTTTCGACGAACTAAACCCGTGATAGAAAATCACCGTGGGCAGCGGCTGGTTAATTTTTCCTGCGGGTGTCGCATGTACGGTTTCGATTCCGGCAAATTCACGCGTTTCGAGTTCAATCATTCTATTCCCCTTTACGTTATTGCCAGATATGCCATAACGCAGCGCAGCAGGCAAATCCGAGTAAATACCTTAAAATTAGCACGATGAGAACTCGGTTACGTTTTTACATTCTGGTGACAGATAAAAAGCGGCGGGCTTAACAAAATGGGAACCTTCCCCGTAGGCTCACAGGCGGTCGGCACTACACTCATTCAATCAGGAAACGAGAAATGCGAATGCGAAGATTACTACCGGCATTGTTAATTATGCTCCTTACCGGATGCGGCTCATTGCAGGGTACACCGCAACCTGCGCCGCCAGTAACGGATCAACCGCAGCAGATTCAGCGCAACCAGACGCAAGGACTGGTGAAGATGGGCACGGTGAGCGTACTTGAACGTGGGTCGCCTGATGACTGTGAACGCGCGCTGAAGGCTAAAGCGGTCAACGCCAAAGCGGATTACTACCAGATCCTGCTGATTGATGAAACGGTCGTGCCAGGCCAATGGTATGGGCAGGCAATTTTGTATAAGAAACCGTCTTAACCGACCGTTTTATTTAGCAAAATTTACATTGCTTTGCGTCGGCTGATCGTTTTCTGTGCACACTTAATCCCTCACCGACATAAAAGGATGGGATAACACATCGCGAAGGACTGCCCTGTTACTCATCGGGGTAATGTGAAATGGAGCTGACTATGAAACGATCAATGGCCTTAACGTCTTTACTGCTTTCTGCGGGTTTGATTACCACCTCCGCACAATCGGCGGAAGATGTCAGTGCAGACCGGGTGACCGGGCTTAATGAAATTGGCGTCATTGCTGTTAACAGCGTTTTTGGCAGCCCTCAGGACGTTGAACGCGTCATTGCCATGAAAGCCGATGAACAGGGTGCGTCGTATTATCGCATCGTACAAATGCAGGAAACGCCGCGCGCGGATAACTGGCAAGTGAAAGCCATTATTTATGCCTGAACAAATCAGGCGTGTGCCTGTTTTGTTGGTGTAAAGTTAAGTTTTGTAAAAAGTAGACATATATTTTTACATATGTCGATTAAATATTATCCCGGCTATGCCGTTTAACCCTGCTAATCAACACGGTTGATCAAAGGGATAATAATGAAAACGCTTTTCCAGCATTTTGGGCTGGGTACTAAACTTTCGCTTTTGACCGGTATCTCGTTTGCCTGTCTGTTTTTAACCTTCACACTCATTATCAGTCAGCAAGCCAGCCACCAGCTTGAGGCCATGGCGCGGGAAGATTTAAAAAGCCAAACCAGCGGCGTCGTCGATATGGTGCAAATGTTTGATGCCACGCTGACTGAAGAGGTCTCTAATTACACCACGCTATTAACGAGTTTTATTCCGCAGCCGATTTCGCGCGATACCTCGCAAATGCAGGTGTTAAACAACCTGAGCGTACCGCTTCTCAAGGGTGGCGATCTTTCACTGCATGAAAACAATGCGTTAACCGATGACTTCCAGGCTCGTACCGGCTCAATTGCCACGCTATTTGTACGCAGCGGGGATGATTACGTGCGCGTGGCGACCTCATTGCGTAAAGAAGATGGTTCCCGTGCCGTCGGCACTCAACTCGATCACGCAAGCCCTGCCTGGCTACCAATGAGCAAAGGCGAAACCTATCGCGGACTGACAAAACTTTTCGGCAAACGTTACATCACGCAATACCAGCCGGTTAAAGACGCGCAAGGCAACGTGATTGCCGTGCTGTTTGTGGGCGTCGACATCAGCGCGTCATGGACATTAATGCGTGAAAAAATCCTGACTCGCCGCCTCGGCGACAGCGGGCATTTTTACGTCATAAACCGCCAGCCAGGCGCACAATTCGGGCAATATCTTTTCCATGGTGACGCCGAAGGGCAACAGGCGGCATTACCCGACGATGTGCGCAAGCAACTGCTGTCTGACAACCGTGGCGACCTGTCCTGGCAGCGCGACACTGGCGGCACCACCCTGATGACCTTTACCTATGTTCCTGGCTGGAACTGGATAGTGGTAGGCGAAGTAGACAGAGATACGCTGCTTGCCAGAATTGACCAACTGCGCGATCGCTTTTTACTTGCCGGTTTAGTTATCAGTATTCTCTTTGCGCTGCTGTTTGATTTCACTACCCGCCGCTTGCTCACCCAACCGTTACGTAAAGTGATTGGCCTTGCGCAGCAATACGGCGCGGGGGATTTACGTTCCAGCATCGCGACCGGACGTCAGGACGAAGTCGGTGAGCTTATCGCTGCGATTAATGGTATGGGCAAAGGGTTGCAGCAGATAGTGACTCAGGTTCGCGACGCCGCCGCTGAGATTAGCTACGGGACGGATGAACTGGCAGCGGACAGCCATAACATCAGCGAGCAAATCAATAAGCAAGCCAGCAGCGTGGAAGAGACATCCGCCAGCATGGAGCAGTTAACGGCCACGGTCGAGCAAAACGCTGAAAACATGGTCCAGACCCAAAATTACATGCAGCAAGCGTCCCATGCGGTGCATATCGGCGGCGAGACCGTTACTCATGCGGTATCGACCATGAATGCCATCCGCGTGGCATCGCAGCGTATCGCCGATATCACACAAGTGATTGAATCAATTGCTTTCCAGACCAATATTCTGGCGTTGAATGCCGCAGTAGAAGCCGCCCGCGCAGGTGAGCATGGCAAAGGGTTCGCCGTGGTCGCGCAGGAAGTGCGGGCGCTCGCGGCACGCAGCGCCAATGCGGTCAAAGAAATCGATGTGCTGATTGCGGACACGCTGCATAAGGTCAGCGAAGGCCATCAATTGTCGGAACGCACCCGTCAGGCGATGGAGCAGATTATCGAGCATATCGATCAGGTTAATTCGCTGGTAACCCACAGCAGCCAGGCGTCTCACGAGCAATCGGCGGGGATCCAGCAGGTGAACCTGGCGATGAATCACATCGGCGAAGCCACGAACAGCAATGCCGAACGTGTATCACGCAGCGAGCAAACGGCGCAGACGCTGCGCGAAAAAGGCCATCATCTGAACGCGCTGGTCAGCGTGTTCCGTTTACGCAGCAGTTAACCAAGCCCACCCGTGGCACGCAGCAACACGTCGGAAAGACATTTTTCCGTCACTTGCGCGTCGCCACGCGGATCGAGCATCATCTGGCACCAGGCTTCGGCCATCGGCACCGACGCGTAACGTAGCAATTGCGCGCCGGTTGCCAGCCGGTAGAGCTGGCGCGTCACCGTCCGCCCGTCGCTCTCATTTACCTTGCGTAACCGCTGCGCCAGTTGCCGCCAGGCACGGTCGAAATGGCGGTTCTGCCCTTTGACTTCGTCAAATTCCGTACTCAGCGTATCGATGACGGCAGGTTGTTTAGCCAGTACCCGCAAGACGTCCAGACACATGATATTGCCTGAACCTTCCCAAATACTGTTGACCGGCATCTCACGATACAAACGCGGGAGTTCGCTCTCTTCGCAATAGCCAATACCCCCCAACACTTCCATTGCTTCCGCCACAAACGGGATCCCCGCTTTGCAGACATTGAATTTCGCCGCAGGCGTCATCACCCGACAGAATGCCCGCTCCCGTTCATCCTCCTGTTTATCCCAGGCGCGAGCAAGACGGAACAGAAACGCGGTTTGCCCTTCCAGTTGCAAGGCCATGCGTCCTAAGACCTGGCGCATTAGTGGCTGATCGATGAGATTCTTACCAAACACCTGACGCTGATGGGCGTGATAAAGCGCTACGGATAGCGCCCTGCGCATCAGGCCATGACTCCCCAGCGCGCAGTCGAAACGGGTCATCGCGCCCATTTTCAAAATCTGCCGCACGCCCTCGCCTTCATCGCCCAACATCCAGCCCAGCGCATCGCAGAACTCCGCTTCACTGCTGGCGTTAGAACGGTTACCCAGCTTGTCTTTAAGACGCTCCAGGCGCACGGCGTTGCGCTGCCCGTCGGGTAAAAAGCGCGGTACCAGAAAGCAGGATAGCCCGCCTTTGGTCTGCGCCAGCACCAGATGCGCATCGCTTTGCGGCACAGAATAAAACCATTTATGCCCCACCAGCCGATACGCTTCGCCCGGGCCTGCCCGATCGAGGGGTTGTGCCTGAGTCGTGTTGGTTAACACATCAGAACCACCCTGCTTTTCGGTCATTCCCATCCCAATCAGCAGACCGCGTTTTTGCCCGGCAGGCTGGAGATGCGCATCATAACGGTCGCTCAGTAGCGGCTTACGCCAGTCACTGAACCCGGCTGGCAAGGATTGAAGCAGCAAAGGCGTGGCGGCGAAGGTCATGGTTATCGGGCATAATGTGCCCGCTTCGACCTGGGCATGCAGAATAAAACGCGCCGCCCGGGCAACAAACGCGCCCCGTCGTCGGTCTTCCTCCCAGGGCAAATTATGCACCCGGTTTGCGAACAATCCCTGCATTAGCAAATGCCATGCCGGATGAAAACGCACGTCGTCCAGCCGTTCTCCGCTGGCATCGTAACGTAATAATTCCGGGGGATGGGCATTCGCCAGACGGCCCAGTTCAAGCGATTCGGCAGTACCAAGCTGTTGACCGATACTGGCTAACAACTCAACGTCCCAGGCAGCCTCTTCACGCTGCACGGCTTCCCGCAGCGCAGTATCGGATAAAAAGAGATTGCTGTTATTTAACGGAATGGGTTGGTTGAAAACGGTATGAGTTTGCCATTGCATCCTGTTTCCCTCCATAAATTGGCAACCTTATAAGTATGGACAGCCTAAGAAGTTCTGCAGGGAATGCGATCACAAAGCGGGCGGGAGTACGCAAATGAAAAAAGAAGTCTGGAAGGAAAAAACCATCCCGAAGGATGGTTTCATTTATAAGAAATTAACTGCGTTGTCGTACCGCTTCAAACAAGCAAATCCCTGTGGCAACAGAGACGTTTAATGACGATACGCTTCCTGCCATTGGGATGCTGATAAGCTCATCGCAGTGTTCACGGGTCAAGCGGCGCATCCCTTCACCTTCAGCGCCCATCACCAAAGCCAGTCGGCCGGTCATTTTACTCTGGAAGACGGTATGGTCTGCTTCGCCTGCGGTGCCAACAATCCAGACATTCTCTTCCTGAAGCAGCCGCATGGTACGAGCCAGGTTGGTCACGCGGATCAACGGCACGTTTTCCGCCGCGCCACAGGCCACTTTTTTAGCGGTGGCGTTTAGCTGCGCAGAGCGATCTTTCGGGACAATCACTGCGTGAACACCCGCCGCATCGGCACTCCGTAAACATGCCCCCAGGTTATGCGGATCGGTTACGCCATCCAGGATCAACAGGAACGGCGATTCAAATTGTGCCAACAGATCCGGCAGATCGTTTTCCTGATACTGACGCCCCGGTTTCACCCGTGCGATGATCCCCTGATGGACCGCGCCATCGCTTTTCTCATCCAGGAACTGGCGATTTGCCACCTGAATCACTACGCCCTGCGCTTCCAGCGCATGCAGTAAAGGCAGCAACCGCTTATCTTCGCGGCCTTTCAGCACAAAGACTTCCTGAAAACGTTCAGGTGCGCGTTCCAGTAAAGCCTGAACCGCATGGATGCCGTAAATCATTTCACTCATGAAAAGTACTCATCAGAGGCGCAACTGCGCCTGGTTTAATATGTTGCCGCTGGCCTTATCGCCATGATAAGGCCAGTTGATCATTACGCGTCGCGCGTTGTCTTCTTCGCTGCCCGCTTCGCTTTGGTTGCCGACGCGATTTTTTGGGTTTTGGCAGACGGTTTTTTCACGCTTTTCTCGGCGCTTTCTTTTTTGGCTTTTGGCTTACGCTTTTCGCCACGAAATTCGTGGTCTGGCTCAAAATTAACTTTTTTACCCGTCTGGCGGCGTCTTCCGGAAGGTTTAGCCGCACCGCCCTTACGCGCTTTTTCACGCGCCGTTTTGCCAACGTTACGCGGCGCGCGTTCGCTTGAGATAAGCGAGAAGTCAATCTTACGCTCATCCATATTGACCGCTTCGACTTTGACTTCCACACGGTCGCCCAGGCGGTAAGTTTGGCCACCTGATTCGCCAATTAAGCGCTGCCCCACCTGATCAAAACGATAGTAATCGTTGTCCAGGGAAGAGACATGCACCAGTCCGTCAATAAACAGATCGTTGAGGCGGACAAAGAAACCGAAACCGGTCACGCTTGCAATAACACCGGAGAAAGTCTGGCCCACCTGATCCTGCATAAAGTCGCATTTCAGCCAGTCCGATACGTCACGGGTAGCTTCATCGGCGCGACGTTCGGTCATTGAACAGTGCTGACCCAACTGCAGCATGGCTTCCATCGAATAATGCCAACCGCCGGTAGGCGTGCTGTTGCCCACATGTCCTTCCTGCTTCGCCAGCAGATATTTAATCGCGCGATGCAAAGAAAGATCCGGGTAACGGCGAATCGGCGAGGTGAAATGCGCGTAAGACTGTAACGCCAGGCCAAAGTGTCCGCGGTTTTCCGGATCATAAATCGCCTGTTTCATAGAGCGCAGTAACATGGTCTGCAACATCTGATGATCCGGACGATCAGCGATGGACTCCAGCAGTTCGGCGTAATCGCGCGGTTCCGGTTTATCGCGACCAGGCAGTTCCAGGCCGAGCTCAGCCAGGACTGAGCGGAACGAGGTGATAGCATCCGTACTTGGACGGTCATGAATACGGAACAGTGCTGGCTCCTGGTGCTTCTCAACAAAGCGCGCCGCCGAGATATTCGCAAGGATCATGCACTCTTCAATCAGCTTATGCGCGTCGTTACGCTGCGTTTGTTCGATGCGCTCAATGCGACGTTCAGCGTTGAAAATGAATTTCGCCTCTTCGCTTTCAAACGATATGCCGCCGCGCTCGCTGCGCGCAACGTCCAGCACTTTATACAGGTTATGCAGCTCTTCGATATGCTTCACCAGCGGCTGATACTGCTCACGCAGATCCTGATCGCCCTGAAGAATATGCCACACTTTGGTGTAAGTGAGACGCGCATGGGAGCGCATGACCGCTTCATAAAATTTATAGCCGGTCAGTTTCCCGCTGGCGGAGATGGTCATCTCGCACACCATACACAGGCGGTTGACCTGCGGATTGAGCGAGCACAACCCGTTGGAAAGCACTTCCGGCAGCATGGGGATAACCTGCGACGGGAAGTAGACGGACGTACCGCGACTATGGGCTTCAGTATCCAGCGCCGTTTGCGGACGGACGTAATAGCTTACGTCGGCAATAGCAACCCACAAACGCCAGCCGCCGCCACGTTTTTTCTCGCAGAAGACCGCATCATCAAAATCGCGGGCGTCTTCACCATCAATAGTGACCAACGGCAGATCGCGTAAATCAACGCGACCGGCAATTGCCTCTTCCGGGACATCTTCACTCAGGCTGGCGACTTCGTCTTCAACGGCTTTCGGCCAAATATAAGGGATCTCGTGGGTACGCAGCGCCATATCGACGGCCATACCGGTGCCCATGTTATCGCCCAGTACTTCAACGATTTTACCAATCGCTTTAGTTCTGCGGGTCGGACGCTGGGTGAGTTCCACCACAACGACAAAACCCATGCGCGCGCCCATTATCTCTTCAGGCGGAATTAAGATATCAAAGCTTAAGCGGCTGTCGTCAGGCACAACGAAGCCGACGCCGGCGTCAGTGAAATAACGCCCGACAATCTGACCGGTTTTCGGCACCAGCACGCGCACAATACGCGCTTCACGACGCCCCTTACGATCGGAACCCAGCGGTTGCGCCAGCACCTGATCGCCATGGATGCAGGTTTTCATCTGTTCCGATGACAGATATAAATCGTCTTTGCGGCCTTCTACACGAAGAAAACCGTAGCCATCGCGATGACCGATAACGGTGCCTTTTACTAAGTCCAGCCGCTCTGGCAAGGCATAGCACTGGCGACGGGTGAAGACGAGTTGTCCGTCACGCTCCATGGCGCGCAGACGACGACGCAAAGCTTCTTGCTGCTCTTCGTCAACAATATTAAGCTCGACTGCCAGTTCTTCCCGGCTCGCGGGCTTTTCACGTTTAGTCAGATGTTCGAGGATAAATTCCCGGCTTGGGATGGGATTGGTGTACTTCTCTGCTTCTCGTTCCTGAAAAGGATCTTGTGACATTTCGATTCCTCCGTTGTCATCTCTGGCGGATATCCTGAACGGTTTCAGATTAAGCACTCCCGACGCATCATGTCTGATGCATTAATAGGAATGCGCATGAACGTCTTTCTACCTGAAGCCCGTAAGATAATTATTATTCCACCAGTAGTAATTTATACAGCGGCGTATTCTCTTCAACTAAGTCGGCAAGCGTGTAGTTATCAAGCTCAGTCAGAAAACTGTTCACCGCTTTTGCAAGTGCCTGTTTTAGACGGCAGGCTGGGGTGATATGGCAAAACTCGCTGCTACAGTTCACCAGCGAGAGGGGTTCAAGGTCGCGAACGACATCACCTATACGAATTAAAGATGCTGGTTTACCCAGGCGAATACCGCCGTTTTTTCCACGAACAGCCGTGACATAACCCGCGCGACTCAGTTGATTGATAATTTTAACCATGTGATTACGGGATACGCCATACACCTCGGTTACTTCAGAAATACTCGTCATACGGCCTTCCGGCAATGACGCCATATATATCAAAGCACGTAATCCGTAATCGGTAAAACTCGTTAACTGCACATCAACCTCTGAATAAGGGGGAACGCGATTTGCCAGTAAGGCATATGCTCTAAATAATTCGCGTTGCAGGAAGCCGGCGACGCTGCGAATCTCCAGGCGCTTACATCAGTAAGACGCTGGGGTGAGCGAGGAAGCTCACACACCTGCAACCCGAATTATAACGGGCATAGAGTGATGATAAACCAGCCAGCAAGCAGGCGGCTAATTAATTTCAGAAAGGCGGGAGAAAAAAGCGGAAAAAACAATGAAGGGGCGCCGAAAGCGCCCCTTTCCATCATTATGCGTCGAACGGATCGCGCAGAATCATGGTTTCAGTACGGTCAGGACCGGTAGAAATAATATCAATCGGTACGCCCGTCAGTTCTTCAATACGCTGAATGTAATTCAACGCCGCCTGCGGCAGACCATCACGCGTCTTCACGCCGAAAGTCGACTCAGACCAGCCCGGCATGGTTTCGTAAATCGGCTCAATGCCTTCCCAGTCGTCCGCAGCCATCGGCGTAGTCGTTACTTCGCGGCCATCCGGCAGACGATAAGCGACACAAATCTTCACTTCTTTCAGGCCGTCCAGCACGTCAAGCTTGGTCAGACAAAAGCCAGAAAGGGAGTTGATCTGCACGGCACGACGAACCGCAACCGCATCCAGCCAACCGGTACGACGACGACGACCCGTCGTTGCGCCATATTCATTACCCTGTTTGCACAGGAACTCGCCGATGTCATCAAACAGCTCCGTCGGGAACGGACCTGCGCCCACGCGAGTGGAGTACGCTTTGATGATGCCGAGTACATAGTCAACATAACGCGGACCGATACCGGAACCCGTCGCCACGCCACCAGCGGTGGTGTTGGACGAGGTCACGTACGGATAGGTACCGTGGTCGATATCCAGCAGCGTACCCTGCGCGCCTTCAAACATGATGAAGTCGCCGCGTTTACGCGCCTGGTCCAGCAGATCGGAAACGTCAACTACCATGCTGGTCAGGATGTCGGCGACCGCCATCACATCATCCAGCACTTTCTGATAATCAACCGCTTCAACTTTATAGAAGTTAACCAGCTGGAAGTTATGGTATTCCAGTACTTCTTTCAGTTTCACCGCAAAGGTGGCTTTGTCGAACAGGTCGCCAACACGCAGGCCGCGACGCGCTACTTTATCTTCATATGCCGGACCGATACCACGACCGGTGGTGCCGATCGCTTTCGCGCCACGCGCTTTTTCGCGCGCCACGTCAAGGGCGACGTGATAGTCCAGAATCAGCGGGCACGCCTCGGAGAGCAGCAGACGCTCACGAACCGGAATACCGCGGTCTTCCAGTGCAGTCATCTCTTTCATCAGCGCAGCCGGAGAGAGCACAACACCGTTACCGATGATGCTTGTGACATTCTCACGAAGAATACCTGAGGGAATAAGATGGAGGACGGTTTTTTCACCGTTGATTACGAGAGTATGGCCAGCGTTGTGACCACCCTGGTAGCGCACAACATATTTAGCCCGTTCAGTAAGAAGATCGACGATCTTCCCTTTGCCTTCGTCACCCCATTGGGTGCCCAGTACGACGACGTTGTTACCCATTTTTCAAAATCACCGTTTGCTTAAAAAAGGATTCTACCATCGGTTTTGTGGATGAACAGCCCTTTTTGTATTCAAAATTCATCGAATTTGACCAATTAGCAGTCAGCCAATCGTTTTCCTCAACATGTAGTAGATAACGCAACCGGCAACCACTAGACCACCGCCAAAGCGACGCAAAATCGTCTCGGGTAGTTGTGACATACTTAACACCATCCGCCGCCAGAGTCGGGGAAATAACATTGGCCCCAGGCCTTCAAGAACTAAAACTAACGCCAGCGCTAACCAAATTGTTGAGTTCATTTTGTCTGTCCAATAAAAAAGAGCCGGTATCAACCGGCTCTTTATCAAGGGGAAATCAGTTTAACGCGCGCTATTAGCGGGTGTCTTCATATAACGGAAGAAATCACTGTCCGGGCTCAACACCATCACATCCTGATTGGAGTTAAAGCTGTTTTCATACGCACGCAGGCTACGGATAAAGGCATAGAAATCCGGATCCTGACTGAATGCATCGGCAAACAGTTTGGCCGCTTCCGCATCACCTTCACCACGCAGAATACGCGCCTGACGCTCAGACTCCGCCAGCGTACGGGTGACTTCGTAATCCGCTGCGGCGCGCAGTTTCTCGGCTTCTTCCTGACCTTGCGAACGGTGACGACGGGCTACCGCTTCACGCTCCGCACGCATACGGTTGAAGATAGCCTCAGACACTTCGGCCGGCAGGTTGATCTGCTTGATACGCACATCCACCACTTCGATACCCAGCGCCGCCATACTGTTCGGGTTGACGACAGGCACTTTACCGTTGGTTTCAGCCTGAACACGCTCTGCCGCTTTAGCAATCGCATCATCGGCTGCCGGGGTGCTGACTTCATCTTCCGTGCCCGCCGAACCGGAGTTCAGGGCATCGCGCACTTCGAGGGTCAGACGACCGCGTGAATCGGTAACGATATCACGCACATCCAGACGACCAATTTCAGAACGCAAACGGTCAGAGAACTTACGTTTTAACAGCACTTCGGCTTGTGACACATCGCCACCGCCCGTTGCCAGATAGTAACGGCTAAAATCGCTGATACGCCATTTGATGTATGAATCGACGATCAGGTCTTTTTTCTCTTTCGTGACGAAACGATCGGCCTGGTTATCCATGGTCTGGATACGCGCGTCGAGGGTTTTCACCGATTCGATAAACGGAATTTTGAAATGCAGGCCTGGCTCGAATACCACCGGCTTGTTTTCATCATCACGCAGTACTTTACCGAAACGCAGCGTAATACCACGCTCGCCCTCTTTCACCACAAATACCGAGGTGTAAAGCGCCACCAGCACGATGATGATTATTGCAATGACTGACTTACGCATTGTTATTCACTCCCTTCGCGCTGGTAATCGTTACGCTGCGCATTCGCACGGCGCTGATCCATGATGTCGCCAGCGCTGGATGATGCAGGCCGGTTAGCGCCGCTATTGCTGGATGAGGATGCAGGCGGCAGGCGCAGTAAGGAATTCGCGCCACTGCTGTCACTCTTTGATGCCGGCGCAGCGTTGCCTTTTAGCATCTGATCCAGCGGCAGAACCATCAGGTTTCCGCCTTTATCGTTAACCAGCACTTTACGGGTGTGGCTAAGGACTTTTTCCATGGTCTCGATATACAAACGCTCGCGGGTAATTTCCGGCGCAGCTTTATATTCCGGGAGGATTTTCGCAAAGCGCGCGACTTCACCCTGAGCTTCCAGTACGGTTTGCGTTTTATACGCGCGGGCATCTTCAATGATACGCTGCGCAGAACCGTTAGCACGCGGCTGCACTTCGTTGGAATAGGCTTCCGCCTCACGAATGTACTGCTGCTCGTTTTCACGCGCGGCAATCGCATCGTCAAACGCGGCTTTGACTTCTTCCGGCGGACGAGCGGCCTGGAAGTTGACGTCGAGCAGCGTAATACCCATGTTGTAAGGACGGATCGTCTCTTCCAGTTCACGCTGGGTATCGCTACGAATGACCGTACGGCCTTCAGTGAGGATACGGTCCATGGTGTATTTGCCGATGACGCCGCGCAGGGCGCTGTCGGTCGCTTGTCGCAGGCTGTCGTCGGCGCTGGTGACGCTAAACAAATAACGCTCAGGATCGGTAACGCGGTACTGCACGTTCATTTCAACGCGCACAACGTTTTCATCTGATGTCAGCATAACGCCGGACGCCGCGAGTTCACGCACCGATTCAACGTTGACAGGCTGGACGCTATCGATAAACGTCGGCTTCCAGTTCAAACCTGGCTCAACCAGATGACTGAATTTGCCAAAACGCGTGACTACGCCGCGCTCCGCTTCTTTGATGGTATAGAATCCGCTCGCAGCCCAAATGATGACCGCCGCCGCTGCGACGATAACCACCACCCGACTCCCCATTGGGTTACGCGGGCCCTGGGTTGAACTTCCACCGCTTCTGCCACCAAATCCACCGAGTTTTTTACTCAGTTTGCGGAAGATATCATCCAGATCGGGCGGCCCCTGTTCGCGACCGCCTTTATTTCCATTTCCCCCAGAGTCGCCGCCAGGCTTGCTGCTTCCCCACGGGTCGCGGTCCTGTCCGTTATTACCGGGCTGATTCCACGCCATGTTTATGCTCCATATTTGTTATGCGGTGATATACCTGTCCTGCTCCGCACTGTCTCTGATTTGCTGTCTTCACGCTTCCCACCGCATTGCGCTAAATGCCGCCGGGAAGTTGCTCCGTCCACGCTACGAGACAACCCAGACTATTTCAGGTACCCCCCAAAGGGGAAAATTCTTCAGACAACCTCTGACCGGTTAAACAACATAGTCAACCAGGGTCGGTTCTTGTTTACAAAGACGACGCCAGTCAACGATAGGCATGCGTACGTCCATACCTACACTGCCGTCTTCTTCCATCCACTCTTTTTCTATCGCCTGAAGCTGGTAAAACCGGCTCCGCAGTCGGCCTGCTTCAGGAGGCAAACGCAAGGTATGCTGCGCTATCTCTCCTGACAGACGCTCCGTCAGAGCCTGGAAAAGCAGTGGTACGCCGTCACCGGTTTGGGCGGATAGCCAAACCCGTATCGGTTTATTTTCATCGTCTCTATCGATACGCGGTTTGAAATCATCCAGCGCATCGATTTTGTTCATTACCAGCAGCGTTGGGATCTCGTCTGCTTCTATCTCTTCGAGCACCGTATTAACGGCGTCGATATTCTCCTGCATGCGAACATCTGCGGCGTCCACCACATGAAGCAGCAAGGTGGCCTGGCGCGTTTCTTGTAACGTCGCTTTAAACGCCGCGACCAAATCATGGGGCAGATGACGAATAAAGCCGACCGTGTCCGCAAGAACCGTTTCACCCACATCAGCCACATCAATGCGGCGAAGCGTCGGGTCCAGCGTGGCGAAAAGCTGATCCGCCGCATATACCTGAGCTTCTGTAATCTGGTTAAACAAAGTGGATTTACCGGCGTTGGTGTAACCCACCAGTGAAACGGTTGGTATATCAGCTTTACTTCTCGAACGACGCCCTTGTTCGCGTTGTTTTTCTACCTTCTCAAGGCGTGAGAGAATTAAGGTAATACGGTTACGCAGCAAACGACGGTCCGTCTCAAGCTGGGTTTCCCCAGGCCCGCGCAAACCTATCCCGCCTTTCTGGCGTTCGAGGTGGGTCCAGCCACGCACCAGGCGGGTCGCGAGGTGGCGCAATTGGGCGAGTTCAACCTGCAATTTCCCTTCATGGGTACGTGCACGTTGAGCAAATATGTCTAAAATCAAGCCGGTGCGATCGATAACGCGACATTCGCACAGGCGCTCAAGGTTACGTTCCTGAGCAGGTGTTAATGCATGATCAAATAAAACAACTGATGCACCTGTCGCTTTAACGGCTTCAGCTATTTCAACGGCCTTACCTTCACCAACAAAATACTTTGGGTGCGGGGCTTTACGGCTACCAGTAATCACCTGTAGTGCTTCGACACCGGCGGAAGAAACCAGAGAATCAAACTCCTGGAGATCTTCCATATCTTTGTCTTGCGAAAAATAGATGTGTACCAGCACCGCCTGCTCACCGGCGTCATAACGGTCAAACAAGCGTATAACCTCTCAAAAAGACCAGCGGGGAACACAGCCAGACTGGTCCCCCGTCATGGAAACAGCCATCAACCTTATTCGGTATCGTCGCTGTCTTGCTGTGGTGCGGATGCACCCTGCGCAGTACTGTGGTGATAGTTGCTTGAACTTCCACCCGCATTATTGCTGTGATGAGAAACCGGGCGAGACGGCACAACGGTCGAAATCGCGTGCTTGTAAACCATCTGGCTCACCGTGTTTTTCAGCAAAATTACGAACTGATCAAAAGATTCAATCTGCCCTTGCAGCTTAATACCATTCACCAAGTAAATTGAAACTGGAACACGTTCACGACGCAGAGCGTTCAAGAACGGATCTTGTAAAGATTGCCCCTTAGCCATTCTATCTTTTCCTTATATGCTTGTTTTGTAATTGTGAACCCATGGGTTCTGAAAAAGTACCTAAAAAATTTGCGCACGATTCCATTTAATTGTACACATTCAAAGAGGGTTAGCACCAACAACCTGTAACACTTCCTGTCGGGCTTTTTCAGGACTTTCACTGTCTAACCAGTGAACACCTTCCCAACCCCGCAGCCAGGTCATCTGGCGTTTTGCTAACTGCCTCGTAGCGCAAATACCGCGATAAACCATATCGTCATAGGGGATTTCTCCTTCCAGATAAGACCACATCTGGCGATAACCCACACAACGAATGGAAGGCATATCCGTATGCAAATCTCCACGGGCGAAAAGCGCCCGTACTTCAGCTTCAAATCCTGAAGCCAACATCTGATGAAAACGCTGCTCGATTCGCTGATGGAGCAGTTCACGGCTCGCCGGGGCGATGGCGAACTGATACACCTGATAAGGCAGAGCGTCTCCTGACGTTTGCGTCAGCTCCGTTAAAGTTTTACCCGAAATGAAAAAAACTTCCAGTGCCCGGGAAAGTCTTTGCGGATCATTTGGATGAATCCGCCTTGCTGCGACAGGGTCTATTTCCTGTAGTTCGCGATGCAATGCGTCCCATCCCTGCTCTGCCGCCTGTTGCTCAATGCGTGCCCTAATCTCTGGATTTGCCGAAGGCAAGGGGGACAACCCCTCCAGTAACGCCTTGAAGTAAAGCATGGTTCCGCCCACTAACAGTGGGATACGTCCGCTGGCGGTGATCTCCGCCATCTCGTGTAGCGCATCGCGCCGGAAATCCGCGGCGGAATAAGCCTGAGCCGGGTCTAACATATCCAGCAATCGGTGCGGCGCCTGCGAGCGCTCTTCCGCTGTTGGTTTCGCCGTGCCGATATCCATTCCCTGATAGATGAGGGCGGAATCGACGCTTATCAACTCAACGGGGAGCGTTTTGCGCAGATTAATAGCCAGCGCTGTCTTGCCCGAGGCCGTCGGCCCCATTAAAAATATTGCCTTTGGCAGGCTCGCCTTACTTACTTCAGTCATGTTTCAGGGCATTCATCGCCGGTTTGAGATCAACAGGTTGTAACAATCCACCAGGCGGTGATTTCACCAGGTTCGGACAAAGCCGCTCCACATCCGTTAACAGTGTGATGGCCTGCGCCACGCTCCACTGTTCATGCTCAGTCGCTAACTGGCGGGCAAGCCAGCCTGCAAGCTGTACGGAATCGGCCTTCTCGTTTGCCGCCAGGTAGCCTATCAGTTCAGGAATCAAGATTTGTAAATTTTGTTGGCGTAAGGGTAAAGGCACCGCGCGGATCGTGACATGTTGATGATCCTGCACAATTTGTATACCCATTTCGCCTAATAAGGCAGCAGCATTCCGCAGGACGGCTTGCTCATGGCTGTCCACTTTAATACGTACCGGGATCAACAGCGGCTGCGCGCATAAGGTTTCCGCGCCCGGCGTTAATTGCCCCTGACGGAGCCACCGTTCTGCGACGGTTAAATCCAGCAGCCATACTTTTTCGTCGCGCTCAAGCAATGCACAGGCGTTGCTGATAACCGTAAGAACCCGGCCAAAACTGTGGGCATGCCCTTCCAGCGCTGGTGATGGCGCTTTTGCAGGACGGGCCTCGCCTGACGCTTCTGGCGTTTCAAGCAATTTGCGGTACAACACGCCTTGCTGCTTTTGATAATCCGCTTGCGCATTAGGCCATGCGCCGCCGGATGAACGACCGCTTCCCGATGACGCCGAAGGCGCGCGCTGCGCTGAAGCTGGCTTTTCCACAGCAGGCTGCGAGAAATGATTCTTCCCGGCCGCAACGCGATTCTCCGGTTGCCAACGCACAACGTCTTCTTCGGCCTGCCCCAGAGGCAACGCTGGTTCCGCTCGTTGCTGTTGCAGAACGCTTAACACACCCTGATAAATAAAATCATGCACCAGACGCGACTGATGGAATCGCACCTCATGCTTGGCCGGATGCACATTCACATCCACCTGATGCGGATCGATATCCAGATACAGCACGTACGCCGGTTGCTGATCGACACCCAGTTTATCTTCACAGGCCTGGCGGATGGCGTGATTAATCAGCCGATCGCGCATCATTCGGCCATTCACATAGCAATACTGGATCTCACTCAGCCCGGCGCTGGCTTTCGGTTCAGCGACCCAGCCGCGTAGCGCTAAATCGTCGTGCTGCCACTCAATCGTCAAGGCCTGTTCAAGAAAGGCGGTGCCGCAAATGGCACCAAGCCGCCGCTCTTTTGGCGCATTCGGCTGCACACCACGGTACTGGCGAATCAGCTTGCCGTTATGGCTTAGATTAATGGACACATCAAAACGCGCCAGCGCAATACGGCGAATGATTTCGTCAATGTGGGTGAATTCGGTTTTTTCGGTGCGCATAAACTTGCGCCGCGCCGGCGTGTTGTAAAACAGATCCAGCACTTCAAGCGTAGTGCCGACGGGATGCGCGGCGGGTTTAACCGTCACATCCATATCGCGCCCTTCCGCATACGCTTGCCACGCCTCGCTCTGCTCGGCGGTGCGTGATGTAAGGGTCAAGCGCGAAACGGAACTGATGCTGGCCAGCGCCTCACCGCGAAATCCGAGACTGATAATCGCCTCAAGATCGTCGAGCGAGGCGATTTTGCTGGTGGCATGACGCGCCAGCGCTAGCGCCAGTTCGTCCTTGTTAATCCCGCAGCCATTATCGCGAATACGGATAAGCTTCGCGCCGCCGCGCTCTATATCAATATCGATACGCGTCGCGCCAGCATCAAGGCTGTTTTCCACCAGCTCTTTAACGACGGACGCAGGACGTTCAACCACTTCACCCGCGGCAATCTGATTCGCAAGCTGCGGTGGCAGCACCTGAATCGGCATGAAAACTCCTTATTGCGTCACAGCAAACTGGCTCGCGGCAGTGGACCTGGCGTTGACCGTTTTGCCAGCCCCGCCCTCTCCGGGCGCGGATTGTAATGGATGCGACAGGAAATAATTACGCAGGCCCTTATAAAGCGCTCCGGCAATTTGCTCCTGATAATCATCGCTTGCCAGTAACCGCTCTTCGCCGCTGTTGCTGATAAATCCTGTTTCCACCAGAAGAGAAGGAATATCCGGCGAGCGCAACACGCCAAGGCTCGCATGTTCAGGACGGCGTTTGTGCAAATCACCCACCTGCGCTAATTGCGATAAGACATTGGTGGCCACGTCGTAACCAACGCGCTGGGAATGACCAAATTGTAAATCCAGCACCGCCTGGCTCAAATACGGGTCCGCCTGGCTGTTCGCCAGCACATCGCCCGCGCCGCCCAGTAATTCGGACTGTTTTTCATGTTGCTCAAGCCAGCCCGCCATTTCAGTATTGGCGCGACGGTTAGACAGCACCCATACCGAGGCGCCCGTGGCATCGCGGTTTGGCGCAGCATCAGCGTGAATAGAGACCAGCACATTGGCGTTTTGCTTACGCGCCACGTCGGAACGCCCCATGACCGAGATAAAATAATCGCCATCACGGGTCAACACGCCTTTAAACATCGGATCGTCATTTAACAGGCCGCGCAGTTTACGGGCGATAGCGATGGTGATGTTTTTCTCTTGCACGCCGCCCGGGCCGATGGCGCCTGGATCCTGGCCGCCGTGACCGGCATCAATCGCGACAACAATACGCTCGCCGCTCACGGGTGCCTGGCGGGTACTGGCAGGTCGCGTTACCGTGTTGCTGCTAACAACGCTAGTTACACGGTCGGACTCCGATTTAAAGGGATTGCGCGCCGGTTCTGACGGACGAGATGGCGCAGGCGTTACAACGCGTTGCGTGACAACCGGGGCGGGTGGTGGTGGCGGCGGTGGCGGCGGTGCATCGGCGTTAATCGTAAACACCACGGTATAGTTCATGCCGTTTTGCTGCTTCACCGCGCGGGTTTTGCCATTTTTAGTCAGATCGACCACCAGTCGCAGCGAACCGCTGTCTTTCGGCTGGCCGGAACGAATGCTTTTCACCAGGTTATTACCGCTAAAGATCAGCGGCAACCCCTGAATGACGCCACTCTGTTTGATATCCAGCGCCACACTGCGTTGCCCGTCGTGGGAAAACGCATAATCCGGTTCACCGACAAAACTAAACGTTATACGCGCCTGATCGTCGCCGTTAGAGACCTGGATATCGGATAAGCTTGCCGCAAAGGCAGGCGCGCATAGCGCCAGCAAGGCGATGGTTAACCACTTTTTCATACCCGGTATCACCCCGTTATCCTTGTTAAAAAGCTGGAAAAGTCACGCTGAAACCGCGCTGCTACCCGGATTCAAACGCGTCAATAGTGTTTCACCTGCGGCGGAGACGGCTTTGATATGCGCCGAGCGCCCATGGCCCTGATAAGTAAGATGGATTTCGACATCCGGATCGGGCAGTACGCCCGCGCCTTGTTGCGGCCACTCCACAAGGCATATCGCGCTGTCGGCAAAATAATCGCGGATCCCCATAAACTCAAGTTCCTCGGGGTCAGCAAGCCGATATAAATCAAAGTGATAAACGGTCAAATTCTCAAGCTCGTACGGCTCGACGAGCGTATAGGTAGGGCTTTTGACATTGCCTTTATGGCCCAGCGCTTGCAAAAAACCACGACTAAAGGTGGTTTTACCCGCCCCTAAATCACCCACCAGCCAAATCACCGTTGCGCCATTGCATGCTTTTGCAACCGCGTTGCCAAAATCTAATGTTGCCTGTTCATCGGCGAGAGGGATAACACGTTCAATCATGGTTTACGTCATTCATTTCAGGGTTAACAACCAGTTGCAGCGACGAAAAAAGATCGCTTGCGAGCATACCACGCGCGCCGTTACGGCTGGCGACAACATCTGCGGCGGCGGCATGAGCAACACACCCCGCACAAGCGGCATCTAAAAGATTGAGTTTTTGACCCAATAATGCGCCGATAATACCAGACAGTACATCGCCCATTCCGCCCGTCGCCATGCCGGGATTGCCGGCATCGATAATAGCGATATCGCCATTTTCTTCTACGACAAGCGTACCCGCGCCTTTTAAGACCACAACGCCGCCATAACGTTTCGCCAGACGACGAGCGGCAAGTAAGCGATCGCTTTCAATTTGCGCCACATCGCAATTGAGCAAACGCGCCGCTTCGCCAGGATGCGGCGTGATAACCCGATTCTGACGTTTATCGGGATTGAATGCCAGAAGGTTGAGCGCATCCGCATCCCACAGCATCGGTTTTTGCGAATTCTCAGTTTTTTGCAGGGCGCGTTTGCCCCATTTTTCCTGACCAAGACCTGGGCCGATAACCACAACATCTGCCCAATCAAGGCCTGTTGTCAGGGATTCATCCGTGAGTTCTTGCACCATTAATTCAGGCCGGGCGGTGAGTAAGGCCGCACTATTTTCCAGGCGCGTGAGTACGCGCACCAGTCCAGCGCCCGCCCGTAGCGCCGCTTCACCCGCCAGACGGATCGCGCCGGCTGTGCCGTGGTCGCCGCCAATGACCAAAAGCCGCCCGTTATCCCCTTTATGCGAGGTGGCGCGGCGCGGTTTTAGCCAGTGCGCCAGCGATGCGGCATCATAGCGATGGATAGCAGCGGTTTTTTCAGCAAGCCAACTTTCCAACCCAAGCGCATTGAAATGCAATTCGCCCACAACATCCCGCGCTTTGCCGGTCAACAGGCCGGGTTTAAGAGCAATAAAGGTCACCGTCTGCTGCGCCACGATGACGCTACCGGGCGTCGCGCCCGTTTCGGCCAGCAGCCCCGAAGGGATATCCAGCGCCAGAACCGGAGCCGGATCGGCATTGGCTTTTTCAATCAGTGCGCTAAGCGATGGACGCGGGGCGCTTGCAAGACCGGTTCCTGCTAATCCATCGATAATGAGCGACACGCCTTGCGGCCAGGGCATCGTTGCGGCGTGAATTTCTCCGCCAGCGTTAAGCCAGGCGTCGCGCGCGCAGGCCGCTTCTTCCGGGAGCGGTTTATCGCTTTCAAGGGCCAGCAGCGTAACGTCGATACCATCGGCTTTCGCAAGCCGCGCGACCACATAACCATCGCCACCATTGTTACCATGACCACACAGCACCAGCCAGCGCTGCGCATCAGGCCAACTGGCACGCGCCAGGCGAAACGCGGCCTCTCCTGCGCGGAGCATTAATTCATACAGGGTAATCCCGAGGCTATCCGCCGCCTCTTGCTCTGCCTGTCTTACCCACTCAGCGGGCCATACTGAATGTGGTATACTGCTACGGTTATTGTTACGTCGATGGTCCGTCATGTCAGAACCCCTTGATCTCACTCTTCTCGCGCAAAAAATTAAACAATGGGGTAACGAACTCGGCTTTCAGCACGTCGGTATTACCGATACCGATTTGAGCCCCCACGAACCTGCACTCCTGGCATGGCTGGACAAACAATATCACGGCGAAATGGAATGGATGGCGCGTCACGGTATGATGCGCGCCCGTCCGCATGAATTGCTGCCTGGCACCCTGCGCGTCATCAGCGTCAGGATGAACTATTTGCCCGCCAACGCGGCTTTTGCGCGCACCTTAAAAGATCCCTCGCTGGGTTATATCAGCCGTTATGCGCTGGGACGTGATTACCACAAGCTAATGCGCAATCGGCTAAAAAAGCTGGGGGAGACTATTCAGGAGCAATACGCGTCGCTGAATTTTAGACCCTTTGTGGATTCCGCGCCCGTGCTTGAACGTCCTTTAGCTGCAAAGGCCGGACTGGGCTGGACAGGTAAGCACTCACTTATTCTTGATCGCAGCGCAGGCTCTTTCTTTTTTCTCGGAGAATTACTGGTCGATATTCCTCTGCCGGTAGATACCCCCGTAGAAGAAGGTTGTGGTCGCTGCGTGGCGTGTATGACTATTTGTCCGACCGGGGCGATAGTTGAGCCTTACACGGTAGACGCGCGTCGCTGTATTTCCTATCTCACCATTGAACTGGAAGGCGCGATCCCAGAAGCGCTTCGGCCACTCATTGGCAACCGTATCTACGGCTGCGACGACTGCCAGCTTATTTGCCCCTGGAATCGTTTCTCGCAGATCACCAATGAAGCGGATTTTTCGCCGCGCCAGGTCTTGCACAGTCCGCAGCTTGTCGAGCTTTTCAGTTGGAGCGAAGCGTACTTTCTGAAAATGACTGAAGGCTCAGCCATTCGCCGCATCGGTCATGTGCGTTTTTTACGTAATATTGCCGTGGCGTTAGGAAACGCGCCCTGGGATGAAGCTCATCTAAATGCGCTGGCAAAACGAAGAGGTGAGCACCCACTTCTGGATGAACATATAGACTGGGCGATTGCGCAACAAATAACCAAACGAAACGCCGCCGGAATAGACGTGCAACAGCCCAAAAAACAGCGCCTGGTAAGAGTCATTGAGAAGGGGTTAACGCGGGATGCTTAACGGATTTCTGCTGTGAATAAAATTTAAAAGGTCTTGCCATTCAACCGGGAAATAGACGTCAGTGATCGAATTAACATTTTTCGACCTCCGATTTTTTTAATAAAAAACAAGTAATTATCAAAAAGATGTCAAAATGTGAATCGTAGTCTACGGCGGAGCGGCAAAAAATAAGCTGTGGATAAGTCTGTGCAAAGTCCTGTTTCAATCTCGTGAAAAAGGCTTACAGACAAGGTAACTTGCTGTGGATAATTTATTCGGAAAGAAATTTGGAGCGGGAAACGAGACTCGAACTCGCGACCCCGACCTTGGCAAGGTCGTGCTCTACCAACTGAGCTATTCCCGCTTAATCTTCGTCTTTCACGCTGTTGTTAAATACAACGCAAAATCCTGCGATTGGGTGGTGCTGAATCAAATTTTGGAGCGGGAAACGAGACTCGAACTCGCGACCCCGACCTTGGCAAGGTCGTGCTCTACCAACTGAGCTATTCCCGCCCAACGTGAACTGCATTTCTGCTCTGTCACGGGAGGCGCATTATACGAGAAATCATCACAGTCGCAATACTTTAAAAGCGTTTTTTTGTGATTTTTATCCGAATGCTGATTTTATCAACAACGTGGTGAAATTAAAAACACCTTTGTTACAAAAGAGTTATCAGAAAAAATTTACCCTTCTTCATTCAGCGTAAAGCGTATACCGACATATTCAAGCGGCTGGTGAAAAATCGGCGGCAATCGGAGTGCAGAATCCACCCCGCACACCATAAATCGCCTGGGTGCCGCCACGTTCACTAAACGCAATATCCCCCTCGTCACTCAGCAAGGCAGCAGCATGCAACGAGCGCTGTTGTGTTGGGGATCGGCTCTGAACGTGAAGAAAGCGCAGCGACGTCGCCGCTGCGCTTTATAGTAAGTTACAACGTGTGCTCAGTACGGGCGATGATATCGTCCTGCGCATCTGGCGACAGGGCGGTAAAGAACGCGGAATATCCCGCCACTCGCACCACCAGATCGCGATACTGATCCGGGTGTTTCTTCGCATCCAGCAAGGTTTCCCGCGAAACGATGTTGTACTGAATATGCCAGCCCTTATGCACTTCGAAGAAGGTTCTCAGCATCATCATTAGCTTCACGCGGTCACTGTTGTTTTCAAGCGTTGCCGGGTTCAGTTTCTGATTGAGCAACACCCCGCCGAGAATCGAACCGGTGGGCAATTTACCGACAGAACTGATGACCGCCGTCGGCCCAAGATGGTCGGTACCTGAAGCAGGGCTCGCGCCTTCCGCCAACGGTGTTTTGGCTTTGCGTCCATCTGGCGTCGCCATCGTGGCCGCGCCGAAAGGCACATTCGCAGAAATTGACGAGGTCCCGGCGTAATAATTACCGCCGACAGGCCCTCTGCCATAGCGGGGGTTGTGATAATTTTTAATTTCGTCGATATAGGTTTGATAAGCGCGCGCCAGCAACTCATCCACACTGTCATCGTCGTTGCCGTACTTCGGCGCATTGTTGATAAGCCTCTGGCGCAGTTGCTCATGCGTCAGGCCCTCAAAATCATCGGCCAGGGCCTGCGCCAGTTGCTGCTGACCAATAACACCCTGCTCGAAGACCAACTTTTTCACCGCCGCCAGGCTATTGCCAAGGTTAGCGATACCCACCTGCAGGCCGGATACCCAGTCATATTTCGCGCCGCCCTGCTTGATGCTTTTTGCCCGTTCAATGCAGTCATCCACCAATGCCGAGCAGAGAATATCCGGGACGTTCTCTTCCAGCATGGTATCTACCACATACTCGATTTCGATGGATTTGCGGGTGTAGTAGCGAATCTGGTTATCCCAGGCATCCATCACTTGGTCAAAGGATGCGAAATTGCCCTTCGACAGCGCCTGCGCCTGTGGCAAGAAGACTTTACCGCTGGTAGCATCTCTGCCCTCTTCCAGCGCCGCCAGCATCACGCGCGCGAAGTTGATAAAGCTCATCCCGGTACAGCGGTAACCCCATTTGCCCCCCACCGCAGTTTCGATGCAGCCAATCGCGGCATACTGGTAGGCATCTTCGGGCTCTACGCCAAGTTTGATGAACTCGGGAATAACAATCTCATCGTTGTTAAACGCCGGCATACCAAAGCCGCAGCGAATCACCTGTACGCAGGCATCCAGGAAGTCATCGCTCATCCCGGCGTGATAGCGCACGCTGAGATTCGGCTGAGTGGAGCGCAGGCGTCCGCATGATTCGAGGACAGCGTAAGAAAGCGGATTCACCGCGTCCGTCGCCACGCCATTAACCAGATTCTGTCCGCCGATGGTCACGTTCTGATACAGCGGGCTCCCCGCCGATGCTTTTGAGTGCGAGCCAGAGCGGATTTTGTTCACTTCCAGCAACTTCAGCCAGCAACTATGCAGCATTTCGATGGCTTGCTCGCGGGTCAGGGATTGCTCCAGTTCGACATCGCGGCGATACCACGGGTAGAGATATTGATCCAGGCGACCAAAAGAAACGGAGTGACCATTGGACTCGATTTGTAAAATCAGTTGAATGAAATAGCACAGTTGCAGCGCCTGCCAGAATGTTTTTGGCGGTTCGTGAGCAATCACTTCGCAGTTTTCAGCAATGGCCAGCAGCTCGGTTTGGCGCGCAGCGCGCGTTTCTTGCTGCGCCATGTTCCGTGCGAGCGCGGCAAAACGCTGAATATGATGGCTAACCGCTTCCAGTGCGATATCGAGCGCTTTTAAGAACTGTTCGCCGTGCAAGTCTTCCAGAACGGTCAGGTTGATGCGTGAACGGCGCTCGGCCACTTTTTGGCGCAAACCGTCCATGCCGAGTTCCAGCAGCAGCGGGAAATTCACCGCCAGATGTGCGTCGCCGGACGTCATGTTGCCTTCGGCTTTGATGATGCCGGTATCCAGCAGTGCTTTTTGTTCGCTGGTAAACATACCGTAGCAGCGGTCCTGTACCGTCTGCCCACGCCACCACGGGCAAATCTCATGCAGCACGCGTTTGTTTTCTTCGCTGACCGCAAATCCCGCGCCGGGACGATCCGCCAGATCGTCAATCTCTTTTTCGATCCAGGAAACCGTGTACTCCGGGAATATCGGCGCAGCGCGTACTTCACTTGCCTGGTTTCCGACAATCAGCTCGTCGTGCTTAATCCAGATAGTGCGCTCCGCCAGATGATGCGCCAGCGCCAGCGCGCGACGTACCGCGATCGGTTTATCTAAATTCTTTTGATAAGCCTCGGTGTAATGTTGGGCACGTTCGGTACAAACTGGCGGCTTCACAATATGCACCAGCGCGTTTTTATGCGCCTTAATACGGTCACTTAGCACATCGAGTTTCAGGGTGGTCATGACATTATCCTCTCAAAGTAGCCGTCAGGCCCTTCTCACGGGCGCAGGACTGGGCAAAATCAAGCAATTCCGGCGCATCAAGCGGTTTATCAGGCGCCAGGTAGGGTTGGTTTAACAGGTGATATTTGTTAATGCCCAGCGTGTGATAGGGCAAAAAATGAATCTCTTTGACGTGAAGCGTCGTCGCGGCGAAATCAGTGATCGCCTCAATGGACGCTTCATCAGCGTTGAAACCTGGAATTAGCGGAACCCGAATAATCATCTGTTTTCCGGCTGCCGCTACGTTTTCGAGATTTTTCATCACGCGACGAGCAGACCCATCGGTCCATGTTTTAAATGCGCCCTCGTCTACGTGTTTAAGGTCGGCAAGAAACAAGTCGGTATACGCAAGCGCGGGCTCAATGTAGTGCCATGGCACGTGCAGGCAGGTTTCCACTGCGGTATGAATCCCTTGCTCATGGCTGGCTTTCAATAACGCCTGCGCCATGGTCGGATTCATAAAAGGCTCGCCCCCAGAAAGCGTCAACCCGCCGCCGCTGCGGTCATAAAAGGGTTTATCACGCAGCACTGTCGCCATGATCTGCGTAACGCTTTTTTCTTCTCCGCAAACGGTGAGCGCCTGCGTGGGGCAACACTCCTGTAAACGATCAAGATGAACGGATTCGAGCTTTTCACGGTGGATAATCAGCCCCGACACGCTACGTTGAATAATGTCTGGCACTGCTTGCTGGCAAAGTTCGCAGCCATCAAGGCACAGTCGGGCATCAAACAAAACATCGCGTTCCCGTGAGCGACTTTCGGGGTTTTGGCACCAGCGACATCCAAGCGAGCACCCTTTAAAAAACACTACGGTGCGAATGCCGGGCCCATCATGAGTTGAATAGCGCTGGATATTGAAAATCATAATATTCACCGTTTTACTTACGTATGAAAATTAAATGACTTTCGAAAGAAAGTAACATTGATTTCGATCAACTGACTGGCAAGGTGCGCAGATATACTGCATGTAAAGAGTGCATTTCATATTTCGAGGACGACACGATGGAACTTTATCTTGATACCGCCGACGTCGCGGCGGTGGCGCGCCTTGCACGGATCTTCCCGTTAGCCGGTGTGACGACAAACCCCAGCATTATCGCCAGCGGTAAAAAACCGCTCAACGTCGTGCTTGCACAGTTACAGGACGCACTGGGCGGTAAAGGACGCCTTTTTGCTCAGGTAATGGCGACGCAGGCAGAAAAAATGGTCGATGACGCGCTGGCGCTGCGGGAGATTATCCCGGATCTGGTTGTGAAAGTGCCGGTCACGCCGGAAGGCCTCGCTGCTATCAAGCTTTTAAAACTTCAGGGCGTTCCAACGCTGGGTACGGCAGTTTACGGTGCGGCGCAGGGTTTATTAAGCGCGCTGGCCGGGGCGGAGTATGTTGCGCCCTACGTGAATCGTATAGACGCGCAAGGCGGCAACGGCATCAAAACCGTCGCTGAGCTGCAACAGTTACTGACGCTGCATGCGCCGGGCGCGAAAGTGCTGGCGGCGAGTTTTAAAACGCCGCGTCAGGCACTGGATTGTCTGCTTGCAGGCTGCGGCGCGATCACGCTGCCGCTGGATGTGGCAGAGCAATTTATCAATACGCCTGCGGTGACGGCAGCGGTTGAGAAATTTGAGCAGGACTGGCAAAAGGCGTTCGGTACGCTTTCTCTGCAATAACGTATTCAGGCCGCACATGGCGGCCTGAACGTTAACACGTGAAGGGCGGGTTCCAGCCCTTCACGCAGAGCGCGTTGCTGCTGGGCGATGAGTCTTAAAGCTTAATAAAATGTTCGCGGTAATACGCCAGTTCCGCCACGGATTCGCGGATATCATCCATCGCCTGATGCGATCCTTCTTTTTTCAAACCCACTAATATTTCCGGCTTCCAGCGGCGCGCCAGCTCTTTCAGCGTGCTGACATCCAGATAGCGATAATGGAAATAGGCTTCAAGCTCCGGCATATATTTAAACAAGAAGCGACGATCCTGACCGATGCTGTTGCCACAGATAGGCGACGTATTTGCAGGCACCCATTTTTTCAGGAACTCAAGGGTCGCTATTTCGGCCGCGCGATCGTCAAGGGTACTTGCCTTAACACGTTCCACAAGGCCGCTGCCGGTATGCGTACGCACGTTCCAGTCATCCATCAGCGCCAGTTGTTCATCTGATTGATGCACCGCGATAACAGGCCCTTCTGCCAGAATATTCAGATTCGCATCGGTAACCAGAGTGGCTATCTCGATAATGCGATCGCGCTCTGGATCGAGCCCTGTCATCTCCAGATCGATCCAAATCAGATTATTTTCATTTCCACTCATGCTATTTTCCACCCTTCAGGCGTCACCCACAGTGACGATTGGTTAATTCATATAAAATTAGTGTGTATCATAGAGGTTTTGCCCATTCCGGGCGACCAGGAGCCAGCACGATTGAGCAAAAATAAACTCTCCAAAGGGCAACAGCGCCGTGTGAATGCAAACCACCAGCGTCGATTAAAGACAACGGAAAAGCCGGATTACGACGACAACCTGTTTGGCGAGCCGAGCGAAGGTATCGTGATTAGCCGTTTTGGTATGCATGCTGACGTTGAGGCGACAGACGGTTCTGTGCACCGCTGTAACATTCGCCGCACCATCCGATCGCTTGTCACCGGCGACCGTGTCGTCTGGCGTCCCGGCAAAGCGGCTGCGGAAGGCGTAATGGTTAAGGGCATCGTTGAAGCGGTACATGAACGCACTTCTGTTCTCACCCGTCCCGATTTTTATGACGGCGTAAAACCCATTGCCGCGAATATCGATCAGATAGTGATCGTCTCCGCGATCCTGCCGGAACTGTCGTTGAATATTATCGATCGTTATCTGGTCGGTTGCGAAACGCTGAACGTCGAGCCATTGATCGTGTTAAACAAGATCGATCTGCTGGATGAGAAAGGACTGGCTTTCGTTAATGAACAAATGGATATCTACCGCGCAATTGGTTATCCGGTACTGCTGGTCTCAAGCCATAAGCAACATGGCCTGGATGAACTGCAAACCGCCCTCACCGACCGCATCAGTATCTTCGCCGGGCAGTCAGGCGTGGGGAAATCAAGCCTGCTCAATGCCCTGCTGGGACTCACAGACGATAGCATTCTTACCAACGATGTCTCTGACGGGTCAGGACTGGGGCAACATACCACCACCGCAGCGCGGCTTTATCACTTCCCGCATGGCGGCGATGTGATTGATTCGCCAGGGGTCCGCGAGTTTGGCCTGTGGCACCTTGAGCCTGAAAAAATTACCCTGGGATTTGTCGAATTTCACGATTATTTAGGCCATTGTAAATACCGCGACTGCAAACATGACACGGATCCCGGCTGTGCTATTCGTGAAGCGGTAGAACAAGGGAAAATTGCACAAAGCCGTTTTGATAACTATCACCGTATTCTGGAAAGCATGTCTCAGGTAAAAACGCGTAAAAACTTTTCTGAATCTGATGACTGACAATTAGGCTGACATACGCAATCTTTTGAGTTGCATCGAGGCGGCAACGGCGCGCTTTCCCCTGATCATAGAGAAATCATCGCGTGGGGCGTTGCAGGCATCCTCTAAAGATGCAGCTTGAATGATAGCGTGTGGCATCGCTAGAATCGCCCCCCTTTGGGTGTTGTCTGGTCTAAAAGACCGGGCGAGGAATGACAAAAAAAACATTAGCCTGGAGGCTACCTTGTTAAATAACTTTAAACTTTCGCTTCAGTATATTCTCCCGAAACTGTGGCTCACTCGCCTGGCGGGCTGGGGCGCAAGTAAACGTGCAGGCTGGCTGACTAAACTGGTCATTGACCTGTTTGTCAAAGCCTACAAGGTCAACATGAGCGAAGCGCAGAAGCCGGATACCGCAAGCTATCGCACCTTTAACGATTTCTTTGTCCGCGCGTTACGCGATGAAGTTCGCCCTCTCAATACCGACCCCAATGTGCTGGTAATGCCTGCCGACGGCGTTATAAGCCAGCTTGGCCGCATTGAGCAAGACAAAATTTTGCAGGCAAAGGGCCACGATTACAGTCTGGAAGCGCTGCTGGCAGGCAACTACCTGATGGCGGACAAATTTCGCAACGGGACCTTTGCTACCACCTATCTGTCGCCGCGCGATTATCACCGCGTGCATATGCCGTGTAACGGTATCCTGCGTGAAATGATTTATGTGCCAGGGGATCTGTTCTCGGTGAATCATTTAACCGCGCAAAACGTACCGAACCTGTTTGCCCGTAATGAGCGCGTCATTTGCCTGTTTGATACCGAATTCGGCCCGATGGCGCAGATTCTGGTGGGCGCAACCATTGTCGGCAGCATCGAAACGGTATGGTCTGGTACCGTGACGCCGCCGCGTGAAGGCGTAATCAAGCGCTGGACCTGGCCTGCTGGCGACGACGAAAACGCCGTGGCCTTGTTAAAAGGTCAGGAAATGGGCCGCTTCAAATTAGGCTCAACCGTCATCAACCTGTTCGCACCAGGTAAAGTCAATCTGGTAGAAGGGCTGCAAAGCCTGTCGGTAACCCGTCTTGGCGAAGCGCTGGCGGTATCGACTGAAATCTTCGACACACCGGATACCACGCCTGCGCCGCTGTCAGATGAAGAAATCAACGCTGAACTGGCAGCCAGTCCGCTGGTTGAAGGCTCTCCACAAGACCCGAAAGACCAGGGTTAATCTTTAGGTAAAGGTAGACTGACGTGCGCCTGATTATCACTTTCCTGATGGCTTGGTGCCTCAGCATGGGGGCGTACGCTGCGACGGCCCCCGACGCAAAACAAATCGCTCAAGAGCTGGAGCAAGCCAAAGCGGCGAAAAATCTGCCCAACCAGGCAGAAACCGTGGAGGCGCTCCAGGCGGCGCTTAGCGCGCTTGATGAACGTAAAGCCTCGTTAGAGCGCGCCACGCAATATCAACAAGCGATTGATAACTTTCCTAA
This sequence comes from Citrobacter freundii, assembly GCF_011077955.1. Taxonomy (GTDB): domain Bacteria; phylum Pseudomonadota; class Gammaproteobacteria; order Enterobacterales; family Enterobacteriaceae; genus Atlantibacter. The sequence continues at coordinate 456,872 of NZ_JAALBX010000001.1, forward strand.
ACTTTCTGAGACGCTGCGCCAACAGTTAAATAACGTACGCGACGAGCCGCAGAAAGTGCCGGAGGGACTGACCTCTGACGCCCTCAATCAAGAAATTCTTCAGGTCAGCAGCCAGTTGCTGGAAAAAAGCCGCCAGGCCCAGCAAGAGCAGGAGCGCACGCGAGAAATCGCCGATTCGCTCAGCCAACTTCCTCAGCAGCAGACCGATGCGCGTCGCCAGCTTAATGAAGTGGATCGTCGTGCCGGCACCCAAGGCGCGGCCAGCAATCAACTCACTCAAGCTCAGCAATATAACGCCCAGGCAGAGTCCGCCCGGCTGAAAGCGCTGGTTGATGAACTGGAACTGGCGCAGCTTTCCGCCAGCAATCGTCAGGAACTGTCACGCCTGCGCGGCGAACTGGCGCAAAAACAAAGCCAGCAGCTCGACACTTATCTCCAGGCATTACGCAATCAACTTAACAGTCAACGCCAGAAAGAAGCCGAACGCGCGCTTGAGAGCACCGAGCTGTTAGCGGAAAACAGCGCGGGCTTGCCGCCGTCCATTGAAGAACAGTTCAAAATTAACCGCGAACTGTCTCAGGCGTTGAATCAACAGGCCCAGCGCATGGATCTGGTGGCTTCGCAGCAACGTCAGGCCTCCGGCCAGACACTGCAGGTTCGTCAGGCGCTGAATACGCTGCGCGAGCAGTCTCAGTGGCTCGGGATGTCGAATATGCTTGGCGAAGCCCTGCGCGCGCAAGTGGCGCGATTGCCGGAAATGCCCAAGCTGCAACAGTTAGACACCGAAATGGCGCAACTGCGTGTCCACCGCATGCGCTATGAAGATTTACTCAACAAGCAGCCGCAGTTGCGCCAGGTCCGTCAGGCTGATGGCGCGCCACTCACGGCGGAGCAGAATCGCATTCTGGAAGCACAGTTGCGCACCCAGCGCGAGTTGTTGAATTCGCTGTTGCAGGGCGGCGATACGCTGATACTGGAGTTGACCAAGCTTAAAGTCGCCAACAGCCAGCTTGAAGATGCGCTTAAAGAGGTCAATGAAGCGACCCACCGCTACCTGTTCTGGACAGCGGACGTCAGCCCGATGACCATCGCCTGGCCGCTTGAGATAGTGCAGGATTTGCGGCGTCTGGTTTCGCTTAATACCGTAAGCCAACTCGGTAACGCTACGCTTATGATGCTGACCAGCAAAGAAACGCTGCTGCCGCTGTTTGGCGCGCTGATCCTGGTGGGTTTTAGCCTCAGCTCTCGTCGCCATTTCACCGCATTTCTTGAACGCTCCAGCGCCCGGATAGGTAAAGTCACGCAGGACCACTTTAGATTAACGCTGCGTACCCTTTTCTGGTCGATTCTGGTTGCCTCTCCCCTGCCCGTGCTCTGGGCTACGCTTGGCTACAGTCTGCGGGAGGCCTGGCCTTATCCTATCGCCGTGGCGATTGGCGATGGCGTAACGGCGACCGTACCGCTGCTGTGGGCGGTGATGATTTGCGCCACCTTTGCCCGACCTAACGGCTTGTTCATTGCCCACTTTGGCTGGCCGCGCCGCCAGGTAGGACGAGCGATGCGTTACTACATGATGACTATCGGCTTTGTTGTGCCGCTCATTATGGCGCTGATTATGTTTGATAATCTCAATGACCGGGAATTCTCCGGTTCGCTGGGCCGCCTGTGCTTTATCCTGATTTGCGGCGCGCTGGCTATCGTAACGTTAAGCATGAAACGCGCCGGCATCCCGCTGTGGCTGGATAAAGAAGGCAGCGGTGACAACATGGTTAACAAAATACTGTGGAACCTGATGCTCAGCGCCCCGTTGCTGGCGATCCTCGCCTCTGCCGTTGGCTACCTGGCTACGTCGCAGGCGCTGCTGGCACGCCTTGAAACCTCGGTTGCTATCTGGTTCCTGTTGCTGGTGGTCTATCACGTGATCCGCCGCTGGATGTTTATTCAGCGCCGTCGTTTGGCCTTTGATCGCGCGAAGCATCGCCGGGCGGAAATTCTCGCTCAGCGTGCGCGTGGCGAAGAGGAACCGGCCCATAGCCACAGCACCGAGGGCAGCAGTGAGATTATCGAAGAGCAGGAAGTGGATTTAGACACTATCAGCGCCCAGTCGTTACGGCTGGTGCGCTCGATACTGATGCTGATAGCCCTGCTGTCGGTGATTGTGTTGTGGTCTGAAATTCACTCGGCGTTTGGCTTTTTAGAGAATATTTCCCTGTGGGATGTTACCTCCACGGTGAAAGGCGTAGAAAGTATTGAACCGATTACGCTTGGCGCGGTGCTTATCGCGATTCTGGTGTTTATCATCACCACGCAACTGGTGCGTAATTTGCCCGCCCTGCTGGAGCTTGCGCTCTTACAGCATCTGGATTTAACCCCAGGCACCGGTTACGCCATTACCACCATAACCAAGTATCTGTTAATGCTTATTGGCGGCCTGACCGGATTCTCAATGATTGGGATCGAGTGGTCAAAACTGCAATGGCTGGTGGCGGCACTCGGTGTTGGGCTTGGCTTCGGGTTGCAGGAGATTTTCGCCAACTTTATTTCCGGTCTGATTATTCTGTTCGAAAAACCGATCCGCATCGGCGATACCGTAACGATCCGCGATTTGACTGGCAGCGTAACGCGTATTAATACCCGCGCGACCACCATCAGCGACTGGGACCGCAAAGAGATTATCGTGCCGAATAAAGCCTTTATCACCGAGCAGTTTATCAACTGGTCGTTGTCGGACTCGGTTACCCGCGTGGTGCTTACCGTGCCGGCGCCAGGGGATGCCGATAGCGAGGAGGTCACGCAAATTCTGTATACCGCCGCGAAACGCTGCTCGCTGGTTATCGATAATCCAGCACCGGAAGTGTTCCTGGTGGATCTGCAACAGGGTTTGCAACTGTTTGAGCTGCGTATCTATGCCGCTGAGATGGGCCATCGCATGCCGCTGCGCCACGAAATCCACCAACTGATTCTGCATGGTTTTCGCGAACACGGTATCGATTTACCGTTCCCGCCGTTCCAGATGCGTCTGGAAAGCCTGGACGGAAAGCGCACCGCCCGGACATTAACCTCAACGGGTAAAGGCTCGCGTCCGGCGGGAAGCTTGTAATCACGAAAAGCCCCTCACCGCCTGTTGGGTGAGGGGTGAATTATGCACGATCCACGCTAAACGCCAGCACGTCTGAAAGCCGCTCCGCGCCCAGCGCCAGCATAATCAGACGGTCCACGCCTAACGCCACGCCGGAGCAATCCGGCAGGCCCGCTTTCAGTGCTTCTAAAAGATTCATGTCCACGGGCTGTTGCGGTAAGCCGCGCGCGGCGCGCTTGCGGTTATCCTGCTCAAAACGCAGTTGCTGTTCGCGGGCGTCAGTCAGTTCATGGAATCCGTTCGCAAGCTCAATGCCCTTGAAATACACCTCAAACCGTTCAGCCACGCGATGGTCTTCGGTGCTGATCTGCGCAAGCGATGCCTGGCTTGCCGGAAAGTGGTAGACGAATGTGGGGCGATCTTTACCAATCTGCGGCTCAACACCCATCGTAAACAGCAGTTGCAGCAGCGTATCCCGGTCTTCTTCGGTATCTGCAATATTGCTCAGATCCAATTTGGCCGCGGCTTCACGCAGTTGGGTTTTGTCTGCCGACAGCGGGTCGATTTCCAGATAGCGCTGGAATGCCTGCTGATAAGAGAGGCTTTCCGCCGGGCTGGTTTCCAGCACCTGTTGCAATAAATCGTCCACCTCATTCATCAGGCGGTACATATCATAGTGCGGGCGATACCATTCGAGCATGGTGAATTCAGGGTTGTGGTGACGCCCCATCTCTTCATTACGGAAACTGCGGCACAGTTGGAAAACCGGGCCGCAACCCGCCGCCAGCAGGCGCTTCATATGGTATTCCGGGCTGGTCATCAAATAGAGATTCAGACCTTGAGAATGACCAGGCCCGACAAAGCGGGTTTCAAACGGCACCAGATGAATATCGGTTACCGTTGCCTGGCTCATGCAGGGCGTTTCCACCTCCAGCACGCCGCGATCGGCAAAAAAGCGACGAATCTCCGCCATCAGCGACGCGCGTTTTAACAAATTAGGGATAGATGCGCTTGGCTGCCAGGAGGCTGTATCGCTCATAATTTATTCTCCGACTTCAGATAAGGGCACGAAGTCTACTCGTATCCCACGGAGGAGACAATTTTTGCGCGGCAAATTTTGTTTTTTGTGTTTACGGCTCGCTCAATCTTCATTTTCGTGAGATGCATATCAATGATTGTGACAAAGTACGCAGTGCACCCACCAAAAAAATCGAACACGTCAAATTTCCTTCAGAATGCCCCCGTTATACTGGCCTACCCAATAAGGAGCAGGGGAATTCGCTTTCGCAAACGTGCCTTGCGTTATTTTCTGGTTGGGTCTTAGCGCTTGCGGAATAACAATAAACTGGAGGAAAGTCGTGCAAACCTTTCATGCCGATATCGCCGTCATTGGCGCTGGCGGAGCTGGATTACGAGCGGCCATTGCCGCAGCACAAGCTAATCCGAACGCCAAAATCGCACTGATTTCAAAAGTCTATCCTATGCGCAGCCACACGGTTGCCGCCGAAGGCGGTTCCGCCGCGGTCGCGCAGGATCATGACAGCTTCGAGTACCATTTCCACGATACCGTGGCAGGTGGCGACTGGCTGTGTGAGCAGGATGTTGTGGACTATTTTGTGCATCACTGCCCCACAGAGATGACACAGCTTGAGCAATGGGGATGTCCGTGGAGTCGTCGGCCAGACGGTACCGTTAACGTCCGTCGTTTTGGCGGGATGAAAATTGAACGTACCTGGTTCGCCGCTGATAAAACCGGCTTCCATATGCTGCATACTTTATTCCAGACTTCTTTGCAGTTTCCGCAGATTCAACGCTTTGACGAACATTTCGTCCTCGACATTTTGGTCGATGAAGGTCATGCGCGCGGTCTGGTCGCAATGAACATGATGGAAGGCACGCTGGTGCAAATCCGTGCCAATGCGGTGGTTATGGCGACGGGCGGCGCAGGCCGTGTTTATCGCTACAACACCAATGGCGGGATTGTAACCGGCGATGGGATGGGCATGGCGCTTAGCCACGGCGTACCGCTGCGTGATATGGAATTCGTCCAGTATCACCCGACGGGTCTGCCTGGCTCCGGCATTTTGATGACGGAAGGTTGCCGTGGCGAAGGCGGTATCCTGGTGAACAAAGACGGTTACCGTTATTTGCAGGATTACGGCATGGGCCCGGAAACGCCGCTTGGCGAACCGAAGAACAAGTACATGGAACTTGGCCCGCGCGATAAAGTTTCCCAGGCGTTCTGGCATGAATGGCGCGCTGGCCGCACCATCTCCACGCCGCGTGGCGATGTGGTCTATCTGGATCTGCGTCATCTGGGCGAGAAAAAGCTGCTTGAGCGCTTACCGTTCATCTGCGAACTGGCGAAGGCCTATGTCGGCGTCGATCCGGTTAAAGAGCCGATTCCGGTGCGTCCGACTGCGCACTACACCATGGGCGGTATCGAAACCAACCAGCAGTGTGAAACCCGCATTCAGGGGCTGTTCGCGGTGGGCGAATGCTCTTCTGTTGGTCTGCATGGCGCAAACCGTCTCGGTTCCAACTCACTGGCAGAACTGGTGGTATTCGGCCGCATGGCGGGCGAGCAAGCCATGGCGCGCGCGTCTACCGCAACCGGCGCCAATGATTCCGCACTGAACGCTCAGGCGGCAGACGTTGAACACCGTCTGAAAGCGCTGGTCAATCAGGAAGGCAACGAAAACTGGGCGAAGATCCGCGATGAAATGGGTCTGTCGATGGAAGAAGGCTGCGGCATTTACCGCACCACTGAACTGATGCAGAAAACCGTTGATAAACTTGCGGAGCTCCAGGAACGCTTTAAACGCGTGCGTATCACCGACAACTCCAGCGTCTTCAACACCGATTTGCTCTATACCATCGAGTTGGGCCACGGCCTGAATGTGGCCGAGTGTATGGCGCATTCTGCGCTGGCGCGTAAAGAGTCGCGCGGTGCGCATCAACGTCTGGATGAAGGTTGTACTGAGCGTGACGACGTCAACTACCTGAAACACACCCTCGCCTTCCGCGATGCTAATGGCACGACGCGCCTGGAATACAGTGACGTGAAAATCACCACACTGGCGCCAGCAAAACGTGTTTACGGCGGTGAAGCGGAAGCAGCCGATAAGAAGGAGCAGGTAAATGGCTGAGATGAAAAACCTGAAAGTTGAGGTGGTGCGTTACAACCCGGAAGTGGATAACGCCCCGCACAGCGCTTTCTATGATGTTCCTTACGACGAGCAAACCTCACTGCTGGATGCGTTAGGGTATATCAAAGATAACCTGGCGCCGGACCTGAGCTATCGCTGGTCCTGCCGTATGGCGATTTGCGGTTCTTGCGGGATGATGGTCAATAAAGTGCCGAAGCTGGCCTGTAAGACCTTCCTGCGTGATTATGAAAAAGGCATGAAGATCGAGGCGCTGGCCAACTTCCCGATTGAACGCGATCTGGTGGTCGATATGACCCACTTTATCGAAAGTCTGGAAGCGATTAAGCCTTATATCATCGGCAATCCGCGCACGCCGGATCAGGGCCCGAATAACCAGACCCCGGCACAGATGGCGAAATACCATCAGTTCTCCGGCTGCATCAACTGCGGGCTGTGCTATGCCGCCTGTCCGCAATTTGGTCTGAATCCGGAGTTTATCGGCCCGGCGGCAATTACGCTGGCGCACCGCTATAACCTGGATAACCGCGACCACGGTAAGAAAGAGCGTATGGCGCAGTTGAACGGTCAGAATGGCGTATGGACCTGTACGTTTGTTGGCTACTGCTCAGAAGTGTGTCCGAAGCATGTCGATCCGGCAGCCGCCATTCAGCAGGGCAAGGTGGAAAGTTCGAAAGACTTTTTAATCGCCACCCTGAAACCACGCTAAGGAGTGCATGATGACAACAAAACGTAAGCCTTATGTACGGACGATGGGTCCAACCTGGTGGCGCAATCTCGGCTTTTACCGCTTTTACATGATCCGTGAAGGCACTGCCGTACCGACCGTTTGGTTCAGCATTGTGCTGATTTACGGCCTGTTCGCGTTAAAAGGCGGCCCGGATAGCTGGATGGGATTTGTTAGCTTTTTGCAAAACCCGATTGTGGTGATCCTGAATCTGATCACGCTGGCGGCTGCCGTACTGCACACCAAAACCTGGTTTGAGCTGGCGCCAAAAGCGGCCAATATCATCGTCAAGGACGAAAAAATGGGGCCAGAGCCAATTATTAAAGGGCTCTGGGGCGTCACCATTGTGGTGACCGTGGTGATTCTGTTTGTGGCATTGTTCTGGTAAGGAGGCCCTGTGATTAATCCCAATCCAAAACGTTCCGACGAGCCGGTTTTTTGGGGCTTGTTTGGCGCTGGTGGTATGTGGGGCGCGATTATTGCGCCAGTTATCGTACTCCTGGTGGGCATTATGCTGCCGCTGGGCCTCTACCCGGGCGACGCGCTGGGTTATGAGCGCGTGCTGGCATTTTCCCAAAGCTTTATTGGTCGCGTATTTCTGTTTTTGATGATTGTGTTACCGCTGTGGTGCGGGCTTCACCGTATCCATCACGCCATGCACGATTTGAAAATTCATGTGCCGAGCGGCAAATGGGTGTTTTATGGTCTGGCAGCGATCCTGACCGTGGTCGCGCTGATTGGTGTGATTACGCTGTAAGCGTAAAACGCATGGAAAAGGGCCTGCCGATGCGCAGGCCTTTTTTATGCCAGCACCTGCCGCAAACTGTTTAACAACAGGAGGACGCCCACACTCCAGAGACTGAGAGAAAGAAATTGTTTGCCATGCCGCTGATGCCAGCCCGCCAGCATCGCCGTCAGTGCCACGCCGCTTATCAGCGCGCTTACGCCATAAAAAAGGTTGCCGTCGCGACACCAGCCGCGAAAGCAAAGCAGTCCAAACAGGGTTAACGAAAAGGCCGTGCGCGACCATGCAAGCCGTGTACGTTCAGGCTGTAACCCAGGATCGCGCAACGTCATGCGGCGTTCTGCCACAGTAAAAGCGCCAACACTATCGCCGCGAAGGTGATGAACCCGGTTATCAGGAAAAGAAAACGGGTATAGGGTAATTCGCGCTCAAGGCGCATCGCGTGCTCATTGCGCCGCCATCTGCGCCAGGCCGTTATGCTTAATGCCATCCCGCCTGCGACAAGTAACATCGCCAGGCCAAAACGCATGTCCGGCGAGCCGAGATGAGGTGAAAACTGATCGATGCCTACCGCTCCTGCCAGCAAGGCCAGGGCAGTGCGGATCCAGGCAAGAAACGTACGTTCATTCGCTAACGTAAACCGGTAATCCGGGGTTTTACCAGATAACCACCACTGCCCTTTTCCCGTCGCCTTTGCCGGCGTTTTATCCTGTTGACTCACGCTTAATCCGTTCTTTTATCAATATTTCTTTGATTGATAACCCGGGCGAATCAGTGTCCCTGAATTTGTACCGGGTGATCTCCGTACATAAGAATTCGATCATAAACAGTTGCGAAACGCGCGTACCGATGGAATCCCCCTGATAACGCGCGCTCTCGCCACAGGTCAGTAAAAAAGCGTCCGCCAGTTCATTTAATGGCGACTGCGTGCTGTGCGTAATGGCTAAGCGAAACGCCCCGGCTTTCTGTGCCAGCTTAAAGGCAGTGACCACTTCCGGGGTTTCGCCGGAGTGGGAAAACGCCACCACCATATCGTCGGGTTTAAGATTTGCCAGTTTCAGGGTCATGGTGAAGCGGTCGGTAAAGGCTTCTGAATCTATACCGATACGGTTCATTTTGTCCCGGGCTTCCATCGCCGCAAGACCGGATGCGCCGAAACCAACAAACATCACGCGACGGGCGGCAATGAATTGCTCCACAATACTTTTGAGCTTTTTCATATCCACCAGATCAATGGTGTCCTGCACGGCAGTATCGATCGTCAGCGCGATTTTTTGCGCCACATCGTTTCGTGAATCCCCGACAAAAATATCGGGCGATGAGGGTAACGTCAGATCGTTTTCTTCAAGCAGCTCGCGCTGTAACTCCGCTTTAAGGTTAAGCAGCCCGTCATAACCAATCTTTTTGCAAAACCGCACGATGGTGGCCTCACTGACGGCAATCTCTTGCGACAACTTTTTCACCGGTAGTTGCACGACACGTCCGGCGTTTTGCAAAATGAATTCGGCAATCAAACGGTCTTTATCAGAAAGGCTCGCCAAAATATTGGCGATATATACCCTGACATTTTCTTTATTGATGCTCATAGACGGCTCTCTGGAGGATTCACTGCCAGGTATTCTAGCCATCTCACTGCGCGCCGTCTGCCGGGAAAGTCATATCCAGTTGCTGTTGGTAAACCCCACCCGCCGCCAGCCACTGCATTCCTCGTTTATCACGCTGCTGTCCGGATGCGTTTGGCGCATCGGTAGTGCCGGAAAGCGGCTCGATACACAGCAAATCCGCACCCGGTACGCCCCACAATGCCAGCCAGGGCTGATTGGTTAACTGGCATTGCAGCACCGTTTTACCCGCAGGCGATACCACATTGACCAGGCTTCCTGCGCATTCGGCGAAATAGACCGCGCCACCTCGAAACACATCCGGCGTTAAGACAAACTGACGCACTTCAGTGACGTTCTGCGCCAGGCTCAGCGTACGGTCTCGGGTATAAAACGGGCCGGTAACGCAGCCCTTTTCAAACGTAACGCACCAGCCAGGCTCCGTCGCCAGCGGCAGCGCGAAGCCGGGATGGTAGCCCAGTGAAAAACACAACGGCTTAGTGTCTTCGTTGGTTAATCGCCAGTGGATACGTACTCCGGTTTCCAACAACTGATACGTGACCTGCATCGAAAATAAAAACGGCCAGCTCCGCAAGGTTTGTTTCGTTGCGCGGCTGATAACACGCAACATTGCCGCACAATGCTGCTGCGCCGTAAAAGGCTGATGACGCAGAAAGCCATGCGCAGGCAACGGGTAGAAATTGTCATCATCCCAAAGGCCGTTATGAATCAGCCGTCCTATCACAGGGAAAAGCAGTGGCGCGCTACTTTTCCACACCTCGCCATCCGGTTTCCAGAGCCATTCCCTCCCGACGGTTTTTTCCGTTAGTTGACGTATTTCCGCGCCCTCCGCGCTGACGGTCATCCGCCAGCGTTGATTTTCCAGCGTCCAGGTCTGCATCGCTTCTCCTCAGTCAATGCGCAGCAGTAGCCGAACCTGGTAATGCAGAGCAGCCTGTCTGTCTGGCGCGAATAACGTCTCGATGGCTGTAAACACGCAGGCTTCGGTCAATACCGTTTGCGGGTCAAAGCGCGCCAGCATGTCGTCTTCATTCTTGCCGTAGTCCTTCAACTGCCGGGCTAAAAATTGCAGCGCTTCGGCCACGCCACGGTGCTCGCAGCGAAAACCGCGTTCGGCAAGCCATGTATCGCTTTCCCAGAACGTCATAAACGCCTGTTCCTGCTCAAGCGTCGGCTGTTGGAGCTGGAAGCGGGTATACACCTCTTCTGGCGCATCGTGTTGACGCAATACCGGTATCATCGCCCTGCCATAATGCAGTGCGTAGCTCACGTTATTGATGTTGTGCTGCTGATACGGATCGGTTTGCAGGTTAAAGAGCTTGTCGCCAAATCGCCACGGATTGAGATAGCTGAAACTCGCCGGGATCTTCATCACCTGTGCGCCCTGGGTGAAGTCAAACCCAGAATGAATTGTAATGTCGGTCAGCTCACTGATTTTAAACGGGCTGTCGATACGGGTCGGCATCAGGGTGTATTCAAACAAATGTTGCTTACTTTCTTCACGCGGCGCGCGCATATAGACGTATTGCCCGTCCGTAATATTGATATGGCCGCCGAAATAACCGAACAGCGCATAGTCGCGAATTTTTTCATTATTACGCACGGCGGGCAGCAACGACTGGCCGGTCATCGACGCGGGCTTTTCAACACCAAAGAAATCTAAAAGCGTTGCCGGGATATCGATAGTTTGCGCAAGTGCGCTACGCCGCTCGCCCTGCACATTGCAGCGCGGATCGCGGATAAAGAACGGTGTATTGGCGATTTCGTTATACACCGGCATGATATTTTTGCCCCACCACTGGTGCTCCCCCAGCAGGAAGCCGTGGTCGGTACAGACGATAAACAGCGTATCGTCCCACAAATCATGCGCTTTCAGCTTATCCATCACCTGTCCGAGATAGTCATCGCACATGGTGATCAGCGCCTGATAAAACTTACGCACCTTGTCATCATTCTCACCGCCGGGACTGCCACAATAATACGGAACCCAGCCATCGAACTCGCCGGGCTTACAGCCATACTGCGCCAGATACTTCTCCGGTACGAAAAACGGCTCATGGGGATCAAAACACTCAATCTGCAAAAACCAGTTATCCTGGTCTTTATTGGTCTCAATAAAATCGAGACCCGCTTTGATGGTGCGGTGCGTGTAATGTTCTTCAATACCCGGCATCGCCGAGCGATTGATAAGATCCTGCGTCATGCGTCCGCTGCGCCGCCTGAAGGTCTCTTGATCTTCCATCCCCTGCCACGCGATGGCTGGTTTTTCAACCTGGCCAATCCAGCAATCGCCTTCCTGACCGCGAATAAATTCAAAGGTTGAGTAACAGGTATGGTAAGTCGCTCCGCCATCGCGCCAGTAGTGCTTATGGTCGGTGACCATATGCGTATGAATACCCTGTTTATGTAGCGCCTGAGGCATTGAAAAATCGAAAGGCTCAAGCGGCCCCCAACTGCGGTGCAGAAAGTTATACCGCCCGGTGTGCAGTTCCCGGCGCGCGGGCATGCAGGGCATACTGCCTACAAAGAAGTTATCAAACTGCACCGACTCACGGGCAAGCCGTGTAAAGTTAGGGGTGATCGCCGTGCCGCCATAGGGGGCCAGATGATGGCGGGTCAGGGTGTCAAACATCAACATGACAGCTTTCATACATTCCTCTTGCTCTGTAAGCGACGCCGTTACAGGCCTAAATACTCTTCCACTTCGTTTTTAATCAGCGTGACGTGCGGCCCAAACACCACCTGTACACCCTCTCCGCGCAGGAACGCGCCCCGGCTTCCTGAAGATTTAAAATCGTCCAGTTTGACCCGTGACGGCTCCTTCACCGTGACCCGCAGACGGGTCGCGCAGCAATCCACATCAAGAATGTTGTCCCGCCCGCCAAGGGCGGAGACGATCGCTGGCGCTCGGGCATTTTTATCACCACGAACCGGCGCGGCTTCACTAACCGGCTCCTCTTCACGGCCCGGCGTTTTCAATTGCCGCCACTGAATCAAAAACCGGAAAGAGAAGTAGTAAAGACAGAACATCAGCGCGCCGAGCGGCAGCATCAGCAACCAGTTGGTTTTAGCATTGCCCTGGAGAACGCCGAACAGTAAGAAATCGATAAGCCCGCCGGAGAAGGTCTGCCCCACGGTAATCGCCAGGATATGGGTGAGCATAAACGCCACGCCAGTCAGGATGATATGCACCACATACAAGAGCGGCGCGCAGAACATAAAGGCGAACTCCAGCGGTTCAGTAATGCCCGTCACAAATGACGTGAGCGCCGCGGATAACATCAGGCTGGCAACCCTGGTGCGATTTTCACGCTTTGAGCAGTGATAAATCGCCAGCGCCGCGCCCGGTAGCCCAAACATAAAATCGGCAAACCGGCCGGCCATAAAACGCGACACGCCGATGTAATACTGCGTCACGCTGGGGTCGGCGAGTTGAGCAAAGAAAATCTTCTGGGTGCCCTGGACCAGATGACCGTTGACCATCATTTCGCCACCTACGCTTGTCATCCAGAACGGCAGGTAGAAAAGATGATGCAGCCCAAGGGGGATGAGGCATTTGAGGATCATGCCGTAGAACAGCGTGCCGATATACCCGGTCTTCTCCACCAGGCCGCCCAGATGCGTAATACCTGCCTGGACGGGTGGCCAGATCCAAAACAGCACGACGCCGAGCAGAATGGCAAAAAACGACGTCACAATGGGGACAAAACGCGAGCCGCTAAAAAAAGCCAGCAGGGTTGGCAGTTCAGTTTTACTGAATCGCCCATGCAGCCAGGCCGTCAGCAGCCCACTGATGATGCCACCCATCACGCCGGTTTGCAGCGTCACAATCCCTAATACGCTCGCCTGCCCGACGCCTGCCAGGTTATCCGTCGCCAGCGTACCGTTTAATAACAACATGGCGCTGATGGCTTTGTTCATGACGATAAAGCAAAGCACGGCGGCAAGGCCCGCTGTGCCTTTATCGCTGCGCGCAAGCCCGACGGCAATCCCGACGGCAAACAGCAGCGCCAGATTATCAAACACCACGCTGCCGCACATTTTCATTAACGTGAAAAGGGCTTGCAGTATAGCGTTGTCGAGCAGAGGGTAGGTTTCTATGGTAATCGGATTAGAAAAGACGCCGCCTATCCCAAGCAGGAGACCCGCAGCGGGAAGCACGGCGATGGGCAACATAAAGGACTTGCCCAGATTTTGTGCACCAGCAAAAAGTTTGCTCATGGTGTATCCCTGGTGTTGGTTTAATTAATATGAATATAAAATTTCATTGATAACTTTGATATGTGAAATTATTATTTCTTCAAGCCAGGCACACTGTCAATCGCCAGTGTCTAAAGGGTGATTGAGATCACCTTAAGGCATTGGGTTTATCTTTTCATTTGCGCGGGACCACTATGAAAAAAGCATTCCACTTGATGGCAAAACCCGTCAGCTTTCAGTGCAATATCGCCTGCGACTACTGTTTTTATCTGGAAAAAGAACAAGGTACGCTGAAGCCAAAGAAGCCCGCCCGCCACATGGATGACGACACGCTGCGCCGTTATGTGAAGCAATACATTGAGGCGACTCCCGCGCATGAAGTGGAGTTTACCTGGCAAGGCGGTGAACCAACGCTCGCCGGGCTGGGCTTTTATGAACAAGCGCTGGCTTACCAGAAACAGTACGCGGGCGATAAAATCATTCGTAACAGTATCCAGACCAACGGGGTATTGATCGACGAACAGTGGGCCGCATTTCTGGCGCGTCATCAGTTTCTGGTGGGTTTATCCATCGACGGCCCCGCCTGGCTGCACGACCGCTATCGCAAAACGCGCAGCGGGCAGTCGGTGTTTGACAAAGTGGTACGGGCGATGGCGCTGCTACAAAAACACCATGTTGAGGTTAATGTCCTGACGGTAGTCAATAACGCCACCGCAGAGGCGCCGCTTGAGATTTATCGGTTTATTACCGAAGAGCTGGGCGCCCGATATGTTCAGTTCATCCCGGCGGTAGAACAACGTCCCGTTCATGAGAAATACGGCGAGTTGTTGTACCCGCAACAGAAAGGCCAGGTCACTGAGTGGTCGGTCAGCGGCGAGCAGTGGGGCGCATTTATCAATCGCGTTTTTGATTACTGGGTACGCCGCGACGTCGGGCGCGTCTACGTTCAATTATTTGATAGCGCACTGGCCGCCTGGCTTGGCGAAAAGCCCTCCCTTTGCGTCATGCAATCTACCTGCGGTTTTGGGCTGGTGGTGGAACAGAACGGCGATATCTACAGCTGCGATCACTATGTTTACCCGGAGCACCGTCTGGGCAATCTGCGAACCGATAATCTGGCCGCGCTGGCGGGTGGGAAACAGCAGCGCAAGTTTGGGATGATGAAAGCGCAGGTTTCCTCTTTGTGCCAACAATGCGAGTGGCGATTTGCCTGCCACGGCGGCTGCCCTAAACATCGCATTCATCAGGCCGGTGAACGCTGGCATAACCATCTTTGCGCCGGTTACAAAGCGATGTTCAGCCATATGGATCCCTATATGCGGTTTATGGCCGAGCAAATCCGCCATCAACAACCACCAGCCGCCATTATGGATGTCGCGCCGCTGATTGCCGCACAGCACAAATCTTAACGCGCCGCGACGGCGCGTTTTTCCCTGCGCAATCTACACTTAGAAAAAAACGTCTAAGGAATTTTCTATGCGCATACTACCGATCTTCACAACCGTTGCCGTCGCGTTTCTCGTGGTTGCCTGTAGTTCCCCTACTCCACCGAAAGGCGTAACCGTAGTCGAGCATTTCGATGCCAAACGGTATTTGGGGAAATGGTATGAAATTGCCCGCTTTGACCACAGTTTTGAACGTGGTCTTGATCAGGTCACCGCCACCTATAGCACGATGGATGACGGTGGTATTCAGGTCATTAACCGCGGGTTCAATCCCGATCGCGGCAAATGGCAACAAAGTATTGGCAAAGCGTACTTTACAGGCTCACCGAATCGCGCCGCGCTGAAAGTCTCTTTCTTTGGTCCGTTCTATGGCGGGTATAACATCATTGCGCTTGATGATAATTACCAGCATGCGCTGGTATGCGGGCCGAATCGCGACTATCTGTGGATCCTCTCTCGTACGCCTACTATCAGCAACGAGGTGAAACAACAGATGCTTGATGCCGCGATCCGGCAGGGCTTCAAAGTTGAGAAGCTGATTTGGGTGAGACAGAAAGCTTAATGGGTGCTGAGTTTAAGGCCGATAATGCCCGCCACGATCAGCGCCAGGCTTAAAATTCGCGCCGGGCTTGTGGACTCACCCAACAGTACCATGCCGGTAATGGCGGCCCCGACGGCGCCAATACCGGTCCAGATGGCATAAGCCGTACCGGTCGGCAGTGTTTTCATCGCCCATGACAGCAGCACGATGCTGATAATCATCGCCGAGACAGTAATGATACTGGGGGTTAACCGGCTAAAACCGTGGGTATATTTCAGGCCAACGGCCCACACCACTTCCAGCAAGCCAGCAATCACAAGAATTATCCAGGACATAACGGATTCCATTATTAAATGGGGCCGTCCCCGGTTGAAGATAAGCTAACGGGTCGTCCCGCAAGCCAGGTATAAGAATGGCATATGATCCTAAGCTTTGGCCCTAAAATCAATTAATTTATCTTAAGTAACCTTTCACCCTCACTAACGCCAGAAATAGGAGGAGAACGCAGCGTAACTCACTGTTTAATTTTTCAGATTATTCTTTATTATGGCATGACGCGTCCAGGAGGCTAGTACATAGCCAACAAGCCCTTAGAAATTATGTATGCCTAAAATTTTAGTCATTGACCGTTGCTTTTTAAGCCGCACAGGTTTGGCCCACCTTGTTAGCGGATCGGCTTTAAATGTAGAGATTGTGCAGACGGATGATCTGCTGCGGGCCAGGGAGTATATGAAAGAAAAACCTGATGTCGTCATTGCCGATTTCTATGGCTTTTTACACGATCTCCACCATATCGATCAGCTGTCATCCATTTTTGCAGCCAGTTCGTCGAAAACTCGCTTTATTTTGCTGCCAGCCGTTAAGTCGGTACTGTTAGAAAATTATTGCGCCACCCAGAATGTCTGGTTTAACGCCGATAAATCGTGCTCACTGGCCGCATTGAATGAGGCGCTACAAAATGCCCTTACCTTAAGCCATGCGAAAACCGATAGCCGACATATTGCTTCGCTGTTGACCTTACGTGAAGAACAAATTTTGCAGCTGTGGAAAAAGGGGGACAGTAACGAGAGCATTGCGGAGCATATGCAGATTACTGTTAAGACAGTCTACACATACAAGCGAAATATTCGGATGAAGCTCGGCGCGGATAATCGCTTTACGCTTTTCCGCCGGGGAACAGAACTCGCGGAGATATAACGGCACGGCCGCTATTGCGCCGCGCCGCCTGATGAATTACTGCTGAGCTTTAGTTGCCGCACCAGAAATTGCGTGACCGCCATCCTGAATATCTTCACCAACGCCGCGAGTGGTGTTGCACGCAGTCAGCAATGATGAAAGGACTACCAATGAAAAGAACGCAGCAATTGTTTTCTTGATCATAATGTTTTCCTTTAATAGCCAATGTTTTGTGTATAGCCACTTAAGCATAGACAAAAACTCAGGAAGGAAAGGGTAAGGAAAGATTTTTAGGAGAATTAGAGATTATTTCGCCGCGCGTTCGATAGCGCCGCCAAGATGCTGAATGTCTTCGCCAAATCCCCGTGCGGTATTACAGCCGCTCAGTAAAAACGTGAGAAGGAAGGCGGTAAGCAGAAATTTAAAAATACCGTTCACGTTCGATAGCTTCCTGCAAACGGCGGCGTGGTAAAAGCGCCACGCCGCGAACCAGACGTAAAATTACTTCACGCGGGATACGTATTCGCCAGAGCGGGTATCCACTTTAATCACTTCGCCAATCTGTACGAACAACGGCACTTTCACCACCGCGCCGGTGCTCAGCGTCGCTGGTTTACCGCCGGTGCCTGCGGTGTCGCCTTTAAGACCCGGATCGGTTTCTACGATTTCCAGTTCTACGAAGTTCGGCGGGGTGACCTGAATAGGACGACCGTTCCACAGCGTAACAATACACTCTGCCTGATCCAGCAGCCATTTCGCGTTATCGCCCACGGCTTTCGCGTCCGCTGCCAACTGCTCGAACGTTTCGTTGTTCATGAAGTGGTAGAACTCACCGTCGTTGTAGAGGTAAGTCAGGTTCATATCAACAACATCCGCACCTTCAGCAGAATCGGTAGATTTGAAGGTTTTCTCTACGCGGGTGCCGGTCAGCAGGCGGCGCAGCTTAACGCGCGCAAATGCCTGGCCTTTACCCGGTTTAACGAATTCGCTGGCTTCAACCGCATACGGTTCGCCGTCCATCATGATTTTAAGACCAGCACGAAAATCGTTGCTATAGTAAGTCGCCATAAGGCCCTCTGAAATTGTTAATTGGTAGCTTAGCCAAAAAAATGGCAGACATTGTAACCCTAAATCCCCTCTCCAGAGAAGATTGGTTAGCGCAGCTCGCCGATGTTATAACCGATCCTGACGAGCTTCTACAGATTTTAAACCTGGAAGCGAATGATGAGCTTCTTGCCGGACGTGAAGCAAGGCGTCTTTTTGCCCTGCGCGTGCCGCGCGCGTTCGTCGCGCGCATGGAAAAAGGCAATCCTCACGATCCGCTGTTGCGTCAGGTGTTAACCGCTCGCGATGAGTTCATCATGGCGCCAGGCTTCTCCACCGATCCTCTGGAAGAACAACGCAGTGTGGTGCCTGGCCTGCTGCATAAGTACCATAATCGTGCGCTGCTATTGGTAAAAGGCGGCTGCGCCGTCAATTGCCGCTACTGCTTCCGCCGCCATTTTCCCTATGCCGATAACCCGGGGAATAAACGCAGCTGGCAAACCGCTCTCGATTACATCGCCACGCACCCTGAGCTTGATGAAGTCATTTTTTCCGGCGGCGATCCATTGATGGCGAAGGATCATGAGCTTGATTGGCTGATTACACAGCTTGAAAGTATTACGCATATCAAGCGGTTGCGTATTCACAGCCGTCTGCCGATTGTTATCCCGGCGCGGATCACCGACTCGCTGGTTGCCCGGTTTGCGCGCTCGCGCTTGCAAATCCTGTTAGTAAACCACATCAATCATGCCAATGAGATTGACGAGGCGTTCACTACGGCAATGGGGCAGTTACGCCGGGCAGGCGTTACCCTTCTTAATCAAAGCGTCTTATTAAAGGACGTCAACGACGATGCGCATACCCTGGCGGCGCTCAGCAATGCGCTATTTGATGCAGGTGTGATGCCGTATTACCTGCATGTGCTTGACCATGTTCAAGGCGCTGCGCATTTTTTGGTAAGCGATGATAAAGCACGCCAGATCATGCGTGAATTGTTGAGCTTAGTATCAGGTTATATGGTGCCAAGACTGGCGCGTGAAATTGGCGGGGAAGCGAGTAAAACCCCACTGGATTTACAGCTTAAACAGCAATAGCCGCAGGCAACACCGTTACGACAAATATAAAGGGACTGAACGGCAAAATAAGGTGAGAATTCAAGATAGACCAGGTTATAAATAACCTCACCTGATGCAATAAAGTCCCTTAATCCTTCTGTGATATTTTTGAATATTTTAAAAAGGTACTCACATACTTTCCATCATGACTAAGCGATTACCTCCATGACGCCACCGCACGTTAATAGCAGGCATGCCAATAAATAACACGGTGAGATTAGATAGCATGCATAAATGTCTGAAAACCTATATTAATAACAATATTTATTATTCCCCACCCGCTAAGCCATCGCCGAAAAAAATAATTCCTTAAACCTGAAAGTTTGGAAAAACTCACCTATCACCTTAAGGCAATTCAGATTTTAATAAGCCAGCCATAATAACCTTCCATGCTATGTTAAATCACGTTTCAGGCCAGCCGAAACCGGGCTGATTGTAATCTATTTATCGTTAAGGAAGACAAATATGTTTTTAGATATTCAGGGTCTCAATACAGGCGTGATTCGTCACGGCGACAATTTCCTCGCCCTGGCGATGAAAATCCGCCCTACCAACACTACAGAAACGCTGTTGTTTTTCCCGGCACTGTCGCTTCGGGATCTGTTAATGGGACTTGAATCGCGCATCGCGCAGCACCATTCGCAAACGGAAGAACAACGTCACGCCCGCGCAAATGCGCATCAACGTATCAAACAAAGCATGCTTGCCGCCATGCCTGAAATCTCTCAACATGAATTGTCGCACGCTGATATTGCTCAGCGTGTTGAGAAGGTGGTCCTGAGCGCAAATGATAAAGACAAATTAACGTATACGCTGACTTTACATAACGGGAGCGAATACGAATTTGTTATCGCTGATGCGCAAATTGAACATGTGGTGATGGCATCGGCAATGGCGCTAAAAAATGCAGGAATGAATACGCTGATGTTACGTCTCTCCTCCATGCTGGATTTTTTACCGCGCTATGATGCAGAGCGAAAAAAAGACGGGAATTTCGAATATGACACTTATGACCATCCCACATGGAAAAACGATCTCTTCCCATATCAGCAGGCAATAATTTATATCTACACCGATGAAGCGGGTAACAAGCAGGAGTACGGTACGGTTATCAAAACCCGTTGCCAGTCAAATACTGCGGAAATAGAGGCGATATCACAGCGACTGCTCAAATATAGTCAACGGCTGAATATACTGGACGGGAAAGCGTGCCAGGTCATCGTGCGCACCTTAACGGCCACACCACATCAAACCGTCGCTCTTGAGGATTGTATGCGGGCGCTCCATCAATTGAGCCAAAGCAGTCAACAGAAACACTAACGGGACGATGACGAATCACGTCCCGTTATGAACAGGGACGTGACTGGCGAAAAATTAATTCGGGCACTTATAAACCTGGCCCACCATTTTACTGGCGGTAGGAACAAAGCTTGAAAGCATGTTTTGGCCAGGGCTTGTTACGCCATACAACACGTTTCCGCCCATCGCTGCCGCGTTGTTGCGTAATTCATTCGCCGCACCGCGCATAGAGCCACCCTCTTCACCATGCTGGCCAGAAAGCCAGTTGCTCTGCTCGCCTGTTGCAGAACCCAGTAACTGGCACTCCGCACCCGGCTTCTCTTCTACAAAACGAACGTTTTGACCACCGCTCGTTAACTGATTACCCGTGCTGCATCCTGCAAGCAGCAGCGCCGCCGCAACCATTCCCGCTGAGACTGTAGTGCGCATGTTATTCCTCGTTATGAATAGGCTGGAACAAATTTTATCCGTATGACCTTATACTAAAAACATGACCAAAAGAAAAACCCCCAGTCATTTCTGACTGGGGGCTTCTCATTTTTGTGCGACAAATAGATTTAACCGACTAATTAAAGCTACGGCAAGGCGGCAAGTTCGAGAGTCCCCGGGAACTTACAGGAGTAAGTGACCGGGGAGAGCGAACGCAGCCAACGCAGCGGTAGCTTTAAGAAGGAAGGTTAAATTACATCATACCGCCCATACCGCCCATGCCGCCCATACCACCAGCAGCACCTAAGTCAGGCGCGTCGCCTTTCGGCAGGTCGGTCACCATGCATTCGGTGGTGATCATCAGGCCAGCTACGGAAGCAGCGTACTGCAGAGCGGAACGGGTAACTTTGGTTGGATCCAGAATACCCATTTCGATCATGTTGCCGTACTCTTCAGTCGCAGCGTTGTAACCGTAGTTACCGTCGCCTGCTTTCACAGTGTTAGCAACCACAGACGGCTCTTCACCGCAGTTCAGCACGATCTGACGCAGCGGAGCTTCCATTGCGCGCAGCGCAACTTTAATACCCACGTTCTGATCTTCGTTCTGGCCTTTCAGGTCAGAAAGTTTGCTTGCAACACGGATCAGCGCAACGCCGCCGCCAGCAACCACGCCTTCTTCAACCGCAGCACGGGTAGCGTGCAGGGCATCTTCAACGCGTGCTTTTTTCTCTTTCATTTCAACTTCGGTAGCTGCGCCAACTTTGATTACCGCAACACCGCCAGCCAGTTTCGCTACGCGCTCTTGCAGTTTTTCACGATCGTAGTCGGAAGTGGCTTCTTCGATCTGCTGACGAATCTGGGTAACACGACCCTGAATTGCCGCTTCTTCGCCGGTACCGTCGATGATAGTGGTGGTGTCTTTGTTGATAACGATGCGTTTAGCCTGACCCAGGTCTTCCAGGGTAGCTTTTTCCAGTTCCATACCGATCTCTTCAGAGATAACGGTACCACCGGTCAGGACAGCGATATCCTGCAGCATGGCTTTACGACGGTCACCGAAGCCCGGTGCTTTTACCGCAGCAACTTTCACGATGCCGCGCATGGTGTTAACCACCAGGGTCGCCAGCGCTTCGCCTTCAACATCTTCAGCGATGATAAGCAGCGGTTTGCCTGCTTTAGCAACGGCTTCCAGAACCGGCAGCATTTCGCGGATGTTGGAGATTTTTTTGTCAGCCAGCAGAATGAACGGGCTTTCCAGTTCGATTGAACCGGTTTCTGGTTTGTTGATGAAGTACGGGGACAGGTAGCCACGGTCAAACTGCATACCTTCAACCACATCCAGCTCGTCCTGCAGGCCGGTGCCTTCTTCAACAGTGATAACGCCTTCTTTACCTACTTTCTCCATCGCCTGAGCAATCAGGGTGCCCACGGTTTCGTCGGAGTTAGCAGAGATGGTACCAACCTGAGCGATGGCTTTGGAATCAGAGCACGGTACGGACAGCGCTTTCAGTTCTTCAACTGCAGCCAGAACCGCTTTGTCGATACCACGTTTCAGATCCATCGGGTTCATGCCTGCCGCTACAGCTTTCAGGCCTTCAGTGATGATGGACTGCGCCAGAACGGTCGCAGTGGTGGTGCCGTCGCCCGCAGCGTCGTTCGCTTTGGAGGCAACTTCTTTCACCATCTGAGCGCCCATGTTTTCGAATTTGTCTTCCAGTTCGATTTCACGTGCAACGGACACGCCGTCTTTAGTGATTGCCGGTGCACCGAAAGATTTATCAAGCACCACGTTACGGCCTTTCGGGCCCAGGGTCACTTTCACTGCATCTGCCAGTACGTTAACGCCACGCAGCATTTTTACACGGGCGTCGTTACCGAATTTTACGTCTTTAGCTGCCATTGTTTCTTTCCCTTAAATTCGTTCGTTCAGTGAGTTAACGCGTGTAATTACGCTTCAACAATTGCCAGAATGTCGCTTTCAGACATGATCAACACTTCTTCATTGTCGATCTTCTCTGCTTTTACGCCGTAGCCATCGTTGAAAATCACGATGTCGCCAACTTTCACATCCAGCGGCTTCACTTCGCCATTGTCCAGGATGCGACCATTGCCTACAGCCAGTACTTCGCCACGGGTAGATTTGCCCGCTGCGGAGCCGGTCAGAACGATGCCGCCAGCAGATTTAGTTTCAACTTCTTTGCGCTTGACGATCACACGATCATGCAATGGACGAATATTCATTGAGAGCTCTCCTTTGAGAAAGTCCGTATTAGTTTTCGGGTAACGCCGAGACCCTGAGGGTTTCCGGCTGGTGCCCTGAGAGATGGGGTTAGGTTTCTCCCCCTTCAAGGGGGGAGGAAGAAAAAAATTTCACTTTTTTATCGATCGTCGCGATCGCGGTCTTCAAGGCGATTGGAGGTATCGTCTTTACGTTGATACTCGCCGTCGAACGTCTGACCGTTATCGCCACCCGCACTAAATCCGCCCGACATTCTGCTAAAGCGCAAATGCGGCATCAGTTTTAACGTCAGGTGTTTTTGCACTGGCGGCAGTAACAGCAACAGGCCAAGGAAGTCGGTAAAGAAACCGGGCAGTAAAAGCAGGAAACCCGCAATGATAAGCGAGACGCTTTTTATCATCTCTGCAGCCGGGCTCTCGCCTGCCGCCATTTTCTGCTGCATCAGCATGAAATTTTTGAATCCCTGGTTACGCACCAGCGACATCCCGATGACCGAGGTGAAAATCACCAGCACCAGCGTCATGAACACGCCAAAGACATGGGCAACCTGGATGAAAATCGTAATCTCTATGTAAACGTAGAGAAAAAAAGCAATAAAAGGTAACCAGCGCACAGTGTTCTCCTGTGAAAAAACGGACGCCCGCGGCGTCAGTAGTCAGTAAATTGCTAACCGATCGTCAAGAAGTGGAGGCGCCATAGGCCTTTTTCAATCGTTCTGCAGCCACATTTTTTTTAGCAATTGTTAACCGGTGACGTATTTCACAGATTAATAAATGTAATGCAATAAGGCCCATAATAAGTGATCCAGATTACGGCTTTTCGTGAATATCAGCATATGATCATGGGTATGAGACCGAATAAGGAGATTTTTGTCGGTCGTTAATCCTCCATAACCACATATATCCTGTGAGTTTGGTAAAACATTCGTTAGCTTGAGAAAGAAGGTTCACATGTTAAACAACATTCGTATCGAAGAAGACTTGTTGGGTACCAGGGAAGTTCCAGCGGAGGCCTATTATGGCGTGCACACTCTGAGAGCGATTGAAAACTTTTACATCAGCAACAGCAAAATCAGCGACATCCCGGAGTTTGTACGTGGGATGGTGATGGTGAAAAAGGCCGCCGCTATGGCGAACAAAGAGCTGCAAACCATTCCTAAAAGTATCGCGAACACCATTATTGCAGCCTGTGATGAAGTGTTGAACAACGGCAAATGCATGGACCAGTTCCCGGTTGACGTATACCAGGGCGGCGCAGGCACTTCCGTTAATATGAACACCAACGAAGTGCTGGCAAACATTGGCCTTGAACTGATGGGATATCAGAAAGGCGAATACCAGTATCTGAATCCAAACGATCACGTCAACAAATGCCAGTCCACCAACGACGCCTACCCGACCGGTTTCCGTATCGCGGTTTACGCCTCCATTGTGAAACTGGTGGATGCCATTAACCAGTTGGGCGAAGGCTTCCAGCATAAAGCTGTAGAATTCGAAAGCATCCTGAAAATGGGTCGTACCCAGTTGCAGGACGCAGTGCCGATGACGCTTGGTCAGGAATTCCATGCGTTCAACGTCTTGTTGAACGAAGAAACCAAAAACCTGCTGCGCACCTCCGAACTGCTGCTCGAAGTGAACCTTGGCGCTACCGCCATCGGTACTCGCCTGAACACGCCGGATGGTTATCAGCACCTGGCAGTACAGAAACTGGCTGAAGTCTCTAATCTTCCAGTAGTTCCTGCCGAAGACCTGATTGAAGCGACCTCCGACTGCGGCGCTTACGTGATGGTGCACAGCGCCCTGAAACGTCTGGCCGTGAAACTCTCCAAAATCTGTAACGACCTGCGTTTGCTCTCTTCCGGACCGCGTGCGGGTCTGAATGAAATTAACCTGCCGGAACTTCAGGCTGGCTCTTCCATCATGCCGGCGAAAGTAAACCCGGTTGTGCCGGAAGTGGTAAACCAGGTGTGCTTCAAAGTCATCGGTAACGACACCTGCGTCACCATGGCATCAGAAGCCGGTCAGTTGCAGCTAAACGTGATGGAGCCAGTAATCGGCCAGGCAATGTTTGAGTCGATTCACATCCTGACTAACGCTTGCTACAACCTGCTGGAAAAATGCGTTAATGGTATCACCGCAAACAAAGCGGTCTGCGAGAGCTACGTTTACAACTCTATCGGTATCGTGACTTATCTGAACCCGTTCATTGGCCACCACAACGGCGATATCGTTGGGAAAATCTGTGCCGAAACCGGTAAGAGCGTGCGCGAAGTCGTGCTTGAACGTGGTCTGCTCACTGAAGCAGAACTTGACGATATTTTTTCCGTGAATAACCTGATGCATCCTGCATACAAGGCAAAACGTTACACCGATGAAAGTGAACAATAATAGTTCGGCTTAACACGGCAAAAGGCACGTCACTTGTGACGTGCCTTTTTCGTTTCTACAGAGTACCAAAATACAACAAATCATTATCAACTCGTTAAAATACAAGGAAGCGCATTATGTTTGGTGCTGAACTCGTCATAGTACTTTTGGCGATCTACCTCGGTGCCCGGCTCGGCGGCATAGGCATTGGCTTTGCTGGCGGTCTGGGCGTTCTGGTATTGACCCTGATGTTTCAAATTAAACCCGGGGCAATCCCGTTTGACGTTATCGAAATCATCATGGCGGTTATCGCCGCTATCGCCGCAATGCAAGTTGCCGGCGGGATGGACTATCTGGTAAGTCTTGCGGAAAAACTGCTACGTCGTCATCCTAAATACATTACTTTCCTTGCACCGCTGGTGACCTGGTCTATGACCATCCTGGCAGGTACAGGCCATACCGCGTTCTCCACCATGCCAGTTATTACTGAAGTGGCAAAAGAACAGGGCATCCGCCCTTCCCGTCCGCTTTCTATCGCCGTTGTCGCCTCGCAAATTGCGATCACCGCCTCGCCGATTTCAGCCGCCGTGGTATTTTTCGCCGGTATTCTGGAGCCGCTCGGCGTCAGTTACTTAACGCTGCTGAGTATTTGTATTCCGGTCACCCTGATTGCCGTTATGCTGACCGCTGTGCTGTGTAACTTCCTTGGCGCTGAACTTAAAGACGATCCGGTTTATCAGGAGCGTTTAGCGCGTGGCGAAGTCAGCCTGCGTGGTTCTCAGTCTGCCGAAATCAAACCGTTCGCTAAACGTGCCGTTATGCTGTTCCTGATCGGTATTGTTGCCGTAATGGTGTACGCGACTGCGATTAGCCCGACCGTGGGTCTTATCACCAATCCGGTTCTGCCGCGTAACGAAGCCATTGTGGTATTCATGTTAACCGTGGCGACGCTTATCTCCCTGACCTGCAAAATCAACACCGGCGATATCCTGAACGCAGGTACCTTTAAATCCGGTATGAGCGCCTGTATTTGCGTACTGGGCGTGGCGTGGCTTGGTGATACCTTCGTAAAACACCATATTGAAGATATCCAGGCTGTTGCGGGCGACTTGCTGAACAGCTACCCATGGCTGTTAGCGGTGGTGCTGTTCTTTGCAGCCACCTTGCTTTACTCCCAGGCGGCAACCACTAAAGCACTGATGCCTGCTGCGCTAATGCTGGGCGTCAGCCCGCTGACCGCGATTGCGTCATTTGCTGCGGTTTCCGCGCTGTTCGTTCTGCCTACTTATCCTACGCTTCTGGCCGCGGTTGAGATGGACGACACCGGCTCTACCCGTATCGGTAAGTATGTGTTTAACCATGCGTTCTTAATCCCGGGAGTGGTTGCTATCGCGCTCTGTGTCATTCTGGGCTTTATCGTTGGTGGTTTGGTGCTGTAATTACAGCAAGTGTCATCAACAGTAAAAACGGGCCGCTTTGCGGCCCGTTTCATTATCCCTTCTCGCTGCCCGTGATATAGTGCCTGCTTTCACTGAGACGAGGATGATTATGACCACGCCCACCGCTGTCGTAGTACTCTGCACCGCTCCGGATGAAGCCACCGCCCAGGAACTGGCGACTCGCGTGCTGAGTGAAAAACTGGCAGCCTGCGTAACGCTGCTGCCCGGCGCCTCGTCGCTTTATTATTGGGAAGGGAAGCTCGAGCAAGAATACGAAGTGCAGATGTTGCTTAAAAGCGACACGCTGCAACAGGACGCCTTGCTGGCCTGTCTTAAGTCCCATCATCCCTACCAGACCCCAGAATTACTGGTTTTGCCAGTGCTCCACGGAGATAGTGATTACCTCTCATGGCTCAACGTATCCTTACACTGATCCTTCTTTTTTGCAGTACTCAGGTTTATGCCGGACTGTTCGATTCTCAGAAAAGCCAGTTCGTTCCGGTGGACAGCGCCTTTGCCTTCGACTTTCAACAGCAGGACAATAGCCTGGCGCTGAACTGGCAAATTAAGCAGGGTTACTATCTTTATCGCCAGCAAATCAGCGTAGTGCCCGCGAAGGCATCGATTGGCGCGCTGACATTACCAGCGGGAGAATGGCATGAAGATGAGTTTTACGGCAAAACTGAAATTTACACTCATCAATTGGCCGTTACGCTCCCCATCACTGAAGCATCGCAAGGCGCGACGCTGCGCGTAACGTATCAGGGATGCGCCGAAGCCGGCTTTTGTTATCCGCCGGAAACCAAAGTGGTGCCGCTCAATGCAGTAACGGCAAGCGCCCCGGCCCCGACACCCGCCGCCACGCCAGTTAGCCCATCGACAGACAAGCCTGCGCAACTGCCCTTCTCGGCATTATGGGCGCTGCTAATCGGCATCGGCATCGCTTTTACGCCCTGCGTCCTGCCGATGTATCCGCTTATCTCCGGCATTGTTTTAGGCGGTAAACAACGCCTCTCAACGGCCCGTGCCCTGTGGCTATCGTTTGTGTACGTGCAAGGGATGGCGCTCACCTATACGGCATTAGGCTTGATTGTGGCTGCCGCCGGGCTTCAGTTTCAGGCCGCACTTCAACATCCTTATATTTTAATAGGCCTGTCGGTGGTATTTATCGCCCTGGCGCTGTCGATGTTTGGTCTCTATACCCTGCAACTGCCCTCTTCTTTGCAAACCCGCCTGACGCTGCTTAGTAATCGTCAGCAGGGCGGCTCTCTGGCGGGCGTATTCAGTATGGGCGCGATAGCCGGGCTGATTTGCTCACCGTGCACCACCGCGCCGCTGAGCGCCATCCTGCTTTACATCGCCCAGAGCGGCAATCTGTGGCTTGGTGGAGGAACGTTATATCTCTACGCACTCGGCATAGGCTTACCGTTGATGCTGGTTACCGTATTCGGCAACCGCCTTTTGCCAAAAAGCGGTCCGTGGATGCAACAGGTTAAAATCGCCTTTGGTTTTGTGATCCTGGCGCTACCGGTCTTCCTGCTGGAACGCATAACAGGCGAAGCATGGGGTTTACGACTGTGGAGCCTGCTGGGGGTCGCCTTCTTCGGCTGGGCGTTTATCACGTCGCTTAACAGTAAAAAAGGCTGGGTGAGCGTCGTGCAAATCGTATTACTGGGTGCCGCGCTGGTAGTTTCCCGTCCGTTACAGGACTGGGCATTCGACACAACGGTGCAGTCTGAACAGGCTCATCTTAATTTCACGCGCATTTCGGATATTGATTCCCTGAATATCGCTCTGGCCCAGGCCAAAGGGAAACCGGTGATGCTGGACCTGTACGCCGACTGGTGTGTGGCATGTAAAGAATTTGAAAAATATACGTTCAGCCACCCTGATGTGCACCGCGCGCTGGACAATACCGTGCTATTACAGGCCGATGTCACTCGCAACAGCCCCGAAGATGTCGCGTTATTGAAGCATCTACAGGTTCTGGGCTTACCGACCATTTTATTCTTTGATAGCAACGGCATGGAGCAACCGCAGCAACGCGTGACAGGTTTTATGGACGCCGCCGATTTTACTGCGCATTTGCACAATCAGGTCAGGTAAACAACACTTGGGGTGGGAACAACCGTTGGGACGACGGAGGAGTAAACCGTGCAACGCGAACAAGTACTTGAGCACGCCCTGTATGTTTTAGAAGAAAAAGGGCTTGCCAACACCACGCTGGAGATGGTGGCCGCCAGAGTGAATTATCCTGTCGAAGAGATAATCCGCTTCTGGCCCGATCGTGAGGCGCTGTTCTACGACGCGCTACGTTATCTGAATGAGCAAGTCGACGCATGGCGCAGGCAACTGCTTCATAATGATGAACTCAGCATTGAGCAAAAGCTGCTGTACCGTTATCAGGCGCTGACGGAGTGCGTCAGCCAGAATCGGTATCCAGGTTGTCTGTTTATCGCTGCCTGTACGTTCTATCCGGAGGCTTCACATCCGATTCATCAAATTGCCGACAGGCAGAAAAAAGCAGCGCTGGAGTATACGCACGGCCTGCTTACACAGTTAGAAGTGGATGACCCAACCATGGTCGCTAAACAGATGGAACTGGTGCTGGAAGGCTGTCTGAGCCGCCTGCTGATTAACCGCAGCCAGGCCGATGTAGATACCGCGCGTCAGTTAGCAGAAGATATTTTGCGTTTTGCCCAGTGCCGAATGGGCGGTGCGCTCACTTGAAAACACCTGTTTTTATGGTTTTTGCATGAAAAGCAGGCAGTCAGCACAGATTTCAGGAATTTTTATGACAAAGCCGTTGACGCCATGCGGCCTTTACGGTTTAATTCGCCCCGTTGCCCGGATAGCTCAGTCGGTAGAGCAGGGGATTGAAAATCCCCGTGTCCTTGGTTCGATTCCGAGTCCGGGCACCACTATTTAAAGAACCCGCCTAAAAGGCGGGTTTTTGCTTTTGGGGGAAATGGACTCTCCATCGAACAACGTTCGATGATTCGCCGCAAGCGGCTCACCCCTTCGGGGCCAGCGCGACAAGCGCGCTGTTCAACGCCTGCGGCGTTAGTCCGAGTCCGGGCACCACTATTTAAAGAACCCGCCTAAAAGGCGGGTTTTTGCTTTGGGGGAAACGGACCCTCCATCGAACATCGTTCGATGATTCGCCGCAAGCGGCTCACCCCTTCGGGGCCAGCGCGACAAGCACGCTGTTCAACGCCTGCGGCGTTAGTCCGAGTCCGGGCACCACTATTTAAAGAACCCGCCTAAAAGGCGGGTTTTTGCTTTGGGGGAAACGAACGTACTATCGCACTCAGGGGGAAATAGTGTTCGTGGTTTCGTTCGTGGTCATCAGCGTGTAGCGGCTCAATACTGCATTAAGAGCGGCTTCTGTTACTCTCTGCTGAGCGGCGGATACAGGTTGCCCCGCCTGATTTTGATTCAGCAACCGCAATTGCTCCTCAATCGGTACAGAGCGATTAAATGCCTGGGTAATAGTAAACACCATCGTTTTTAATTCACTACCGGTGAGATAAGCGCCCCGCCGTTCATCCAGCGCATTAAGTCTTTTTGTGAGCAGATCCAGTTGCATCATGCCCTGATGCCACGCATCCATTTTTTCAAGCGGCAACGCTTTTGCATTGAGCTGTTGATACCACTGCTGCGTCAGCGGTTTTGCCTGTTCAGGGCGTAACGTGCTGGCCTGCTGTATCAACTGATTTGCATAATGGTTAACCCAATCGGGGGGCAGGCTGGAAAGCCGGGAAAGTTGCGACTGGGTTTGTGGGACGAGCGCATCAAGCGGCGTTTTTTGTTGTACAAGGGTATTGAGTTGCGCTTGCGTTAAGGCTTCCGGTAACGACTGTAACGAAGCATCGAGTTGGGATAATAGCGGATCAGGGCGCTGCCAGATTTGCCAGCCTTTTACCAC
The DNA here is from genome assembly GCF_011077955.1 of Citrobacter freundii. GTDB lineage: Bacteria > Pseudomonadota > Gammaproteobacteria > Enterobacterales > Enterobacteriaceae > Atlantibacter. The sequence goes on from NZ_JAALBX010000001.1 coordinate 487,433, forward strand.
CGCGCAGCTAATCACAAGCATCACGCACATTCCGGCGATAAAGGGTTTCTTTTTTATCACTAGCCACGTAACGATGCCAGAGCACTTTCATTGCACGATGGCCTATTTTGAAATTCAAAATAGTTAACGTCAGTACCCAGACGATAGAGAAATAAACAATACGTTTAAATAATGAATTAGCACCCAGTTCACTGGAATAATTCTGTATCAGATACCAAAACAGGACCGATACTGCAAAGATAACCACAACCAGTCCTGTTTTACGCCACAGTCTCCATATCCTATTCATATTCATTCCCTGGTATCAATGAACCAATAAAATGCTCTGCTTCAGGAGTCATCATGACAAGCAAAGTAGTGTCATTTCGATCCACACTATCGGTGGTCAATGCCATGAGTAGCCATGCACTACTAGTCAGCAACAGTGAGGCAAGACCATCGAAATACTCATCGTGATCGTGCAATTGAAGAACCATTATTAAATCAACGGTTAATACCGATTCTTTGAGGCGCGACGCCCCCCATGCAACAGATAGCTTATCGGCTACAGAGAGCTCATCAGGTATGACACGGACCGGGAAAATAGTTTTCCAGGCGATCATGAAAGCTAATTTCAGTTTGCCCTGCACAGGAATGTCGGTCAGCAGGGTAACGTTTAACTGAAGATCTGGGGGCAACATATTTACGGCGTTCTGGATCCCTGCAAGACACTGCTTTACCAGAGTCTCTTCAGTCGATAAATCACTGTTGAGTCGGTGTGATAATGTGTACTGAGGAGGAAGCGTATTATATTCACGCAGAATATTGTCAGCATTTACCCCGTGGGGGAGTAAAACACTACTTCCCGGAATCGTAAGCTGGCGGCTGGCCCAGATCTCCCATTTCTGCTGGCTGTTTTCAGCTTCTTTGAAATGAAATAGATGCTCAACGATTTCCTGACACCATTGCCAGCCTCGCAAACTGAAAAGGATAAGCCATACGCCACCGAGCGTAAGCGAGAGCCACCAGATATTCATGAATGGCAGTAACTTCACCGTACCGGAAGCATGAAGAATAAAGAGTAACACACCCATAATCAGCGTCAGCATGCCCACTATCAGCCACTCGGCAAAATAAGGGGGCAACGACAACTCGGTCATCGTCAGTTTAATCGGTTCCCAGCCCATTGATTAGCTTACCGTATTTTTCGTTGCACTGGAGATCACGCGGCAACCGCACTGACACTTACACCCATCAACAACCACTGTACGTCCATTACTGGAACGCTTTGATGATCCTTCAATTATGGGATTCGCGCCATGTACCTCCACTGAACAGCTCACTAGATCGCCTACAACGGCATTTTTTATTCCTTTGATGGTATAATTTGATGAAGCAGAAATGACTTCACTACCATGGGTGGTTTTTTCACCCAGCAATACAAGCCCATTGGACATATTATTCCCCTAAGATCTTTATCATGTTGAGATCTTTTATTTGATATTCATATGTGCGACTTTATAAAAAACTGTAAATATAGTTCTATCAGAAATAACGCTGCCTATTAGATAAATTATTTTAGAATGAACAATTTTAATTTCTTCCACACCTGTGTATCAAACTACTTTCCTCTCATCAATTTTTGGATGAATTTTCAAAACATTCAAATCATAAACACTAAGCAAAAAATACTATCTTTCCTTAATAGAGACAGCTTTTTTTCTCTCCTCCTGTCCAGCGCAACACTGTTGCTCGCTATATCAATACCCGTTTTCGGCTTAAAAGGAACGGTGAGCAGATGATAGCCAACCCGGGTACTTATAGCTCCCGTAGAGGTAAATATTTTGTCTCTGCATTTTTCCGAGCGATAAATGCATCCATCGGCAAAATATCTCCATCAGGGGGTTTAACAACTGAAACCTTTACGGTTTCCTCCTCCGCTGGTGGAGACAGATCCTCACTTATTACACAGCTGCTAAGGGCTAATGAAGGTAAAAATTATAGAAGGTTGACTATTTTTATTCTTCGCACCATTTCCATAATTAACTTTCAGCGGCTTCTCTGTTTAACAAAATTATACTCCGTTTTTTCTGAGTTTGGAAAATGATGATCTATTATTTCATCTCCATTAGGATAAAAAAGGGAATATCCATCACCTTTTTTCTTCGGAGGAACAGCATTAACAACCATATCAGAGTGAAAAATGGGTTTAAATACAATGCTATTAGCGTCATGGACACGATAAGTCAACATTGGCTGGCCTTGTATGCTAAGAACTAACATCTCCTCATCTGTATTTTTTCTTCTAATTAAAGGATAGTAATTTTTTTCTATTTCTATAACACCATAGACATCATCATAATGCCCATCTCCCCTAGGGGGTGCATTTCTATCAAAAACAAACACAATATCACTGGGTATACTTCTCTTAACCCTTGCCCCGAATTTCTTCATGTTATGATATTGAAAATCAAACTTTATATTGCTTAATTTCCACTCACACTGACCGCCGCCGTTCAGCGCAACGCTATTGCTCACCATATCGCTACCTGTTTCTGGCTTAAAAGGAACAGTCAGCAGATGATAACCAGCCCGGGAAGTTATCTCGCCCGTTGAGGTAAATATTTTATCTCTGCATTTTTCAGAACGATAAATCACATCCATTGGAAGAATATCAATATCAGCTGGTTTAACGACTGAGACCTTTACGGTTTTACCATCCGCTGGCGGAGAGAGATCTTCACTTAGTACACAGCCGCTAAGTGCTAATAACAGTAGCAGGTATAATACATTAGCTATTTTCATTCATCCCACCATTTCCATTATAAATATTTTAACGGCTTCTTTGCTTTACAAAATCAAATTTCGTTTTCTCCGAATTTGGAAAACGATGGTCTATTATTTGTTCACCATTAGGATAAGAAAGAGTATATCCATCGCCTTTTTCCTTAGGGGGGGTTGCGTTAACAACCATCTCCGAATGAAAAACAGGGTTGAATACAATACTATTTTCATCATGAACACGATAAGTCAGCATCGGTTGGCCTTGGATATAAAGAGCATCCATGCCATTTTTCGCTAACCCCTTTAAAATAGTAGGGTAATATTCTTTTTTTATAACAACATAACCTGATACATCTTCATAATGACCATCACCTCTTGGAGGAGCATTATTGTCAAATACGAATACTATATCGTCAGGAGTGTTTTCTGTTACTTTTGAACCAAACTGGCTTATATCATGATATTCAAAATCAAATTTTATATTACTTAGTTTCCACTCACACCGACCTCCGCCATCCAGAGCAATACTATTACTCACCATATCGCTCCCTTTTTCCGGCTTAAAAGGAACGGTAAGCAGGTGATAACCCGCCCGGGAAGTTATCTCGCCTGTTGAGGTAAATATTTTGTCCCGACATTTTTCTGAACGATAAATCACATCCATTGGAAGAATATCGACATCGGCTGGTTTAACGACGGCAACTTTGACCGTCTTACCGTCTGCTGGCGGAGAGAGATCTTCACTAAGGACACAGCCACTAAGCACTAATAAAGGTAACAGGCATAGAACATTAACTATTTTCATTCATCGCCCCATTTCCATAATGAATTTTTAATGGATTCTCTGTTTGACGAAATCATATTTCGTTTTTTCTGAGTTTGGAAAACGATGATCTACTTTCTTCTCTCCATTAGGGCACCCTAAGATAACTGAACCTATTTCATCGTCTTTAATTTTTCAAAATCGAGAGGATAAGACCCTTTTGCTTTAATAGTTTTAGTTCCATCAGGATAAATTGATAGCGTTTTATCACCTAATTTTTCTGGGCCTAATATCGTTATAATTTTATCAGAATAGACATGGGGTTTAAATAATATACTCGTCACATCGTGAACCCGATAAGTCAACATTTTTTCACTTTCAATGCTAAGGGTTTTTGCATGATCAACAATACGGTCGTACACTACTAAAGGATAATAATCATTCTCTATTTTTATAGCACCATAGACGTCTTCATAGTGACCATCTCCTCGGGGGGGGGCATTTTTGTCAAAAACAAAAACAATATCACTAGAAACACTTTGTTTTATATCTGCCCCAAATTTGGTCATGTCGCTAAACTTAAACTGGAAGCGTATATTACTGAGTTTCCACTCACACTGACCACCGCCGTCCAGCGCAACACTGTTGCTCACCATATCACTACCCGTTTCAACCTTAAAAGGAACGGTAAGCAGATGATAGCCAGCCCGGGAACTTATTGCTCCCGAAGAGGTAAATATTTTGTCCCTGCATTTTTCAGAGCGATAAATCACATCCATCGGCAGAATATCGACATCAGCAGGTTTCACAACGGCAACGTTTACGGTTTGACCATTTGGTGGCGGAGAGAGATTTTCACTTAACGCGCAGCCGCTAAGTGCTGAGAACGGTAGCAGGTAAAATACATTAGCTATTTTCATTCAGCATATTCCTTTTCTGTCTTACGGAAGCGCTCCAGGGCGGGCTTCTCTTCAGGCATTTTTTTTAGTTACTCTTAGGGTTTCCACTACCAGACGCTGCAACGCGGCAAACCGTCGATTTCATTTCTTTTTCATTATCCGGGATACCGGCATCTGATAAGTATTTTTTGAATGCGGCTCTACTCTCTTTCCTTTTCATGAGGACTTGAAATAACAGCGATATAAAGTAAGCATCTTAAGTAGCTAAATTTATTTCATCATTTTTAATTTTTCAAAATCAGGATAATCTGGCTCTTCTTTATCAGTAGTCTTTGTGCCATCAGGGTATGTAATAATAAAATCACCACCAAAATTTTCCGGGCCTAATACATTTACAATTTTCTTTGAATAAACACTCGGTTTAAATGTAATTTTTTTAACATTATGCATATGATAGGTCATTAAATTTGCCCCTTTAACCTGAATATATTTACGATTTTTCACATAGCGATCATAAACAATCAGAGGGTAGTAATCTTTCTCTATTATCACATCCCCATAAACATCTTCATAGTGACCATCTCCTCGGGGGGGTGCATTTTTGTCAAAAACAAAAACAATATCACTAGAAACATTTTGTTTAATATCCGTCCCAAATTTCGTCATATTGCTGAACTTAAACTGGAAGCGTATATTGCTGAGTTTCCACTCACACTGACCACCACCCTCCAGCGCAACGCTGTTGCTCACTGTATTACTACCCGCTTCTGGCTTAAAAGGAACGGTGAGCAGATGATAGCCAGCCCGGGAACTTATTGCTCCCGAAGAGGTAAATATTTTGTCCCTGCATTTTTCAGAGCGATAAATTACATCCATCGGCAGAATATCGACATCAGCAGGTTTCACAACGGCAACGTTTACGGTTTGACCATTTGGTGGCGGTGAGAGATTTTCACTTAACGCGCAGCCGCTAAGTGCTAAGAACGGTAGCAGGTAAAATACATTAGCTATTTTCATTCAGCATATTCCCTTTTTGTCTTACGGAAGCGCTCCAGGGCGGGCTTCCCTTCAGGCATTTTTTCCGTCACTCTCAGGGTTTCCACTACCAGACGCTGCAACGCTGCAAACAATCGATTTCTTTCCTTTTCATTATCCGGGATACCGGCATTTGATAACTGTTTTTCGAATGCGACCCTGCTCTCTTTACGTTTCAGAGGGGCATCGGGGCAAACCAGTTCCACCAGTTGGTCATTAATATACGGCAGATAGGCGGCGGGCATAAAATGGTCGCGCGGGTCGGTAAGTATGGAGTCTAAATCCGGGTTGGTGTTTTTGGGAAAAAATTGCTTCAGGCTATCGGGTGTTAAAGATCGAATAAATTGTACATCCTGATTTTTCGCAGAAATGCTTTTCTCTTCCGCCAGGGAGGGAATTAAATAATACTTTGTTTTTTTAGGCAGACGGTACTTTATCCTACGACATTTAGGCGCGCTCATTGAGCCTTCACATTGCAGGCTTTCCACCACTTGGGTGGTATAATAGAACAGCGCAATATCGCCGTGATGCCAGAAGCAATCCCCCACGGTAATGCCGCTGATTTTTTGTGAGAGCAATTCCGCTACAGACCATGTAGTACCCAATACACTACCAACCGGGCCATAAATCTCATAAAACCAATTATAGAGATTTACATCCATTGGTACGCTGGTGATGGTATCCGAGTCATTAACGTGCCGATAATGCGTAATCCCCGTCAGCTGCAGGATGGCGTCTGCAGTAAACACCCTTGGCATACCGTAGGTGTAGAGTAAGGGATTAGTCGATTTTAACTCTGCGGCATAAATCAATGCCAGCGCTCCTCCTAAGCTGTGTCCGCAAAGAAAAAAATTTCTTTTAGCAATGAGATTAGCTAGTTCTATAAAGTCCGAATCAGACTTATCCTTAGCACACTCAAAAGCATCTAAAAAACCCTTATGAATCTTACCCGTCGGAGCAAGATAGGATGGGCATACCTGTGGGCTGAAGGTTATATCTGTCACCCAGTCTCTCACCTCCTGAGTGCCACGCCAGGCCACTATGACATGTTCATTGTTGGAAACATAAAATAACTGGGTGTCGTGCTGAATAATGTTTCCTGCGGTAGTGACAAAGCGAGTTTTAAAATAACGCTGGCTAAATGGTATATCTTTGACAACGGCGTAGTAATCATTCGCATCACTTAATTTTGGTGCGGCGGAGAGATCGATACATTGTTTCTCAAAATATTGAATAATCTGTTCTTCCTCCGAGTATGAAAGATCGGCCATTATCCCCAGGTTGTAGGCATTAACTATCGAATAATCCGTTTGATGGTGCAATATTAATGACCATGCCCGAAAAGGACATATTTCAAAAACGTACCGACAGTTAAGTTTTTTTATCGTCTGTCCGGCAAACCGGGCGTCGGGGAAATGGTATTCCGGTGGATTCGCCTTGTCTTTCCATTCAGGCGCCATTTCAGGAAGAGCATCGCACAACTGGCCTATTTTCAGATAACGATATTCGTATCCTTCAATAATCGCTTTGGGTTTTACGGTGGAATCGTCCTCAGTTCGTCCACCACATCGCAATGATCTTTTCTCCATTTCCTCAGCAAGTGCTTTTGCTTCAATATGCAGCGTTATTTCAAGAGGATGTAAACCCTCAATTCGAATGATCCCACTGGCGTCACTTTTACCAGTATAAGAAGCACACTGACTACGGGTTGCTGCATTCTCAGCCACATATGGCATATTGGGAATGGGGTCTTCTAGTTCATCCAGAAGTTGGATTTCAACCCAGTATCTTTTTTGTTTACCCGTCCAGGCATCCGGAAATTTACATTCGAGAGACGTCGTTGCTGCGCTCATTGTTAGGCTTCCTTGCTATCAGACGTTTCTTCATCCGGGAACTCAACTTTCAAAGCTGATGGCGTTGCAGTGAACACTGGCATCGTTTTCCCCTGCTCATCAGAAACCCCCTCGTAAACCTCACCTTCCCCTGTTGTTATCCTGAAAAGCGTAAAGGGTTGAATTTCTCCGCTCTCGGGATCTTTTAATGTGAACCCTTCGCCGTACCCTTTCGGAAATGTACGCGGAGTGCTGTTCAGCGTGGCTGGTGCCATTTTTTGCGCATTGGTACATTTCAGTAAAATATTTCCTGGCGCACCCAGTTCGATATTTCCGCCGCTGAGTTTGATATATGCTCCGCCACAGGCGATCGTTAATTCCTTACTGGCATTGATGGTGACTTTTCCTTCGGCACTGCTTATCGTGATGTTCTGCTGCGCCTCTGCGTTAAGCTCTCCTCCCTGAGCCTGGATATCCACTTTCCCTGCTCCGGCAAACAATTGCATCCCTTCAGCCTGCGCAAACACACTGACTGTTTTGGTATCCTCAATGTCTTCCACCACCACTTTGGCATCGCGCAACGGATGAGAGGCTTGCAGCTCATCACCCGGATCGGTCATTTCCGTCACCAGGCTGCGAACCCATGTGTTGAGTTCCAGTTCCAACAGACGGCGATCCTTTGTCGTACCGATATTTTCGCGTTGGATCAGTTTCAAATAGTGCGCGATGCGAGACAGTAAGAAGATATAAGGCAAGCGCGCATTTATACGGCTGTTAGCCGTCGCGTCTGAAGTTTCGTAAAGCGCTGGTTTTTGGGTCGAGTTCGCGGAGAAGAAACACGCGTAGTCACGGTTTTTATAATAAGAGAGCGGGATAAAACCGAGATTAGCGAATTCAAATTCTCGGGTTTCCGGGATCATGACCTCAGAAGGAATTTTTACCTGGTTACCGGTGCCTAAATCATAAAGATGGATCGGGAGATCTTTTACCGCGCCGCCAGCCTGTGGCCCGCGAATTTGAACGCACCAGCCATTATTGATAAAGCTGCGCACCATGTTGGCGGCAAAAGCGAATGACGCGTTAGTCCACAAGTATTTCTCATGGTCCGGCCCTTTAACCTCTTCGATATAATTAAAGCTACGCACCGGCACGGTATCCGGCCCGTAGGGAAGACGTCCAAGTACGCGCGGCATTGTCAGGCCGATATAGCGCGAATCATCGGTATCGCGGAAGGATTTCCATTTAATGTATTCCGCCCGGTCAAAGTAGTTACCGATATCTTTAATTGCCGCAACGTCTTCCATGGATTTTTTCAGGAAGAACGCCGGCCCCACTGACCCAATAAATGGCATATGCGCCGCCGCAGCGACTTTAGAAATATTACGTAGCAGAGCCACATCCTGAGGGCTTGCGTCAAATTCATACGAGGAAATGACGGCACCAATCGGCTCACCGCCAGGGGTGTCATATTCAGCGATATAAGTGTGACCATAAAGACCGCTTTGAATGATTTCCGGCGCGTCTTCAAAATCCTGACGTAGGTCATCCTTGGAAATATCCAGGATTTCAATTTTTACATTCTGGCGAAAATCAGTGCGGTCGATTAAATGTTTTAGTCCACGCCACTGGGACTCTACTTTTTGAAATTCGTCATGATGCATGACTTCATCTAGCTGACGGCTTATCTGGTAATCAAGCTCGGCTATATGATGATCTAATAACGTCTTATCCAACTTCTCAATTTGTTGACCGGATTTTTTCAGGCGTTGTAATAGTACTTGTACCGCCGCCGTTACGCGTTCATCAGCAGTGGCATCCGCTAGGGCCTGGCTGTCTTGCCATGCATTAATATCGCCTAGTGACGCAACAGGTGTAAGATTGATTTTTTCAAACAAAGAGGCGTAAATACCTTTCGCGTCTGAAGGTTCCCGAACGAGGGTTTCGCCGGTTGATGAAGTAGAGTTCTGTACTGACATCAGCATTGTCTCGTGTTAATCCGTGAATAACTCAGGCATTTTTCGGTGCGAGGGAGGAAAGCTCAGTGCGTAATTCGTCGCTAAGCGCAGGATCGCGTAATATTGCTTCCAGTTCTTTTCTGAAGGTGACGTTATCAAGCAGATTTGACTTCAGATCACGGAGTAAATTACGCATAGCAAGCATCGCTCTTAATTGCGGAATTTGACGCGCGACTTGCTCGGGTTCGAAATCTTTCATTTCCCGGAACGTTAACTTGACATTTTCTTCGCTGCCATCTCCCGCCAGGGTATTTGCTACGGTGAGATTAACTGAAGGTGAGAAGTCCGAAAGCACACTATTAAAGTTATTTTTATTGACATTAACTTTTTCACGTTCAGAAAGAGGTCGGGCTTCCTGACCATTACTAAAATCACCTGTCACCAGTAATTTGAGAGGCAATTCAACTTTTTTCTGAGCGCCGCCAGTATGTAAGGCGAGTTTAATATTAACGCGAGCTTTAGGAATTTCTTCCTGATAAGAAGACATAACATATTCCTTCATAAAAAGAGTATTTCAGGTGGCAGAACACCAGAAACCCGGAAGTTTCCCATGACAACACTCCACCGCATCCGCAGCGATGAATTAGTATTACTAAAACAGGTAGTTACTCGGAAAATGCTACACGTGTTAGCACCATTAACAATCCTTGCGCGGGATCTAATTGTAAAAGTACGTGACAAAAAAAAGTATAGAAGGATAAATAATGCTGTAAGTCATAATTAAGAGAACAATAAAACACAGCGGCAACCCCCAAAAATAAAGGCGTTAACGTTGCATGCCACAAATAAAAATTAACTTAATTATTCTGGTAAATTATTTCACGTCTGAAACATTTACTGATTAACAAGATTAAAAAAGAGCAACGATGATGGCAAATTAGTTATGCAACTTATTAAATAAATAAATCAGAGCAGCCACAATAAATCACGGCATCAATAATATTATCAAACAACGCATCACAGGCAGGTGCCGCCATCTTATTTTAAAAAATATAAATAATGTCAACCCTCACATTTCTCAATTGAGTTACCTCTCGGTCGTTAACTAATTACATTTTAAAAAATAAGCCGCCCTGGGAACAGAACGAGAGCATTACCAACGGGAAGGGGTTTCAGTCATAAAAAAGCCTCTGAATATGCCTTCAGAGGCCTGAGAGGGATTCGTTAAATACCACCAGAGCGATTGCGTGCAAGCAATCAGCCTTACCGGAAGCCGTTAAAGTAAATCTTTTACCGCCACGTGGTCCATATCGTCGAACACCTGGTTTTCGCCCACCATACCCCAAATGAAGGTATATGCTTTGGTGCCAACGCCAGAGTGAATGGACCAGCTCGGGGAAATAACCGCTTGCTCGTTATGCATCACGATATGACGGGTTTCTTGCGGTTGGCCCATCATATGGAACACGCAGCTATTTTCTTCCATGTTGAAGTAGAAATAGACTTCCATGCGGCGTTCATGGGTATGGCACGGCATCGTGTTCCACAGGTTACCCGGCGCAAGTTCAGTCAGGCCCATACTCAACTGACAGGTTTCCAGTACGTCCGGTACAAAATATTTATTGATGGTGCGACGGTTGCTGGTTACGTCTTCACCCAGCGTTACCGGCGCAACATCCGCAGGCGTTACGCGTTTGGTCGGATAGGTCAGGTGCGCTGGCGCGCAGTTATAGTAGTAACGCGCCGGGTTTGCCGGATCAGTGCTTTCAAATACCACTTCCTGCGCGCCCTTACCCACATACAGACCATCACGGTGGTTCATTTCATAGGTCGTGCCATCAACACGGATAAGACCAGGCCCGCCGATATTGATTACACCCAGCTCGCGGCGCTCAAGAAAATAGGTTACGCCCAGCTGTTTACCCACTTCCCCGCCCACGCTCACCGTGCGGTTAACTGGCATGACGCCACCCACAATAATGCGGTCAATATGGCTGTACGTCATGGTGTACTCATCAGCCACGAAAACTTTTTCAATCAAAAACTCTTTACGTAACCCGGTAGTGTCCAGGCTCTTAGCGTGATCGCTATGAATACTTTGGCGTACGTCCATTATGTCTCCTCAGTGACGTTACGGGGGCTACAAATAACGCCCGTTATTATTAAATGAGCATATTCAACAATAAAAAGTACAAACTCTTTACATTAATTTTCGCTGATATCGATCTTAACAAAACCAAAAATCAATATTGTGACGAAGATAACTAAAACAACGTTTCATTTCTATTGAATCAGTATTCCAATGGATCAATAGTATCACCACTGATGAGCATGTTTCAGATTTAACTTAACCGAGCGCGTTTCCATGGCGTCAGCCAGACGGCTGAAAACCAGTAATGACAAGGCCTGTGGGACGGCGCAACGCAACGACAAACACATTATTTTTATCAGCGGGCCTTAACGTCGCCTGCTGATGCCAGACATCTAAGTTAACGAGGCCTGTAAATGAAAATTAAAGCGACTATGGAACGAATTCCCGGTGGGATGATGCTTATTCCGTTGCTGCTCGGTGCTGTTCTCAATACCTTCGCACCTGACACCGGCGCTTACTTTGGTTCCTTTACAAAAGGAATGATTAGCGGCACGGTGCCAATTCTGGCGGTATGGTTTTTCTGTATTGGCGCGTCAATTGATTTGCGCGCAACCGGTACGGTATTACGTAAATCGGGAACGCTGGTTATCACAAAAATTGGGGTTGCCTGGATTATCGCGATGATTGCCGCGTCATTTATTCCTGAAGGCGGGATTCAAACCGGGTTCTTTGCAGGCCTGTCGGTTCTGGCGATTGTTTCCGCGATGGATATGACCAATGGCGGTCTTTACGCCAGCCTGATGAACCAGTATGGCACCAAAGAAGAGTCCGGCGCATTTGTACTGATGTCTCTGGAATCCGGTCCGCTAATGACGATGGTGATCCTGGGTTCTGCGGGTCTGGCATCGTTTGAACCACACCATTTCATCGGCGCGGTTCTGCCGTTCCTGATTGGTTTTACCCTCGGTAACCTGGACCATGACTTCCGCGCCTTCTTCAGCAAAGCGACGCCGGTTCTGATCCCGTTCTTCGGCTTCGCGCTGGGTAACACCATCAACCTGGCGGTCATTCTGGATACAGGCCTGTTAGGTATCGTGCTGGGCGTAGGCGTTATTATCGTAACCGGTATTCCGTTGATTATTGCTGACCGTGTGATTGGCGGCGGTAATGGTACTGCAGGTGTGGCAGCCTCATCAGCCGCAGGCGCTGCAGTCGCAAACCCGGTTATCATCGCGCAAATCAACCCGGCATTTGAGCCAGTCGCTGCATCCGCAACCGCACTGGTCGCCGCGAGCGTCATTGTTACCGCGATCCTGGTACCGATTATTACCGCCCTGTACGCCAAACGCGTCGGCGGATATAAACCGGTCGCGAAAGTGCAGGAACAGCGGGCTCAGTAACATTTTCCCAAAGCCATAAAAAAACGCCGCACTCTTGAGTGCGGCGTTTTGTGTATATTACGCAGAAATATCAGGCTGCCAGTGAATCCATCAACACTTCATCGACCATCGCGCCAGCGAGCCGTGACGCGGAGCACAACCGCGGCATACCCAGCGCCACGCTTTTCCAGCTTTGTGTCACTGACCAACACACCGGTTGGCGTTCGCTATCGCTCCAGTTGCCAAGCCAGCTCAGGGTATCTTTATAATCAAGCACACCGGGCGTGGGAGGCGAATTGAGCCACTGTTGATAGAAATGACGAGTCTGGGTCGCCGCACTGACGCTTTTCGCCAGTAACTCTGTCGCCTGATGGCGGATCTCGTCGAGCAACATATCGCGCACGCGCGGGGTGCCAAGTCGAATCGCGGCACCGCATCGTCCCCAGCGCAACTCCTCAAGCACCACATAGCAGCGTCCGGCAGGAGAAAACTCGCCGTAATGGCCGGATCGCCAACGTGTAAACACGGTATCGATATGGGCGCGCCCTTCGTTTTCCAGACCCCGAGACGCTAATTCATCTTCAAGCTGTATGGCGCACTGCGAATAATAGCTGCCCAGTTGTTCAAGCTGCATTACCAGTTCGGGCTCGCGGCCAGGAATTTCTGCCAGCAATGCCTGGGCTATCAGGCTTAGTGCCATATGCCCCGGCTGGCGGTACTGGCTAACGCCATCAAGCAATCCCGGCAACCATTGCGCCCCTTCCGTCATGGTCGAGGGAGTCCACCCGTTTGGTAGTGTCGATTGCGCCAGTAACTCTTTTTGCAAACGCTCGCCAATCGCTTGTTGATGAGGAATAGCGGGCATAACACGTCGTTGCTGTACAGCAAGCGTTGTATCGACCATCAACTTATCCGTAACGCTTTGCAAATGACGTCCCGGTCCATCAAGTAATGCGGTCTGCCTCATACACCATACTCCGCGGCAAAAAGGGTTTGGATATCATCACGCAACAACCGGGCATCTTCATAAATGAAACCGGCAGTAGTATTACAAAGCTGCAACTGCTTACGCAGCTCCAGCAGGGCGTCTTCATTTTGCTGACGGGCAACCAGACTCTGCTGAAGACTGGCTTCAATAGACGACAGCGCGCCGGAAAATTCCGCAAAAAAGCTGGCAAGCCCGGCGCTGACGGAGACGTCAACTTGAGCATCCATGGCCTGACGCACCTGGCTGCTGAACTGATCGATATGCTGATATAACTTTTGCTCAAGCCCGGGGATATCAATCACAAAACGTCGCGCACTGGCAGTATAGCCTTCCCAACCCCATTCGGAGCTGTTTAACCAGCGCACGACCGTCCCTTTCATGCCGCCACGCCGTGACGCGCGGTTGAGCGGAAGCGTTTGCTGATCAATGGCATCGTTAAATAACGAATGCGCATTAAAGTTAAGCTGGTTGGCGCTAAATACCGGCAGCGTGATATGCGCTTTGAAACCCGCCTGTATTAGCCCGTCAGCAACGCGCGTTTCAATCGGATGCAGGGCATCGCGCAGTGTCCGCGTCAGGGTCGTTTCAAGCTGGCTGAACAAGGTCGCCAGATCGCGAATCAAACTCTCCTGGAATCCCAGCATTATCACATCGCACGAGGCGCGGATTTTATGCAGCAACGTCCGCGCTTCGCTTTCAGATTCCAGCATCATTTGCTGGCACCCCGGCTCGAAATCGCGTCGACGATGCGGATCGTGACGGCCAATACCGCTTAACGAAACCTCAGGAATTTGCCCGCTGCGAAAATAGCTGCTCAGGCTTTCTTCCATTCGGTGCTGGTAGTCCGCAATACAGGCCGCGCCGCTTTGTAGCGCTTGCGCGACTTCATGCTGCACTTCGTCACGCACCCCATTGCGGGAAGACTGAAGTTCGTCGATATTCTGGCGCAAGCGCACAATACTTTGTTGCAGCTGATCGCTTGCGATGTCCAGCCCCTGACGGCGAAACGTCATATAGGTTTGCGCACTCTGCGCATAATTGAGCAGTTTATGGGACGCTGAGCGTAGCGCGTACAGCGACGCGTTAGCATGCGCCGCATGAAGCACCGTCTTAATAGGTTGCTCAAACAGAGAATCTTCCCACAGCAACTCGGCGGCATGGCGCAACGCAGTGACATCCGTGAGCGACTCGGTCCGCCAGCGGCGGCCCAGGGCGGCCTCTGCGAAGTCCTGCACCCAACGCTGCTCAGTATGCGGCGGCAATGCGCCTTTTTGCATCAATTCATGCCGGGCACGGTTCGCCAAATAGCCCCACATCGAGGACACAGGAAAAATATGGTCAGGCTCAATATGACCTTTCATCAGAGTACAGGATACCAACGCCTTCACCTGATCCTCGTCGTCACTGTTACGATCTTTCTGGTCGAATTTGTTCACCAAGGCGTAAAGCGGAACGGATTTCCCCACCGTTGAGAGCGCCTGACGCACTTCCTCATCCGATATGGATTTCAACTGGGTATAATCCATCACCGCCAGCACCGCCGATGCGCTTGCCAGTTGCTCCTGCAACATTTTCTGTAAATGCGGTTGACCAGCTTCATTAGGGCCAGGTGTGTCTAATAACGTCAGTTGCCCCAGGCCCTGATCCATTCCCGCCAGATGAACAAATTCCACCTGAATAAACGGAATATGCTCGATTGCCGTATAAGCGCTAAAAGGAAACGCGACATCCAGCACTTTCGACAAGCGCACCAAATCGTTAAGGCTTTTCAGGCAATGAAAAATAGGTTGCGCGCCAAGATACTGCTTTTCGAATTTGGTGCCGCTGGCTATGCGCAGCAGCAGGCTATCCATGTCATTATCAATTTCAAGCTGCGTGGAGAGCGTTTCCCGGCGATAACCATGCAGTTTCTGCTGCAATTCCGCCATCAGCGTTTCAATCGGTCCCACATGGGGAAAATATAAAATGGGCTCAACCTGCCCTGGCGTATGGCGAATAAGCGTCGGCAGCGCCGTCATAGGGCGATTACGATTTGGCAGTACTTCAGTGCCGACAATGGCGTTGATGGTAGTCGATTTCCCCGCTTTCATGGTGCCGACAATGGCCAGCACCATTTCCTGATGGGTCACTTTTCGCAGTTCATTGCGCAAGGTTTCCTGCTGAACCTCAACGCCCTTGTGACTGAAGTGAAGGGGATGGATAGTTGCGATTCGCGCGCCATCCAGGCCTGATGGATTTTCCTGCACCGCAAGAGGGATTTTTTTTAGCATATCCAGGTTATGCATGGCGAGATGGATTAACCGCTCCGCTTCCTGGCTTAATTCAAAAATAGTCTGTGTATGCATAAAATCTTTCCTTAACGCAAATTTACTTCGATTTTATTTGCTTTATCTTTTTATTAGTTGGTAACGCGTTTGATAATTACCTGCAGGAAATACATCCAAAGATAGTCAAATCGACGCTTTGGTCGCCGGAAAATAACCAGATTATCCATCTGGCAAGTTAATAAAATCGCTAATATTTACTACTTTCCCTGGAAATTTTTATTTACGCTCAAAGGGCAAGCGCTATCCTGAACGGGCAAATAAGCCATTCTGGTAAAAGTGATGATGTGCACCTGCGCGGCGACAGATTAGCCGCGCTGACGACAGGCTAATCCCACTGAATAATAAATATCATTTAAGAAGCCAGAATAACACCGCCACAACACAAATCACGATATATGTTTCGCATATTTGCGCTAAAATTTAGGTTATTGACATCCTTGATCAACTAACCACGCGACACCCGCCGCCACACAACGAATAATCCCTGAAAAAGTACGGGGATTTAGGTTATAATCCTCGGTTTTTGCGGGTCAAAAACCCGTTTTTTTACCTTTATTGCTGCTATCAGCACATCACAGTTTTAAGAGGAAACTCCCATGCAACTCCCCCACTGCCCTCAGTGCCAGTCCGAATATACCTATGAAGATAATGGCATGTTTATCTGCCCGGAGTGCGCCCATGAATGGAATGCCGCAGAAGAAGCCGTCGAAACCGATACGCTTATCGTGAAAGACGCTAACGGCAACTTACTGGCCGATGGCGATAATGTAACCGTGATTAAAGATCTTAAGGTCAAAGGCAGCTCTTCGATGCTGAAAATCGGCACCAAAGTGAAAGGCATTCGTCTGGTGGAAGGCGACCATAACATTGATTGTAAAATTGACGGTTTCGGCCCGATGAAATTGAAATCAGAATTTGTAAAAAAGAACTGATATTACCCCCTGCGCTGCTCGTCGGCGCAGGGTATCGTTTTGCCTGTTTTGCTATCAGATTGAGAATACCAGCACCCTATCACGGGCCATACGTGAAGATATATCCACGATCTTTTTCTGGTTTTTCTGAGCGGTTTATACCGTTGTCAGGGACGGAACAAAACACCACTGCTGGATTTGAGAGTTGCCATTAAAATACATATTTATCAATCAGTTAAGTAAAAAACAAAGTACTTCTTTATCCCCTGGCATTGTTAACTGTACCGCGATTAACACAGTGTCACTATTACGATACGGTTTTATCATCAATAAAAATTATATTTACCCTGAAAAACCATAACCATTTTTTAAAAATAAACGTCTATATGACTCTTTGCGGCCAATTAGCGCAATATATTATTTTCAGTAAACTTCCGCTATTTTTTCTAATAACTTACAGAGCGAAATAATTTATTCCACACGCGCATTAAATGGCACACACGACATTCATAGCAGTAAAAAGAGTGATTATCGGCATCATATTCTTTGCCATTCCGATACACCTATACGAGTAAACCCCGCCATAAAACAGGCGCCCTGCGTCAATAGAGGCGCGTATAGCGGCGTTAATAGGCAATGGCCCAATTTTTTAAAATACCGCCCGTGGTCATGTGCTTACGCAATGCGGCGGGATGGTATTCACCCCATTTCCAGCTTCCGTCTATCGGGGACTGAAACGGTAATCCGCTGCCGCCATAAATCCTGTCGATAACCGACTGGTGAATCATTAACGACGAGTCCAGCGGCGCGGGAAAGCGTCGTGGCGCCAGGGTTTGCCAGGGCGTCGGAGGAAACCAGCGGCAATGCAGCGGGCCTGCACTACAACCCGTAACAGAGCAGCTATTGATGTCCAGCCCCAAATCACTAAGTACATCATGCATCCAGCGCAATGCAATGTTAGACAACCCGCTGTCATCGCTCTCGTCGTCATAACCCCCGCCGATATCCTCATGAATACCAGCAAACAGCACCTGCAAAATACGATCGCGAAAATCCCACAGTACCGGCTCAAAGTCGACGCGCTCCTCGTCAACCGCCACGGCATGTAATCCATATTTTACTTGTGCGCCAAGCGTTGCGGATCCAAAGCGAAACGCATCGGCACGCTTATCCTGGTAATAGGCCGGGATCCCTTTCTTGCCAACGGTATCGAATACCGCGACCGCCTCGACAGGTACATGCGTGATGCTGTCGTCAGGCTTTGGTCTGTCGAAAAAGTAATCCGGCAGATCGCGCAACACCTGTTCCAGCGCCTCCCCGTCCAGAGGCGCGGCATAAGCGCGATATTGTGTCCACATCGCTGCCGCACGCCGCCAGGCTTCTGATTTATTGCGTTCGGTGTATTGCAGTTGCTGACTATTGAGTAATCCCCGGTCAAGGATCATATCGGCCAGCACCCGCACCGTATATGCGCCGTGACTAAATCCGATCAACCAGATCCGATCGCCTGGTTGATAATGACGACTGATATAAGTAAAACCTCTGACAACGGGCACGATAAACCGGGCGCCATACGCGCTCTCCACACTGTTCGCAAAAGAATTATTCGGGTCGCCCATCCCGTGAATATACTTTGCGACCTGTAAGACGTCCCCGTCAGCGCTCCGCCAGGTTTTCTCCTGTTCATTGGCGAGCAGCAGACTATGCTGATCCACATCGCCTCGCAGCGCCACAAACAACTGGTAAACATTGCCTGCCCGCACCGGGCCGTATTGACGGTCATCGTCTGGCCCGCCCCAGAGTCCATCTGCACAAAAGACAATGTTTTTGCTCATCGTTGCTTCCCGTTGCCAGAGGTAAATTTCGCGTCGTGTTACGTGAGGTTAATCGCCCGCATAAAGTCTCTCGCTGCCTTACCCGGAAAAAACGCACAATCCGCACGCCATAAGCTAAGAAAATCCCGCCATACACTGCCCTACGAAAAAAGTTGGTAACTGAACATGTCCTCTCATGCCTCTGCGCGGCTATTGGTCAATCTTCATCCGATTGCCATCAGTTGTTAACAGAACCGTCACATTACTCGGTCAACATGATGGTACAGCTTATGGCGAGCGCGACATGCAGACACGACTTGACGCCACCATGACCACTCCTTCGCGAGGCATTGACCGTTATGCACCTGTCCAGACATCCGACCAGCTACCCTACCCGCTATCAGGAAATTGCCGCCCGGCTGGAAGAAGAGTTGAAGCACCACTACCGCTGCGGTGACTATCTGCCGGCTGAGCAGCAGCTCGCTGACCGCTTTGCGGTTAACCGCCATACGCTGCGTCGCGCCATCGATCAGCTTGTGGAACGCGGCTGGGTCCAGCGCCGCCAGGGCGTCGGGGTACTGGTACTGATGCGCCCGTTTGATTATCCGCTCAATGCCCAGGCGCGCTTTAGCCAGAATTTGCTGGAACAAGGTAGCCACCCCACCAGCGAGCGACTGCTGGCCGTGCTGCGTCCGGCGTCAGATCAGGTGGCGCAGGCGTTGGATGTGGTTGAAGGGCAGAACGTTATCCACCTGCGCACGTTGCGACGGGTTAACGGTATCGCCCTGTGTCTTATCGACCACTATTTTTCCGAGCTCGCCTGGTGGCCTGCGTTGCAAGGTTTTAGCCAGGGCTCGCTGCATGATTATCTCGACCAGCAGCTCAGTGTGCGTCTGCTACGCACCCAGACACGCATCAGCGCACGCCGCGCGAAGGCCAAAGAGAGCGCCTTGCTGGAGATACCCAATATGGCGCCGCTGATATGCGTACGCACCCTTAACCATCTTCCCGAGGTGGCGAAACCTGCGGAGTATTCCATCAGCCTGAACCGCGCTGACCTGATTGAATTCACGATGGAGCACTAATGAACACAACTAACGACACTCATGCCCAACACCAGATGGGTAAAAGTTTTATGCAGGCGCATGGAGAGAACGCATGACTTTAACCACCGCTTTCTCTGCGCCCGTGTACGATGCGCAACACAGCTTTCGCCGTCTGCTCAAGGCGATGAGCGAGCCGGGAATGATTGTTTCCCTTCACCACCTGCCCCATGGTTGGCCGCCGTTTGGCCAGGCCACCACCAGTGTCTTGCTTACCCTGCTGGATAACGACTCGCCAGTGTGGCTGAACGCGCGTATGAGCAACGATTTTGTTCGTCAGAATCTGCGTTTCCATACCCACGCGCCGATAACCGACGATCTTGCCAGCGCGCTGTTCGCGGTGGCCGACGAGACGCTGACGCCCATACAGTTGAACTTACTGTCGCAGGGCAGCGCGGTAGTACCAGAAACCAGCGCCACGCTGATTATGCAGGTCAGCAGTTTGAGTGGCGGGCGGATGCTGCGCCTGACCGGCGCGGGGATCCATGAAGAACGGATGGTTGCGCCGCAATTGCCGGAGTGCGTGATCCATGAACTGACCGAACGCCCACATCCTTTTGCGTTGGGGATCGATCTGATCCTGACCTGCGGCGATCGCCTGCTGGCCATCCCTCGCACCACGCATGTAGAGGTTTACTGATTACCGTTGCATTACGGGCGCTGACAACCATCGGAGCGATATCTGGATGATCGCCCCTTGTCCGCAGAGACAGTGAGGCGGGTTTTAACGGGCCGGGAATCGCCCTCGCTTAGCGGCCATACTCGTCATCAAGACGCCGTTCTTCCTCTTCCAGTTGCTGACGCTCGCGATCCAGGTGGCGCTGACGCTCATCAATCTGGCGGCGTCGGTCTTCAAGCTGCCTGCGCCGATCGTTATACTGGCGGCGCTGATCGTCGGAACGCTGCCATTCTCTGTCGTCATCTCGCCCGTCACGGCGATCGTCATCCTGGGTATAGGCTTCATCAATCGCACGCGTAATGGAACTGACGGTATCGTCGATCATATCGGCATGTACCGGGTGGGAAATTGTAAATAACGCACACAGCGTCAGCATAGGTGAAAAAGGTTTCATCAGGCAGCCCCCGAAAAGACAGACTGCTACTTTGCAAAGTCGCCAGCCGTTAGAGAAGAAGAGAATTCTCAAAGCGTCACGACCGACGCGCCCGCCGTAATGCCTGCGCCAGTTGAAGCTGAGTAAAAGGTTTACGCAGCAGCTCCACGTCCGGCGGTAACGTCGAATCCTGCGCGGCGCGTAAATCCTGGCCGCTTATCAACAGCCGTGAAATATGCGGGTGATTGAGAGCGGCATAATGCAATACGTCTGCCCCGCTTACGCTGCCGGGCAACATCAAATCGCTAATCAGCACGCCAATTTCCCCGACGTTATCCAGCAGGCTGATGGCTTCTTCCACGGTTTGCGCTTCAAGGGTGATATAACCCAGTTGATGAAGCTGTTCGCATAGTGTCTGACGCACATCGGCTTCGTCTTCCAGCAGCAACACAAGTTCATCCTGAGAGGCGATATCAGGCATATCAACCGGCAATTCCAGTTCGCTTGCCGCCTGTGGCGCGCGCGGCAATTGCAGGCGCACCGTGGTGCCTTCGCCCGGCGTGGAATCTATCTGCACACGTCCGCCGGACTGGCGCACAAAGCCATAGACCATCGACAAACCAAGGCCGCTGCCTTCACCGGTTCGCTTGGTGGTAAAGAACGGCTCAAATACGTGGGCTTTCACCTCTTCAGACATCCCACAGCCTTTGTCTGTCACGTCGAGCGTGACCATATCGTGCCGTCGCCCGTCGCCACGGGTGACACGCTGGTTCCAGGTGCGAAGAATGATAGTGCCGCTGCGCCCTTCCATGGCGTCCCTGGCATTCATCACGAGATTAATGATGGCGTTTTCCAGTTGGTTCACGTCAATCCAGGCGGGCCAGGCGGGCTGCTGCGCTTCCAGTTCCAGCTTCAGAGTGGCAGGCAGCGAATGGCGCATCAGTTCCATCAGGTTTTCCAGCAGCGTTTTGAGCTGTACGGCGCGAGGATTGAGCGATTGTTTGCGTGAAAACGCCAGCAGGCGTTGGGTGAGTTGCGCCCCGCGCTCTGCGGCCTTCAGCGCGCGGGCGATGCGCGGCGCATCCGGCGACTCGGGCGACGTTAACTCCAGGCTCCCGATAATCACCGCCAGTAGATTATTGAAATCATGGGCCAACCCGCCGGTTAACTGGCCGACGGCATTCATTTTTTGACCGTGGACTAACGCCTCTTCCAACCCCTTTCTTTCCGTGCGATCCAGCACCACGTTCACCATGCCGCGCCCCGGCACCGGGCTGAACCGCAGTTCAATAGTACGGTTATCCGTCAGCCGCAGTTCTTGTGGATGAGGGAGCGGCAGCGCAAGGTTTTCCTGAATATGGGCATCCCGTGGCGCGACCTGGCGCAGCAACTGAAGGTAATGCCGCCCGCGCTGTACACCTTCCGCCTCAAGGCCCAGCAGCAATGGATATTGCGGGTTCCACACCACCAGCTCGCCGTGGCTGTCGAACAGGGCAAAACCGTCGCGCATGGCGTGAAAGGTGGTTTCCAGCTGGGTGCTTTTCTCTTTCAGGAGCCGCGACGTGTGCTCAAGCGATGCGGTATTTCGGGCAAAGACGTTAAACGCGCGGGCAAGCTCGCCTAGTTCATCACGCCGTTGCTGCGCCGGAACGGTAACGTCGCGCTCGCCGCGCGCCAGCCGCGCCATCGCCGTAGAAATTGCCGTCAGGTTCGAGCCGAGGTTACGGTAGATATACCATCCGGCGAAGCCGGTGATAATCAGCGCCAGCGCAGCAAAAACCGCGATAAACAGGATCATCGAGCGCAGCTCTTTATGGCTTGCGGCAGTGCGCAACGCGGACTCCTGCGCTACACGCTTAACATACTGGTTTATATCGGTATTAAGAAAAGCGACCAGCGCCTTGATGTGGTACATCGACCAGTTAATCGCAAGATCGCTCTCATCAAGCGAGGCGGAGAGCGGGTCAAGGCGATGAAGTTCTCTAATAAAATCCTGATAGATGATATCCATGGCGGGGTCGCGCATCCGGGCGGGAAGCTGCGCCATAACCGCATCGATTTGCTCAACCGTAGGGCGCGGCGACGGAGTTTGAATCGCCGCGACAATCAGGCGATCCATTTCGTTAAGCAGCGCGGGCGCAGGCATGCTGTCCCCGGTTCGCTGATTAAGCGACTGAATATGATGCAGATAACTTTGATTTTGATACAGGGCGCTTAACAGCGCGTTGCGCTCAAGATGGCGACGATGACCGCGTTCCAGCATTTGGGTGACGCTGTGCTGTAATTGGTTGCTACGCGAGATGATATTACCCACCAGTTCCGGTTCAAGCGTGGCAAGCGGCGCTTTCGCCAGTAGCCGCAGCGATCGTTGCAGCGCCAGTTGGGTTTGCTTAAGCCGGTCCGCTTCGCTTTGATATTCAAGCGCCCCCACCACCTGGCTTAACCGGACCGCCGCCGTGGCGATATTCGCCGTATCGCGCGCCAGCGACATACTGCCGTTCATATCGCTTAAGGTTTGTTTCTGGACCTGCTCCTGTAACACGCTGGCGTGGCGAAAGCCGACAATCGCCACCACGCTCACCATCAGCGTGACCGCCACCACCAGCAAATTAAAGAACAGCAATCGTCCACGTGCGCTGGTAAGAAATCGGCTGGCTGGCTGTGTCATAACCCACTCCATAGGCGAAAACAAAACAGTAGCGCTTCACAGGGTTTACCGGCACGGTTGCGTTACGGGAATGTGATCGGTGTTAATTATTCATCATTTTACCCAAAAAAAATTGCCTTGCAGAAAGCCGGCAAAAGAGAGGCTGCCCAGGGCCTTATGTCACGAAATGACGGGGATAAACGAACGTGGCCCGCGCCTCGGCAACGCGAAGGATGTGGGATATATGACAAATATGAATGGCTGCTGACATTTTGTATTTATCTGGCTGTGGTCAAGTAATTCCATCTGACCCCGAATGGAGTGCGCCATGAACGCAACGCCTGTACTGGAGATGCGAGATATCGCCAAAGCGTTTGGTAAGTTTTATGCGCTTAAAGGCGTCAGCCTGACGGTTTATCCCGGCGAAATCCACGCATTGATGGGCGAGAACGGCGCCGGGAAAAGCACGCTGATGAAAATTCTCGCCGGCGCGTATACCGCCACCAGCGGCGAGATCCTGATTGACGGCAAACCGTATAACATCAAAGGCCCCAAAGACGCATTACAAGCCGGTATTACCCTGATTTATCAGGAAATGCAGCTCGCGCCCAATTTAACCGTTGCGGAGAATATCTTTCTTGGCAGCGAAATCTCCAGCGCGGGTCTTGTGAAGCGTACAGAGATGGCCGCCCAGGCGCAGAAAGTTATCGACCGCCTTGGCGCGCAGTTTCGCGCAACCGACCTCGTGATGCGCTTAACCATCGCTGAACAGCAGCAGGTGGAAATCGCCCGCGCCCTGCATCGCAACAGCCGAATTCTGGTGATGGATGAACCCACCGCCGCCCTCTCCTCCCGTGAAACCCATCGCCTGTTCGAGCTGATTATGCGGCTGCGCAATGAAGGGATGGCGATTATCTATATCAGCCATCGTATGGCGGAAGTTTATGAACTGTCTGACCGGGTGAGCGTGCTGCGCGATGGCCAGTATGTCGGCAGTCTGGAGCGCGACAAGCTAAACGCCCATGAGCTTGTGCGCATGATGGTGGGCCGTCCGCTGAGCGATTTGTTTAATAAAGAACGTGATATTCCGCGCGGCGAGGTACGGCTGGCGGTGCATCACCTCACCGACGGCGAAAAAATTCAACCGGTCAGCCTGATGGTGCGCGCTGGTGAAGTCGTGGCGCTGGCGGGCCTGGTCGGCGCTGGCCGTTCCGAACTGGCGCAGTTGATTTTTGGGGTGCGTAAATCCACTGGCGGCAGTATTGAAATCGACGGTCAAACGGCGGCGATTCGTTCGCCGCGTGATGCCATCGCTCGCGGCATCGGTTTTCTGACTGAAAACCGTAAAGAACAAGGGCTGTTTCTGGATATGGCCGCCCAGGAAAACATCACTATGGCGACGCTTGAGCGCGATGCCAGTTACGGAATGCTGAACCGCAAAAAAGCCCAGACGATTTCTGATGACGCTATATCGACGCTCAATATCCGCGTGCCTCACGCGCAGGTGCGGGCGGGAGGCTTGTCCGGCGGCAACCAGCAAAAACTGCTGATCTCCCGCTGGGTTGCTATCGGCCCGCGCATTCTGATCCTTGATGAACCCACGCGCGGCGTCGATGTGGGGGCAAAAAGCGAGATTTACCGCATCATGAACCACATGGCGCGCCAGGGTGTGGCGATCCTGATGATTTCCAGCGAATTACCGGAAGTCGTCGGCATGAGCGACCGGGTCTACGTGATGCGCGAAGGCACCATCGCGGGTGAGCTGCAGGGGCCGGATATTACTCAGGAACACATCATGACGCTTGCCACCGGCGTTGACGAGTCGCATCAACAGGCGGTGCGCAATGACTAACTCCTCTCAAAAAGGGTCAACCATGACGCCATCCACATCACCTGCCCCGAAATCCGCCTCAATGAAGAAAATGCTGAAGGGCGACATTATGCAAACGGTCGGGATTTTGCCGATTCTTATCCTGATTGTGGCGGTTTTTGGCTTTATTACGCCCAATTTCTTTACCGAAAGTAATCTGCTGAATATTACCCGTCAGGCATCGATCAATATCGTACTGGCGGCGGGCATGACGTTCATTATTTTGACCGGCGGTATTGACCTTTCGGTGGGGTCGATTTTAGGCACCACGGCGGTCGCGGCGATGGTGGTATCCCTTTCGCCTGAGCTGTCGATGCTGTCGATACCAGCGGCGTTAATGCTGGGCCTGGTGCTCGGTTTGTTTAACGGCGCGCTGGTGGCGTTTGCTGGGCTACCGCCGTTTATCGTGACGCTGGGAACTTACACGGCCTTGCGTGGCGCGGCCTATTTGCTGGCCGACGGCACCACGGTTATCAACTCAAATATCGATTTTGAATGGATAGGCAACGCTTACCTTGGCCCTGTACCGTGGCTGGTAGTGATTGCGCTAATGGTCGTGGCAATCTGCTGGTTTATTCTGCGCCGTACTACGCTTGGCGTTCATATCTACGCGGTGGGCGGCAATATGCAGGCGGCGCGCCTGACCGGCATCAAAGTCTGGTTAGTGCTGCTGTTCGTTTATGGGATGAGCGGGCTGCTTTCGGGGCTTGGCGGGCTAATGAGCGCGTCACGGCTGTACAGCGCCAACGGCAACCTGGGGATGGGCTATGAGCTTGACGCCATTGCGGCAGTCATTCTCGGCGGCACCAGTTTTGTGGGGGGCATTGGCACCATCACCGGCACCCTGGTGGGGGCATTGATTATCGCCACCCTCAATAACGGCATGACCCTGATGGGCGTTTCCTATTTCTGGCAACTGGTGATCAAAGGGGCGGTGATCATCATTGCAGTGCTGATAGACAAGTACCGTACCCGTCACCATCAAAGTGCATAACAACGACCTGTGTATAACAACAATACCCTACTCGAGGAGATCTGTATGCGTTTGAAACCCCTTGTCACCGCGCTTTGCGTGGGTGCCATGCTGGCCGCAGGCGGTGTCGCCCAGGCCAAAGAGCTAAAGTCCATTGGCGTCACCGTGGGCGATCTCGCTAACCCGTTCTTTGTTCAGATAACCAAAGGGGCGGAGCTGGAAGCACGTAAGCTGGCAGGCGATAACGTCAAAGTCACGCTGGTGTCGAGCGGCTACGATTTGGGCCAACAGGTGTCGCAAATCGATAACTTTATTGCCGCCAAAGTGGACATGATCATCCTTAACGCAGCGGATTCCAAAGGCATCGGCCCGGCGGTCAAGCGCGCTAAAGACGCGGGCATTGTGGTGGTGGCGGTTGACGTGGCGGCCGATGGCGCCGATGCCACTATCACCTCGAACAACACCCAGGCAGGCGAAAGTGCCTGTAAGTACATTACCGATCGCCTGAAAGGCAAAGGCAATGTGGTCATCATTAACGGGCCGCCGGTTTCCGCCGTACAGAACCGTGTGGAAGGCTGCCAGACTGAATTTAAACGCCACCCGGATATCAAAGTCCTCTCCTGGAACCAGAACGCCAAAGGCAGTCGTGAAGGCGGACTGGAGATCATGACCTCGCTTTTAGCGGCGAATCCGAAGATCGACGGCGTGTTTGCGATCAACGATCCGACCGCGATCGGCGCGGATCTGGCGGCGAAACAGGCACAACGTAACGAGTTCTTTATCGTCGGCGTTGATGGATCGCCTGATGCCGAAGAAGCGCTTAAGCGTGATAACTCGCTGTTTGTGGCAACGCCTGCTCAGGATCCTCAAGTAATGGCGGCCAAAGCGGTGGAAATCGGCTATGACATTCTGCAGGGCAAACCGGCGCCGAAAGAACCGGTTCTGATCCCGGTAACGCTTATCGATAAGAACAACATCAGCACTTACAAAGGCTGGACGGTGAAATAATCTTCAGCGAGGCGGAGGGGCACGCTTGCCCCTTACGCCTTTTCTTCAGGCAGCGCGCTTACGCTTCCAGGGAGATGCAATGAAACGTTCTGAAATCAATGAGATCCTCGGTCATACGCGCCAGTTTTTTTCCCGTCATGATGTACATTTGCCGCCGTTTGCAAGCTTCGCTGCCGTGAAGTGGCGCGAACTGGATGAAGCACTCTGGGCTGAGGTTTTCGAATTAAAACTTGGCTGGGATGTCACCGCGTTTGGCGGCACCAATTTTGCCGCTCAAGGGCTGACGCTGTTTACACTACGCAACGGCTCGGTGGACGGCGTTACGTGGCCAAAAAGCTATGCTGAAAAAATTATGCACGTCCGGGACGCTCAAATAACGCCGATGCATTTTCACTGGCGTAAACGGGAAGACATCATTAACCGGGGCGGTGGAAATTTAATTATCGAAATCTGGAATGCTGACCAGTACGAACAACCGGAACAAAGCGATGTCACGGTCGTCATTGATGGTTGCCGACAAACTCACAGCGCCGGTAGTCAGTTGCGCCTCGCACCAGGGGAAAGCATCTGCCTGACACCCGGTATGTATCACAGCTTTTGGGCTGAACCCGGATTTGGCGATGTGCTGGCGGGTGAGGTATCGACGGTAAACGACGACGACCATGACAATCGCTTCCTTAAACCCCTTGAACGGTTCAACGCCATCGACGAAGACGAACCCGCCCAGGTGGTGTTATGTAATGAATACCATCTTTTTCGTTAAAACCAGGAGGCCATTATGGCGTTGATTTCTCTTGCCAAAGGACTGGCGCACGCCCGTCGACATGGTTACGCGCTCGGCGCATTTAATGTGCTGGACAGCCACTTTTTGCGCGCCCTGTTCGCGGCGGCAAAACAAGAGCGCTCACCCTTTATTATCAATATCGCAGAAGTGCATTTTAAATACGTGTCGCTGGAATCTCTGGTTGAGGCCGTTAAATTCGAGGCGGCGCGTCATGACATTCCGGTAGTGCTCAATCTCGATCACGGCTTGCATTTTGAATCGGTCGTCCGGGCGCTGCGCCTTGGTTTTAGCTCGGTCATGTTTGATGGCTCGACACTCAGCTATGACGAAAATGTCCGGCAGACCAAAGAAGTGGTGAAAATGTGTCACGCCGTCGGTGTGTCGGTGGAAGCGGAGCTGGGCGCTGTCGGCGGCGATGAGGGCGGCGCACTGTACGGTGAAGCAGATAGCGCAAAATTCACCGATCCCGCTATTGCCCGTGAGTTTGTCGACAGTACGGGTATCGACGCCCTTGCGGTAGCCATTGGCAACGCGCACGGGAAATATAAAGGCGAGCCGAAACTCGATTTCGACAGGCTTAATAGTATCAGTCAGCAAACCGGTATTCCGTTGGTGTTGCATGGCGGCTCGGGGATCAGCGATGCCGATTTTCGGCGCGCCATTTCGCTTGGCATTCATAAAATCAACTTTTATACCGGGATGTCACAGGCGGCACTGGGCGCAGTTGAACAACGGATGGCGGACCGCAAGCCGATGTATGACGAATTTGCTGAACTGCTGCTCGGCATCGAAGAAGCGATTACCGATGTGGTAGCGGAACAGATGCGCATATTTGGCAGCGCCGGGCATGTGTAAGGAGGCGCAATGAGCGATCGCAAAGGCGTTATTGCCGCCGGCAATATGCTGGTGGACCATGTTCATCAAATTGTGCATTGGCCGGAGCCTGGCTGGCTGACCGAGATCACCCGCAGCGAACGCTCCACCGGTGGCGCGCCGCTTAACGTATTGCTCACGCTCGCTAAAATGCATACCGGCTTGCCGCTTCAGGCCGTGGGCCTGATTGGCGAGGATCATGATGGTGATTACGTGATGGCGATGCTGGAGCAATATCACGTCAATCGCCAGCATGTGCACCGTACCTCATTTGCGCCGACGTCCATGACGCAAGTTATGACCGACCCCAGCGGTCAGCGTACGTTTTTCCATTCGCCTGGCGCAAACCGGCTACTGGATCTCCCGGCATTCGATAATCTTGACAGCAACATGAAGATTTTCCATCTGGGGTATTTATTGTTGCTTGATAGCCTGGATTTACCCGATGCCGATTACGGTACCCGCAGCGCCCGCCTGCTCGCGCAAATGCAGCGGCAGGGCTATCAAACCTCGCTGGATTTGGTGTCGCGCCAGGGCGATCCCCGCTATCGCCCTTTAGTTATGCCTGCCCTTCCCTGGCTGGATTATCTGGTGATCAACGAACTGGAAGCAGGCGAGTTTAGCGGTCAGGCAATGCGCAAAGCCGACCATACTCCAGACGTGGAGGCTATCGGCGAGGTTGCCCGCCAACTGCTGGACGCCGGTGTGCGTCAGCGTGTGGTTATCCATTGCCCTGAAGGCGCGTTTGGCATCGAACCCGATACGTCGGGTATATGGGTGCCGTCAATAACGCTAAAACAAGAAGAGATCGTGGGAAGCGTGGGTGCGGGCGATGCGTTCTGTGCTGGCCTGTTATATGGCTGCCATGAAAGCTGGTTGCTGAATGACAGTATTCTTCTGGCCCATGCCTGTGCCAGAGCAAGCTTGCTGTGCGCTAATGCTATAGATGGCGCGAAAACACTAGCGGAATTAACGCTTGATATTCATGACTCTCGCTAAAGGAATAATGAATAATAAGTTACCGAAATAAATATATTCGTTTTTATGAGCGATATTATTTATCAGTGCAACAGGTTTCCAGTAATTACATTCTGTTTTCACTGGCGTTTTATTTTCGCCGATTTAATATAGCGGGCGGGTGCTTAAGGCTTTCTGTCTTAAGTGCATATTAACGAGGGACAGAAAGAGAAAAGCCCCGGGAAATATTTCTATTAACCCGAGGCTATCTCTCAACTCCCAACAAGTTGAGAATAGCCGCTTACTCGCCGCGAGGCAAGGAGTAAATGGCATGAAGCCACTGCGATATCTGTTTGCGTGTTTATTAGTTGTTTGCGTAACAGTCCTGTTTTTTTCTTTATTTAATCGCGGATTACTTTGCGAATTAAGAATAAAGAACGGAAGTCAGGAGGTGGCGGCGAAATTAGCCTGCTCTGACCGGTAATGCTACTCGGGCGGAGTTCGCTCCGCCCTTCTTGTTTGGATTCGAGTCCTTAATGCACCCATTTTTAAGCCGCTTTTTCAGCCGCAATAACATCCGCGGAAAAAACATATCCCACCCCGCGAATGGTGCGGATTAATGCCGGTTGATGAGGGTTAATTTCAATCTTACGGCGCAAACGCATCACTAATACATCGATAGTGCGATCGAAAACGTCGGTGGTTTCGCTGTGCGTTAATTCCAGCAACCGCTCACGGCTTAACACCCGCCGCGCATTTTGCGCCAGCGCCAGTAAAAGACCGTATTCACCCTGAGTCAGATCTACGGGCTGTTGATTCGCATCCATCAACACGCAGCGCCCCGGATCGAGTGTCCAGCCATTGAACATTAACCCCTTTCCCTGGGCTGCCGGGACGTCGTTATTAAGCACACCGCTGCGGCGTAATACCGCTTTTACGCGGGCAATAACCACGCGCGGATTAAACGGTTTGGCGATGTAATCATCCGCGCCCATTTCAAGGCCAACCACTACGTCAGATTCACTGCCAAGGCCCGTGAGCATAATGACCGGCAACGCCGGATGCTGACGCTGAATTTGTTGCAGCACCATCAGTCCGTTGATATCGGGGAGCATCATATCTAACAGCACTAAGGCAATTTCAGGGTGCGATCCCAGCGTCGCCAGCGCGTTATTCCCGGTATAGCAGGCGTGCACATCAAACACATGCTCACTAAAGGCATCCCTCAGGACATCGCAAATGGCGGGATCATCATCCACCACCATAATGGCAGGTTTCATTATCATTCTCCGCAGGGATGAATAGCGTACGTTGAGTGTGGGCGATTGTACGGATCGATGCCTGAAAATGTCTTGTGGGGATGTTGAAAATCTAATCAATATCACAGCGATGGATAAACTGGGGTGGTGAAAACCGCTCTGTGAGCTGGCCGCTCAGGTTTAGAAGGGTAAAAAAAAGCTGGCGCATATCGCGCCAGCCCTCTTTTATTCTGCGTAATCCGTTAAGAATTGGCCGTTTCGTCAAATTTACCCAGCACTTCTCGCTCATACGCCGCGGCCTTTTTACGGTCGAAGCGGTGCTCCCACTTGGCGATAACCAGCACCGCCAGGGCATTCCCCACCACATTTAACGCGGTGCGGGCCATATCAAGAATACGGTCTACGCCTGCGATAAAGGCCAGGCCTTCCAGCGGGATCCCGACACTGCCAAGCGTCGCCAGCAGCACCACAAACGACACGCCCGGTACGCCCGCGATACCTTTTGACGTCACCATCAGGGTCAGTACCAGAATGATTTCCTGGCCGAGAGACAACTCTATGCCGTAAAGCTGGGCAATAAAGATGGCGGCGATACTCTGGTAGAGCGTCGAACCATCGAGATTAAAAGAGTAACCGGTCGGCACCACGAAACTGGTGATCGACGCGGGTGCGCCATAGGCTTCCATCTTCTCGATAATACGCGGCAATACGCTTTCTGAGCTGGCAGTAGAATAGGCCAGGATCAGCTCCTCTTTAAGGATGCGGATAAGGACCATAATGCGCAGGCCGCAAAGCCGCGCCACACTGCCCAGCACCACCAGCGCGAAGAACAAAATTGCCATGTAAACCAGGATAACCAGTTTGGCGAGCGGCCATAGTGAGGCAAAACCAAAGTTGGCGACCGTCACTGAAATGAGCGCGAACACACCAACCGGCGCGTAGCGCATCACCATATGGGTGACTTTAAACATGGTTTCAGAAATGGAGCGAAACACGGTAACCAGCGGTTCGCGATGGTTAGACGGCAGTGAGGAGAGGCCCAGGCCGAATAATACCGAGAAGAAAATAATCGGCAGCATGTCGCCTTTCGCCATCGATGCCACGATATTGGTTGGCACCAGCGACAAAATCGTCCCCATCAGGCCGTGGGCATGGCTTTGTACTTGTTCAGTCGTCTGCTGATATTTCGAGATATCCACGGCGGCAAGCTGGGACATATCAATCCCGTGGCCTGGCTGGAATACGTTCGCAAGCGTAATCCCAATAATAATCGCGACGGTTGTGATGACTTCAAAATAGATGATGGTTTTCGCGCCGATACGGCCGAGCTGTTTTGCATCGCCAACACCGGCAATGCCCACCACCAACGTTGAGATAACAATCGGTACGACGATCATTTTGATGAGGTGGATGAAGATGTCACCTGCCGGAGAGAGCAGATTACTGACCAGCCATTCGCGGCTATCCACGTGGTAGTGCAGATAGCTGCCCAGAAGAATGCCCAGCACAAGCGCAAGCAAAATTTGCCAGGCCAGGCTTATCTTTTTGTTTTTCATAACACGTAACTTCCTGATTCAAGAGGGCCATTCCCATGTGTGTCAGTATGAGAAGGTCACAAACTGAAAGGGGTATGACAAACGTTGGGTCTGTTATGGGGTTTTTTAACGCGCATAAGGAGTACCATTTGTACGCCATGCTACGCAACCCTTAAGGAACAGGCACATTCACTGTTTTTTTGCTTCAAAACGCATTTTTATATCAGTATCTCACTATAACTTTTTGTTATAGATGAATTTTCCCATTCATAATTTACAAAAATATCTGGACTCAATTTTTTTCTCCGGCCGAATCGTTTGAGCAAATTTCAGGCAATTATTTTATTCGTGATCTGCCGCGCAAATAATAAACAAACCCGCCTAAGCCCCTACAATTAACGTTTGCTTGACATATTATTAACATCCTTCAAGGAGAAAAAAAGCCATGAGCCAAATACATAAACACGCTATTCCCGCAAACATTGCGGAACATTGCCTGATTAATCCGGAGCAGTACGAAGCTAAATATCAGCAATCTATTCACGATCCTGACGCGTTCTGGGGTGAACAGGGCAAAATCCTCGATTGGATCAAGCCTTATCAGAAAGTTAAGAACACCTCATTCGCTCCCGGCAATATTTCTATTAAATGGTATGAAGACGGCACACTGAATTTAGCGGCGAACTGCCTTGATCGTCACCTGAGCGAACATGGCGACCGCACAGCCATTATTTGGGAAGGCGACGACGCGACCCAAAGTAAACATATTACCTATCGCGAACTGCATCGCGATGTCTGCCGCTTTGCCAATACCCTGGTCGATCTGGGGATTAAGAAAGGCGATGTAGTGGCTATCTATATGCCGATGGTGCCGGAAGCGGCGGTGGCAATGCTTGCCTGC
Source organism: Citrobacter freundii (assembly GCF_011077955.1). Classification (GTDB taxonomy): domain Bacteria; phylum Pseudomonadota; class Gammaproteobacteria; order Enterobacterales; family Enterobacteriaceae; genus Atlantibacter. The sequence continues at coordinate 521,153 of NZ_JAALBX010000001.1, forward strand.
GCGCGTATCGGCGCGGTGCACTCCGTCATTTTTGGCGGCTTTTCTCCTGAGGCGGTGGCCGGGCGTATTATTGACTCCAGCGCACATCTGGTTATCACTGCGGATGAAGGCGTCCGCGCAGGGCGCGCAATCCCGCTGAAGAAGAATGTCGATGAAGCGCTGAGAAATCCGGGCGTGAAAACCATTGAGCACGTGATTGTGCTTAAACGCACCGGCGCGAATACAGAATGGCATGAAGGCCGCGATAAAGCGTGGAACGAGCTGATTGAAAAAGCGAGCGCTCACCATGAGCCAGTTGAAGTGAATGCCGAAGATCCGCTGTTTATCCTTTATACCTCAGGCTCGACCGGTAAACCTAAAGGCGTACTGCACACCACCGGCGGTTACCTGGTTTACGCCGCAACCACCTTCAAATACGTGTTTGACTATAAGCCTGGCGACATCTACTGGTGTACGGCGGATGTGGGCTGGGTTACCGGCCACAGCTATTTGCTCTATGGCCCGCTTGCCTGCGGCGCGACTACGCTGATGTTTGAAGGCGTACCGAACTGGCCGGCACCAAACCGCATGGCACAGGTGGTTGATAAACATAAAGTAAACATTCTTTACACCGCTCCGACCGCCATCCGTGCCCTGATGGCGGAAGGTGATAAAGCGATTGAAGGCACCGATCGTTCTTCATTGCGCATTCTGGGTTCCGTGGGTGAGCCAATCAACCCCGAAGCCTGGGAGTGGTACTGGAAGAAAATCGGTAACGAGAAATGCCCGGTGGTCGATACCTGGTGGCAGACCGAAACGGGCGGCTTCATGATAACCCCGCTGCCTGGCGCCACTGAACTCAAAGCCGGGTCGGCAACGCGTCCTTTCTTTGGCGTGCAGCCGGCATTGGTTGACAATGAAGGTCATGAGCTGACAGGCGCAACCGAAGGCAATCTGGTGATTACCGATTCCTGGCCTGGGCAAGCGCGCACGCTGTTTGGCGATCATGAGCGTTTTGAACAAACCTATTTCTCCACCTTTAAGAATATGTACTTCAGTGGTGACGGCGCGCGCCGCGATGAAGATGGTTACTACTGGATAACCGGACGTGTGGATGACGTATTGAACGTGTCCGGGCATCGTCTGGGCACCGCGGAAATAGAATCAGCGTTGGTTTCCCATCCGAAAATCGCCGAAGCTGCCGTGGTGGGCATTCCGCACAATATTAAAGGCCAGGCGATTTATGCCTACGTGACGCTCAATCACGGTGAAGAACCGACGCCGCAGCTTTATACCGACGTGCGCAACTGGGTACGTAAAGAAATCGGCCCTCTGGCGACGCCAGATATTCTGCACTGGACCGACTCACTGCCGAAAACCCGCTCCGGCAAAATTATGCGCCGCATTTTGCGTAAGATTGCGGCCGGGGATACCAGTAACTTCGGCGATACCTCAACCCTCGCCGATCCAGGTGTGGTGGAAAAACTGCTTGAAGAGAAGCAGGCCATCACCATGCCGTCATAACGTCTCACCTTAACCCTCTCCCCGGCCGGGGAGAGGGAAACTATAACAACCTGTACCCTACTCCTCTCAAGGATTTCTTGCTGCGCAAAGCAGGCTGCGGCACGAAAAACGCGGGGGCACACCTCTGGAGACTGTGTGATGAATGACTCAATTTATCAACGGATAGAAGATAGCGCGCATTTCAGGGAGTTAGTCGAAAAACGGCAACGGTTTGCCACTATTTTGTCCCTTATCGTACTGGTGATTTACGTCAGCTTTATTCTGCTCATCGCGTTTGCACCGGGCTGGCTGGGAACGCCGCTGAGCGCTGATACCAGCGTTACGCGCGGCATCCCAATTGGAGTCGGCGTTATCCTGATTTCGTTTATTTTGACGGGAGTCTATGTCTGGCGGGCAAACAGTGAATTTGACCGTCTTAACAGAGCCGTGCTGCAAGAGGTAAAAGGATGATGAAACGTTTTCATTCATTGATGGGGATGGCGCTGCTGGGGCTTTCTACCAGCACACTGGCCGCCGATGCGCTAACGGGTGAAGTTCAACGCCAGCCCACTAACTGGCAAGCCATTATTATGTTTATCGTCTTCGTGACATTTACCTTAGGAATAACCTACTGGGCCTCGAAACGAACCCGTACCCGTAGCGACTATTATACGGCGGGCGGCAACATCACGGGTTTCCAGAATGGCCTGGCGATTGCGGGTGACTATATGTCCGCCGCCTCCTTTCTCGGCATTTCGGCACTGGTCTTCACCTCTGGCTACGACGGACTGATTTACTCACTGGGCTTCCTGGTGGGCTGGCCTATCATTCTGTTTTTGATTGCGGAGCGTTTACGTAATCTCGGCAAATATACGTTTGCAGACGTGGCCTCTTATCGTCTGAAGCAAGGCCCTATTCGCATACTGTCGGCATGCGGTTCCCTGGTTGTCGTGGCGCTGTATCTGATAGCGCAAATGGTAGGGGCGGGTAAACTTATCCAGTTGCTGTTTGGCCTGAATTATCATGTCGCTGTGGTGCTGGTCGGTGTACTGATGGTGATGTACGTGCTGTTCGGCGGCATGCTCGCCACCACCTGGGTGCAGATCATCAAAGCGGTGTTACTGCTGTTCGGCGCAAGCTTCATGGCCTTTATGGTAATGAAACACGTGGGCTTTAGCTTTAACAACCTGTTTAGCGAAGCCATGGCGGTTCACCCGAAAGGTGCCGCGATTATGAGCCCGGGAGGGCTTGTGAAAGACCCCATCTCGGCACTGTCGCTGGGGCTGGGTCTGATGTTCGGTACCGCAGGTTTGCCGCACATTCTGATGCGTTTCTTCACCGTAAGCGATGCTCGCGAAGCGCGTAAGAGCGTGTTCTACGCCACGGGCTTTATGGGGTATTTCTATATCCTGACCTTTATCATCGGCTTTGGCGCCATTATGTTGGTGGGCGCAAACCCGGTATTTAAGGACGCCACGGGCGCGCTGATTGGCGGCAATAACATGGCGGCGGTCCATCTGGCTAACGCCGTGGGCGGCAACCTGTTCCTGGGCTTCATCTCAGCGGTAGCCTTCGCCACGATTCTGGCGGTGGTCGCCGGGTTGACCCTCGCTGGGGCATCAGCGGTATCGCACGATCTATACGCTAACGTCTTTCGTAAAGGGGCGACCGAGCGTGATGAACTGCGTGTATCAAAAATCACGGTACTGGTGCTTGGCGTGATCGCCATCCTGCTGGGTATCCTGTTTGAGAAGCAGAATATCGCGTTCATGGTGGGCCTGGCGTTCTCTATCGCGGCCAGCTGTAACTTCCCTATCATTCTGCTCTCAATGTACTGGTCAAAACTGACCACCCGCGGTGCGATGATTGGCGGCTGGCTGGGCCTTTTGACGGCGGTCATTCTGATGATCCTCGGCCCGACGGTGTGGGTACAGGTGCTTGGTCATGCCGCGCCAGTCTTCCCGTACGAATACCCGGCGCTGTTCTCTATTCTGGTGGCGTTCGTGGGGATTTGGGTGTTCTCAACGACCGATAACAGCGCGGAAGGCAATCTGGAACGCGAGAAATTCCGCGCCCAGTTTATCCGCTCGCAGACCGGGATTGGCATCGAACAAGGCCGGGCTCACTAACCATCCTATGCTACGTTTGAAAAGGGAGCCTTTGACGGCTCCCTTTTTCGTTATGAACGCTGGATGCAGCATGCTAAACCTGCCTGGTAAAAAGCCTATTTTTATTTTGTGATTACCATCAAAACAAGAATCCTGTTCTCCGAAAGCAAATACCAGAAGAAAAATATTATTCAATGCAGGGTATTATCCGAATTATTTTGCAAAGTTTTTCTCTGACGCCGCGCGTACTATTTCACCATTCTAATGACTCGCCTGCAGATAACGTTCCCCACATCGCTATAAGGCGGAACGAAAAATAATAAACCCTACATATATCGAGCGAGAATTTTATGGAAAGCGTAACTAATAAGCGCGTAATACATTTAGCCGCTACTACAGCGACTCGGGCAGGGATGACCGAAAGCGAATGGCAGGAAGCGATCAAATTCGACAGTACTGACACCGGCTGGGTCATTATGAGTATCGGTATGGCAATTGGCGCCGGTATTGTTTTTCTCCCGGTGCAGGTCGGACTGATGGGCTTGTGGGTATTTTTGCTCTCATCGATTATCGGCTATCCGGCGATGTATTTATTTCAACGTCTGTTCATTAATACGCTGGCGGAATCGCCGGAGTGCAAAGATTATCCGGGCGTAATCAGTGGTTATCTCGGCAAAAACTGGGGCATCCTGTTAGGCGCGCTTTATTTCGTGATGTTAGTCATCTGGATGTTTGTTTATTCCACCGCGATTACTAACGACAGCGCCTCTTATCTGCATACGTTTGGCGTGACGGAAGGTTTGCTGTCAGAAAATCCGTTCTACGGCCTCGTATTAATCTGCATTCTGGTCGCCATCTCATCGCGCGGTGAGAAGCTGCTGTTTAAGATTTCAACCGGGATGGTGCTCACTAAACTGTTGGTGGTTGCCGCACTCGGTATTTCAATGATCGGCATGTGGCATTTATATAATATTGGCGCGTTACCGCCTCTGGGGCCGCTGGTAAAAAATGCGATTATCACGCTGCCTTTCACACTGACCTCTATTTTGTTTATTCAAACCCTAAGCCCGATGGTTATTTCGTATCGTTCCCGCGAAAAATCCATTGAGGTGGCGCGTTATAAAGCGCTACGCGCCATGAACATCGCTTTTGTCATTCTGTTTGTCACCGTCTTTTTCTATGCCGTTTCTTTTACGCTTGCGATGGGCCATGAAGAAGCCGTGAAAGCGTACGAGCAGAATATTTCCGCGCTGGCCATTGCCGCGCAGTTTATTAGTGGCGATGGCGCGGGCTGGGTTAAAGTCGTTAGCGTTATCCTGAATATTTTTGCTGTGATGACGGCCTTCTTTGGCGTCTATCTTGGCTTTCGCGAAGCGACGCAGGGGATTGTGATGAATATTCTGCGCCGCAATATGCCTGCCGAGCGTATCAACGAAACGCTGGTTCAGCGCGGTATTATGGTGTTCGCGATTTTACTGGCCTGGAGCGCAATCGCGCTTAACGCCCCCGTACTGAGCTTCACCTCAGTATGTAGCCCTATCTTCGGCATGGTGGGATGCCTAATCCCTGCCTGGCTGGTCTTAAAGGTGCCAGCGCTACACAAATATAAGGGGGTGTCGTTGTATTTGATTATCGTCACCGGCCTGCTGCTTTGTGTATCCCCTTTCCTGGCTTTTTCCTGAGTGCGTAATGTTAAGGTCGTCGTTATGTCTGAAAGTAATTTAAATCCCTTATGGCAGCGTTTTATCCTCATCGTGAAGGAGGAAGTGAAACCGGCGCTGGGTTGTACGGAACCTGTTTCGCTGGCCTTAGCGGCAGCGGTTGCGGCATCACATCTCAATGGCGCGGTTGAGCGCATTGAGGCCTGGGTTTCTCCCAATCTGATGAAAAACGGGATGGGGGTGACGATTCCTGGCACGGGGATGGTCGGCCTGCCTGTCGCGGCGGCACTTGGCGCAATTGGCGGTGACGCCAACGCAGGGCTTGAGGTACTTAAAGGCGCGTCTGCCGGGGCGATTAGCGCTGCCAAAGCGATGCTGATGGCCGGTAACGTCTCGGTGAAGTTGCAAACGCCCTGCGACGACATTCTTTATTCCCGCGCCAAAGTGTACCGTGGCGATGCCTGGGCTTGTGTGACAATCGTAGGCGGGCATACCAACATCGTGCGAATCGAAACCGACCGTGGCGTGGTGTTTACTCAGCACAACGCCCGCCCGGACGACGAGCAGGGCTCTCCGCTGGCGGTATTATCAAACACCTCTTTAAGAGCGATTCTGCAATTTGTTAACGCCGTGCCGTTTGAAGCCATTCGTTTTATTCTGGATGCCGCCAGGCTCAACGGCGCGTTATCTCAGGAAGGATTGCGTGGTTCATGGGGGTTACATATTGGCGCGACCCTGAAAAAACAGTGCTCCCGCGGCCTGCTGGCAAAAGACCTTTCAACGGAGATTGTGATCCGCACCAGCGCGGCGTCGGATGCACGCATGGGCGGCGCAACGTTACCGGCCATGAGTAATTCCGGCTCGGGCAATCAGGGGATCACGGCCACAGTCCCGGTGATGGTGGTGGCAGAATACTTTAACGCGGATGATGAACGGTTAGCGCGTGCGCTTATGCTCTCACACCTGAGCGCTATCTATATTCATCATCAATTGCCGCGTTTATCGGCATTATGTGCCGCAACCACGGCGGCAATGGGTGCGGCGGCGGGCATGGCATGGTTGATACAAGGCGACTATGACACTATCGCGATGGCTATCAGCAGCATGATTGGCGATGTCAGCGGAATGATTTGCGATGGCGCGTCTAACAGTTGCGCGATGAAAGTCTCCACCAGCGCATCCGCAGCCTGGAAAGCGGTACTCATGGCGCTGGACAATACAGCGGTCACAGGCAACGAAGGCATTGTGGCGCAAAACGTCGAGCAATCGATTTCAAACTTATGCGCGCTGGCATGTCATTCCATGCAGCAAACCGATCGGCAGATTATCGAGATCATGGCGAATAAAGCCTGATTATACCGGCTCACGCCGCATCGTTTACCGTCACGCCCCGCCAAATCTGCGCGGGGCGTTTTATATTCACCTCGCCATTCGTGTAGGTAAATTTTTACCACGACGCCAGCGCTTGATACCCCTCCCATTAACTTTTTAAAAAACGTATACACTCAGAAAAAACCCCAGAAGATCGCGACCTATGGACATCAAAACGCTGCGTTATTTTGTTGAAGTCGTCAGACAGCAAAGCTTCACCCGCGCGGCGCAAAATCTGTATGTGACGCAGCCGACCATTAGCAAAATGCTGCGCAATCTCGAAGAGGAACTGGCCTGTACGCTGTTGATTCGCGACGGGCGCAAGCTACTGCTGACAGATACCGGCCGCGTCGTCTATGAACGGGGCATCGCCATACTCGCCGAGTTTCGCCAACTGGAAGCTGAACTAAGCGATATTCACCATCTTGATAAAGGGATGCTGCGCCTCGGCATCCCGCCGATGGTCGGCATGCTGATGGCAGGACCGATTGGTTTATATCGCCAGCGTTATCCCGGAGTGGAACTTAAAATTTCCGAATTCGGCAGCCTTACCGTTCAGCAAGCGGTGATGAACGGCGAGCTGGATATGGCGATTACCGCGTTGCCGCTTGATGAGGAACAGGCTTTCTCGATCCTGCCCTTATTCAGCCATCCGCTGTACGTACTGGCACCGCGTTCCGGCGAATGGGTGCAGCGCGATTACATTGAACCAAAAGCCCTCGCGGCCCACCCGCTGTTACTCTATAACGACGATTTCGCTCTGAGTCGCCAGCTTATGCAATTGTTTGCGACGCAGGGCATAAACCCGTCTGTCGCGGTACGAAGCGGCCAGTGGGATTTTTTGGCGGCAATGGTGCAGGCGGGCGTCGGGATTGCCATTTTACCGGAACCTGTCTGCCGAAAACTGGATAAGACGATTTTGAGATGGATACCGCTGCGCAGTCCCTTGCGTTGGGAACTGGGCATGATATGGCGCGAAAGCGTTTATCTTTCCCATAGCGCGCAGGCCTGGCTGCGCTGCTGTAAAGAGTTCTGGCCAGCCAGCGCTGGCCGGTAAAGGTTAGTGTTTTTCGATGAGCAGCGCTTCCAGCAAATCAAGCTCATGCAGCAGCTTTTGCAGCGTATCGTTGCTGATTTGCTGGGTTGCGCGCAGATGGTAAAGCTCAGCGCGCTCTGAACGCAGCGCCGCCAGACGAAAACGCCGCTCCAGATTCTCTTCAAGGGCGCTGTTTTCCGCATCGCTTCGCCCGTCAGCCCTGCGGCGCAAATTACCAATGACGCGCGCGCTCACCTCTTTAAGCAGTTGATTATCGATGTTTTCATTTACGTCCGTCGCCATGCGTTCCTCTTTTTTCTTAATCGCAACCATCGCAACCTCAGCGGCCACCGAACGCGCCAGACGCTCTTCTTCACGTGCTTTCGCCTGGTCGGTGACTTCCACATGCTGAAGCAGGATCGGCAGCATAATTACGCCCACCAGCAGCGAAACCAGGATCACGCCCGTTGCCAGAAAAATGAGTTCATAACGCGCCGGGAATGGCGTTCCATTGGCGAGAAAAAGTGGAATGGAGAGCACACCTGCGAGAGTGATCGCGCCGCGCACCCCCGCAAAAGACGCTATCAACAAATCGCGAGTTTCCCAAAAACCAAACTCCATCGGTTTTTTCTTCAGGAAGCGGCGGCTGAAATGCTTCATGACCCACAACCACGCGAAACGCACCAGAATCAGCGCGAAGTAAATGAGGAAAATATCGAGACAAAGCATCCACACTTCAACATTCGGATCTGCTTTTGCGGTAGTCAGCGAGGTTTCCAGAATGCCCGGCATTTGCAGGCCCAACATCAGGAATACCATTCCGTTAAACACAAATTCCAGCATCGACCAGACGCTGTTTGCGCGCAGTCGCATGGCCAGCGGCGCAGAACGCATCACACCTGAACGGGTGATCGTCATACCCGCGGCGACGGCCGCCAGAATGCCCGACACGCCAATGTGTTCGGCAATCAAATAAGAGGCGAACGGCAGCAGGAATAGCAGAACGATTTGCGTGGCGGGTTCATCGCCGCCCCAGCGGCTCAACCAGCGTAAAGAGCGGCCATACAGCCAGCTCACGGCGATACCTGCCAGTAAGCCACCAATCGCCACTTTGAAAAATTCCACCGTCGCGCCGCCCACGGTAAAGACCATGGTGCCCATCGCCACGGCAACGGCAAACTTCAGGGCTACCAGGCCGGACGCGTCGTTCATCAACGCCTCGCCTTGTAAAATGCCCATAATTTTTTTCGGGATTCGCCCCTCGCCGACAATACCGGACAAGGCCACCGCATCCGTTGGAGAAAGCACGGCTGCCAGCGCGAACGCCGGGATCAACGGAATGCCGGGCACCATCCAGTAAATCAGGAAGCCGATACCCACGACGGTAACGAGAACCAGCGCCAGCGCCAGGCCGATAATTTCCCGGCCATGATCGAGGAACTCCCGGGTCGGCGTTTTCCAGCCATCAGCAAACAGCAGCGGCGGGATAAACAACACCAGAAACAGTTCTGGATTGAAGTCCACGTGCAAACCGAAGGTGGGCCAGGCGAGTAAGGCGCCAATGGCGATTTGCATTAACGGGAGAGGGATCTGGAAAGGAAGTACCCGGGTTGCCACCCCGGAGAGTGAAACCACAAGGGTCATGATGAGAATGGTAAAGAAGATTTCCATGCTGTCCTTTAATACGGTGTTGCCTGTCTGAATCGAAACTCCTCTGATAATAGAACATTGAAGCCAGCAAAAAGGAAACAGGATGTGCCTTAAAAACGAAACGGGCCGAATTCGGCCCGTTTATCAGAATACGCGGTGATTAAATCGCCCAGCCGCCTGCGTAGAACGCCACTAACGCAATGGCGATAATCACAGTACCGATGTTGAGCTTACGCCATTCACCCGATACCAGACGACCGATTACCAGCGATGCGAAGCCAATCATAATGCCTGTCACAATGTTACAGGTCAGCACGATAAACACGGCGGTAATAAGCCCGGACATGGCGTCAACGAAATCCGCAAAGTCGATTTTCGCCACGTTGCTCAGCATCAGAAGGCCCACATACATCAGCGCAGGCGCGGTGGCGTAAGCCGGTACCAGATAAGAGAGCGGCGACAGGAACAGGATCAGCAAGAACAGCACGCCGACAGTTATCGCCGTCAGGCCCGTTTTACCGCCCGCTGCGGTACCCGCTGCGGATTCGATATACACTGCGGCTGGCGCGGCGCCCACCAGACCTGAGAAGACGCTGCTCAGGGAGTCGGTGGTCAGCGCTTTGCCGCCATCAATAATTTGCCCGTCTTTATCGAGCAGATTCGCCTGACCGGCGACTGCGCGGATAGTACCGGTCGCGTCGAATACCGCCGTCATTACCAACGCCAGTACGCTTGGGATAACCACCGGGTTCAGCGCGCCCATGATGTCCAGGCTGCCAATCAGCGAGTTGCCATTCTCGTCGCTCAGGGACGGCATGGCGAACAGACCGGTAAACTTCACGTTGGGATCGAAAATCAGGCCAATGACAGAAACGCCGATGATAGTCAGCAGAATGCCGCCCGGCACTTTCAGTTTTTCAAGACCGATAATTACCGCCAGCCCAATCAGCGACATAATAACCGGGAAGCTCGCAAAGTGACCGAGCGCTACCGGCAAGCCATCCAGCGGGTTTTTAATTACCAGGCCGACACCGTTCGCCGCGATCAGTAGCAGGAACAAACCGATACCAATACCCGTGCCGTGCGCAATGCCCTGCGGCAGATTACGCAGGATCCAGCTACGGATGCCGGTCGCGGAGATAATGGTGAACAGCACGCCCATCAGGAATACCGCGCCTAATGCGACCGGTACGCTGATATGCTGGCCCAACACCAGGCTGAAGGCGGTAAACGCGGTTAACGAAATGGCACACCCTATCGCCAGCGGCAGGTTTGCCCACAGGCCCATCAGCAGTGAACCTAAACCCGCAACCAGACAGGTTGCGACAAACACGGCGGCTGGCGGAAAGCCTGCTTTACCCAGCATGCCCGGAACCACGATAACGGAATACACCATGGCCAAAAAGGTGGTGAGACCGGCAACGATTTCCTGACGAACGGTACTGCCACGGGCAGAAATCTTAAACCAGGCATCAAGCGAGCCGGTACGCGCAGATGGCGTAGACATAGAAACATCCCCTGAGAATTTTATTGCTCTCCTACTTCGCCTGGCAGAGGCGGAAGCCTTTCTGGCCGACGGCGTATTCAGAGCGTTATGATTTCTGTGCGTGGTGGACAACCCGCTGCCAGTTAAACGTCAGATCCCTGTGCTCAATGAGTGACAAACCGGAGAGGTCACAATAAGCAAACGTTTAACTCCACGCATAGAATACGGTGCGAAAATTTAAGGCAAACGATTATCCTGCCTTCTGACGGGGATTTTCAACTTAACTTTGCCAGTTTTGGCGAAAAAAAGACGCAGGTGGCGATTTCTTCAGCGACGAATGCGCAAACGTTATCGTCGATGCGCAAAGCCATAACAAATTTCGCTCAATTTTACGAGAGTCTGTTATGACGATGCATAAATGATCGATGTTTTCTTACGCACCGGGGAGCGAGAAAGGTCCGCCTTTAGTGATGGCGCGCTGCCAGGCCGGTCGCTGCTCAAAACGTTGTTTCCAGCGCGTCAGGTTAGGCAGATTATCCATCCCCCCTCGTGCCAGCAGGGCGATCACCGGAAAACTCATTTGGATATCCGCCATGCTAAAACGATCCCCTGCAAACCACTCCCGGCCATTCAGGGATTGCTCAATAAATTGCGCGTGGGTGGCGAGCTGTTTATTCAAAAAACGCTTTTGCACGCCCTGCCCGACCAGTTTGCCAACGGTGCGAAAACCCAACGGCACTGGCGCTTTACCAAGACTGCCAAATACCAGTTTCATTAACAGTAACGGCATCAACGAGCCTTCCGCATAGTGCAGCCAGAAACGGTAATCGATTTTCCCCTGCGCATCTGCAAGCTTGAACTGCCCCTGCGTGTCATAGGTTTCCTGCAAATATTCAAGGATAGCGCCGGACTCCGCCAGGACGAACCCGTCATCTTCGAGCACCGGAGATTTGCCGAGGGGGTGCACTTTTTTAAGCGCAGGCGGTGCCATCATGGTGGGTTCACGCTGATAACGAACAATCTGATAGGGCAAATTCATTTCTTCCAGTGCGCAAAGAATACGCTGGGAGCGGGAATTGTTCAGGTGATGCACAGTAAGCATGGCAAATTCTCATCGCAAAGTAGTTAATTTAACTATAGAAAATTGCGGCAATTTGTCGCAAAAGTTAGTGCAAAAAAACGCCACCCTCGCTGGAAGAAACCCGGCTCCGCGATATAATTACAGTATCGGTGCAGACCGGAACCTCCTGAGAAACGACGATTGAGGGGCACCGACGTCGGGGGAAACCCTCCCGTGTGTAAGCGGGATAGTGATAAAGACAAAGACCGGAACAAAAACTAAAGCGCCGCAGTTGGCGCTTTAGTTTTTTAAGACTCATTTTCCTCAAGCAGACGCGCTCCGGTCCCCTCTTCACCCAACCGGTCCTCCGGGTTACGCAATGGGCAATCACTTCGCGATAAACAACCACAACCAATACACCCTTCTAAATCATCGCGCAGTGAGGTTAATGTCTGGATCCGTCGGTCCAACTCCTCACGCCAGCGTAATGAAAGCTGCTGCCACTCTTTCGCGCTTAACGTATGTCCCTCTGGAAGTACGCTTAACGCTTCATGGATTGTGGCAAGAGGAATGCCGATACGCTGCGCGATTTTTATGATCGCGACATATCGCAGCACATCACGCTTATATCTTCGTTGGTTCCCCGCATTACGGGTACTTTTTATGAGTCCTTTACTCTCATAAAAGTGCAGCGCAGATACCGCAACGCCACTACGCTTCGCGACTTCGCCTGGCGTCAGAAAAGGTTTAATTCGCGGTTTTTTCTTTTCCATAACGCTTTACCTCAAGTTAACTTGAGGAATTATACTCGCCGCCAATTAGAACGACTATCGATAACTTTTGATGAGGGGCGCTTATGTCACATCCGGAAATCATCAGCACACTGATAGAATGGATCGATGAGCATATAGACCAGCCGATGAATATCGACGTAGTGGCGAAAAAATCCGGCTATTCGAAGTGGTACTTACAGCGAATGTTTCGTAGCGTGATGCGTCAGTCGCTTGGCGAGTATATTCGTCAACGACGACTTTCAATGGCGGCAGAAGCGCTGCGTAGCACGCGGCGGCCTATCTTTGATATCGCGATGGATCATGGGTATGTATCACAGCAGACATTTTCACGCGTTTTTCGCCGCGAGTATGATATTACCCCTACCGACTATCGCCTTCAGACCAGAGTGGCAGGGTTAGCCTCACGTAATAACGCTTTAACTTCAGGCTCGTACAACCAGCTTATCAGGTCATGAGACGACATGGCTTTTGCGAAATACCACCCCTGACAGAACTGCACGTTACGCTTTGACAGCCAGTTAATCTGATCAGGGGTTTCTACCCCTTCAGCAATTATTTTCAGGCGCAGGCTCTGTGCCATCTCAATGATGTGCTCAACAATTAAATGGCTGGTGCTGTTGGTGATTAACGTATCAATAAACGTTTTATCGATTTTCAGCATGTCGACGTTGAGCGAATAGAGGTTATGAAGGTTCGAATACCCTGTTCCAAAGTCGTCGATAGCAATCTCAAAACCTGAACGGCGGAATGCCTGCACCACTGGCGCCGTTTTTGTCACATCAATCACGCCCCGCTCGGTCACTTCTATTTTTATCTGGTGAGCTTTAACACCGAACTGGCGGTTTTTTTGCTCGATAAGTGAGATAAGACGTGCGGAATGGAAGTCAGACGCCGACAGGTTGATAGAGATATAAAGTTCGGGATGTGCCGCCAGAAACGCGCCCAGATCCTGATACAACTCTTCAATCACATAATCAGTGACCCGCGCGATAAGTCCTTCTTTTTCAGCAAGTGGAATAAACTCCACCGGACTCATTACCGGACCGTTAAAGCCCGGCCAGCGCAATAACGCCTCTGCCCCCACACAGGTTCCATTTTTGATATCCACTATCGGCTGGTAGTGCAGGCAAAGCTGACGTTTTTGTAAGGCACGCTGCAACATGCGCGCCGGTGAATTAAACTGCTGGCGGGTACGCGACCACATCAACAAAATAATTACGCTACAAATTAATCCTAACGGCAGCGTCAGCGAAAGCTGGTGAAACCATTTTTGATAGATACGTTGTGAACTGGTAGAAACAATAATCGCAATAGGGCGCACGCTGGATTGCGCAATCGCATAATATCGCGAACCAACCTGGAAGGTTGCTTCTTTATTACGAATAAGCTTACTTAAATATTTAGATTCGGCATGATTGCTTAAAGAGAAAAAATCATTTGTGACTGTGTCAAATATACCAAATTGCAAATTCTCATCGGTGCTCATCACTTCGCTGTAGGAAAGTGGATTAACTACAGCAACATAATTACCTTTTCGCATATACACCATTTTATGACCAGAATAAAAAGGCGTATCACGATAGTAATAAATAGCAATATTGGTATTACGCGCATAATTAGGGGCATCCATGATCCAGTGCTGTTTCATGGATAATGCTGTTGAACATTGAAATTGATCTTCGCTGGCATAAATCAAATCAGCGACATAAAGATGACCCCGTACAATATTCAACATATTCGCCCGATGATCGGCGCTGCAAATTACACCGGGCCAGGCCCCCGCTTCTTCGCGTGCAGAATCAACATCTTTGATAACGATTTCAGTTTTGTTGAGCGCTAATTGCGCAAACGCATAGAGGTGATCTCGGGTATCGCTAACGGCGCGGATATAAGCTAACCACAGGGCAAGCACGACAGGAAGCAGCACCACTAGTGTAATGCCTACCAGTCGTAACACGTTTTTTCTTGCCCTGAAAGTCATCGTGATCTCATATCCCTGCTGTTTGTGCCTGCTTGGTTATGAATAGACACTCTGCAAACAGGCGTTACGTTGCATGAATAACGGAACATTAGCAACAGGATTTTATTATCACAGAATATAATTTCTAAACCCATTCAGCTTATTCACAATTTTCACAGGAAAAAATGCGGTAATTTATCTTAAGTGCGTAAGTTCCGCTCTTTTACGACACCCTTAATTACAACTAATAAGTTTTTTAATTTCGTCATTTAAACTTCATATGTACCACTATTTACAGGGGAAATAATTAGCGCGGTTTCTCTGTGTTTAGACGTGCGGTACGCTACTCCTGTATGTTCGGCCTGCGTATGCGTTATCCGCATCGCTTAACATCAAAAACCGCAACCCCGCTGGCGTCACAGGACGAGTCGAACGCTAAACGATCCGTCGTGAAGGGTGGCTTTTATTCACCTGCGAAGTAGTCACTCACTCACCACATATTCCAGCATAACATGCTAAAAAATGACAAATACAAAGCTTATCGTAAAATGCCGTCACGCTCCAACATCGGTCATCTGTCTTGATGATTATTCACAATACCTTTCTGACTAAGCAGACCTGTAAAACCCTAAGTGCTACTGCTGCTGCTAATCCATACATTTATGATTATCAGTACTTAACAACAACGAGATCATAACGGGCGACTTGCCGCCGTTTCTGCCGCCAGTTGATGAACAACTAGAGCAGTTAGCCAGGAAGTGGATATTCCTGCCTTTGAATGTAAAAAGCGGCTGTAAGTGGACTCCATGTTGAATTCATCACAGTTTTGAAGACCAGGACCACGCTATCTATAGGGTTTTAAGAACGCTAAATTCTCTTTTTTGGATCTGGCGAATAAAACAACAAATGTGATATAGTTCACAAATCAAATGCAACGACAGCATTTGCGTTCATCGTTAAAACCCTACGCTTGTCAGCAACCCTCCAGGAGTGTGTCTCTTGTGCTGGTAAGTGTTGCCTTTATTTAATGGAATCAGTGACATGGCTACCCTGACTACTGGCATTGTTATGATGCACTGGCAATTACTCAGCGCGGTGATGATGTTCCTTGCCAGCACGCTTAATATTCAGTTTCGTAAATCTGACTATGCAGTGTTGGCGGTGATCAGCAGCGGAATAGGCATCGCAGCATCCTGCGCATTTGCGACGGGTTTGCTGGGCTTGTCTTTCGATTTTGCAGCAACATGGACTCACGTTAAGGATGTAGTGTTTGATGTGCTCAGCAAAACGCCGCCCGAGTGGCCCATGATCCTGACCTGATTGTTCTTCGCCTCTGCAATGCAGGGGCTTTTTTTTACATACATCCCGCGCAGCTGGTACACCGCCAGTCGTCCCTGTTTACCGCTTTCCAGAACGCCCGATAATTTGCTTCTTCAAGCGGTATCGCATTATCGAAAAAGCAGTCTGTCAGCCATTCAGCATTTTCAATTATCCATTCGTCTTCCGCTAACCCATCGGCAAACGTTTCATCATCGGGATCGATAATAGAATAATTACCGCGTGTCCCCATATCCTTCTCACGACGCGCTTCAGGTAATTCCACAGCACGCCCCTCGAAGCTTATTATCCAGTGACCGTGACAGAGTAAATTACCCCGTCGGCTCCAGTCCGCTTTGAACGGATTAGTTCCTACAGACATCCCCTCTCCCTGTATTGTCAAATTAGTATTTTTTAACGTTGTTTAACAACAGCGCGTAACTATTGTTTCAGGCAATAATTACGCAACGCGCAAAACCATTTATTTTATAAGGACTATTTTCGCATCTGTTGAATACGGTTGAAATGCTAATAAAGGGGTAGAAACAAGGAGTATAAAAGGCGGCGGTGATAATAAGATATTGTGGAACATGCCAGATACAGGCAATGCTATTTATGCAAATGCCAGGGAATATAAATATTTACGTCGATAAAAAGAATAATCCTGTATGAGCATAAAAAAACCCGCAAAAACAATTGCGGGCTCTTAGATAACAACGTAATTCCGTATCAGAATGGAATATCGTCGTCGAAGTCCATCGGCGGTTCGTTGTTAGTCGACGCTGGCGCCTGTGATTGCTGTTGCTGCGGACGAGCTTGCGCGCCGCCGCTAAACTGGTTGCCGCCCTGAGCTTGCTGCGGCTGCTGAGGTTGACCCCAACTGCCCTGTTGCTGACCGCCGCCTGCCGGCGCGCCGCCACCCTGGCGTCCACCTAACATTTGCATCACGCCGCCCATCTGCGGAACGTTAATCTCAGTGGTATAGCGCTCCTGGCCCGATTGATCGGTCCATTTACGGGTGCGCAGTTGGCCTTCGATATAGACCTGGGAACCTTTACGCAGATACTCACCAGCTACTTCAGCCAGTTTGCCGAACATCACCACGCGGTGCCATTCAGTCTGCTCTTTCATTTCGCCGGTCTGCTTATCGCGCCAGGAGTCAGAAGTAGCCAGCGTGAAGTTAGCGACTGCGCCGCCACTTGGCAAATAGCGTACTTCCGGGTCCTGGCCCAGATTACCAACGAGAATAACCTTGTTTACGCCTCTGCTGGCCATGATCGAGTCTCCTGAAGGGTTTCTAAATAGTGTAAACGCGCGATTGTACCATCACAAAGCTGCAGTTTGATAGCTGCGAGCAGTATTCCAGAAAAAAGCGCCAGGGCGACATTCTTGCACAGATCGACTGAAGATGCATTCCAATACTGTATATCCATTCAGGTCATTTTGTGTCATAATTAGCCGTTTCTGGCAGCCGGTTCTCTTCTCTTTCGCACCGCTCGCGCAACATGAAAGACCAGGCAAACAGCGTTTCTACCGGGAAAGGTGAATGGATAAGATAGAAGTACGGGGCGCCCGCACCCACAATCTCAAAAATATCAATCTCGTCATCCCCCGCGACAAGCTTATTGTCGTGACTGGGCTGTCGGGTTCAGGCAAATCCTCACTGGCTTTTGACACGCTGTACGCCGAAGGGCAGCGTCGCTATGTCGAATCACTGTCGGCGTATGCCCGCCAGTTTCTGTCCTTGATGGAAAAGCCGGATGTCGATCATATCGAAGGGCTTTCCCCCGCCATTTCGATTGAGCAGAAATCAACGTCGCATAACCCCCGCTCTACGGTGGGGACGATAACGGAAATTCACGATTACCTGCGTTTATTGTTTGCCCGCGTCGGCGAGCCGCGTTGCCCGGATCACAATGTCCCGCTGGCAGCGCAAACCGTAAGCCAGATGGTGGATAACGTGCTGTCGCAGCCGGAAGGTAAGCGCCTGATGCTGCTTGCGCCGGTTATCAAAGAGCGTAAAGGCGAACACACCAAAACCTTAGAAAACCTGGCAAGCCAGGGTTATATCCGCGCCCGTATTGATGGCGAGGTGTGCGATCTGTCCGATCCGCCGACCCTTGAGTTGCATAAGAAACACACGATTGAAGTGGTTATCGATCGCTTTAAAGTGCGTGAAGATCTGGCGCAACGTCTGGCGGAGTCATTTGAGACGGCGCTGGAATTATCTGGCGGCACGGCGATGGTCGCGGATATGGATAATCCCGATACGGAAGAGATGCTCTTCTCAGCCAACTTCGCCTGTCCGATATGCGGCTACAGCATGCGTGAACTCGAACCGCGGCTGTTCTCGTTCAACAACCCGGCAGGCGCCTGCCAAACCTGCGACGGGCTTGGCGTTCAGCAGTATTTCGACCCGGACAGAGTGGTGCAAAACGGCGAGTTGTCTCTGGCAGGCGGCGCGATCCGCGGCTGGGATCGCCGTAATTTTTATTACTTTACGATGCTGCGCTCGCTGGCGGAGCACTACAAATTCGACGTGGAAACCCCGTGGAACGAACTGAGCGCCACCGTGAAGAACGTGGTGCTTAACGGCTCTGGTCGGGAAACCATTGAATTTAAATACATGAACGATCGCGGTGATACCTCAGTGCGCCGTCATCCGTTTGAAGGCGTGCTGCACAACATGGAACGTCGCTATAAAGAAACCGAATCTTCCGCCGTGCGCGAAGATTTGGCGAAATTTATCAGCAACCGTCCCTGCGCTACCTGTGAAGGTACGCGTCTGCGCCGCGAATCGCGCCATGTGTTTGTTGAAAATACCGCACTGCCGACCATCTCTGATATGAGCATTGGTCATGCGATGGACTTTTTCACCAATCTGAAGCTTTCCGGCCAACGCGCGAAAATCGCTGAAAAGGTACTGAAAGAGATTGGCGATCGTCTGAAATTCCTGGTCAACGTAGGCCTGAATTATCTAACGCTTTCCCGCTCTGCGGAAACGCTGTCCGGCGGCGAAGCGCAGCGTATTCGTCTGGCGAGCCAAATCGGCGCAGGCCTGGTAGGCGTAATGTATGTGCTGGATGAGCCGTCAATCGGCCTGCACCAGCGCGATAACGAACGCCTGCTGGAAACGTTAATCCACCTGCGCGATCTCGGGAATACCGTGATTGTGGTGGAGCATGATGAAGATGCGATCCGCGCCGCCGATCATATTATTGATATCGGTCCGGGCGCGGGCGTGCATGGCGGTCAGGTCGTCGCTGAAGGCACCATGCAAGACATTATGGCGGTTCAGGAATCCCTTACCGGGCAGTACCTGAGC
Source organism: Citrobacter freundii (assembly GCF_011077955.1). Taxonomy (GTDB): domain Bacteria; phylum Pseudomonadota; class Gammaproteobacteria; order Enterobacterales; family Enterobacteriaceae; genus Atlantibacter. The sequence continues at coordinate 540,403 of NZ_JAALBX010000001.1, forward strand.
GGCAAGCGTGAGATTTCCGTTCCAACGCAGCGCGTACCGGCAGACCCGGCGAAAGTGCTTAAACTGGTCGGCGCGAAAGGCAACAACCTTAAAGACGTTACGCTGACGCTGCCGGTGGGCTTGTTTACCTGCATCACCGGCGTTTCCGGCTCGGGTAAATCAACGCTTATCAACGATACGCTGTTCCCGATTGCCCAGCGTCAGCTTAACGGCGCCACTATCGCTGAACCGGCGCCGTATCGTGAAATTCACGGCATGGAGCATTTCGATAAAGTTATCGATATCGATCAAAGCCCCATTGGTCGTACGCCTCGTTCCAACCCGGCGACCTATACCGGCGTCTTTACGCCAGTGCGCGAGTTGTTTGCCGGCGTGCCGGAATCCCGTACGCGCGGCTATACGCCTGGTCGTTTTAGCTTTAACGTGCGCGGCGGTCGTTGCGAAGCCTGCCAGGGCGATGGCGTGATTAAGGTAGAAATGCACTTTCTGCCGGATATTTACGTGCCATGCGATCAGTGCAAAGGCAAACGCTATAACCGTGAAACGCTGGAGATTAAGTACAAAGGCAAAACCATTCACGAAGTGCTTGATATGACTATCGAAGAGGCGCGTGAATTCTTTGATGCCGTCCCTGCTTTGGCACGTAAGCTGCAAACCTTGATGGACGTGGGCCTGACCTACATCCGCCTCGGGCAGTCCGCAACGACGCTTTCAGGCGGTGAAGCGCAGCGCGTGAAACTGGCGCGAGAGCTGTCGAAACGCGGCACGGGTCAGACACTGTATATTCTGGATGAACCGACTACCGGCCTGCACTTTGCCGATATCCAACAATTGCTCGACGTTCTGCATCAGTTGCGCGATCAGGGCAACACCATTGTGGTCATTGAGCACAACCTGGACGTTATCAAAACCGCAGACTGGATTGTGGATTTAGGCCCGGAAGGCGGCAGCGGCGGCGGCGAGATCCTGGTTTCGGGCACGCCGGAAACGGTCGCTGAATGCGAAGCTTCCTATACGGCGCGCTTCCTGAAACCTATGCTGCCATCGTCCCGTTAGTCAGACCGACAGTTGCTGCCTGGCGTGTTCTGGCAGCAACGTCACCGCCTGCTGATAGGACGCATCAATAAGATAGTAGATTTGCGATGCAGGCAGGCGGCCATCAAGAAAAACCGTGCTCCAGTGCGCTTTGTTCAAATGCGCGCTGGGGAACACATCTTCGTGTTTTTGACGCAATAATTCGGCAAGTTCCGGGCTGGTCTTCAACGACACGGCGGGTCTGCCGTTAACCTCATGCACCATGGCAAATAACACATCCATCAGCTTGATTTGTGTGGCCTTCCAGTCGCTGTGGACACTTTGCTCCGCGCCGGTTTTCTTCATGCAATAATCCAGTAGTTCTGAATTCGTCATCATTCTTCCCCTTGTAACGTGGCGACAATCCGGCGTGCTCCGCCGTCTATGCGATGTTCTCCTAACCAAATGCCCTGCCAGGTGCCGAGCTGCACGCGCCCGTTTTTGACCGGTAACAGCAGCGAAACGCCAAGGGTTGAGGATTTGATATGCGAAGGCATATCATCCGGCCCTTCGTCATCATGTTCCCATGCGGCATTATCGGGCGCCGTTTGAAGAAAATGGCGCTCCATATCGCGACGCACCGACGGATCGCAATTTTCATTTAGCGTAAGAGAGGCGGAGGTATGCTGGAGCAGCAAATGCAGCAACCCAACTTTGATGCGTGAAAGCCCGTCTATCTGGCTTAAGATTTCATCGGTAATCAGATGAAAACCCCTTGGCCTCGCTTTCAACGACAACGTCTGTTGAGCCCACATAAGCTCCTCCCTTAAAAGAAATCAATTCAGATAAGTGTGTAGCCTAATGGACGAAAGGTAAAATCTTGAAGGCGTTTTATCTGCGGTCTGGAAGAAGATTGTTATAAACCGCCCCCAGACCGCACCCGCCGCGTGCTTACATAACGGCCGCAAAGGCCTGTGCGACGCGCTGAACGTTATTACTGTTTAAACCGGCTACGCACATGCGACCACTGGCAATAAGGTAGACACCAAACTCCTCACGCAGGCGCTCAACCTGGGCTGCGCTAAAGCCGGTATAACTGAACATGCCGCGCTGTTGCAGCAGATAATCGAAATTGCGCCCCGGAACAGCGTCTTTGAGCACATCCACCAGCGCCTGGCGCATCGCCAGAATACGCGTGCGCATCGCTTCCACTTCCGCAAGCCAGCTGGCTTTTAGCGCCTCATCGCCCAACACGGTGGCCACAACCTGCGCCCCAAAATTGGGCGGGCTGGAATAGTTGCGGCGCACGGTCGCTTTAAGCTGGCCCAACACGCGGCCTGCGGTTTCAGCATCTTCACAGACCACCGACAAGCCACCCACGCGCTCACCGTAAAGCGAGAAAATTTTGGAAAACGAATTGCTTACCAGCGCCGGCAATCCTGCGTTGGCAATGGCGCGGATCGCGTAAGCATCTTCTTCCATACCGGCACCAAATCCCTGATAGGCAATATCCAGGAATGGGATCAGATCGCGCGCTTTCAACACCTCCACCACGGCATCCCACTCGGCATTATTCAGATCAGAACCCGTTGGGTTATGGCAGCATGGGTGCAGCAGAACAATACTCCGTGCAGGCAGCGTATTAAGGGTGTTAAGCAGCGCGTCAACGCGCACGCCTTTGGTCTCATTATCAAACCAAGGGTAAGTACTTACTTCGAATCCAGCACCCTCAAAGATTGCAACGTGGTTTTCCCATGTCGGGTCACTGACCCATACGCCGGACTGCGGAAAGTAGCGCTTAAGAAAATCTGCACCCACTTTCAAGGCGCCCGAACCGCCGAGCGTTTGAATGGTAGCAACACGCTGTTGCTTCAGTACCGGGTGGTCCTCGCCAAACAACAACGGCGCAATGGTATGGCGGTAGCGGTTGAGGCCTTCCATCGGAAGATAAAGGGACGCGCCATGAGGTTGCGCATTCAGGCGCTCTTCAGCTTCAGCAACGGCCTGCAACTGCGGAATAATGCCGTCTTCATTGTAATAAAGCCCAATGCTCAGGTTTACTTTATCGGCGCGAGGATCGTCTTTGAACCGCTCCATCAAAGACAGAATGGGGTCGCCCGCATAGGCGTCAACTTTTTGAAACACGCTGAGGTACTCCTGGTTTACGGTGTAGTAAGTTCACACAATAAACTGCAGGCTGAGAGAGATCGAGTTGAAAAGCAGAATGTTTCGCTAAAGTACGGGTGTTGATGTTCGCAACGCTTCCCGGAGTGATTACGCACCCAATGCCACCGTGGCTTTCACGCGCAGGAAAAGCGTGTCGCCGGGATAGCATCTGTAAAAGCCTGCGCGGTTGTCGCGCCTGAATTCAATTCAGCCAAACGGGAAACCGGCCTCCAAACCCACCGTCAGTACAAATAGGGTGAGCGCGCCTCACGCCTGACATGGCTGGGCCGAAACAGAGTGATGCGAAGCGTAAGTGTGTTGTCGCAGACGTATCGCACATCAGCTAGCGATGAGGTTGAGCTTTGCCAGCCGTGCAATCTACGTACGGGAGGGCAGCGGGCATCCTCTCCTTACACAAGATTCCCGGCTTTTCCTCGGCGTTCGCACCCTTGGCTGGCAGTTTAACGCGGCAAGCAGCGCGACAGGCTGCGTACTGTTGCCGGTCGCTATACGCTCACGATACCAGTACGCTAAACACAATGCGCGTAAACGTCCGGGCCATCCTGCTTTGCCATCGACGAGCAGTGCCAGGGATGGGCGCCACCCGTAACGTCCACAACCGATGATCCCAGCATACCTGCCAGCTATGCTGTTTCAGGCGGCACGCAAAATGGAAAGCGCGCCGCCAGTGATTTGCTCAGCGAGCATCACGATTTCTTTTAAAAAATTAATCCAGATACCGTGTGGCCATACGTGGCGTTAAACGGGTAATAAGTTCGTAAGCACTTACTCCCGTCATTTCAGCGATGCGTTCTACTGGCAAGCCGTCGCCCCACATCACCACGCTATCGCCCATTTTATCTTGTGCGTCCGGCCCCAAATCGACGCAAATCATATCCATCGCCACGCGTCCAACGATAGGCACTTCACGACCGTTTACCCGTACCGGCGTACCTGATGGCGCGCTGCGCGGATAGCCGTCTCCATAACCGAGAGCAATCACGCCAAGGCGCGTATCCCGCTCGCTTACCCAGGTACCGCCATAGCCTACCGGTTCGCCCGCTTTATGCTCGCGCACGGCAATCAGGCTGGAGGTTAATGTCATAACCGGTTTAAAGCCGAAGTCTTCGCCCCAGGGACGAGAATCCAGCGGTGATACGCCGTAAAGAATGATGCCGGGTCGTACCCACTCAAAATGGGATTGCGGCCACAGCAAGATCCCGCCTGATGCAGCAATAGAGCGCTGGCCGGGTTTGCCGTCGGTGAAGTGATTAAACAGGGCTAATTGTTTTTCCGTCGCGCCGCAGTCTGGTTCATCGGCCCGTGCGAAATGGCTGACGATGTTCACCGGCTGGCGCACGTTTTTACAGGCGCTAAGCCGCTCATAAAACGCATCGGCGTGTTCCGGGAGAACGCCCAGACGATGCATACCCGTATCCAGTTTCATCCATACCGTGACGGGTTTCTCAAGCGTGGCCTGTTCCAGCGCGCTCAATTGCGCCTCGTTGTGCACCACCGTATGAAAACCTTCCCGGGAGATACTGGGCAGGTCGTCGGCATCAAAGAAGCCTTCCAGCAGTAAAACGGGCTGGGTGATGCCCCCTTCCCGCAAACGCAGCGCCTCTTCCAGTCGGGCAACGCCGAAGGCATCGGCGTCAGTTAGGGTACGCGCGGTCTCAAGCAGACCGTGACCATAAGCGTTTGCTTTCACAACCGCCACCATGCGACTGTCCGGAGCCAGTTCGCGCAGGCGTTGCAGGTTGTGTCGCAGAGCGCGGCGGTTAATCACTACAGTTGCCGCTTGCATGTCATTCCTTGCATTTAAGTGGATTTCATGGGGATTCCCCTAAATCATTCGCGTTGCAGGAAGTTGACGAGGGCGAAAATCCCCGGCAGCTTATATGAGTAAGTGACGGGGGTGAGCGCACGAAGTCAACGCACCTGCGGCGTGAAGCATGACGGGGATTTATTCGTCGTCGTATTGCGGGCCCGCGTAGTTATCAAACCGCGACCACTGCCCATTAAATGTCAGGCGTACCGTGCCAATCGGCCCGTTACGCTGCTTGCCAATAATAATTTCCGCGATGCCTTTGAGATCGCTGTTCTCGTGATAAACCTCATCACGATAGATAAACATGATTAAGTCGGCGTCCTGCTCGATAGAGCCGGACTCACGCAGGTCGGAGTTCACCGGGCGTTTATCGGCGCGCTGTTCCAGCGAGCGGTTAAGCTGGGAGAGCGCCACCACGGGCACTTGCAACTCTTTCGCCAGCGCTTTCAGCGAGCGGGAAATTTCCGCAATTTCCAGCGTACGGTTCTCGGAGAGCGACGGCACGCGCATCAGTTGCAGGTAGTCGATCATGATCATGCTTAAGCCGCCGTGTTCCCGGAATATGCGTCGTGCGCGGGAACGGACTTCAGTCGGGGTCAGGCCAGAGGAATCGTCAATATACATATTGCGCTTCTCAAGCAGAATGCCCATGGTGCCGGAAATACGCGCCCAGTCCTCATCATCCAGTTGACCGGTACGAATACGCGTTTGGTCCACCCGTGAAAGCGACGCCAGCATACGCATCATGATCTGCTCGCCGGGCATCTCAAGGCTGAAAATGAGCACCGGCTTGTCCTGCAACATGGCGGCGTTTTCGCACAGGTTCATGGCAAACGTCGTTTTCCCCATTGAAGGACGCGCCGCCACGATAATCAGGTCGGAACGCTGTAAGCCGGCGGTTTTCTTGTTCAAATCCTGATAGCCGGTATCCACGCCGGTCACACCATCATGAGGCTGCTGGTAGAGCGTTTCGATACGCGCGACCGTCGCTTCAAGGATCTGATCGATGCTTTTCGGGCCTTCATCTTTGTTGGCGCGGTTTTCAGCAATCTGGAACACCCGTGACTCGGCCAGATCCAACAGGTCTTCACTGCTGCGGCCCTGGGGGTCAAACCCGGCATCGGCGATTTCATTGGCGACAGAAATCATGTCGCGCACTACCGCGCGCTCACGCACGATATCGGCATAAGCACCGATGTTCGCCGCACTTGGCGTGTTTTTCGATAACTCTGCGAGATAAGCGAAACCGCCGACGCTATCAAGTTGCCCCTGCTGTTCCAGCGATTCAGACAGCGTGATCAGATCGATAGGTTTCCCCATCTCCTGAAGGCGATGCATTTCGGTAAAAATATGGCGATGCGGGCGGGTATAAAAATCTTCCGCCACGACACGCTCGGCCACATCGTCCCAGCGTTCGTTATCCAGCATTAAACCGCCCAACACCGACTGTTCCGCTTCAATCGAATGCGGGGGGATTTTTAACCCGGCGACTTGCGGATCGCGAGGCTCAGTGGGTTTGTTGAAGGGTTTATTTCCTGCCATAGTGAATGGAGTTACCGAGTTAGATTAGGGGGACGGGCATTATATACCCTGGTGATATAAGTTGCATCGCGTGCAAAGCCTGCGATAGCGCATGAATTCACAGGATACCCGCGCCCAAACGATATGACAGCGGAGGATACATGGCAATACGCATTGAGTTTCAAAAGCATGGCGGCCCTGACGTGCTCCAGGCAGTTGAGTTCACACCAGGCGACCCGGCGGATAACGAAGTCCAGGTTGAGAATAAAGCCATTGGCATCAACTACATTGATACCTATATCCGCAGCGGGTTGTATCCACCGCCAGCGCTGCCCAGCGGACTTGGCACCGAAGCTGCGGGCATCGTGAGTAAAGTCGGCAATGGCGTAACGCATATTAAAGCAGGCGACCGCGTGGTGTACGCGCAGTCATCGCTCGGCGCTTACAGTGAAGTACACAATGTGCCTGCCGATAAAGTCGCTCTGCTGCCGGATGCAATTTCTTTTGAGCAGGCCGCCGCGTCGTTCTTAAAAGGCCTGACTGTGTTCTATCTGCTGCGTAAAACCTATGAAATAAAGCCCGATGAGCCATTTTTATTTCACGCCGCAGCGGGCGGCGTCGGGCTTATTGCCTGTCAGTGGGCAAAAGCATTAGGCTCGAAATTGATTGGTACCGTCGGCTCGGCACAAAAAGCGGAACGCGCTAAAAAAGCGGGCGCATGGCAGGTGATTAATTATCAGGAAGAGAGCATCGTTGATCGGGTGCGCGAAATCACCGGCGGGAAAAAAGTGTGCGTGGTTTACGATTCGGTCGGTAAAGAGACCTGGGAGCCCTCGCTGGATTGCCTGCAACGCCGCGGTCTGATGGTCAGCTTTGGTAATTCATCTGGACCGGTAACGGGCGTTAATCTGGGGATCCTGAATCAAAAAGGGTCGCTGTTCGTGACGCGTCCTTCCCTGAATGGCTATATCACAAACCGTGCGGAGCTGGAAGAAGCCAGTAATGAGCTGTTCTCGCTTATCGCAAGCGGCGTAATAAAGGTAGATGTGGCGGATGATCAGCGCTTTGCGTTAAAAGATGCGCAAAAGGCCCATGAAGCACTGGAAAGCCGGGCCACCCATGGCTCCAGTTTATTGATTCCCTAAAAAGAATTAGGGCTTCCCGTAGGAAGCCCTTTCTTTTTTTATCGTTCGCGCCGTATGTAGGGTACAGCTGCGATGAATTCGTTAACCTACATATAGTGACAGATTAACGCGTCGATTCCTACGCAGCCCCTGAATAAATCCTCACAGGATCATCAGGTTGTGACCCAGGCCCCACTCCTTAGTAACGCCAACGGTTGTTGCGCTGATAAAGCGGAAGCTTCGGCTGTTTTATTGCTCTGACGACCCACACGATAGCGACGGCCAGCAATAACCAGGGTAATACTTTAAAGATGATGGCAAACAACCCGCCCACAAACATTAATGCCGTCGCCACGACTAACGCTGCCAGAATACCGAGTAGCGATACGCCAGTGACCAGCAGCATCACGAAAAACCCGAGTACAAATACAATTTCCAGCATGACTCTCTCCCCCAATTTCTTTCCTGGAGGACTATTACAAGAATCATGCCAATCATAACTTATTGAATAGTAATAAAAACGCGCTGAACGGATAGCCAGCGCGTAGTGAATTTGACGATTTTTTAGCGAAATTATTGCGGCGCAGCTACTTTTTGAAGGGCATTTTCCAGCACATTGATATCCGCACCCGCTTTATGCGCGTTCTCACTTAAATAACGACGCCACTGACGCGCGCCAGGTACGCCCTGAAACAGCCCAAGCATATGGCGGGTAATATGGCCCAGATATGCGCCCTGGCTGAGTTCACGCTCAATGTAGGGATACATGGCACGCACCACAGCAACCGGATCGGCCGTTGCGCTGTCCACGCCGAAAATCTCTTTATCCACAGACGCCAGCATCCCTGGATTTTGATAGGCTTCGCGCCCGACCATCACACCATCCATATGCTCAAGGTGTGCTTTAGCCTGCTCCAGAGAGGTAATACCGCCATTGATAGACATCGTCAGGTGTGGAAAATCACGCTTGAGTTGGTAAACACGCGGATAATCCAGCGGCGGAATTTCGCGGTTTTCTTTAGGGCTTAACCCAGACAACCAGGCTTTGCGGGCGTGAATAATAAACATCTCGCATTCGCCCTTGCCGGAAACGGTATCAATGAAATCGCAGAGAAACTCATAGCTATCCTGCTCATCAATACCGATTCGGGTTTTCACGGTTACCGGAATGGACACCACATCACGCATCGCTTTAACGCAGTCCGCCACCAGTTGCGCGTTGCCCATCAGGCATGCGCCGAACATACCGTTTTGTACTCTATCGGACGGGCAGCCCACGTTAAGATTGATTTCGTCATAACCGCGCGCTTGCGCCAGTTTCGCACAGTGAGCAAGCGCCGCCGGATCGCTGCCGCCTAGTTGCAACGCCACCGGGTGCTCTTCATCGCTGTAAGCCAGGTAGTCGCCTTTGCCATGAATAATCGCGCCCGTGGTCACCATTTCGGTATACAGCAGCGTATGGCGTGACAGCAGACGCAGGAAATAACGGCAATGCCTGTCAGTCCAGTCAAGCATCGGCGCAATAGAAAAGCGATGGGCGGCAAAAGCGGTAGGTTGTGATTCTGGCAACATAAGCAAGCGACTGGGGTATCTGGTTAAAAAAGGGGCGTCACTATACCACACTCCAGGAAAAGGGGCGGAACCTCATCATTCCGCCCGCCTGATTTTAGAACGTCACGCTAAGTTGCGCGCCGGCCCCCCAGGTTTCTTTTTCACCGACAAGACCGGTTAAATCCAAATGCACCCGGTTAAACGGCGCGAAACCCACACCTGCGGTAAAGACGTCATTGTCGTTGCCTTTGATATCTGCCCGGTAACCGGCGCGAAGGGCAAGCCAACTGAGCGGACGTACTTCTGCACCGACACCGGCATACTGGCTGTCTTCTTCGCTTTTAAATCCTTTCGTTTCAGTCAGATCGCCATCTGCCGTTAAGGTGACGTTTTCCGTATTCCATGCAACGCCCGCCGTAACCAGTGGCTTGATTTCATAGGTATCTTTGTAACCATTGACGACTTTGGTATCGATATCGCGGGAAATCAGGTTCTGCCCGCTCACGGCGACAGTCCAGTTTTCGCCGAAATCGGCGGCAAGGCCCGCGTCAACGTTGAATCCGGTGTCATCATTGCGGTAACGGGTGCTATTCCATTCACTACTTTTATAAAGGTAAATGGGCACGGTGTAGTTATACAACCAGGTTTTTTGCAGCTTAGGCGTAACACCAAATGATACAGGTACGTCGCCGATGTCGAATTGTTTCGCGAACGCGACGCCATAATCCGAGACGATCGCCGCGCGGCCGAAACCGGTTGAGCGCAAGTTATTGGTAATGCGCTCGGAGCCATTAATACTCGCGTCCAACGCCACTGCGCCAGCTCTGATATCGCTGTTCTGAATACCGCGCAAATAGGAAATATCGTCAGGATCAACCCATGAACTTAACCGGGCATGCGCATAGCCTTTCGCCACAAAAGCTACCGATAGCACATCATTAGGAATGCTGACGGCTATTCCTGCACCCGCACGTGCCGTGGCGACTTTGCCATTCAGCGTCTGAAGCTGATCGGCCAGTTCCCCTGCCGCGTTTTGAAATTGCTGTAACGATCCGTTGAGATTCAATAAATCTTCCGGACCGAAATTGTCGATCACATCTTCGTAATAATTGATCCGATCGCTGATGTCATCGATCTGATCCGCAAGATTGTCTTTATCGCTAATCTGCGCCCCAACCGTCGGTAAAATAACGGTGACATCATCTTCGGGCTGGGCTTTCGCCAACAACGCCGGGTTGAGTAATACACCACTTCCATAATGGGCCGCCGCGACACCGGTTCCCCCCATCGCATCGCCACGGGCTTCTGTCCAGGTGTTGGCCGCACTGGCCCCATTTGCCACAAGCAGCGAAACCGCTGCTGCCACCGCCGATAATTTTATTTTTTTCACAGTAGTCCGTCTCGTCATAGTTGATGTAACAGTGCAGTGTCTCTGCACAGCGGAGAGTGCTTGCTGTGGTATGTCCATATGAAAAAACAGGCGCCCTGGCCCATAAAAAGCGATACCACCTTCAGGTGGTACATATTCATTATTTGTAATACTTAATTACTTATAGATGAGATTTTAATATTCGGGAAGCGCATGTTTTGATAAGCGTTAAAAAAGCGCCTAAAGGCGCTCAATTCAGGGATCTGTCGGCGTTTTCAGAGGTTCATGTTAAAATGACGGTTTCACGCTACCCATGAGGATCCTGATGGATACGACGACATCACAACATATGCTTGCTTTGGCACAAGACCTTTGCCAGCAACGAAATGTCCGCCTGACTCCGCAGCGCCTCGAAGTGTTGCGTTTAATGACCTTACAGAAAGGGGCGATTAGCGCATATGATCTGCTGGATTTGCTGCGCGAAACGGAACCACAGGCAAAACCGCCTACGGTATACCGAGCGCTGGATTTCCTGCTGGAACAAGGCTTCGTTCATAAAGTGGAGTCAACCAATAGCTATGTGTTGTGCTATCTGTTCGATCAGCCCACGCATACATCGGCAATGTTTATTTGCGATCGCTGCGGCGTCGTCAAAGAACAAAGCGCGCAAGGTGTAGAAACCATCATGGATGCATTAGCCGCCGATATGGGTTTTTCGCTGCGACATAATGTGATTGAAGCCCATGGCTTATGCGCCAGTTGTGCAGAAGTAGAATCTTGCCATCAACCTGATCATTGCCATCATGATCATTCGGTTCAGGTGAAAAAGCGCGGGAAATAAAGGGGGGGTAGACGGTACATCCTTGTACCTGGGCAGGGTAGCCATGGTAATGCTTACCAGAAACCCTTCGCCGGATTACCAGCGATAATCGTTACGGGTTTCCCAGTCAGTCACTTCTTTATCTGCCTGATCTTTCTCGTAACCATAACGTTCCTGGATTTTCCCTACGAGCTGATCGCGTTTACCTTCGATTACGGTCATATCGTCGTCAGTGAGTTTACCCCACTGCTCTTTCATTTTACCTTTGAACTGTTTCCAGTTACCGCCGACTTCGTCTTTATTCATAATGTCGTCCTCATCGTTCGGTTATAAACGCTAAATACTTATCGTCCGTGCTTAACAGCAATTATCTGCTGGACGTGATAATAAGTTTAGTTGAGCGTTCTGAGACGATGAAAACATTCAGAATCTTTAACCAAACGCGGGATAAAAAACGCACCACGCATTCAATAAAAATATTACTTATCAATAGGATATTAGATTATTAAATCGTGGTCAGCAGATGTAACTAACCATTATTCCGATCGCTAAACCAGGTTTTACGCTGCCAGTGACGACGCCAGATGAGCCACAAAGACAGTCCGCGAAGCGCCAGAAAAACGGCGACGGCTAACCACAGGCCATGATTTCCAAGCCAGGGTAAGGCCATCAAGGTTAACCCAAAACCCAGCGCTGCCACCGCCATGCTATTGCGCATTTCCGCGCCGCGAGTCGCTCCAATGAACATACCATCAAGCAAGTAGCACCACACGCCTACCAGCGGCAAGATGACTTGCCAGCCAAGATAACGATCCGCTTGTTGTTGAAGGACGGGAAGGGATGTCAAAAGCGCAACGATATGCCCACCCAACAGCGCATATACCGCAGCAAACAGCAGCGCCACAAGCCCTGCCTGTCGGCAGGCGGCGCGCCACACTTTGAGAAGTTGACGACCGTCGCCTGCACCATAGGCCTGTCCTGAATGCGCTTCAACTGCATAGGCAAAACCATCCAGCGCATACGCGGTAAATGTCAGAAGCGTCATCAGCACGGCATTGACAGCGACAATATCGTTTCCCATGCGCGCGCCCAAAATAGTGACGCAGGCAAAGCAGACCTGGAGTAATAATGAACGCAGCATGATGTCGCGGTTTAATGCCAGCAGCCGCATTATATCGCCGCGCCAGCCAGACAGCAGCATTGCCGGGGTAATGCCCCGAAGCTTAATGACATGCCACGCCATCACCAGCCCCACCGCCAACGTAATATATTCCGCCACGACAGTGGCAAGCGCCGCACCTTGTACTTTCATATCAAGCCCGACGACCAGCCACAGGTCGAGAATGATATTCAACACATTACCCACCACCAATAGCAGCACCGGCGCACGTGCATACTGGACCCCTAACAACCATCCCAGCAGGACCAGATTCGCAAGCGTGGCGGGTGCGCTTAGCCAGCGGATTTCAAGAAAACGCCGCGCTTCCAGTAAGACCGTTTCGCTGCCCCCCACAATATGCAACGCCAGATTGATGAGGGGTGTACGCAGAAGCATGATCGCTACCCCGGCCAGAAGCGCCAGTAATAACGGTTGCACCAACGCGCGCGCCATCGCTTGCGGATCCCTCGCGCCAAAAGCCTGAGCGGTTAAACCGGTGGTGCTCATGCGTAAGAAAAGCAGCAGCATAAACAGGAAGCTGGTAGCGGTAGCGCCAATGGCGACGGCAGCTAAATAGACGGGACTATCAAGGTGACCAATAACGGCGGTATCGACCAGGCCCAGCAGCGGCACGGTGATATTGGAGAAAATCATTGGCAGCGCCAGGCGCCACAATGCCTTATCAGCAGAAGTGAAAAAATGCATGACGCAATCCGTAGCGAGATTTTTTGACGGTATAAAACAAAAAGCCGTAACGCGAGGCGCTACGGCTTGATCTGAAACTTAAAGATTTACAGCCACTCACCGTTACGAATAACGCCGACGGCCAGGCCTTCAATAGAAAAGGCTTGTTCACGCAGGTCAACAACGATCGGGGAGAATTCGCTGTTTTCCGGCAACAGTTGCACGGTATTACCCTGCTTATTGAGGCGCTTAACAGTAACTTCATCGTCGATACGCGCGACCACCACCTGGCCGTTGCGCACATCCTGCGTTTTATGCACCGCGAGCAAGTCGCCATCCATAATACCGATGTCTTTCATCGACATACCGCTAACACGCAGTAAAAAATCCGCACTTGGCTTAAACAGGCCCGGATCCACCTGATAATGGCCTTCAATATGCTGCTGCGCCAGTAACGGTTCGCCCGCTGCGACGCGACCTACCAAAGGTAAACCTTCTTCTTCATCCACCAGCAAACGCAAACCGCGCGACGCGCCGGAGACAATTTCAATCACCCCTTTACGTGCCAGAGCTTTGAGGTGTTCTTCTGCGGCATTTGGGGAACGGAAACCCAGACGCTGTGCAATCTCCGCACGAGTGGGAGGCATGCCGGTTTGGCTGATGTGATCTCGAATAAGATCAAACACCTCTTGCTGTCTGGCCGTTAACGCTTTCATTCCGCCCCCTGGGTGCATATACAGTAATGCTGTGAGTATATACAGCTAACGGCGATTTTGAAACCACAAAATCAGCAAATCTCTGCACGTTAGCCGCATCTGGAATCTTTATCGCAAATTTGACCAGAGCAAAGTACCCCAGGTGATAAGCGCCAGTAGAATAGAAAACAGTACCGCCGCAGACCCCATGTCTTTGGCGCGCCCGGAAAGCTCATGAAATTCGGGACCAATACGATCTACCACCGCTTCGATGGCGCTATTAAGAATTTCGACAATCATGACCAAAATGACAGAACCTATCAGCAGCACGCGGGTAATGGGATCGACATCCAGCCAGCAGGCCAGCGCAATAGCGACCACTGTCGCAACGCCCTCCTGGCGAAAGGCCGCCTCGTTCTTCCAGGCGGCACGGATGCCTTTCCAGGAGTAGCCTGCTGCTTTAACAATTCGTATTAACCCGGTGGTGTTATTCGCCATGAAAAAGAAACCTTTTAAAAAAACGCATCAAGAGCATTGAGCAACGAAACGTAAGCACCACAGATATTCCCTTGAGTTTCTGATATTCTTGCGGTGCATTTGCATTATTAACCAGAGGCTTTACATCGTTTATGTCTGGCTGGCCACGAATTTACTACAAATTACTTAATTTACCATTACGCGTACTGGTAAAAAGCAAATCCATTCCGGCAGATCCTTGCGCCGAACTCGGGCTCGATATCTCGCGCCCGATTATGTACGTGCTTCCGTACAACTCGAAAGCGGACCTGTTGACGCTGCGCGAGCAATGTCTGGCGCATGGCTTACCGGATCCGCTCGAACCACTGGAAATCGATGGTACCCAGCTTCCGCGCCATGTCTTTATTCATGGCGGGCCGCGTGTCTTCACCTATTACACGCCGAAAGAAGAGTCGATTAAAGTCTTTCATGACTATCTCGATCTGCATCGCAGCAACCCGCATCTTGATGTGCAGATGGTGCCGGTATCCGTGATGTTTGGACGTGCGCCGGGTCGTGAAAAAGGCGAGGTGAATCCCCCGCTGCGTATGCTTAACGGCGTACAGAAATTTTTTGCCGTTTCATGGCTTGGGCGTGACAGCTTCGTGCGTTTCTCGCCGTCTGTGTCGTTGCGCCATATGGCAGATGAGCACGGGACTGACAAAATCATCGCCCAGAAACTGGCGCGAGTGGCGCGTATGCACTTCGCGCGCCAACGCCTGGCCGCTGTGGGACCGCGCTTGCCGGCGCGCCAGGATTTGTTTAACAAGTTACTGGCATCTAAAGCCATTGCGCGTGCCGTAGAAGATGAAGCGCGCAGCAAAAAAATCTCCCATGAAAAGGCCCAGCAAAATGCGGTGGCGCTAATGGAAGAGATAGCTGCGAATTTCTCTTATGAAACCATTCGCCTGATGGACCGCATTCTAGGTTTTACCTGGAACCGTCTCTATCAGGGTATCAACGTTCACAACGCTGAACGCGTGCGGCAACTGGCGCACGACGGGCATGAACTGGTATACGTTCCGTGCCACCGCAGCCATATGGACTATATGCTGCTGTCTTATGTGTTGTATCACCAGGGACTGGTGCCGCCGCACATTGCTGCAGGCATCAACCTGAATTTCTGGCCAGCAGGCCCAATGTTCCGCCGTCTGGGCGCCTTCTTTATTCGCCGTACCTTTAAAGGCAATAAACTCTACTCCACGGTATTCCGCGAGTATCTGGGCGAACTGTTTAGCCGCGGCTATTCCGTTGAGTATTTCGTTGAAGGCGGCCGCTCCCGTACCGGGCGTTTGCTGGATCCGAAAACCGGCACCCTGTCGATGACCATACAGGCGATGCTGCGCGGTGGTACTCGCCCGATTACGCTGATTCCCATCTACATTGGTTATGAGCATGTGATGGAAGTGGGTACTTACGCCAAAGAACTGCGCGGCGCGACGAAAGAGAAAGAAAACTTCGCTAAAATGGTGAGTGGTCTCAGTAAGCTGCGCAATCTGGGACAGGGCTACGTTAACTTTGGCGAACCCATGCCGTTGATGACTTACCTGAATCAGCATGTACCGGAATGGCGTGAATCCATCGATCCGATCGAAGCCATTCGCCCGGCGTGGCTGACCCCAACGGTAAATGCCATCGCCGCCGACTTAATGGTGCGCATTAACAACGCAGGCGCGGCCAACGCCATGAACCTGTGTTGCACGGCGCTGCTGGCGTCACGTCAGCGTTCGCTTACTCGTGAACAACTTACTGAACAACTGGAATGTTATTTAAGCCTGCTGCGTAATGTGCCTTATTCCGTCGATGCAACCGCGCCGGCTCAATCCGCTAATGAGTTGATTGAACACGCGTTGCAGATGAACAAGTTCGAGGTCGAGAAAGATACCATCGGGGATATCATCGTTCTGCCGCGCGAGCAGGCGGTATTGATGACCTACTACCGCAACAACATTCTTCATATGTTGGTGTTGCCGTCTCTGGTCGCAGCGATGATCACTCAGCATCGCCATATCACCCGCGAAGAGCTGCTGCGTCAGGTAGAAGTGCTCTATCCGATGCTTAAAGCAGAGTTGTTCCTGCGTTGGGATAAAGATGAACTGAGCGCGCTGATTGACGCCTTGGTCAATGAACTGTTACAGCAGCAACTTATCGTTGAAAACGGCGATAAATTGCAGTTAAACCCGGCACGTTCACGCACGCTCCAGTTGCTGGCGGCAGGCGTTCGCGAAACGCTACAGCGCTATGCCATCACCTTCTGGTTGTTAAGCGCGAATCCGTCCATCAACCGCGGAACGCTTGAAAAAGAGAGCCGTACGGTTGCGCAGCGCTTGTCAGTCCTGCACGGTATTAACGCGCCGGAGTTCTTTGACAAGGCGGTGTTCAGTACTCTGGTTTCCACGTTACGTGATGAAGGTTTTATCAGTGATACCGGGGATGCCGAACCGGCACAAACGATGAAGGTTTACCAGTTGCTGGCAGACCTGATTACCTCGGATATTCGGTTAACTATCGAAAGCGCGGCGGCTCAAACGAGCGAAGCGTAAAGACAAAACAGGCGGGTATTTCCGCCTGTTTTTTTAGAAATGCTGATAACTGAAGACAAGGCCAATAAATAACGCCAGTCCCACGTAGTTATTATTCATAAACGCCCGGAAACAGGCCTCGCGCTCGCGTCCGGCAATCAGTTTTTGTTGATAAGCAAACAGTCCGCCTGCCACCAGAATCGAGACGTAAAACGCCGCGCCCAGCCCGTTAAGCCAGCCAACTGTCGCCATTAATCCCATTACGATTACCTGCAAAATACCGATGATCAACGTGTCATAGCGGCCGAAAAGGATGGCTGTGGATTTAATGCCGATTTTAACGTCATCATCACGGTCAACCATGGCGTACTGCGTATCGTAGGCCACCGCCCAGCAGATATTGGCAATAAATAAAAGCCAGCAGCTTAAGGGCACACTTTCGCTAACGGCCGCGAACGCCATCGGAATCGACCAGCCGAACGCCGCGCCCAATACGACCTGCGGCAAATGGGTATAGCGCTTCATAAACGGATATACCCACGCCAGCGCCAGCGCCGCCACGGACAACATAATGGTCATGATGTTAAGCGTCAGCACCAGCAAAAACGAAAGTAGTACCAGGCCGACAAACAAATTGCGCGCTTCTTTTTCCGTAACCGCGCCGCTGGGCAGTGGGCGATTAGCGGTGCGTTTCACATGCCCATCGAATTTGCGATCTGCATAATCATTCACAACGCACCCTGCCGCGCGCATTAACCAAACGCCTGCGACAAATACCGCCAGGATCCACAGCGGCGGTAATCCTGGTGTGGCGACCCACAGCGCCCACAGTGTCGGCCAAAGCAGTAATAATGCGCCGATGGGTTTATCGGTACGCATCAACCGATGAAAAGCCAGTAGCTTGTTTTGCCTGAGGCTCCACTCCATTATTTTTCCTCCTGGTACAACGGCGACGCGGCCAGAAATAGCTCAGTCAGTAACAGCGGTTTGCCGGATAAACGCAGTCGGGAACGGCGTCCCCATAAATTTTCACTCCGCCCCACTTCAATATAGTCGCGCGTCAGGGTTGACTGGGTAAAAAGATAGCGGCCCAGCGGAGTTTCGCCCAGATGTTGTAGCGCCAGCTCCGGCCCACATAAGGTTGATTCCGGTACCACCGTTCGACCGATAAGCCAGGGCTCGCCGTCTCCGCACAGTACGATTTCACGCAGCCAGTAGCGGGATTCATTCGGCAGGCAGGCGCGCTCGTCATCGGGCAATTCCGGGCCGATAAAGCCTTCATAAATAATATCGACGTTCACTTTGCGACAAAACTGCTCAAAGCGCTTTGTCATGGAATCTTCAAGCAACAGCCAGTCGCGTAACTCGCCATCAAGCTCAGGAAGGGTGTCGTAAAAAGTCAGCGCACGCAGTGACGTGAGCGCAGGATGGGACATGTCTTGCTCTCCGGAACCAGGTCTCCCGGCATTGTAGCGCATAATGGGTAAAGATGGCGGTGAAACGTCACCATTGCTAATTTGATGCAACAAATCTGCAACAAGAAATAGCAGGCAATAAAAAAGGTGCGCCGAAGCGCACCAACCTTACAAGCATCAACAATGTGGGGTGAATTACCCCTTGCCTTTTACACTGCTGATAAACGTTGAACGGGCGGAGGTAGACCCCAGACGCTCGGCTTCATCCAGCAGTTTCAGGGCTTTATCGACATCCCCGCTTTTCACGGCCTGCTTAATGGCCTGGTTGAAGTATTGTTCTGTATCATTCAGCACCGGTTCGCTTTTGCGGGATGGTGCTGGCGCGGCATGGGCCGTCGCCGGAGCCGCCATCGGAGCCGGAGCCAGCGCGCTATACGCTGTCGCTGGCGCGGCGGTATTGCCAACGGTCACCGAGCCCGGGCCTGAGGAGCCAAACAGCGGGCCGACCAGGACGCTGGATGCGGAGTTAGTGCTTACTTTCAATTTAAGCTTGCCGTCAGGTGTATGACGCGCCACCGGATCAGCGATATCCGGCACGGCATTACCCACCCCTTTGGCGTAAGCCTTCGCCGGGTTGGTCATCGTGGTGGTCTTCTGTAGATCCTGCGGTGTGGTGAAGACCAACAGGTACAGCTTCTGCTGCCCGAGCGCAGGCGTCAGCTTAATGATGGCTTCCAGACGGTCTTCAGTGACTACGCCCGGCTCCTGATAAGTAAAATAGCTACTCGGAAAGTACGCCGCTGGCGTTAAGTTCTGATCCAACACCAGTACGTTTGGCGCATAAATGCCGATCTGTTTGTTCGCAAGGCTGGTGAGCGTGATGGTCAGCTCGCCGATGTTCGCCGGGACGCTATAGGCGGCCACTTTACCGGCGATGCCGGGCACGTTGAGCGACTGACCAACGGCGGCAAGATCGGTGGTCAGGGTCTGCGACTGCGCCACAGGCGTCCAGTTCAGACGCTGTAACTCACCGGCTGGTATAGAGGGTGCCGCGGAGGTGTTTTGCGGCACAATATTGACATCTGCAAAGCTGACGGCAGGCGCGCCTGCGAGCAGCCCTGCGGTTAAACACAATGCGACGAGACGTTTTTTCATTTTTATTACCTCGAATGGAAAGGGAAACGGTAGCCAGGCAATAGCACGTATCCCGAATATCGGTACTTTTAATGAGGGTTAGAGGGGCTTTCGCCCCTCCTGGTATTACGATAACGCGTGATTACCACCAGATTTCCATCTGGGCGCCGAAGCTCCATTCGTCGCTATCGCCGCGACCGAAGCTGCCGCCATTAAAGCCATCTTTAACTGCGTAGCCATAGTTGGCGTTGTTGCTCGGGTTGCCCATACGGTCATAGCCCCATTTTTCATCCCACTTCGCATAAGTGGCGAAGACACGCAGCGCCGGGCGAGACCAAATGCTGTCGCCTGCCTGCCACTGCTGAGCCAGAGTAATTTTGTATTGGTTGTTGGTATCGTCAGTACGCTGGGATTTCACGTTGTCATAGCCGACTTCAAGCAGGGTGCTCATGATCGGCGTCCATTTGAACATCGGGCGCACACCTACAGTCCACCAGCGGGTGCCGTTGTTGTTATCCCAATCGATATCCTGGTACATACCGACATACATCATTTCCCAGCGATCGCCCATGGAGATTGAGCCATGATCGATAACACGCAGCATATGGCCATTGTTATTCTGTGCATACGCAAATTTGGGATCGGTGTCACTGATGCCAATGCCGGAGCCCTGAGACAGGCCTTTGCCCTGTGCGGTCAGTGCATCTGTCGCATACTGAACAACAAATTTGTTGAAGCCTGTACCGATGGTTTGAACGTGTTCAGCGGTGAACATCCAGCCATCTTTGGTCGCGTCGTCAGCCAGGTAGTAGTCGTCACGCGTATTAGCACGGCCATAGTCCACACCGAGCTCCAGCGTGCCGCCCGGGTTCAATTCCAGACTGCCTAAACGTACGTCAAACACGTCGTTCGCCGTGCTTTTGTTGTAATCATAAATGTTGTCGCTCTGGAAGGTGGCCGAACCGCCAGCTTCAGAGGAGCGGGTTGCCGCAACAGAAAGCTTACCAAAGCCCAGATCGACATTTTCCAGACCTGCGCCAGGACCGGAGATATCCCAGTAGTAGAAGTCGATCATGTGAACGTCATGACGTTGATAGAAGCGTTTACCAGCCCAAATGGTGGAGCCTGGCAACGCGTCGATCAGGTTTTTACCCTGCACGTTGGCTTCACGGAACGCCGGACTGGTCGCTTCCCAGTCATTTTGCTGCGCAACGGAATACGCTACGTTGGTGTCGAAATAGAAGCTCTTATCGCCCTCTTTCCACACTTCCTGACCCAGTTTTAATTCTGCGTAGGTTTCACATTCGTTACCCAGACGGTATTTACTTTGAGCGCCGGTTGCCTGGAAACATTGCTGTTCGCCGCCACTGCCTGTCCAGCCAATGCCGGAACGAGCATAGCCTTTAAAGTCAACAGCGCCTGCCTGAGCAGACAGGATGCCCGCCATAACGGCAACCGCCAGAGGGACTTTGCGCAGAGTAATCATCATTCTATCTCCTGAGATCATTGCTTTTCTTTGTACACGTCGCCCTTCTTGCCGCTTCGATGCGGCATAAAAGATTGCGTGTCGTTTTTTTATGGAATGCTTAAACGCCGGGCTCTTGGTGCAGACGACGACAGGCCGTACCATCCTCTCGGAACAAATGGCAACGCTCTGGCGGCAAGCCGATGGCGAATGTGGCACCCTCTTCTACCAACACCACGTCAGACTGGCGGTAAACCAGGTTCTGACGAATGGCCGGAATTTGGATATGAATTTGTGTTTCATGGCCGAGTTGCTCGACCACTTGGACATCACCTTCCAGGGTGACATCAGCAATCTCGCTCGGTAGCAAATGTTCAGGGCGGATCCCAAGCGACATGTTGCTTCCCACATGCACGCCCGCACTGTCGACCGGTAGCCAGATTTGCTGGCGATTCGGCAGTTCAACCTGAACTTGATCAATGGCAGTCGCGGTGACTTTTACGGGTAAGAAATTCATCTTCGGCGAGCCGATAAAGCCTGCGACAAAGCGGTCGGCGGGATAGTGGTACAGCTCAAGCGGCTTACCTACCTGGGCTATGCGACCGGCGTCTAACACCACAATTTTGTCGGCAAGTGTCATCGCCTCGACCTGATCGTGGGTTACGTAAATCATGGTGCGTTTCAGGCGCTTATGTAGACGGGAGATTTCGATGCGCATTTGTACGCGCAGCGCGGCGTCAAGGTTTGAAAGCGGCTCATCAAGCAAAAAGACGCTCGGTTCCGCAACCAGGGTTCGACCAATCGCCACACGTTGACGTTGCCCGCCGGAGAGCGCTTTTGGACGTCTGTCTAACAGATGGGCCAGTTGGAGTGTTTCGGCGACCTGATTAACGCGCTGGTGGATGACATCTTTTTTTGCTCCGGCCAGCTTCAGGCCAAAGGACATATTTTCAGCCACGGAAAGATGCGGATAAAGCGCATAAGACTGGAACACCATGCCCACGCCGCGCTCTGCGGGAGGGACGTCATTAACACGCTTGTCGCCAATTATTAAATCGCCGCTGGTAACCGTTTCCAGCCCGGCAATCATTCGCAGCAATGTCGATTTACCACAGCCAGAAGGTCCGACGAACACCACAAATTCACCTTCTGTGATGTCAAGATTGATATCTTTGGACACCACCACGTCGCCCCAGGCTTTCGTTACATTACGCAGCTGAACGCTTGCCATCCCCTTCTCCCTCAACAACTTTCTGCAACAACGCAGTTTTTCGGGACTGACTATCCGTCATTAGTGGCAACGATGAATCCTCCACCCCCGGGGTTTTTAATGGGGGAGGAGACGGGAGGATGAGAAAGGTCGGTCTGCCACCGCAAGCACACCCCGGATGAGAAAATCGTGATCGCGGCGTCAAAAAAGGGCGCTTTTTTGTGTGCGCCAGCCCACATAACTTGCGCTTATGCAACGCAGATCACACAAGTAAGCCCAGGGGCGTAGCGTAAAGGAGGATGAGAAGCGCTTGTCAGATGCGCAGACTAAGCAAGGTAAAGCCATTACGTGTATCTACGTGCACTCACCAAAAAGGATGGGACATATGAAATTCAACACTGGCGCACGCATCCTCGCGTTGTCCGCTCTGACAACGATGATGTTTTCCGCCTCTGCTCTCGCCAAGATAGAAGAAGGCAAACTGGTAATCTGGATTAACGGTGATAAAGGCTATAACGGCCTTGCCGAAGTCGGTAAGAAGTTCGAAAAAGACACCGGCATTAAAGTGACCGTTGAACATCCGGATAAACTGGAAGAGAAATATCCGCAGGTTGCAGCCACGGGTGACGGTCCGGATATTATTTTCTGGGCACATGACCGTTTCGGCGGATACGCGCAATCAGGCTTACTGGCTGAAATCACCCCAGACAAAGCATTCCAGGACAAACTGGTTCCTTTCGCATGGGACGCGGTGCGTTACGACGGTAAATTAATCGCCTACCCGGTCTCGGTTGAATCGCTCTCTCTTATCTATAACAAAGATTTAGTACCGAACCCGCCGAAAACCTGGGAAGAGATCCCGGCACTGGATAAAGAACTCAAGGCTAAAGGTAAGAGCGCCCTGATGTTCAACCTGCAAGAACCGTACTTCACCTGGCCGCTTATCGCAGCAGACGGCGGATACGCGTTCAAATTCGCTAACGGCAAGTATGATGTGAAAGATGTCGGCGTGAACAGCGCAGGCGCGAAAGCGGGCCTGACTTTCCTGGTCGATATGATCAAAAACAAAAACATGAACGCCGATACCGATTACTCCATCGCTGAAGCCGCCTTCAACAAAGGCGAAACCGCCATGACCATCAACGGTCCGTGGGCGTGGACAAACATTGATAAGAGCAAAATCAACTACGGTGTAGCGCAATTGCCAACCTTTAAAGGCAAGCCGTCGAAACCGTTTGTTGGGGTACTGAGCGCCGGTATCAACGCCGCCAGCCCGAACAAAGAACTGGCTAAAGAGTTCCTGGAAAACTATCTGCTGACCAACGAAGGTCTGGCGGAAGTGAACAAGGACAAACCGCTGGGTGCTGTTGCGCTGAAATCTTACCAGGAACAACTGGCTAAAGATCCGCGTATCGCCGCCACCATGGCGAACGCCGAAAAAGGCGAAATTATGCCGAACATCCCGCAGATGTCTGCATTCTGGTACGCCGTTCGTACTGCGGTTATCAACGCCGTTAGCGGTCGTCAGTCCGTTGATGAAGCGATGAAAGACGCACAGAGCCGTATCGCTAAGTAATAAGTAATGGCGGGCAGCTTCTGGCTGCCCGCTCTGATTTGCCGATCTATACCCTACATACGTCGAGTTTCAGGACAACGTCCGAAGGGCCTCACAGCGCGTGCGCTGGCCTTGAAGGGGCGAAGCCGAAGACAGATTCACGCGGCAAAAGAAGATCTCATCAGCTTACGTCAGTAAGCGACTGGGGTTAACGAACGCAGCCAGCGCATCTGCAACTTGCACTATGACGGATATAACACGTTGTAAAAGGAAACCCCATGGAAGTAGTTAAAAAGAGACCCTGGTGGCAAAGCGACATGCTGAAGTGGTCAGCCGTCGCCCTGCTCGGCCTGCTGGTGGGTTATCTTGTGGTATTGATGTATGCCCAGGGGGAGTATCTGTTCGCCATTGTGACGCTTATTCTAAGCTCCATTGGCCTGTACATCTTCGCGAACCGTCGCGCTTACGCATGGCGCTACGTTTATCCGGGCCTCGCGGGCATGGGGCTGTTTGTTCTGTTCCCACTCATCTGCACCATCGCTATCGCATTTACCAACTACAGCAGTACCAACCAACTGACGTTTGAACGCGCTCAGCAAGTGTTAATGGACCGTCAGTATCAGGCGGGAAAATCGTTTAGCTTCGGCCTCTACCCGGACCAGGAAAAATGGCGACTCGCGCTTACCGATGGCGAAAGTGGCAAAAATTACGTCTCCGACGCCTTTACCTTTGGCGGCGCAAAAACGCTGAAACTGAATGAAGCCGACGCACTGCCAGGCGGCGAACGCGCTTCGCTTCGCGTCATTACCCAAAACCGTCAGGCCCTGACCCAGATAACCGCCGAACTGCCAGATGAAAGCCAGCTGGTCATGAGTTCGCTACGTCAGTTCTCGGGTACACGCCCGCTGTATACGCTCGCAAAAGACGGAAAACTTACCAACAACCAAAACGGCGCAGTCTATGCACCGAACCCCGAGATTGGTTTCTATCAACAAATTAACGCCGACGGCGCCTGGGGTAACGATAAACTCAGCCCGGGTTATACCGTGACCACCGGCTGGGCCAACTTCGCGCGCGTCTTTACCGACGAAGGCATTCAGAAACCGTTCTTCGCCATTTTCGTCTGGACCGTCGTGTTCTCCGTGCTGACCGTGATGCTTACCGTGGCGGTGGGCATGGTGTTAGCCTGCGTCGTGCAATGGGAGGCGTTAAAAGGCAAAGCGATTTACCGGGTCATGCTGATTTTGCCTTACGCGGTGCCGTCGTTTATTTCGATTTTGATTTTCAAAGGGCTGTTTAACCAAAGTTTCGGTGAAATCAACATGATGCTAAGCGCCGTGTTTGGCATCCGCCCCGCCTGGTTTACCGATCCTACCACCGCGCGCGCCATGATTATTATCGTTAATACCTGGCTCGGTTATCCGTACATGATGATCCTGTGCATGGGGCTTTTAAAAGCGATTCCAGACGATCTGTACGAAGCCTCAGCGATGGACGGCGCAACACCGTTCCAGAACTTCTTTAAAATCACGTTCCCGTTGCTGATTAAGCCGCTTACGCCGCTGATGATTGCAAGCTTTGCGTTTAACTTTAACAACTTCGTATTGATCCTGCTGTTGACCAATGGTGGGCCGGATCGTCTCGGCACGACAACGCCGGCGGGTTATACCGACCTGCTGGTGAGCTACACCTACCGCATCGCCTTTGAAGGCGGCGGCGGTCAGGATTTCGGCCTCGCTGCCGCCATCGCCACGCTGATCTTCCTGCTGGTGGGCGCGCTTGCGATTGTTAACCTCAAAGCCACGCGCATTAAGTTTGATTAAGGAGACGACACATGGCTATGGTTCAACCGAAATCGCAGAAGCTTCGCTTATTTATCACGCACTTGCTGCTGCTGCTGTTTATCGCCGCCATTATGTTCCCGCTTCTGATGGTGGTCGCTATCTCGCTGCGCTCGGGTAACTTCGCGACAGGCAGCCTTATCCCGGAGCAAATTTCCTGGGAGCACTGGCAGCTGGCGCTGGGCTTTAATGTTGTTCATGCCAACGGCACCGTCACGCCGCCGCCGTTCCCGGTGCTGTTGTGGCTGTGGAACTCAGTAAAAATTGCCGTCATTACCGCAATCGGCATAGTGGCGCTTTCCACAACTTGCGCCTACGCTTTTGCCCGTATGCGTTTTCCAGGCAAAGCGACGTTGCTGAAAGGCATGCTGATTTTCCAGATGTTCCCGGCGGTGTTGTCGCTGGTGGCGTTATACGCGTTGTTCGATCGCTTAGGACAGTACATTCCGTTTATCGGTTTGAACACGCACGGCGGGGTGATCTTTGCTTATCTCGGCGGGATTGCGCTGCACGTCTGGACGATTAAAGGCTATTTCGAAACTATCGACGGGTCGCTTGAAGAAGCTGCCGCGTTGGATGGCGCAACGCCGTGGCAGGCGTTTCGTTTAGTGTTGTTACCGCTGTCGGTACCGATTCTGGCGGTGGTGTTTATTCTGTCGTTTATCGCCGCCATTACCGAAGTCCCGGTGGCATCGCTGTTGTTGCGTGATGTGAATAGCTACACCCTGGCCGTGGGCATGCAGCAGTATCTCAACCCGCAAAACTATCTGTGGGGCGACTTTGCTGCGGCTGCGGTACTTTCCGCCATTCCGATTACCTTCGTGTTCCTGCTTGCCCAGCGTTGGCTGGTCAGCGGACTGACGGCGGGAGGCGTGAAAGGCTAAGTTTCATCGTGATGTGCCACTGTTATTATCCTCAATTTGCCGTTGTGATTTTCATTATCTGTGACTCTTTGGCGGCCTTCGGGCCGCCATTTTTATTCGCGCTTCAGGCGTTTTGAATTGCAAAGCCACAGCGTGATCACTAACAGCAGGATAGCCCCGGAATAGATAAGCACATCCATTGGCGATTTATGATCGACAATAATAAGACGCACTATCGCCGTAATGCCGATGTAGATGAAATAGCGCAGTGGAAAATGGTAGCCGGACTGAAAATACTTCACGATCAGGGCAATGAATTCGAAGTAGAGAAAATACACCACCAGCCCTTCGACCAGCTCGTATTTGCTGACCTGAACGGGAGAGAAAAGCACATCAGCCAGGTGCAGGGTTTCTTTGCCAAGAAAGATAACCAGGATCAGGCCAAGGCTCAGTAAGCCAAGATTCAGCACCGTTTGCAGGATAGAAGAGATCCATTCCCCGCGCGCGCGTGACGAAGCGGATAACGTGGACATAACAACTTCCTCATCTCGGGATTGAGAAAGTGTTATACGTTATAAATGTGATCCAGATCTACTTTTATTTGCTTATGAAATCACCGTAAAACAGCGCGCCTGCGTATGACGGCAAAGGCGCGCTGCGGTTATCTTCAGCGGAAATTGACGCTACGATCGCTGGTCATGCTGTAGAGATCGAATTTACGCCCCAGCTTTTGCCCGCCGTCGCGGGTAAGCGGCGTCCAGCCGATGGCGGCGCGGCTGCGCGTCGGGCCTGCGGAGAACAGATCAAGCGGTACGGATACGTAAACGCCTTTGGTAAAGTCCCCTTCCCCGTATTCATCCGGTGACGCATTGGTAATGGTGGCGTAGGTGCCCACCACAATCCCGCTGTCAAAGTGTTTGGATACCTCCAGCGTGCCGCCCTTATCGCCCGCCAGATACTGCCCAACGCTGGCTTTGATTAACACGTCCTGCGCAAATGGCGGCGTCCAGTACGCGGAGAGATGACCGGTTTTCACGCTGTAATCGGTGAATTTCATCATGTCCTGTGCGCTGCGCCAGTCGCGTTGTTTCACGTAGTTGGCGTCAATACCGAAAGCCCAGTTACTGTCCACCGGACGATACAGAACTTCTGCGCCCGCGCCGCCGTACATGGTTTCCAGATAGCCGCCATAAACCTGACCATAAAAACCATGGCCAAGATACTGGAAGTAGTTCGCCTGTAGATTGTTCACATAAACATCATTTTGCACGTATTCCCGCACATGGGTACGCACGCGCGGCAGAGACGAATCCATCGGCGGATTGGTGTAGTTAAATTTGTCGTAGTTATTGTCGATATTGGCAAACAGGCTGCCGGTAGTCAGCAGATGATCGGTAACCCACCAGTCGGCGGTACCTAACACCCCCAATTGGTACATGTAAAAGTCTTCCGGCCCGCCGATAGACTGATTCAACACCGGATCGAGATAAAAACTGAATCGGGATGGCTCAATGTACCAGCCCTGCTCCGGTGATTGCGGCGTTACCGGTTCGATGCGCTTTTGCAACAATGCGGTTTCCTGGCCTAACGGTTCGCCTGCCAGATGACGTTGCAGACTGGCAACATCCGTTTCGGTCGTCACCTGCGGCATTTTCGCCCGCGTCTCGGTCACACGGATAGTGCGGATGCCTTCGGGCAAATTATTCATCACAATTCGGTTAGCGCGGTCGATGCCTTTTTGGGAATCACGATATTTCACCTGCTCGCCAGTTACGTACAGCGTATCGCCTTTGGTCTGGATTTGCGGGTTGTTCAGCCCGGCATTGTATTTCAGTAACGTCAGTTGATTGGCCACAACGCTGTGCTGAATAATCGCGTCCTGCGGCTCCGGCTGGTATTTCGGACGGCGATTATCGGTATAACGCGGCCGCAGATCGTTAAAATTGGTGCGCAGCGAGAAACCAAACATAACGGTGTTGCCACGCTCATAGCTCAGGTTAACGTCGGCCCAATCGGTTACGCGGTAAATAGCGCCGACGTTAAACTTGCTCTTCTGCTCTATCTTTCCGGCGAAATCCTGCGTGTAGTTATTTCCCTCATACTCCAGTTTCAGGCGCAACGGTTGCCATGGCGTTTGGTATTCCACGCCGCCGAAAAGCGACGCGGGGCCGTGAAACATCTGACCGGCATCAACTGAACCCGCTTTGTTGTAGCTGTTATCCCGTACGCAGTATTTATCACTGTATGAACAGAACGGGTTGCTAACGTTGCCGCTGGTACCTAAATAGCCCCAGCCTAAACCCAGCGAGAAATCGAACGGCCCCCAGGCTTTATTGGCCACAATGTATTCCGCATCAAACAAACCGGTTCCGCCAATATCCCGCGCGCCGACGGCAACCTGCGGTAGCCAGTACCCCTCTTCCCAGAGCCGTAATTTGAGATCAATCGCTTTATCTTTGTACGTCTGATTGCCGGAAAACGCGTCGACATTACTGTAGCGACGGGTTCGTGCATCGGTATAGCGAAGCGTAGTCTCAAGCCACGGAAACAACTGCATAGACGCGGAGTAATAGCGGTACTGATCGTTGTCGCGATAGTTAAGGCTGAATTCCCCTTCACGCGCCATTCGCGCTGTGGGGGTCTGCAACAGGCCTACGCCGCCAAAATCCGACTGCGAGGGGCCAATGGGCTCGGGCCAGGTTTCCGCCTGACATGCCGATGCCACGGCCAGCGCCACGAGGCTAAACAGGTAGCGTTTTTTTATCATTCCGGTATCCGATGCGTCAGGGAATCTACAAGTTGCGCGTTGAGGTCGTCATACGCCGAAGAAAAAAGCCGATCCGCGAAGCCGACCAGAATGGCGCTGCCCGGCATCGGTTCTACGTGACGTTGATTCCAGTACGCCACGGGTGCTTTCTGTACTCGTCCATCCGGGTAAATCACCCAGGCGTAACTGCGTTCCGCCCCGCTCAGTCGCGTCGTGTCATCAAGGTATTCCGCTACGCTTTTACCCGGCGTGAATGGCTTTTTCCCGGCATTGCTCACCAGGCCATATAGCGTGATATGGTCCGGGGCCTTGCCGGTCCATAAGGTGTATTCGCCGGACAGCGGCTTATTGGCGGCGGGCTTAACGCTGACGACGTCCGGGTCCAGCTCGACAAACTGCCGGGCCGTGACCTTAAGCCCCGCCATCTGCTGCTGCACCTGGCGGATAGCGACGGCGGCGTCACCCGATTCCTGAGATGCAAGGGAGGCCAGACGCGTCACCAACTGTTGGTGGCGCGCCGTTTCATCACGATTTTTATCCACAACGGCAATAACGGCGCCGGGCCACCAGCTATGCGAAAGCGCGGGCTGCGTCACGACGTCCGCCAGGCGTTGGGCATCCTGAATCGTGAATGTCTCGCCGCTGTCGGTGCGATGGACCGTGACCAGGCCCGACGCATGCAGGCACGGGCTGAGTAACGCGAGGAAAAAGGCGGTGAAAGGCCGTATTTTCATGATTTCGCCGCCTTGATGAGCTGTGTGGTGATCGGGAAATAATCGGCCCCGAGAAACTGTTCAGAACGGCGGATTTGCCCGTCCGCATCAATCCAGTAATGGTTTTGCCAGCGAGCCTGGTCAGTGGTCACGGTCTCTTTCAGCACCCGGACAGAGGTGGTGTCGCTGCCGGTTTTCAGGCTATCGTTGCCTTCCCAGCTAAACTGTGAGCGTGCCGTGGCGTAACGCACCTGTTGATGCTCGGTCCAAGCCATCAGTCGCGTCCAGCTTGCGCCAGCGCGAATTTGCCCCGGTGAGTTCAGCGGGTCGGCGTCCAGATTTCCCACCTGCAACAGGTTGTCCGGAAGCCCGGTTGTTTTTATCAGCCGGCCATTTCGGGTAATTAACATGGCCTGATCCTGCGTCACCCATTTCTGCTGCCCGTCTTGTGAGAAGGCGAGCACCACAAAAATTTGCGGGCCGCGGTTGAGCGTCATGTACTGGCTGGCGTACGGCATGTTATGGATTTCGTCATCGGTCAGCTTCACGCCGTCCTGCCCCGTTACGCTGTGCCACAGCGATTTACCAAGACCGGTGAGGCTGGCTGAACAGGCCTGCAACAACAAACAAACTGTGATTATCGCGATTCGCTTCACGCGGTTCCCCGGGTTCAAAATAACCACACCGCAGTGTGGTTATGGTTAAAACACCCGCGACGTTAACGGGTGGTACTGGTTGTGGTGGTGGTTGTGGTCCCGGTATTTGAACCGTCGCCGCCGCCCGTTGCGGCAAGCGCCACACCGACTACCGAACCAACCGTACTGGCGCTGGCCGCAGTAGACATCCCTGCGGATACCGATGTCGCGGCGCTGCCCGCTGCTTCACCCACTTCCACCGGAGCGGCGAAGGCAGACGATGCGGCAAGCAGAGACACGGCAAATACGCCATAGGTTATTTTCTTCATACCTGGTTCCTTTCATTGAATGAATGGATATTTACCTGAACACGCCAGGCGCTACCGAGTATACATAACCTGTGATGAGGTATTGACCTGCCGGGGAATGAGCGAAAGGGCTTTAGGATAATGAGAAAAAACGCAGGAAGAAGAAAATCCTATATTTTAAAAACATTTAAAATCAATTAGTTAAAATATAAATTTCCCGCATAAGGCTGCGGTAAATCCTAATAATGGGCAATACAGAAGGCGTGCTGTAAATTATTTTCGGATAAACCTCAGCAGAGCGATTTTAAATAACAGCGAGACAACGGGATAATTCCGATAAAAAAATGCCGGCATTACGCCGGCATTTTCAATAATGACGCAAATTATCCGCGCCAGGATTTATAACGGTTAATTAAGCCATTGGTTGAACTGTCATGGCTATTAATTTCGCTGTTATCGTTCAGCTCCGGCAGAATACGGTTTGCCAGCTGTTTACCCAACTCAACGCCCCACTGGTCAAACGTGAAGATATTCAGGATTGCGCCCTGGGTGAAGATCTTATGTTCATACAGCGCAATCAACGCCCCCAGGCTGAACGGGGTAATTTCACGCAGCAGAATGGAGTTGGTCGGACGGTTGCCTTCAAACACTTTGAACGGCACTACGTGCTCCAGGGTTTTAGGATCTTTACCCTGATCGGCAAACTCTTGTTCCACCACTTCGCGTGATTTACCAAACGCCAGCGCTTCGGTCTGTGCGAAGAAGTTCGACAGCAGTTTCGGGTGGTGATCGGAAAGCGGGTTGTGGGTGATAGCCGGTGCAATAAAGTCACACGGCACCAGCTTGGTACCCTGATGGATCAACTGATAAAACGCGTGTTGACCGTTTGTGCCCGGCTCGCCCCAGATAATTGGGCCTGTCTGGTAATCCACAGGATGACCGTTACGGTCAACGAATTTCCCGTTGGATTCCATATTCCCCTGCTGGAAGTAAGCGGCGAAACGGTGCATATACTGGTCGTACGGCAGGATGGCTTCGGTTTCAGCGCCAAAGAAGTTGTTGTACCAGATACCAATCAGCGCCAGCAGCACCGGCAGGTTTGTGTCGAGGTCGGTCGTAGAGAAGTGTTTGTCCATGGCATGCGCGCCGGACAGCAGCTCGACGAAATTGTCATAACCCACTGACAGAATAATCGACAGACCAATCGCCGACCACAGAGAGTAACGGCCGCCAACCCAGTCCCAGAATTCAAACATGTTGGCGGTATCGATACCGAATTCGCCCACCGCTTTAGCATTGGTAGACAAGGCGGCGAAGTGTTTGGCGACGTGTTTTTCATCGCCCGCCGTTTTCAGGAACCAGTCACGCGCGCTGTGGGCGTTGGTCATGGTTTCCTGAGTGGTGAACGTTTTCGACGCCACCAGGAACAGCGTGGTTTCCGGGTTCACTTTCTTCAGCACTTCAGCGATATGCGTTCCGTCAACGTTAGAGACGAAATGCATGTTGAGGTGGTTTTTATACGGGCGCAGCGCTTCGGTCACCATGAACGGGCCAAGGTCGGAGCCGCCGATGCCGATATTCACCACATCGGTAATCGCTTTGCCGGTATACCCTTTCCAGTTACCGGAAATAATGGCTTCAGAGAAGGATTTCATCTTCTCAAGCACCGCGTTCACTTCCGGCATGACGTCTTTGCCATCCACCAGAATCGGCGTGTTGCTGCGGTTACGCAGCGCAACATGCAGCACGGCACGGTCTTCGGTGCGGTTGATTTTCTCGCCTGAGAACATCGACTTAATCGCGCCCTGCAGATCGGTCTCTTTTGCCAGCGCCAACAGTTTATCCAGCGTTTCTTGCGTCACGCGGTTTTTGGAGTAATCCACCAGCATCAGATCATCGAAGGTAGCGGAAAACTTGGCGAAACGGTCAGCATCGTCGGCGAACAGCGACGCGATGGTGACATCTTTCATTTCAGCGTAATGGTTTTGTAATGCCTGCCAGGCAGAAGTCTGCGTTGGGTTGATATTTTTCATAGCAATACTCATGTGGATTTGAAAAATGTGACTGTCGCCGATTGTAGCGCTACTCAAGGCAAATGCGATGACTTTTGTGCCTTCTGCGTATCGCTTGACGAATACATGGTCGCGGAATGTTTGGATCGTGCTGCCAGTGAAAGTATAGCGGTTATAAGTTATTTTCCTGGCACGTCCCGGAACATGAAAAATCCACATAACCCCAGCGTTGACAAGGGCCCGGTGGAAACTTTATTTATAAAAGCAGACGTTAAAAATTATTACTAAGCATTCCCGAAGCAAACGACCCAACGCAACTACAACGTGAAAGGCGAAGGGAATAACACGAGGTAGTTATGTCACACGCATTCCCCCCTATGGTCGTCGCGAAATTCGGCGGCACAAGCGTTGCCAGCTTTGACGCCATGAACCGCAGCGCCGATGTGGTGCTGGCCGATCCGAATGTTCGCCTGGTGGTACTTTCCGCCTCCGCTGGCGTCACCAATTTATTGGTTGCTCTCGCTGAAGGCCTGGAAGCCACCGAACGCTTCGTGAAGCTGGACGCTATCCGCCGCATTCAGCACGACATTGTTGATAGTCTGGCGAGTCCTCTGGTCATTCGCGAAGAGATTGACCGCCTGCTGGAGAACATCACAACGCTTGCCGAAGCCGCGTCGCTTGCGACATCTCATGCCTTAACCGATGAACTGGTCAGCCACGGCGAGTTGATGTCCACCCTGCTGTTCGTTGAAATTCTGCGCGAGCGCGGCGTGATGGCGCAATGGTTCGACGTGCGTAAAGTCATGCGCACCAGTGACCGCTTCGGTCGCGCGGAGCCGGATGTCGTCGCGCTTGCTGAGCTAAGCGCTCAACAACTGGCGCCGCGTCTGGCGGAAGGCCTGGTGATAACCCAGGGCTTTATCGGCAGTGAAGCGAAAGGCCGCACGACCACGCTTGGCCGTGGCGGCAGCGACTACACCGCTGCGCTGCTGGGCGAGGCTTTAAAAGCCAGCCGCGTGGATATCTGGACCGATGTACCGGGCATTTACACCACCGACCCACGCGTGGTGCCGTCAGCGAAACGCATCGATGAGATCGCTTTTGAAGAAGCCGCAGAGATGGCGACTTTCGGCGCGAAAGTGCTGCACCCGGCGACCCTGCTGCCCGCGGTACGCAGTGACATTCCGGTATTTGTCGGTTCCAGTAAAGACCCGAAAGCGGGCGGTACATTGGTCTGCAACCACACCACGAATCCGCCGCTGTTCCGCGCCCTGGCGCTGCGCCGCAAACAAACGCTGCTGACGCTACACAGCCTGAATATGCTGCACTCGCGCGGTTTTCTGGCTGAAGTGTTCAGTATCCTGGCGCGCCATAATATCTCCGTGGACTTGATTACCACCTCAGAGGTGAGCGTGGCGTTGACGCTGGATACCACTGGCTCCACATCCACCGGCGATACCTTACTGACTCAGGCGTTGCTGACGGAGCTTTCTTCTCTGTGCCGCGTGGAGGTGGAACAAGACCTGGCGCTGGTGGCGCTTATCGGCAATAACCTGTCGAAGGCCTGCGGCGTGGGTAAAGAGGTATTTGGTGTGCTCGAACCGTTCAATATCCGCATGATTTGCTATGGCGCATCGAGCTATAACCTGTGTTTCCTGGTGCCGGGTAGCGACGCGGAAAAAGTCGTTCAGAAGCTGCACCACAATTTATTCGAGCTAAAGTAAAAATGAGATTTCCTCTCTGGGGCACGCCAGCCTCAGAGAGGTGATGACCATAATTCAATTGAATAAAACATCCCCACACGATAAACAATACCTATGGCTCTCGTTCGGGCCGTTTCCCTGACAGCGATAACGCACCGCCGCGATCACAGCGGCCGGGGAGTACAACAACACACCTAAAGGAAAACAAACATGCTGGCATTACTGACGCGGCTGTTCCCGCTCTGGGCGCTGCTGCTCTCGGTTATCGCGTATTACACGCCCACCACCTTCACCCCCATCGGCCCCTGGGTCGCCACCCTACTGATGCTGATTATGTTTGGCATGGGGGTGCATCTGAAACTTGATGATTTCAAACGCGTGCTGTCGCGCCCGGCGCCGGTGGCGGCCGGGATATTTCTGCATTATCTGGTGATGCCGTTTGCCGCATGGATTCTGGCAATGCTGTTTCACATGCCGCCCGACCTGTCCGCTGGCATGGTGCTGGTCGGCA
Organism: Citrobacter freundii; assembly: GCF_011077955.1. Taxonomy (GTDB): domain Bacteria; phylum Pseudomonadota; class Gammaproteobacteria; order Enterobacterales; family Enterobacteriaceae; genus Atlantibacter. The sequence goes on from NZ_JAALBX010000001.1 coordinate 575,507, forward strand.
GTGTAGCCAGTGGCACGGCCTCCAATGTGATGATTTATCTTTCTAAAGGAGATGTGGCGCTGTCGGTGACGATTTCTTCCGTCTCGACGCTGGTAGGCGTCATCGCGACCCCCTTGCTAACCCGCCTGTATGTGGATGCGCATATTCAGGTCGATGTGATGGGCATGCTGATAAGCATTTTACAGATCGTGGTTATCCCGATTGGACTTGGTCTTATTATCCATCATCTTTTCCCGCGTCTGGTTAAAACGGTAGAACCTTTCCTGCCCGCGTTTTCGATGGTTTGTATTCTGGCTATCATCAGCGCCGTGGTTGCAGGCTCTGCGTCGCACATCGCCTCTGTGGGTCTGGTAGTGATTGTGGCGGTGATTCTGCATAACACCATCGGTTTACTGGGAGGTTACTGGGGCGGGCGGCTATTTGGTTTCGACGAGTCGACCTGTCGCACGCTGGCTATCGAAGTAGGTATGCAGAACTCAGGCCTTGCCGCCGCGCTGGGTAAAATCTATTTCTCCCCCCTCGCCGCACTGCCAGGCGCGCTATTCTCGGTATGGCATAACCTGTCTGGCTCACTGCTGGCCGGGTACTGGTCAGGCAAACCCATTAAAAGCAGCGACGCTAAACGGTTGAAAAAGCGTAAAGCATAAAAAAACAGCCCGCATGTCGGGCTATTTTTTTATCGGGAATTAGATTGTGGCAATCGCCTCATAAGATTAGTCTACACGCAGGCTCACGGTACTAAGAGGTTCACCATGGCGTTACCCCGATTGACCCAGAAAGATATGACAGAAAGCGAGCAGCGCGAACTTAAAACCTTGCTCGACCGCGCCAGAATCGCCCAAGGCAGACCACTGAGCAATTCAGAAGCCAACCACGTAAAAAAAGAGTACATCGATAAACTGATGGAAGAACGTGAAAAAGCGGCCAAACAGGCACGTGCCGTTAAGAAAAAACAAGCAGTAAAACCTGATACTTCAACCACCTTTTCCTGGACCGCCAGCACGCATACCCGCGGCAAACGCTAATCCGCCGGTCTAGCGTCCTTTTTTCTTACGTCCGGGCTGCGTAAAACGCTTACGCTGCCCAAGCTCTGCGGGTGTTTTCGCACTGCTTTTCGAAGCAGATTTCGCCACCGGGCTTTTTGCCGGTGCCGATTTCGGTTTGGCTTTTTTCGCAGGCTTCGCGTCAGACGACGAATTCTCAATAAGCTTAAACAGTTCGATTAATTCATCATCGGTTAAGTCGCGCCATTCTCCCGGCGGCAACCCTTTCAGACTGACGTTCATGATGCGCACGCGCTCAAGACGCGTCACTTCATAGCCAAAGTACTCGCACATGCGGCGGATCTGGCGGTTCAGCCCCTGGATCAGGGTGATACGAAAGACAAACGGCGCTTCACGCTTCACTTTGCATTTTTTTGTCACCGTTCCAAGCATCGGCACGCCTGCGCCCATGCCGCGAATAAACTCATCAGTGACCGGTTTGTTTACGGTCACCAGGTACTCTTTTTCATGGTCATTACCGGCGCGCAAAATTTTATTCACCAGGTCGCCGTGGTTGGTGAGAAAAATCAGGCCCTGAGAATCTTTATCCAGCCGACCAATCGGGAAAATACGGGTGCTGTGATTAACAAAATCAACGATGTTGTCTTTCTCGCCCTCTTCCGTCGTGCTGACCACGCCGACCGGTTTGTTAAGCGCGATAAACACTAAATCGTCTTCGCTACGGGGCTCAATCAGCTGTCCATTTACTTTCACTACGTCTCCGGCAACGACCTGATCGCCAATCCCGGCGCGTTTACCGTTGATAAAAACGTTTCCCTGTTCGATATAACGATCGGCCTCGCGACGGGAGCAAATCCCGCTTTCGCTAATGTATTTATTCAGACGTGTTGATAAGTTTGACAGCATGGTTCCTCCGTAAAAAGCGGACTATACCTTACCTGATGTCAGTTTCGTACAGGGAGAATCACATCTCGGTTCTGATGGAATTTGCCAGACGATGAGGATTCAATAGCCGTTTAGCAGGAATTCAACTGCATCCCGTAGTTCAGTCCGGTAAAGACTCAGATCGCCTATCGCCTCACCCAATTCTTTCACCGGGATCCCGGCCATCATATGCGTCATCGCAATATATTGGTTACCAGCAAGCGTGACGACAGGACAGACCTTTGCGGGGGGTGAAGAGGTATTAAGTCTGGCAAGGTCAATAACCGGGATCACCAGTACGTGCTTTAATACTGTGGCGACAGGATGCTGCATAGAAATCAGAAAGGGATAAACTATCTTCCCAGCTCCGCGATTTTCATAAGCAACGTATTGCTCCATCAGAATGTCCTTTGAAAATCACTAAACGAGCCAGTTTCTTCCACCATCTGGTTAAGCGCCGTAATGGACTCGTGGTTTTCCTGTACCCATTTATGCCGTTGATTTTCGCGAAACTTTTCAAGCAAAGCCTCAGTCAGCAGAGCGGAAAGATTGATGTTTTGCTTTCTGGCTTCCTCAACTAATTCCGGTGCAAGGGAAACATTGACCGCTTTTTTTGTCGTGACTGGCGTGCGCATGATAACCCCCACTGGAATGCGCATGAATCCTTTCATTGTATGAGAATAATTGCTCACTTCCTAGCCTCTCTGTCGTTGCGTTTGTTGGACAGTAGCGCTTATCCATGACTATCTCATTGGCTGAAGGTAAATACATCGGCTTCCCTTCCAGTTTATTTAAGCAACAACCCCGTATTGCACGGGGCTGTTGATTCTTGCTCGCAAAACGCTATTCATCGCGTTCGTCATCATCATCCGGCTGCTCGAGCACGCTGTATGCCACCGAACAAAACAGCGAGTTCAACCGTTTCATATCGCCAAGCAAACCCAGGTGCAACGAGCTGGTTTCGATGCTTTGCACGTTTTGCTGATGCAGCCGATTCACATGCGCATGCGCATAGCGGCGGTTCATAATGCGAAAACGGTGCTTGTTGCGCCGTAAGCGGCGGGCGCTCGCGACATCGCTTGAGAAAAATACCGATAGCGCCAGTTTAAGGTTGCTGGTCAGTTGCGCTAACAGATTGTCCAACTCCTCAAGGCCTGCGGGTGAAAACGCCCGTCGCGCTGCCAGAGATTTATCTGCCACTTCGCTGCCCATACGCTCGAGAATTTCCGCAGCCTGTTGAAGGTTGAGCGACATTTCAATGATTTCCGCCCAGCGCTTTGACTCTTCGTCAGCCAGATCTTCTTTCGGCATCTGCGCCAGATAGAGCTTGATGGCGATATGCAGCACTTCCACATCGTCCGCAAGCTTACGAAGCTCCTTCTCTTGCCGTGGTTCGCCGTGCATGACTTTGCTCCACAACTCCAGCATTTGCTCTAGCGCATCGCCCATACGCAGCGTTTCTCGCGCGGCATTAGCGAGGCCCAGCGCCGGAGTATCCAGTACGGAGCGATCGAGATGCTTTGGTTTAAGGCGCGTATCCAGCTCAGGCGCGTCGGCAATCATCCGGCGACAGAAACGCGCCATCGGGCCGGTAAAGGGCACCATCACCAGGCAGCGAATCAGGTTGTAGAAGACGTGGAAATAAATAACCAGTTCCGAATCGGGAAGCGGCAATTTTTGCAGCGCGTCCGCCAGCACATGCACGAACGGTAGCACCAACAGACTGCCCACCAGCTTGAAAAGCAGGCTTCCCAGCGCCACGCGCCGCGCATTAGGCGTCGCAGTGCCGTTATTGAGCATCGCCAGAATGCCGGAACCGAGGTTAGCGCCAATGACCAGGCACAGCGCCACATCAAAAGAAATCACGCCCGTCGCGGCAAACGTGGCGGTAAGCAAGACGGCGGCAAGGCTGGAATAACTGATCACCGCGAACACTGCGCCTATGAGCGCATCCAGCAAAATATCGCCGGTAAGCGATGCGAAAATCACTTTAACGCCGGACGCTTCTGTAATAGGCGTCATCGCCTGAACGATAAGCTCAAGCGCCAGTAAAATAAGCCCAAGGCCGATAGATACGCGCCCCAGTTGGCCTGCGCGGCTCTGCTTGCGGCCTAAAAAGAAGATAACCCCAAGGAAGATGAGCAACGGGGAAACCCATGACAGGTCGAAGGTCAGGATCCGCGCCATTAGCGCCGTCCCTACATCGGCCCCCAGGACAATCACCAGCGCAGGCGCCAGCGCCACCAGATCCTGGGCGACGAACGAGGTCACCAGCATGGTGGTGGCATTACTGCTTTGCACCAGCGTGGTTACGCCAATACCCGCGCAGAAGGCGAGCGGTTTTTTTTCAACACTCCGACTGAGTACGCTACGAAGCCGCGCACCGTACACACGCATCACGCCGGTACGCACAATATGCGTGCCCCATACCAGCAGCGCCACTGCCGAAAGCAGGTGCAAAAGTGTTAGCACAGGTTCTCCTTATCGTTATCGGTTTCCTTCGGGTCGCGTTAATTCTGTGTTTTGCCAGCGATAGCCAGATATCAACACGCCCAAACATCAGTATAAGGGGATAAACGTAAGAAAGAGACAAGGCACCGTGATGGCGCCCCGTATGTTGTAAATAAAAATGACAATTTGATGACAACGCGAGTTTTACTCTTCGCCTGACCGACCGCCAGTGTCTACACACGTTTGAAAACGATTAGCGCGCAGCGACAAAAGCGAACATTCAGCATGTGCCTTGCGCGGTCATGGCCAAGGCTCACATCATGAGAAAACTCGCTTAGCATACTGACCCTCGACGGCGCAGCCAGATTGCGCACCGACTGCATATAGCAAGAAGAGCGAACATTCAGCATGTGCCTTGCGCGGTCATGGCCAAGGCTCACATGATGAGAAAATCCGCTTAGCATACTGACCGTCGGCGGCGCAGCCAGATTGCGCACCGACTGCATATAGCAAGAGGAGCGAACATTAAACATGTGCCTTGCACGACCATGTGCCATGCTCAAAAATAATGAGAAAATCCGCACAGCATACTGACCGTCGGCGGCGCAGCCAGATTGCGCACGGACTGCACGCAGCGAGGGGAGCGTACACGCAGTACGTGACCCGAGCGAGTACGGCCCAGGCACAAGCTGGCAAGTAAGCCAGGTCAGCGTACACGTAGTACCTGACCCGAGCGAGTACAGCCCAGGCACAAGCTGGCAAGTAAGCCAGGTCAGCGTACATGTAGTACCTGACCCGAGCGAGTGCAGCCCAGGCGCAAGCTGGCAAGTAAGCCAGGTCAGTCGGCGTCATAGCCGAGGTTCGGCGCCAACCACCGCTCCACCTCGGTGACCCCCATTCCTTTACGCTGCGCATAATCTTCTATTTGATCCCGTTGCAGTTGCGCTACGGCGAAGTATTTACTGTCGGGATGGCTGAAGTACCAACCTGATACCGAGGCACCGGGCCACATGGCATAGGACTCGGTGAGTTTCATACCAATACGGGTTTCCACATCTAACAACTGCCAGATGACCGCTTTCTCAGTATGCTCCGGGCATGCCGGATAACCGGGCGCAGGGCGGATCCCCTGGTAGTTCTCGCGAATCAATTCGTCGTTACTGAGGTTCTCATTTGCGGCATAGCCCCAGTAAACTTTACGAACCCGTTCATGGAGATATTCCGCGAACGCTTCCGCCAGACGGTCCGCGACAGCTTTAACCATGATTTTGTTGTAATCATCGTGCTGCGCATCAAACGCCTCGGCGAGAGCGTCTTCTTCCAGACCACCCGTGACCGCAAAAGCCCCCAGGTAATCCGCTTTGCCGCTCAGTTTCGGGGCCACGAAATCCGCAAGGCAGTAGTTGGCAAAGCCAACCTTTTCGGTTTGCTGACGCAGATGATGGCTTACCGCCAGCACATGGGTGCGGGTTTCATCACGATAAACTTCGATATCGTCGCCCACGCGGTTAGCCGGGAATAAGCCCACCACACCGCGAGGGTTAAGGGATTTTTCCGCGCTTAACTTATCAAGCAAATCGTTGGCGTCTTTAAACAGGCGCGTCGCCTCTTCCCCAACCACGTCATCTTCCATAATGCGTGGGTATTTACCGGCCAGCGACCAGGTCATAAAGAACGGGGTCCAGTCGATGTAGTTACGCAAGGTTTCGATATTGGCCGTGACTTCCTGCACGCCCAGACGATGGGCAACCGGCGGCGTGTAACTTTCCCAGTCAAACGCCAGATCGTTTTCACGTGCCGCCTGTAAAGATACGGGCGGCGTGCGCGGTTTTTTACGCCCATGCTGAATACGCACGGTGTCGTACTCTTTACGCGTCCGCGCCACAAAGTCATCACGCAATGTATCGGAAAGCAGCGATGAAACCACGCCCACGGTACGCGAGGCGTTCTGTACGTAGACCGTCGGGCCGCTGTAGTTCTGTTCAATCTTCACGGCCGTATGCGCTTTGGAGGTGGTGGCGCCGCCTATCAGCAACGGCAGCGTAAAGCCCTGGCGCTCCATCTCTTTTGCGACGTTGACCATTTCATCCAGCGATGGGGTGATCAAGCCAGAAAGCCCGATGATATCGGCATTCACTTCGCGCGCGGTTTTGAGGATTTTATCCGTCGGCACCATGACGCCAAGATCGATTATCTCGTAGTTATTGCACTGCAACACCACGCCGACGATGTTTTTACCGATGTCGTGAACATCACCTTTCACCGTCGCCAGCACAATTTTCCCGTTGGTCTTGCCCTGCTCTTTACTGGCGTTAATAAATGGCTCAAGCCAGGCCACCGCTTGTTTCATAACGCGCGCGGATTTCACCACCTGCGGCAGGAACATTTTTCCTTCGCCAAACAGATCGCCCACCACGTTCATGCCCGCCATGAGCGGCCCTTCAATCACATCAATCGGGCGCGCCGCCTGTAGCCGCGCCTCCTCGGTATCTGCTTCAATAAACTCGGTGATGCCTTTTACCAGGGAATACTCCAGCCGTTTAGCCACTTCCCAACTGCGCCATTCAGCCTGCTGGGCATTGGCGCCATCATCGCTTTTACTGCCCCGGTACTTTTCAGCAAGTGTCAGCAGCCGCTCGGTGCCATCTGAACGACGGTTTAGGATCACATCCTCAACCGCGTCACGTAAATCCGCAGGCAAATCGTCATAAATCGCCAGTTGCCCGGCGTTAACGATGCCCATGTCCATGCCGTTGCGAATGGCGTAATAAAGAAACACTGCGTGAATGGCTTCGCGCACCGGGTCGTTGCCGCGAAACGAAAACGACACGTTCGACACGCCGCCGGAAATCAATGCATGCGGCAGTTCCCGTTTGATGTCTTCACAGGCGCCGATAAAGTCTTGCGCATAATTATTGTGCTCCTCAATACCCGTCGCCACGGCAAAGATATTGGGGTCAAAAATGATGTCTTCGGGCGGGAATCCGACGTCTTTAGTGAGGATGTGATAGGCCCGGCGGCAAATTTCAATTTTACGCTCGCGGGTGTCGGCCTGGCCGATTTCATCAAACGCCATGACCACCATGGCGGCACCGTAGCGGCGCACCAGCTTCGCATGATGAATGAAAGTCTCCACGCCCTCTTTCATGGAAATGGAGTTAACAATGCCTTTACCCTGGATGCACTGCAGGCCTTTCTCTATGACATCCCATTTCGAGGAGTCGATCATGACAGGTACGCGGGCAATATCAGGCTCACCGGCAATCAGATTGAGAAAACGCACCATCGCCGCTTCGGCATCGAGCATCCCTTCATCCATATTGATATCGATGATTTGCGCGCCGCTCTCTACCTGCTGCAACGCGACTTCCAGCGCTTCGTTATATTTTTCCTCTTTGATGAGGCGTTTGAATTTGGCAGAGCCGGTCACGTTAGTCCGCTCGCCTACGTTCACGAACAGGCTGTCCGCGCCGATGTTGAGCGGCTCAAGACCGGCAAGGCGGCAGGCCACGGGAATATCGGGCAGTTTACGCGGTGCAATGCCCTCTACGGCTTTGCTCATGGCGGCGATATGCGCAGGCGTCGTGCCGCAGCAGCCGCCGACGATATTTAAGAAGCCCGACTGCGCCCATTCGCGGATTTGGGTAGCCATCACGTCGGCATCCAAATCGTATTCGCCAAAGGCGTTAGGCAACCCTGCGTTGGGGTGTGCGGTCACATAGCATTCCGCCACCCGCGATAATTCCGCCACATACTGGCGCAGTTCATCCGGTCCCAGCGCACAGTTAAGGCCAAAAGACAGCGCATCGGCGTGGCGCAGCGAGTTGTAGAACGCCTCGGTCGTTTGACCGGAAAGCGTACGGCCTGACGCATCGGTGATAGTGCCGGAAATCATAATCGGCAGCTCAACACCCAGCGCTTCGAATTCGGTTTTCACCGCGAAAATCGCGGCCTTGGCGTTCAGGGTGTCGAAAACGGTTTCGATCAGGATCAGGTCCGAACCGCCTTCCACCAGCGCCCGGGTGGACTCCCGATAGGCGTCCACCAGTTGGTTAAAGGTGACGTTGCGAAATGCCGGATCGTTGACGTTCGGAGAAATTGACGCGGTACGGTTGGTAGGGCCAAGCACGCCTGCCACATAGCGCGGTTTTTCCGGCGTACGCGCCGTCCACTCATCCGCGCAAGCGCGCGCCAGGCGCGCGGCCTCATAGTTAATTTCTGCCGACAGCGATTCCATATGGTAATCGGCCATCGCGATCGTGGTGGCGTTGAAGGTATTGGTTTCAACGATGTCAGCGCCCGCTTCAAAATAGGCGTAATGGATAGCGGCGATGATGTCCGGTTTCGTCAGGACCAGCAGGTCGTTATTGCCTTTGAGATCGGAAGCCCAGTCGGCAAAGCGCTCGCCGCGATAATCCGCTTCTTCAAGACGATAGCTCTGGATCATGGTTCCCATGCCGCCATCAAGCACCAGAATACGTTCATTCAACTGCTGGAGCAGTTTTTCTCTGTTATTAGTCACTCTTACTCCCGGCTTATTATTCAGCCCTGTCAGGCCATGTGTTCATACTGGCACACTCTGCCATAGGCGAGAAGTCACAGGATGGCAACATGAGAGATGTTCATTCATAAATGCGTAACATGTACTTTTTTCATGAAAACGCCCGGGAAGTGAGGGCACTCATCCGATCAGTTTATCCAGGGTTGCATTATACTCAAATAAAACGAAAACTATTTCCACGATACAGAAAAAGGAGACACCCATGGTTGCCGCCGTTCCCGCTAAACGTGGAAAGAAACCTCGTACTGCCGCTGCCGCCGCCGCGCCGCAGGTTACCGGCCAGGTACAGTCGCTGACACGCGGGCTAAAGCTCCTTGAATGGATTGCCGAATCGAACGGCAGCGTCGCCCTCACTGAACTCGCGCAACAGGCGGGGCTGCCGAATTCAACGACACACCGCCTGTTGACCACCATGCAGCAGCTTGGGTTTGTTCGTCAGGTTGGTGACTTAGGGCACTGGTCGATTGGCGCACATGCCTTTATCGTGGGAAGCAGTTTTTTACAAAGCCGTAATTTGCTGGCGATTGTTCATCCCATGTTACGCAAGCTGATGGAAGCCTCTGGTGAGACGGTGAATCTGGCCGTACTGGATCAAAGCGATCATCAGGCGATTATTATCGATCAGGTTCAGTGTACCCAGCTTATGCGTATGTCCGCCCCAATCGGCGGTAAATTGCCGATGCACGCCTCCGGCGCCGGCAAAGCATTTCTGGCGCAGCTTCCCGAAGATGACGTGACCGCATTGCTGCACCGTAAAGGGCTGCACGCGTATACCCACGCCACGCTGGTTTCCCCGGCTCATCTGAAAGAGGACCTGGCACAAACCCGTAAACGCGGTTATTCCTTCGATGATGAAGAACATGCACTGGGTTTACGATGCGTAGCCTCGTGTATTTATGATGAGCACAACCAGCCGTTTGCCGCCATTTCTATTTCCGGCCCGATTTCCCGCATTACCGACGACCGGGTGACGGAGCTTGGCGCACTGGCTATCAAAGCCGCAAAAGAAGTGACGCTGGCCTATGGCGGCGTGCGTTAAAAATGAGACCGCCTCCCGTTCAGGAGGCGGCAACATCGGCGGAGTGAGGCGCGTAGCGCAGACAAAAACGCTGTCGTCGTCGGTAGGCATACACATCCTCGACGTGCCCTTTCCGGATACGCTCCTGTAAGGCGCGCCAGTACTGCGCCTGAAACAACTCGGCGTGCATCTCCTCAAAAAGCGGTTTGATGCGCGGATCGGCGCATAGCCAGTGGCGAAATTCCTCGGGAAAGACATCGCCCGGCGCAACGCTGTACCACGGTTCTGACGCCATCTCATCTTCAGGATAACGCGGCGGGGGAATGTCGCGGAAATTCACCTCGGTCATGTAGCAAATTTCGTCGTAATCATAAAACACTACCCGGCCGTGACGGGTGACGCCAAAGTTTTTAAACAGCATATCGCCGGGGAAAATATTAGCGGCCGCCAACTGGCGGATGGCGTTGCCATACTCTTCAATAGCATCCCGTAATTGCTGCCCTTGCACCTGCTCCAGCCAGATATTCAGCGGCACCATGCGCCGTTCAATATAGAGATGGCGAATGGCGATTTTATCGCCCAGATCGGTAATTTTTTGTGGCGCTTCCTGCAATAGCAGCGCCATCAAGGCCGGATCGATTTGGCGTTTTTCCAGTACGAAATTTTCAAATTCCTGGGTATCCGCCATTCGTCCGACGCGGTCATGTTCTTTTACTAATTGATAGCAGGCGCGTACATGCGCTTCATCCATCTCTTTTTGTGGGGCGAATTTGTCTTTAATGATTTTGAAAACGCGGTCAAATCCGGGCAAGGTGAACACCAGCATCACCATGCCGCGAATACCCGGCGCTTCGATAAATTGCTCATCGCTTTGCGCGAGATAGTTCAGGTATTCGCGATAACTTTCCGTTTTGCCATGTTTCTGGCAGCCAATCGCCATATACAGTTCAGCGGTGGTCTTACCGGGTAAAATGTCGCGCAACCACTCCACCAGCGCGGCGGGCAATGGCGCATACACCATAAAGTAGGAGCGCGCGAAGCCAAACACGATACTGGCCTCCGCAGGGCGCGTTAAGCAGGTGTCGATAAACAGCTCGCCTTCGTTGCTGCGGTGAATGGGCAACAGGAACGGCAGCGTACCGGACGGCAGCACCAGCTTCGCCACCAGCCACGCGGCTTTATTGCGATAGAACAATTCGTTGGCGACCTGTAAATGCACTTTATCCAGCATCGCTTCACCCAGCGTTTCGGTGAGATGACTAATGATATAGCCCACATCACGCGCCAAATCCTGCCAGGGCAATCGCAGCGGCATATCTTTTAATAAACGCGTCAGTAGCGCAGGCCAACCCTGCTTAGGGTAGAAGTCTTTCGCCAGCGGGCGAGGGATGGTGCGAAATCGCCTTTCCGGTTGCGAGCTGAATATAAACAGCCGTTCCGGCGTCAGCGACTGATGATCAAACAACCGGCAATATACCGAATTAAAAAAACTTTCGGCAATTTCAAAACGGGGATATTCCGGCAGTAACTCGGTGTAATGCTGTTTAACCCGCAATAAGAAATCGGGGTCGGTGCTTTTGCCATTGGTGATACAGCGCAATTGTTCTACCACCAGGCCGACGTGATGATCGTAGAGGTGGATACGCTTTTTCATGGCCTGCTGCACGGCCTGCCAGTCTGCCTGCTCGAAGCGCTGTTGCGCTCCGGAAGTCACTTCAAGAAAACGACCATACTGCGCATCAAACCCTTGCAGAATGGTTTGCGCAATCAACAATTCCAGGCCACGCGACATAGCACTCTCCGTCTGGGATCGCAGCCGGCCCTCTCCCGATAGAAGAAGGCCGACCGTGTTATCAGAATTGTGATTCTTCCGTCGAACCCGTTAATGCCGTTACAGAAGACGTACCGCCCTGGATAATGGTGGTGACTTTATCGAAATAGCCGGTACCCACTTCTTGTTGATGGGATACGAAGGTATAGCCCTCTTTCGCGGCGGCGAATTCCGGCTCCTGAACCCGTTCAACATAGTGCTTCATGCCTTCACCTTGCGCATACGCGTGCGCCAGGTTGAACATGTTGAACCACATGCTGTGAATACCGGCCAGCGTAATGAACTGGTATTTGTAGCCCATGTCCGACAGTTCCTGCTGGAAGGAAGCGATGGTGTTGTCATCGAGGTTTTTCTTCCAGTTAAACGACGGTGAGCAGTTGTAGGCCAGCAATTTACCCGGGAATTTGGCGTGAATCGCGTCTGCGAAGCGACGAGCCTGCTCCAGATCGGGTTTGGAGGTTTCGCACCAGACCAGATCCGCGTACGGCGCGTAAGCCAGGCCGCGACTGATCGCTTGTTCAATACCTGCGTGAGTACGGAAGAAACCTTCCGAGGTACGTTCCCCGGAGATAAATTCGCGATCGTATTCGTCGCAATCGGAGGTGATCAAATCCGCAGCATCGGCATCGGTGCGGGCGATTAAGAGCGTCGGGACGCCCATCACATCCGCTGCAAGGCGCGCGGCAACCAGTTTCTGGATCGCTTCCTGCGTCGGCACCAGCACTTTACCGCCCATGTGACCGCATTTTTTCACCGAGGCCAGCTGATCTTCGAAGTGAACAGCCGCTGCACCGGCTTCAATCATCGATTTCATCAACTCAAACGCATTCAACACACCGCCAAATCCAGCCTCGGCATCCGCCACGATCGGCAGGAAATAATCGACATAGCGCGGATCGCCCGGCTCAATATTGGATGCCCACTGGATCTGATCGGCGCGACGGAACGTGTTGTTGATGCGCTCGACCACCGCCGGCACCGAGTTGGCCGGATACAGCGATTGATCCGGATACATGCTGGACGCAAGGTTTGCATCTGCCGCGACCTGCCAGCCGGACAGATAAACGGCTTCAATCCCTGCCTTCGCCTGTTGCAGCGCCTGGCCGCCGGTCAGCGCGCCGAGGCTGTTGACGTAGCCCTTTTTCGACTCGCCATGCAGCAGACGCCACATTTTGGCGGCGCCCAGCTGCGCCAGCGTGCATTCCGGATTCACTGAACCGCGCAGTTTCACCACCTCTTCGGCGCTATACGGACGCGTGATCCCTTCCCAACGCGCCTGTTTCCACTCTTGTTCTAATTGTTCAATTTGTTGGGTACGAGTTGTAGTCATGTGCAGATGCTCCATAGGGTAGTTATGAGTAAGGGGTGATTACGCCAGTAAGCGGTAGCCCGGCAGGGTCAGGAAGTCGACCAGTTCGTCGGAGGTGGTGATTTCCTCCATCAGACGCGCCGCATCCACAAAGCGACCGTGGCTGAAGCGATGTTCGCCAAGCTCCTCCTGAATGACTTGCATCTCTTCGGCCAGCATCTGGCGGAACAGCGCTTTGGTAACCGGTTTGCCATTGCTGAGCGTTTTCTCGTGATGGATCCACTGCCAGATGGAGGTGCGGGAAATTTCCGCCGTGGCAGCATCTTCCATCAGACCGTAGATAGGCACGCAGCCGTTGCCGGAGATCCAGGCTTCGATATACTGCACGGCGACGCGGATATTGGCGCGCATCCCCTCTTCCGTACGCTCACCGGGGCATGGCTCAAGCAGGTCAGACGCGGTAATCGGCGCATCTTCTTCACGGGTGACGTGAAGCTGGTTTTTATTGCTGCCGAGCGCTTTATTGAAGACATCCATCACGGTATCGCCGAGGCCCGGATGCGCAATCCAGGTGCCGTCGTGGCCGTTGCTCGCTTCAAGCTCTTTGTCGGCTTTCACTTTATTCAGCACCCAATTGTTGCGCTCAGTGTCTTTGCTGGGAATGAACGCCGCCATACCGCCCATGGCAAAAGCGCCGCGACGATGACAGGTTCTGATAAGCAGGCGCGAATAGGCATTCAGGAACGGTTTTTCCATCGTCACGCTTTGGCGATCGGGTAATACACGATCAGGATGGTTTTTTAATGTTTTGATATAGCTGAAAATGTAGTCCCAGCGTCCGCAGTTCAGGCCAACGATGTGATCGCGCAGAGCATGAAGAATTTCATCCATCTGAAATACTGCTGGCAGGGTTTCAATCAGCAATGTGGCTTTAATGGTGCCGCGCGGCAGGTCGAAGCGATCTTCTGCGAAGCTAAACACCTCACTCCACCAGGCCGCTTCCTGCCATGACTGGGTTTTCGGCAAATAGAAGTACGGACCACTGCCTTTCGCCAGCAGGGCGTCCACGTTGTGGAAGAAGTAGAGCGCGAAATCAAACAGGCTGCCGGGGATAGCTTCGCCATGCCAGGTCACATGCTTTTCAGGCAAATGAAGCCCACGTACGCGGCAAATCAGGACTGCCGGGTCCGGTTTGAGTTGATAGATTTTACCGGCTTCATTAGTCCAGGAAATCGTGCCGCGGATGGCGTCGCGCAGGTTAATTTGCCCCTCAATGACTTTGCTCCAGCTGGGTGCCAGGGAGTCCTCAAAATCCGCCATAAATACTTTCACATTGGCATTCAGGGCGTTAATCACCATTTTGCGCTCAACCGGCCCGGTTATCTCGACGCGACGATCCTGCAAATCCTCCGGAATACCGCGGATAGTCCAGTCTGATTCTCTAATGGAAGCGGTTTCCGAAATGAAGTCTGGCAACGTGCCGCTGTCAATTTTTGCCTGGACCTTCACACGTTCGGCAAGGAGCTGGTTGCGTTTGGCCGTAAAGCGGCTGACCAGTTCAGAAAGGAACTCCACCGCTTCCGGTGTTAAAACTTCACGATCCAGATCGCCAAAAGGCTGTTCGAAAGTCAGATCGGTTGTCGTTGCCTGTTGTGTCATGCTCTTGATCCTCAATGTTGATCCAGTCCAGAAACTGCGCATTGCGAACGCGATCCCCCGTGGGTATTTTTCGTTCAGCACAACTAAGACTACTCAAACATTTTCTAAAATCAAAAACAATTTCCATTTTCAAATTAAAAACATATTAACTCTTTGTTTTATATGTGAAAAAAGTTAACTATTACTGAGAAGCGATTTTCAGAAACAAAAAAGGCACCCGAAGGTGCCTGTGATAAGGTGCTGAAACGCTTAATCGAGCGTCGGATTCATATGCCGTAGATCGTATGGGGTTATCTGATAGACGTAATAATTGAGCCAGTTGGTGAATAACAAATTTCCATGGCTGCGCCAGGTCGCGCGGGGTTTATTTTGCGGATCGTTGCCTGGAAAATAGTTATAGGGCACGTCTGGCATTAACCCGGCCTCCACGTCACGGAAGTACTCACCGGCAAGGGTTTCTGCGTCATATTCAGGATGGCCCGTCACAAAAGCGATGCGCTTATCTTTGCTGCCAAAGAGATAGGCATCCCCCCCTTCCGATTCCGCGAGGATCTCTAAATCGGTATAGTCACGAATCAACGCCGCCGGGAAATCAGCATAACGCGAATGCGGCGCCAGAAAGGAGTCATCAAAACCTTTGGTGAGCAGCGCGTGGGGCTGCGTGATGTAATGCTCATATACACCGGAGAGCTTTTCCTGACGCGTTTGTTTTGGAATACCGTAGAGAATATTTAACGCAGCTTGTACCGCCCAACAAACAAACAGTGTGGACGTGACGTGCTCTTTCGCCCATTCCAGCACCTGTTTTATCTGTGGCCAGTAGGCAACATCATTAAATTCCACCAGGCCCAGCGGTGCGCCCGTCACAATTAATCCGTCAAAGTTCTCATGGGCAATATCTTCAAAATTACAGTAGAAGTTATTGAGATGTTCGCTCGGGGTATTACGAGACTCGCGCGAGTCTATGCGTAATAGCTGGATATCAAGCTGCAGCGGGGAGTTCGACAGCAATCTTAAGAACTGATTTTCCGTCTCAATTTTTTTGGGCATTAAGTTTAAGATCAATACCTTAAGGGGTCGAATTTCTTGCACACTGGCGCGTGATGTCGTCATGACGAAGACATTCTCTGCGCGCAAGAAATTTACCGCTGGCAACTCATCAGGTACCCGAATTGGCATAACCTTATATCCTCACTGCATACGTTTAAACGTTTAGACATCCAGATGCCTGACAATAACCAGGATTGTGCAAAATGTCGAGCCTGCATGTGAAAGGTGAAAAAGTTTCACGAACGGGAAAGCATAGAACAAAAACGCATTTAGGCATGCTTTAGGCGTTATCGGTATCCAAAAGCATCTGTTGCCTGCGTCAGCGGAGAGGTTGTATTACCCGCTGCTGATTGATCTTCAAGAATATTTTAATGCCTGCTATGAATTTTGGCATAGCTTAAGTCGACATGGGTCGCGGCAGGACCAGTAGATGTGATGCAGCGGTGGGCGGTGATGACCGAAACGCCGGCTGAGGAACCGCCCGATCTGTATTATCTGGCCGACTAAATGGACTGCCGTATTCTGATGGAAGGCTTCAGGCTTGAAGCGATACCGAAACGGCTTCTGTTCAAATACGGCGAACCCATACTTAACCCATCGCATGCCGTAAAGCCTGCACCATGGTCATGCAGGTGAAAATCCGCTCCTGGGTGTAGCTGTGTGATGAACATACTCTTGTGCTGGTCACGAATATCCGCGTTAACCATACCCTGCCGGTGCTGGGATGATTCGATTTCATTCTGGTGGAATACTTCAGGCATGAAGCGATACCGAAACGGCTTCTGTTCAAATACGACGAACCCAGGCTTAACCCATCGCATGCCGTAAAGCCTGCACCATGGTCATGCAGGTGAAAATTCGCTGGAGGGTTTAGTACGGGGTGCTGTTTGATGAGCATGACACTGCCCTTGTCACGCGGATTATCGTTAACCCTGCCCTGCCGGTCCTCGATATTAATGATGTGCACCAGGTGGCAGGCTTTGTCGCGCAGTGGCTCAGGAAGCAGCGGGAATAAGGGAGGAGGGGCTGAGGGGTGGGTTCAGGCGTGAGGTGCGGACCCGGATGAGATTTCGCCGGTCCGGTCCTGAAGCCGGTAAGTCGTTACCGCATTACGTCGTTATTCCGTGAACCGCAGACGGCGAAAAGCCCTGCACTTTCGTGCAGGGCTTTCCTGTTTGATGCCTGGCAGTTCCCTACTCTCGCATGGGGAGACCCCACACTACCATCGGCGCTACGGCGTTTCACTTCTGAGTTCGGCATGGGGTCAGGTGGGACCACCGCGCTCTTGCCGCCAGGCAAATTCTGTTCCACCTGCCGCGTGCTCGCGCAGCGCCACAGATGTTTATCCGGTTAAGCTGAAAATCTTCTCTCAAATCACAACACCAAAACCACTCTGGCGTTGTAAGGTTAAGCCTCACGGCTCATTAGTACCGGTTAGCTCAACGCATCGCTGCGCTTACACACCCGGCCTATC
>NZ_JAALBX010000020.1 GCF_011077955.1 Citrobacter freundii
GATAGGCCGGGTGTGTAAGCGCAGCGATGCGTTGAGCTAACCGGTACTAATGAGCCGTGAGGCTTAACCTTACAACGCCAGAGTGGTTTTGGTGTTGTGGATTTGAGAGAAGATTTTCAGCTTAACCGGATAAACATCTGTGGCGCTGCGCGAGCACGCGGCAGGTGGAACAGAATTTGCCTGGCGGCAAGAGCGCGGTGGTCCCACCTGACCCCATGCCGAACTCAGAAGTGAAACGCCGTAGCGCCGATGGTAGTGTGGGGTCTCCCCATGCGAGAGTAGGGAACTGCCAGGCATCAAACAGGAAAGCCCTGCACATTTGTGCAGGGCTTTTCGCCGTCTGCGGTTCAGGGAATACTGCGGTAACGACTTAACGACTTAACGACTTAACGACTTAACGACTTAACGACTTAACGACTTAACGACTTAACGACTTACCGGCTTCAGGACCGGACCGGCGACAGACCACCCGGCCCCCACCCTCATTCAGCCCATCATCCCGTATTCCCGCTGCTTCCTGAGCCACTGCGCGACAAAGCCAGCCACCTGATGCACATCGTTAATATCCAGCACCGGCAGGGTATGAGTGATGCGGATATCGGTGACCAGAGCAAGGGTATGCTCATCGCACACAAGCTCGTCAGCAGTACGGCCCGTTCCCTCCCTGAACAGGAGCAGTTTTGGTATCGCCTCATGTTTGAAGCCTTCCACCAGAATAATATCGAGCGTACGACCGTCCATCCGGCTGGCCAGATAATACAGATCGGGCGGATCCTCATTCGGCGTTTCGGTCATCAGCGCCCAGCGCTGCGCGCTGGCCACAAGCGTCTGGTACGCGCCTGCTTTGCGTAGTTCATAACTGTCCTTGCCAGGCTTATCGACATCCATATTATGGTGGGTATGTTTGATGAGTCCGGTTCGGATACCTTGCTCATTCAGCGCCGGGATCAGTTTTTTGAGCAGCGTCGTCTTACCGGTGCCGCTCCATCCAACTATGCCAAGTAGTGGGGTCATCATTTATCCTGCCAGTGTGCCAGATCGTCGGGGGTGTTCACGTTTGCAAAGTGATGCGCGCTATCCTCAAACAAGACGGCGTGGCCGCCTGTTTGGCGCAGGAACACCATCACACGCCGCTCTCCACTCAGTAAATAGGCTTCCAGCAATGGAAGCACGCGTCGATTAATCAGCGCAATCGTAGGATGATCGCGATGCGTATCGTTAACCCAGGCCGCCGGCGCATCGCCAATTCCTGCCTGTAGACGTGACACAACCGTGGAAGGAACGTTGGGCGTATCGCAAGGGCAAAAAACAAACCAGGTACTGTCGACAGATTGCATGACTGACAGCATCCCTGCCAGCGGCCCCGGAAAATTCGCCAGCGTATCAGGAATGACGGGAAAACCGCTTTGTTGATACTCTTCTATATTCCGGTTCGCGCTTATCACAAGCGTATCCACCTGCGGTAAAAGGCTGGATGCTACGTGCTGCCATAAGGGTTTGCCATTAAGTTGCAACAAGCCTTTATCCTGCCCGCCCATGCGCGAAGCTCGTCCACCTGCCAGTACAACACCCGTTACATTCGTCAAAAATATCGCCTCTTTTAATGTGGGTTTGACCCTGCTAACGTGTCTTTCTCAAAGAAAGGAGCGCCATTATGAAATGCAAACGCCTGAATGAAGTTATTGAGTTACTTCAGCCTGCCTGGCAAAAAGAACCAGATCTGAATTTGCTGCAATTTTTACAAAAACTGGCTAAGGAGTCAGGTTTTACCGGCGATCTGGTCGATCTCACTGATGATATTTTGATATACCACCTGAAAATGCGCGATTCCGCAAAGGACGAAGCTATCCCGGGTTTGAAAAAAGATTACGAAGAAGACTTCAAAACCGCGTTATTACGGGCCCGAGGCGTAATAAAAGAGTAAAAGCATGTAAGCGAAGCCAACAGCACGCCTGTGAAATGATATTCTGAAGTATTGGTCGTGTTTTTGGATTATGGAATGACAGATAACGCTTTTACTTTCCAGACGTTACACCCGGACATCATAATGGATGCGCTGTTTGAACAAGGCATTCGCGTTGATTCCGGGTTAACGCCCCTGAATAGCTATGAAAATCGCGTTTACCAGTTTCAGGATGAAGATCGTAAGCGCTATGTCGTTAAATTCTATCGTCCGCAGCGGTGGACGAACGAGCAGATCCTTGAAGAGCATGAATTTGCGCTGGAATTAGCGGCGGATGAAATTCCCTTAGCGGCCCCTCTGATACTTAACGGCACCTCATTACCTGTATATCAGGGATATCGGTTTGCTGTGTTTCCAAGTTTGGGTGGGCGACAATATGAAACGGATAACCTTGATCAGATGGAGTGGGTCGGACGTTATCTTGGCCGCATTCATCAGACAGGATATCGTTCCCGCTTTCAGCATCGCCCAACGATTGGGATCGATGAATATCTTATTGAGCCTCGCGCTTTACTGGAAACATCATCGCTTATCCCCGCAGCATTAAAAGGGGCTTTCCTTAAAGCGACAGATGCTTTAATTGCCGCGGTAAATGCCCGATGGGACAATAGCGCTGATACGCTACGCTTACACGGTGACTGTCATCCCGGCAATATTCTCTGGCGTGATGGTCCGTTATTTGTGGATCTTGACGATGCGCGCAATGGCCCCGCCGTTCAAGATTTATGGATGCTATTAAACGGTGATAAAGCTGAACAGCGCATGCAGCTTGAGACTATCATCGAGGCTTACGAAGAATTTACCCCGTTTAACGTAAGCGAGCTGGCATTAATTGAACCGTTACGCGCGATGCGTATGGTTTATTACCTGGCGTGGTTAATTCGACGCTGGGAAGATCCTGCGTTTCCCCGTAATTTTCCCTGGTTGACGGAGGAAGATTACTGGCGCAGGCAAACGGCAACGTTTCATGAACAAGTGCGGGTTCTTAATGAGCCTCCATTGCAATTAACGCCAATGTATTAATCTTGTAATATTCAGGAGAGAGTTGAAGATGAAAAAAGTATTACTGGCGCTGGCGGGTATGATTCTGGCATTTAGCGCAACAGCTGCCCAAATCACCGACGGCAAACAGTACATTACGCTTGAAAAACCCGTTGCCGGTGAACCGCAAGTGCTTGAGTTTTTCTCATTCTACTGCCCCCACTGCTATGAGTTTGAAGAAGTGTTCCACATTTCTGATAACGTGAAGAAGAAATTGCCGCAAGGCATCAAGATGACCAAGTATCACGTCGAATTCCTGGGACCATTGGGTAAAGATTTAACCCAGGCCTGGGCTGTCGCCATCGCGCTTGGCGTTGAAGATAAAATCACCGCGCCAATGTTTACTGCCGTACAAAAAACGCAAACTGTGCAGACAGTAGCGGACATTCGCGACGTGTTTATTAAAGCAGGCGTGAAACCTGAAGAATACGATGCCGCGTGGAATAGCTTCGTAGTGAAATCACTTGTGGCACAGCAGGAAAAAGCGGCGGCCGATCTTCAACTGCGTGGCGTTCCGGCGATGTATGTTAACGGCACCTACCAGATTAATCCGCAGGGCATGGATACTAGCAATATGGATACGTTGGTCCAACAATATGTCGACACCATAAAATTCCTGATTGAGAAAAAATAATCACCAATCGGGATGTGAAAAAGCCGGTCAGTGACCGGCTTTTTTGTGACTGAATTTTATGTCGTTAAGAAGGGCGTCTTTCTCATACCACACCCCATTAAGCCAGCGTTGAAACTGACGTTTAAAGTTTTTGTCATTCACATAATCGCCATGCAGTTCTTCCGTCACGGGCAACAGCTCAATACGCACCACAATGCGGGTTAATTTGCCGCTGAGCATGTCGTGGAATGGCGTTGCGTTATTTTGTGGATAACACAGCGTCACGTTAAGCATCTTATCGAATTGCGCGCCAAGCACATCAATCGCCATCGCAATACCTGCCGCTTTAGGCATCAGTAAATGCCTGAAAGGCGAATGTAATTGCTGTTTTTTCTCTTCGGTAAACCGCGAGCCTTCAACGAAATTGACGATAGTCGTGGGATGAAGGCGAAATTTTTCACACGAACGACGCGTCGTTTCGACATCCTTTCCACGGCGTTCTGGATGACGCAATAAATATCCACGCGAATAGCGGCGCATAAATGGCATATCCAGCGCCCAGCAGGCCAATCCCATAAAAGGTATGTAAGCGAGCTGTTGTTTGAGAAAATATTTATTCATGGGGATGTGCTTACGAAACAGGACACACAAAACAACAATGTCAGCCCAACTGGTGTGATTACAAATCAGCAAATACCAATTTTTTTTATTCAGCCCTTCGAGTCCTTCAACATCCCACGTTAAATGCGGATTAAGTTTTAACAGTATGGCCAGACCTTCGCACCAGCAATACATCATAAAATTACTGAAGACGGAAATGGCGCGCCAGGCAGGCGCGAAAGGCAATAATAGCTTTACTACTCCGGCAAAAATGATTGGGATGGAGCAAAAAACGGTCACTAAAATAGTCAGAGCGATACTTAAAAACAGCGTTATCGCAGCAATAAATTTCGACATAATGATTTTATTCATGAAGTTATCGGAAACGGTACGCTGTAAATGCGTGCCTGCGGGGATTTTAACAGAAATCGCCTTTTCAAAACGTATCGAAACGTGGTGCTTATTGGCTTCGCTGAAACTGGTGGATTTCTCAGAGATTTACCCAGGACGGCAATATTTTATATCCACAATTAGTGCTTCATTAAGGAAGAAATATCGCAGATCATTTTTTTATGATAACTATATGAAAAGCATACGTTTTAATAATTTACTGCACGTTGATTTTTCTGGCGTATATATTATTAAAAGTTTTGTGCACACACTTATCCACAGGTTGATCATGCGTGCAACCTCGAAGATCGCTAATTGTTTCATAGATCTTGGGTCGAAAACTTCATATTCCTTTGCCAGCTATGGCATCCTTTAGGGATAACTCAAACATCAGGCACGGACATTATGGTTCAGATTCCAGAAAATCCCCTTATCCTCGTTGATGGCTCTTCTTACCTGTACCGGGCATATCATGCCTTTCCACCGCTTACTAATAGCGCAGGCGAGCCAACCGGGGCAATGTACGGCGTACTCAATATGCTGCGTAGCCTGTTGATGCAGTATCAACCTACTCATGCGGCGGTGGTTTTTGATGCTAAAGGCAAAACATTTCGCGATGAACTGTTTGAGCATTACAAATCGCATCGTCCGCCCATGCCTGACGATCTCAGGGCGCAAATTGAGCCGCTGCACGCCATGGTAAAAGCCATGGGGTTGCCGTTACTGGCCGTCTCTGGCGTAGAAGCGGACGACGTTATCGGTACGCTGGCGCGTGAAGCGGAGAAGGCAGGTCGACCGGTGCTTATCAGTACCGGCGATAAAGACATGGCCCAGCTCGTCACACCGAATATTACCCTTATCAATACCATGACCAATACTATTCTTGGTCCTGAAGAGGTGGTAACAAAATACGGCGTTCCGCCATCCTTGATTATCGACTTCCTGGCGCTGATGGGCGACTCGTCGGATAACATTCCGGGTGTACCGGGCGTGGGTGAGAAAACAGCCCAGGGGCTGCTGCAAGGTCTGGGCGGCCTTGATACGCTTTTTGCAGAACCGGAAAAAATCGCCAGCCTGAGCTTCAGAGGCGCTAAGACCATGGCCACTAAGCTTGCCGACCACAAAGAGGTGGCTTATCTCTCTTATCAGCTTGCCACCATTAAAACCGATGTGGAGCTTGAGCTGACGTGCGATCAGCTGGAAGTGAAACAGCCCGCAGCCGATGAGCTGGTGGATTTGTTTAAAAAGTACGAATTTAAGCGCTGGACCGCTGATGTCGAAGCCGGTAAATGGCTACAGGCGAAGGGCGCGAAGCCAGCGGCGAAACCGCTGGAAGCTATTGTGGTCAGTGAAGAGCCGGATGAACCTGCGGTTGCGCTCTCTTATGAACAGTACGTCACTATTCTTGATGAGCCAACGCTCATCGAATGGATAACTCGTCTCGAAAAAGCGTCTGTATTCGCGTTTGACACCGAAACAGACAGTCTGGACAACCACTCCGCACGGCTGGTAGGGCTTTCTTTTGCAACCGAACCAGGCGTCGCCGCTTATGTACCGGTCGCGCACGATTATATTGACGCGCCGGAGCAACTCTCCTGCGAGCGAGTTCTGGAATTGCTCAAGCCTCTGCTCGAGAGCGAAAGCGCACGCAAAGTAGGGCAAAACCTTAAGTACGATCGCGGCGTACTGCAAAATTACGGTATTGAACTGCGCGGTATCGCTTTTGATACCATGCTTGAGTCTTACATGCTCGATAGCGTTGCCGGTCGCCATGATATGGACAGCCTGTCCGATCGCTGGCTGAAACATAAGACCATTACTTTTGAAGAAATCGCCGGGAAAGGTAAAAACCAGCTGACCTTCAACCAGATTGCGTTAGAAGAGGCAGGACGCTACGCCGCAGAAGACGCGGATGTCACATTGCAGCTTCATCTGCGGATGTGGCCGAAGCTTGAGAAACAAGAAGGGCCGCGTCACGTCTTCGAGACCATTGAAATGCCGCTGGTGCCGGTGCTGTCGCGCGTGGAGCGTAACGGCGTCAAAATCGATCCGGCGGTGTTGCACCGTCATTCTGAAGAACTCACGTTGCGCCTTGCTGAGCTTGAGCAAAAGGCCCATGAGATTGCGGGCGAGCCGTTTAACCTCTCCTCCACGAAACAGCTGCAAAATATTCTGTTTGAAAAGCAGGGTATTAAGCCGCTGAAGAAAACCCCTGGCGGCGCGCCGTCCACCTCTGAAGAGGTGCTGGAAGAGCTGGCGCTTGACTATCCGCTGCCAAAAGTGATTCTGCAATATCGTGGTCTGGCAAAGCTCAAATCCACGTATACCGATAAACTGCCGTTGATGATTAACCCGAAAACCGGGCGCGTGCACACGTCCTATCATCAGGCGGTTACCGCCACTGGCCGTCTTTCTTCTACCGATCCGAACCTGCAAAATATTCCGGTTCGTAACGAAGAAGGGCGCAGAATTCGCCAGGCGTTTATCGCGCCGGACGATTACGTCATTATGTCTGCGGACTACTCGCAAATTGAGTTGCGGATCATGGCGCACCTCTCTCGCGATAAAGGCCTGTTAACCGCCTTTGCCGAAGGTAAGGATATTCACCGTGCCACCGCCGCGGAAGTCTTTGGCTTGCCGTTAGAGAGCGTATCTGGCGAACAGCGCCGTAGCGCTAAAGCCATTAACTTCGGCCTGATATACGGCATGAGCGCCTTTGGGTTGTCGCGTCAGCTCAATATTCCGCGCAAAGAGTCGCAGAAATATATGGATCTCTACTTCGAGCGCTACCCTGGAGTTCGTGAGTATATGGATCGCACCCGCCAGCAGGCGAAAGAGCAGGGCTACGTTGAGACGCTTGACGGGCGCCGTCTGTACCTTCCGGACATCAAATCCAGCAACGCCGCCCGCCGTGCCGGTGCCGAACGCGCAGCCATCAACGCGCCGATGCAGGGCACCGCAGCGGACATTATCAAACGCGCCATGATTGCCGTAGACGCCTGGCTTGAGAAAGAGCAGCCACGCGTAAAACTGATCATGCAGGTTCACGATGAACTGGTGTTTGAAGTGCATAAAGATGACGTCGCGGCGGTATCAGAAAAGGTCCATGAGCTTATGGAAAACAGCATGGCGCTGGATGTTCCGTTGCTGGTGGAAGTGGGGAGTGGTGAAAACTGGGATCAGGCGCACTAACAAAATCGCTACAAAGTCATTTTTCTGTAACTTAGCAACATAAGTTATCGCTTTTTGTGATGGCGCTTTGAATTCAGAATGTAAAGATTGAAAAAAAATTACAAAAATACTTTGTAGCATACAAAAAAGGTAGTAGAGTTATCCGCGTAGGGTACAGAGGTAAGATGTTCTATCTTTCAGACCTTTTACTTCACGTAATCGGATTTGGCTGAATATTTAGCCGCCCCAGTCATCTAATGACTGGGGCGTTTTTTATTGTCCAAAGAAAAGTTTTCAAACGCACGGGATGGCCCCGTACGGCTGATTATTCCCCGCCCAGCATCTCTTCGGTAACTGGCGTCAGATCGCTAAACCAGCTATCCAGTTTTTGGCGCAGCTTATCGACACCAATTTTCTTCAGTGATGAAAAGGCTTCTACCTGCACGTCGCCGTTAAAGGCGAGCACCGCTTCACGCACCATAGCCAGTTGCGCCTTACGCGCGCCGCTCGCAAGCTTATCGGCCTTTGTCAGCAGTACCAGAACCTCGATTTGGCTCTCAACGGCCCAGTGAATCATTTGCTGATCCAGATCTTTAAGCGGATGACGGATATCCATCAGCACGACCAGGCCTTGCAGGCACTGACGAGCATGTAAATATTCAGCCAGGGCGCGCTGCCATTTAAGCTTCATCTCTTCAGGTACTTCAGCGTAGCCGTAGCCCGGCAGGTCCACCAGGCGTTTCCCTTCCGCAACCTGAAACAGGTTAATGAGCTGCGTACGGCCAGGCGTTTTACTGGTTCTGGCCAGGCTTTTTTGGTTGGTTAAGGTGTTAAGCGCACTTGATTTCCCTGCGTTCGAGCGGCCTGCGAAAGCCACTTCAATGCCGGTATCGGAAGGCAAGTGGCGAATATCAGGCGCACTGATCACAAAATGCGTCTGTTGATAGTTCCAGTTAGTCAAAGGTCGTCTCCATCAGGACAAGCGATGGGGGGATTATACCTGAAGCCCTGCCAAAGGCGGGGTTCTTAAATCTCTGCTTACGTGATATTCCCGGTGCGTTGTAAGAGATTGCCGCTTTAAACTATGGGAAATGCTGAGATTATTCCTGGGTGAAGCTGATATAAAACTTTATAAATCATGTGGATATTATCCAGGACCACTCTTAAAAATAGTAGATTTACGCGCTGATGACTTGTGCCGACATTTCAAAACGGTAAAGTAAGCAACGCGAGCCAGGAGGCTCAGGAGCAGGGTTAAGGAACGTCAGGCTGACGAAAAACAGGATCCGGCTGGAGAGCCAGCGTCTTAAGACGCAAAAGGACAAGGACACACACGGAGCGTTGTTTGCTAAAGGAAAGACAGGGTGGTCGGGAGCGCGTAAGGAAGAGGCTCAGTGTTAAGAAAAAAGGCGACAGCAAAACTGTCGCCTTTTTTCTTTTCTTCCTTTCTGATAGATTCCGCCGCAATTCTCGCCATCATAAATAAATTGTCTCTCACATATCGCTTAATTACCCGCTATCAGAGAGGCAGCTTGAAGTATGATGCTTATACTTTTGTAAAACGGCTTAAGACGACCCTGATATGAAGCAACCAACCTCCAAACGCCCTGCGAAAGCGCATCGTAAAACGCGCGAAGAACTTGACCAGGAAGGGCGCGAACGTAAGCGCCAGAAAAAACACAGCGGTCATGCGGCAGGCAGCCGCGCATCCGGCGTCGCGGGTGAGGCTAAAAACGCACGCGCCAGCCAGAAAAAAGATCCGCGTATCGGCAGTAAAACCCCCATTCCTTTGGGCGTAACAGAAGCGCCCGTTACCAAGCAGCAGAAACCGAAGAGTGAGAAGAAACCTATGCTTTCACCGCAGGCTGAACTGGATATGCTGGAAAACGACGAGCGTCTGGATGGATTGCTGGAGCGTCTTGAAGAGGGTGAAACCTTAAGTAAAGCCGATCAGGAATGGGTAGACGCAAAACTGGATCGTATTGATGCGCTGATGCAGCAGTTGGGGCTTTCGTGGGATGATGAAGAAGACGAAGAAGAGGAAAACCGCGGCGATGATCTGATGCGTCTGCTCAAGGGCGGCAACTAATCGACATGCCATGGGCCTGCCCGTCCTGATCGTTGTCCTGCCAATAGTATGTTATCTGGTGTGGTTATTCGTTAAACTACAGCGGTTGTCGCGCCGCCAAAAGCGGTTGCGCAACCGGCTCATCGTCCGTGGTGCTGGTGGGTCCGTTCAGCGTACCCGAAAAAGACGTCATCGGAAGGAGTGAGCATGTCTGTGCAGTTGATCGACTGGGATCTGGCCCTTATCCAGAAATATAACTATTCCGGGCCGCGTTATACCTCTTACCCCACCGCGCTTGAGTTTTCCGAACAGTTCGGCGAAGCGGAATTCCATCAGGCGGTCGCGCGTTACCCCGATCGCCCGCTGTCGCTGTATGTGCATATCCCGTTCTGCCACAAGCTCTGCTACTTCTGCGGGTGCAATAAAATCGTCACGCGCCAACAGCATAAAGCCGATCAGTATCTGGATGCGCTGGAACAGGAAATTCTTCACCGTGCGCCGCTGTTTGCCGGGCGTACCGTTAAGCAATTGCACTGGGGCGGCGGAACCCCGACATACCTGAATAAAGCGCAAATTAGCCGGTTAATGACGATGTTGCGCGGCGCTTTCAATTTCAGTGATGAGATGGAAATTTCCATCGAAGTCGACCCACGGGAAATTGAACTGGACGTGCTCGACCATTTGCGTAGCGAAGGCTTTAACCGCCTGAGTATGGGCGTTCAGGACTTCAATAAAGAAGTACAGCGTCTGGTGAACCGTGAGCAGGATGAAGAATTTATTTTTGCGCTGCTAAACCATGCGCGAGACATCGGGTTTACGTCGACCAATATTGACCTTATTTACGGGCTGCCGAAACAGACGCCGGAAAGCTTCGCCTGGACGCTGCAACGCGTTGTGGAACTCAATCCCGATCGCCTGAGCGTGTTTAACTATGCGCATCTGCCGACGTTATTTGCCGCCCAGCGCAAAATCAAAGACGCCGATTTGCCGACTGCTCAGCAAAAGCTCGATATTTTGCAGCAAACTATCGGATCGTTGATGCAGACGGGTTATCAATTTATCGGCATGGACCACTTCGCCCGTCCTGATGATGAACTGGCGATTGCCCAGCGTGAAGGCGTTTTGCACCGTAATTTCCAGGGCTATACCACCCAGGGAGACACCGATTTACTCGGCCTTGGCGTATCAGCGATCAGCATGATTGGCGATAGCTACGCCCAGAACGTGAAAGAGCTTAAGCAGTACTATCAGCTGGTGGATGAGCGCGGCGATGCGCTGTGGCGTGGTCTGGCGTTAACCCGTGACGATTGTATTCGCCGTGATGTCATCAAAGCGCTTATCTGTAACTTCCGTCTGGATTTTTCCGCGGTGGAGCAACAGTGGCAACTGAATTTCGCCGACTACTTCGCTGAAGATCTCCGGTTGTTAGCGCCGCTGGCGAAAGATGGGCTGGTGGATATTGATGATAATGGCATTCAGGTGACCCCGAAAGGACGGTTGCTGATCCGCAATATCTGCATGTGTTTTGACATTTATCTGCGCCAGAAAGCGCGGATGCAGCAATTCTCACGCGTAATTTAAAACAATCCCCTCTACCTGCTGGTAGAGGGGATTCTCTTAGCTAAACAGCCCAAGTAGCGCCGCGCAGAGAACAGCCGCCATGGCGGTGTGTGGCGTTTGGCTTGCCGCTGCCCCCACTTCTGCACTGCTCGACACAAAATGAATTAATGATTCCAGCATGATCTTCCCCTCGCGTAAACGCGCCCGATCATACTGAAGTTGTTAAAGCAGTAAAGTACAAAATTGCAGCAATTAGCGCTAAGTGGTCCATATTTACACAGCGATAAGGTGCTACTCCATTCCCAGTTCTTTCAGTTTGCGTGTCAGGGTGTTACGACCCCAACCGAGCAGCCGCGCCGCTTCCTGTTTGTGGCCCTGCGTATGGCGCAATGCCGTGGTCAACAGTGTGCGCTCCATTTCGGGCTGCGCCTCAGAAAGCAAATTTTGATGACCGGAACGCAACGCCCTGTCCGCCCACTGAGCCAGCAAGGTCGCCCAACTGTCTGGCAGCGCCTGGCTTGGGCTGTCAGGTACGGCAGTTTCAAACAGCTCGCCCGGTAAATCCTGGATAAGCACTTCCTGGCCTGCGGCCATGACCGTGAGCCAACGGCAGGTATTTTCCAGCTGGCGTACGTTGCCAGGCCAGGCAAGACGGGTCAGCGCCGCTTCGGTCTCCGGGTGCAGCAGTTTGGCTTCTACGCCAAGCTCGCGTGCCGCCACCTGCAAGAAATGGCGCGCCAGACGCGGAATATCTTCCCGGCGTTCGCGCAACGGCGGCAAGTGCACACGGATAACGTTCAGACGATGGAACAAATCTTCACGGAATTTGCCTTCCTGAACTCGTAATTCAAGGTTCTGGTGGGTGGCGGCAATAATACGCACGTCTACTTTCACCGGCGCGTAGCCGCCAACGCGATAAAATTGCCCGTCAGCCAGCACGCGCAGTAAGCGCGTCTGCACATCCAGCGGCATATCGCCGATTTCATCAAGGAATAATGTACCGCCATCCGCCTGTTCAAAACGGCCCTGGCGGATCTGATTGGCGCCGGTAAACGCGCCTTTCTCGTGACCAAACAGCTCTGATTCAATCAGATCCTTAGGAATAGCCGCCATATTCAGCGCGATAAACGGCGATTTGGCGCGCGGGCTATGGCGATGTAAGGCATGAGCCACCAGTTCTTTACCCGTGCCTGATTCGCCGTTTATCAGCACGCTTATCGACGAGCGCGATAAGCGGCCAATGATGCGAAACACATCCTGCATCGCGGGAGCTTCGCCAATAATATCGGTGGTTGGCCCGCTTACTGGCGCATTACGCGGCTGCTGCTGTTCCTGATAATGACTGATGGCGCGCTCAACCAGCGCCACCGCTTCGTCAATATCGAAGGGTTTGGGCAGATAATCGAATGCGCCTTGTTGATATGCGCTTACGGCGGCGTCCAGGTCCGAATGCGCGGTCATTATGATGACCGGAAGCATAGGGTGACGCTGTTTGATTTGCTTAAGCAACGCCAGCCCATCCATGCCCGGCATACGGATATCCGATAACAGCACGTCCGGGGTTTTGGTGGTCAACGCATCGAGCACCTCGTTCCCGCTTTCAAATGTGGTGCAGTGTAATCCGGCGCCGGTGAGCGCGCGCTCCAGCACCCAGCGGATGGAGCTATCGTCATCAACGATCCAGACTATCCCTCGTTGCATAAACACCTCGATATACACGTCAACGTTCAGGCCAGGCAACCGGAACGCATCGGCATCTATTTTCTAATGGGAAGGTATACCGAAAACGCGGTATGACCCGGCCAACTGGTAAATTCGATTTTTCCCGAATGCTGATCAATAAGATTACGGGCGATAGACAGCCCTAACCCTGTGCCGCCTTCACGACCGCTGACCATCGGATAAAACAGTGTGTCCTGCAAATGGGCCGGAATGCCCGGGCCGTTATCCTCAACATCAATGCGGGCCGCCAGACGGTAGCGCACGCCGTGCAGCGTCAGCTGAAATGCCGTGCGGGTGCGCAGCGTAATTTCTCCGCCTTCGCTTCCCAGCGCCTGGAGCGCGTTACGAACGATATTCAGCAGTACTTGTTCAATTTGATCGGGGTCATGGGCCAACTCTGGCAGGCTGGGGTCGTAGTCCCGAATAAGCGTGACGTTATCGGGCAACTCCATCGACACCAGCTTCACTACCCGTTCAGCGACCTTGTGTATGCTTTCCGTTACGTGCATACCCGGCTGTTGCGGGCCAAGCAGCCTGTCGACCAGATTACGCAGTCGGTCGGCCTGCTCGATAATGACTTTGGTGTACTCCGTCAGCGACGGGTCGGGAAGCGCTTTACTCAATAATTGCGCCGCGCCGCGCAAACCCCCGAGCGGGTTTTTGATTTCGTGCGCCAGACCGCGAACCAAATCGCGTGCGGCGATTTGTTGGGCGTGCTGGAGCTGCTCCTGGCTCAGGCGTCGCTGGTTATCCATCGGCGCCATCTCAAGCAGAATCAGCATGTCAGGCAGCCGCTGGGCAGTCAGAGAAAGAATGTGCGAACGCCCGTCAATCACCAGCGTCACTTCGTTATCTGTAAACCCCTGGCCTGCGTTAAGGCTTTCCTGCATCAGGGCGATATTGAGCGAAAAATAGCTCAACAGTTCCGGCAACGGCGTGCCATACAATTTACGTGAGCTTTGGGCGAGCAACTGTTGGGCCGCAGGATTGGCGTAACGTACCGCCAGTTCGTCATCGACCAACAAAATGCTGTTAATCAATGAATTGAGGATCTGCCCAGCATCGGGCAGCATGCCTGTTGCCATTTAGCAGTCTCCTGAAAAGGTTGCACCAATTTAGTGCATTATAGCCTGAGCGCAATAAAAAGGGCGTGAAATCAGCTTATTGGTGGAGAAAAAAGCCCATCCGGAGATGGGCTAAAATTCCACGGCAACATAAATAACCTGCTTCTTTCTCACAACCGGCGTGACCGCCTTACTGTCGCCAGAAGTCCACAGGGTATTAACTTTAAAATTAAACGCTGTAATACAACTCAAACTCAACCGGGTGCGGCGTCATGCGCACACGGTCATTTTCTTCACGACGCAGCGCGATGTACGCATCGATAGCTTCGTCGGTGAATACACCGCCTGCCGTCAGGAACTCGCGATCCAGATCCAGCTCGTTCAGTGCTTCTTCCAGAGAGCCTGCAACCTGCGGGATTTCTTTCGCTTCTTCCGGCGGCAGGTCATACAGGTTTTTATCCATGGCTTCGCCCGGATGGATTTTGTTCTTGATGCCGTCGAGGCCTGCCATCAGCAGCGCGGCAAAGCACAGGTACGGGTTAGCAGCCGGGTCCGGGAAGCGCACTTCGATACGACGCGCTTTCGGTGATGCCACAACCGGAATACGGATAGAGGCAGAACGGTTACGGGCAGAGTAAGCCAGCATAACCGGTGCTTCGTAACCCGGGACCAGACGCTTATAGGAGTTGGTGGTCGGGTTGGACAGGGCGTTAATCGCTTTAGCGTGTTTGATTACGCCGCCGATGTAGTACAGCGCCTGCTCAGACAGACCCGCATACTTGTCGCCAGAGAACAGGTTAGTGCCGTTCTTGGACAAGGACATGTGGCAGTGCATACCGGAACCGTTATCGCCGAACATAGGTTTTGGCATAAAGGTCGCGGTTTTACCGAAGCGGTGTGCGACGTTGTGAACCACATATTTGTAAATCTGAATTTCGTCCGCTTTTTTGGTCATGGTGTTAAAGCGGGTTGCCACTTCGTTCTGGCCCGCCGTCGCCACTTCGTGGTGGTGAGCTTCAACAACCAGGCCCATTTCTTCCATGGTCAGACACATAACAGAACGGATGTCCTGCGCGGAATCGACAGGAGGAACCGGGAAGTAACCGCCTTTCACGCCAGGACGGTGACCTTTGTTACCACCTTCGTATTTGGTGGAGGAGTTCCATGCGCCTTCGATATCATCGATAGCAACATGAGAGCCGGAAATGGAGCTACCGAAACGGATGTCATCGAACAGGAAGAATTCAGGCTCTGGCCCAAACAGCACGGTATCGGCGATACCGGTAGAACGCAGATAATCTTCAGCGCGTTTAGCGATAGAACGCGGATCGCGGTCATAGCCCTGCATGGTGCCCGGCTCAAGGATATCGCAACGAATGATCAGGGTCGGTTCTTCATAGAACGGATCAAGAACAGCGGTGGATGCGTCAGGCATCAGCACCATGTCGGATTCGTTGATGCCTTTCCAGCCACCAATCGAGGAGCCATCAAACATTTTGCCTTCTTCGAAGAAGTCAGCGTTTACCTGATGGGATGGGATTGTGACGTGCTGCTCTTTACCTTTGGTATCTGTGAAACGCAAATCAACAAATTTCACTTCATGTTCATTCAGCATCGTCAGAATGTGTTCGGCGGACATACTTACTCTCCCGGATTGGTCATCTCGTCGTGGAATTGCATTACACAATAGTTGGTGCTTTCACCCTGAATAAGTTAAAGCGAAATCTGTGCCAACTTTCAAATTACCCTAAAAAGGCGCTATTATGCGCACCATAGTGCAAAAGGGTTGCACCAGGATGGATGGATTGCACCAATGTAGTGCTTCTGAGTAAATATCAAGCACTGTATTGGTGCATTTACGTTTTGGCTACTCTTTTTAGCTTCGTGAAACCGATCACAATCCCCTATTGTTTATATTGTTTGCAAAGGTTCTTTGTGATCCTGTTTAGTCCTTCGATTAATACGTGTACAATAACGCGCTATTTCTAATGCCTGAGGCAAAGTTGTGATCGAAAATCTGCGTAACATCGCCATCATTGCGCACGTTGACCATGGGAAAACGACCCTGGTTGACAAGCTGCTGCAACAATCCGGTACATTCAGCGACCGTGCTGAGACCACAGAACGTGTGATGGACTCCAACGATTTGGAGAAAGAGCGTGGGATTACTATCCTCGCTAAAAACACCGCTATCAAATGGAATGACTACCGTATCAACATCGTTGATACCCCGGGGCACGCCGACTTCGGTGGAGAAGTTGAACGTGTTATGTCCATGGTGGACTCAGTACTGCTGGTTGTGGATGCAATGGATGGCCCAATGCCGCAGACTCGCTTTGTAACCAAGAAAGCGTTTGCTCATGGTTTGAAGCCCATCGTTGTTATTAACAAAGTTGACCGTCCTGGCGCGCGTCCGGACTGGGTTGTCGATCAGGTTTTCGACCTGTTTGTTAACCTCGACGCGACCGACGAACAGCTGGATTTCCCAATCATCTATGCATCCGCACTGATGGGTATCGCAGGCAACGATCACACCGACATGGCGGAAGATATGACCCCGCTGTATCAGGCGATTGTTGACCATGTACCGGCTCCGAACGTTGACCTTGACGGCCCGTTCCAGATGCAGATTTCCCAGCTCGATTACAACAACTACGTTGGCGTTATCGGTATTGGTCGCATCAAGCGCGGCAAAGTGAAGCCTAACCAGCAAATCACTGTAATCGATAGCGAAGGTAAAACGCGTAACGGTAAAGTCGGTAAAGTACTGACTCACCTCGGTCTGGAGCGTATTGAATCCACCGAAGCCGAAGCGGGCGACATCATCGCTATCACCGGTCTTGGCGAACTGAACATCTCTGACACCCTTTGCGATCCGCAAAATGTGGCAGCCCTGCCGGCCCTGTCTGTTGACGAGCCGACGGTGACCATGTTCTTCAACGTCAACACCTCGCCGTTCTGCGGTAAAGAAGGTAAGTTCGTGACCTCTCGTCAGATCCTTGAGCGTCTGAACAAAGAGCTGGTGCACAACGTTGCGCTGCGCGTTGAAGAAACCGAAGACTCCGACGCGTTCCGCGTATCGGGTCGTGGTGAACTGCACTTGTCGGTTCTTATCGAAAACATGCGTCGTGAAGGCTTCGAACTGGCTGTGTCCCGTCCGAAAGTTATCAACCGTATGATCGATGGCCGTATGCAGGAACCGTTCGAAAACGTCACCTTGGATATCGAAGAGCAGCATCAGGGCGCGGTTATGCAAGCCATGGGCGAGCGTAAAGGCGACGTGAAAGACATGATCCCTGACGGCAAAGGTCGTATTCGTCTGGATTACCTGATCCCGGCCCGTGGCCTGATCGGTTTCCGTACCGAATTCATGACCATGACGTCCGGTACTGGTCTGCTGTACTCCACCTTCAGCCACTACGACGACGTGCGTCCGGGCGAAATCGGCCAGCGTAACAACGGCGTGCTGATCTCTAACGGCCAGGGCAAAGCGGTTGCGTTTGCGCTGTTTGGTTTGCAGGATCGCGGCAAGTTGTTCCTGGGTCACGGTGCGGAAGTGTATGAAGGCCAGATTATCGGTATTCACAGCCGTTCTAACGACCTGACCGTAAACTGCCTGACCGGTAAGAAACTGACCAACATGCGTGCGTCTGGTACTGACGAAGCAACGGTTCTGGTTCCGCCGATCAAAATGTCTCTGGAACAGGCGCTTGAGTTTATCGATGATGACGAACTGGTCGAAGTGACCCCGACGTCCATCCGTATCCGTAAACGTCACCTGACTGAGAACGATCGTCGTCGCGCGAGCCGTGGCTCGAAAGAAGACTAAGATTGTTTGAGTGATGCAAAAAAGCCGCTGATTAAGCGGCTTTTTTTTATTCAGAATGAATAGCGTAACCCTAAGCGGATACGGTACTGCTCCTTGTTGTAATCATTCCATCGGTCAAGCCATTGCAGCTCCAGATAGGGCAGCCAGTGCTGATCAAGCTTATATCGAAACCCGTTGGTAATCTCCCAGTGATGGTCTTTGCCATTCTTGCTGTGGTAATCGTTCACCCGCTGGAAAAAATGCGGTTCAAAAATATAAGTAAAGTCGTCGGTCAGTTTAAAGTTCCAGTAATTGGCGAACTCATGCGTATCGTTTTTATCCATTTTCCCGTTAAAGTCGGGAGTATCATAATTATTATGGTTATAACGATAGCGAACCGTCAGGTTAAACGTCGACGTAAACTTATAATTGGTATCTAAATAAGCCGCACCCCCGGAGCCGTCGCGATTGTCGTTTATCAGTCCACCAGGTTGAAAGGTTAATTTATCGGTTGGTTTAAAAAGCGGATACCAGCCTTCTATTTCATTATAACTGTGCTTTATTTGATCCCATCTTCCGGCGTCGTAAGCGTTGGTTGCCATGATGCCAGCGCCAGAGTCAGCGTTGTAACCCACCCTCAGGATGACTTCATGCATATCGGAGGCGGTGTTATACGCTTCGCGGGTTTCGACATAGGCCCCGGCCAAAACCGGGCTGGCAACAGGCAGTATTAACGCAGCGGTGAGTATTTTTTTCATGACTATATCCCTGTATCAAGTACACAAAGGCCGCCCTCATGCGAGGCATGAAGGAAATGCATTACGGCCGGCTTTTTAGTTATAAAGTGACTGCTGACGCTTTATTTTCAGTACTGGCTTTTGATACTTCAGATGATGGATGAGTTTTGCGTTTTCTGAGCTCCTCAATAATAAAAGCAAATCGCTGTTCATTAAGTTTATAAAACAGACCCATGGTTAACGCGGCAATAACAGACAGGACGCAAGGGCAGAGAAAAATAAGTTCGCGCAATCCCTTTAAGGTTGCTTCACTCTGAACGACATGCGGAATATACCCAATTTGGGTCAACATAATGCCCGGTAAAAAGCCGGCCAGCGCGGCGGAGATTTTTCGTGAAAAGGTATAACCCGTGTATACCGACCCTTCTGCACGAATACCGGTTTTCCATTCGCCATAGTCAACGGTATCCGGCACCAGCGCCCAGTTAAGGCTATTAACGAAGGCGGTGCCGAAAAACGCCATACAGGAAAACACCACAAACGTCAGTGAACTGCTACCCCAGACAAAGTTAAACACGTCGCCCACCGCCCACAGGATCAACCCGCCAAGATAAACCTGCTTTTTACCAAAGCGTTTTACTGTGCACGGCACCAACAACACGCCCACCAGAATGCAACCCATACTGAAAAATCCCATCCATGAGAGGAGATGGATATCGTTAAGGACGTACTGGACGTAATAAACCTGAATGGCGAGTTTGATATTAAAAGCGGCAAGCGTACAGAGATTGGCGATACACAACACCAACAGTGGCGGGTTATGAAATATCGCATAGAACGATTTAACAATGCTGGGTTTATGATTTGCCGGCATGACGTCGACATAGCGTTCCTTAACGCCGCTATAGCACCACCAGATGCAGCATAATCCGCCCACGACAAAGAGCATTGCCGCCACCAGGTAACCCAACGACGAATCAGACGGAAACAATCCCTGGATGGGCATAAAGCCAACGGTGCAAATCAGCAAACCTACCGTAGCGCCGCCCTGACGCCAGGCGGCAAGCTGCGCACGCTCATTCGGGTTTTTAGTGATGGCAGGCACCATGGCGCCATAGGAACAGTTCATCAGGCTGTAGAACAGCCCGAATAACATAAACAGCACCGTTGCGATGGCCGTTTTGACCTGCAGACTAAAACCGTTAGTCATAAACTGCGCCGTAGTGACCAGCGCAACCGGTACAGAGGCATAAAGAATAAAGGGCCTGAATTTTCCTTTCGGGCCGATATGGCGGCGCGAATCCAGCAGTACGCCTGTCAGCATGTCGGTGAAGGCGGTAAAGAATTTCGCTACCAGAAAGATAACGCCGCCATAAAAAGCAGGCAGGCCCAGTTCATCGGTATAAAACTTTAAAAGATACAGCGTACCGATAGATAACATCAGGTTTGAGCCAACATCACCCATCCCCCAGGCACATTTTTCACGCAGGCTCAGTTTTAGAGTGAGCGGATCAGGGCTGTCGTTCATATCGATCCTCGCCGCGCCGTTATCGGCGCAAAAGTAAGTTTCACACCGGACGCTTGCGCATCGCTATTTCTTCGACAATACGGACATACATCTTCTCGTTGAGGTTGTAGAAGCAACCCATCGCTACTATCGTGACCACGGCAAGGGCGCAGGGATAGATGAAAATCAGTTGTCGTAAGCCTTCAACCGTACCGGCGGATTGCACCACGTTCGGAACGTAGCCGATTTCCGTCAGCATCCAACCGGGAAAGAAACCTGCCAGCGCCTGAGAGATTTTCCTAAAGAAGGTAAAGCCGGTATAAACCGTTCCTTCCGAGCGCACGCCGGTGCGCCACTCGCCATATTCCACCGTGTCGGAAACCAGCGCCCAGTTCAGGCTGTTTACGAAGGCAGAGCCAAAAAACGCCAGGCAGGAAAACGCGACAAAGCTGACTGAACCGCCGCCCATCGTGTAGTTGAGCAAATCGCCGATGACCCAGATCAGCAGCCCGCCGATGTAGACCCGTTTTTTACCAAAACGACGTACCGCGGCAGGCATCAGGAAGACGCCGAAGAAAATACAGCCCATGCTGAAAAAACCCATATAGGACAACAAAATAGGATCGTTCAGCACGTATTGGGTGTAGTAAACCTGGATGGCGAGTTTGACGTTAAACGCGCCCAGGGTGCAGAGGTTCGCAATACAGAGAATAAACAGCGGGCGGTTTCCGGCAATAGCGCGAAATGACGCTAACAATCCGGGTTTCTGCGTGGGGTTCGCGGGGGCCGAATCGATATAACGCTCCTGAACGCCTGCATAGCAGCGCCACATAAAGAACAGTCCCACCAGCGAGAACAGCGTGGCGGCAAAGATATAGCCGCGCTGGTGGTCGCCTTCAATAAGATTCATCACCGGGACAAAACCGACGGTACACAACAACAGGCCAAGCGTAGCGCCGCCCTGTCGCCAGGCAGCCAGCGACGCGCGTTCGTCAGGGTTTTTGGTAATAGCGGGTACCATAGCGCCGTAGGAGCAGTTCATCATGCTAAAGAACAGGCCGTACAGCATGAACAGCGCCGTCGCCATGACGGTTTTGCCAGTGACCTCAAACGGCGTACCGACAAAGTTCGCGATCGCCAGTAAAGTCACAGGAAAGGCGGCATACAGCACAAACGGGCGGAATTTCCCTTTCGGACCGATATGACGGCGCGAATCGAGCATGATGCCCGTTCCCATATCCGTAAACGCGGTAAAGAATTTTGAGATCAAAAAGATAATGCCGCCATAGGTCCCCGGCAGCCCCAAAATATCGGTATAAAACTTCAATAAATAAAGCGTGCCAATATCCAGTAAAATATTGGAACCTAAATCACCCATGCCATAAGAGATTTTCTCTTTGAATGACAGACGTAATTTT
Source organism: Citrobacter freundii (assembly GCF_011077955.1). GTDB lineage: Bacteria > Pseudomonadota > Gammaproteobacteria > Enterobacterales > Enterobacteriaceae > Atlantibacter. Next base: position 21,663 of record NZ_JAALBX010000020.1, read on the forward strand.
TCCGGACTGCACGCTTGCTCAGCACTTACCTGACCCATTTCCTTTCTCCATCGGCTTTAAATCACGTGATGAACCCAGATTAGTTAGCGACGTTTCCCGTTTCGTTTGATGCACGAATGGCGGCGACTTTTTTACCAAAAAGTAATTGCAGTACGATCAGTAATCCAAAGACTGGTATTAACGCAGTAGCCGCCGCGATCCCGGTTGCGCCTTTAATTAACATCGCACCCGAGGCAATTAATAATAAAAAGACAATAATGCGAAAGATTTTTACTGAAATACGCTTATGCACATACTGGCCCACCAGCGATCCGAGGATCATGGTGGGAATGCAAAACAGCACCAGTTTGACCGTTGATATCGTCAGTATGCCGCTGGTGGCCAGACCGCCGATAATCGCCACGTTATTAGCGGTAAAGAAGGCGTTTAAGGTCCCACGAAAGGCCGCTGGCCCCAGATTCCGCAACATGCCATAAATCACCACCGGCGGCCCGTTGGTTGAAAAAGCAGACCCTAACGCCCCGGCAATAGCGCCCATCGGCACTGCAATCCACGCTTTGTCATAGACCGGCAGACGGGGAATAAACAGGCTGTAAAATGAATACAGAATAAGAAATGCGCCCAGCCCAATTTTCATGATGTGATCGGGTAAATACGCCAGGGCATATAACCCAATGGGAATACCCGCGAAAGAAAAAAGAATTAAAACTATCGCGGATTTCCAGTCGGTTTCCCTACGTGATAACCATGTCGCATATAACGCCGTTGCCGTTCCTACAATTACCGACATCGGAGCCGCCATTTTTAACGGCAGTAATAAAGTAATTAACGGCATCGTAGTTAATGCGCCGCCAAAGCCGGCGCATATTCCCACAAAGGTATATAAAAACATAATCGCAATGACGATAATCAGCGTACTGGCGGCAAGCTGCATCCCGTCTGGGGTAAAGAGGGTGAAAAAATTCATAACCGTTCCTTGAGTGATTGATTATTTTTCCTCTAAGGCGTTCGCTTTAAATCGTTTTCAGCGTCTGGAATAAACTCGCCCATTCACTGTTGGCGCGATAAAACACCGGCGGTTTACCAAGCGGCGCCGCAACGGTCACATCGCCGCCGTGATGCGGTTCGCCCGTCCATATGTTTATCCAGTGGTCCTGTGGCAGGTAAAGGGTCCACTCGCTACGGCCTTCCTCATACACGGGTGCGACCAGTACATCGCGGCCAAACAGATACTGATATTTCAGCGTATAGGCCCGGGCATCCGCTTCATAATGCAGGAATAGCGGGCGCATCACCGGCAGACCCGATGCCGCGTTTTGCGCCACCGCATCTTTGATGTAGGGCTTGAGCGTGGTAAAGACCGTCGTCATTCGGGCCAGATGAGCGATAGTTTCTGCATCGCTATCGAACTGCCAGTTATCGCCGGGGCGATTCCCTTCATGGGTGCGCATCATTGGTGTAAACGCGTTGAAATCGCACCAGCGCAACAGCAGTTCTTTACTGCGTTTCATATCAAACAGCGTGGTGTAACCGCCGATATCGCTGTGATGCAAACCGTGGCCGCTCATCCCCATCGACAACGCCGCCGGAATAACGGACGCCAGACCGTCATCCAGGCTCCAGTCGACGTTCTGATCGCCCGCCCACATCATCAGCGCGTATTTCTGGCTACCGGTGTAGCCTGCGCGCATAAAGAACAGGATCTCACCGAGTTTGCCGGTTTCTTCAAGCGCTTCGTAATTACACTTCGCCCACAAGGCAGGCCAGGCGTTATGCATAATTTCCGCGCTGACCCCGTTGTGCAGTACCGTGTCCGTGGGGAGATATTCGCCGAAATCGGCCATCCAGCCGCTACAGCCGAACGCAATCAGGTTTTGTTTTATTACGCCTTTATACCAGTCGTACGCGTCCGGGTTAGTCAGATCGATAACGCCCGCGTAAAACTCGCCAAACTCGACGTGATAATCCTTGCCGTTCAAGTCCTTAGTCAGATAGCCGCGTTTTGCCGCTTCCGCGCATAAATCGCGATCGCTTGCCACGTATGGATTGATATAGGTAAGGAACTGAATGCCTTCGCGCTTCCACTGCGGGATGCGTTCATCAAGCTGTGGATAGAGCTCGCTGTTCCACTTCCAGTTCCACATCACGCGCTTGCCAAATGAAGTCATACGGATACCGGACCAGTCCTGCGCCCAGATGCCGTTCACCTTAACGCCGCCACGACGCAGGGTGTCGATCTTCTGCTGGCAAATCTCGGTCCCGCCCTGAATGCCGAGCGTTATGCCGTCATAAACCCAGTCTGGCAACGTCGGCTGGCGGCCAAGCAGGCCGGTGAGTTTCTCCAAAAGCTCAACATAGGTGGGCGCGCATTCGAAACGCAGCGTGGCGTTATCTTCCCAAAACGCCAGCTCGTGGAAGTGCGGTGCGCTGAAGTCGAAATTCATATAGCAACTGTTATCAACGTGGCAGTAGTATTTCTGGGTACTGACAAAGGTCGGTTGAGGGAAGAAGGTCCAGTAATAATCGCCGCCCGCATTTTCTTTGCAGTCGGCAAGCCAGGTGATATGCGTCTTTTTATTGCGGCCCACGCCCTGTTCGCTGGTCCACAGCGGGAAGGGCAAACCGCGCAGATCGAAGTAGGAAAATTGCTCGCCGCAGCCATAAATATGATCCTCAGGCTGCGCTGCCAGTCGTAGCCAGATGCGGTTATGGCAAGGGGTATCGTTTTTCAGCGTCAGCATTAAACGGTGATCAACGTCTTCGCTGATAGTCAGCGTGGCGCTAATGGCCTCGCCGCGGGTGAAGTGCACGTCAAAGCCTGTAGGTCGCGCGACAACAGTCGCCTGGCTCAGCGCCACCTTTTCATTAAGTTTGTCTTTAATGCTGAAATTGCCGCGGAACATCTCAATATCCGCCTCGCCTGCGCCCACCCATAAGCAGGGCGCTTTCGAATCGTGGCGCAGTATCAGGCGCGAGTGATAGCTCAGCGTAAAGCCATCATTAAATGTGGTCAGTTCGAGACCGTTAATATCGTTATGATGTGATTTCATTATTATTGCCTCTGATATAGGGTCGGGCGGTAATCGTTGTTATTCGCCACCGAGCGTGAAACGAAACCGGTGACTATCTCCGGGCTTCAGTAACACGACATCCATACCTGAATTAAACGCATCCGGCGGGCAACTCATCGGCTCAGCAGCCAGGCCTTTTCGGTTCAACTTGTCGGCGGTGTAAATTTGCAGCCAGGGCTCGTCCGAACGTAGCCAGGAGGTCATGCGCTGCTCCTGGCAGGACAGGCGCACTTCCCATTCGCCAGCCGTTGTTTTGAAGGTGTTATCGATCTGCGTAGCGCCTATTTTCCGTGCGCGTCGGTAATCCAGACCCTGTGACGCGGCATCCGTTAACGGAACGGCTTGATGCATCTGCCATATCAGGTGTGATGGCAGCATCAATTCACAGCTGTCGGTATGTGCCAGATTGCAGGTTAAATAGGGATGAACTCCCGCGCCGTAAGGTGCCGTTACCTCTCCCACATTGGTGGTTATGAGGCACGCGGATAACCCTGATTGCGCATCCAGCCGGTAGTGAATTTCGGTCATTAACATGAAGGGATAGCCATAATGCGGCGGTAAAAAAACGCTCAACGTCGCGGTCGTTTCCGAGCAATCGCTGATTTGCCAGTCACGCCAGGCCAACAGGCCATGAATGGCGGATTGCGAGGCGCGATCGTTAATCGCCAACTGGTATTCCGCCCCGTCGTGCCGGTAACAGCCGTTTGCGATACGATTAGGCCAGGGAACCAAAACCTTTCCCAGGTGCGCTAACGGCATCTCGTCCGGACGATGGGGGATAACCACATGACGCCCCCGGTGCGTCAGTTCGGCAATCCCCGCGCCGACGGTGACTATTTTCGCCTGATACTCCCCGGCGTGAAGAACCAGTGTTTTCCCGCTTTTTTGCATGATGGCGTCCCTCCATTAACGGCTACGTTATTTCGCGTTCACATCCAGCAAACCTGCGGCAACGGCAGGCGCCAGGCCCGGAGCAAGAGGAAGACGCGGGATAACCAGGCAGTGCAGAAGATGATAAATATCCTGTTTGCCATCCCAGACTTTGGTGGTGGCCTGATTATTGGTATCAAGCTCCTGCCACCACGAACCGTTTTCGTAATCCATCAGATATTTGATGCAGTAGTCCCACCATTTCTGATACCAGGCTTCGTACTGGGCCTCACCCGTTACGGTATAGAGCGCATAGGCGGTGCCCATTGCCTCCACAATCGGCCAGCGCACCCTTTCGCGAACGATAGGTTTGCCGTCCCAGTCAACGGTATACACAATGCCCTCCGCGCCATCGGGTGCCCACGCATCGCGAATAGTGGCATGGAACAAGCCTTTCGCGTCTTCAAGCAGCCATTCCGGCGGGGTTTCAAAGCGGGCCTCCAGCGCGGCGCGCAGGTGCAGCATCAAACGGCCCCATTCAATCCAGTGGCCAGGCGTGCCGCCATAAGCGCGAAAACGGTGGGCGGGGTTTTCTTTGTTGTAATCGCGGATGGGGTTCCAGTGAGCGTCGAAGTGTTCATTCACGCGGTAGTCGCCCTTACGCGCCACGTCATGAATGATTACTGAGGCGACTCGCAGCGCGCGGTCGAGCCATTTACGATCGTGGGTCACGTCATAGACAATCAGAAACGCTTCTACGGCGTGCATATTGGCGTTGCCGCCGCGATAGTTTTCCGTCTCGGTGAAGGCTTCGTCCCAGGACTCCAGGCACATCTGTTCCTTCTCGCTCCAGAAATACTTCTCGATGACGTCAATGGCATCGTCCAGCAGTTTACGCGCCGCCGGATGACCGGTGGTCACGGCGCTGGCGGCACCCAGCAAGACGAAAAAGTGTTGGTAGCCTTGTTTGGAGGCGTCTACAACACCGCTGTCATTCACACAGGCATACCAGCCGCCGTATTGTTTGTCGCGCAGCGCGCCATTAAGGGCGTTGATGCCGTGTTCCACGAGGGCGTATGCGCCCGGGCGTCCCATTGAGGCCGCAACGGAATAGACGTGCAGCATACGTGCGGTGATCCACAGGTGCGTGCCCATATCGGGTTTGATTTGCCCGTTATTGCCAAGCCAGCCGAAGCCGGTTGGCACTGCGGCGTTTTTGCCAAAATCGAAAATGCGGTCAGTTTCTTGTTCCAGCCAGCGGTTATGGCTCAGGGTGTTAAACCATTTCATCGTTCAGTCCTTTTCAGCGTTTAGCCATCATTTCGTCAACAATTTCGCCCAGGCGTTGCAGTTTGGGCGCACAGACATCGCGGAACATCAATTCACTGTCCGGTAAGCCCACCACGGATGACCAGACGGCGCGTCCCGCCAGGAACCCGGATGCCCCGGCGGTCATGGCAATCCTGACCGCACGTGGGAACAGTTTTTCATCCACGCCGGACGAGAGAATGACCCAGGGCATATTGATGCAGTCATGAAGCCGCTGTGAGGCGGTGAGCAGCGCCTGCGAACACCCTTTGCCAAACAGTGGCATTTCGACTTTGTAGAGATCGGCTCCGCAATCGCCCAACTCTTTGGCGGCATCGATGATCGCCTGCTCGCGGTTGAAGCTGTCGCCGCGACGCGGAGGACGTACGACGGGCTCGATAATGCTGAGTAGCCCCTGGGCGTGGCACTGTTGATTAAAGGTTTTGACCATCTCAATGCGCTGCTGCGGATCTTCATCGCTGCGCCACAGCACCAGCAGTTTCAATGCTTTTGCGCCGTCGCGTTTGACCGCCTTCGCATCGACATGTTTATCAATGGTCACGCTATCCACAGGAATGCCGTTGCCAGGAATAAACGCGTCTGCCGCGACGATGGTGGCGCAGTTTTTGGCCACCACGTTTTGCTCCACAATCTGGCGATAGCAGAACTGCTGATCCACAAGGATCGCGGAAGCCCAGGGAGACAGGATCCTGGCAGCGTTAACTTTGAAATCCGTTAAAACGCTGTCAGCCACGGGAAGCGTAGCGCCCGCCGCCGCGAACATTAAACGCATCGCTTCACGCTGATCGACCGCCAGCATGGCAAAGCCGCCGGAAGGCCGGGCGATATCCTTAAGGGTGTATTGACTCATGGTGATTACTTATTAAAACGTTAACATCAGTGAGACAGGCCAGCGCTGACGCGCACCTGCTCTAAAATTGCGGTCCAGTCTTCACGCCCGCGCCCGGCGGCACGTGCCTGGTTATAAACTTCACGGGAGGCCGCGCCGAGCGGCATCGGGACGTGCAACTGATTGGCGACATCCAGCGCAATACCCAGATCTTTATGAGCGAGGTCGATCATGAAGGACGGGGAGAGATCCCCTTTCAGGACTTTGTTGGGCCATGAGGTGGTGAAATGGCCCTTACCGGCTGGCGTACCGCTCATCACCTGTACGGCGATATCAAAAGAGAGACCGAGCGCCTGGCACAGCACGGCGGCTTCGGCGGAAAGCGCATTCAGGGCAATGCTCATGTAGTTGTTGATAAGCTTGACGCGGATCCCCATACCCGGACCGCCGGTGTTAATCAGCTCATTGCCCATCGCCATTAGTACCGGCCTCGCGCGTTCGATCTGCTGCGACGTGCCGCCTGCCAGCAATAACAGTGTGCCGGCAACGGCATGATCGGAGGTACGGCCCACGGGAACATCCATCATGCTGAAACCACGTTCACCCATCTCGCTAATCAATTTGTCGGTTTGCAAGGGGTGGATGGTGGACATATCTATCACCAGCGCTTCTTTGGCGAGCGTGGTGCAAACGCCGTTTTCACCAAACAGTACCGCGCGAACCAAATCGCCATTCGGCAGCATCGTTATTACGAATTCCGCATCGGCAGCCGCATCAGCCGGGGTAGAGGCGGCGTGCGCGCCTCTGGCCACCAGCTTTTGTACGGCGTCGGGATTAATGTCGAACACATTGAGCGTGTGGCCTTGTCGTAACAGATTGCTCGCCATTGGCGCGCCCATCTGTCCCAGCCCAATAAATCCTATGACTGACATGGGTCTCTCCTGTCTTTTTCTGTCAATTAATGAGCGTTTGTGTGCTTGTTTTTGATCGTATTTGTAATTTATGGTCAAAAAATTGACAGCCGTCACTTTTTAAACAATTGGCAAAATTAAAATAGCGGCATCAAAAAACCGGAAAGGAATGACCATGACTCGTATCGCTTGTGTAGGGATTACCGTGTTAGACCGTATTTGGTATCTCGCTGATTTACCTAAAGAAGGTGGGAAGTATGTTGCGGGGGATTATCGCGAAGTGGGCGGTGGGCCTGCGGCGACGGCGGCCGTTGCGGCGGCAAAACTTGGTGCTGAAGTGGATTTTATTGGTCGGGTAGGGGATGACGACACGGGACATCGTTTACTCGCAGAATTACAGGCGTATGGCGTAAATACGCGCTTTACGCGTGTTGTCACCGGGGCGCGTTCGTCACAATCCGCAGTACTGGTGGATGCGTCAGGCGAGCGTATCATCGCTAATTATCCCAGCCCCGATCTGCCGGCGTGTGCCGACTGGATGACTGAGCTGGATTTCGGTCAGTGGGATGCTGTTCTGGCCGATGTGCGCTGGCATGAGGGCGCGAAACAGGCGTTTACCCTGGCGCGCGCTAACGGCGTACCCACCTTGCTGGATGCGGACGTAACCCCGCAAGATATTACTGAGCTGGTGGCGCTTAGCGATCATGCGGCGTTTTCCGCACCCGGATTATTACGTCTGACAGGAATTCGCGACGCGCAGGCTGCCCTGAAACAAGCACAAACGCTCACAAATGGTCATGTGTACGTCACGCAGGGGGCGCAGGGATGTTTATGGCTGGATGATTCACACTTACAACAACTGCCGGCATTTAAGGTGGAGGTTGTTGATACCACTGGCGCCGGGGATGTGTTCCACGGTGCGCTGGCCGTCGCGCTCGCACAGCATGATACTACGCAGGACGCCATACGCTTTGCCAGCGCGGTGGCGGCGCTGAAATGCACCCGACCCGGCGGGCGTGCGGGTATTCCTGACTGTGATCAAACCCGCTCTTTCTTGTCACTTTATGTATAAAATGCGTGGCGAGATGTTTTTTCAGGGAAAACCTATGAGCCTCACTGAGCTAACCGGTAATCCGCGTCACGATCAGCTCTTAACGCTTATCGCCGATCGCGGTTACATGAATATTGATGAACTGGCGCAACTGCTGGATGTATCAACGCAAACGGTGCGTCGCGATATCCGAAAACTGAGCGAACAGGGATTAATTACGCGCCATCATGGTGGCGCGGGGCGGGCTTCCAGCGTGGTAAATACGGCTTTTGAACAGCGAGAAGTCTCCCTGACCGATGAAAAACGGGCGATTGCGGAAGCCATTGCGGATTACATTCCTGATGGCTCCACCATTTTTATTACGATCGGCACCACGGTGGAGCACGTGGCGCGCGCGCTGCTAAACCATAATCACCTGCGTATTATCACCAACAGCTTACGCGTGGCCCATATTCTGTATAAAAATCCTCGCTTCGAGGTGATGGTGCCTGGCGGGTCGATTCGGGCGCACAACGGGGGCATTATTGGTCCGCAGGCGGTGTCATTTGTGTCTGAATTCCGCGCGGATTATCTGATAACCAGCATGGGGGCCATTGATAACGACGGAACACTGCTGGAGTTTGATGTTAATGAGGCAAGCGTCGCCAAAAGCATGATGGCGCATGCGCGTCATATCCTTCTGGCGGCCGATCACACTAAATACCATGCATCCGCCGCCGTCAGCATCGGCAATATCAGCCAGGCATCGGCGCTGTTTACCGATGAAACCCCGCCCGCGGCGATGAATCAGTTGGCGCATAGCCATCAGGTTGAGATTATCGAGGTGACGCCTGCTTCTGTTAATGAAACGGGTTCACTGAACGGCGAGCGTTAACCTTCCGCGTCGGCGTCAGGCTGGAGCAGCCGTCGCGGTAGTGGGCATGGGAAGGCTTATCGCTGGCCGCGGCTTACAGCGGTAGGCTGAGTTTTAATGATAATGGCGACCACGGTTATCACCTGTAACCGTGGTCAGACTTCTGCAGTTTCGTTTTGCCGCCGTTACTATTCATCCCTCCATATTCCCGCTACAGTTAATTCTCCATGGCCCAAAAAGGAGAGCGTCATGCTTTATATCTTTGATTTAGGTAACGTCATTGTCGATATCGACTTTAACCGCGTGCTGGGCGTATGGAGCGATTACAGCCGCGTGCCGCTTGCCACACTCAAGCAAAGCTTCACCATGGGGGAGCCGTTTCAGCAGCATGAGCGCGGTGAAATCAGCGATGAAGAATTCGCCAAAAAACTCTGCGAATCTATGGCGCTGTCGTTAAGTTTTGAGCAGTTTGCCGCAGGCTGGCAGGCGGTATTCGTCGGGCTGCGTCCTGAAGTGATCGACATCATGCAGAAGCTGCGTGAGCAAGGGCATCGCGTGGTGGTGCTGTCGAATACCAACCGGCTACATACCACCTACTGGCCAAGTAATTTCCCGCAAGTACAGGCCGCCGCCGATCGGGTCTATCTTTCTCAGGAAATGGGAACGCGTAAACCCGAACCGGCTATCTACCAGAAGGTGCTTGAGGCGGAAGGATTTTCGGCAAGTGAAGCCGTGTTTTTTGATGATAACGCCGATAATATAAAAGGCGCCCAGGCTGTTGGCATCACCAGCATTCTGGTGAGTGATAAAACCACGCTGCCGGATTATTTTGCGAAGTCGTCATGTTAAAAACTATTCGTCACCATACCGCTAAACACACCGCGCCATTCTGGGCATGGTGCAAATTGCTGTGGGAGCGAATTGATCAGGATAATATGACCACGCTTGCAGGCAACCTGGCTTATGTATCGTTGCTCTCGCTGGTGCCGTTTGTCGCGGTGGTATTTGCGCTTTTCGCCGCATTTCCCATGTTTTCCGACGTCAGTATTCAGTTGCGCCATTTTATTTTCGCCAATTTCATGCCGGCGACCGGCGATATTATTCAGCGCTATATCGAGCAATTTGTTGCCAACTCCAGCAAGATGACGGCGGTGGGCGCCTGTGGGCTTATCGTCACGGCGTTACTGTTGATGTACGCGGTGGACAGCGCCCTGAACACCATCTGGCGCAGCAAGCGGGCACGCCCCAAAATTTATTCCTTCGCCGTTTACTGGATGATTTTAACCCTCGGGCCGCTGTTGGCGGGCGCGAGCCTCGTCATCAGCTCGTATCTGTTGTCGCTGCGCTGGGTAAGCGGGTTCGACTCACTTATCGATAACGTGCTGCGAATCTTTCCGCTATTGCTCTCCTGGCTCGCGTTCTGGCTGCTTTACAGCATTGTGCCCACCACCCGCGTACCGGCACGGGATGCGTTGGTCGGTTCGCTGGTGGCGGCGCTGCTTTTTGAGCTGGGTAAAAAAGGTTTCGCGCTCTATATCACCATGTTTCCTTCTTATCAGTTGATTTACGGTGTCCTTGCGGTGATCCCCATTTTATTTGTTTGGGTGTTCTGGACGTGGTGTATCGTCTTGCTTGGCGCGGAAATTACTGTCACTCTCGGAGACTACCGAGCGTTAAAAGAAGCAGCAAAACACGAATCCGAAGAAGAACCATGATCGCATTAATTCAACGCGTCACGCGTGCAAGCGTTGCCGTTAACGGTGACGTGACGGGCGAAATCGGCCCGGGACTTTTGGTGTTATTAGGTGTCGAAAAGGAAGATACGCCCCAGAAATCGCAGCGCTTGTGTGAGCGAGTGCTGGGCTATCGCGTTTTTAGCGATGAAAACGGCAAAATGAATCTCAACGTTCAACAGGCGGGCGGCAGCGTGCTGGTGGTGTCGCAGTTTACGCTGGCGGCAGATACCAACAGCGGCATGCGTCCGAGCTTTTCCAACGGCGCGGCGCCTCAACTGGCCCAGGCGTTGTATGACGATTTCGTCGAACGTTGCCGTAAGACTGGCACAGAGACACAAACCGGGCGCTTTGCCGCAGATATGCAGGTGTCCCTGGTGAATGACGGCCCCGTTACGTTCTGGCTACAAGTATGAGCCCATTAATGGCGCGGCCCCTGGCAACAAGAGAGAGTCCATCTATGTATCATCTTCGCGTACCCCAAACGGAAGAAGAACTGGAAACCTACTACCAGTTTCGCTGGGAAATGTTGCGTAAACCTCTGCATCAACCAAAAGGCTCCGAGCGCGACGCCTGGGATGCGCTGGCACATCATCAAATGGTGGTGGATGAAAGCGGCAAGCCCGTCGCCGTAGGCCGGCTGTATATTAATGCCGATAATGAAGCGTCCATTCGCTTTATGGCGGTTGACCCGAATGTTCAGGATAAAGGCCTCGGCACGCTGGTGGCGATGACGCTGGAATCCGTCGCACGCCAGGAAGGCGCAAAACGCGTCACCTGTAGCGCCCGTGAAGATGCGGTGGAGTTTTTCGCAAAGCTTGGCTTTGTGAATCAGGGGGAGATCACCACCCCGCAAACTACCCCGTTGCGCCATTTCTTAATGATTAAACCCATTGTTCCGCTGGATGATATTTTGCATCGCGCCGACTGGTGCGGGCAGCTTCAGCAGGCCTGGTATCAGCATATTCCGCTGAGCGAGAAAATGGGCGTGCGCATCCTTCAGTACACCGGGCAGAAATTTATCACCACCATGCCGGAGGCGGGGAACCAGAACCCGCATAATACGCTGTTCGCCGGGAGCCTTTTTTCTCTCGCGACGCTCACCGGTTGGGGGCTGATTTGGCTGATGCTGCGTGAGCGCCATCTGGGCGGCACCATTATTCTGGCCGATGCGCATATCCGCTATCGCGCGCCCATCGCCGGACGCCCCAGCGCGATTGCCGATCTCGGCTCGCTAAGCGGTGACCTGGACCGGCTGGCGCGCGGACGTAAAGCGCGGGTGCAGTTGCAGGTTGAACTGATGGGCGACGATACGCTGGGCGCGGTGTTTGAAGGAACCTACATCGTATTGCCCGCAAAACCGTTCGGACCGCTGGAAGAAGGCGGCAACGAAGAGGAGTAACAATCCGCCTTCACAGAAGGCGGCCTTGGTTGCGCTTTAAAGCGCTTATCAGGATCCTTAAAACGATGTCTTTGCCTGTTCTGTCAGCGTTAAAACTTAAGACAATAAGACTGCCAAAACGGGTTGATGACCACGCCCCAGGACGTGGTTTCAGTCAGGAATAGTGGTTTTCAGACCGCAATAAAAGCGCCTTCACCGTCGCATGGCGGTGAAGGCGTTGCGCTACTGGAAGGGGTTAGCTTGTGGCTGTGGCGCTGGCGCTGCTGCTTCAGGCGCAGGCGCTGACGGTGCAGGTGAAGGTGATACAACACCCGCCTGCATGGTTTGCTGCTGTTGCTGGCCGTTGGCCCCTGTAAGCGCAAGCGTCGCGTTAACCGTGGGCTTTAACGGTTGATCTGCTTTTAACTGACCCCGCGCAACCAGTCGCATATTGGCATCGCCCTGCATTGACAGCTTCGGCCACCCCCAGTTTTCCAGTACGTTCGCAGGTACCGCCCGGCCATTCAGGCTTAAAGCAACCTGGCGATCCGGCTGTTGCGACAACGTGGCGGTCGCCTCCAGTAGTCCTTTGCCGACGAAGGCGCTAAGTTCACTGATGTTGATGGTGCTGGCGTTGGCGGTCAAGGCAATGGACGGTCTGCGCACATCGACGCGGTTAAAGGTGCCTGCCGCCGCGTTTAACGTGGCGCTACCGCTCCAGATCCCCCACTTGCGGTCACGCGCCAGTTGCAGCAGGTTGCCGTAGCCGTCGAGCGCCGTCAGCTGGAACGGGAAGGTCGGGTCGATATCAATAATCAAATTGCGACTGGCAGAAAACTTCGTCACCGTCACGCGGGTTAACCATTCAGGAAGCTCGGTCATCCACTGGGTTTTCCAGTTCTCCGGGAGGGTATATTCCAGCCCGGCAACGGCGACATCGTCAAGCGTCAGCCCTTTATCGCTACGTGTCCATGCGCCGCGCGTGCGAACCATCCCGCCTTCCCAACGCGACGTAAGCTGGCTTATTTCAAGCCCCTGTGGAGACAAGTTCACATTCGCGATAGGGTCGAAGAAATGCAGGGAGCCGTAAATAAATTCGCTGGCGTTAAGAGACAGTTTGCCTTCTTCGCTCTGCCAGTCGCCGTTACTGAACGTAATGTCCCTGAGTGTGACATCCAGATCGGTTACCGCCCAGTCAGGCCCTTGTACTCGCGCATCGGTGACATCCACCCGACCCAGCTTCAGAGAGGGAAGCGTGACGACAGGGCGCAACAGCTCGACCAGCGTTTTATCGCTTTGTAACCGAATATCGCTAAGGCGCAGATTGTCTACCTGCCAGCCGCCCTGCGCGTTGCGACGCGCGGTACCGGTGAGCGAGCCTCGCGCCACATCGGCGCCGAGGGTAGAGAAATTCACTTCATCTTTATTGATATCGCCCTGAATCAGCACGTTGCTGGCAGGAATGCCATTTAGCGTTAGCGAACCGGCGCTTAATTCAATTTTGGCTTTGCTACCCAGAATGCGGCCCGCTTCGGGGAGCCACGGCATCAGGCCGCCGTTGACGCGCTGGGCGCTTAACTTCCATGCGCTGTTCGGGCTGTTGAACGCCATATCGCTCAGTTGCAGGCGATCGGCCTGAAAGGGGATGGAGGCGGTATCCGGGAAGATATTCAGGGTGCCTTCACGCAGGATAATCGCATCAACATGAAACGGATCGGTGAGTTGCCGGGTACTCAGGCCAATATCGACACTTTGCGCTACCAGGGTGGACGGTTGCCCTTTCCGACCAAAAGTCACATTTTTCAGCATGACGTGACCGGGCGATGAAAGACTGTGATCCATCTCATCAAAGGTGATGTGATAGTCGCTGTGCGCATTAACCCAATCGGTTATCCAGCCCGCGCCCCATCGGGTTTGCAGCAAAATATACAGCCCCAATATGACGACCAGAACGGCGACAAGCAGCGCAATGATGAGCTTTCCGAGAAATTTCATTGTCTTCCATCCGATGAATCCCAATGATGGAGTTATGCACGATTTATGGCAAATGCTCAAGCCGGGGAGAGCGAAAGGTAAAGCGGCGAGGGCAGATAATAGCCTCGCCGCGAGAGATTATGCTTTTTCGGGCGGGAAAATCAGATTCAGGATAATCGCCGTAATACCGCCTGCGGCGATGCCGGAAGAGAGCAGGTTTTTCAGCCAGTCAGGGGCGAACTGCAAAATCAACGGTTGCTGTGAAACGCCCATGCCCACCGCGAGTGACAGGGCGATGATCATAATGGCCCGGCGATTCAACGGTTCGCGGGACACAATACGCACTCCGGATGCCGCAATAGTACCGAACATTACAATGGTCGCACCGCCCAGCACGGGCTCAGGGATGTGCTGCACAAATCCGCTTACCGCCGGGAACAAACCCAGCGCAATCAGCATCAGCGCTACCACAAAACCCACGTAGCGGCTGGCAACGCCGGTCAACTGGATCACGCCGTTGTTTTGGCCGAAGCAGGAGTTCGGGAAGGTATTAAATACTGCCGAAACAAAGGAATTGAGGCCATTCGCCAGTACGCCGCCTTTCAGGCGCTTCATATAGAGCGGGCCGGAAACCGGCTGTTCAGAGACGTCAGAGGTGGCCGTGATATCGCCGATGGTTTCCAGTGAAGTCACCATAAAAATCAGCATTAACGGAATCAATAAATTCCAGTCGATGCTCAGGCCATAATAGAGCGGCGTCGGCACCATGATCAGCGCATCGTTGGTCGGCGCGGTATTTTGCGGCAACATATCCAGCGCCCAGGCCACGACATAGCCCACTGCCATGGCAATCACCAATGAGGCCACTCGCAGATACGGGTTACGCTGACGGTTCAACAGGATAATGACTGCCAACACCACACCCGCAAGGAACAGGTTCATCGGCGCGCCGAAGGTTTTGTCGCTCATTGCGGCATAACCGCCGCCAATAGACGTCAGCCCCACCTGAATCAACGACAGCCCGATAATCATTACCACTACGCCGGAAACCAGCGGCGTAATAATGCGCCGTGCCAGATGCAGTACGCGGGAGAGCAACATTTCTGTGCAGCTTGCCAGCATCAGCGTGCCGAACAATGCCGCCATCATGGTCGGGATATCCGCGCCGCCGTTCTTCAGCGCCAGGCCGCCCATAATCAGCGGTGAGACAAAGTTAAAGCTGGTGCCCTGAATAGAAAGCAGACCAGAACCAACGGGCCCCCACGCTTTGATTTGAATAAGGGATGCCACACCGGAGGCGAACAGCGACATGCTGACAATGTGTTGGGTGTCCTGCGCCGGGAGACCAAGCGCCTGACAGATCAACAGCGCCGGGGTAATGACTGCGACAAACATCGCCAACAAATGTTGTCCTGCGGCAAACAAGGTCTGGGGCAGCGGCGGACGATCTTCCAGGCGGTAGATCAGTTCGCTGTTGTGTGCTTTAGCAATCGGTTGCGCGGTTTCGGACTCAACGGCATTAACGGACATCGGTGGCAATCCCCTGATGGAAAAGCGGAGATTTTATCGGACTACCCGCTAAAAGCAATCGTTTGCTAGTTTGCGTAACAGAATATTTTTAGCACACCGTATCGGTTCATTCGGGAAGGTACAGGCAAGAATAAGAAAAGGCGGCCACTCAGGAAACCCTTGCGCCGCCTTGTTGAGCGGGGCGGTGAAACGAGCAACGTGTACGACTGCCATCAAAAAGCACGCCGAACACACTCGCGAAAACGCATCAAGCCACGCTTAGGGTTTGTCGTATCAGATGCGATCGAGCTGAATAGTCAGCGAACCGAATACGCTACCCGTAGTTACTTCCTGACCGTTAAGCTTTACCATCTGCAATCTTAACCGCGAAGAGATGCCTGCTATATGCGAATTGTTAATTGGCAGCACGCTATTATCGGTATCAAAAATACCAATACCCACACCTTTCGCTGCGCCTTCACTGGTATCCAGGTTCGCTAACACATTACCGTCTGCGTTATCGGCGGTACCGGTAAATCTGTACACCATCCGAGTCAGATCGCAGCCGTCACCCACGCCCGTCATCTCTATTTCGTAAGGCTGAGTCGCTTCTTCACCTTGCGTGATAAGGTCGGACGAGCTGGTGTAGGGCAGATCTGCGGTCGGATGCTCCAGGGTGACAGCGCAGGTTAAATCAGAGTTGCTAACGACACCCGTCACTGCCAGTGTGGCAGGCATATCCCTGGCGGCGACTTGGGCCGTACTGATGGCGAAAAGTGAACAAATCGTCATTCCCAGCAGCATTTTTTTCATTATGAATATCCTTTCATCTGTGAAAATACGCGCCGTAAATCAGCCCTCGTAAATAGAACCTTCAATTACGGCGCCGTAGAGCATGCGCTGTCGGTTACAACCGTAACCGACAGGTTATAAATAAGCCCACCTGTCGATGGGCGTTAAATATTAGATACGGTCAATCTGAACCGTTAACGAGCCAGTAAGGTTACCGGCAACAGGGGTTTGGCCGTCCAGTTTAACCATCTGCAGTTTGAACTTGGTTGCAGCGCTGGAAACAGGCAGTTGAGTATCATTAATTTTCACGACCTGGTTACTTTCATTAAAAATACCCACGGCGACACCTTTCGCCGCGGTTTCGCTGGTGTCGCTGTTAGCCAGTGCGTTACCCAGTGCATTATCAGCAGTACCGATAAATTTCAGGGCAAATTTATTTTCAGTAATCAGGTTACTACAACCTGAACCAACAATGTTGGCGTAGACATCTGTAGCATGGTCGGCATTTGTACCCTGGTTAATCAGCGCCGACATATCGTCAGTCAAGTTAACGGTGGTAGTGTTCAGGTTAACAGCGCAATAAACCTGCGCTTCAGTTACGGTGCCGGTGATATTCAGCGTAGCGGATGTATCTGTAGATTCAGCGTGTGCAGTACCCATAGCAAATAATGCTGAAACCGCGAAACTGATGAGTGCCTTTTTCATAATGATATCCTTATAATTCCTTTGATTAAAATAAGTGAAACACATTCACCATTTGGATAAATAATGTTTCCGTATTTTTATTTGCGACTAATAATTAATATAAATAACCATCGACAGCGCTCCCCGCGTCCAGGGATTTATATTGATTTTTAAATCGATATATAACAGCACGGTGTTATTTACCGCATCCGTGCTGTTGTTATAGGCGTTACTCATCCACCGTTATTAAAAGAATAACGGACATGAATAATTAACCGAATATCTGTTACATCGTGTCAATCTGAATAGTCAGCGTACCTTGTACAGAACCCGATGTTGGGGTTTGACCATTAAGCTTAACCAGTTGAAGACCAATACTTTGCTCCGGGAGCGTCACGATGGTGCTGTTATCGCTGACGTTAATTAAGTTGCCAGCGCTGTTATACAGACCAATCCCCACACCCTTTGCCGCAGTTTCACCTGTCGCTGCGTTAGCAATAGAAATGCCCATTCCATTGTCGGCGGTCGCTGAGTAACGCAGGGCGACTTTGTTTTGAGCCATGGCAACTGAGCAGCTATAACCACCATCAACAGACATGGTAACGACTTGTGGATTGTAAGCTTTTTGCGTGTCCTGATTCTGAAGATCAAGCGTGTTGCCAGTGAGATCTACAGACGCTTTGTGGAGGGTTAGCTTGCATGAATGAACGTAGTCAGCGACTTCACCGCCAATGGTCAAGGTTGCGGGCGTATCATTCCCGGCCGCAAAACTTGCACCAGATGCCAGCCATAGCATCAGGAGTGCGGGTTTAAAAATATTAGATTTCATGATTTTTCCTTAAACAATGAGTAATTAACTTACCTTTCACAAACGCAGCCCATCCAGGGATGGGCTGTGTGCTACATGTGAACAACTTCAATAGTTACGCTGCTCTGGATCTTGCCGGTCGTTGCGGTTTTGCCTTTTAACTGCACCGGTTGCAGTCCTACGGTGATAGACGCGCTGTCCTCGCCGGCGTCGATAGGCAACAGATCGGTCAGGCTTAAAGGATTACCTGATTTGTCAAAGATACCGACGCCGACACCCGTTGCCGCATCTTCCCCAACGTAACTGTTTGCCAGTACCGTGCCGTCAGAGCTGTCAGGAATACCGACAAACCGAATGGCAAGCTGGCCTTTTTCCATTTGCGATTCGCAGTTATTCATGTTGGTTTTGCCGTCGACAGAAATCGTCACGGGTGAAGCATTCGTAACGCTCTCTCCTTGATCGGCAAGGCTTGAACCGTTGGTGTTAAGGCTCACCGCGCTTGCGGTAGGCAATGAAACAACGCAGCTGTTATAAACCTCGGTGGTCATCAACTGTCCGGTAATAGACAGGGTGGCCGGGGTGTCGTTGCTGTCCGCCGCGTTTACCATGGACGTGACCAACAGCGCACAAGCGCCTACAGTAAAAAATCGCTTTTTAAGCATTTATTCTCTTAACTCGTCATAAAAAAATCGTGATAAAAACGAAGAGGTATCAACCCATCTTCGCAGGCCTTGTGCGGCTTAAAGGGTGACAAGCTCAACGGTGAGGTTGCTTTGCACCGCTCCCGTCGTCACGGTCTGGCCGTTCAGTTTCACCATCTCAAGCTGTATCAGCATCTGTCCGGAGTAACCGGAGCGCGACATATCGATAAAGCTGTTGATATTGAGAACATCGTCAGGGGCTTCAAAAAGGTTAATACCCACACCAGAGGCAGCGGTATCACCCGTTAGCGTATTCGCAAGCGTAGTACCGTCTGCGCTATCCGGTGTACCAGACACTTTGACGCCCAGTTCGCCATTGGCTATCAGCAACCCGCAAGAGTTCTCCGGCGCTGAAGTGTTATCTGGCAAAACAGAAATCAACAGCGGTTGGGTGTACCAACTGTTGTACTCCCCCTGCTTCGGCAACTCGTCGGTCTTGGCCGTCAGGGTCATGCTGTTTTTGTTCAGTTCAAGGTGACAACTGTCTTTGACAATATCAGTGAGTTGACCGGTCACTGATAGCGTTGCGGCAGTGTCATTGGATGCCGTTGTCGCCCATGAAACTGACGAGACAAGCAGGCTGCAGTAAGCCACGAACAGCAATTTCTTTTTCATCGTTTTCCTTTATTACCAAAATAAAAGCGCGCTAATGAAAAGGGCGTTTCGCCAGATAACGATACGTGCCCACAACGCGGGCACGTTGTAGTTAAAGGTGAGCCACTTCTACCGTCAGGCTGCTTTGAATACTGCCTTCAGTGATGGTCTTTCCTTTTAGTTTGACCAGTCCCAGTCCAATCCAGGCCGTGCCGCTGTTGCTTTTAGGGTCCAGAAGGCTGACATTGCTGTTAAGAGGAATAGGTGAGCCGTCAGTGGCATAGATGCCAACGCCAACGCCTGCCGCCGCGCTGTCGCCAGCCAGCGTGTTAGCCAGCACGGTGCCTTCAACCTCATCACCGATGCCGGTTACCCTAAAGGCAATTTTCCCGTTCATGAGCTGTGGCATGCAGGTATCCCCTGACGTAAGACTATTCTGCGGCTTAACTACAAGCTTTAGCGGTTCAAAAGTTTTGGCATCCTGCCCCTGATCAGGGATAGATCCGTCACTGGTATTACCCGTCAGATTCAGACTGGTTTTCGATAGCGTAACCACGCAACCTGATGGCGTGGTCTCTTTAAGTACACCGTTAACGCTAAGCGTAGCGTCTTTAACAACCACATCCGCCTGGGCTGCACCCATCAAAACAAAGGTTGAGGCGGCCAGGCTATAAATGATTTTTTTCATAGTATATCCTTATCCATAGAGCGCTAAACCCTGGGCCTGGCGCGTGCCGTTTAATGCTTGCGACCACGCGTAAGCAGAGTGCGTAATACCTTCCAGGTAACGACAGGGTTTAAGCCTTCCTGATGATTAAATGCGGTTCAGTTCAACCGTTAATGAAGCCTGTAAATGTCCAGCAACTGGCGTCTGGCCAGTCAACTTAACCGCTTGTATACGGAATCTCGGGCTGGAGAAGGTGGTGGTTACCGGTATTTGCGTCTCATTAATTTGCAGTACTTTGTTATTAAGATCGTAGAGGCCAATGCCAACACCTTGCGCTGAGGTATCAGAAACCATGGTATTGGCAAGCCCAGTGCCGTCGCCGGTATCCGGGTTACCGGTTAATTTCAGGGCCATATGACCATCTGCTGCAACTTTGTCGCAGCCCTCTCCTATAATACTCACATAGACATCATCAGCTTGAGCTTGTGTTGAGTCAGTGCCCTGCGGCACCAGCCCGGAGATGTCAGTGAAGATGTTTATAGCGGGATTAATCAAATTGACTGCGCAGGATACTTCAGGCGCAACAATGGCACCGGTAATACTCAATGTTGCCGGGGTATCCGCAGTACCAGCGTGAGCCGCGCCCATCGCAAACAGTGCGAGAATCGCTAAACCAGGTAGCGTTTTTTTCATAATTAATCTCCATTTAATCTTTTTATTTAAAATAAGCGAAGCATATTCATCACCACGACAAATAACGCTTCCTTATTTTTTATGTTTTACAAATAATTAATTCGCAGCGTAATTTGGGATTTCACCTGCCCACCGGTTATTTTGTCGTTTGTTTTTGCATAACGAATCGTAAGCGGCAGTGCAAAATTGTTTTGCTGCGTTGGTAATGAAATCGCCATTGCCTGTCCGGGTAGCATTACGCTGTTGTTGTAAAGCATTTGAATACCCACACCGCTCGCCGCCGCATCATCGGCAACATTTTTGAAAATTGAGGGCTTCGCTGGATCAACGAGGCCCTCAATATTAATGCTCGCTTTTTGGGTATTAATACAATTGAGGCTAATGTCGACCGGATAGGCCGTCGGGTCACTGTTTTTCGCAAGCTCACTTGCCTCAATTGGCGGGAGCGTCACTTGAGGATTGGCAACCTGAATCGCACAGAAGGATTTTGCCGCCATCACTTTCATGGTAAGGCTGACCACCATAAGGTTATCTGCCAGCGCCACCAGATAGGGAACGCGAAACTCCATAGCATTTGAGGTATTTACCGTGCCGGTTTTGATAACTTCCAAACGCAGCGAAATATCATCTGTACTGATCGTCTTATTGTTGAGATCTATTACCGTGGCATCAAAGGGCAGCGTCCACGATTTCTGCGCACCGTCGGGCGTGTGATACATCACCGTAATCCGTAATCCCAGCCCGTCAATGTTGGTGTTAAAAATGTTTTTGCCGCTCTGTGCGCTCGGGATCCGTCCGGTTAATCTTTTGCGTGCGGCATCCAGACATGACATATCAATATTTTTATGCATGCCCGTGAGTACCGAGAGCGGCGCTTCTTTGCGAAACAGCACAGTGCCGCTCGCCGCACTGCCGGTATTAATAGGAAGCTGGACCACCGCCGGGACATTAAGATTTACCCGGCTGCGGGCGTCACTGATATTACAATCCGCAGCGCGCGCGCTGTTGCAAACACTCGTGATTGCCAACAGTGCAACAGCGGCACCCAGAGAATTGCGGGTGAGCAAGCGTTTCATTAATGGCACTCCGTTGTAATTAATGACATTGGCATGCTGTCTTCGCGTTTTTCCGGTAAGGTGAACGGCGCATCACAGCTATCGTTATCGCCCCAGGTAATGTGAAGGACGCCAGAATCTGGCGCGGTGTTCAAATACACCTGTCCGCCATCGCCGATATAAAACGACTCGTCCTGTCCTTCGATTTTTACTCGCGCGCCGAAAGGTGGATTGCCGCCCTTGTACGATACGGTGGCAACCATCTTGCGACCGCTGATGGTTTTAAACTCCGCCAGCACAATGGCATCTTTAGTCGGCACCACCTCAGCAGACGTACTGTAGAAATCGAGCGCTTTCGATGCGCTACGGGTATCCACATCGAGCTGATTGCGACGATAGGGTTGAATATCAGGCATTAAGGCATAGCCTCGGCTGTCGGTGATGACATGTTGTCCGCTGCTTAATGGCATATTGCTTGCGCCTGGGGCTGCAACCAGCGCCATGCTGTTACTGGTGAAGCGACCTGCCGTAATGCCGTGGCGATGAGCAATAAGGCTCCCCGAGGCATTCCAGGAGAGATAGTTATTTCTGTCAGCGTTATAAGTAATTCCGGCATCGCCGTAACGTCCCTGATAATCCATACCCAGCGACGCTGTCTGCGTATCGCTTTGGCCGTGCTGCGAGGCTTCCGTAAACTGCGCATTCCAGTTCAGATCGTCACGCTCGCCCACCCGGCCAGTGACCCCAACCTGGTTTGACAGATCGCTCTTCAAACCGCTGGTGGCGGTATACGTCACCATCGGCTGTGATTGTGGGAAGAACTTGCTAAAAGGCGCGGATAAGGTCAGCGAAAGCTGTTTATCCCATTCACTTCCGCCGCCATCGCGCGTCATGTTCAACGCCAGTGAAAAACTAAACGCGTTGAATGAGGCGTTCCACCCCACCTGCCATGAGCGCGATACGCTTCGGTCAGCATTTTCGGTACGCGATAAGGAGGCATAAATGCTGTGCTCGTCGCTTATTGTTTGGTTGAGCGAAAAGTTATATTCCCGACGTTTGCGCTCGCTGGGCGTCATCGGCTGCGCGTCCGCCCAATCGGAAAAAGAGAGATAGTCGCTATAGTAATAGCGGTTATCCATCTGAATCTGGGTATCGGAATCATTCAGGCTGTTACGGTAAGTCAGGCGTAACATCTTGCCGCGCGCGGTATTCTCACTATTCAGGTGACTACTCTGGCTTTGCGTCATATCCACTGCGATACCGCCGAGGCTTTTCATATCAACCCCCGCACCGACGTTATATGCCTTGAAACGCTCGTGATACTGCGAACCGCCGTAGATTGTCGTATTAAGTGGAAGACCCCATGCCAGGGTGACTTGCATAAGACGCGGATCGCTTTCGGCAGAGCTGTCGATACTGGAACCGTTCACCTTATAGCGGCCTATCGCAAGGCTATATTTCACCTGTTTTGTACGCAGTAGCTGCGGGACGCTGGAATAGGCCACGGTGGTATGCGTTTCGGAGCCGTCAGCTTCTTTTACGGTCATATCGAGCTTGCCGCCGTCTGACACAGAGGACAGATCATTAATAAGGAACGGACCTGGCGGCACTGAACGTTGATAGATGATGCTGCCATGGTCGCGAATCGTAACCTGAGCATTACTTTTGGCGATGCCGCGGATAATCGGCGCGAAACCGTCCATCTGATCGGGCAGCATGTCAGTATCAGAGGTAAGCTGCGCGCCGCGTAACATCACGCTATCGAAAATATCACCAGGCGTACTGGCGTCACCCAGCGTTAATTCACCTTTCGCTGCGCGTATCGCCGTTTCTACATAGCTGGAGATATTTTTCCAGCCATCCTCTTTGCTAAGACTGGAATTATTTCGGTAACGCCAGCGACCAAAGTTAAAACCATTGGTGAGGTTAGCGAATACGCTGTTTTCCGTGCTCGAACCCTTTGTAATATATTGCTGGCCTGATAACTGATAAGTGTTAATCAAGGCCGGAATACCGTCGTCCCATTCTTCTTCGGGCACACCTGAAATACTTTCATCAAGTAATACAGTTTGCGGAATATTTACAGACAGTTTCAATTGTGTGAAATCAAAATCTGTTTTTACGCCAGGCACTTGCTCTTCAGCCGGAACACAAGCTTTTGTCTGTTCATTATCTTTAGTTGAAGAGTCAATTTTGCTCATATCCACGCCCAGCTTTTTATAAGCCTCAAATGAAAGACAGGGAACCAGTTGCTGTTCTTTATTCAGTTCAAATCTTACGCTGCTTACCATTACCGCCGTGCCGTTGACATCGATATGCACCCGATAAATACCCGGTGGTTGATGTCCCTGGCTTAATATACTGGTATCTCCAATTGCGGCCTGACCGTTAACCGATTGTAAGAGACCGGGATCGAAATATTCGCCTGCAGATACACTGCGGCAAATAATCGAATAGCTCACCAGCGTGGCGATAAGTTTTACTTTTGCACCACCCATAACGCCTCAATAAAAAATTAGTCAAGGCGCTGGGTATACGTTTTCGTTGTACCGCCAAAATCATTAATGGCTTCCCACTGTACTGAAGCGTCGCTACGCGGAGTATGATGCAGCGTATAACTCTTCTTACCAAAGGGAGGTATAACAGTGTTATTATCTGTAACAGAAACTTTAATTAGTTCTTTATCGATATCAATTTTGCTCAATACCAGATGGTAAGGCGAATTGTTTTCGACGGTGACCGTATTGCCTGAACGTGACCAGTGTGCATTTTTAATCGCTTCTCCAGGCTCGCCTTTTAAACCGGTCGGACGGAAGAAAAATTTAACGCGGTTATTAATAGCCAGCACCATGCGATTCTGTACTTTGGCTTCTTCGTCTTTTAACCCAGGCACACCCTTCACATCCAACCAGAGCAGTGTTTCTTTGTCTGTCGGTAAACCGTGGCCCAGATACATAACGCGGATAAGGTTATCGCTTTTAGGCGCAAGACGAAAAAGCGGCGGCGTTACCACAAAGGGAAGATTCTGTTTTGCAGTGCTATCGCCGGAATCCAGCCAGGACTGGATTAAATAGGCGCGGTCCTCGTCACTATGAACCGTGACGGATGCGTCGCCATCTTTCTCATTATAAACAATACGATCGGCATTCAACGTTAGCGCACTGTGTGCCATTCCCGACCAAATAACTGCCGGTAATAGCGCTGTGAGCAGTAGTTTTTTCATTTATTTAATCCATTAAAGCGTGTGTTATTAATAAGCCCACTAAATCATTTAATGGGCGTTTAAAAATGTCTTACAATGCAACAACTTCTACAGTCAGGCTCGCCTGGACATTACCCGGCTTAGCTTGAGAATCCGAGATTTTCGCCATATTCAAATGGAACGGATAATGTTGATTATATATATCGCCAACCAGCTTCGTTCCCGTATTGGGTGTAATGAGATTGCCCTGGCTATCATACATATTGACGGCAATGCCTGTCGCTGCGCCTTCACCCGTTAAGGTGTTTTCCAGCGCCTGGCCAGTCGGATCAGCAGCGCCTATAAATTTCACGCCATAGGACATATTTGCACATCCGTCCCCTTTAAAATCAACAAAATAGGTGTCTTCGGATACCGCTCCGGCATAAGATTCGCCGATAGTCGGCAGCGTATCGATACTGGCTGTCCCTAAATTTGCCACCGTCCGGTCTAATACTGGGGTGCAGTTAAGGGAACTTAGTAATTTTCCCGTCACGACTAATGTAGCCGGGGTATCGTCTGCAAACGCTGTCCCTACAGACATGACGCAACCCATTAATGTGATTAGTATGGCTTTATTCATCCTAATATCTCTCTTGTATTATTTTTACGTATGGATGCTTTTGCCATATTCAATAAACTGATTATTCCCCCAATATATCAATAGCTCCCTGACCACTATATGCTGGGTGAATCAAAGTGGGCGCAGATAATAGTCCCTTGGCCTGGAATAAGCAATACGAGCAAAAGCATCATCTTTGGCTAATAGACATTAAATAGCTTGTTTATTGTTTGTCATAACGTGCTTATACGAACCATTTTGGAATTTATGCCGTGAAGTTATTTGTGAGGGTTATGATGGTAGCGGTGTTTTCGCTAATAGATATATACCTGATAAATGATTGCCTTAAAGGCTGACAATGCAGATAAAAAATAGCCCTTTCTATGAAATTATTTGTAATGATTTTAATGACGCAAAGCATCAACCTACAAGCCCATTTTCTCAGGGAGTAAAATAACTCAACGTGTAATAACAACGAGTAGCAATGGCATGTACTTTAATATTCACAAATTAAATAAAATAAAAATATAATTACGCGAAAATAATTGCTTTGTAGAAAGGGTTTAAAAAATATAATTGCATTCGGAATAATGCTCAAGCATTACTGTATTTTTCTGTTTCCGGCATCCAGCGTTCAATCAAAGCTGCAGCTTGCTCAGGATAGCGTTCATGAATATGACGCGCGATGCGTTGTACTTCGGGGATCAGCGCCTGGTCACGGAGCAAGTCGGCCACTTTGAATTCTGCATTCCCGGTTTGACGCGTACCTAATAGTTCGCCCGGGCCGCGGATCTCAAGATCTTTTTGCGCAATGACGAAGCCGTCGTTACTGTCGCGTAGCACTTGCAAACGCAGTTGCGCGGTTTTTGACAGCGGGGATTTGTATAGCAATACGCAATGCGAGGCGACCGCGCCGCGCCCAACGCGCCCGCGAAGTTGGTGCAACTGCGCAAGCCCAAGTCGTTCAGGGTTTTCAATGATCATCAGACTGGCATTCGGCACATCCACCCCGACTTCAATGACCGTGGTGGCGACCAGTAAATGCAACTCGCCTTGTTTGAAGGCCTGCATCACGCTCTGTTTTTCCTGGGGCTTCATCCGGCCATGCACCAGGCCGATTTTCAGTTCCGCAAGTGCCGCCGTTAGCTCTTCCCATGTCGCTTCGGCAGCCTGCGCTTCAAGCAAATCAGATTCTTCAATCAGCGTACACACCCAGTAAGCCTGACGTCCTTCGCTGATACAGGCATGGCGCACCCGTTCAATAATTTCATTGCGCCGCGTATCGGCAATTGCCACGGTAGTCACTGGTGTTCGTCCAGGCGGTAGTTCATCAATAATCGATGTATCAAGGTCGGCGTAGGCCGTCATCGCCAGCGTTCGTGGGATTGGCGTGGCGGTCATAATCAACTGGTGAGGATGGAAACCTTGTTGCTGGCCTTTTTCCCACAGCGCCAGCCGTTGATGAACCCCAAACCGGTGCTGTTCATCAATAATCACCAGCGCCAGGCCGTTAAACTGTACATGTTCCTGGAAAATAGCGTGGGTGCCGACCACCATCTGCACCTGCCCGCTGGCAATAGCTTCCTGCTGGGCAATACGCGCTTTGCCTTTTTGCTTACCGGCAAGCCAACCCACTTTAATCCCAAGGGGTTCAAACCAGGCCGTAAAGTTGCTGGCATGTTGTTCGGCAAGCAATTCCGTCGGCGCCATCAGCGCCACCTGTTTGCCATGCGCAATGGCGCGTAATGCAGCAAGCGCCGCGACCAGCGTTTTACCTGAGCCTACATCGCCTTGCACCAGACGCATCATGGGGAAATCTTTTGCCAAATCCTGCTCGATTTCGGCAACCACGCGGTTTTGCGCGCCGGTTGGCGTAAAGGGCAGGGCGGCCAGTAAGCGCTTTTTGAGCGTATCGTTGGCGATAAGGGGTTGTGCGTAATAGCGTTGTGCGCCTGCTCGTAACGCCAGCATGCTCAGGTTATGGGAAAGTAATTCCTCAAGAATTAAACGGTGCTGAGCGGGATGCTTGCCGCTTTCCAGATCGGCTAACTGCATTGACGGCGGCGGACGATGCAACGTCCGTAACGCTTCAGGCAGGCTCATCATGCCCTGGGCGAGTTCCGGCGGCAGCAGTTCCGCAATAGCGCAGGTATCTAACAATTCCAGCGCCTGATCGGTCAGTTTACGCAGCGTGGCCTGTTTTATTCCTTCGGTCGTGGGATAAACAGGAGTCAGTGTTTCTTGTAACGCCGGTGCGCTCAAATCGCCCTGAATGCGGTACTCAGGATGGATCATTTCCGCGCCATATTTCCCGCGCTTCGCTTCGCCATAAGCCAACACGCGTCGCCCGGTTGCCAGGCTGTTTTTCATGGCGGCATTGAAGTTGAAAAAGCGCATCGTCAGGATACCGGTGCCATCAGTAATCTGGCAGGTCATCATGCGACGCCCGCCGAAGGTGATATTACTGTTGAGCACTTCGCCTTCTACGGTCGCGTAGATGCCAGGCAACAGCTCGCCGATAGGGTAAAGCTGAGTACGATCTTCGTAACGCAGGGGGAGATGAAGCAGCAGGTCTTGCACGGTATGCAAGCCGATTTTCGCCAGCTTGCTGCTCTGGCTTGCCCCTACGCCCGTCAAAGCGCTAAGCGGCACGGCGTCGAGCAAGCGGCCTTTCATTTATTCGTGATCCTTGATAGCGCAACGGTGTCGGCTGGGTTCATTCCCGGCCTGCATGGTAGCCCACCAGGATTCGTCGGCATCAATTTCGCCGAACTCATTCACGCGCGGATAAGGTAGGCCTTTGCGTTTAGCGACTCGCGCCAGGACAGGATAACCCCCCTCAAACAACAAACGCTGCTGCTCTTTATCATCAAGCGTACTGCTTTCGCGCTCATACATCCCGGCATTCTGACGCTGACGCTGAGCCTCATACAGAATCAACGCACTGGCGACCGACACGTTCAGGGATTGCACCATCCCGATCATCGGAATAATGATGTCCTGGTCTGCCAGTTCCAGTGCTTGTGGCGTGATACCGGTTTTTTCCTGGCCCATAAGAATGCACGTAGGCCGGGTATAATCAATTTCCCGGAAATCGACAGCGTTATCAGAAAGATGGGTGGCAAGAATTTGCATGCCGCCGCTTTTTAACTGGCTCACGGCATCCTGAATGGTGCGGTGCGTTTTCACTTCCACCCAGCTATTGCTACCCGCGGCGGCGGAGGCCATGGTGCTCATGCGGTTACTTGGCCATATCGCATGGACTTCATGCACGCCAACGGCGTCAGCGGTACGAATGATCGCAGAAACGTTATGAGGCTTATGGACCTGCTCCATGCAGACCGTCAGGTCAGGCTGGCGCCTGGCGAGCATCTCGCGGATACGCGCATAACGCTGTGGATTCATAAAATTAGTTTCGGTTACGGGTGACTTTAATCACATCCGGCATGACGCGAATTTTACGCATGATATTCGCCAGTTGAACGCGATCGCGTGCCGTCAGGCGGATAAACGCGCTGTAGACGCGCCCGTCTTTTTCTTCGGTATTCAAACTTTGAATGTTTGAACCAGCGGTGTTGATTGCCGCCGTGAGATTTGCCAGCGCGCCCTGGTGATTGAACATATCGACCTTAATTTCGGTGATAAATTCCTGCTCAATCTCTTTATCCCACTCAACCGCCATAAATTTCTCAGGCTCTTTTTGGTAGCCACGGATATTACGGCAGGACTCGTGGTGAATAACCAGACCTTTACCTGGACTCACGTGAGCGACAATCGGGTCGCCAGGGATGGGGCGGCAACACTTGGCAAAAGTGATAAGTACGCCGTCGGCGCCTTTAATCGGCAATGTGCCGTGCCCTGATGTGACCGGATGCGGCGTCAGTAATGTTTCGCCCTGAAGCAAGTTTTTAGCGACAACCACACTCATTGCATTGCCCAAACCGATTTCCGCAAGCAAATCGTCAAGGGTAGCCAGTTTCATTCGCTCAAGTTCGCGCTGAATATTTTCCGGCGGGATCTCCGCTAGTTTTCGGCTCCCGCCTAACGCATGATTCAACAGACGACGGCCGAGGCTAACGGAGTCGTCACGCTTGAGGTTTTTCAGCATTTGGCGAATTTTGGCGCGTGCTTTAGAACTCACCACAAAGTTCAGCCAGGCGGCGTTAGGACGTGCGCCTGGCGCGGTAATAATTTCGACGGTTTGACCACTCGAAAGCGGTTGCGAAAGCGGATAAGGCTGACGGTCTACGCGCGCGCCCACACAGGCGTGGCCGATATCGGTATGCACCGCATAGGCAAAATCCACAGGCGTTGCGCCAGCCGGCAGTTCGACAATGCGGCCTTCGGGGGTGAAAACGTAAATCTCATCCGGGAAGAGATCGGATTTTACGCTCTCGATAAATTCAAATGAGCTGCCCGCGCTTTGCTGAAGCTCAAGCAGACTTTGCATCCAGCGCTGGGCACGGATTTGCGCCGTGGTGCTGCTTTCACCATGCTCTTTATAAGCCCAGTGCGCCGCAACCCCCATTTCCGCCATCTGATCCATATCTTCAGTGCGAATCTGCACTTCAACCGGAACGCCGTGCGGACCGATCATTGAGGTATGAAGCGATTGATAGCCGTTGGCTTTGGGAATAGCGATGTAATCTTTAACGCGGCCCGGGCGCGGTTTATACAAGCTATGCATTTGGCCCAGCACGCGATAACAAGTATCCATATCCTGAACAATCACGCGAAACGCGTAGATATCCATAATGGAATGGAAACGCTGCTCTTTAAGCACCATTTTGCAGTAAATGGAGTACAAATGTTTTTCGCGACCGCTTACGCGACAGGGAATACCCGCTTCCTGCAATCGCCCGTCAATCTCCGCAAGGATTTTCTGGATCATCTCTTTACGGTTGCCGCGCGCGGCTTTCACCACTTCTTTAATGACGCGGTAACGGTTCGGATAAAGCGCTTCAAATCCCAGTTCTTCCAGCTCGGTTTTCAGATGATGAATACCAAGACGGTGGGCCAGAGGGCTATAGATTTCCAGGGTTTCACGGGCAATGCGGCGACGTTTATCCGGGCGTAAAGCACCCAGTGTGCGCATGTTGTGAGTACGGTCAGCGAGTTTGATGAGAATGACGCGGATATCCTGCACCATCGCCATAATCATCTTGCGAAAGTTTTCGGCCTGCGCCTCTTTCTTATCGCGAAACTTCAGCTTATCAAGCTTGGATACCCCTTCCACCAGTTCAGCAACGCTTTTTCCAAACAGCTGTTCCATGTCCTGGTAAGTAGCGGGGGTATCTTCAATCACATCATGCAACAGCGCAGCCATTAGCGTTTCGTAGTCGAGTTTCATCTCGGCCAGAATGCAAGCGACAGCGACGGGATGTGTGATATAGGGTTCACCGCTTGAACGTGTTTGACCCTCGTGAGCATCACGCGCAACAAGGTATGCCTGCTGCAGACGTTTGATTTGGTCTGGCGGCAGGTAATGTTGAATCAGTTGATTCAGGCTTTCAAACAGATACAAGGGCGACCCGACAGGTTAATTAACGACGGCCTTCAGCAATAGCGGTCACAGCCTGCAGTTCGGCGGCTTCCTGCTCTTGCTGCTCCTGACGATCGCGAACGTCCAGGATCTGATTGGTGATCAGACCTTCTTCGATTTCGCGCAATGCAATAACAGTCGTCTTATCGTTTTCTTCCGGAACCAGCGGATCTTTACCGCCTACCTGCATCTGACGAGCGCGACGCGCAGCGACAAGCACAAGGTCAAAACGGTTACCAATTTTCTCTACAGCGTCCTGAACAGTTACGCGTGCCATATATAAAAAGCTCCACAGATGAAGAAATGACTGGGCATGATACTGAAACTCTCTTCAGTCTGCCAATAGTTTGGTGATTAAAGCGTCATGTCGCTGCTTCTGGCGGCTCATACGCAGACGTTCGGCGCGCAAAATAGTTTTTAAATCCGTCAGCGCCGTATCGAAATCGTCGTTAATGATTAAGTAATCATACTCCGCATAGTGGCTCATTTCCGCAACCGCCTGCGCCATGCGTTTCGCAATGACCTCTTCGCTATCCTGACCACGACCGCGCAAGCGCCTGTCCAGTTCATCTTTGGACGGCGGCAGAATAAAAATACTGCGCGCCTGCGGCATTTTCTGGCGAATTTGCTGTGCGCCTTGCCAGTCGATATCTAAAAACACATTAACGCCTGTCGCTAATATCTGCTCAATGGTTTCGCGGGAGGTACCGTAGTAATTCCCAAAAACCTCAGCGTGCTCCAGAAAGGCGTCACGTGCGATCATATTTCTGAATTCTTCATGGCTTACAAAAAAATAGTGCTCGCCATGCACTTCACCAGGACGTGGATTGCGTGTGGTGTGTGAAACAGAAACTTGCGTGTCGTATAGCGGTTGCGTTTTCAATAAAGCCTGAATAAGGCTGGATTTCCCCGCGCCGCTCGGTGCGGAAACAATATAAAGCGTGCCTTGAGCCATGGGTGTCTTAACGATTCGGTAAGCAAAATGAAGAGTGTATACCGGCTTATTATACACGCCGATGCGCTGTGACGTAGCCCTCGTCACACTTTTACCCGGTTTTGTTGCATTTCGCGTGGCTTCTCGCACTTTCCCGTGTCGTTTTCATCACAGGTAAACAATGTCGGGAAGCCGTCTCGCAACACGTCTTCAAGGAGGATGACGATAACTTTGGGACACGCTATTTCTGCGTCATCATTCAGGGAGGCGTTATGAAAGGATGCAGATTAGCGATCATATTGATGCTTTATACCACGGCAAGTTTCGCCGATTGTCCGGCCTGGCCTACAGCACGAGCGACGCAGGAGATAAATACGCTCGCCAGGCAGCTTGAAAAATGGGATGACGCGTACTGGGAGCATGGGGAGAGCAGTGTTAGCGATGAAACATACGATGCTATGCGCGCAAGGCTGCTGGAGTGGGAACACTGTTTTTCAATAAAAGACGCGGCGCAGCGGCCGATTACGGCTAAACGCGGGACCATCACGCATCCTGTCGCGCATACCGGCGTTCGTAAATTGCCTGATAAGCAAGCGGTGTTTAACTGGATGACATCGCGTACTGGCGATTTGTGGGTGCAGCCTAAGGTTGATGGCGTCGCCGTTACGTTGGTTTATCGCAACGGGGCATTAGTGCAAGCAATAAGTCGTGGTGATGGAGTGAAAGGCCAGTCATGGCTTGAAAAGGTCACTGCGATCCCTGCTATTCCTAAAACCACAACCGGCATACTTTCCAACAGCGTTTTGCAGGGTGAGATTTTTCTGCGCCAATCTGATCATATACAAAAAGAATCTGGTGGGATAAATGCGCGTGCCAAAGTAGCTGGGGCCATGTTGCGTCAGGATTTTTCGCCGCTACTTAATGAATTGGATATTTTTATTTGGGCCTGGCCTGGCGGGCCGACATCTTTGCCTGAGCGTTTACAGCATTTGTCCGAAGGCGGTTTCCCTTTAGTTCAGCAATGGTCCAAACCCGTAACCACAGTAAAGGACGTGGCGGACTGGCGCGAACGCTGGTTCACAAGCCCTTTGCCTTTTGTCACTGATGGCGTTGTTATCCGGCAATCGACTGAATCGGAATCCCAAAACTGGCAGCCTGGGCAGGGCGACTGGGCCGTTGCCTGGAAATACGATCCACAAACGCAAATAGCAGAAGTGAGGGATATTCAATTTGGCGTCGGCCGTAGCGGTAAAATTTCCGTTGTGGCGCTTCTGGAGCCAGTAAAGATTGATGACAAACAGATTAAGCGAGTCAATATTGGGTCGGTGCGTCGCTGGCAGGAATGGGATATCGCGCCGGGCGATCAAGTTCTTGTCAGTCTTGCCGGGCGGGGCATCCCCAGTATCAAAAGCGTGGTGTGGCGTGGCGTAGAACGTCATAAGCCGCAACCGCCTCAGCAGCGTTACGATATGCTCAGTTGCTTTTATTATTCACCCGAGTGCCATGAGCAGTTTTTATCGCGTCTGGTATGGATGAGCTCACCTGAAGTGTTTGCCATTACAGGGTTACACCGTGCGGGCTGGCAGCAGCTTATCGATACTTTCCATTTTGAGCATATCTATTCCTGGGTTGGTTTAACGTCACAGCAATTACAACATACCCCGGGCTTATCCCCGAAGCGTGCGCTTGAGCTCTGGCATCGCTTCAATTTGACTCAGCACCAGCCTTTACGGTTATGGCTAAAGTCGCTTGGGCTGCCATTGCCTAAGGCGGCGATGAATGTGTTGCAAGATAAAGAATGGCGCACGGTATTGCGTCGCGATGAACATAGCTGGCAACACTTGCCGGGCGTGGGGCCGGAACGGGCGCATAAGCTTGTGCAATTTGTCCGTCATCCGGCGGTTTCATCACTTGTCGATTGGCTGGCGAGTAACGGCATTGAGGGATTCATGACGCTAGATGTGAATGAATAACCACCGGAAAAATAAGCTAAGCGCAGAGCAAGTCATCACGTCATAAAGCCAAACAGTGGTGTTCCACTACTGATAATAGTGAGCTTTGAAACGTCGCGTACTCACGTAAGACAAAGAATGGCGGCAGCGAAAAGAATGCATGTGAAATGAGTTTTCGGGAAACCAGATGGGTATTTACAAAACACATCGAGCACCTCCTTGTCTTACAAAACGGTGCCCTTTATGAAGTTGAGAGTCGCTTCTTGGCGCGCACGCTCTTTATCAATAGGATAGGTGGGGCAGCTTGTTTTTATCTACCTTCCTCTGGCAACAGGTTAACGCAGCATAATGGACGACAATAATAATACAGCGATCGGGACGCCCCGTAGCGAGGATACCGTCATAAACAGCTTCTGGACGGCAAAAGACGTTGAACACGCAACAGGAGGCGCATGGCTTCAGTCGCCCCCTCACGGCTGGAGCGCGACTGGATTATCTATTTATGCGCCAGCGATGCAGCCTGGAAATATGGCGGTTGTTCGCACAGAGGTTGATAAATGTGGCATGCCGGAAACTGCCATTTATTCCATGCCTCAAATGCCCGCGTGCATTATTACGACCGCACCAGAACAACTTGATAACCCCCAGATTCCGGTTATGAAAGTTGCCGATGGTACCGATGCCGTGCTGGGCCTTGGGCGCTATGCCCGAAATCAAATGTCAGGCAAGGTTATTGGCGTAACCGGAAGCGCGGGTAAAACCACCTGCGTTACTATGATCGCCGCGGCACTTTCTGCCTCGGGGGCAGTTTGTAAAAGCGCTCATAATGCGAATCTTCCGCGTGGCGTGGCGTGGAACCTTGCCTCTATGCCCTGGGATACCCCGCATGTAGTGCTGGAAATGGCTATTGGCCGTATGGCGATCAGCTCGCGAATGGCGCGCCCGCACATCGCCGTGTTTACCAATGTGCAGCCTGCGCATTTAGGGGAAAAAGATACCCTTCGCGATATCGCCGTTACTAAAAGCGCTATTTTCTTTGGGATGGCGCCAGGAAGTATCGCTGTTCTTAATCGCGATATGCAGGAATGGGAAACGGTACGCGAAGCAGCGGAAAAGCGGCAGCTGACGATCCTGACCTATGGCACCAGTAGCGATTGCGATTTCCGGCTCCTCAAATACGAAGCAGAGCACCATCAGGTAACCGTAAACGCGCAGGGAGAGACGCTGACGTATACGCTCGGTGCAGGCGGTAAACACATCGCGATAAATAGCCTGGCGGTGCTTGCCACACTCTTTGCGCTCAATCTCCCCTATGCACCAGCTTTAGAGAAGCTCTCGCATTTTCAGGCGTTAACGGGCAGGGGAGAAGAAAGCGCGGTAGTCATTAACGGGCAGCAGATTACGATGATCGATGATGCTTATAATGCGAACCCTGGTTCTATGATAGCGGCGCTGGAAAGGCTAAGCGAGATGCCATCCTCCGGACGACGAATAGCCGTTTTGGGCGAAATGGCTGAGTTAGGTCGAGATACGCAGCGCTATCATACAGAACTTGCGGCGCTGATTAATCATTCACACATTGATAGCGTCTATCTGGTGGGCGAAGCCTATGAAACGTGTTGGCAACTGCTGGATGACGTACGCAAAGGGCAGCATGTTTCCACCCATCTGGCTTTAAAACCGTTATTGTTAAACGCGGTTCATGACGGGGATATTGTGCTGTTTAAAGGGTCACACAGTACGCGTATACACGATCTGGTGCGTTGGATATCGGCTTTAAACAAATAAAAAAGCCTGCATCGCGCAGGCTTTCCACTTAAAAAAATCAGCGTTATTCGATGTTCTGAATCTGTTCGCGCATTTGCTCAATCAGCACTTTTAACTCGATGGCGGAGTTGGTCACCTCTGCGTTAATCGACTTGGATGCCAGCGTATTCGACTCGCGGTTGAACTCTTGCATCATGAAATCAAGGCGACGCCCCACCGCTTCTTTTTTCTTCAGAATGTTGTAGGTCTCTTTCACGTGCGCTTCCAGGCGATCGAGTTCTTCAGCAACATCAACACGCTGAGCCAGCAACACAAGTTCCTGCTCGAGACGATTATTTTCAAGCTGTACTTGTGCGTCTTCGAGTTTAGAAACCAGCTTATCGCGCTGCCATTGCATGATTTCCGGCATATGCGTACGGACGTTTTTCACTTCGGTACTCACGCCTTCAAGGCGTTGCTCGATAAGCGCCTTAAGTGCCTGCCCTTCGGTTTCGCGAGCAACGATAAAGTCATCAAGCGTCGCATCAAGCGTCGCTAAAATTTCTGAGGCAATGGCATCCAGATCTTGTTCCTGTGCCGCCATAACGCCAGGCCAACGCAGAATATCAACCGGGTTGATTTCCCCTTCATCGCTTTGCATTTTTACCCAGTTAGCTGCGGCAACCAACTGCTTAGCCAGTTTTTCGTTCAGGATCAATTCACCCTGAGCGCTGGAATCAGGTTCATAACGCAGGTTGCATTCGATTTTCCCACGGGTCAGGCGATTGCGAATACGCTCGCGAACGACGGGCTCAAGGCTACGAAATTGCTCCGGCAGACGAATGTAAGTTTCCAGGTAGCGTTGATTAACTGAACGCAATTCCCAGGCGGCGCTGCCCCATTCGCCCTTGATTTCACGCCGGGCGTAGGCGGTCATGCTGCGGATCATAGAGGTACCCGTTTGATGAGAATGATGAAAGGATTATAGCCACCTAGGGCCTGGCAGGATAGGAATAAGCGTCCGAAGTCCGTATAATGCGCAGCCACATTCGTTCTAAGCCGGAGAAAACCCATGCGTCCAGCTGGTCGTAGCGCCAATCAGGTGCGTCCTGTCACCTTGACACGTCATTATACTAAACACGCTGAAGGTTCCGTGCTGGTCGAGTTTGGCGATACCAAAGTCCTGTGCACGGCATCCATTGAAGAAGGCGTACCGCGCTTTTTGAAAGGCCAGGGGCAAGGATGGATCACCGCAGAATACGGTATGTTGCCGCGTTCCACTCATACCCGTAATGCGCGCGAAGCAGCCAAAGGCAAACAGGGTGGTAGAACCCTTGAAATCCAGCGCCTGATTGCCCGCTCGTTACGTGCTGCCGTTGACCTTAAAGCATTAGGCGAATTTACCATTACGCTCGATTGCGATGTGATTCAGGCCGATGGCGGCACCCGTACCGCATCCATTACCGGGGCTTGCGTGGCACTGGCGGATGCGCTGAATGCGCTGGTCGCGAATGGCAAACTGAAGAAAAATCCCCTTAAAGGTATGGTTGCCGCGGTATCTGTCGGGATTGTCGCGGGTGAAGCAGTATGCGATCTGGAATACGTGGAAGATTCTGCCGCCGAAACTGATATGAACGTTGTGATGACCGAAGATGGTCGGATCATTGAAGTACAGGGCACGGCGGAAGGCGAGCCCTTTACGCATGAAGAATTGCTTGAACTGCTGGCGCTAGCCCGTGGGGGAATCGAGTCGATTGTCGCGTCGCAGAAGACGGCGTTAGAAAGTTAATCGTAAGGCGACCAATGAGTCGCCTTTTTTTTGCCATCAAGTTGGACACCCATCAGAACGCTTTAGAAGGAGCAAATCCATGAAACCTTATCAACGTCAGTTTATTGAATTTGCGCTCAATAAGCAGGTATTGAAATTTGGCGAATTTACGTTGAAGTCTGGACGTAAAAGCCCTTATTTCTTCAATGCCGGGCTGTTTAATACTGGTCGCGATCTGGCGTTGTTAGGGCGCTTTTACGCTGAAGCGCTGGTAGATTCAGGCATTGATTTCGATTTATTGTTCGGGCCGGCGTACAAAGGTATTCCGATAGCTACCACTACCGCCGTGGCGCTTGCTGAACATCATGACCGTGACGTGCCGTACTGCTTTAACCGTAAAGAAGCAAAAGATCATGGCGAAGGCGGAACCCTGGTGGGAAGCCCGCTTGAAGGGCGCGTAATGCTGGTTGATGATGTGATAACCGCAGGTACCGCTATCCGTGAATCCATGGAGATTATCCAGGCGAATGGCGCGACGCTTGCCGGGGTATTAATTTCTCTCGATCGTCAGGAGCGTGGCCGTGCCGATATTTCTGCGATTCAGGAAGTGGAGCGTGACTACGGTTGTCAGGTGATTTCTATCATCACCCTTAAAGATCTGATTGCTTACCTGGAAGAGCGTCCTGAAATGGCCGATCATCTGGCGGCGGTGCAGGCGTATCGCGAAGAGTACGGTATTTAACCGTTATCGTTTATAAAAATGGCCGGTTATCGCCGGCCATTTTTTTATACCTGAATGAACACCACCTCCTATGGAGGTGGTCAGCAAAAAGTTGGCTCTGCCAGTAATGCTACTCATGGGAAAATCCGAATCTGTTATCCCCATAACTGATAAGGATTTAACCATGA
>NZ_JAALBX010000021.1 GCF_011077955.1 Citrobacter freundii
GTGGTTGTAGAAAAATTCGGTGGAGCGGTAGTTCAGTCGGTTAGAATACCTGCCTGTCACGCAGGGGGTCGCGGGTTCGAGTCCCGTCCGTTCCGCCACTTATTAAGCCCTGAGTCTCTGACTCGGGGCTTTTTTTCGTTTAATTTCTTGTCCTCAATCTACCGGATCAAGCTCACTTGCGCACAGCATGATCAGGGATCCTTTCACTTAAAAAGTCGATGAATGCCCGAATACGTGTACTAACGGCACGATCGCTGTAATACACCGCACTAAATGGCATCGCGACGGGCAGACGAATATCTGTCATCACCTCAACTAACTCGCCGCTTTCGATCTCTTTATTGATCATATAATCCGACAAACAAGCGATCCCATTACCTGTAAGGCACAACTGTTTCAGCGTTTCACCGCTATTTGAAGATAATTCAGGCGACACGTTGTAAAGCTGTCCATCTGATTGCGCCACAGGCCAGGTATTTAATGATGCAGGTTCGGTAAAACCAAGGCAGACATGATTGGCTAGCTCCTCAACAGACTGTGGCGCGCCATATTTTTTAAGGTATTCCGGTGCGGCAATGATTTTTCGATAACTGCTGAAAAGTGGCCTTGCCCGAAGACTTGAATCCGTTAAGGTGCCTACACGTATAGCCACATCAACCTTTCGCTCAATGAGATTTATAAATGTCTCAGAGGAAATGAGAGAAAGTGAGATTTCAGGATATTGTTGCCGGAAGGGTTTAATTAATGGCATCAGATAGTGAAGTATGACAGGCGTGGCGGCATCTATTCTTAACAAGCCACGAGGCGTCGATTTAGTTTCCATAATTTCGGTTTCAGCCGCCGCCATATCTTGCAGGATTTGCTGCACCTTGCGGAAATAACGCTCACCTTCTTCCGTTAGGCTTAATTGACGGGTTGTGCGATTAAGTAAACTTACCCCCAATTTCATTTCCAGCTTCTTTACCGCACGGCTTACCGCAGAGTTTGCCAGCGCGAGTTGTTCGGCTGCACGGCTAAAACTCCCGCTTTCTACGACGGCAACAAATATCATGAGCTCTTCTGATGTGGCTTTCATTGTTGCTCCATTTGCAAAAAACTCAAAAATAAGCACTATTTGTGTTATTTAAGCACGTCTATTTTTACTCGTCATGCTTTGTTTTTGAGCAATAATCCGTTGCAAATCGGGTGGATAGGTTCTTTCTTTATTCTGGAGGGCGATTTCCGCCACGCTTGTTTCTCGCTATGCACGTTGAAAGTGTGAGCTAAAATCCCTATAACAGATAAGCCGCCTCTGTTTTTGCGGCCATCACCATAGAGGAATACCGTCGAAGTGCGTAAATCAACCTATGCTATGCGATACGTCGCGGGTCAGCCTGCTGAGCGCATTCTGGCGCCAGGCTCGTTTGCGACCATAGGTCAGGCGCTACCTGCAGGCGAACCTCTCCCTGGGCACGATCGTCTTCGCGTGTTGGTCTGGAACATCTTTAAACAGCAGCGCGCCGAATGGCTGTCTGTTTTGAAAAATTTTGGTAAAGACGCACATTTGGTTTTGCTTCAGGAGGCGCAAACGACGCCAGAATTGGTCCATTTCGCCACCACCAACTATCTGGCGGCGGATCAGGTTCCTGCGTTTGTGCTGCCTCAACACCCCTCAGGCGTGATGACGCTTTCAGCAGCTCATCCTGTCTATTGCTGTCCATTACGTGAAAGAGAGCCTATTCTTCGGCTGTCTAAATCTGCACTGGTAACCGTTTATCCTTTGCCCGACACGCGCATGCTGATGGTGATAAATATTCATGCCGTTAACTTTAGCCTCGGCGTAGACGTTTACAGTAAGCAATTAGGCCCGATTGGCGATCAAATCGCCCATCACAGCGGCCCTATTATTATGGCGGGCGATTTTAATGCCTGGAGTCGCCAACGTATGAATGCGCTTTACCGTTTCGCGCGCGAAATGTCATTGCGTGAAGTGCGTTTTACGGACGATAACCGCCGGCGCGCCTTTGGCCGACCGCTTGATTTTGTTTTCTATCGTGGTCTGGCTGTTCACGAGGCGTCGGTTCTGGTGACGCGTGCTTCAGACCATAATCCGCTACTCGTTGAGTTCACACCCGGCAAACCTGCTAAGCGTTAAGGTATGTCAGGTCTGCCGTAGGGCAGAGACCTGACGTTCTGCCCTTTCTTTTCTCACACAAGGGCAATGTAATGACAACACACTCTCATCACGACAATATCAGTAAGCAGTTCAGCTCTCAGGCTTCAGCCTATTTAACAAGCCAGGTTCACGCCAGTGGACGGGATTTAGAGCGATTGCAAGCTCGCCTGGCGCTTTTCCCTGAGGCGAATGTGCTTGATATAGGCTGTGGCGCAGGGCATGCAAGCTTTATCGCGGCCGCCGTGGTGAAGGCCGTCACCGCCTATGACTTATCAGAAAAAATGCTGGAAACCGTTCATCATGCTGCTCAGGATCGTGGTCTTACCAACATCGAGACTCGTCAAGGTATAGCAGAGTCATTACCTTTTGGCGACGACAGTGTCGATATCGTCATAAGCCGTTATTCTGCGCATCACTGGCAGGATGTCGGGCAGGCACTGCGTGAAATTAAACGCGTCTTACGTCCGGGCGGAAAAGCCATCGTGATGGATATCATGTCTCCTGGTAATGCGGTACTGGATATCTGGCTACAGACAATTGAAGCCCTGCGTGATACCTCGCATGTCAGAAATTATTCCAGCGGCGAATGGGCTTCTATGTTTAGCGAGGCGGGGCTGTTTACGGCGTCGGTTATCACTGACCGGGTGGTGCTTGATTATGAAAGCTGGATTGCGCGCATGCGTACGCCAGAGAGATTAGCTACGGCTATTCGCCTGTATCAAGAGAGTGCTTCACAAGCGGTACAACGTTATTTTGAACTGCAGGAAGATGGCTCTTTTACCAGTGATACCATCATGATTGAAGTATATAAACCGTAAAAGTAAAAAACCGCCTTCATAGAAGGCGGCTTTGATTTCGCCCCAGAGAGACGTATCAAAACCCTTAAAAAGACGTCTCTGCCAGCCTGTGAGAATTCAATCTGGCAGAGACAAAACCAGATGATGACCACGCCCACAGGACGTATTGGTAATAAAAAAGGCACCGGGGAAGTCGGTGCCTTTTATGCGAGCAAACGTTACGAGTCGCTGTTAACGCTATTACTTACAAACAACGTCAGTTGATCACCTGGTTTCAGGTTATCCGTACCGTTGTTCCAGCGCATCACATCTTTGATGTTCACGCCGTGACGTTTAGCAATACTTGAAAGCGAATCGCCTTTACGCACCTTATAGGTGATGCTGTCGTCATTACGAGCCAACTGCGATGAACCCTCTACAGCGCCAACGTTGAGTGTCTGCCCAACTTTAATATGCGCGCCTTTCAGGTTGTTCCAGCGTTGCAGATCTTTGGTCGTCACATTCAAGCGTGATGCAATGCTTGATAACGAATCGCCAGAGCGAACGGTATATGCGCGTCCAGAGCTGCTGCTCTTATCCGCAATCAGCGTAGGCTGAACAGCGGCAATTTCACCTGCTACAAGCGAGTCACGTAGCTTATCGGCATGCTTTTTCGGCACCATGACATATTGCGGGCCGCTTGCGCCTAAGGTCGAGCCTTTGACACCGGCATTATAGGTTTTCAGCTTTTTTACTGAAATCCCCGCCATTTCTGCCAACTGCGCCACTTCAACAGGGTTGTTGAGCTTGACGCGTGCCAGTGCACGACTTTCATCCGAGGTCGGTAACCTTACGCCGTACTTTTTGCTGTTTTTGAGAATATCGCTCAAAGCCAGCATTTTCGGAACGTAAATTTTGGTTTCCTGTGGCAGTGAAAGCGACCAAAAATCCGTGGGTTTACCCCGTGCTTTATTCGCTTTCATTGCCTTCATCACACGACCTTCACCGCTGTTATACGCAGCAACTGTCAACAACCAGTCGCCGTCGAACATACGGTTTAAGCGTTGCATCATATCGAGAGCCGCAGTGGTGGAAGCCACTACATCACGACGTGCATCGTAACTACGGGTCTGTTTAAGACCATAATTTCGCCCCGTGCTCGGAATGATTTGCCAAATGCCTGCGGCATTAGCACCACTCGTTGCGTGAGGGTCAAAAGCGCTCTCCACTATGGGTAGTAGTACCAGTTCCATGGGCATGTTACGTTTCTTAACTTGCCCTGCTATCCAGTACATATACGGCTCTGCCCGTAAAGTTACATCGTGGAGATAGCTCTTATTGCTCAAATACTTCTGTTTTTGATCGCGAATCCGGCTATTTTCCGGAATTCCCATCTTTAGCTCGTCGCCAATGAAAGCCCACAAGTCTTGATCCTGAGCGAATGACGTCCCATCGTCCATCCAGCGCTCTTGACTTGAAAACTTCCCTGCTTCCCCTTGACCAGCTGCAGAAAGGCTCTGTGCGTGCTGTTGGACCGTGGCGTCATGCTTCGACGCCTGGCATCCCACAAGCAGGACAGAGGCGAGTAATATCGCTTTTGCCTTCATGTGTGTGTCAATAGTTGCTTAAAAGACGAGCGATGATAACGACGAATGACCTCAATGACAAGCATGAATTGTCAGAAGCTATCTTTCCTGGCCCTTAACCACGCAAAACGTTGCTCAGGTTGTTGCAAATCTGTTTCTTTGTTAATTTCATCAATAATATCAATATCTTGCGTTCTTAAAAAAACATTGATTTTGCGTTCCTGAGCGAGCGTAGTTGGCAAAGTAATTTGGTTTTTTGCACGTAACTCCTTAACTTTTCGATAGTATTCCGTTAAGTCAGGGTCATGAGGCAAAATACTCAATGAAAAGGTTAAATTACTTAATGTATATTCATGGGCACAACAAATGAGAGTATCGTCTGGAAGGGCATTTAGCTTGCTAAATGATTGATACATTTGGGTTGCTGTGCCTTCAAATAACCGGCCACAGCCGCCAGAAAACATCGTATCGCCGCAAAATAAATAAGGGTAACTAAAGTAACAGATATGTCCTAAAGTGTGACCTGGGGTGGCAATTATGGTGAATTCATGCCCAAGTAGATTGATATTATCGCCTTCATTGACTACGTGATTTGCACCTTTTGCTGCGGTCTCCTGTGGGCCATAGACGGGAAGTGACGGGTACTTTTGCAGCAACTCTCCCACACCGCCGACATGATCGTTGTGATGATGGGTAAGCAGAATCGCTTCGGGTTGCCAACTATTTTGCTCAATAGCCGATAACACCGGCGCCGCTTCTCCGGGATCGACAATTATACATTTCCCGTTGTTCTGGCTGAGTACCCAGATGTAATTATCCTGATAAGCGGGAATACTGATAAGATTCATAAAACACCTCTTAATGCGTGACAGAAGGTAGCGATGAAACCGGCAAGGATACCCACGACGTACACCACGCCAGGGCACTGGGCGGAGCTCCCATGGGGCGAATATTATCGCGATGCGCTGGAATATCAGATACGCCCATGGCTTGCAAAAATGTTTGGTTTTCACTTACTTAAGATTGGCAATCTTAGCGCGGAAATCAATACCGAGAGTTGTGCTATTTCCCATCAGGTCAATGTCGCCGCTCAGGGCGACCATCTGCAGGTCATCGCCGATCCGCTCGCGCTCCCTTTTGCCGCGCGCGCAATAGACGCTTGTTTGTTAGCGCACACTATCTCATGGAGCGCTGATCCTCATGGACTACTGCGCGAAGTTGACCGTGTGCTGGTGGATGATGGCTGGTTAATTATGAGCAGTTTTAATCCCTTTAGCGTGCTGGGGATGGGAAAATTGATGCCGTGCCGTCGTAAATGCATTCCTTACAACAGCCGTATGTTCACACTTGGCCGGCAACTGGACTGGCTGGCATTACTGAATTTTGAAGTGTTGCACCGGACTAATTTTCAGGTACTTCCCTGGAACAAACAGGGTGGTAAGTTACTAAGTACTCACTTACCTGCGCTGGGCTGTATGCAAGTCATCGTGGCGCGAAAACGGACGCTAC
The DNA here is from genome assembly GCF_011077955.1 of Citrobacter freundii. Taxonomy (GTDB): domain Bacteria; phylum Pseudomonadota; class Gammaproteobacteria; order Enterobacterales; family Enterobacteriaceae; genus Atlantibacter. Next base: position 6,027 of record NZ_JAALBX010000021.1, read on the forward strand.
CGTTAACGCTCAACCCACAAAAGCAACGGAGCGCCAAAGCGCAGTTGCGCCCCGCAGTGGGGGCAACGCGACAATATCGCAAGCCGGAGCTTTAACTCAGCGTTTTTTCTGCCTGATAGCCAACGTCAACGTGGACCGGGTTACTGGCCGCTGCGCGAGCGAGTTCATCACAGCGTTCGTTTTCGGGATGGCCCGCATGGCCTTTCACCCATTCCCAGTTGATATTATGCTGGCTTAGCGCCTTATCCAGCCGCTGCCATAAATCGACATTTTTAACCGGTTTTTTGTCTGCGGTTTTCCAGCCGCGTTTTTTCCAGTTGTGTATCCATTGAGTAATACCTTGCCTGACGTACTGGCTATCGGTACTGATGGTGATATCGCAATGTTCACGCAACGCTTCCAGCGCGACAATGGCAGCCATCAATTCCATACGATTGTTGGTGGTCAACAGATACCCTTCGCTGAAGGTTTTTTCATGTTCTTTATAACGTAAAATCGCACCATAACCGCCCGGGCCGGGATTTCCCAGGCACGAACCATCGGTGAAAATTTCTACCTGTTTGCGCATCTCTGGTAGACTTCCTGTAATTAAAAAACCAAGTCTGACATAAACGAGCCCTATGAGCACAGCAATTACACGACAGATAGTCCTCGATACGGAAACCACCGGTATGAATCAGATAGGCGCTCATTATGAGGGCCACTGTATTATTGAGATTGGTGCGGTCGAGGTCATCAATCGTCGCTTAACAGGCAACAACTTTCACGTTTATATCAAACCCGATCGGCTGGTCGACCCCGACGCTTTCAACGTGCACGGAATTGCGGATGAGTTTTTGCGTGATAAACCCGTGTTCGGCGAGGTAGTGGATGACTTTATTGAGTACATTCAGGGCGCGGAACTTATTATCCATAACGCTTCGTTTGATATCGGCTTTATGGATTATGAATTCAGTAAGCTTAATCGCGGCCTTCCTAAGACTGAGACCTTTTGTAAAATTACGGATAGCCTGGCGTTAGCGCGGCGGCTTTTCCCCGGTAAGCGTAACAGCCTTGATGCGCTGTGTTCGCGCTATGAAATCGATAACAGCAAACGAACGCTGCACGGCGCGTTACTCGACTCCCAAATACTGGCCGACGTATGGCTGACCATGACAGGTGGTCAAACGTCCATGACGTTTGCGATGGAAGGGGAATCGCAGAATGTTCAGGACACGTTGGGGATCCAGCGCCTGGTTCGCCAGGCATCCCGGTTAAAAGTGATTGCTGCAACAGATGAAGAGTGTGTAGCCCATGAATCACGGCTCGATCTGGTGCAGAAAAAAGGCGGCAGTTGCCTGTGGCGCGCATAACGCCCTGAAAATCGCACGATTCATCATCACCTGGGCGAAATTTGCAGCAAACGAGCGTAATGATGAGAAAAACCGTTGACGCTTAGTGAGGCTGCCCGTAATATTCGCCTCGTTCCCAAGGGAACAACGCGGAGCGGTAGTTCAGTCGGTTAGAATACCTGCCTGTCACGCAGGGGGTCGCGGGTTCGAGTCCCGTCCGTTCCGCCAATATTTATACTTTGGAGAGTAATAGCTTCAAAGTTCGAAAAAACCGTATCACCGAAAGGGATGCGGTTTTTTTGTTTTCATCTTCATCGCAATATCATCCCCCATAGCCAAACCTCTCCCTATCTGGCACATTGATTTCCTTCAAATTACGCGCTTGTGTACCCGGAGTACGTCATGTCTCATTTCATGTTGCCAGAGCAAATCAATCCCCCGTCGCGCTTACTGATGGGGCCTGGGCCCGTTAATGCCGATCCGCGCGTGCTTCGTGCGATGGCAAGTCAGCTGATTGGTCAGTATGACCCGGCCATGACGGATTACATGAATGAGACCATGGCGCTTTATCGCCAGGTCTTTGCCACGCAAAATCGCTGGACGTTACTGGTAGACGGGACATCACGTGCGGGCATCGAAGCGATTTTGATTTCAGCGATTCGCCCGGGCGACAGGGTGCTGGTGCCGGTTTTTGGCCGATTCGGTCATCTGCTGTGCGAAATTGCCCGTCGCTGTCGGGCAGAGGTTCATACCATTGATGTCCCATGGGGTGAGGTGTTTACGCCCGACCGTATCGAAGAGGCAGTTAAACGCATTAAACCGCGCATGTTGTTGACGGTACATGGAGATACCTCCACGACTATGTTGCAGCCGCTGGATGAACTGGGTGACATTTGTCGCCGTCACGATGTGCTGTTTTATACCGATGCCACCGCGTCGCTAGGTGGTAACACGTTGAAGACCGATGACTGGGGGTTGGACGCTGTCTCGGCGGGATTGCAAAAGTGCCTCGGCGGCCCGTCGGGTAGCGCGCCAATTACGCTCAGCGACAAGATGAGTTCAATCATTCAGGCGAGAAAGTGTGTAGAGGCCGGGATCCGTACAGAAGATCATCGTGATGGTGATGACGAGATGATCTACTCCAATTATTTCGATCTTGGCATGATCATGGATTACTGGGGGCCGGAACGCCTTAACCACCACACTGAAGCCACCAGCATGCTTTTTGCAGCGCGGGAATGCGCCCGCACCATGCTGGAGGAGGGGATGGAAACCCGGATCGCCCGTCATGCCCTGCATGGCAATGCCTTACTGGCGGGCATTCAGGGGATGGGGCTTAACACCTTTGGCGATCTCAGGCACAAGATGAATAACGTTCTCGGTGTCGTCATTCCTCAAGGCATTAATGGCGACGCCGTACGCACACAGTTGCTGGATGATTTCCATATCGAAATCGGCACGTCATTTGGCCCGTTGCACGGCAAAATATGGCGCATTGGCACGATGGGGTATAACGCCCGTAAAGATTGCGTATTACAAACGCTGACGGCGCTGGAGGCCGTGCTGAACCGGCACGGTCATCGAACAGTACAAGGCGAAGCCATGCAAGCGGCGTGGGAAGTCTATGAATCGGTGCGAACGCCTGTCGCACCGACGGAAGTTAAACGTTCAGCGTAAAATCGTCGGCATCGCGCCAGGCCGGGAATTTTTCGCGGTACTCCGTGAGGGCATTCATCGACAGATCGGCATCAAGCCGCGTGGCCTGGTGCGCATCGGCGCTGGCAATGATTTCGCCTTGCGGATTAATGATGCGGCTGTCTCCCCGATAATGGTGGCCATTACCGTCTTTTCCGACGCGATTACACCCGGCGACGTAGCACTGGTTTTCAATAGCGCGCGCCGTGAGCAGTGCTTGCCAGTGCAGGGAACGCGGTGCAGGCCAGTTCGCGACATACAGCGCCAGATCGTAATCATTGGCATTGCGTGACCATACCGGGAAGCGCAGATCGTAACAAACCAGCGGTAAAATACGCCAGCCGCGCCATTCCACTATCAGCCGCTGTTCACCTGCCACGTAATGATGATGCTCATCGGCCATGCGGAACAAATGACGTTTATCGTAGTAGTGGACATTGCCCTGCGGCTCAACGAGCAGGAAACGGTTCACTGGGCCACGTTCGGTTTGTAATGCCGCGCTACCGCACACCATCGCGTCCAGTTGGCTGGCTTTGATCTGCATCCAGTTGATCACTTCTGCTTCGGGCATGGACTGCTGAGCGGCTTCCATGGCAAAGCCCGTTGTGAACATTTCCGGTAACACGATCAGGTCCCGCCCGGTTAGCTCATCCAGCAACACATCAAAGTGGCGCAGGTTGGCAGGGCCATCCATCCACACCAGCGGTTGTTGTAACAACGATACTTTTAACCCAGGCACAATCTTTTCTCCTCTTGACGGATTTTTTCACTCTAGCATGACCCTTGAAAGAATTGCCGAGAAGATTTCTGATTAACGTCGCAATTTCGGATGCGTTACCTGCCCCTGCCTGCGGACAAAAAAAAAGACCGGTCACAGTGACCGGTCTTCGCCTAACGAAGCGTTGAGGGTTATGCCGCTTCGGACTTGCGCACTTTCTCAGGCATCTTTACCGGCTGCGTTGCCAGCTCATCAGGCTCAAACTCGTCCACATTGATGCTGCGCAGACGGCTTTCTTCCGCCTTGATAAGGATATTCGCCTCTTCCTGAGTGATATGTCCTTTCTCCAGCGCCTGTTGCGCCATCAGGTCAAGACGGGTGAAAGAGAGGTTTTTGCCCATCGCTTTGCAGATACGCTCATGAATCGGCTCGGCGGCAATCACGTCCATCAGCGCCGCTTCCAGCAGACCTACCGGGTTATACTCGCTGGCGGTCAAGTACTGGCCGCGACCGATGCGTGAACGCGTCGCCGATGGCGTTTGCAGAATCTGCGCCACTTTGTGATCCAATTTATCGGACGGTGCATCGTACTGTCTGCCCATCGGGAAGATAACCACGCGCAGCAGGCCTGCTACAGCTGCGTTCGGGAAGTTGCGCAGCAGGTCATCCATGGCTTGCTCGGCTTGATGCAGCGCATCCTGAACGCCCCAGTGCAGTAACGGCAGATCGGCTTCGTTACGCCCTTCGTCGTCATAGCGTTTCAGCACCGCCGAGGCCAGATAGAGCTGGCTCAGGATATCGCCAAGGCGCGCTGAAATACGTTCACGACGTTTGAGGCTGCCGCCCAGCACCGCCATGGAGACGTCCGACAGCAGCGCAAGGTTGGCGCTCAGGCGGTTCAGATGCTGGTAGTAACGTTTGGTCGCGTCGCGGGTCGGCGTGCGGCTGGTTAAGCCATTTGTCAGGCCAAGCCAGAAGCTACGTACTTTATTACTGCCAACGTGACCGATGTGTTTAAACAGCAGTTTATCGAACGCATCCACATCATTATTCTGTGCCGCCGCCATCTCTTCGAGGACATACGGATGGCAGCGAATCGCGCCCTGACCGAAGATCATCATGCTACGGGTAAGAATGTTTGCGCCTTCAACCGTGATGGCGATAGGTGCGCCCTGATAGGCACGCGCCAGGAAGTTGCCTTCGCCAAGCATAATGCCTTTACCGCCGGTGATATCCATCGCATCAATGATGGATTGCTGACCACGGTGGGTGCAGTGATATTTAACAATCGCCGACAACACTGCCGGTTTTTCGCCAAGCATAATGCCGTAAGTGATAAGCGATGCCGCTGCATCCATCACATACGCGTTACCTGCAATGCGCGCCAGCGGCTCTTCAATGCCTTCCATCTTACCGATAGAGATTTTGAACTGACGGCGAATATGGGCATAAGCACCGGTCGCCAGCGCCACGGACTTCACGCCGCCGGTTGAGTTAGACGGCAGGGTAATACCACGGCCGACCGACAGGCATTCCACCAGCATACGCCAGCCCTGACCGGCCATCGCCGGGCCGCCGATGATGTAATCAATGGGGACGAAAATATCCTGGCCGCGAGTAGGGCCGTTCTGGAACGGCACGTTCAGCGGGAAGTGACGTTTACCGATTTCAACCCCGGGGGTATTGGTCGGGATCAGCGCACAGGTGATGCCAAGCTCTTGTTCGCCGCCCAGTAAACGATCCGGGTCAGAGAGTTTAAACGCCAGGCCGAGCACCGTCGCGATAGGCGCCAGCGTGATATAACGCTTATTCCAGGTCAGGCGCATGCCGAGCACTTGCTCGCCTTTCCAGTCGCCCATACATACCACACCGGTATCCGGAATGGCGCCTGCATCAGAACCCGCTTCGGGGCTGGTCAATGCAAAGCAGGGGATTTCCTGACCACGCGCCAGGCGCGGCAGATAATGATTTTTTTGCTCATCCGTACCGTAATGTTGCAGCAGTTCGCCCGGGCCTAATGAGTTCGGTACGCCAACGGTGATGGCCAGAATGCCCGATACGCCGGAGAGTTTTTGCAGCACGCGAGACTGGGCGTAAGCGGAAAACTCCAGACCGCCGTACTCTTTTTTGATGATCATCGCGAAGAAGCGGTGTTCTTTCAGATAGTCCCACAGTTCCGGCGGCAAATCGGCAAGCTCGTGGGTAATCTGGAAATCGTTCGCCATACGGCAGGCTTCTTCTACCGGGCCATCAATAAACGCCTGTTCTTCCGCGGTTAACTGAGGCTTCGGATAGTTGTGCAGTTTTTGCCAGTCCGGCTTGCCCTGAAAGAGCTCGCCTTCCCACCACGTGGTCCCGGCATCAATCGCTTCTTTTTCGGTGCGCGACATCGGCGGCATCACTTTACGGAAGCCCTTAAACACCGGCGCGGAAATCAGCGATTTACGCATCGGCGTAAAATTGAACGGCACAAGAATAATGGCAAGCGGGACCAGCACCCAAATTGACCACAGGCCTGACACGCCTAACGCAGCGGTCCAGGCGAGCAGGATAAGGCTGCTAACCAGCAAATTGACCCGGTGATAAAACAGCACGCCGAGCAGAATAAGGGTGGCAACAATACTCAAAATCATCATAGCTAAAAGCTCCCTGTCTTGTAGGAGGTCTGACCACTTGTGATGATTAGGTTGTAGTGGATGCGCAGTTTTTTATCAATATATTTACAATATAATTACAACCTGGTTCACATTGTTCCCGTCAACGGACGCAAATCCTGATGAAAGCAAGCGGGGTGATGCTTCTCGCTTTCAAGGCTATCCGGTACACTGCAAGGGTTATTCTCTTTCATGCTTAAGGAAATCCTCATGTACCAGGATCTGATTCGAAGCGAGCTGAACGAAGCCGCAGAAACGCTGGCTAACTTCCTCAAGGACGACGCGAATGTTCATGCCATCCAGCGCGCTGCCGTGCTGCTGGCAGACAGCTTTAAAGCGGGCGGTAAAGTGCTTTCTTGCGGTAACGGTGGTTCGCATTGCGATGCGATGCACTTTGCTGAAGAACTGACTGGCCGCTACCGTGAAAATCGCCCCGGCTACCCGGCCATCGCGATTTCTGACGTCAGCCATATCTCATGCGTGGGCAACGACTTTGGTTATGAATACATCTTTTCCCGCTATGTTGAAGCGGTAGGCCGTGAAGGCGATGTGTTGCTTGGGATTTCTACGTCTGGCAATTCCGGTAACGTCATTAAAGCCATTGAAGCGGCGCGTGCCAAAGGGATGAAAGTGATAACCCTGACCGGCAAAGATGGCGGCAAAATGGCAGGTAGCGCAGATATCGAAATTCGGGTTCCACACTTCGGTTATGCCGACCGTGTTCAGGAAATCCATATTAAAGTGATCCATATCCTGATTCAGTTAATCGAAAAAGAAATGGTCAAAGCGTAACTGTACACAAGGGGCGCAAGCCCCTTTTATAACGGGAGGTGGGTGATGTGTGAACTGCTCGGGATGAGCGCGAATGTGCCAACCGATATTTGCTTTAGCTTTAGCGGCCTTGTTCAACGCGGCGGCGGCACCGGGCCGCATAAAGATGGCTGGGGCATCACCTTTTACGAAGGTAAAGGCTGCCGTACCTTTAAAGACCCGCAACCCAGTTTTAACTCACCGATCGCCCGCCTGGTTCAGGAATACCCCATAAAATCCTGCTCGGTCGTGGCGCATATCCGCCAGGCGAATCGGGGAAAAGTCGCGCTGGAAAACACCCATCCCTTTACCCGGGAATTGTGGGGGCGTAACTGGACCTACGCGCACAACGGGCAACTCAAAGGTTATCACAACCTTGAAACCGGCAATTTTCGCCCGGTCGGTGAAACCGACAGTGAAAAAGCGTTTTGTTGGCTACTCAATAAACTGGCCACGCGCTATCCGCGTACGCCCGGCAAAATGGAAGCGGTGTTTCGCTACATCGCCTCGTTGGCGGGAGAACTGCGTGAGAAGGGTGTTTTCAATATGCTGCTGTCTGACGGGCGCTACGTCATGGCGTTTTGTTCGACCAACTTATTCTGGATAACGCGTCGTGCGCCGTTCGGCGTGGCAAAGCTTTTGGATCAAGATGTTGAAATCGACTTCCAACGAGAGACCACACCAAACGATGTGGTCACTGTGATTGCCACTCAGCCGCTGACCGGCAATGAGGCCTGGCAGAAAATCATGCCAGGCGAGTGGGCATTATTTTGTCTCGGGGAGCGTATAGTTTGAGACGAGCTGCGGCTGAACCGGCTTGCTTGTCATCGGCTTACTGACTACATAGCGGCCATCGACCACCGAGACCACTGGCGGCTGGTGGGTGGCGGCAAAATAGTCATATCCCGGCTTCAATTGTTTCCAGAAGTCGATATGGAAAGAGTATTTATGACGCTGCATATTGGCGTCGGTCATGCGGAACGGATAGATGCTTATCTGCACGTTCGGTTGACCAAACACCAGCGCGCCGGTCACGAACTGGAAGATCTCGTCAATACTCTGATCGGTCATGGCATAACACCCGATTGACACGCACGCGCCGTGAATCATCAGGTATTTTCCTTCATAGCCGTGCGCACGGTCATACGCGTTAGGAAAACCGATGTTAATCGCTTTATAGAAGCGGCTGTCCGGTTTTAACTGACTGCGTTGTACCGAATAAAATCCTTCCGGGCTTTTAAAATCGCCCTGGCGCTGTTTCGGGCCCAGTCCGCCGGAATAACTACAGATGCGGTATGAATCCAACAGTTGAAACTGCTCGCCCATTTTTACATACAGATCAAGAGTACGTTCTTCCTTAAAGATCTGAATATAAACCGGTGAGCCCATCAATTGCTGTCTCAATTCTTTCTTAATGGGTGTGGCGCTGTCATTGCTGATTAGGCTGGCAAACGCCAGGCACGGCATCAGAAGCATCGCAATAATGACTGCGATTTTACGCATACTGCTTATTTCCTTGATAAATCGATAACAAATGCCGCAACGGCACAACAAATGGAAACCCTAAATCGGACGATTCTGGATTGAGTGCGCTCACATTAGCACCGCTATTATTTTTCGCAAGCGTGCCGAATGGAGTTTACAATTCAGTTTTGCTACACGGTCTTGTCGAACCTTGCTGACACCTGCAAAAACTTTGCGTACCCGCTCGCAGTTATGATCCCTTTTAATCTATTTCTGACGCTAATTAACCGATTGATGTTACCATTCACGCCGTATGATGAGCTGCACAGAAGAAAGGAAATTCTCCTGACAATCATTACCCGCCCTCTGCATTTTCCGGCCGCGTTGCCTGGTGTGCAGGCGTGAATGTCCCCGCTTTCTTTTCTTCCTGCATTGCAGTGACTTTCAACTCTGGTTTCGGCATGTTATGCCGGGATTTACATTAACTATTCCGTGCTAACTTTATGATTAAAATTAAAAAAGGGCTTGATCTTCCCATCGCGGGCCTGCCGGAACAGCAGGTGTCGGATGGCCCTGTTATTCAGCACGTAGCCTTGCATGGCGAGGAGTACGTTGGAATGCGCCCCTCAATGCTGGTCAAAGAAGGCGACAGGGTAATAAAAGGGCAGGCGCTGTTCGAAGATAAGAAAACGCCTGGCGTTGTGTTTACTGCGCCCGCCAGCGGTGAAATCGTGGCGATACATCGTGGCGAGCGCCGTGTGTTACAGGCGATTGTCATTCGCGTCGAAGGCGATGAGCAGCGCACGTTTACGCGTTACGAACGCGCGTCACTGGCCTCGCTTCCTCGTGAAACGGTGCAGCAGCAACTGCTGGATTCCGGCCTTTGGACCGCGCTGCGCACCAGGCCGTTTAGCAAAACCCCGGTACCGGGCAGCGTGCCTGCGGCGATTTTCGTCACCGCCATGGATACTAATCCCCTGAGCGCCAACCCCGAGCCTATCATTCTTAGTCATCGCGCGATGTTCGATGCCGGTCTTTGCATACTGACGCGGCTAACGCCGGGCAAAGTGCACGTCTGCCAGCAGGGCGGCGGCAAACTGGGCGGTCACACCAGCGGGCAGGTGACATTTAATGAATTTTCCGGCCCGCATCCAGCGGGATTACCCGGCACCCACATTCACTTTCTGGAACCCGTCAGCCTGACTAAACAGGTGTGGCATCTCAACTATCAGGACGTTATTGCTATTGGCAAACTGTTCGTTGAAGGCGAGCTGTGGACTGAGCGCGTTATAGCGCTGGGCGGCCCGCAAGTGAAAAACCCACGCCTGATTCGCACCCAGCTTGGCGCATCGCTTGAAGAGTTAACGGCGGGTGAATTGCGTGACGGCGATAACCGACTGATTTCCGGCTCCGTACTCAATGGTACACATGTCCGTGGCACGCGCGCGTATCTGGGCCGTTTCCATTTACAGGTCAGCGTGCTGCCTGAAGGCGGCGAAAAAGAGCTGTTTGGTTGGGTGATGCCCGGTAAAGAAAAATTTTCGATTACCCGCACGACGCTCGGCCATTTCTTTAAAAACAAACGCTTTAATTTCTCCACAGATACCAACGGCGGCGAGCGCGCTATGGTGCCAATTGGCAATTACGAACGCGTCATGCCGTTAGATATCTTACCCACGTTGCTGCTACGCGATTTGCTGGCAGGCGACACCGATGGCGCGCAGGCGCTTGGGTGTCTGGAACTGGATGAAGAAGATTTAGCGCTCTGCACCTATGTTTGCCCCGGTAAGTATGAATACGGCCCGGTGCTGCGCGATGTGTTAACCCGTATTGAGCAGGAAGGATAAACAATGGGTTTGAAGCACTTTTTTGAAAAGCTTGAGCCGCATTTTATTGAAGGCGGCAAGCTTGCGAAGTATTACCCCTTGTATGAAGCGACCGTAACGATCTTCTATACGCCGGGACTGGTAACCCGAGGCGCCTCGCATGTGCGCGATGCCATCGACTTAAAACGCATGATGATCCTGGTCTGGTTCTCGGTATTTCCGGCTATGTTCTGGGGCATGTATAACGTCGGGTTACAAACCATTCCTGCGCTGAATAAGCTCTACGAGCCTGCTCAGTTAGCACAGGTGATCGCGAACAACTGGCATTACCAGACGGCCCAATGGCTGGGCGCAAGCTTTGCGCCTGATGCAGGCTGGCTCAGTATGATGACTCTGGGCGCCGTCTATTTCCTGCCGATTTACCTGACAGTTTTCCTGGTGGGCGGTTTCTGGGAAGTGCTGTTCGCTATCGTGCGCAAGCATGAAATCAACGAAGGCTTTTTTGTCACGTCGATTCTCTTCGCGTTGATCGTCCCACCAACGCTGCCGCTCTGGCAGGCGGCGCTCGGTATAAGCTTTGGCGTGGTTATCGCAAAAGAGCTGTTTGGCGGCACCGGGCGTAACTTCCTAAACCCGGCGCTGGCCGGGCGTGCATTTCTGTTCTTTGCCTATCCGGCGCAGATCTCCGGCGACCTGGTATGGACGGCGGCGGATGGTTTTTCTGGTGCTACCCCTTTGTCACAGTGGGCAAGCGGCGGCGGTCAGTCGCTGGTGGATGTCACCACTGGTCTGCCGGTGAGCTGGATGGATGCTTTCCTGGGCTTTATTCCCGGCTCGATTGGCGAAGTCTCAACGCTTATGATCTTCATCGGGGGCGCCATTATTCTGTTTGGCCGCGTCGCCTCATGGCGAATTGTGGCAGGCGTGATGCTTGGCATGATAGCCACCTCAACGCTGTTTAACCTGATAGGCTCCGACACCAATCCGCTGTTTTCCATGCCCTGGTACTGGCATATGGTGCTGGGCGGTTTTGCGTTCGGGATGATGTTTATGGCAACAGACCCGGTTTCCGCGTCCTTTACCGAGAAAGGGAAATGGTGCTACGGCGCGTTGATTGGCGCGATGTGTGTACTTATTCGCGTGGCGAACCCCGCTTATCCTGAAGGTATGATGCTGGCCATTCTGTTTGCCAACCTGTTCGCGCCGCTGTTCGATTATCTGGTGGTGCAGGCCAATATCAAGCGGAGGGCGTCCCGTGGCTGAGGTTAAAAGTTTCGACACGCCGGGCAGAACCCTGCTGGCGGTACTGGTGCTGTGTCTGGTGTGCTCTGTGATTGTAGCGGGCTCCTCAGTGGGCCTGAAGTCGCGCCAGCAGGAGCAAAAAATGCTCGATAAGCAGCGTAATATTTTACAGGTTGCGGGCTTAATGGCGCCGCAAATGAAAGACGATGAGGTCAAAGCGACCTTCGACTCACGTATTAGCCCGCGGCTGGTAGATTTAAACACCGGTGAATTTATCAATAAAGACCCCGGGCAGTTTGACCAGAGTATGGCGCTGAAAGACCCCAACCTCAGCATTGCGTTGCCTGCGGAGCAAGATCCCGCCGGTATTAAACGCCGCAGTAACATTGCCGAAATCTACCTGGTGCGTGATGAACAGCAGCGCATCCAGGAATTAGTGCTACCGGTTTATGGTAATGGTCTGTGGTCGATGATGTACGCCTTTGTGGCGCTGGATACCGATGGCCGCACGGTCAAAGGCATTACCTATTATGACCAGGGCGAAACCCCGGGGCTTGGCGGTGAAATCGAAAACCCTAACTGGCAGCAGCAGTGGGTGGGTAAAAAGTTACTCGATAAAGACGGCAAACCGGCGTTACGCATTGTTAAAGGCGGCGCGCGAGCGGGTGATGAGTACGGCGTGGACGGGCTTTCCGGTGCAACGCTTACCTCAAACGGTGTGCAGCGCAGCTTTGATTTCTGGATGGGCGAGCGTGGTTTCGGCCCCTTCTTAAAACGCCTTCGTGAAGGAGCGCTTAACAATGGCTGAAATTAGCAATATGAAAGAGATCAAGCGGGTGCTGGTCGCCCCGCTGGTGGATAACAACCCGATCTCATTGCAGGTGCTCGGAGTCTGTTCGGCTCTGGCGGTCACGACTAAACTTGAGACCGCGTTCGTTATGACACTCGCGGTGACGCTGGTGACAGCGTTCTCCAGCATGTTTATCTCGATGATCCGCAATTATATACCCAACAGCGTGCGCATCATTGTACAGATGGCGATCATTGCCTCGTTGGTTATCGTGGTCGATCAGGTCTTGCGTGCCTTCGCTTATGAAATTTCAAAACAGCTTTCGGTATTCGTGGGGCTTATCATCACGAACTGTATCGTAATGGGACGTGCTGAAGCCTATGCCATGAAGTCGCCACCTCTTGCGAGCTTTATGGACGGTATCGGCAACGGACTGGGCTATGGCGTCATCCTGATTATCGTCGGGTTCCTGCGTGAGCTTATCGGCAGCGGCAAACTGTTTGGCGTGACGGTGCTGGAAACGGTGCAAAACGGCGGACATTATCTTCCGAACGGCCTGTTCCTGTTGGCGCCCAGCGCGTTCTTTATTATCGGGCTGCTGATTTGGGGACTGCGTACCCTGAAGCCTGAACAGCAGGAAAAGGAGTAACCCATGGCCCATTACATAAGCCTGTTTGTACGCGCGGTGTTTGTGGAAAACATGGCGCTGGCCTTCTTTCTGGGGATGTGTACCTTTCTGGCGGTATCCAAAAAGGTCTCGACGGCGTTTGGCCTTGGCATCGCAGTTACCGTGGTGCTGGGTATCTCGGTCCCGGTAAACAATCTGGTGTTCAATCTGGTCCTGCGTGATGGCGCGCTGGTGAAAGGGGTGGATCTGAGTTTCCTTAACTTCATCACCTTCATCGGGGTTATCGCCGCGCTGGTACAGATCCTTGAGATGACGCTCGATAGATACTTTCCTTCGCTGTACAACGCACTGGGTATTTTCCTGCCGCTTATCGCGGTGAACTGCGCCATTTTTGGCGGCGTCTCTTTTATGGTCCAGCGTGACTATAACTTCAGCGAATCCATCGTATACGGCTTTGGTTCCGGTATCGGTTGGATGCTCGCGATTGTCGCCCTGGCGGGGATCCGAGAAAAAATGAAGTACGCCAACGTGCCAGCGGGCCTTCGCGGCCTCGGAATTACCTTTATCACCACCGGCCTGATGGCGTTGGGCTTTATGTCCTTCTCCGGTGTGCAGCTTTAAGGGACTGATATGACAGAAATACTTCTTGGCGTGGGGATGTTCACGCTGATCGTGTTGGCGCTTTCGGTGCTGATTTTGTTTGCCAAGTCAAAACTGGTCAATTCCAGCGATGTGGTTATCGAAATCAATGACGATGCCGATAAAAAATTTCTCGCACCAGCGGGCGACAAGCTGCTTAATACCTTAGCCAATCATGGCATCTTTGTGTCGTCTGCCTGCGGCGGGGGCGGCTCCTGCGGGCAGTGTCGCGTAACGGTGAAATCTGGCGGTGGCGATATCCTCCCTACCGAACGGTCGCATATTTCGAAACGCGAAGCCAAAGAGGGCTGCCGTCTGGCCTGTCAGGTCGCGGTGCGCCAGGATATGAAAATCGCTTTACCAGAGGAGATTTTCGGCATTAAGAAATGGCATTGCGAAGTCATCTCTAACGATAACAAAGCGACTTTTATCAAAGAACTTAAGCTGCGCATTCCTGAAGGCGAAGACGTGCCGTTCCGGGCGGGTGGCTATATTCAAATTGAATGCCCGCCGCATAACATCTCTTATGCTGACTTCGACGTGCCGCAGGAGTATCGCGGCGATTGGGAAAAATTTAATTTGTTCCGCTTCCAGTCGAATGTGACTGAGCCGTGTATACGCGCTTATTCCATGGCGAACTACCCGGATGAGAAAGGCATTATTATGCTCAACGTACGTATCGCTACGCCGCCTCCGGGCGTGCCGGATGCGCCGCCGGGCATTATGTCGTCTTATATTTGGTCGCTGAAAGCAGGGGACAGCGTTACCATCTCCGGCCCGTTTGGCGAGTTTTTTGCCAAAGATACCGACGCCGAAATGGTGTTTATCGGCGGTGGGGCAGGGATGGCGCCCATGCGCTCGCACATTTTCGACCAACTGGGCCGCCTGAAAAGCAAACGCAAAATCAGCTTCTGGTACGGGGCGCGCTCGCTGCGTGAAATGTTCTATCAGGACGAGTTTGAACAACTGGCGCGTGAGCACCCTAACTTCACCTTTCATGTGGCGCTCTCCGATCCGCAGCCGGAAGATAACTGGACCGGTTATACTGGCTTTATACATAATGTCTTGTATGAAAATTACCTGCGCGACCATCCGGCGCCGGAAGATTGCGAATTCTATATGTGCGGGCCGCCAATGATGAACGCCGCTGTCATCGCCATGCTGAAGAACCTGGGCGTGGAAGATGAAAACATCCTGTTGGATGATTTTGGAGGGTAATGATGCTGACCATTTTTATCGCCACGTTTGCTATTTTTCTGCTGGTGGTGTTTGGCATGTCCCTCGGCGTGCTGGTTAAACGCAAATCGCTGCAAGGGAGTTGCGGCGGCATATCGTCGCTGGGGCTGGAGAAAGTCTGCGATTGCCCTGAACCCTGCGATGCGCGGAAAAAACGTATCGCCCGGGAAGCCCGGCGGCAAAACCGCATTATCTGATCCTTATCGCCTCCTTTATGGAGGCGATCTCTTCTCCATCACTTCTCATTTTGCTTTATCAGGCTGTATACTTATCCAGTGTTATTCCTGAGGTAGGCTATGCGCAAAATCATTCACGTCGATATGGACTGCTTTTTCGCAGCCGTAGAAATGCGCGACAACCCGGCGTTACGTGATATTCCCCTCGCGATTGGCGGCAGTCGGGAACGACGCGGGGTGATAAGCACAGCAAACTACCCGGCGCGCAAATTCGGCGTGCGCAGCGCCATGCCGACGGGAATGGCATTAAAACTTTGCCCCCATCTCACGCTCTTGCCTGGCCGTTTTGACGCATATAAAGAAGCCTCAAACCATATTCGCGAAATTTTCCTGCGTTATACGCCGCTGATTGAACCGCTTTCACTGGATGAAGCTTATCTGGACGTTACCGACAGCCCGCATTGTCACGGTTCGGCAACCTTAATGGCGCGTGAAATCCGCCAGACTATTTTCGACGAGCTGCAACTCACTGCTTCTGCGGGCATCGCGCCGGTCAAGTTCATCGCCAAAATCGCCTCGGATCTCAACAAACCCAACGGACAATGCGTGATTACGCCCGAGGAGATGCCGGCATTTTTAAAGACGCTGCCGCTGTCAAAAATCCCGGGCGTCGGTAAAGTCACTGCCGGTAAACTGGAAAGCATCGGGCTTGTCACCTGCGAAGATGTGCAGAAATGCGATCTGGCGTCACTGTTAAAACGTTTTGGTAAATTCGGGCGAGTGTTATGGGAGCGCAGCCAGGGTATTGATGAGCGTGAAGTGAGCAACGATCGCACGCGAAAGTCTATTGGCGTGGAGCGTACGCTCGTGGAGGATATTCATACCTGGTCCGAATGCGAAGCGATTATTGAGCGTCTTTACCCGGAGCTTGAACGGCGGCTTGCAAACGTAAAGCCCGATCTGTTAATTGCGCGCCAGGGCGTTAAGCTTAAGTTTGCGGATTTTCAGCTCACGACCCAGGAGCACGTCTGGCCCCGGCTTAATAAAGACGATTTACTCGCTACAGCGCGTAAAACCTGGGATGAACGCCGTGCCGGGCGCGGCGTGCGTCTGGTGGGCCTTCACGTGACATTGCTTGATCCGCAACTGGAGCGCCAACTGGTGCTGGGGCTCTGAAGGGCAATAAGCCTGGGAGTCATTATCATGAAAAAAGCTGTCTTCATTCGCCGTTATCATCCCCGCGATTTTCCTGATGTGGTAGAGGTGTTTTTGCGCTCGGTCACCGACGTCGCGGCAAAAGATTATAATCAGGCGCAAACCCGTGCCTGGGCGCAGATTGATGAACAATCGTGGATGACACGGTTGTCTCATGCCTGGACCTTCGTCGCCTGCTGCGAAGATGACATCGCCGGGTTTATTACATTCGATCGCGGCGGCCATCTCGATTTGTTATTTGTGCATCCTGACTATCTGCGACAACACGTCGCTGCTGCGCTGCTCAAACGGCTTGAAGCTCAGGCGCGGGCGCAAAATATCCCCATGATTTATACCGAAGCGAGTATTACGGCGCGCCCTTTTTTTGAACGCCATGGGTTTTGCGTGATTGCCGAACAAATCGTCGAATTACGTGCAGAACGCTTTGTGAATTATCGCATGCAAAAATGGCCGGGCGAGGCGTTTACATTGCTGGAATATCGGGAATTGAGCCAATAAAAAAGGGCAACGCGATGTTGCCCTTAACAGAACGTGTTGCGAACTTATTTAGTCGGAATAGCTTTTAGCAGTTCTGTCAGCAGCGTCCAGTAATGACCAACGCTTTCGATATGAACCTGCTCATCCGGGGAGTGTGGCCCGGTAATGGTTGGCCCAATCGACACCATATCCATGTCCGGATAGGGTTTCTTAAACAGCCCGCACTCAAGCCCTGCGTGGATCACCTGAATATTCGGCGTCTTATTGAAAAGCTTCTGGTAGGTTTCACGAACCAGCGCCATCACCGGCGAACTGGCGTCCGGCTGCCAGCCAGGATAGCTGCCTTTCGCTTCAGTTTGCGCGCCCACCAGGCTGCCGAGCGATTGCAGCATGCCAACCACGTAATCTTTACCGCTGTCGATAAGCG
Source organism: Citrobacter freundii (assembly GCF_011077955.1). GTDB lineage: Bacteria > Pseudomonadota > Gammaproteobacteria > Enterobacterales > Enterobacteriaceae > Atlantibacter. The sequence goes on from NZ_JAALBX010000021.1 coordinate 23,355, forward strand.
AACGGATAAGGCAGATAATCTGCGCGCTGTCCTGCGTCATAGTGACCACACCAACGTTCAGCGAGGTTTCTACCACGCCTTTCGCCACGTCGGAATTACGAATAACGCCGTTCGGGGTCGCATTCAGCAGGCTGATAAACGCATCGCGACTTTTCGCCGTCAGCGCCGTTTTATCTGTGGTCACGCTATCAAGCAGGACGACCAGATTTTTTTCTACCATAGACAGTTCGTTTTTCAGGATGTCCTGATAGTGGCTTGCCAGCGTTTTCAGTTCAGCGGCTTTGTTTGCCGGAACGGCAACGGTCGCGAAAGCTTCACGCGGGATAGCATTACGCAGGGTGCCGCCGTTGAAATCGAGGAGTTGCAGATCAAGCGCTTTAGCGTGACCGGCTAAAAAGCGCGCCAGCAGTTTGTTGGCGTTGCCCAAACCTAAATGAATATCGCCGCCGGAGTGGCCGCCTTTCAGGCCTTTCAACGTCAGCTTAAAGGTTTCGTAACCGGCTGTAATCGCTTCGCGCTCCAGTTTCAGCGTCGTAATGAAGTCGATGCCGCCCGCACAGCCCATGTAGATTTCACCTTCTTCTTCAGAGTCGGTGTTAATCAGAATGTCGGCTTTTAACCAGCCAGCTTGCAGCCCGAATGCGCCATCCATGCCCGCTTCTTCGGTCATGGTCAGCAGAACTTCCAGCGGACCGTGAGCGACGGAATCATCAGCCAGCACGGCCAGCGCAGACGCCATACCGATGCCGTTATCCGCGCCAAGCGTTGTACCGCGCGCTTTGACCCATTCGCCGTCAATCCACGGTTGAATCGGGTCTTTGGTAAAGTCGTGTTCGGTATCGTTGTTTTTCTGCGGCACCATATCAAGGTGCGCCTGCAGGACTACCGCTTTACGGTTTTCCATGCCTGGAGTAGCAGGTTTACGGATCAGAATATTACCTACGCTGTCGCGCTCTGCGTGCAGTCCCTTCTCACTTGCCCAGCTTAAAATATGTTCGGCGAGTTGTTCTTCATGATAAGACGGGTGAGGGATGGAGCAGATTTTGGCAAAAATGTCCCACAGCGGTTGCGGGGACAGTTGAGACAGTTCAGACACGTTAAGTCTCCTTGACGTTGACCCGGCAAAATGTGCTGCCGGTCACAGGGTTACCTGATTACGATGTACCACAAGCCAGGCTTGCGTGATGTCGTGAGCATACCACTTTCTCAAAGGACATGTAGACCGCCACGCGTAAAAACCGCGGCAGATGCCGCACAGTACTGGTTTTTAGCGCGTCAGATCTCTATAATCTCGCGCAACCTATTTTCCCCTGAATACTTTTAAGCCGTTAAAAACAGGCCGGGACACTTCACATGAGCGAAAAATACATCGTCACCTGGGACATGTTGCAGATTCACGCCCGCAAACTGGCAAGCCGCTTGCTGCCAGCCGATCAATGGAAAGGCATTATTGCTGTGAGCCGTGGCGGTTTAGTGCCCGGCGCGCTACTGGCTCGTGAATTAGGCATTCGCCATGTTGATACCGTGTGTATCTCAAGCTATGACCACGACAACCAACGCGAACTGACAGTGCTTAAACGCGCGGAAGGTGACGGTGAAGGGTTTATCGTTATCGACGATCTGGTGGATACCGGCGGCACGGCGGTTGCCATCCGCGAAATGTACCCGAAAGCCCACTTTGTGACTATTTTCGCCAAACCGGCCGGCAAACCGCTGGTTGACGATTATGTTGTCGATATCCCGCAGGATACCTGGATTGAACAACCGTGGGACATGGGCGTGGTATTCGTTCCGCCATTGTCAGGCCGTTAATTCCTGCCACGTATTGCCAGATTAATTTCAACGCCCGCTTGCGGGCGTTTTGTTTTATTTAGCCTGCGCGCGCTACAATAGGCCCATTGCGCATTATGGAGGCTGAATGTCATGGTAAACGCCAATCTGAGTGAAACCCTGTTCAAACCGCGTTTTAAACATCCGGAAACGTCAACATTAGTCCGGCGTGTACACCATACCGGCCATCCTGCGATTCAATCTGCGCTTGACGGTAAAAACGTGCCTCACTGGTATCGAATGATTAACCGCCTGATGTGGGTTTGGCGTGGCATCGACCCGCGTGAAATTCTTGAAGTCCAGGCGCGTATCGTAATGAGCGACGCCGAGCGCACCGATCCTTATTTATATGACACCGTAAAAGGCTATCGCGGCGGTAACTGGATCTACGAATGGTCAAAGCAGGCCATGCTTTGGCAACAGCGGGCAGGGCAGACCGACGATGAGGCGACCGCAGGCCGGCACTGGCTCAAAGCCTCCAATCTTTACAGCATTGCGGCATACCCGCACTTAAAAGGCGACGAACTGGCCGAACAGGCTCAGGTGTTGGCAAATCGTGCCTATGAAGAAGCAGCGCAGCGGTTACCCTGTAATATTCGCGAGCTGGAGTTTGCCGTGCCGGGCGGCAGCCCTGTAAGCGGTTTTTTACACCAGCCGAAAGGTGATGGGCCATTTCCTACCGTACTGATGTGCGGTGGCCTGGACGCGTTGCAAAGCGACTATTTCAATCTCTTCGAGAACTATTTCGCCCCGCTCGGCATTGCGATGCTAACGCTGGATATGCCGTCAGTGGGCTTTTCCTCTAAATGGAAGCTTACCCAGGACTCCAGCCTGCTACACCAACATGTACTGAAATCACTGCCCACGCTGCCCTGGATTGACCATACCCGCGTGGCGTTATTTGGGTTTCGTTTTGGTGCCAACGTAGCGGTGCGGCTGGCTTATCTCGAATCGCCCCGGCTTAAAGCGGTGGCGTGCCTTGGGCCGATGGTCCACCAACTCCTCACCGACGCCACACTGCAAAACAACGTGCCGGAAATGTATATGGACGTGCTGGCGAGCCGTCTTGGCATGTTCGATGCGTCGGATGTCGCGTTACGCACTGAACTCAACCGCTATTCGCTGAAAACTCAGGGCTTGTTAGGCCGCCGTTGCCCGACGCCAATGCTGTCGGGATACTGGAAAGATGACCTCTTTAGCCCGCCGGAAGAGTCGCGATTAATCACATCGTCATCTTCAGACGGCAAACTGCTTGAGATTCCGTTCAATCCGGTTTACCGCAATTTCGATAAAGCGTTAAAAGAAATTGCCGGATGGATTAACAATCGATTCGGTTAATGGATTGCTAAATTCTATTGATTTGGTAAAACAGTTGCTTCACCAAAGGAGATCACAATGACGTTACCGAGTGGACACCCGAAGAGCAGGATGATTAAAAAGTTCACCGCCCTTGGCCCGTATATCCGGGAAGGGCAATGTGAAGATAACCGTTTCTTTTTCGATTGCCTGGCAGTTTGCGTCAATGTTAAACCTGCGCCGGAGAAGCGCGAGTTTTGGGGATGGTGGATGGAGCTTGAAGCGCAAGAAAAACGCTTCACGTATACCTGGCATTTCGGTCTTTATAATGAAGAAGGGAACTGGACCCCGACGCCGATTAAAGATAATGAGGTGAATGAAAAGCTTGAGAAAACGCTGCGTGACTTTCATGTGCGTCTGCGGGATCTGCTTGCGTCATTAGATTTGAAGCTCGAACCGGCGGACGATTTTTCTGAATCGAAATTAAAACTGACTGCCTGATTATTGCTTGCCAGAATGCCTGATAAACGCAGGCCCTAATGCAAAACCCCCGCTTGCGCGGGGGATTTGGTAGCCATACGGTTTATAGCAATACGTCTTAGAACTGGTACGTCATACCAACGGCAACGATATCATCGTTGTTGATACGCAATTCGTTGTCGTCATCAAGCTGGTTGATTTTATAATCAACAAACGCAGACATGTTTTTGTTGAAGTAGTAAACCGCACCCACGTCGATGTATTTGACTAAATCAACGCTGCCAATCCCTTCAACATTTTTGCCTTCAGACTGAACATAGCCCAGAGACGGACGCAGACCGAAATCGAATTGATACTGCGCTACCGCTTCGAAGTTCTGCGCTTTGTTAGCAAAGCCGCCAGAAATCGGGGTCATGTTGCGTGTTTCGGAATACATTGCCGCCAGGTAAATATTGTTGGCGTCATATTTCAGGCCGCTTGCCCATGCTTCTGCTTTTTCACCCTGGCCGCGCACTTGCAACTGTTGCAGGTTGGTGCGATCGGAGTTGGTGTAGGCTGCACCGATGCTGAACGGGCTGCCGCCGAAGTCATAGGTCATCGCGGTGCCGAAGCCGTCGCCATTTTCTTTGCTGGCAACGCGACCTTCGTTCTTCGCCTGGTATTGCAGCGTGGTGTTCAGACCGTCAACAACGCCGAAGAAATCGGTGTTACGGTAAGTTGCCAGGCTGCTGGAACGTTTGGTCATAAAGTTATCGGTCTGGCCGGAAGAGTCGCCGCCAAATTCCGGGAACATATCGGTCCAGGCTTCAACGTCATACAGCGCGCCCAGGTTACGACCATAGTCGATAGAGCCGAAATCTTTGAATTTAATACCGGCGAAAGCCAAACGGGTTTTCTGCGCGTTCGCTGCACCTTCTTCTTTGTTACCGGCAAATTCTGCTTCCCAGCGGCCAAAACCTGTCATGGTGTCGCTGATTTGAGTTTCACCTTTAAAACCGAAACGTGCATAAGTCATATCGCCGTCTTTCGCGGCGTTATCACTCATGTAATGCATTGCTTTAACGCGACCGTAAATATCAAGTTTGTTGCTGTTTTTATTATATACTTCAGCAGCCTGCGCTGCAGAAGCTGCAACAACACCCATCACCACCAATGCCAACGTGCTTTTTTTCATTTTCAATCCCAATTTTTTATACGCGCCAAGTTTCGGACTATTGCCCATTGAAAAGCGGGGTGAATAATAACGAGCCTGTATTAAAGATCTGTGACAGAGTGAAAATAATTATAAAAAAGAATGAAACGGTGTTTCTAAAATTGTAGTTTTCCTGATTTCTAGTAATATCTCTCCCCTTGTCCCGCATAAACATCAGGGTTTTAAAAACCCCATAGTTGGCAAGTCGCCTGACTCCTGTTACAACGTCTTTCTGATTGTTCTTTTACTACTTTTCGTTGATACGGCAGAGAATCATGAGTGATAGCCAGACCCTGGTCGTAAAACTGGGGACCAGCGTCTTAACGGGCGGGTCGCGCCGCCTGAATCGCGCGCACATTGTAGAATTAGTGCGCCAGTGCGCCCGGCAACATGCTGCAGGGCATCGTATCGTTATTGTCACCTCCGGGGCGATTGCCGCGGGGCGTGAACACCTCGGTTACCCGGAACTTCCAGCAACCATTGCCTCAAAACAACTTCTTGCCGCCGTCGGGCAAAGCCGTTTGATCCAGCTCTGGGAGCAGCTTTTCTCCATTTACGGTATCCACATCGGGCAAATGTTGCTGACCCGGGCCGATATGGAAGATCGCGAGCGCTTTTTAAATGCGCGCGACACATTACGCGCACTGCTGGATAACAATATCGTTCCGGTAATCAATGAAAACGACGCGGTCGCCACCGCGGAAATTAAAGTCGGCGATAACGACAACCTGTCCGCGCTGGCTGCAATACTGGCGGGCGCCGACAAACTGCTGCTGCTGACTGACCAGCAGGGCTTGTTCACCGCCGACCCGCGCAGCAACCCGCAGGCGGAACTGATAGCGGATGTGCACGGGATTGACGATGCGTTACGCGCCATCGCGGGCGATAGCGTTTCAGGGCTCGGCACAGGCGGCATGGGCACCAAGTTACAGGCGGCAGACGTCGCTGCCCGCGCCGGTATCGAAACGGTGATTGCCGCAGGCAGCAAGCCGGGCGTGATTGGCGATGTGATTGAAGGATTACCGGTGGGTACTCGCTTCCATCCGCAGCAATCCCCGCTGGAAAACCGTAAGCGCTGGATTTTCGGCGCGCCGCCAGCCGGTGAAATCAGTATTGATGAAGGGGCGCAAGACGCCATTCTGGCGCGCGGTAGCTCTCTATTGCCGAAAGGGATTAAAACCGTCACCGGTAACTTCTCACGCGGAGAAGTGATCCGTATTCGTAACCAGGATGGTCGCGATATCGCCCATGGCGTCAGCCGCTATAACAGCGACGCCCTTCGTCGTATCGCCGGGCAGCATTCTCAACAAATCGATGCGATCCTCGGCTATGAATATGGCCCGGTCGCCGTCCACCGCGACGACCTGATCCTCATCTAAGGAGCCTGCAATGCTTGAACAAATGGGTAAAGCGGCGAAAGCGGCTTCTTACCAACTGGCGCTGTTATCGAGCCGTGAGAAAAACCGCGTGCTTGAGAAAATCGCCGACTATCTCGAAGCGCAGTCTGACGCGATCCTGAGCGCCAACCTGCAGGATCTGGCTGAGGCGAAAGCCAACGGCCTGAGTGAAGCTATGCAGGATCGTCTGGCGCTCACGCCTGAACGTCTGCATGCCATCGCCAACGATGTCCGTCAGGTATGCAGCCTTGCCGATCCGGTAGGGCAGGTTATTGATGGCGGTTTACTGGACAGCGGTCTGCGCCTTGAGCGTCGCCGGGTGCCGCTCGGGGTGATTGGCGTCATTTACGAAGCGCGTCCCAACGTAACGGTGGATGTGGCCTCTTTATGCCTTAAAACGGGCAACGCAGCGATTTTACGCGGCGGTAAAGAGACGTGGCGGACCAACGCCGCCACGGTAAAAGTTATCCAGCAGGCGCTGGAAGAGTGCGGCTTGCCGGCAGGCGCGGTACAGGCAATTGAAAGTCCGGATCGCGCGTTAGTCTCACAAATGCTGCGCATGGATAAGTACATCGATATGCTTATCCCTCGCGGCGGCGTGGGTTTGCACAAGCTTTGTCGCGAGCAATCAACCATCCCGGTTATCACCGGTGGTATAGGCGTGTGCCATATTTTTGTGGATGAAAGTGCGGAGATTGAGGGCGCGCTTGAGGTCATCGTCAATGCCAAAACCCAGCGCCCAAGCACCTGTAATACTGTGGAAACACTGCTGATTCATGAAGGGATCGCGCCTCGTTTCCTGCCGGCGTTGAGCGATAAAATGGCAACCTGCGGCGTGACGCTGCATGCAGATGACAATGCCTTCGATGCGCTTAAAAACGACCCGGCTAAACTGGTGGCCGTGAAGCCGCAAGAATATGACGATGAGTTCCTGTCGCTTGATATCAACGTCAAGCTGGTGGCGGATATCGACGGCGCTATTGCGCATATCCGCGAGCACGGCACCCAGCATTCCGACGCTATTCTGACGCGTACTCTGCGCAATGCCGACCGTTTCATTAACGAAGTGGATTCGTCAGCGGTGTATGTGAACGCCTCGACGCGCTTCACCGACGGCGGCCAGTTCGGCCTCGGCGCGGAAGTGGCTGTCAGCACTCAGAAACTGCATGCGCGCGGGCCAATGGGCCTTGAAGCGCTCACGACCTATAAGTGGATTGGCTACGGCGACAACACCGTACGCCGTTAAACGAAAAGGGTGATGTTTACGCATCACCCTTTTTTCTTGCCAGTTAAATACCCGCGCAATAACTGTGTTATGAATCAGGCTGTGGTTCTGTTTTATCGTGTTCTGATTTAACGTCGCCACAACCCGTAGAAGCTGTTTTTAAAGGGTTTTGAGTTCACGACCAGGGGAACGCAGAGCGCATGGTCGGGACGGCGGATTTTTATGGTGCGTATCATGCTGTTATTGAAAGCTCACACACTGTGACTCTCTCACGCATCATTGAATTTTTTCCACACACCGCTTTTGGTGGGGCCGGTTACCCATTAAGGTAAAACCGCACCAATCCAGGGCTTAGGATAACGGGGGAGAAAATCTTAATCTGAACATCATTTTAATGTGGGTATAGCAAATACTTAAGGGTATTGGTTTAAAAAACACCACTTAACACATAAGGGCATTGACGGCCCGGCTACTTTTCCTTACCCTTTTACACCGTGTTCGCGCCCGCAGGCACATTCCCCAGGGCCGATATAGCTCAGTTGGTAGAGCAGCGCATTCGTAATGCGAAGGTCGTAGGTTCGACTCCTATTATCGGCACCATTTCAAGCTCTTCCCAAGTCTACCGAAATCAACTAAAAGCCCGTATACTGTGCTTTCTAGCCCGTATCTTATCTCCTGTTATCAACTGGACTCAACCGAAATCAAGTCGCAGTTGGGGGCATAAGTGGGGGCATTCTGTGTTCGGTCCAGGGAGATGCCCCCAATGAAGCTTAATGCGCGACAGGTTGACGCTGCTAAACCCAGAGAGAAAGCCTATAAGCTGGCAGATGGTGCTGGTTTGTATCTTGAGGTTGTTCCCTCTGGTTCCAGATACTGGCGGATGAAGTATCGCTTCAATGGAAAAGAGAAGCGTATGGCTTTTGGTGTCTATCCAGCAGTGTCCCTTGCACAAGCGAGGGCACTACGTGATGAAGCCAAGAAAAAGCTGGCCGAGGGCATCGATCCGTCTTTCGCCAAGAAAGAAGAAAAGCTGGTTCGCGATGTGCAGCTCAATAATACGTTCCAGTCTGTGGCGCTTGAGTGGCACGGTACGAAGGTGAACCGGTGGTCAGAAGGGTATGCTTCTGACATTCTGGAGGCCTTTAATAAAGATATTTTCCCCTATATCGGCCAACTGCCGGTGAATGAAATCAAACCGCTGGTTCTGCTTAATGTGCTACGTCGAATGGAAAGCCGTGGCGCGACAGAGAAGGCCAAAAAGGTTCGCCAGCGCTGCAGCGAAGTCTTTCGTTACGCCATAGTTACCGGCCGTACGGAATACAATCCTGCAGCTGATCTTACCAGCGCGATGTCAGGGCATGAATCGAAACATTATCCCTTCCTAACTGTTGAAGAGTTACCAGACTTCTTTAAAGCTCTCGCAGGCTATACAGGAAGCCCGTTGGTTGTTCTTGCAGCACGTCTGCTGATCCTTACGGGAGTTCGCACTGGCGAGCTCCGAGGTGCTTCCTGGAGTGAGTTTGATCTTGAAAAAGCGGTGTGGGAAATACCTGCCGAGCGTATGAAGATGAAACGGCCTCACCTCGTGCCCCTGTCTACCCAAGCACTAGAGATCGTACAGCAGCTCAAAGTGATGTCTGGGCAATATCCTCTTGTGTTTCCTGGGAGGAATGATCCCCGCAAAACGATGAGCGAAGCGAGTATTAATCAGGTGTTTAAGCGGATTGGATATACGGGAAAGGTTACGGGGCATGGTTTTAGGCACACGATGAGCACCATTCTGCACGAGCAGGGCTTTAACTCAGCGTGGATTGAAACGCAGCTTGCACATGTCGATAAGAACGCGATCCGTGGTACTTACAACCATGCGCAATATCTGGAAGGAAGAAGGGAAATGATGCAGTGGTATGCAGGTTATATTGGCAAGTAAAAATCAATCATAGCTTTTGAGACTATCGTTAAATTAGTTAGTTATTAGTAGGTAGCGAGAATTCTATAGCTTAGCTCCTCCGTTTTGGAAGAGTCGAACTCCAATAATTTTTTTGTACTGATTTTCATTTCTGCTTACTTCTTAAACGTTACATTTGCGTTTAACTGTCTACTAATTGCTGCTTACGGACATTCCCCTCTAATTGCCAAGGATATGTTTCAGGTGCCAGTGCCCCCATTCATCATAAATGGGGGCATGCGTAAACCATTCACCTTCTAGGAGCAGCTCCGTCTTGCAGAAGAGTTGGTAGCAGCCCATCAGCGTGTCGCCAGTATTGTCGTAACGAACAGCAATGCCCCCTCAACCATCGAGTTATACGAAAGCAAAGGCTTCAAGTTAAGTCCCTTCACGCTTTACGATCTATCTCCTGCGAAGGCGACGGTCGTGAGTTTATTTCTGACATCTTGGGAATTCTAGTTTGATGGATATAGGTTAAGAGGCCAGATAATTTGGCCTCTTAACAGAAGGTTATACTTTATTAAACCGTTGCATCTACCTCTAATACTCTTAAAGCCTTTAGGTAATTAACATCTACTGAGTCCGGCCTTTTCACCATCTCAATAATCAAATGGTATGGAATTGGAAATCTCGGAATCTCTTTTCTATCCACTCTTTCAATATCTTTTAAGACCTTCGATAAATTAGTATCTTCAACAGTCAATAGATATTTTTTAACGGATTCTATAATCGTGTCCGTCATAAACCTATTAGAACTTCTTTCATGCTTTAATATAGTAGCGTAAACATCATGTTTCTCGATAGGGAGTGTAACCACCTCGGGGATCTCATAATAATCGGAGTAATTTAAGTTAATTCTGTAGCGTTGAGCGACTTGAAGTTTAAAGTATTCATATATTACTCTATGAAGCTTGATTGGTTTTGCAATCCCCTCTTTAGCAAAAAGTTCCAAATATTCTCCTAGAATAAAGCTGGAGTGAGTGAAAACTTTTTGATTAAAGAACTTCAGACTATCCTGAACATAATTTTCATAGTAATCACCAGGGTAGGCTTCTAGCAAAAAAACAGTCCTTTCCTCGTCAGTAAAGTTAGTAGAATATGATTCACCTAAATTGTCTGAAAAATAATGTAAAAAATGTGAGTAGGTTACTGATTCATACTGCGGAGGGGTTAATATTAAACCAAAAAGATCAGCGATTTCTTCATAGGTTTCAATGGAGTTATAGTCTTTTTTCTTATTGTGACTATCATAGAAATATTCCGAATAGAACTCTCTGCGAGTTGGCGATGTTGAAAGGCAGTCAATATACTCCGCAGGGAGGTTTCTATCATGATACTTTAAAGTAAGATTAGCAATTATGTAATGAATCCTCTTTTTAGCCCACATATCCATAAATGGAGATGTAAACATATTACTGATTAAATTTAAAACGGTATTGGCATATAACTTTGATTTATTTTTTTGATCGTAAAGAAACAAAGCCATAATCCCTTCAGCTATATTTTGATTGAAACTTATTGCATTAAAAAATCCAACTGATAATTTAATATTTGGTAAGAAATGGGAGTACGCATTCTGTGAAACTATGTCATGGTACTTAGATATCCCTTCATCGTTCACATAATTATATAACTCCAGTATTTCAGCGAAGCTACAATTCTCCGCAAATGAATTTATTGAGTCAATTCGTCTGTCGTCCCACTCCTTAATGTCCTGGGTAACTGCACCCCGAGTGAGAAATAATTCAGGCGTCACATCTTGAATTTCTTCAAGGGTAGATAACTTCGAAAACAGCCCCACATCTGTAACGTCAATAATTTCCGATTCATTAACAAATGAAGACTCTGAAATAACATGCCCAATGTTATCAAAGAATGAGAAAGGTTTACCATTATTTCCGGTATTTGGTTGAGACCATGTAGGATAGAATGAATTAATTTCACCGTTTCGATATAGAACAGCGATCCTCATGCAATTCAACGGTTCGTCTATTTTATAATAACAAATTAACTCACCATCACGGCTTTCATGTTTGCTGATGTTCAACAAGGCATCATTCAGTAAATCAAGAATCTCGCTCTCACCAACTGTCTTTGGAAATAGTGTTTTCCAGAGAAATCCTGATTTATAATTATTCTCAGGAAATAATGTCATCTTTGCTGCTTTAGAGGTGAAAACTGACTCTGGTAACTTTAACAAAATAGTTCCATTTTGAAGCTCTCGCTCGTAGTACCATTCGTCATTGGTTTTATTATTATAGAGTAAAATATTTTTCAGTCTAGGAACTTTACTTAAATAAGACTGCCATCCTGAATAGGTGTGTAATCCTCCAGAGATTACTTTTTTAGCAATACGCCCATTATCAGTTTCAAACACTTTATCCGTGACTTCGCCGTGGATGACATGATCAAGAGCATTTTTGGACAGTGTAAGTTTAAGATTTTCGTTTATTTGATATGTGTGAAGTACCATTGTTTAAACTAATCCATTGTAAGAGAGTTGAATAAAAGGATACTTTAACTTACCTCCTCCTCTAAAGCATTACTAAAAATGAGGAGTTGTCTTTAAGTGATCACAACAAAAAATCAAAATTCTCCGCATTTCAAATGTAACTATTCATAAACTGCCCACACGTACAACTGTAAATAGACCCGTTTTAGTTCCAGGCATTTTTTAGCCAAAAATCGCAGTCAAAACCTCAAGTTGCTCTGGGCACGGTAAGTTCCCTTCCTTCTCGCCAACTGAAGCCGTGGACTTTATTACGGTCAACGGCTTCGGTGTATTCGCCCAGGGCAATGCCTACACCTCTCACCCTGACGGGAAAACCTCTTATGAAGGCACGGCGTTATCTACACGCCCATAGATCACTATCAACGGTATGCCTGTTGTCTGCGAGGGCGATCATGTGTCTTGTGGTTCAACGGTTACCAGTGGTGACCAACTGCTACTGCTGAGCATGAAGGTTTATGCTCCTTCCTCCCGGAAACCTCAAAAAGTGCGTGGCACTTAAACGAGTGTACTTACAGGAAGCCTTTGTGAAACCGAAATTGTGATTTTGACAATTGAAGTGTGCTGGAATTGCTTGTAAGTTACTTTATATAAAGAGGAAAAAGGGGCTTATTACTTCCACTATACAATAAATCTACCCACTTTTTCTGAATCGTTAGATTTACCCCTAGAGAAATTCCCCAGCGACACGGAGTAAACATGAAGAAAAGTTGCGTAGTTTTTGTACATGGATTCACAGGAGGCGCAGGGACTTGGAAGAATAGCAAGGGGGATAGTTTTTCGGACTTGTTAAGAGCTGATCGTGAAATTGATCAATCTTATGATTTTTATGAGTTTGATTACTATACAAAGATTGCCAGTTTAGTTGATTCTGCTCCGGTAGTTAGGCTGCTCAGTTTGGTTGGTTTGGGCTCAGGGAAAGTTAAGAAAAACCAACCTATCAGACGAATTAGTGAGCTGCTAAGTACCTATGTCAGGACCAACCTAAATAGTTATGATAGTGTCATATTTATTGCTCACAGCATGGGGGGATTGATTGTTAAAGACTATATCTTAAACCATGAAAAAGGAGACACACCGGAGCCAATTGGTTATCTATCTCTCGCAGTCCCTCACAAAGGATCCATTGGTGGCTATTTGCTGGGTTCATTCAATCTCAATGCCAAAGAGCTTCAGCCATTAAATGCTTATAGCGACACACTAAACAATGCTTGGATAGATGCAAAAGAGAGCCTCCCCAAAGCTCAGTACTATATTGCATTACATGACGAATGCGTCGACGAGGTTAGTGCTTTGCCGTTTACTGTAAAAAAAGCAGATAAATTTGTGGTTGATCATGACCATATATCCATTTGTAAGCCATCAGACGGTAATGATATTGTTTGTGCTCAAGCAGCCAACTTCCTTAAAAGTCGAGCTTATGATTTTACAATGTCTGAGTTAGCGACAACAGTATACAAACCGGAGTCAAACTCATACGAGAAAGAGATATTTGTTATTAAAATGATCTTATCGGACGTAGGTGAAAAGGGGATTGATGATGCTAAAGGATCATTTTTTCACGCAGAGATAATAACTAAAGCAGCAGATAAAAAGGATCGGATAACTCTCCAAGATCTACAGGCGAAGGTTCTTTCTCTATATCAACAATCCTACAACGCGCATTCTAGCAAGCTCGAAGCAAATGAGGTCTTTGCTAAAGTTCATGACTTACTATTGGAGCAAGACTCTAAAGTTCTGGTTAGTGGCGTGAACTACATTAACTTTATGCACAAGAAGGGACTACTGCATCAGTTGGCAAACAAACTTAACACTCAAGTTACTTGGTCTGACAAAATTGGAATCCAAGATATCTTGGCAAAAATGTAGAGGTCATCATGTTTTCGATAATAGATTATCGCGAAGAGTTTTTTGTGCGTCTTTATCGGTGCTGGCTGATTGTTAGCATTTTAGGATTTAACCGAAAAGGTGAGAATATTCTATCTATCAAAAAAGCGGCTTTTTTCGACTTTTTGGTAAGAAATCCAAAATTATTTCAAGAGTTTCTCGTGAAATTTGAGCGATTTTCAAAAGAACCTCCTTGTACAGAAATTCTGTACTCAAGCAATATTGACTATGGTGCATTCCAGGAATATCAAGGTTTTTTGAAAAGTGTTTTAGTGTTAGAAAGCGAAGGCTATTTAGAAATTACACGCGCGGGAGATGATTTCCTTATCGCCCCGACTAATAAAAAGTTTGCCGAAGCAATGACCCCCCCACCAACTTGGCAAATTAATATAGATTTACTCAAGCCGCTGGTGAGCAAGTCTCTCAGTGTGCTTTATAAAGGAGTTCTTAGTAAATGAACACGGAAAATAGCCCTTACATTTTTGTGAGGAAAATTGTTATCCATGGAGTGGATACCTCTTATGAGGCAACATTTGAAGATGGTATAAATCTGATTTGGGGGGACATGGACTGTGGTAAATCCAGTATTTTGAATCTGATTGATTACTGCCTGGGAGGTAGTAATGATACCCTCACATACGGTGAGATTTTGGCTAGAGGTAGAACCGCATACTTAGAGGTAGACCTTAATGGTAATATAATTACCTTCGAACGGTCTATTTTAGACTCATTAGCCCCAGTGAAGGCATATCGAGTGCCTTATTCATTGATCCCGACGACATACCCCATGCTCTTATCTGCCGATTCGCAAAAATCATTTCCCGACGGCTGGATTTCTGATTTTATTCTGGATGCTTTAGGGATTCCTAAAGTAAGCATCAAAGAGTCTCGTTACCGTGATGAGGCGAACTCTGATCGACTCAGTTTCCGTGACTTGATGAAATTAATGTACCTAAAACAAACAAAAGTTGGTGCTGATAGTTTATTGAATTACGGCAATCCTACAGTGTTCAATAAAAACATTGAAGTTCAGAAGTTTGTTTACAACATTCACGACGACAAGTTGGCCTCCCTGAACAAAGAGTTACAGATGGAGACACAAGCTCTACACCAACTGCAATCTTCTGAAGCTGCTATCTCAAAATTCTTATGTGATGTAAATATCACCACCAAAGTACAGAGCGATAGTGATGAACTTATCACTTCAAAAGAGCTTGCCCTTAGCGAACTGGAAGAAAACGCAGAAAAGTTAAAGGCAGACTATGAGTTCTCTAGCGCTGTTTCTCTTGAGATGGCGCGCGAAATCGTGCAAATGAGATCAAGCCTTTCTCATTTGAAGTCAGAGCGTCTAGAAATAGAGAAGCAACAGAAGAATTTTTCCAAATTAAAGAATACATACCAGAGCGATCTAGATTCTCTAAATATATCTAAACTTACAAGAGTCTCAATATCTAATCGCAACATTATAGATACAACACTTCCTTGCCCACTGTGCTCTAGTGAGATTAGCTTAGCATCGCCTCAACTCACTGATAGCGACATAGAGGCAGAAATAAAGTCGATTAAGAATAGACTTGCAGGAGTGCTCGAAGCAATAGAAAATATTTGGTCTAAAAAAATAAAACTTCTTGACAAAGAAACTGATGTATCAAAGAAGCTAAGCTCGTTAACTGTTGACTTTGATAAATTTAATATAGAGAACATATCTGCTCTTTTATCCTCTATCGAAGCGCTTGAGCGTGCAAAGGTCGAGGTTAAGGTCAGCATCGCTTCAGCCAAAAGAGACTTGGCTATCAATAACAAATATTCTGATATATCAAAGGGGATTCAAGATAAAAACTCAGTTATTTTTGCGCTAAAGCGCAATATAAAATCGGTAGAGGATGGGCTTACGGGACTTGATGATGTTGTGTCTAACTTGAGCGGTATATTCAGAAGATACATTTCAAATAGTGGGCTTCAAAACGTCCATGACGTATATGTAAATAAAAAATTCATTCCTCACTTTCGCGATATCAGTTATTACAACACAACTTCCGGCGGTGTGAGAACTATCATGTCTATCGGAGGATTTGTATCTAGAATGGAGTATTTACTCTCTACTGCCGGAAATCTCCCTACTTTTCTTATGGTAGATACACCGGGTCAAAATATTGGACGAAGGGGAAGAAAGGATGATGACTCAGCCCTTTCAGACCCTGTCCTCTACAACAATATATTTAAGCAATTCCTTGGTTTGGTGAACAAGGCTCGAGCAGAAAATAGGCTATTCCAAATCATTGTTGTTGACAATGATTTGCCGCCGGTTCTAGAAGAAGGCGGGGATTATCACTTGGTGAAAAGATTCAGCAAGAGTGGTGGAGAGTTTGAGAAGGGGTTGATAAATGATTACGAGTAGGGGCGCAAAGTGATTTATGTTTAATCATTTTCTGGGGCCCTTTAGTAAGATAGTAAGGTTAACCATTAGTGTTACGGAATCAACGGTGTAACCAAACTTGCACGCAGCTACTATGCTCCAGATATCCCGGTGTAGAGAGCGTTAGTTCCGCTCTTTGCTCACAGCAGACCTTCAGCTCAGTTAGTTCGTCCGTTTTGTGCCATGAATCGACTGCAAGGGTATGCTCACCTCTGGACAACATAGATGCGCTACGTAGGCGTTACAGTAGCGTTCCACCTCACTCGGGGCGAAAGATTATGAGAAATATAAATTTAATATCAGATGGTTACCTGGCCTCGTTGAGTAATCTTGAATTACTGTCACTTCATTCCAAAATTTTGACAGTATTACGTTCGAGAGATGTTATACGCACCAAGAACAATCCAGTAGGTGACTATGCAGAATGGCTGGTTTCTAAGGCGTTATGTATGACTCTTCTTAGCAATTCATCTGCTGGTGCTGATGCCATCGACACTGATGGCAAGAAGGTTCAGATCAAAGCAAGGAGAGTCACGCCGGATAATCCTTCCCGGCAACTGAGTGCATTGCGTAACTATGAAGCTGCCGATTTTGATTATTTGATAGCCGTTATTTTCGATGAAACTTACTACGTTCTTGATGCCTACAAAATCCCACATGAAGTAATACGAGATTACGCTCGGCATAGTGATCACGTTAACGCACATATCGTTAACCTCAAGGGCGCGATTCTTACTGATCACCGAGTTAGTTCCATCAAAGAAGACTTGATTGTCAGGAGTTCAGCTTCGGCCAATGAAGCACCTATGCAAACCCTTCCGCCCGAACCTATGGAAGAGGTTTTGAATCAACCAGAGAAGATAACGAGTAGTGTTACCCTGGTCAGACTCCTTAAGGCGATCGGGATGGAGTGCTTTGTAAACTACTACCATCATTTTGCCGATTCAAATTTATCAAGCGCTGACATCATTGAGCAAATGCACTCATGTGAGGGGTATACAGAGAAAAGTTGCCGGATCCGTCTCAGTAAAGCGCGAAAAGTGATCAGGGATAGTTTAAGTATTGAAGCGTTGACGTTGGTTGCCGACTCTGGGCGAATACAAGATTCTGTCAGAAATGATGCGCTTAAACTTATTCGTGCTCTTGGGTAAAAGGGGTTGTAAGGTGTTGTAGTGCATCCTACAAAGCATCAAGCTTTTGTTAATAAATCCATGGAATTACGAGCTGTCCGGAGCGGGGAGATTTCCCTTCTCCCGCTCCAGTCTCTATTTCCCTGAACGTCACCTCTCTCAACTTTCCCTTGATAAATAATCAGTTATAAAATTCTATTAGTCTATTGAGTCCAACCATGCTTGCTCCCTCAGGATCAGCCTGAATGTGGGAGTATGGTTTAGCTGAAAGGCCAGGCAACGATGTGGGGCGGCCTGTTCAATCGTTATATGTACATCACATATGATAATTCAAATATAACTTTGACATTGTATTGTTGCAGAGAGAGACTGTCAGACAGAAGCAGGAGGGCTTATGCCGCAATTATCATCAATACAACTCTTCAAAAATCTCTCCGATGAAACCCGCTTGGGCATCGTGCTGCTGCTCAGGGAGATGGGAGAGCTGTGCGTGTGCGATCTTTGCACGGCGTTAGAGCAGTCGCAGCCCAAGATCTCCCGCCACCTGGCAATGCTCCGGGAAAGTGGTCTATTGCTGGATCGCAAACAGGGCAAGTGGGTTCACTACCGCTTATCCCCGCATATTCCTTCTTGGGCCGCTCAGGTGATTGAGCACGCCTGGTTAAGCCAACAGGACGATGTACAGGCCATCGCCCGTAAGCTGGCATCGGCAAACTGCTCTAGTAGCGGTAAGGCTGTTTGCATCTAAAAAATTTGCTTTAACATATATGATTTTTCGAATGTGAGGTATTCAGAATGAAGACGTTAACGGTGTTTGACCCGGCAATGTGCTGCAGTACCGGCGTATGTGGCTCAGATGTCGATCAGGTTCTGGTTGATTTTTCTGCTGATGTGCAGTGGCTGAAAGGACGTGGTGTACAGGTTGAACGTTACAACCTGGCGCAGCAGCCCATGAGCTTTGTTCAGAATGAGAAAGCGAAAGCATTCCTCGAATCATCTGGAGCAGAAGGGCTTCCGCTACTGCTGTTGGACGGTGAAACGGTGATGGCAGGGCGATACCCAAAACGTGCTGAGCTGGCTCGCTGGTTCGGCATTCCGCTGGGGAAGGTAGGGTTAGCTCCCACCAGCTGCTGTGGTGGTGATACTTCCTGTTGCTGAATATGTCAGGAGGACATATGAAATTCTTACAGAATATCCCGCCTTACCTGTTTTTTACCGGTAAGGGAGGTGTAGGAAAAACTTCTATTTCCTGCGCGACGGCAATCCGCCTTGCTGAACAGGGTAAGCGGGTTTTGCTGGTCAGTACCGATCCGGCCTCCAATGTCGGTCAGGTATTCGATCAGGCTATCGGTAACACCATTCGCCCTGTGACGGCAGTTCCTGGACTTTCCGCTCTGGAGATTGACCCGCAGGAAGCCGCCCAACAATACCGCTCCAGAATCGTTGATCCTATCAAAGGTCTTCTGCCTGATGACGTTGTTAACAGTATCAGCGAGCAACTTTCAGGAGCCTGTACCACTGAAATTGCGGCGTTTGATGAGTTCACCGGCTTATTGACAGACGCTTCCCTGCTGACCCGCTTCGATCACATCATTTTTGATACAGCGCCGACGGGCCACACGATTCGCCTTCTCCAGCTTCCCGGTGCCTGGAGTAGCTTCATTGAAAGCAATCCAGATGGTGCTTCCTGTCTTGGCCCAATGGCCGGGCTGGAAAAGCAGCGTGAGCAGTATGCTCATGCAGTAGAGGCGTTATCCGATCTTGATCGTACCCGACTGGTTCTGGTTGCACGACTGCAAAAATCTACGCTGCAGGAAGTCGCCCGCACCCATGAAGAACTGGCTGCGATTGGGCTGAAAAACCAGTACCTGGTGATTAATGGTGTGCTGCCTACAACTGAAGCTGAACATGACGCCCTGGCCGCTGCGATATGGCAACGGGAACAAGAAGCGCTGGCAAATCTTCCTTCCGGGTTATCTGAGTTGCCGACAGACAGCTTATACCTTCAGCCGCTGAACATGGTTGGTGTCTCCGCGCTGAAAGGCCTGCTAAACGAATATGCTGAATCAGCATCGCTTCCTGTGCAGAGCGAGAGCATGCAGATCAAGCCAGAGAATGTGTCGCTGTCTGCCATGGTTGATGATATCGCCCGTAGTGAACACGGTTTGATTATGCTGATGGGCAAAGGTGGCGTAGGTAAAACCACGATGGCTGCTGCCATCGCCGTCAGGCTGGCGGATATGGGATTTGATGTCCATCTCACCACCTCAGATCCCGCTGCACATCTCAGTGCAACGCTCAATGGAAGTCTCAAAAATCTGCAGGTCAGCCGAATCAACCCTCACGATGAAACTGAACGCTATCGCCAGCATGTTCTTGAGACGAAAGGCAGGGATCTGGATGAGGCAGGGAAACGGCTGCTCGAAGAGGATTTACGTTCTCCTTGCACGGAAGAGATTGCGGTGTTCCAGGCGTTCTCACGCATAATCCGTGAAGCAGGCAAACGGTTTGTGGTCATGGATACGGCACCTACCGGGCATACGCTATTACTGCTTGATGCTACCGGGGCTTATCACCGTGAGATTGCCAGGAAGATGGGGGATAAAGGTCATTTTTCCACTCCGATGATGCAGCTTCAGGACCCGGAACGCACCAAAGTCCTGCTGGTCACTCTGCCTGAAACCACACCGGTACTGGAAGCGGCAAACCTGCAGTCCGATCTTGAGCGTGCGGGGATTCATCCGTGGGGCTGGATTATCAATAACAGCCTTTCCATTGCGGATACGAGTTCTCCGTTGCTTTGCCAGCGCGCCCAGCAGGAACTACCTCAGATTGAGGCTGTTAAGAATCAGCACGCTAACCGTATAGCGCTCGTTCCGGTACTGGCATCTGAGCCTGCTGGTATCGAAAAACTCAGAGAGTTGGTGAGTTAATTTTTTGTCATATACAGGGTGGCAGAGTCGCCCTGTCTGGAGGATGTATGTTACTGGCAGGTGCTATTTTTGTCCTGACCATTGTCCTGGTTATCTGGCAACCGAAGGGATTAGGGATTGGCTGGAGTGCGACGCTTGGCGCGGTACTGGCTTTGATTTCAGGCGTTGTTAATTTAGGTGATATCCCGGTGGTGTGGAATATCGTCTGGAACGCGACGGCAACGTTTATTGCCGTGATTATCATCAGTCTGCTTCTCGATGAATCCGGCTTTTTCGAATGGGCGGCATTGCATGTTTCACGCTGGGGTAACGGTCGTGGTCGTTTACTCTTTACGTATATCGTTCTGCTCGGCGCAGCGGTCGCGGCACTGTTTGCCAACGACGGCGCAGCGTTAATCCTGACACCAATCGTTATTGCCATGCTGCTGGCATTAGGATTCAGCAAAGGTACCACGCTGGCATTCGTCATGGCCGCCGGGTTTATTGCTGATACGGCCAGCCTGCCGCTTATCGTGTCGAACCTGGTTAACATCGTTTCTGCAGATTTCTTTGGTCTGGGTTTCACTGAGTATGCGTCGGTCATGGTGCCGGTTGATATTGCCGCTATTATCGCCACGCTGGTGATGCTGCATCTGTTCTTCCGCAAAGATATTCCGCCGACTTACGACCTGGCTCTCCTGAAAGCACCTGCAAAAGCGATTAAAGATCTGGCAACCTTCAGAACCGGATGGATAGTGTTGATCCTTCTTCTGGTTGGCTTTTTCGTCCTTGAGCCGGTGGGTATCCCGGTCAGCGCGATTGCTGCTGTAGGAGCTGTCATTCTGTTTGCGGTGGCGAAACGAGGCCATGCCATTAACACTGGTAAAGTGCTTCGCGGTGCGCCATGGCAGATCGTCATCTTCTCATTGGGGATGTACCTGGTGGTCTACGGTCTGCGCAACGCTGGGCTAACCGAATACCTTTCAGGTGTGCTGAACGTACTGGCGGATAAAGGACTCTGGGTTGCGACGCTTGGTACTGGCTTCCTGACGGCTTTCCTGTCTTCCATCATGAACAACATGCCTACCGTGCTGGTTGGCGCTCTCTCTATTGATGGCAGCACCGCAACAGGCGTTATCAAAGAAGCGATGATCTACGCCAACGTGATTGGCTGCGATCTGGGCCCGAAAATTACACCTATTGGTAGCCTGGCAACGCTGCTCTGGCTGCATGTCCTTTCACAGAAGAATATGACCATCACCTGGGGATACTATTTCCGCACCGGGATCGTCATGACTCTGCCTGTGCTGTTTGTAACGCTGGCAGCGCTGGCGCTACGTCTCTCTTTCACTTTGTAATGAGATACTGATATGAGCAACATCACTATTTATCACAACCCGGCCTGCGGCACGTCACGTAACACGCTGGAGATGATCCGCAACAGCGGTAATGAGCCGACCGTTATTCTTTACCTTGAGACCCCACCTTCACGCGATGAGCTGGTCAAACTCATTGCAGATATGGGCATTTCCGTCCGGGCTTTGCTGCGTAAGAACGTCGAACCGTATGAGGAACTGGGTCTTGCAGATGATAAATTTACTGACGACCAGCTAATCGATTTTATGTTGCAACATCCGATCCTGATTAACCGTCCGATTGTAGTGACGCCACTGGGAACTAAACTTTGCCGTCCTTCTGAAGTCGTTCTGGATATCCTGCCAGAATCTCAGAAAGGGGCTTTCACCAAAGAAGATGGTGAAAAAGTCGTTAATGATGCAGGTAAAAGACTGAAATAAAAATGAAGGGGGCATTTGCCCCCTTCATGGTTACTTAGCCATTTCTTTCAGTAGGTCAATACCTACCGGCTCTTCGCTCTGTAACGCAGTTAATGCAATACGCTTTGCATACTGCTCTTCCACATCAGAGATGAGAGGCAACTCGCGGTTCGCCCTGGTCTTCAGGAAAGGTGAAGACGGTTCAGCTGCCGCCAGGCTGTTATTAACAACCCATGCCCACGGCTCGATGCCAGCGCGACGCAAATCATGCTGCAAGTTTGCCGCTTCCAGTACCGGTGTCGTTTCGGCAAGCGTCACGATAATAACCTTTGTCTTCTCCGGGTCCTGCAATTGCATCATTGGCGTCATCACATGGTCATGTGTTTGCCCCATCTGACGCACCATTTCCCGGTGATAGGCTCCTGTTGCATCCAGTAGCAGAAGTGTGTGACCCGTTGGCGCGGTGTCCATAATGACAAAATGATCGTCTGCCTCTTTGATGATCCGCGAGAATGCCTGGAAGACGGCGATCTCTTCAGTACATGGCGAGCGGAGATCTTCCTCCAGCACTGCTAGTCCCTCAGCGTCTAATCCTTTGCCCTGATTTTCCAGCACAAAGCGGCGATAGCGCTCTGTCTCCACCTTCGGATCGATACGGCTGACCTGAAGATTTGGCAGCGAGCCATCCAGAGTGTAAGACAGATGTGCCGCCGGATCGGATGTGGTCAGGTGGACCTTGTGACCACGCTTAGCCAGCGATACCGCTACCGATGCCGCTACGGTCGTTTTACCCACTCCGCCTTTACCCATCGTCATGACCAGCCCTTTGCCTGTCTGGCTGAGTTCATCTACCAGTGAGGCAAGTTTCGGTAAATCCAAAGTATTCAGCGTGGTAGCAGGGAGCGGCAGCGAGGCTTTGTTCTCCGTAAATAACTGACGCAGGGCTTCCAGACCGACCAGATTAAATGGCTTCAGATACAGCTGCGAGCGGGGAAGGTTCGCCAGGTTCTCTGGCATTGCCTGTAATGCTTTTTCTTCTCGAGCCAGAATACTTTGCGCGAGTGGATCATTTTCACCCGCAAACGGCGGCAGCACGCCATTAATGGCAAGGTGTTGATGCTGCAAACCGATAGCAGAAAGCTCATCGTGCGTATGAGAGACTTCTTTCAGTGTTGAAGCCTGGGCTCGGGCAACCAGAACCAAGCGCGTGAGAGCTGCATCAGACAGCGCCTTAACCGCGTCTGAGTACTGGTGCTGTTGTTTCTCCAGCCCCACCAGCGGCCCGAGGTTAGCGGCGGCATCAGGGTTCGCTTCGAGATAACCGCTCCAGGCCCCCGGCAACTCAAGCATACGGATGGTATGACCGGTTGGCGCAGTATCAAATACGATATGGTCATACTTTTCCCGCAACTCATGGTTGGTAAGAAGACCAGTAAACTCATCAAATGCCGCGATTTCCGTAGTGCATGAACCGGAGAGCTGTTCTTCAATGCTGCTGACCACATCGGCTGGCATCAGCCCGCGAACCGGGTCGAGTACTCGGTCACGATAAGCCTGTGCTGCAGCCATCGGATCAACTTCCATCGCGGCAAGATTTTCTACGGTACTGATATCTGTGATTCGGTGGCCGATAGTCTGGCTAAAGACTTGGCCGACATTGGAAGCCGGATCGGTACTCACCAGAAGCGTTCTCTTACCCTGATCGGCCAGCCATACCGCAGTAGCACAGGCCAGGGATGTTTTACCCACGCCACCTTTGCCAGTGAAGAAGATGAACGGGGGAATGTCTTTTAAAAATGGCATATTCATCAGTGATCGCTCCTCTGGAATTAAGGCATACGTGGAATGCTGCAGCAGCGTGGTTGCGTGCTGTCTTCACTCCAGTCCTGACTAAGCGGAATACCTACCCAACGGGCGATATCTTCACGAGTCGGCAGTTTGCCTGCCATCACCAGCTTGCCGTCGAGCAAGGTGACAGGGAGAGACTCCATCCCTGATGTGTTCAGAAACTCTTTAATGACCGGCGAATTCAGGAACTGCTGCGGGTTCTTCGCAAGGCTGTAGCGCTGTATATCAACGCCATTCTTTTTCGCCCATTCGGCGCTGGCGTTCCATTTGACGGCTTCGTCACTGACTACAACGCTGCTGGTTGCACAGCAGCCTGCTGCTTCAAAGATCTCAATTTTTGACATGGACTGTTTACCTCAGTGTTTAGTCATTTGGCTTTACACTGAGGTAAACGAAGGTGGTGGGGAAAAGATGCGCGATTAATTCATTTTTTTGTGGCAGCAGACGGAAGACGTGTCATCCGCCTCAATCTGACAAAGTTCTGTCATCGTCTCTTTCAGGTGTTTTCTGGCCCGAAGTAGTCGGGATTTAAACGCCGTAAGCGTGATTCCCAGTTCATCGGCCAGGGACTGCTGGGGACGCCGGTTAAGGTCGGATTCTTCAATCAACCACCGCTCATCTTCAGGTAATGCCTGCAATGTTTCAGGCAGGCAAATATCCAGCGTTGAGATTGCATCAGGGGATGCATCAGTTAATGGGGCATCATCTTCCAGCTCAACGAATTCCCTGGTGGTGCGGTACTCATCAATCAGCAGATTCCTCGCCGCCCGATACAGCCAGGCTCGCGGATTCTCCATTTCGCAGAAACTGTCTGAATGAGCGCGGGCACGCAGGAATAGCTCTTGCAGAAGGTCTGCTGCTTTTTCGCTATCACCTGTCTTCGATGTCAGAAAGCGAGAGAGTTCGGCTTCATGTTGCCGCCAGAACAAGCTCATGCAGTTGTTGAATGCCGTTACATCACTCATACCAGCCCTCAAATTTTGCTCTGATTAACCCGCCGTGAAAGTTCTTCTGCAGACTCTTTTCGTTCGCTGTAGCGATCAACGAGATAGGCTGAGTTAGCTCGGGTCAGCAGAGTAAATTTCACCAGTTCTTCCATCACATCCACG
Organism: Citrobacter freundii; assembly: GCF_011077955.1. GTDB lineage: Bacteria > Pseudomonadota > Gammaproteobacteria > Enterobacterales > Enterobacteriaceae > Atlantibacter. The sequence goes on from NZ_JAALBX010000021.1 coordinate 48,309, forward strand.
ATCCTGTCGTAATAAGACGACGGTTTCATTCGTCCATCTTCATCAAATTCCTGCCAGGCTTTTGCCACGGAGGACTGATTCGGGATGGTGATCATCCGCATCCAGCGGCCAAGAATCCGCATCTGGTTTACGGCATTGAAAGACTGAGAGCCACCGCAGACCTGCATTACGGCCAGCGTCTTACCCTGCGAAGGGCGAACTGCACCTTCTGATAACGGTATCCAATCAATCTGGGCCTTCATGATGCCGGTCATCGCACCATGGCGTTCAGGGGAACACCACACCATCCCTTCGGACCAACGAACCAGCTCGCGCAGTTCCATGACTTTAGGATGCGAGTCAGGTGCATCATCAGGAAGAGGCAAGCCAGAAGGATTGAAGATCCGCACGTCTGCACCCATTGCGGTCAGTAACCTTGCCGCTTCTTCCGTTGTCAGTCGGCTGTAGGAACGTTCGCGCACAGAGCCGTACAACATGAGGATACGTGGAGGATGAGGAACGGCAGGAACACCGAATCTTGCCTCTGTGATTGAGGTGTCGAACAAACCCGAATCAACATTCTTAAGATCACCTGTCATTTTACTTCTCCGTCTTCTGGTGCATGGTGAGGCAGTCGTCAGTCCCGGAGCAGCATTCTTCTGTCAGGAAGGCAATCAGAGCCTCAAGGTTTTCATATCGAGCATGGCAAAAGAGCGTTCTGCCCTGACGTTCCTGCCGTATCAGAGAAACTGATATCAACGAGGAAAGATGATGGCTCAGTGTAGAAGCTGGGATTTCGAGCCGCTTCTGCAGTTCACCAACCGGTAACCCTTTATGTCCGGCTTTAACCAGCTCCCTGTACACGCTTAGTCGTGTAGAATGACCCAGCTCTTTCAGGGTGTCTGCTGCTTTTGAAAGATTCATAAGGTTCATATTTCTATATTTCCAGAATTATAGAAATAATAACTTATTTTCCCAGGAAACCATAGTAAACATGTCTGAGAGTCGAGCTGGAGAAACGACTTAATCTGCAACGGAGGTTCCAGTGGTTACTATGTTTAGCCAGAGTTGAAGGGCTGTTCCACTGCTGGTATCGGCAGAGTTAGCCCTTTGGCAGTAGAGCGATGAGGCTGTACTTAACTGCTCAAGTGCTCTCAAACGCCAGCCACGCCGCTCGGCATCACTGCAACATCCAGCCAGGCTATCCCGGCAGACCCTTAGCCGGGTGATGTGTAAACGATATTCCGCCACTTTTACCGCGATTGTGTTCTATGGCTGTTTCATTTTTTGATTTCCCTTGTTTGACAGGTATGAGAAATACCCGACAGGTAAACTGTCGGGTATAAATGGAGTTGTGAATTGTTGATTCAGTAAAGGTCGGAACGTCAGGCTTCCAGGGGCAGGTTCAGTCACGACTGCGAGGACATTATTTATCGCCGTAATAACGGGGTTTGTACAGGATGCCGAGCCAGTTGCGTAGCCGTAGGATCAGGGGCCTGGCTTACGTGGACGCCCTGCCGCTGAGCGTGGAGGAACGTCATTACAGCCGTATGCACACAAACCTTCTTTTTGTTCTTCCTTAGCCAGATAGCTCAGAACATGACGGATATTGTTAATACTTTCCGGATCGTTATACCGAACAGGTATATTGATATTTCTAGAATACTGCGGCCGATATTCACATCGGTGCGATACGCCGTCCCGGTGCGTTATTTCCTCCCAAATTGTATTTGCTGTAAGGGCAAAGGGATAAGAATGCTGTGTTTTTTGTCTGTCCAGCCAGAATACGACATGCGCATGGTATCTATGTCGTTCAGTCCATTCGACAACCCAGAAATAGCCCACCACACCTTTCTCTTTTGTCATTTTCTCCATTAGTACACGCAAGTTATGTTCAAGTGTTTGGTGATTTAAGTGTGAATACCTGGCACTTTTCTTTTTGTAGAAAAAATCCATGCGTAATGCCAAAAGGCATGAGTATCTGTTTATCATTTCATCGATGTGTGCATTGAGAACTGAAGCCAGGAACCAGTCTTCATTAAAATTTCTATCTGAATTTTTGAGCATGATTATTCCACTGCTGATGATGAGAGAGGTCAGTGCAAGCACTAAGTTAATGATATTTCATGCAAGACTTTTCTTTAAGGCAATGCTGAGCTGATACTTAAATTAATTATTGCTTTAAAGACGAGACTGGTTGCTCCAATAGTATTTGCGAGGGTGTTTAAAAGAGACATTGACAGTAAGCGGTGAATATAAGAATAAATGAGAGTGAGTATAATTATATTAAAAAACCTATATTAAATTACGTAACCTCCTGTGTAAAACACCAACGCTAAAGGTTCTAACCTCGAGATGCTTGTATTCTATCCAGCATCCATTTTTCCACTTCGCTTTTTAGCCAGCGTGAACTGCGACCCAGTTTAATTGGTGCAGGGAACGCATTCTCTGAAATTAATCGGTAGAACCATTTGTCTGTCATGTTTGTATAGGCGGTGATGAACGTCATATCAACGAGCTGATCATTCAGTAAAGATGTGGTTGTCTGGGTGCTGGATGATATCGGATGAGTTTTGTTTGTCATGGTAATGCTCCCGCAATTTAGTGTGAGTTCGGGAGGCGATGTTTGGTACCCAGTGGTACCCTGGATATTCACCTCACACCATGGTACTCAACAGTAAAAAAATACAGTTAATATCTTTTATGCTCAGTATGCGCCCCTTTTTAAGGTGTACTTAAGAGAGTCCTGTCGAGCCGCCTGCAAGTAAATTTTAGACTGTGTAAAGCTATGTTGATTTTCCAGAAGTACCTCTCAAGGTTGAGATTCACAGCTCTGCGCGTTTAGCGAATAGCAAGCTATGTCATAGCGCTAACGAGGCTTTCACCGCCATGATCGATTTTTTTCGCGCATGCTGAAAAAACGAAACTTACAAGTGAGAATGACAATCGATATCAGATTTATTGATATTAGATGTCTTTAATTTTTAAATTCCAGGTTGGCACTCAAAAGGGAGTGTTTCTTTTTTGCCTGACGCCCATAGCAATATATTATCTTTGATTTTGATTACATCTTTATTAAAGAAGGAGTTGTAAAACTCTACTAATTCAGAATAAGAATCAAAATCCAACTCAAGCATCATGAAGATAATCATTACGGACCTGTACAAATGACCATTTTTATCAAACTTACTTGATAAAAATGAATAAACTTCGGGGGGGCCATTTCTTGCCATGTTAAAAATAACATGAATTGCTATTAACTCTAACGTAAAGGATTCATTTTTGTATTTTTTAGCGAGTTTTAACATCGAATCATTCACGCCAACGACATTCAGTCTTTTTAGTTCATTTAATAAGAGGCCAAATAATGGAGGGACATCGCCAGGGCTAAGATACGGTAGATTATTACTATATTGGTGAGGGTGTACAGATGTCTCAATTGTTAATTGGAGTAATTTTAATGCCACAACCCGTTCATCCTCTAACTCAATTAAAGATTTGTACAGGCTGAGTGGTTTTTTTACGTTAGTAGTCCCCCTGGAATTGCGGGTTTTTGCGAGTTGATTAATTACTTTGTTTTTTAAAGTAATAGGTGTAATAATGTTTTGTTGGTGTGAGGAATCTCCTGTCTTACCTGGGGAAGGAAGTTTATAAAGTTGCAATTTTAAATTCCCCTCGCCGCCACCAAGATAATTTATTGCATAAAGCGTGCTGTTTTTACAAAAATCAATCCAGGAGTAGATACTATACAGTTCCGTTACTTCATTTAATGAAACAGGAAGATCCGGCCCGATTCTTATACGGCGTACATAGCTTTCTGTGTTTCTCCAGGCCGGTGTTTTTCGTATTAATACAAGCTTCTCTCTGGCTTGTCTTATTAATCCAGCATTTTCAATCGAAGATATCTTTCTGACATATCCCCTCCTGCTATTGAATGCGCAATAGTAAATGCGCCCCTTCTTTAATCGTTTTATTTTACGAGGGATATATTTATTAATCCGATAAACAAGGTCTTTTTCCTTGCGCTCACTCAGTTCGCAGAAGCGCAAATAATGTTTTTTACAGAGCCTTTTACGTTTTGCTTCAGGTAATGGGGACACTAAACGATTGCAGTTTTTTCGTACACATTTAGCCATTTCATATTCCCTCATTCCAGAAAAATTTAAACCTATATTACTCCTTTGAACAGACGGTTAACCATTTTCCGGCGCTATTTTTTCACAGGAGTAAATTATGCCTCAAATCCCCGATCCGCAGGATACCAGTGATGCGGTGCGTACCTGTCTCAATCTCTTACCCCGGCAAGCTACTGAACGTATTCTGTCCCGCCTCAAGGAGGCGATTAACTATGAACCCCTGATAGGCATCATGGGCAAAAGTGGTGCGGGCAAGAGTTCATTATGCAACGCGCTTTTTCAGCAACCCGTCTGTCTGACCAGTGATTTGCTAGGCTGCACCCGGGAACCCCAGCGTCTGTTACTCACCGTTGGTGAGCGCAGCATGACACTGGTGGATTTGCCTGGGGTGGGCGAGACACCGGAATACGACGAGGAGTATCTGGCGCTCTATAAGACGTTGCTGGTAGAGCTGGATTTGATTATCTGGGTACTGCGTGCCGATGACCGTGCTCGGGCAACGGATATCACGGCATACAGGGCACTGATGGAAGCCGGTGCCGACCCTTCACGTTTCCTGTTTGTACTGACTCAGGCCGACCGCATTCCACCCCTCAGGGATGGTGAGCCCTGGCAGGCATCACCTTCTTCTGAGCAATGCCTTTCACTGGCTTCAGTCAGTGCGCAGGTTGCCGGTCAGTTGCCGTCCTCTTTCCCGGTCATGGCTGTCTCTGCACATACCGGCTATAACCTGCCCGCCCTGGTGGAGTTGATGGTGCATGCCTTGCCCGTACAGGCCAGCAGTGCCGTGTATTGCCAGCTGAAACCAGAGCATCAGACCCCGGACACTGACGCCGCTGTACGGCAGCAGTTTGGTGAGGCAGCGGGTAAGGCTTTTGACACGGTGATTAATCCTGACCACCTGCCTTCTGTCTGGACTGCTCTGTTAAGGAGTCTCCGACAAAAATTAGTGCAACTTGCCACGACATTATGGGACCGAGTATTTGGCTGAAATCTGCCGCTTTACCCCTCAATTACCACATTCAAAAAACAGTATATTGATCTGTAAAAACGATCGATAATAGAATATCGATCGTTTTTATCTATTAAAATATCGATGTATAAGCCCCCTATTGATCGCTTTTACCTATCAAAGCAAAGGGATATTTCTTTCTCAAAAGTGTTCATGAGCACGACGAACAGGGACGTTGACGTGATGGTCCGGATACAAAGATGCATCAGGTTCTGTGTACCGCGTCCTCCGTTGCCGCTTCTGATTCATTAATAAGGTGACATATGAAAATTCAGACCGTGATTGCACTTGTTTTGTCAGCCATTTCGGTTTCTGCTCAGGCGGGTAACTGGGCTGTGAAAAACGGCTGGTGCCAGACGCTGACCGATAATGGTCAGGCGCTGGTGATGCTGAAAAACAACACCATTGGCATCTTTGGTCAGTTGCAGGGCTGCCCCAATGGCCCGCAGGAGCTGATAGGGAGTCGCATCAGTGTAAACGGCAATCTGGTACCCACATCTCAGTTGTGCAACCAGCAAACAGGATTTAAGGCCGTTGAGGTTGAAGGCGGACAGGCACCTGCAGCCGCCAGAGAGGCAATTGCTTCGATTGCAGGTCAGGAAACATCGACCCTTCAGGTCTTTGGTGCGCAACTGACATTCACCCGTGGGGACATGATGACGGTCTGCCCGAAATACGTATCTGCCCTTGCTGCCAGTGCCGGGAGTCGAGCGCCGGAGATTAACAAAGGCTCAGTCATGAAAGCGGCCAAAGAAGCGTACACGAAAGAGTATGACCGTGACACGGCTGAGGCCGCTGATTTTGGCAGCTATAAAGTGGAGGGAAATACTGTGGTTTATGAGGTCTACAATGCCGGGTATCGTACCTACGATAAGGTGGTGGTGACCGTTGGTGCTGATGGTAAGGCCACCGGTGCCAGGGTTGAATACATGGGGCAATAACGTCTTATCCGCCACGCCATTTTTAATGTTAAAGGCCATGTTCCTTCGGGAGCGTGGCCTTTTCTTTTTATACCGATAAACACACAAAGGAGTGGATTATGCGATTAGTATCCCGCTTTGGTGCGGTGAACCTTGTTCGCCGTGACCGTCCCTTAACCCGTAATGAACTTGCTCACTATGTTCCCAGCGTGTTTAGTGAGGAAAAGCATGAATCGCGCAGCGAGCGCTATACCTGCATCCCGACCATCACTCTGTTGGATAACCTGCAGCGCGAAGGTTTTCAGCCGTTCTTTGCCTGCCAGACCCGTGTGCGTAACCCCGACAAGCGGGAACACACCAAACATATGCTACGTCTGCGCCGCGAAGGGCAGATTACCGGTAAACAGGTACCGGAAATAATCCTGCTTAACAGCCATGACGGTTCTAGTTCATACCAGATGCTGCCGGGACTGTTCCGATCGGTCTGTCAGAACGGACTGATTTGCGGCGAGAGCTTTGGAGAGGTGCGAGTGCCCCATAAGGGCAACGTGGTGGAAAAGGTTATCGAAGGGGCTTACGAGGTGCTTGGGGTGTTTGACAGGGTGGAGGAAAAACGCGACGCCATGCAGTCACTAATGCTTCCGCCACCAGCACAACAGGCACTGGCAAAAGCTGCACTGACATATCGCTTTGGCGAGGAGCATCAGCCTGTGACGGAATCACAGCTATTAGCCCCTCGTCGCTGGCAGGATGAGTCCGGAGATCTCTGGACAACTTATCAGCGTATTCAGGAGAACCTAATCAAAGGTGGTTTGAACGGTCGCAATGCAAAAGGAGGACGCACACATACCCATGCAATTAAAGGTATCGATGGTGATGTGAAGCTGAACCGTGCGCTGTGGGTAATGGCTGAAAATATGCTGCAACTCGCCTCATGAACGAAATCTCCGTGTGTGTTTATAGCCCTGTAGCTGGTAGTTACGGGGCTTTTTCTTTTAAGGAGCCACCATGTCCGAACTGAATTTACCTTCGGTCTTCCCGATGAATGAGCAACGTACCATCCGTCGTGCCCTGCGATTACTGGAGAAATATCAGCGGCAGCCCAGTGAATCGTTCCTTGCCGCTAGCTTCGCGAAAAATTGGTTACAGCTTTATTTGGCAAAGCAGGAGCGCGAAGTCTTTGTTGTTATCTATCTCGATAATCAACATCGTCTGCTGAAGCATGAAACGCTCTTCCTCGGCACGATTAACCATACTGAAATCCATCCTCGCGAAATTGTGAAATCTGCACTGCGTCATAATGCCGCGGCGGTGATCATCGCCCATAACCACCCGTCAGGGATTACCGAAGCGAGTAAAGCTGACAGAGCCATTACCGCCAGGATTATAGAGGCGCTGGGTCTGGTCGATGTCCGGCTACTGGATCATTTCATCATAGGTGATGGTGACGCTTTGTCGTTTGCTGAACATGGATGGCTATAAGAAGAGGAAGGGCTAATGAAAATCATCAGTAAGCGTCGGGCGATGGCAATTTATCGTCTGCATCCTGAATCCCGATTGTTTCGCTTCTGTACCGGGAAATATCGCTGGTCCGGGAGCATCTGCCATTACTACGGTCGTGAAGTTCAGGATATCTATGGTGTTCTGGCTGTCTTTGCCGAGCGACGTCAGGACCGGAACGGACCTTATGTCTGTCTGCGCAGCGTCACTCTCAATTAACCTTATAAAAGGAGCTTCAGATGTCGAATAAGACACTGACAGTGAATGATGATACTGCTGAGCCCTGGTGGGGTTTAAGTCGTAACGTCATCCCTTGTTTTGGCGCACGTCTGGTTCAGGAAGGTACTCGCCTGCATTACCTGGCTGACCGCGCCAGCATAATAGGCCTATTCAATAAAGCAGATTTGCTCCGTCTTGACCAGGCATTTCCTGTTCTGCTGAAGCAGGCGGAGCTCATGCTTACCAGCGGCGAACTGAATCCCCGACACCAGCATTGCGTCACCCTCTATGCAAAGGGGCTGACCTGCGAAGCTGATACGCTGGGTTCCTGTGGTCACGTCTATATCTCCATTTATCCTACTCAACGCTAATTAACTTTAGAACTCACTTTTACGAGAACAACTCATGAATACTTTACCTGCAATAAACCAGCGGGCTGTTCAGACATGCTTATCACCCGTGGTTGTCTGGCAAATGCTGCTTGCTCGACTACTTGAGCAGCACTATGGCCTGACCTTAAATGACACGCCGTTCAGCGATGAGGCTGTTATTAAAAGACATATCGAAGCTGGTATCACGCTTGTCGATGCCGTTAATTTTTTGGTGGAGAAGTACGAATTGATCCGTATCGACCGCAGAGGATTTAGCTCACAGGGACAAGTGCCATATTTGACCGTGACAGATATCCTTCATGCCAGGAGAGCATGTGGATTAACGAACAGTTGTCCTTATCGGGAAGTAAGTAATATTGTTCTTGGCCGATCGCGGCAGTGAGGTGTACTTCAATAGCTGAGAAAATTTGTACGGTCTGTGAAGATATTAGTGGGATTAGCGACTCGATGAAAGGCTCATCGAGTCGCATGAAAAACAAGATGGGGGCACAAAAGGGGGCACTTATAAAGATGAAACAAGAAAAAACATATATTTATCAATGGTTATTCGCGGTGTGTTATGTTCCTATTATCGCACCATCTTTTCTAATAAAATTATCTGGTTACCGTTGCATTGTTTTGCTTTTTTTAACACGAATGTGCATTTTTGTGCATTGTGAGAGTGGCAAAATTGTGGCGTGTACAGTGAAGCCACTAAATGACAAGTGAGTCAAACCTGACGAGCAGTCAATGAAACAAACCTTCGCCAACTTAACCAAATCTGGATAACTGATCGGTTCATGAGGGTAACAAATAATGTCATTCAATAATAAATACCTGTTTATTACTATCTTATCCCTCTGCACCTTTCAGACTTATGCAGCGCAATGCACAGCGGAAACCTTCGCTAAAAACAAACTGAATAACTTCATCCTTCTGAACCAGCAGACAAGAACTGAAATTCCTAAATCTGTATCAATCACTGTTGATAGTCCTGATGGGTATCTCCGCACATCTTTTCAAAGCAGTTTCAGCCAATGCGGTGAGCTAATTGGCGGCCGTATGAAAGAGGTCAAAACCTCAACAGGCCAGAAAACAGTTTTCACGACAACCTCTGAAATGCAGTTGAATAAAACGGAATTTGGCTGGCGCATCCAGTTGGACTCAAATGGGGTCATAGCCGATAAAAACAGTCGGAAAATTACGCAAGTATATCGTCAGACTATTGAGGGAATATACCAGCTTAACGATAAAGGAATTATCAACCGCGCGGTTAGTCGTTCGGTTATCGCGGCCACAAAACCGGAAGAAAAAGACAAAACCGCAGTGGGCACAATCGACTACGCCTTCAATTCATCAGGATTATTGGCAAGCGCGGCAAGCAAAGGAAATATGGCGATAGATAATAATACGATTATATATAGTTATGATGGCAATCATCGCCTGATCAAAACCCAATCACCCTCGACCATAGAAGAGTATGGTTATGATAGCAAGGGCCGTGAGTTGATCCTGAGCAAGACCCAGACGTATTTCACCATCGAAAAAACACTGACCACCTGCGATGAGTGGAACTCTCATGGAGAATGCTCCCACGCAAATATGGATATAACGATCACCCCAGTTGATCGTACTGGGAAACAGTATGTGGACAAACATAACGCCGTAATGACGGCGAAATATGAATATTGGAACTAACCATTTTACCTGCTACATAAAGAGTAAAAATGGTATTAGAGCCGAGTCTGGATCGTTTATTTCATCCAGATTATGAACTGATCTGCTCCCCATTGATTAATACACCGCGATGTTAGTAATGTCTTCATATGACCCTGACCCCGAATATACTCCAGTCATAATCAGGAATAACCAGCTTCATATTGGTTGCGTATTCTGGCAACCGGCAGACTTTTCAGCAAATTCGGACGGGGTCATCCAGCCCAGCGCAGAATGGGGACGTCTCTGGTTATA
>NZ_JAALBX010000022.1 GCF_011077955.1 Citrobacter freundii
AGATAGCGCTGATGTCCGGCAGTGCTTTTGCCGTTACGCACCACGCCTTCAGTAGCGGAGCAGGAAGGACATCTGATGGAAATGGAAGCCACGCAAGCAACTTAAAATCACCATCATACACTAAATCAGTAAGTTGGCAGCATTACCCATTTATCCTATCATATACTCTTGACTGCCGAAGAACGCATGTTTTTATATACAGTACATTATGTACCATATTACTGAACTAAATCATCATCTATTTACAATTGCTTTGAAGTTAAACTCTTCTTTCAATCTACTTATTAAAATGTCTATTTGAAAAAGTAGACTTCTTGCGATACGCTTTGAACGGGACACCGTACCCGTTTTTTCACACAGCACGCCGGACTTTTCCGGCCCGGGAGATCAGACCGTGACCGATCACTCAGAGGAGCGGGTACCGCCCGTTCCGTCGCTCAGCCTGAACGGGGAACACCTGCCCGCCGTTGCCGGTAATGCCGGACTTTCTGATCCGGCCCGCGCCTATCTCCTTTCCCTGAACTCTCCCCGCAGTCGCCGGACCATGGCCTCCTTTCTCGGGATCGTCGCGCGGATGCTTGGCTTCGTCGGGCCCGACACCTGCACCTGGGGCAGCCTGCGGCGTCATCATGTGATGGCCATCACTGAGATGCTCCGGGATTCGGGGCGCGCAACGGCCACCATCAACACCTATCTGGCCGCACTGAAAGGGGTGGCGAAGGAGGCCTGGATGCTGCGACTGATGGACGTGGACTGTTTCCAGCACATCCGCGCCGTGCGGAACCTGCGCGGCAGCCGGCTGCCGCGGGGGCGGGCTCTGCCGGCGGCGGAGATCCGCCAGCTTTTCGCCGTATGTGATACCGATCGCAGCAGTCTGGGTCCGCGGGACGCGGCCCTGCTGGCGGTGATGCTCGGGTGTGGACTGCGTCGCTCGGAGGCGGTGGGCCTCAGTATCGGTGACGTTGTCACGGAGGATCGGGCGCTGCGGGTCACCGGAAAGGGCAACAGGGAGCGGCTGGCCTTTCTGCCGGCGGGCAGCTGGCAGCGGTTGCAGGTGTGGGTAGATCAGGTCCGGGGTGAGGCGCCGGGCCCTCTTTTCACCCGTATCCGCCGGTTTGACACCCTGACGGATGACCGGCTGACTGACCAGGCGGTGTACCATATCCTGCAGGTGCGGCAGCGCCAGGCCGGGATTGCGAAATGCGCCCCTCACGATCTGCGCCGGACCTTTGCAACCGCCCTGCTCGATAACGGGGAGGATCTCATCACGGTGAAGGACGCGATGGGACATGCCAGCGTTGCCACCACCCAGCAGTATGACCGGCGTGGGGAGCGACGGTTGCGGGAAGCGCGCGACCGGCTGAAACTGACTGACTGATCGACAGAACTGCGCTGCGGGTCAGCGAATTATTTTGCAGAACTTCTGCGATCTGCCTGAACAGACGCGCACGGTGCCGGAGATTGTGCTAAATAACAAGCAATATGTATGTTGTAACTATTAATCAGATTTGAATGAGGAGGAGGCCCGGAAAGAAATAATTTGGCGCGCCAGCGGCCGCATTCATAACTGGAGCTGACGCTCAGGAAGCAAGTTTCAGGCACTCTAAAAGGGAGAGCAGCGACTCGACAGGTCCAGCATGCTCACAAGATGAGCGGGTTCCATCCCAGGGCATTGCATCATCAGTGCAGAAGTCTCCTGCACATTCCATTTCAAGAGGTTCGTCAATTAAACCAACAGGAATCCAGACATAAGATACGTCTCGCAGACTGTTAGGCACAGTTGAGCCACATACAGTGCAAAAGTCTGTACGGTATCCCGTTGGCTTAGACCATGAAGCGATGCAGTTCTTTCCTTTAATCCAGCGAAACTCACTGTCTTTCACCAGTGTAGCGAGATTGTAACCCACTCCGCTCTGCTTTCTGCAAAGTGAACAATGACAACGATAAAACACGGCGGGTTTATGAGTTAGTTCAAATTCAATAGTTCCACACAAACACGATCCATTCATTTCAAAATCATTCCTGTAAGGCCTAAGAGATTCTTTGAAACATTACCATCTTTACGTACTGAATAAGAGCGCTCTTGCAGCAATTCAAAATCAGCTGTATGCCGGACTGAGTATTCGCGCCAGGCAGCCCTTCAACAGTCAACTTCGTGCCAGAAGCGGACCCTTTCAGGTCCGCGCTGCATTAATTATCGGGGAGCTGGTCACAGACCTAAGCCCCCATCGATTAGAATACCTCAATGTTAGTCATATTGTTGGAGTTGCGAACTTCCGCTGTTCGCTCACAGCGGACCTTAAGCTCAGTTTGCGTGTCTGCTCCGTGCCAGAAGCGGACGTTCAAATGTGACTCGCTTTTACTCCGAAACGAATCGGAAGTGGCAACTGTGTAACCAGTAACTTCGAATGCTTGGCAGCAAAAAATTTCTTCTTAGCTAAAGTATTTCCCCGAAGTCACTGGCGCTACACTAAAAATCAACAACCGGTTTTTTACTATGTTGTTCTATTATCGACTCTGCTTCCGCTAGATACTCGTCGGCTAACTCTCGAAGAGTTCTACCAAATCGATGAAAGCCTAGCAGTTCTATTTCATCAGACTTAGCGCGATATTTTTGGGCTAAGTCCAATTCCGGTTTGCCTTCTGGATCAACGAAGTGGGCACCACGCGAATTTCTTATCGCGATCTTATAACCAATACGCACATCTTCAAGTTCACGCCTATTCAAAAATTCAGCAAGTTCAGGAAGTATCCAATTTTCATCATTTGAAGGACTATAAATTAATACTCTTCCAACTATTTGATGAGCAATTTCTAAATGTCCTGACTCTTCACATTCTGTTTGAACTAAATTAAACCAGTTATTAAACGCATCGGTATCAAATTTACCTTCTGCATCAATACCCGGAACCTTACCCCACTTATCGAGTAAATAGTGTGAGTTTTTGGCAATGTTTTTTTCGCTTTCAGATAGTTCGTTGTTTTCTTTTTGAAATTTTGACCGATAGGCATACCTAATAATTTCACAAAAGAAACTTGGCTCATTTGCAAGTTTTTTCTCTAAAACTTGAGGCTGTAACGAATCATCAGCCCCCCTATTAATTATAGGCAAGTATGCCCATTCAATTTTCACCAAGTCGTCATCTAAAACAGTATCATCATTCTGAAGATAATTAACAAGTTCTCTAAATGAGTGAATATCAAACCGCTTAATATCTTCTGTGGTTTTAATAGTCTGCAATAGAGCAACAACTACTTTGCGGCTATTAACTACCTTATCGTTATGCAGAATTCGAGATAAACAATCAATTGCTGAAACAGGACGGTCTACTTTAATCAAACAATCTACTGCAAAGTAAATTTCTTCCGTTGAATTACAGTGGTATGCGTTAGCAACAGTATTTTTCCAATACTCGCAAGAAAAATCATCAAATGAAGCATTTAATATATCCCATGTTTCTTTTTTAAATGGTAATAAAAGAAAAAACTCAACTTTTTCTTGAGTATTCCAGTTATCAATTGAAGCCAATACCCATGAATTTCCTTCCTTATAGTTCTTGGCCCACACATAGCCAGAAGCAAGAGAACGTTCCTCTTTAATGTCGCTAAGAATAAGTTTTTTTAGTGTATCTAAAGGGATCTCCAGATTTGCTGCAACTAGACTGTTGCCGACAACATCAGGCCTTTCAACACTCTTCGAAAATTCTAAAACCCCTTCAATACCATTAACAGTGTGTATTTCAGTTATTGACTGACTTCGTTCTTTTGCCAATCTTTCTTCTTGAGTTCGCCAATCACCATTTTCATCAAATAAATTATGACTTCTTTGACCAAAAAGTCGTTTGCTATAAAGCATAGGATCTTCTGGTTTTAAGGCTATAGAAACATCTTTGATTTTTTTATTTTGCTCGGGTTGCATTGCCCATTGAGCATCAGAGAATTTTTTGTGCTTGTTATAGATCTCTAAGCATTTTTCCCATAACTCTAATTTTAATTCATCGCTATCTGGTTTTTTAGAAAAGTTATATAATAGTTTAATTGCGTCATCGAATTTAAACGGTGATAACTTGTCGATGTTTTCAACTAAATCAATAAGCCGTAATGAAGATTTGCTTGCCAATTCGATTATTAATTGGCTATATGTTTCAATCTGAGCCCGATACTCATCATTAGATGGCTCTTTGTTAAAGTTGTTAGGAATAAAATTTCTAAAAGTTGGTATATGTGTACCAGAAGTTGTTCTCGTATTATTGGGTAGTAACTGAACTAAAACACGCCATGCTGTATCGGGATACTCCCTTTCCAATGCTTTAAAAGCAGCAATACGCCTATTTATATTGGCTGTAGTATGAGGATGCCATGGTAACAATATGTCGATAATTGAATTAAGTGGCCTGTTAGCCCAGTTGCCACCAGGATCATGGCTATCCAGTTCCCCTAATATTACTAAAGAGCGAGATAAATACTCGGGTGCCCAAGCCAATCCTTCAATAGCCCATAGCAGTCCTGTCAAATAATTCCGACCTGAAATTCCACCGACACCTTCCTGTGCAAAAAGTGTATCAAACGGCTTGTCTTGATGAGAAACAGCTCTTTCTACTTCGTCTATAAAATAATCAGGGGCGCTTTCTGCAAGCATAATTTGAATATCTTGCGTACTAGCCCATAACTGCCAACTAGAGGCAGAAAACACTTCCTTAACAACACTTGAGGCACAGCATTGCCCTTTATATTTTGAACAGTTGGTAAGCAACTCTTGCTTTGTGGCAACTAATGCTAGACCTTCGGATAGCCCTTTCCTTATTAATCGACTGTGAGGTAAAACCTTCCCATAAATTGCTGCTGCATAACGCTCTTCCGGTGCCAGTTCAAACTGTGGGTCAATAGTTTTAAAAATGGATATAGCAATCGCCTGAAATAAATCTAAATGATTATCGAATAATCTTGACGATACCGTTTGGAATGTCTGTATTCTATCTTTAAAACCCCAAGAACCTCTCTCGTGAATCAAAGGACTATCTGGCATTCCTTCAATTATTCTTAATTTTTTTATCCAACACTCATATGATTCATCAATAAGGTTTGTAATTACCTCAATATCACCATCATTTTTTTCATCCCAACAACCAACTAAAACAGCAACTGCTAACTCCGTTGCCAAATCAACGTTGTCAATATTATATATAGTTAAGTCACCAGCAACATTATGACCTGTTCCGGTATGGTTTTGACTAACTGAACTGCCGCTATCAGAGTTATCCATAAACACTACCTCGTAATTTTATTCCCACCAACATTATCACCAGTGCCACTATGGTTTTGCATAATTAAAGTAGTATTATTAGATTTTATAGACGAGAGTATTTGTTGAATTTCACCACTATCTAATAGTTTTCTTTCGATTGCTTTTTCACTCATTTCATCGTTTAAAGACAGTTTTTCAATTTCTTCAGCCAAAGCGGGAGCCACGGCCTCATCAATAACCCAATTTTTTAACCTTTCTTTTAATGAAGTTGCAGTAATCGAAACTTGGTGTTTGAGCATGTCATAAATAAAGCCAGAAAGTATTACAGAAGATAAAAACTCCATGAAATTTTCCCCTTGATGTTAAGAAATTATTAACACAGCAAGAAACATTTTAAATCGAAGAAAGTTATTTTACCAAATATATTTATTGTCTAATAACGAGACAGTGCGAAGGTCCGCTTCTCGCTCAAAGCGGACATTCAGCGTTGTGTGCTTCCACGTTTTGTATCAACGAGAGGAAGTGATAAATGTTACGAGGTTTTGACCAGCAGGAGCATTGTTATCCCGTTGCCAGTTAAAATCCGGAGCTATATCAAGATTCTCAAAATCCGGCTTAGACATGTGCACTTTGATATACAGTGACCATCCCAATCTCCGCTTCTCCACTTAGGATCAACGTTCTTTCTGGATAGTTCGTGGAAGAGGTTGTTCTTCCCGTTCCGGCATACGGCCACGCTCAGTATTGTCTGTCTGCCGTACCAGGTCACGTTCATTGTTGGCCATATCACTGATGACACGGGAGACTCTTTCCGGGACGGCCTGTGTCAGCTCAGCCTCGTGTACTTTGTCGCTCCTCAAACTTCTGGTTACCTCACTGCCAGCATCGGTTTCGTGCCTGGTAATATTTCTGAGGCTCTGAGGATCGGGATCGGCTAATGTCTGCCGTGCTTTTTCGGCAAACATAGCGACGCTGATAACAGGCACATCTTCGGGAGGTACAATGATTTTATCAGCAGGCTGCTCTTTCTCTGGCGCACTTTCAAGACCAACGCGGGTTGCAAGCGCCTCTTCTGCAAGCAGGCGCTGCGCATCCTGTTCTTTGATACGAGTGAAGTCGGACTTCTCCTCTTCCGGTGAAGTGTTTTCATTTTCACTCACGTAAACAGTTGATTCTGTTCTTCTGATATCCTCCACAATGTTGTGAACAGATTCTTCTGCTTTCCCTCCGGTTATCTTCAGCAGATGGGCTGATGGCGCTTTGTCACCCGTCTGCCAGACCACCCCGTCATCCGGATATGCTCTTACGGCATCAAGGGCGGCGGTAATGTGTTTAACCACATACGTTTTGCCCGACTGACTTCGCTGTAGCACGGCACCCTGTGCCCGTTCGGTCATCACCAGACGGGTATCTCCCTGAGTCAGTCTGCCTTCCGGACTGGAAACCAGCGATACCAGCACCAGTCCCGCACTTTTGCCATTGTTGTCATAAACCGGCAGAGCCAGTGCCGGTTCGGGAAACCGGCGGGTTGCCGGAATAATTTTTGCGGTCAGCGATGCGTCGCCCATTCCCTGATGCCGGACCCAGGCGCGGCCTATGGCTGTTTTCAGCACCGGATGTCCCATGGCCCAGATCGCTTTAGCCTGCTGACGCTGAGTTTCCGGAGCCAGCGCGTCATGCGCTGTTTTGATTTCCCGCTCGGGCATGGTGAGCGCTTTCGTCCAGTCTGCCTTTCCGTCTGTGTAAATCTGGACATGCTCTTTGGCTCGCGAGGCTGAAATATAAAAAGCCCGCCGGGTGGCCAGCGCCTTACGTCCCTCTTCAGTACCTTCAAGCGAAATCACGTAATCTGTGCTGGCACCCTGTGCGCCATAGCCGGTGACAGCCCAGCCATAATCTATATGTTGCTGGGCCCGGGTATTGCCGGGATTAATGGTCACACTGCCTTTTTCACCGCGTAACCGGATATCTCCCGTGTCGCTGACGGCATCCACCGTAAACCGCTGGTTCCCCGTCTGCCCCTGTTCACGATCGGTGAGCGTAAAACGCACAAGATCGCCGGCGCGCACTTCTATTTGGCTTCGCCTGAACAGTTCCACATCCCCGGTGATCAGCTCGCGGGGCGAATACAGGCCTATCCTGCCCTCCTCATCGCGAACGGTAACCGTGTTTCCGTTGCGGTCTACGGCCAGTACATCCTGGTAGCGATCGCCACGCTTCACCACCATTCCTGCATCCCAGGCAGCGGTTTTGTTAAATTCATGGCGGGTGTGGGAGATTTTATCGAGGACCGGTACGGTTATCGCGTCTTTACCCAGCTCACCACGCACAGTTAGCCGTTCGTGAATACCGGCGTTAACCGCATGGCGGTCGGCGTTAAGCTGCGTGATGATAAGCGTCCGTGCCCGCGCGTCCGGCGTCCGGCCCATCCAGTCACTGACAATATCGGCAACCGGTGTCTGTGATTCCTGCAGTGCGCTTTCCGGCCCCTCTGCGCCGGCTTCCCGGGCAATTCTGTCGGAAGGCTGGGCGATGATGCGGTTCAGCGCGGCATCAATACGGTTATCAATGATGTCATGCACCGCACCACGCAGCTGCACGTCCTTCTGGCGGACAATCTCCTTCATGATGGCCACATCCATGGGGCTGCGTTCCTGCATCAGCTTAAACGGGGTGCCGGCGTCCACTGATTCAAACTGGTCGACGTCCCCCATCGAGACGGCGCGGCCACCACCGACTGCAATGGCCTGAAACAGCGCCGCGGTATCCTGATTACCGGCCATGGAGGATTCGTCTATCAGGAAAACACGCCCTTTATAATCCGGTTTTTCTCCTGCCGCCGTGGCCTGATCATGCTCGACGATGAAGGATTTAATGGTCTGGGCCCGGACGCCCACGTCACTCATTTCCTTTACCGCCTGGTGCGTGGGAGCGAGGCCAGTTATCTCAGGACGCACCTCTGCCGGCAGGATATCAAGTGCGGACACAACGGCTTTCATTTGCGTGGTTTTCCCCACACCGGCATAGCCCTGAATGCCCGTAAACTGGTCCCTGCTGCTCAGAACCAGCGTTGTGGCCTGCCTCTGACCTGCGGTCAGACCGTTTAACACGGCTGAAGGCACCTGGTCGAGCAGGGGTTGCTGTGTGTTTTTCCCCTCCTCCACCGTACGAAGGATGGACTTCTCCATCTCCCAGGTCGAACGGGCAACAAGATACGGTTCACCCCTGACGGAGATACGCATCAGCGCACCGTCTTTTACCATCGAGGCGATTTCCTGCACAATTGCATTAAAATCAGGAAGAAATTTCTCTGCGGCTTCCGCCAGTGCCAGCTCGCTGAAAGCCACTGTCCGTTGATCGTTAACGGCACGCCAGACTGCCAGGCTGGCCTCAGTACGAACCCCGTCGTGAAGATGTCCCACTGCCTCATTCACGTCCTCCTTTCCGCTGAGACTGCGGACCAGCTGCACGGGAGACGCACTGGTTTTCATCCTTTGCAGGCGTGCTTCGGCCCGGTCCTGTACCTCCGCTGTAAAAATTTCGGCCCGGTGGCCACTCTGGGCAAGAGAGTTCATGGTCTGACTGGAGATATCCCGGCTGTTGAGCGCGGCCAGTACCACGCCACTGTCGTTGTCGCGTCCTCCCGGTGCGCTGACGTATGCGTGGGTGAGATATAACGGCTTATCGCGGGGAAGGATCAGGGCGTCGTTACCGCGCCTGACCTCAATGCCCCGATCACTGACACCGGTCACTTCAAGCCTGTCTTTGGCCTTCAGATCATGTTCCCGGTCGCCCGCCACCGCCATCAGCCGCTCCCCGGTCGCCACGTTCAGCGTCTCGCGGTTAAAAAGCCGCCAATCAGCGGTCATATCACTGATTTTCATCCGGGTGAGTACCCCGTCACCATCAATCAGGGACAGCATGCGCGTGTCCTCATGAACACGATCGATAACATAGGAATGGCGTTCTTTTGCATTGCTGCGATCCTCGAGTACCATCCCGGACCGGTATGATCCCGGCATCCGGCGGGTCTTACTGTCCAGCCACACCGGCGAACGGGCTTCGATGCTGATACCATTCCGGTCCAGCTGGCCCGCATTCTGCAGCGCGTCACGGATAAGACCGGTGAGCTGGGCCTGTTCTCGTTTACCCACCACCACGGCAGTTACGTTTTCATGACTCCCGCTCAGATCCGCAAAACGCCCGGCAAGCGCCTCGTAGCGGTCACGCTTGTTGGCGATACTTATCACTTCGGCTTCGAGCCCCGGCGCCGGCTCGGTGCGACGTGAGCGTGGTACACCGGCTGATTCCAGCACTGACATGGCATTGCCGTTCGCCTGGCGACCGGCACTGTCGAGAAAGACCAGCTGTGCATCCTGTGCGCGGGCTTCACCCAGCAGTACCAGTGTCTCCTTGAGGCCCAGACGTTCCGCGCCCTCAATGATGAGCGTACTCTGGGGTTTCAGATGAAAATCACCACTGAGCACCTGCTGACGGCTCACCAGACGATCGCGCAGCGTGTCAGACCTGGCCAGCGAAATGGCGCGCTCGGCTGAACTCGCCAGCACCTGCACCTCCCGGCCCTGTGCCATGGAGATGTCGGTCAGCTGCGCAGTCAGTTCACGTATTCCGGCCACGCCCGACGGGGCATTCATCAGCACAAGCGCATCCTGCTCCACAACCTCCAGCGCTGCGGGCGCATACTGTGCAGGACGCTGAAAACTGACCACGGCGGTGGATTTCAGATGCTCCTGGCTCAGCGCCTGAATGGAAAGCTCGTCCAGCAGGTGAATCCGTGAGGTGAACACGCCCTTTTCGCTGTCCAGCGGGACGATACTGCCTTCCTTCAGCGCAGCATCAATGGCCTGACGTATGACATTCATCTCCGGTAATTGCTCGCTCAGCTCAGCGGTCGTCAGCATCAGCTCCCCGAAGGTAAAACGGGTCCGGTTGTCGCTCAGCTGCGAGATGGCCATACGTACCGCATCCATCACTTCCGGTACCTGTACCGGTTCCTCTGCAGGTGCCAGTGACTTCAGGGGCTCAGGTTTTGTGATACTCAGGGGCCGCTGCACCGGCGCGCTGTGGGGCTGCGGCGTGGACGCCTGAAGGGATGGCGGGTCACTGCGTTCAGCGCCGTTACCGCCTTTATCTTCGCCTTTTGCGGTGATTTCAGGTGACTGCATCCCGGGTGTGTCGGCAGTTTCCGTTCTGCCTGGCTGTTCCGGCGCTGACTTAACCGGCTGCGGACGCATGTCACGGGACGCATCACTGCGCGGCACCACGCTGTCCTGATAGGCCTTCAGATCATAGCCTCTGTCTTTCAGCTGGCCGAGCCAGCGTTCCATCAGACGCAGGCGTGACGGGTCAACCTTTGCCTGCCGGGTGTCCTTTGCCGCCACATCGCGGCTACGAAGCGTGGCTTCCGCCCCGACAGCACCCTGTATTTCACGTCCCCGGGAGGATAAATCTTCGCGAACCTCTTCCGGCACGCCCTTAATTTCCCACATGCCGTGTTTGCCGACTTCTTCAACTTCATGGCCCAGCGCTTCCACGCGCTGACGAAGGGCGCTGCGGTAGATTTTCCCGAGCGTCACCTGCATCTTCATGACGGTTTCGATAAAGCCGGCATTGTGGATATAGTCCGTGGCCAGCGCTTTCCATTTGCCGTCCTGTTCTGTCATGTTGGCCACTAGGAGGTGCGTGTGCAGCTGCGGATCGAGATTTCGCGACGTATCGTGAGTAAAAGCTGCTGCCACCATTCTGCCGGTGTGTACGATGGACGTGATGCCGTCTTTTGTGGCGCGTGCGGAGATAAGTTTCTCAACATAGCCGGCTGCCACACGAACCGCATGGTTGTGGGCTTCCAGCATTTCCTTGTCCTCCCCAATCAGTGCCAGAATCGACACACTTTTGGGGGCAGAGAAAGTCAGGTCATGGCCCGGACGGTGGACATGATTGCCGTTAATCTCTTTACCGAGCCGCGAGCCATCCGGCAGACGCCCCTCCAGGATCGCCGTCAGTGCGTCTCCCTGCACATTCCCTTCCAGGCCAAGGGATTTCGCCCCTTCACCCAGCCAGAGGCTCTGAAGATTACCCAGAAAATAATAGTTATCGGCATTGCTGTAATAAGCGGCGGCCGTACCGGCCGACGCAACGGGGGCGACGGACATCATAAGTCATACTCTCTTTCGTCATAATTCAGGTCGTAATCGCTGTAACCCGGGTCTTGCGGATCGCGATGGCGCAGGATGTTTTCTTCATCGCGGGCAAGACGACGGCTCGTCTGATTTGTTTCGTCAGGGCTTTCCGGAGTCTGACGTGCGCCGGCTGTCGTCACGATCAGCCCACCGTCCGGGCTTTCGTTGATGTCCATATCCAGAGACAGGGTTTCACCACCGTCTTCCTCCTGGGCGGCTGTACTGGCGGCAGGCGGACGCAGTCGTGCTCGCTGCAAAATGCCCAGTGCTGAAGTGACCGGAGGCTCTGCCGCAACCGTCCGGCTTCTCAGCGTCCGGAGTGCAGCCGGTTCAGATAAGACGGGGCCAGCAGGCGCGGATGTTATTTCGGATGTGGAAAGGGCTGTATCTTCTGGCGGAACATCCGGCAGTTCCACCTTACTGAGTTTTGTCGGCATAACGGCCCGGGTGGCACGGGCAAATGTTTTACCAGCATCAGCTGGCGCGGGTGCGGCCGCTTTGCCGGGCATTACCGGGGATACGGGTTCAGCCGGGTGTGGTTCACTCCGGATGTTTTTTACTGCAGAAGGCGCGGCTGACTGCGCAGTGTTATTGTCAGTTGATGAACAGCGCACACGGGTACTGACTTTCTCCTGCCGGGTATCCTTCTCCAGGATTTCCTCGCCGGTCGGGAACGACAGTCCCGCAGAAACTGCCGAACGTTCATTGTCCTGAATGACTTTTTCCAGTTCCGGACTCAGCGCATCCCGGATGTTGCGCTCAATCAGTCCCGGATGGCGCTTTTTTTGTTCCCGGTATTTCAGCTTCAGCCGCACCACCGGATATTCACCCGGCAGGCGCACATAAAAATTAAGGTTCGGCAGACTCATGATTTTGTCGTAATCGACAATCGGCTCATGAACCTCGTCCTTACCCAGAGATACGCCGTCACGCACCTGGTCCAGACCATAACTGTTCTGCTCACGAATTTTGCGCCTGCGCTGGTTACCCAGCTCCTTTTCCACGAGTTCCGCCATTTCGGCGCTCGGTGAGCGTCCGTACATCCGGGTATTCATCAGGTCAAAAATACTTCTGGCCAGTTCCCGGCCGTAGACGTGAACCAGTTGCGCCATATTCTGCATACCCAGCACAAAACAGCCGCCAAACTTACGGGCTTCAGCCAGCGTTTCTGCCAGTTCGGGAATGCGCTGAAGACTCGGGGTTTCATCGATGATGAACCAGACACGCCGGTTGCTGTTCTCCCCCATGCTCTGCAGCATCATGGTGGCCAGTGACACCCACAGTGAAATGAGCGGGCGCACGCTCTTGCGGTGACGTGCCTGCGTCGAGATAAACAGCCAGCTGCTGTCATATTGCGGCTGCGTCATCCACTCCCGGATAGTAAAAGGGGGCTTTGTTCCGTCATCAAGTCCCTGCAGATAACGCAGCGCTTTGGCATAGTTGGTCACAACGGAACGAATGGAGATGGCCGTTTTTTCGATTTTCTCCTCCACCAGATTGGCAGAGGGCGTGTTGGCCAGATAATCACGCAAACTTTTCATGCTGAGCGACAGCAGCGTTTTCAGAAACTTTTCAATGCTTCGGTCAGGGTCTGCTGACATGCGAATGGCCAGGTCGGCAAAGATAGTGCGCGAGCTGGATACCCAGAACGGATCGGATTCACCTTCGACCGGTATCAGGCTCGCGGCCATGTTGTCGTAGTCGACAGCATCGATACACTCTCCCCATAAATGCCAGTTGGCACAGCGCTCATCATGGGCATTCAGTATAATATCTGTCTCAGGACGGTAATGCGTCTCTGTAAATGTACAGCCGGAATCATAGATAATGGCCCGGTCACCACGTTTGCGTATGTAGTCCAGAAGCCAGCGGATCAGGGTGGACTTACCCACACCAATAGTGCCGTGCATCAGGAAATTCATGACCTCGGCCATTCTGACCATATGCAGGTCACCCACGCGCAAATCGGACAACTCATCATTTTTACGCAGCATCCGGTTCACTTCCGCTGGTTTATCCGTCAGCAGCATTCCGGAGATGTATTCATCTTCACTCTCGCGTCGGCCAATACCGGTGATATACCAGGCGACCGCTACAAAAACGACGGCACTGAACAGCCCACTGCAAAGTGCCGCCCAGGTCAGTTCATCCTGTAACCGGCTCCCCATTGCCTGCATATACGGATCTGCATACACCTGCGGCAGGGTCATTTTGAGAACCATCTGCGTACGGGTGGGCGCATACCAGTAATGGATGTCATACAGTCTGGCGGTGCCATTCGGTGGCATCAGATCGATGAAACTGTTGTTTATCCAGGCAAACCACCACAGGGAGCCGTTATCCAGCATCTCCCGTGGAATACTGAGGAAAAAAATGATGGCGGTCAGGCCTGCAAACAGCAGGAATACCCAGAAACTGATCCAGTTATTAACCTGAAGAAACATACGCCACCGGTAGGCAGTCATTTGCCCGCCCTGGGTGAGGTTTTTACCTGCGAAGCTCATAGAAAATACCCGACAGTGATCGCATCACCGTAACGGTGACGTGACTGAAGTTGAGGTTAAAAAGGAAAATCCGGCGCTCGCCGCAAACATGACTGCGCCAGCGCGGTCATGTGAGGAAGCGAAATATCACAGAGATAAAGCAGAGCACGTACGCGCCCGAAGCCGAACCGGGCACCGGACCAGGACTTTCAGGGGAGTTGGCTGTGGCGGTTGCCACAGCCCGGAGGATTACAGAATAGCGGAAATGGATTTGGCCAGCTGCGCCTCGAGCACTGGCTTCGCTTCTTCAAACTTCAGGTTAACCTTGTTGGCATTCGACACAACACGGGTCTGATATCTGGCGCGGTTACCCTGCTCAGTACTGGTCTGAACTTTAACGCCGGAAGAACCTTGCTTCAGCGCGGCAACATTGTCTGTCGTCACCGTCGCCTTGCTGCGTTCTGAAATTTGCAGATCGGTCACCATCGTGTAGTTCACATCCTCCACCATGGCGTCCGCAGCCATACCAATCAAACCGGTGGCCAGCCCCACGCCCAGCGTGGCGCCAGCGGATGAGGAGTTATAGGCAGTGATACCGGCACCCAGCGCTGCACCCATTACTCCACCTTCATAGCCCGTTTTCAGGAAACCCTGAGCTTCACGTAAGTCCATTTTCTGGGCTTTGAGGACATTAGCCTGTACCCAGTAATACGCTTCGTCCGGAGTGTTGGTCACGCGATACCCTTTCGCTGAAAGCGCACGGGTAATTTCAGGCTGCAGGCCGGACATATCTTGGTCGGAAGTATTACGGATCTGGAGATACACCGTTCTTTCAGAAGAGGGTTCAAGCCAGATGGTTTCACTCATCTGTGTTTTTACATCGAGGTTACGCTTTTTAACAGCGGTGGACATGGCACCACAGCCAGAAAGTACGAGAGTGGATGCTACTAAGCCAACGACTGCATATTGTTTTAATTTCATGAATTCAATCCCGTGCACAGAAAAACGTCCCTGTAAGCTGGATATAGCTTACAGGGACGTTATCGGCTGATTTGAAGAGTAATTTATATCTAGGGCGGTATAAAAATCCCGGCATTGTATGGTGTATCGGGATTTTTATTTCATCGAAGGTAAGATTTTACATAAGATAGGTAATTTACATCCCTTATCTGGTGACAATCCTATTGACCGTTGACATCAATGGTCCTAGACCGTAACGAGCACTCTGTATTCCTAGATATCCATTAGTTACAAATATTGATATGAATAAAACAGCTGGAATACTGCCTACCAGTAAAACCCCCCAGTCAAACATCATACCTACGAGAGATAGTAAGGTAGCGCTACCCCACAGGAACAATGCCATATTTTTAACTGTACATTTTATAGAGGTGATTATTTTCGAACGATTTCGAATATCTTCAGGTATAGAAAGATAAACTAGTACAGTAGAGTAATTAATGAGTATGAAGAATATTGTGATGACAGAGGTTATGCCGATCGATATCCATCCCCCATACCCCATAATGAGCTGTCCCGCTTCAAGATAAAATCTAAAGCCTTGCCCACTATTATCTCCTGTCAGAACCATCTTGGTATAAAAAGCAAACCACATTAAAATGATTGTCAGGAGCATCATTGCAGGGAAAATAGCTACAATCTGAAAAGCTTTTTTGGGCGATGATACAGGACGATCATCACTACTTATCCCCGAAATAATCTCAGCAATTTCTTTTTTTGCATCACCATTTGAGAATGCCATATACACTCCTAATCAGCCCATCTTCCTGGCTCTTAGCTCTGCTAGTCTACGTTTCATTTCATCGTCATGAGCAGAAGGAGAGGATTCCCCCTGCGCAATTTTCTCTTTATTTAAACCTTTCAAGAACGAACTTTGCGAGTTAGTAATTTCTCCTTTCAATATATCACTGGATGTCTGAACAGTGGATTGTTTTTTATCCATTTCTCCCGCAGATTCATTGATTTTTCGCTCATTTTCAGATCTTTGTTCCGCTACGCGTCGCGATATGTCATTTTGCGTACCAAAACCCTGCGCGGAATGTTCGTGAAGCTTCGTCTTATTTTCTCTGAATGACTCCTGCATAGCATTGAGACGTACTTTTTCGCCTTCGACATTAATTTGAGAACGGGCATGTGTATCTTCACTATTTTGTCCACGCTTTATCCCTTGCTCCTGAGTGGCTCCTGTATGACGGAACTCCGCATGTTTTTCTGCTACGTGGCCAGCCCCTTCCTCTGCAACTGATTGTCTTCCGGCATTAACCATACCGACTGACGAAGTGATATTCCCATCGTGAGCTCGCTGTCCGGCTGTTTGACCATGGTGGACATTTAATTGCTCAGTACCCCGCGAAACAGCATCGACTGTTCCTGTAGAAATATTTTCACCTGACGATTTTACCTGCACACCCTTCTGGCCTCCGTACTCACTAATCCGGGACGTTCCGGCTGACAGGATATGGCCATCGCCTGTCGGGCTGTACTTACCACTGTCCACCGTGCTGTAACTTACTCCGCCATCATTATCGGGTGTTCCTGCTGCCTGCTGACCGGGAGACGATATTACCTGCACACCCTGCAGGCTCCCGTACTCTCCACTCTCTGACGTTCCGGCATTCCGGACATTGCCGTTATCTCCCGGGTTGTGCGTACCACTGGTCACCGCGCTGTAACGCACTCCGCCATCATTATCGGGTGTTCCTGCTGCCTGCTGACCGGGAGACGATATTACCTGCACACCCTGCCGGCTCCCGTACTCTCCACTCTCTGACGTTCCGGCATTCCGGACATTGCCGTTATCTCCCGGGTTGTGAGTACCACTGTTCACCGCGCTGTAACGCACTCCGCCATCATTATCGGGTGTTCCTGCTGCCTGCTGACCGGGAGACGATGTTACCTGCACACCCTGCCGGCTCCCGTACTCACTACTCTCCGTCGTTCCGGCAGTCCGTACATTGCCGGTATCTCCCGGGCTGTACGTACCACTGTTCACGGCGCTGTAACGAATTCCGCCATCATTATCGGATGAACCGGATACCGGCTGAATGGTATGCGAAGGCTGGACAATATGTGTGCCACTGAATGCAGCATGGTCCTGCCCGCTGGCAAGATCTGAACGACCCTGCTGATAGTCCCCCATGATTTCAGGCTTGAGGCGCTCGTTTACGAACTCCATTGCCGCTTCGCGCGCTGACGGCGCAGTGGTCAATATGGACTGAGCCTTATCACCGTATTTATTAGCCGCCCAGTCCACAAACTCCTGCGTATAGTTCGTATCGAGACTTGCGCTCTGATTCTGCGCAATGGTGGCCATACGACTGAATTCATTACTCTGCGTCGAACTGGTGGTGTACTGATGGTAGCGGCTTTCAGCATCATTAAGCGTTGCAGCAAACTGCTGAACATTGCTGCTTGCAGCATTCTCGGAATGACTCGCGCCTTCGGTAACACGACTACTTTTAACCATGTCCATACCCTGACGGAAGTCATTAACCGCCTGGCTGTTCTGATCATGGCGCATATCCTGATTGCTGGAGTGCGTTTCCTGGGTACCATGCGAGCTTCCGCTGGCTCCTTTAACTTCAGCCCCAATATGCGCTTCGGCGCTAACGCCAGTTGCCCACTTCCCAATTTTCCCGAATGCCTGATCGCCTGTATTGAATTTACCGCCTGCTCCGGCATTAACGCTTCCTTCAACAGATTTTGACATCAGCTGATTGTAAGCCTCCTGCGTCGAGATATTATTCGCCTTCGCGTAACTCTCAGCCGCAGACATCATCATGCTGGCACCGCGCGTCGCATTAGTCGCCTGGCTGTTTTCACTGCCTTTGATCAGGCTGTCGCTGGTACCGGTCTGCTTAGACAACTGAGACAGCTGCGACCAGCCACTGGTCACGCTGTGGTTGTAGCCATCGAGCGCCGTCTGCGCCTGCACCTGCGACTGGCGCGCTGATTCCTGGAAGCCGCTGCTGGCCAGCTGGCTGAGCCTCATATTCACCGGCAGGTTTGACATCGCACCTGAGCCATCAATGACCGTATGACCGCCGGCCGTCATGGTCTGCGTTGAGCCATTATCCGACTGCCAGGTCTGCTGACCCTGTCGTTGCATCAGGTTGGTGTCCATCTTGTTCTGGTTAATATTGTCCATCGACATATTGTTAAACGACCAGTTACCGTCCGCAGTGGTTGCCGCAACCCCCGCCGATCCAAACGCGGCAGAGCTGAGTACGCTGCCGGCAACCTGCGACCCGATCGCTGCGGCACCTTTGGTCAGATAGAACGCCAGCACCGGTATCGAAAGTGCAAGATATCCGGCCAGATTTGCGACATCAGAATGCTGTAACGCAACCAGGTCGGTATTGGCCAGCACAAGTGACGTGCCGCCCGTCCTGGTCTGCAACCAGAAGTTGGCTGCGTAGTTAAGAATGGCAAACATCACCGGCCACATCTGGAAGTAGATGAAGCCCCCGACGTATATCTTCAGTGTATTCAGTCCAAACAGGCTGTGGTTACTGGCAGCAAGCGCAATGACCAGCGGGAACAGACACACCAGGATCATCATCAACAGTGACTGCGCGAACGGAAGCGTACGCGTTGCCAGCGCGTTTCCGGCCGCCCAGCTGAGGCGCTGTTTTGTTGCCGCGTTTTCGGTGGCCAGGTTCAGCAGGTTGGCGGTGTCAGAAGACCGGGCCGCAAACCCTTTCACACCCTGGCGAACCGCGCTGTTTGTGATGTTGTTTTTCATGATTTGCGCCGCGCTCATTCCACCGGCGTAGAAATATCCGTAGCTTTCACCCATTGCGTTCGCCAGCAGGGTGGAGCCATTCACGCGGTTGCCGAAAATCTTGCGGGTCAGCATGCTGAACGTGGCACTGGTGGTGTTCGCTTCCGTGTTGGCCAGCGCGCGGATTTGTGTCGCCGCATCCCGGCAGGTCAGAAATTCGCGGGTGGAGGTGGTGGTTTTAAAGATGCCCCGCAGCGGGCTCGGCTGACTGGTGATGAGGCCCAGCGGGTCCGTGGAGTTCATCAGTTCATTCACCGTGTACTTGTGATTCAGCAGAATATCGCCAATCACACAGTTTTCCACGTAGTCCGGCAGCATCTGCGCAAGCTCCGGGTTCTGGGTAGTGAAGTCACTGGTTTCAGCCACTATCTGCGAGCCAAACAACATCCCGGTTTTGCTGTAGGTCACCGAATCAGGTCTCGCCATCAGGGTGTCATACAGCGTCGACATTTTGTAACCAATACTGGTAGTCAGCGAGGCGATGGAAGCCAGCCCGACCGGTACGTTATCCGTTTTCCAGACTGCTGCCGGGTCCGAAATATCGATAATCTGCACGTTACGTTTCGGAACCAGGAGAATGGTGTTAATCAGCATAAAAATCGCGAGCCACTGAACAAACACCATAGGATTACGTTGTTTAATAAATGTCAGCAGGACGGCCAGTACTGCGAACGTACCGGCCATGCGCATCAGGGTGTTGAATGAGCTGCTTCCCAGAAGGGTAACCACGGCGTCAAACGACGTTTTCCACATTCCCCCGCCGTAAATTGTATATATTTCGAGCATCAGCGATCACCCCAGTGGTAGTTGCTCTGATACGAGCCTGAAACGATAGTGGACACCTGCTGCTGCAGGTACTGCATGTTGCGGTCAATCCCGTCCAGCGCGTTCTGGTCTGCCGCGGACTGCAGTTTCATATCAGCCAGCAGACCCTGCGCATGGATTACGTTGTCCCGCAGTCTTGCTGCGGCTTCTTCGGGAAAATTTTTTCCGGCGAGGGACAGGCTGGCCTGCTTTACCAGCTCCTGGAGGTACTGGATCATCAGGTCCTGCGCAATAAAATCAGAGACCTGCAGCAGATAGGTGGCGCTCATACCCATACTCTGCGCATTGGTCAGGTACTTCAGTACCGGTACTGAGGTGGTGTTAACAAAACCCTTCTCCTCATCGGTGAGCGCCACATCATCTGCAAGTTTGTTCTGCATTGAGAGCAGCAGGTTTTTTACCTTTGTCACCAGGGCAGCGGATTCTGTTATTGACAGATTCGTCACGACGGGTGCCAGACAAAGGGATGCCTCATCACAGCCGTAGACTTTCGCCGTTCCTCCACGCATCAGTACCTTCAGTAAGTCCCGGTTATCGACCAGCGGCGTCAGAATGGTGACGTTGCCCGCATTGTTAAAAATGATGGAACCCACGGTGCTCATCACCAGTTCTTTCAGTGCACGATCGCCAGCCAGCAACCCGTTTTTGCTGAGCGTGTCCCAGATAAGATTCTTGTTTTTCAGCACCTGGTCCTTTTGCGCATCGCTTGCCCGTGCGGTTACGGCGTCTCCCCTGCCGCCCACCGTACAGCCCTGACGTGAGGCCGCCCAGTCAGCGAACATATTGGTTTCGCCGGCAATGTCCTGACAAATTTTCTGCTGGGACACCTGCGTAACCGGCCACAATCCGCCGATGATCCCCTGCGCTGCCTGACAGGAACTCATATTCATGGAGTTCACATCGCTGGCCAGCTTCTGCAAAAAGTCTTTTGCCTGCTTGAGCTCCGGCACCATTGTCTGCAGTGCCAGATCAAACGCGTAGCCGGCGGCGTTGCTCATGATTTGTTTCACGAAACGCTGTATTTCTTCACCGCTGATCATGCTGAATGCGCCAAGGTAGGAGTCAATACCGCCGCAGCCTGCATTAAGGGAAGGTAACTGCATCGAGACCAGTTGAACGTTTTTGACCGGGTTACGAAGATAGACAGAACCACCGGAGAAGTAACCGGCCGCCTGTCCCTGCCATGCCTGGGCCTGCGAGACGTTCCCGCTGTAGCCGAGACTGCCAAAGAAGCCGTTCAGGTCGCCGTTGACGTCGGCCTGCGCAGGCAGCGCGGCGATACCTGTCAGAAAGATGGCAGCAGCCGTCATCAGTGCCTTAATCATGGGGCACCTCCGTTTTCCCGGATTTAATCGATAATGCCTCTTTATTCATCAATCCCCGGAACTGGCGGGACGACAAATTCAGCCAGAGGTTTACCAACAGATTTAGTAAGAACAGGGCTATCAACCCGTAAAAAATACCGCTCAGCAGATACTGGGGATAATGAATGAGGACAGAGAGAACAAACTGTTCAGAGCGAATCATCGGTTCGGGCATTGCGCTCAGCGTGCCGTCAGCCCAGAACGCATACTCCCTGCTGACCACCCCGGTAAAAATGATTCCGTAGAACAATTTGAGGTGCATCAGATTCGTCCATTTTCGGGACACCTCATCACTGGTCTCTACTACTCTGTCCAGAGCCACATTAACCCGGCTTGTCAGCCCTCGAATATGTTTCAACATCAGGCAGTTTCCTCCGGAGTATGGCGCGTGAGCGTCTGACGGCACGCGTAAAGCCCTGCAGCGGTGAAAAGAAAACCGGCACTCAGGGAAATAAGCAGCAGGACCGGAAAGTCCTGCAGGTAAGTGGTAAGCTCCGGTCGGGACATGGCCCGGACGATCCGGGCGGCGAGGAAACCATAGAATGTTGCAGAAGCGAGCAGCGTGACGCTGAACAGCAGCCACACGCGCTCGGTACGCGACAGCGCATACGAATTTGTAGTCATGTTGTAGTCCGGTGGTATTACATAAAGGTTGTGTAAGCGGGGAATACTGGCGCTGACTCAGGCGCTCGTTGGTGATGATTCAGTCAACCGTGCAACGCCTGTTTTGTATTGCAATTGTATTACTGGGGCGTGAGCTGACTGCTCGCGGGCATCGGGGGCAGCATGCCAGGATCGAGGTTGTCCATATCTGCCTGGACCAGACTGGCCCAGCGGCTTTCCAGCGCAGGAATGTCCATCATGCCCTGTGTCAGCGGGTAAGCCTTCAGGGTGTTGACGTTCACGGCAAATGCGGTCGGTGTGGCAATGGGAAGACCATTCCCAAAAAAGGTCACGATTTCGTCGGCAATAGGTGAGGCCGGGTCCGTCTTACGTGGGATCATAGGTATCGGGTACGCTGAATCCCCACCGCCGTCGAGTGTATAAGGGTACACCCGGATATTGTGCTGATCAGCCCAGCTTTTGAGCTGAGGGTCGAACTTCGCGCTGTACTGGCAGTGGGACTGCATAAAAAGCACCACCGCATAGTCTTTCATATTTGCCCGGCGTCCGTCCGGCAGGGCCATCAGGCTTTCCGGCGGCGTGACCGGCTGCGGGGCAGTCTGCGTGGTTGTGATCGTGACGGGCGCGCCGGTTTTACCCGCTTCCAGCGCCATCAGCTCCTCACGCGCGCCTGCAAGAGACAATACCGGCATAAAAAAGATCAGGGCGAGACCTGTTTTATACTTCATGGCGGGCCTCCGTAGTTTTTCTGCCCCGCCGTTGCTGTCGTGCACGAAGCAGCGCATACACAAGCATCGCTGCGGCAACGGCCCACATGCCATAGCCAAACCATGTCAGTCCGGTCCGGACGGCGGAAACGGGAAACGTCATTATTTCGCTCAGTACAAGGGCCAGCAGGCCCGACAGGGTAAGGCTGATATAGAGAGTAATGTTCACCAGAGCGCTCCTTTTTCTGCACAACAAAAGTCTTTACGAATTAGGCTTAAAGCCGGTGGCCACGTTCAGGAACCGCTTTGACAAATCGTCCTGAGTCATGAAGCCATACGAGAGCGCGCGAAAGATGCGGCTTTTGGGTTCAACCAGCATCAGCGCCGGGAAATGCGTGATATTCATCGTCCGGGCCTGCCCGGTATCCGGACGACTCTGCGGCAGCGAGGCCGCAACCTGTCCGTCAACCGATACCGGGATCAGTGATATCCCGTGAGTTCTGGCAAAGTCCGCCACCACCCCGGCCATCTGCACATCGATGGGGTCACTGCCCCGGTAGAAGTAAAAGAGCCCGTATTGCTGTGCCAGTTGCGCCACAGCATCCTGCCGCTTTTGTTGATCACGACTCTGTACAAAGGGCGCCATGCTGTTGTAATGCGGATACTCCAGGTTGTAATCCAGCTCCGGATGACTCAACTGCGCGGCGGCAAAAGACTGGCTGAACATCGAACTGCGATCTGTCCAGAACCGCTGCCAGCGCAGGAACGTCGCCGTATTTTCCCGTGTCGGGTACAGAATGGCGCGGTTAAGCGCCTCCATCGTGAAACCCCGTAGCACCTTCGCCTGCTCCTGCGCGGACAGCTTACTGAAATCCGGCACCGCCTGAGCTTTCGGTGCCGGTGCGGGTTTTAGCTCGGGCCCCTTTTTCGGTTCGTTATACCAGGACCAGCCGGTGAACGGTTTAGCGGGAGTGATGATCTCTTCCGCTTTGAGCGGCAAACTGCTCATGGCCAGCATCATTACCAGAGCAAAATATTTCATTTCTGGCCTCCCTGCTGATTCACCTGGGCAGCGATGCGGTCTTTGATGAGTTTTACCTGCGTGGCTGTATCCGGGACTTTCTGGTTATTCATCAGGTCCTCGTAGAAGTCAGCGAAATTAATTCGGTCGAAGTCGATATTCTGCAACTCAGGTATTGTGATCCCACGACAGTCCGGGTTTTTACCACTGCCGAATCCGACGTGCAGCTGGTCACGACGCCCCTGTTCCTGAATGATGCGGGCCAGCTTGCCACCGAAAACGCAGTACACTTTGCTTTTCTGTACACAAACGCCTAACACTTCATGGTCACAGCGCTCTCCAATGTTCACGGTGACCTTCTTGGCCTTGGCCTTACCCAGCGCCATTTCATCGCTGTTACATGCCGCCAGACCAGCATCAGCGCCCCAGCCGGAATCCTTGCAGCAGTTCGAGAATCCGGCGACGGCCTTGCGACAACTCATTACACTGCCGGTGAAAGCCCGGACGTCAACACCATCCTGCTGTTTACTCACGTCATCAGCCGCCGAGGCGAGGCCCGCCAGTTTGGCCACGGCCGTGTCAAATCCGCTGTCACCGGCACCGCTGGTATCGCTGCAGTTACCGGTTTTACAAAAATACTGCCCTCCGCAAACCAGACCGCCCGAGCTGTAGGTTTTCTGACAGTCATAACTGACCGTTTCGTGTTCACAATACGCCCCGTACGCGGTCTGGCAGGTTGTACCGGTTTGCGTACAGGCCCGGTTATTCATCAGCGATTCACAGGTACCTTTCGAATCTGACTTAACAAGATACTGATCGGTGTACTGCCAGCAGTCACTCCAGACTGAACGGGCAACGCCATCAAACACGACAGTACGGTTGCCACCTGCGACGGTGCAAACGCTGGATGTCTGTACCGCTCCTGCCTTACTGAAGCCACAGGCTTCTGCCCAGCTCACGGAAGGCTGAAACGGATGGTAATAGTCCCGTTTATTAAAAGTAATGGTAAACCGTACGCCTTCCATCGACCTCTGTATCATCGCTCTGGTCACACCGTTGCACTGGCTCGGACACATTTGTACCGAGGTAAATTCCTGTCCCTGCCGCAAAACGCCGCTAAGGTTGAGTGGGAAAGTCTGAGTACCCGCGTACTCCAGGGGAATGATGAGGCCCATAAACATTGCAGGTACGTCCGAAACCCAGGCGGAGGAGGTCACCGTTAGTGTGGCATCAGTCACCGTCATATCCTGGGGCATCGTAAAGATGAATTGCCGGTTAACAGCCTTGAAATTTTCGGGCCCTATAACCACGGTACTCACGGTTTCAACCGGCGGACCATAGCCTCCACCTGCAGTGCCATTCCGTACACAACTTTGTTCTACCCAGGCATCACGTTCACAGGTGTATCTCTCAAACACAGTCTTGTTAACCGTTGTTTGCTGGCACTGCTGAGCGTTACCAGTCCCGTTAACAATACTGTCTGCACTGGACTCCGCGTTTTTACCTGCTGTGATATACGGGGCCTGGGGATCCAGCGTCGGAAGAGGGTTTTTAACCCCGGAGTCGATAACAGCCTGACCGGCATCGTTATTCTGTAAAGCCTCCTGCCCTTTATCAGCCAGTCCCCCGTCTCCCCCCCGTACACCGCCATAGTAACCGCTTTGCGGCGGGCTCGGGGTGTAACCAGGAATGGAGTCAGTCACTGAACCCGGATTACTGAGACTACCTGTGCCCTGTCCGGCACTGCCCTTACCGTATGCCGCACCGGCGTTGTAGGCATCAGTTACTGAATCCGCCATAACAAAGCAAGGTACTATAAGGATCAGGGCCGCAAGAAAAGGTTTCATTTAGCCTCCTTGAGCAGTTGCCTGGCGGTAACAGCGCATTCACCGCTTTGTGCCACCTTTTCCAGCGCTTGTTTGAGCGGGAGGCTGCCGCGTATAACGTCATAATGTCCGGGACAGGTGACAACCAGAGCGGGAACAGTTGTGATGTGGTATTCGGTGTAAAGCGTGGGGTCAATCTGTACCCCGATATTCCTGTCCTCTTTGGCCAGTTCAAACATGGCCGACGCGGTCTGCCGAATATCGTTATTCACCAGTCCGCGTAACGTCGCCGGTATGCCATAGCGGTTAGCGTCTTTCAACATTGGTAACAACCCTTCGCGTGGGAGTCCAAGGCTCACGAAGTACACCGCCGGAAAGGTTCGTTTCTGCCCTTCCTCACGCTCTGCCTGTTGGCGGGATATACCGCCCTGGAGCCTGTCAACCAGGCTCTGTTGTTCCGCTGGAAGTTGTACTGACCGCCCTTGCAGTCTCATTTTGAACGCCTCAAGCGCCTGCTGTTGCTGTTTCATCCAGTCCCTGTCGCTGGCTGACAAACCGACCTGTTCGCTGGCCAGCGAAACCGGCACATAAGACATCAGCACGCTGATAAACAACGCGCAATGGAGGGTATTTTTCATGGGCTTCTCTCACGTATAGACGCAGTTGCGTTTGCGCCAGAGCAGATATCCGAAGTTCTTTTTGGATTGCGGGGAGTTATGTGGCGTGCCCCAGATCTGGGTGCTGGCTCCAAAAGCATGACAGCTGTTGGTTTCCGGATACATATTGACCATCTGGTACCGCCAGCGCTCTTTCGGCACGATAGGTGACGGGTACTGATAACAGACCGCAAAATCCGCGCCCACGGTATTCATCACCAGTCCTTCCCGGTGCAGCTTGAAGGCCATACGCTCACTGACCAGAAGCGAGGATTCCAGAGGGGAAAATTCTCCGCTGGTAAACCCGGTAAAGGGATACATGCTGCCCTGGCTGCCGGCGCACCAGAACAGTGGCGACAATGGCACACCGGCTGTACTCGCCACCGCATCCGCTGCACAGGCGGCCTGGGCGACAAGGTTGCCAAACAGGGAAGCTTCGGGGTTTATCATCATCGACAGGGTACTGTCGTTCCAGAGCGGGTCGACTTCAGACATATAGGCAATGTCCATATCTCCACCCTGGAAGCAGCCGGTGCTGGTCATGATACTGAGCCAGGAAATCAGCGGATATTTGTACCAGTGAACGTGATAGAACGCACCGGCTGCAGGACGGTCACTCTGTCCGGCAGTGCCGGTACCCGTGCGCCCGAGATTGATTTTAAAACCGCCCATGTTCACCATCACGCCTGGCTCACGGGTCACATCGGTCATCGCTGTGGGCTCCCAGTACCCGATGGCCAGTCCCATGCGGTATAACACGCCATAAGAGCATATCTGGATGGGAGACGCAGGGTTACTGGTGTCCGGCTGTGGCCCCGAGGCCAGTTTTACACTGCCCACTGACATCGGAAACAGGCACTTCCAGCACACATCGGATATGGGATTAACCCAGCGGCCGTCACCGGCATTCGTGGACGCCGCTGAAACCGCGACGGGCGTGCAGAGGAGCAGGACCAGTAACCAGCCATACCCTTTCATTTTACCTCCCGCAACCAGACACACACCGGCCCATCTTCGGTATCGTGGACAGACCCGATAAACCAGCCTTCGCCTGCCGGCGTGGACGGTTGCCAGTCGCTGATGTCGCAGTTTCCTGCAGCCCAGCCCTCAATAACCTGTGGTGATGCGTCGTTTTCCATCCAGCAAAGTGAACAGGTCAGCTTGTGCCGGTGTAACCAGTCATCAAACCCGCCGCTGACGCTGATACTGTCCTGAGGAGGAGAATAATAATGTGGGTGGGTCCAGAAGCCGTCAGGATCACGAACGACCGTCACCGGCCCGATATGTTCAGGAAGAGTCATGGATGCTGTCTCCGGGAGCGCCGTCACCGCCGGGCTGGCGGAAGGGCTAAATAAAAGAAGGGGTTAATGATTTTTGCCGCTGGCTGCGGCTTTCATGATGATGGCGAGCTGCTGTTCCCTGTCCATTTCATACAGGGCAAGAATGGCACCCCGCAGCACCGCAGACGGGCGGTACAGTGGATTACTGTTAAGGATCTCGTTCAGCTGTCTGGCCGAACCTTCATCGTGACGTACTGACGAGATGATGACATTCCGGCCCTTTTCGCTTTCAGGGTCTTGTTTCATGGCGTTACCTTGTCGGGGTTGATCGAAAACCGGCAGCACGTTCAGGCTGAGGCGGAGCGCAACGCAGTGAGCACCGAACATCCTGAACGGGGTGGCGGTTGGGTCAGTGGGAGGCAGAGGCGGGTGACATAGCCGGTGATGGCGCATATCGCGTAACGTACCAGCCCTGCAGCTCGCATCCACGTAATAAGCAGGCCAGCCACTGTGCCGAATAGCCGTTCCGGCTGCACTCATCGGCCGCCGCCTCCATCTCGCTTTCAGGTCTCATCGGCGTCAGGAATCGCTCGCGGGCAAGGAACACTTCTCTGGCGACCCGGTTCCGGCAGGTATCAGATAACATCACACTCATTTTGCGGGTTCGTGTCAGCGAATACCCCTCTGCAGTCAGCGTTTTTTCAAGCTCGGCCAGGACATACTGGTACATATCGGTGTTGGCGTACCGCCAGACGGCACCGGCATGCTCCACGCTGGCAAACTTAGCGGGTACATCCCGGCGAGCTGCCACCTCCACAGCCCGACGACGAACACGCATTTCACGCATCAGTTGCAACGCCAGCCAGGCGCCCAGCACAAGGGATACCATCACCACGCCGATCAGATTTTCCCCTTCACGTACGCAGGTCATAAACGCCTGCAGCGAGTCGGCAGGTATAAAGCAGTCCGTCAGCGCCATGACCCTATCTCCACCATTTTTTTGCGGATCAGTCCAACCAGGTACTGCGGGAAACGCTCGTCCCTTTCTTCCGGTTCGACCAGTTCCATGCCGTTCGACTGAAGCCACATCCACCACGCCTTAACGGCAAAGACATTGCTCCAGGATTCGATTTCGGGGTAGAGCGTTTTAAGGCGCTCTGCGGTCCCGGCACGGGTGATTTTGTTACTGATTGTTCTTTGTTTCTCTTCCGCAACGGCCTTACGCAGTT
The DNA here is from genome assembly GCF_011077955.1 of Citrobacter freundii. Lineage (GTDB taxonomy): Bacteria > Pseudomonadota > Gammaproteobacteria > Enterobacterales > Enterobacteriaceae > Atlantibacter. The sequence goes on from NZ_JAALBX010000022.1 coordinate 28,265, forward strand.
CCGGAAACAAATCGCCTAACGTGGTGGTAGTCATTTTTTCGCTCCTTCCATCGGGATCTCTTCCACTTTCAGTACACGGCCATCCCGGGTGACACGCGCGGGGATATGCTGAAATCCGAACTTACGGGTCAGAATGCCGGACTGGTCGAAGTAAATACGCTCATCCAGCCTCTCACTGGTTTCCCGGATGTTGCCGTTCACCAGAATCACCTTGTGCGTGGTCCCGCCTGCAATCTGCTGCCGGAGCCACGCCACCTGATCCCTGTTATCGCCATCAATGAAATACAGCACCTGGTCATACGCCACCTTATCAAGTGGGTTCACCTGGTCCCCCCGACGCGCAATGATGTTTCCCTGCATGTCAGTGATGGTTTCATTAACGGTAAAGGTGGGATCAAAAGGGAATGTCCGGTATGTGGTGGCTGCCGTCAGGCCTTTCACCGGCGCGGGTCGCACCGCATTTCGCTTCACCCGCTCAATCGCCTCTTCGCGAAGCCGGTCCAGCTCGCCGGACTGCTCCATTCCTTTCAGACGGTCCTGGATAAAGACCAGCATGTCCTGTTCTGCCGGTTCAAACACATTGCCCCAGGTACCCAGGTCTTTTGCGCCGGAGCCTGCAGATAACGCCAGCAGAAGCAGGACAATCAGTTGCTTCTGTCTTCTCACTGTCCCTCCTGCATACGCCGGGCAATGTCCGCACGGATTTCCTGTGTGATATCCGTCTGCTCGCTGATAACGGCCGGTTTGACCAGCAGAATGGCGTTATGGCTGGACTGCCAGTCTCCCAGACTGTCGGTCAGTGCAGTGTTAAACCGGCGGGTCAGTCGCTGCGCCTTTTCCTCATCGAGGCTCTGGCGTGCAGACTGCTCTTTAAAGAGATCAATGGTGCCCTTCATGTCGAACACCACGATTTCTGGTGTGGTGACTTTCAGGTAGCCCCACCCTGCCATGGTCATGACCAGTTGCGAGACCAGTATAAAGGTAGCCATTCTCACACCACGGGCGGACAACAGGCGCGACGTCGTTGCACTTCCGCGGGCGGCCTCGTCATGCGGTTTTATGTTTTCATCACTCATGCGGCTTTCACCCATTCTTCAAGTTCCCGGAGTTCATCACCGTATTTCTTCTCTGCCAGCAGGTAGGCGGCTTCTTCAGCGGATGCGCCCGTCTTCTGGGCGTTCTGCATATAAGAGAAGTCCTCACCCCGAGAACTGAACATCGCGCGGGTCACCGGGTCGACAAACAGACGGTGGAAGGAGCTGTATTCACCGGCGCTGATGAGCAGGGAGCTGTAACCCGTAAGAAGCGCCGGCTGAAAGCCCCGGATAACTTCCTTCTCCATATCAGTGAACTGATCCGGGTTTTCGGTCAGGTATTTCTTGAAGGCTTTCGCGTCCTGCAGCAGGGTGATTTTGGTGGAACTGTTATTCCACGCCGCCTCCGCTTCCTTACCGGCACTGAAGTCCTTGATACCCTGAGTGATGGTGATAAAGGCTCCCCGGTGACGACGAACGGTGCGGTAGCCCGTCTCGATGAAGCGTGCCGCGTGGGGGTTGGAGCCACCCAGCAGTCGCCAGGCTTCATCGATGATGCAGACTTTTTTCAGATCACGCGGGCTGTGGTACATCTTTTCCTGTATCGCCAGGATCAGTGAGAACAGAATGGCCGACAACAGTTTTGGCTTATCCTCCAGACTCAACAGCTCCAGGACAGCGAAGCGGGTTTCGCCATCAAGTGTGGGGCTGTCTGCGTTAAAGTATTCGCCGTCCGGGCCCCAGGTGCAGTAGGTTTCCAGCAACATGGCCAGCTCGGCCAGACGCGCGATGATGGTCGGCTTGTCGGCAAAGGTCCGGTTGACGTCCTCACAGGTCAGGTAGTGATGGACATCATCGATGCGGGCGTGGTGCTGTTTTTTATCCCACGCATCCACAACCGCTTTTTGCAGGATAGCCTCGCAGACCGCATCAAGCGGCTGCGTGGGGCTGGCGAGCACGGTAAGCAGACGCACAATCCCCTCAGCTGAGTGCTTCATGTCTTTCACGTTGGCAAACGGGTTAAAGCGCAGCTTCGCGCCGTCGAGATAGACACCGCCTGCCTGGTGGCAGTAGTTTTTATAGCTGTCGCCCATATCGATTACCCAGGCATACCCGCCGGCATTGAGCACGTCGCGTAAAATACCCTGCGTAAGAAAGGATTTACCTGCACCCGATGTGCCGGTAACGGCGATATTGAAGTTGGTGCTGCCGTTCTCCTCCCCGAACATATCAAAGAAGGCCACCTGATTGCGGTACGTCGGCAGCGGCATTCCGACGTTGGAAAGCTGCCGTTCGGCCACAACCGGCATCAGGCTGACGGCATTCCAGGATTTGGCGCGCAGCGTGGCGCCCGTCACCTTCAGGTCTTCCCACATGCCTTCCTGCATCACAAACGGGAAACCCGCCAGCCAGTTGCGCATTTGCTGATAATGCACGGTCACCATTTCGAGTTCGTTTTTACGGAACACGTTGACGGCAGCCAGCTCGCATTCCTGCGATGCCATGGTGTTGTCCGGCGTAAACAGGGTCAGGTTGAAGTAGGTGCTGCACAGCGCAATCTCATTGCTGTGCAGCTGCTCACGGGTGCGCCGCCACTCCTCCGCCGCCTTTTTGGTTCCCGGAAACAAAGCCGCATAGGCAGAGTTGGCTTTTTTGGACAGGTCCTGGTCCTTGCGGAACGCCTCACTCTGACTTTTGGTTTGTTCCTCCAGTTCCGTGGTCCAGGTCAGCATAAACGGGCAGGGGATCCCCAGATCCGGAAAGCGCAGATTCTGTAAATTGTCGGCTCCCTGCCACAGCGCAAAGCGCCTGGGGTTTTTACTGAGCTGCATGTTCACGATGCGGCACGCCGACGCCGGAAGACGGGTTCCGTTAGCATCAATCGACTCGGGCAGCTCCACACGGATGTGAGAGGGCGACACTCGCAAATCGATGGCCGGATCAACCACCTGGCGGTTGAGCTTTTCATCCTCGTTATAATCGCCGGAGGACATCATTACCTGCTCATGGCGGTAATTCATCAGCTCACGCATCACCGACAGAAAGGCGTTAACGTCAGTATTCATGCAGTCGATACGGGCCGCGCCCAGTGAAACGCGGATGGTGTTACGTATCTGCACCAGGTCATCCATCACCTGCTGGGTCACACGCTTAACCGGTTTGCCGTAGACCAGAAAGATGCGGTAATTACGCAGATACAGTGGATAGTCGCGCTCGTTAGCCAGTCCGTGTAAGGCTGAGCGCTGCCAGAATGCCCGGGTAATTTTATTCAGGTGATCGGCCATCTGACCTTTCCACATATCCGTACTGACCCCCCCTGCAATGCGCTCACCGACACATTTACTGGCGGTCAGAATGACGGTGACCGGGGTTTTACGGGGCAGTTTCTTGCGCAGCATGTCATCAAGCGCCGCCATCACCTGGTCGTTGGCACCGGGCAACGGGGCGGCTTCCAGAATGAAGCCCACGGTGCCGGCATTCACAAACAGCTCACTGGTCTCGTCGTAATAGCGGTAAGGCAGTGACGCAACCAGGGAAGGATAGTCCCATGTCTGGGACAGGTTGTTACGCGCAGTGGCTGCACCATCGGCCTCTTTGCCGTTTTTCATCATATCGATCAGACTGTCAAAAACGGTCATTACTCGTCTCCCTCACCGATTACCCGGTAGCTTTCATCCCAGTGAGATTTGTTTTTCACAAACTCCACGACGGCGGGCTGATGGAAGTTGTCGTCCGTGTCCACCCAGGGCGCAATCCACAGACGCTGGGTCGCATCCGGAATACGCTGCACCGGTACGCGGCCTGCTGTGTTTACCGGCGTTAACGGCGTCACATGGCTCGTTGTGGCAGGCGGGGTCACCACTGAACCGGTCCCCGCAGGCACGGTGGCAAGCGGACGTGGCGCAATGGGTTTTGCTGACAGCGGTCCGGTTGCTGCGACGGAAACAGGACGCTGCGGATTAACGACAGGCGCTGTGTTACGCAGTGCCGGCAGGGTTTCACCCGCAGGCTTTTTTGTGGCTTTCTGCGACGTCAGGTCGTCAAGGCTTTTGCCCTGAGCGGCAAGTTTATTGGCCTCGCCCGTGGTGAGGCACTGATCGGTCGCGGTTTTATTACAGTCGAAATCACCATTCATACCGGCGCAGCCGGTCAGCGCGCTGCACAGCAGTGCAGCACCCAATAGTTTGCTCATGGGATAACTCCGGTTGGTTTAAGGGGGTTAACAGGGGCCGGGACTAAGGCGTGTAGCTGACAGGGGCCGCTTTCATATTTTTCACCTCAGTTGATGGTGTCACCAAGTCGTAACTGGCTGGCCTGGCGGAGTACATCATCCGGGTTAAGATTTTCCACTGAGGAAGTGCCGGAAGATATCTGACTGGCGGGCTGTGCTGCCACCGCTCCCTGCGCGGCATTACCGGCCTGTTGCAGGGCTTCTCTGGCTTTTTCTTCTTCTGCATCCTCCAGGGTTTCAAGACGGAAGCCTTCCTGGAACACCACCGTCACGCGGTTACCTGCACCGATATCAATCACAGGATGGTATTGTTCAGCACGCTTGATCCAGTACTGACTCAGTGTGTCAGCGGCCTTGTCAGCACCGCCACCAATGCCCTGCTTAAACACATCGCTGGCACCAATACTGGCCGTTGCGCCAAGCCCCACTGCCGGTGTGGCGGCAGATTTGATGCCTTCACCAAATCCGGACAACAACCCCGCCGCACCGGCATACCCAATAATTTTACCGTTACGCATCACCGGTTTGCCGCGAATACCGCCCTTGCCCTGGTAGCTGACATGACCATTAAACGCCATATCGATGTGCTTTCCGTTTTTGAGCACGCAACTGATAGACTTTGTCCGGACTTCGCCCCGCTCACTGGAGATGTCACCCCAGATTTCCCCCACCACAAAGCACCCATCCGCGCTGTATTCCTTGTTATTGGGCATCTGGATATTACCCATAAGTCGAAACGTCACAGGGCGGGTGTTCTGCTGCCCGGTAACGCTGGCGTTGGCATCGGCCCCCTCAATCATGATGGCGTCAGAGAAGGAGCCTGACGGGATCCAGGGTAGTTTCGTGGGTTTCTTCTTCAGCGTGTCGTAACTGAAAGACGTGGTGGCCAGGCCACCTGTGATGCGCTGACCTGACCCCCCAGGATAGAACCCTGTACCCTGCCCCATATTCACTGCACCAGTGGCGGCCGGTGAGGAAGCAGGGGTCAGTGTGTATTCGGGTGGCCGGGCCTGACCGGCAGCAACCGGACCGGGCAGTGGTGTGCCGTTCGTGCCCGCAGGTGGTGTCTGCGGGCCCGTGGTCTGGTTGCCACCGGGGGCTTTCGACAGCTGCTCGGTCAGGAGCGCAATCTGATTGTCTTTGTCAGCGAGTTTTTGTTCAGTGGTGAGTTTGTTCTGGGTAACCTGTTGCGCCAGCACAGCAATCTGCTGTTCAAGTGCAGACGTTTTGGCCTGTTGCTGCGCCAGCGCGGAGTCATTGACCTGTTCGTTGAATGCGGCAGTGACAACGCCGGTCATATTAGGTGCGACAGCAGGAGGCGGATTTTTCTTTGCTTCCTGATGCTGTCCGTACCACATCACGCCACCGGCAAGTGCTGAACCGGCGGCGAGAACCCCTGCGAGAATGGTCAGCTGCCGGCGGCGCGTTTTCAGATTTTCATTCAGATTCATGAGCGTGGTACTCCGTCATCTGAAAAGACAATCCATGCATACCCCTCACCGCCCGCATAAAGCTGATTTTGCGAGAGCATGACGGCCCGGACCCCCTTGCGCCAGAAATCACGCTCGCGCAGGTTCTGCGTGATACTTCCGGGGTTAGTCAGACGGAAGCGAACCACGCGAAGATGGTTGCCCACAAACTGGCGTTCCGGAGTAAGTCGCACGCTGACTGCCGGCGCATATGCAGTCATGCGACTGACCGGATATTCCTCATACTCATCAGGAACCTGGCCATTCACGACAGCACGGGACAGGGTGACGAGTGTTTTTTCGTAAGTCTGACCCTCTTCCCATGTCTTCGCATCCTCATTCTTACGCAGAGGGGGCGACACAGGCGTGAAGCGCAGCGTTCTGCCGCTTCCGGGCTGGGGACTGACATTCAGACTCAGGGCTGAGCCTCGTTCAGTCTGAATAAACAGCGTGAAGTTCTGGCCGACCAGCGGAGACAGAATCAGCGCACCGCTTTCAGTGGTGCTCTGGTCGTACGCTCCGGCCGGTCCGCTGATGCTGGTAATCAGCTCCCCGTCTATAACAACTTTATTGGGACTGTTGTTACTTAACACGACGTTAAAGGCGGCGTCGTTCTCAAAAGGGATGGCGGCAGGCGCAGTGGCGGCCCGGAGGCCGCCTGCAAAAAGTCCTGTCGTCATTAATACAGCAGCAGCCACCGGTGAAAAACGAGATTTCATTGGCAGTCCTGTCAGTTTAGGGTGGGAACCGGCTGAAGCTCTTCAAAAGACAGGAGGTTAATCTGTCCGCTCTCGTAGCTCATTTTCAGCCGGTAGGTTTTATCCTGGTCCTTCAGGGGCGTGGTGATAGCTCCGTTTGTGGTGGAAGACTTCAGCGTTCCGCTGAACTCCACCACGCCAGGCTCGTTCATTGACCGTACTTCCCTTGTCTCAAAGCGGGTGGTTATGCCGCCTTTTTTGATGCGCTCAGCTTCAACATCCAGCGCTTTTTTCAGCGTGTCCCGACTGGCGGAGGGAACAAATCCGAGCAGCATTTTCTGGTTGTTATCAATGTTTTCCGGACTCACATTCAAACGCCAGTAAATAAAGGAAGTGGCGAACATGGTCATACCGGTTTCATCGGCGGTGAGTGCATCTGAGCTGAAGGGATGATTGAAGGTCATTGGCGTGGTAATGGTTTTCTGGTTCATGGCGAAATACCATGCCAGTGAACCGGTAATTACAGTTCCGGCTGTTGAAAACAGCGCCAGAGCGGAAATTCCAATAAATGTATATCGCAGCTGCTTATCCCGTTCTCCTTTAATTTTTAGTTTCATACTAATCAGGCTCTCCAGTGCCGGAAACTTGAATCAGGTATCTGTCGAAAAGTCATCCTGAATAAAAAGGATGGAAGGTGCCAGTAACAGAAATTAAGAAGCCAGTATGACCCCTGCCCTTTCTTGAGATATTTCATGACAAACCAGAGAAGGCCCGCTATTGCGGTTAACTCAATCGCTATATTGTTCAGCACACCAAATACAACAAGCGGTGCCGTAACCAGTAATTCATCAATCGGTAAACCAAAGTAGCGAGCCTGCTGATTCAGCGTTTCCGGGAAGTAATATTTATCATCTTCCCCGTTCATCTTTTAGCTCGCAATACCGAAAGCGACCCGGGTAAAGATGATAGCCATGACAATACCGACGAAAACCAGGGGCGAGCGGGTTTTAATATAAATAAACAGGCCCATGATAATTTCGGCGATATAGAACCATTTAACGAGAGAAGAACCGGAACCGAATGTTGAATTAACGGTGGTGTTCTGACTGGACAATAAATCCGTACCTGCAGCCAGAACCGGGTGAGCAAACATAAATGAAATTAAGGCAAGTCCTCCGTATTTTGCCCATTTATTTAACTTAAGATTATTTCGCGCCTTGCGAAATAAAGACGCTACCGCCCATCCCTTTCCTGCCTGAAGGGCATTGCCACTGGTTTTCATGCTTGTTTTCTCCGAAGTAAACAAAAGTGATTCGCGTAAGTGCTTGTTTACGCGAGCGTTATTATCCCATGACCCTAAAAAAAAAAAACCGTGACACATGTCACACATTTGCTGATTGTTTCAGAATTATCTGAATATATTAGGGGGTAGGCTTGGTCGGGCAGTTAACCTGGTAATGCTTGCGAGATCCAGATATATGAAAGTTAAAGAAAAAATGTGGGAAGGTCGTGGCCGCCCACGTAAGTTCCGCCCGGGCGAAGCCGTGGAGTGGCGGCTGCGTGCGCCGGATAATTTGTTAATGGAATTACGAATATGTGCCAGGGTGGGCAAAAGAAGTGTTAACGATGAAATTATTGCACGCTTACTGTTATCGCTTAATTACCAGCCGGGACTGCCCGTAATTAAAACTGCTGAAGCAGAAAAGCTTATTTCCCTGGCGGTAAAGTTTGAGGAGTGGCTTGGTCAGTTGCTTGACACTGGTGAGGCTGAACATGAAGAAATTAAAGCTACACAGACGCAGTCAGAGCAGTTGTGGATGTGGCGTGACGGGGAAAGAATATTACTTCCGGGTAAAACGACCGGGTACAGTATGCGTATTCCTGAAAATCTGGCCGAAGAGATCCGTGTGATGGCTCGCGTGCATAAACGCAGCCTGAACGACGAAATGCTGACCCGCCTTATGAATACACTGGGTTATTTTACCGGGCGCATACTCGACCAGAACGAAGATACGCAGGCACTGAAAGTATTGTGTATGGAATTTGAAGTGTTTTTGAAAGACAGAATATCTGAGGCAGAAAAAGGGGAACTGCCGTGGGATAAGGACAGCCATCTGTGACCCACTGTGGCCGGATTTGTCCGGCCACATCTCATTTATTTTTCAGAAATAAAATGCTTTTTCTCCACTTCATCCTCTGCATCGTTAATGGCACTGATGTTATTATTTATTAAATCATCCAGCATGATGCCTGCGCCTGGCCCCTTCACTGTTACGAATATTTCAGAAATCAGCGCCGTTAAAATCATCATCCCTTCCCTTGAACCAGCCACTTTTTTTATGAGGTCGCGACGATAGCCTTCGAGATCGAACGTAGAGCCTTCTTCCTTCGATTTATATACCATCAGGCCGAGCCTGACCAGCTCATTAACAATAGATGAATAATTCATATCGGACGTCGTTGCACCCTTTTGAATCTCTATTTCAAGTATATCCTGAATTTCCCTGTCAATTTTATCTTTAAAGTAGATGTTTTTGCGCGGCATAATATTCCCCCTAAATTTAATACAGTGCCGGAACCGGCACTGTATGCAATGTCCTGAGTTAATCCTTTCCATTTTGCATTGTGCATTCTGTACAGGATGTGAAGCTAATAAGGTGTGGCGATCAGGCACTGTATGGTGTGCTGATCCGGCACCAACAGGTGTGGGGTTACAGCACTATCAGGTGTGTTGATCAGGCACTATGAAATTATAAGTTACTCTATTTACTCACTACACACAATCCCCACACATCGCGGTGCCTGATACGGCACTGTCAGGTGTGGGGATTAGGCACTGCGATGTGTGGGGTTACGGCACTGAGACGTGTGTGGATTAACACACCTTTTATGCTAACACTCAACATTCACCTGTTTTTAGTAAACTTATTCCACTGATATTAAAGATAAAATCTGCAAGACGAAGTCTTGCGTAGGGTGTGATGTTTTAAGAGTCAGGCAAAGAGCGGCCTGAAATAAAGAGATTTCCTCATTTCTCTTTATTTGAGCCTGCCTGAAAATGTTGAAAATAAGCGCCTCCTGCGCGTCTGTAAGGAAATTTCTTGATTAAGACGATCGGCGGGGGTATTTTTACGGGCAACATTCTTGGAGTTTCCTGGATGCATCCCTGAAGGAATAGCCTAAATGAAAAAAAGCCTGCTGGTTCTCCTTGCCATCTCATTATCTGCCCGCGCGGCACCGGAAATGTGTTTTAACCAGGCCGGGCGTGATTTTGGCATCGACCCGCTGCTGCTTACGGCTATTTCAATTAAAGAATCGCGTCTTGTTCCCGATGCCATAAACGGCAGTAACAGCAACGGAACGGAAGATGTATGTGGAATGCAGATCAACAGTTCGCACTACGGGAAGCTGAAAAACTTTAATATTACGCGAAAGGATCTTCTTTCGGATCCGTGTATATGTGTCTATACCGGAGCATGGGTACTGGCGCATAACTTCAGCGCATGGGGAAGGAACTGGGACAGTGTCGGGATGTATAACACCGGGCCGTCTGAAAAGTTCATAAAAAAACGGCGGGCTTATGCCGATCATATAAAGAGAATATATCGCGTACTGCTGGCAAGAAAAATCGTGTCCGAAAATTCATCCGTGCACGAAAGTCAGAAAACAGCGGCAGCCACCTTTTCCGAAAATATCTCCCCCGGTCAGTTAAATAAAGTCTCGCAATAGTGCACAAAAAACCCGCCGGATGGCGGGTTAAATTTTCAGTTTTTGAGTTTTATCATTTCCTCACCCAGTGTCCATAATGCCCGGTTGAGTTTTACATCTCCGTCAATTCCGTTTATCGCCCGCGTTCGGGTACTCTTCCCGGTTTTTGAACGGGCAGGCACGCCGCCTTTAATCATATTTTCCTGCACCCGGTTAAATGTGCTCCATAAATCGGGCTTGTTATCGTCGCGACGACGCCAGTCAAGCAGCTGGTCAACAGTCACGGGTTTATGTTCTTCTCCGTAACGATATTCCAGCGCCGCACCTGCGAAGGCCCGTTGTTCTGCCGGTGACAGGGTTAAACTTTTCATGGCATCGATATTTTCATCAACCCTGTCAAATATTCCCAGGACTTCGTAAGCACCTTCGATGACCTGCCCGACAATATCCCCTTTGTGATGTACGCGAATATCACCAAACGTCTGGCCGCAAACCATGCCATTTGTGCAGACGAACCGAAACATGCCCGGGATCATCTGATAACTACTGGACCCATCATGGCTGTTCAGTAAAATAATTTCCGGCACTTCAGTTCCGGTAATTCGGTCACGGCGGCGAAGACGTAACATATGTTTCGTAAATTCCCGCTTGTCAAAATTACGCACACGGGTCTGGCAGGCAAAAAAAGGTTCAAACCCTTCTTCGCGAAGTTTATCCAGGAGTGTGATGGTCGGAATATACGTGTACCGCTCCGAACGTGAGGCATGCTTATCGCCCGTAAAAACGCTGGGTACATATTTTGCCAGCTCATCATTGGTTAAGGGACGTTCCTGGCGGATAACATGAGCAGCGCCAAAACGGGATGCAAGACGGTTCATAACATTCTCCTTAATTTACGGTTTTCATATCAGTTAAATGATTTGCGGGCTCACAAAAGAATTAATTAACCCCCAGACGGCGGAACATATCGGCGATGATATTTCGACGGGAATAAGAGGCACCGGCGGCCTTCAAATCTTCCAGAACATTTCTGGCGTAGCTGACGTCTGTGCCATAAACAGCAATAAGGCGCGCCGTTTTCGGCTCGGGAAATGCCAAAACCCATCTTTCGGAAGATTCAGGAGCGGCGGTTTTGACGTTCTGTGTGTGCATTCTGGTTGTCCCCTTTTCTGGTGGTTAAGCCATCTCTCGGTGAGTTCTCTCGCGGCGAAGGGCAAAGGAGCAACGCCGCAGGGAGGAGCGCAGGGGGCGGAGACAAAAAGTTTTTGCAGTCCTTTCGCAAAAAGTTTTTGGCGGAGTTCATTTCACCCCTTGTGCGACGACAAGGCGGTGCTACGAACAGCCCTCCGCGTGAGAACGACCGGGAGATGGCCACCGGGGAACCGGCAGAATGCACACACCCAACACGACGAAACGGCGTGGCGACTTCAGAGCACCGGCGGTGCGGTGAACGCGCCGGCGAATGCCGGCTGCATGCTGTTGACCTTGACCTCCGCCATCAGACAGTAGCCGTCAGGCCCGAAACCGCTCTGCGGGTTCGGCGGAGACTGGCCGGTGCGAAGCAGCTGCCTGTCGGAGTCTGGCTCGACGACTGAACCGCGCAGCGGGTCAGGAGCCGAAGGGGGCCAGCATGGTGTTGACCTGTCTTTTACTGAACGAAAAGTGGTACAGGACCACAGGCCAGATGTTCACCAGGACAGGAACCCGTAAGTGACAACAAAGGCTATTCCCGGAATGACCTGGAATGCAGACGGGACAAAAACTTACGCGGAGGGATGGGGCAGCGCGTCAGCGCTGCCCTTCCCTGCGCCGTCAGGCGCTGCGGGTTTACGGGGCCGGAAAATGGCAGGGTGTCCCCTGCCCGGTTATTCATGCTGCCAGGCTGGCCAGAAAATCTTTCATCGCGTCCACCTGTCGGCGCAGTTTCAGGCGCGCTTCCCATTCATTGAGGTAATACACTGGCGTGTACCGCACCCGGCTGCACTGCAACGTCAGCGTATTCCCGGTGGTCACCTCTGCGGCGATGCCTAACAGGCTCAGTTGAATAAAAGCCATATCCGCCGCAATGGGATCGATATCGATGCACTGAACAAACATGTGTTCCGAAGGATTAAACCCGGCGTCAAGCAGGCATTCAGCATACGCAATCACCATACCCGCCGCGCCGCAGGTCGGTTCACTGAGGGTGAACCATCCTTTTTCACGGATGATTTCCGCCACACCAGGTATCAGCAAACGGGCCATCATGGACTGGACACTGTACGGCGTAAAATACTGGCCCATGTCACCGGAACCCAGTTCAAGCTCCATGAATATCGATCCGAGAAAATCCTGAAACTTACCTTCCAGCGCCGCGACGAGCATACAAAACAGCATTTTCAGGTTTTCCTGATCCTGCCCGTCGTACCGTTCACAAATTTTACGGCTTCGCTCGATGTTATCCTGCGTTCGTATCCGCGCCATATCCAGCTCACTGGCGGCAAGGGTAATAAAATCACTGAAAACATCCCAGCGCCGCAGATGCCGCCCGGTGGCTTTAAATACGCTGATAAACTGCTTTTTTGCGATGTCATACGTGACCATGCGCGAAACAGTTTTAACCGGCGGGGCGGTCTGAATGGCTGGCGTACTGTTAACAACGGCGGGCAGGTTATCAAAGGCATCAAACAGGGAATCCAGGCTTAGCTGTGACATGCGTTTCTCCTTAAAGCCGCCCCGTCAGGGGCGGCTGATTTCACATCACGCGAGCCCCAGGCCCGCGTAAACCTGAGTCATAAACTGCTGCCAGTGCTCCAGCTTCAGGGCCGGGACGCGGGCGCTTCCTTTCGTTCTTAAGTCGTTTACAAACGCTTTCGCCTGTGCGACGATTTGCGGGTCGAAATTCATAGATTTATCCTCTACTGAAATTTGATGGTTGCCGGGTCTTACGTTCCTAGGCGTTAACCCGGCGGGAATGAGCAGGCGTAAGCCTGCTTTTTTCATTTCTGGCTGTCGTTGTCCCGGTAAAACACCTCCTTAACGCGCTGCACGATCTGCGCGTGGTTCATGTTGCTGTAATCACGCATACGGTAATAACGGATGCCGATGCGGGTAAAAATTTCAGTCACGTTCCCGCAGTACATTTCCGCGCTCATAAACGTTTCACTTTCCCCGTTATCACCGGATGCCCAGTTGAGCGGGTACATACGCCCCAGCGCATCGTGAAAACGATGAACATCAATTTCTTCGGGCGCTTTTACTGCCATTCTTTCGCGGCCCATCCAGTAAGCCCGCTCGGCTTCGGCGCTGGCGTTAATCGCCGGATAACGTAATGATTCAGTGATGTGTGTAAGCATGGTTTTCTCCTTCGGGTTGGTTAAGGCGGCGCAGGCCGCCAGGCTAAACGTTGTGTCAGTAATCGCGGGCCAGTTCGGCCATGAGTTCATCACAGTCATTGTGTGCCTGTTGCTCATGAGCCAGCGTTAAGGAATATCCACGGCGGGCGGCGGCCCCCATAAAGACCGGGCGGTCTTTTACCGGTAATTTTTCGAGATAACCCATTGCCGCCCCTAACAGACGGGATTCAAAAATTTCGTAATGCAGACCACATCCCCGGTTCGCCTGTGCCTCCATTCGGATAAGCACCACATCAGCGCGGATCACATCAAACGCATTTGATGAATGAAGGTTGCGGATAAAGCCATCAGTCCGCAGACATGATTTTTCACCCCATCTTTCGGAAGATTCGGGAGCGGCGGTTTTGACGTTCTGTGTGTGCATTCTGGTTGTCCCCTTTTCTGGTGGTTAAGTCATCTCTCGGTGAGTTCTCTCGCGGCGAAGGGCAAAGGAGCAACGCCGCAGGGAGGAGCGCAGGGGGCGGAGACAAAAAGTTTTTGCAGCCTTTCGCAAAAAGTTTTTGGCGGAGTTCATTTCACCCCTTGTGCGACGACAAGGCGGTGCTACGAACAGCCCTCCGCGTGAGAACGACCGGGAGATGG
>NZ_JAALBX010000023.1 GCF_011077955.1 Citrobacter freundii
GCGGGTTCGGCGGAGACTGGCCGGTGCGAAGCAGCTGCCTGTCGGAGTCTGGCTCGACGACTGAACCGCGCAGCGGGTCAGGAGCCGAAGGGGGCCATGGGTTCTGGTGTTGGGTTCTTCATGCGACAGGAGTCTTTCTGCCGGACTCAAATATTGCCCTGGCGGATATCAGGCTTTCAGAATGGAACAACCGACAGTAGCCAGGCTACTGAGAAAAGGAAAAGTGCACAGAGTTATCAGTCACCCGGGATGAGGAACAGCGGCAGCGCCGAAGGCGCACCCGCTTTTCCCGCCGTTTCCGCCGTTCGGGGCCGGACGGAAAGTTTATAAGAAAAAGGGGGCTGCCAGTCGGACACTGACAGCCCCTTTAAAAGGCGCTTGCGGCTGAGCTTTAACACATCAGCCTGAAAAGGCGGGGTTTCCCCCGCCTCCAGGTTGCTACTTACCGGATTCGTAAGCCATGACCGCAGCCACCTCCCTGTCTCCGTCCTTCAGCCTCAGTTCGCAGAGCGAACTTCGCGTCAGGTATGTGAATATTAACAGCGTTAAACACACGATTAATACGCACCAGATAAGGGCGTTTCGCGGCAGTTTCATGGCCTTCTTCTCCTTGCCTTTTGGCAGGTAAGAGGCTACTCTGAATGTGATCAGCATACAGGGGCCTCGGGTTAATTGAAAAATTACTCGGGGCTTTCTGCTTTCTGCCTCACCACTCAGTGTTCATGCCGGAGAATGAGGCAAAAAGCCTCAAGCGCCACCGCCATTATACCGTACCCCTGTAAATATCCCAGGAATATCCACTGCCTGCGCAGGTTATCTGCGGGTTCAGGCATATCTGTATTTACTGGCATTCCCGGCAACGAAACTGAGTGCGGTTTGACCGAAACGGTGTCCACCGGGGAAACTATTTCCCCTCAAAGTATTCCGGTCGTTCAGCAAGCTGGCGGTCAATCAGTTCATCGGCAAACAGGGGCGCATGTTTTCTGACGCGTCGCTCCAGATTACGTCGCCGCGCGGCGGCCTTACGCTCCGCACTCCAGCGCTTAACGGGTTTCCCGCCTGTAAAATCCAGTGTCACCGCATAGCCGGACCCCGGAACAAAACGCGACATAATGGCATCGGGGGCAGGCTCCCCGGCAGCCACCTCTACGGATATCAGTTCACGCTCGCCGGGACAGGGTAAATGGCGCAGCACCCACCGCAGGGAGTAACGCCAGCGGGTCATACGCCTGCCACCGGCTGATAACGCAGCTTATTGGGTACCTGCCACCGCTCGGCGCGGTGCGTTCCCTCCGGCGTTTCCCGGACAATCAACCGCAGGTCATGCATCACCTGCCACAGCGGATCGTGACTGAGCCGGTTCCACTCCAGCTCATCCAGTGAGCGGAAGCGACGCTGCCACCGCCAGAACGGAGCCGCCAGTTCCTCGCCGAACTCGTCGCTCCAGCGGGCGTACCATACCTGAACCGTCTCCGGGGAACAGAAATTCAGTTCCGTAACGGCACGGGCCAGCAGGTTCTGGCGCCGGAGACAGGCCTGTTCAGTCAGTCGGGTTTCGCGGCGCTGGCTTCGGGCCGTGCCGATCTCCATGCGGTGGCGTTTGCGTCCGGTATGATTGTGAACGAGTTCCGGGAAAAGCTCGCCCTGAATATCTATGGGCAGTGGCAGCGGGCATTTTTCCCCGTGGCTTGCCAGCAATATTTCCAGTGCCGCCTCAACCTGTTTCAGCGAAACCAGACGGTTTTTGGGATGCCAGTTCAGGCCGGGAATACGCCGGGCCACATCGGTATTGATGCGGCTGCTGCCGGTCAGAATGCGCAGAAACGTACGCACATACGGCAGTTCCGGCAGCCGTCGCCCCTCACTGCGGCGGGTTTCAACGTCAAGTATGGCCTGAAGTGCTGCCTGTCGCGCCGGTTGCAGGGTGACAAGGGAGCGGGAATTCGGGATCATCGTGCGCCCTCCATTGCCAGCGTATGGATGATAAAGTCAGCGGCATACCCGTCGCTGTCGAGCCGCGCCGTCAGGCTGAGGGTGTGACTGATTAACTGCGGATTAAACTCCGCCAGCGTTCTGACGACCGATACCGGATGGCCGTTATCTGACACGAAAACCATCAGCCAGACGGGTGAGACATCCCCCGGACTGCACAGCACAATATGGAAATGCTCATGCGCTGGCGTGAAACGGCACTGCACCGGGAAGAGTCCGCCGTATTCAGCGTTATATTCGCAGTCACTGTTCCAGCCGGAAGGGGCGTCCACTTTACCTAACACGGCGTGCGTCAGGGCGCGGCGCAGGTCATTGCCGCCGTTGCGGTAATCCTCGAACTCGCTGGGGATCATGGTTTTGAGTACGTCAGTGGTGATGATGTTACGCATTTTCGTCTCCTTTAAATGCCGCCCCGGCGGGGCGGCCTCCCTGTTAAGCGGCTTCGGCGGTGGGGTTTACGGTGTCGGTATCAGTGGTGGTGCAGTCCGGTTCTCCGGCGTCCTTCTCTGCATCCGGCCCGCGCATCCAGACGGGCACCCAGCGGTTTGCGGCCATCCGGGATTCGGCAAATTCGGCTGCGTCGCCTTTTTTCATTTTTTCAGCATCACGGGCGGCTCCTGATTCTCCGGCCTCATTCAGTGCCCCGATGATTTGCGTATGTTTAAGCTGACCGAAGAAGTTGTCTTTCGTCGGCTGCCACCAGTCCCGCAGATGAAAGTCCAGCGCCGTTTCCAGTGCATCGAGGGGGCTGCGTGACGTGCGGCCATATTCGCGGGTCTGCACTCCGTTCACGCTACAGGCCACACAGAAGCCCATCAGGGACAGCAGCGTCTGCCCGTCGAGAGTGAAAAAAGTGGTGAAATCCCTGCGCCAGCCTTCCGGCAGCAGGGCTTCAAGCCGCTTACCCTCTTTCATCAGCGCCAGAAAGCCCGCGCCTTCCTGTCCGGACGGCGCGTTACCGCACAGAGAGTAATGCGAGCATGTCATTCTGATTTGAAGAGGATTACGCGCCGTTGAGCAGCCCGTAAAAACCTCCCCGCACAGTGTCCACGCGAGCAGCGCCACCGCCTTTGGGGTCTGCTGCATCAGCGCAGCCTGGACTGCCAGTGTGCGTTCAGACGACATTTTCGTAAGGAGAGGCAGACTGATTTCGTCAGCGGGTTCCGGCTCCTGCGTGTGGGTCATCACGGACGGCGTCCCGGGCGCGTCCGGGTCAGTGTTCTCAGTGACCTGCGCTTTCAGCACCACGCCGCGCTGAACCTCGACTTCACCGTTCCATGACACCACCACACCCGCTGCCGCCCGGAATTCGGTATTCCATGCGCGAAGCTCTGCGGCACATTCAATTGCCGCCATTTCCGCTTCCAGCGCCTGACTTTCCTCACACACCGTGTCGTATTCGTCGTACTCCCCGCTCAGCGTGTCCAGGTGTTCCTGTTCCGCATCGGTATACACAGGCGTAACATCACGGGGGAGGATATAAGTTTTTGCGTCCTCACCGTGCCAGCGAACCGTATCCAGACGCCCTGCGCACCATCCCCAGCCTTCCACCTCGCGCAGGTGTTCTGCGACAAGCTGAAGCTTTTCGAGCAGCGCCGTATCCAGCGTCAGTGCGTCGATATAACCGCCTTCATCAGCGCTGAACAGGTCAGCACGGATTTCATCCGGGCTGAATGCCTGAGCGCCGACAAACTGAAATTTTGCGCAGGATGTGGACACTTCACTGGCGGTGATGAGCGAGCGAATGACGCCCACGTCCGGTTTTCCCTGATACCCTTTCTGGCGGGCGGCGTCCAGCACCTGCAACTGACGTTCCGGATCGGATTCCAGCGCCAGCGCATGGCAGTGTTCGGTGGTCAGTTCATTGGTCGCCAGTGCATCCAGTACCGCTGGAGCCAGTCCCGCCAGTTTCAGCATCCGCTGAACGTGGCGGGCGCTGTAGCCCAGCAGGTCACCAATCTGCGCGGGGGTTTTACCTTCACCTTCCAGCGTCCGGAAGCCGGCAATCTGTTCGGCGGGGTGCATGTCGCAGCGCTGGTCGTTCTCGATCATCGAGGCCGCCACCGCCAGTTCTTCCGGCACCACTTTGACCGCCACACCCTGGTCGGCGTTGTATGTGCCATTTTCGGCGAGATAATTCAGGGCAGCCAGGCGGCGTCCCCCGGCAACCACGCCATACCTGGCCTCCGGGAGGAGGTGAACAACCAGATTCTGCAACAGGCCAACCGAAACGATGGTTTCCGCCAGGGAAACCACGCTTTCCTGCGCGTAGGGAATGACACGCGCATTGAGCGGGGACTTAACCAGCGCGGATAACGGAATGTACTGAACGGGCGCGGCATCCAGCGCGGCTTTCAGCGCGGCTGCCGCTTTCGGGGCGGCGGATTTGGCGGTGGCCTTACGGGCCGCTTTTGGTTTAGACTCGGTCACTGACATAATTGATACTCCTTTCATGATATTGATTACTGTCTGCCGGACAGCCCCCCTGTCCGGCACCTTTTTCGCTTTAGGGTTTTCTCACACCGTATTTTTGGATGTAGCGGTTAAGCCAGACCCCGGCTTCCGGCTCAAAATTCCATGCCCGCCAGACCATCGCGCCGTCAACCCGCACAACCACGCGAAAATGTGTCATCTGGTCATCCTCGATGGTGACGTTGCTGTACGCCGCCACAACGACCTGCGCCTGCTCGCGGGTAAACGGTCCGTCTGGAAGTAAAATTTCGGATCCTTTCTGCATTCTGGTGCTCCTGTGGTGTCAGCCCTGCCTCAGCAGGGCGCGGTAAAATGGGTAAATCCTAGAACGGGATATCGTCGTCAAAATCCATCGGCGGGTACTCGCCCTGTGGGGGTACTGGCTGCGGCTGCGGCGCGGCGGCGGATTTGGTTTTGCGGGATTTTCCTTTGATCGGTTTGTCCGTCTCCGGGGCAGTCTGTGCCGGAGCCTGACCAGTAGTCTGACGACCATCCGGGGAGGTACTGACCTGAGCGCGCCCCAGCATTTGCATCGTGCCGCGAGCGTTAACAGTGACTTCGGTGGTATAGCGGTCCTGCCCGGTCTGATCGGTCCATTTCCGGGTGCGTAACTCACCCTCGATGTAAACCTGCGCACCTTTACGCAGATACTCACCTGCAATTTCCGCGAGCTTCCCGAACAGGACGACCCGGTGCCACTCCACGCTTTCACGCATTTCCCCGGTCTGCTTGTCGCGCCAGGAATCAGAAGTGGCCAGTGTGATATTGGCCACTGCGCCGCCTTGCGGCATGTAACGAATTTCAGGATCCTGTCCCAGATTGCCGACCAGAATGACTTTGTTAACGCCCCGTGCTGCCATGATATTTCTCCTTCTTTTGCCCTTAAAAAACCATCACCCGTTGAGTTGCCGGGGCCGCGGTTTTGACGTTTTGCGGGGACCTGCTACACGCTCCCGCTGGTTGATACCTTCACCCGTTTGAGAGCCGTTCGCCGCAAGGGCGAAATCAGGCACAGCACGGCGCAGATGTCCGGTGTGAGCGGGAAATTTTTTTCGGTCTAATGAAGCCTGCGGAATGGCCGGGAAAAATTTGTTGCGAAAGGCAACGCCGGCACTGGACAGCAAGACGGGATGTGCTTGTCTCAGCCCCGGCGAAAGGACTCAGACGGGTGAATAAACCAGTTAAAGGATGGGCAGGGAACCGCCGCAACGACGGAAAGCGCGGGCGCGAAACGGCGTTGCGCATAAGAGCGCCGGCAGCCTTATCGCCGGTGTGGTGAACGCGCTGGCGTCAGCCAGCTGCAGGTGTTGACCTGGACGTCAGCCATCAGACAGTAGCCGTCAGGCCCGAAACCGCTCCGCGGGTTCGGCGGAGACTGGCCGGTGCGAAGCAGCTGCCTGTCGGAGTCTGGCTCGACGACTGAACCGCGCAGCGGGTCAGGAGCCGAAGGGGGCCATGAAGGGCTTTTAATGACTTTAGGGACGATTTCTGACCAACAACTTTTAATAAAAAATAACTATAAAAATACTGTAATTCAATAAGTTAAACAAATGACTAGTTTTTACTGTTAGCCTCTTTCATTTCTGCATACAGCGGATCGCCTGCGCCCGGCAGCGTGGCGCTCACCTGGCGGTAGTGGCGCAGCCTCTCCATAAAATATGCACGCAGATGCTCCGGCTGTTCCCGGGCTATCGCCTCGGCGATCACGGGCATATTCAGGCGTTCTTTATAGGCCACGCCGGACGCGACAAGGTCCACGGCTACCTTGTCCTGATCTTCTTTTGAGCTTTTTGCGATATTCCATCCGGTCATGAGCATTTCAGCCTTGTTCAGGTTCAGGCTTTTTATCAGTTTACCCATCAGCCCGGCTTCAGACCACACAAACAGTGAACGGCGCGGGCGGGCGCCGCAGGCGCAAGCCGACGCCGGCAGGCTACAGCCTGCCCGTGGTTTTCGGCGGGCATAAAGGCGGCTTACACCGCCTCTGCTGATCGGGTATCTATTCCTGTGGTGGTGTTCCGCTGTTTCCCTGAAGGATGAAGCAACCGCACAGATACACGGCATACTGACTGGTCATAAAATCGCAGACTGAATCAATCAGTTTATCTGTCGTAACGGGATCTAATCCCTGTGCTTTACGGCGGGCATTAATCAGGGCGCGGTACTGGCGTAAAATGTCGCGGGTATAAGGGGTTAAATTCATCGTGCTCTCCTTTGCGGCGGGTATCCCCGCCGCCTTGCCGGTCAACTGGTGAAAACGTATCCGTCATGGAATACATAACCGCTGCTGAACAAATCGCGCGCATACGCTGCATAGTCAAAGTAACCGCGCAGCATCTGCGGCACCCCGTCAAGGAGGCAGTTGTCCTCCACCATTTCCTGCGCATACTCCTCCTCGCTTTCTGCCTCACCACGGAACGCATCATCAAATTCGTCATAGTCACACTGGCCGGTGTATTCGGCCCAGGCGATAAATGCCGGGTCTTTGCCTTCATCGCAGGCGCGTTTGTAGGCATCGATAAACGCCCAGTCAACCGAAGATTCAGACACAAACTGTGACGGAATGCCCTCCCAGTCCTGGTACATAAATTCCGCGTCCCACTCGTCAGCGTGGAGCGCCTTACAGGCTTCCTGAAAGTCTTCCGGGCCCTCAAAATCGGTTAAATCAAACCACTTACCGTCAATGCTGCCGCAGTTGTATTTATGGTATGTGCCGACATAGACGGCCGGGGTGGTGGTGTTCATGCTCATAAAAATTCCTCCGCGTGTAATGGGATCACAGTGCCGGCATTCGCCGTGCCGACACGACAGCCCGACGAAAAGCGGAGAATGCAGGGGCGACACCGCAGGCCGCAGCGCAGAAAAAGCCGACGCGGTCTGGACGGTTTTCCTGCGAAAACTGAGCGGGAAAACGACGGGAAGAACGCGGAGCATCCATCACACCACTGCGACCGGGCGAGGATGGCGGCGAAGCGAACCCTTGCATACGCAGCGGTCGGGCTAGAGTAGAGGCACGGCGTTTGCCGTTACGGCACCGCGCTGACGGTTTTATGCTCCCGGCCCTCTTCGCAGAAGGGGGACGGTAAAAATGCGGAGCGCGCGACATCCTTTTACCGTGTGGGGGATAACGCGGCTCAATCAGACCGCTGTGAAATCCCCCCTGCCCGCCTCCCTGAGCCACGTTGCGACTGAAAGGCGCGGGAAGCGCACCGCACTTCCCGCCCCGTCTCAGGCACCCATCAGTTGTTTCAGCAGGCTGATATTCTGGTTACACTGACCGATACTTTCAGGCGTCGCTGCTCCGGCGTCCCATACTTCGCTCTCGCGGGCAATCAGTTCTCGCTCGGCCCAGTCAACCAGCGCGGCCAGCGTCCGGACCGGCACTTCCACATGGCGGTCCGCTTCGGTCCTCTCGCTCGCAAGCAGGTCAGACACGGACGCGGCGCTGATCCCGTTTTTCTGATATTCATTCATTGGCGTTCTGCCAATGCGCACCAGGACGCCACGGATTTCCTCCTCCGTCACCGGATGCTCGTTGTTGAAGGCACACACTTCCTCAACGCTGTCCTCCGTCCAGACAAGCAGCGCAAGCGGTTCTTCGGGCGCGAACATGTTTTCCAGCGCCTGGCACAACTCAATACGTCTTCCGTACATCTCTTTCTCCAAATCAGGTTATTCCGGGCGTTCCCGCCCGGTCTCAGTCAGTCTTTAAAGCTGGCGTCCAGCTCAAGGGCTTCGCGGTACGCGTCAAGAAACAGGGTGTTGATCCGGCAGAAGGTCTGGCGCACAAGCCGCTCCGTCAGCACTCCCGAATCGAAGCGATACCGTGACTCAAGTAAATTGAGCGTCATGCGCAGGTCACACATGGCATTTGCCAGCTCTGCGACGTCGGCGCGGAGTTGTTCGTGACCGGTGTAGTTCGTCATGCAGCCTCCGGAAGCCAGGCATCGTTCGCCGCCGGTTTCATCATGGCGCGGCGTACCGCCTCAAGGCGTTCCCGCCCTGCCCGGTGGTACTGCTCAAGCAGTTCGATACCGATATAGCGCCGTCCGGACTGCAATGCGGCCACGCAGGTGGAGCCGCTGCCGGCAAACGGATCGAGAACAATCGCGCCGCGTGTGGTGAAGGATTCAATGAGCGGTTGCAGGCTGGAAACCGGTTTTTCAGTCGGGTGATACCGGTTGCCCGTATAGTTCCACCCCAGTACGTCCGGAAGCGGGTTTTCAGGCAGACACGGGCGGCCTTTTGCGAGGAGATAGGCGCATTCGTGTCGGTAGCCGACAAAAGCGGATTTGGAGGAGTAGCTTTTGGTAAACACAAGGTGGCCGACAATCGTGAACCCCGCCGCTTTCCAGGCAGCGATGAAGCGATCGGCACGGTTCCAGCCATAAAAGCTGACCATCAGGGCGTCTTTTTTGAGGACGCGGTACATCTCGTTGCAGGCCGGTTGCAGCCATTCATCGGTTTTATCACCGGCAATAGCGCGTCCGGAACGGTCGCGAAAGCCAACCAGATAGGGCGGATCGGTCAGGATGAAATCGACGGCATTATCCGGAAAGCCAGCCATAATCGGGACGCAGTTACCCTGGATAAAACGGGACATAAGAAGACTCCTCTGGTGACAGGGGGCATCAGGAGGGCGTCGGTGCGACGCCCGTTCCCTGCTGCCTGGAGCCTGTACGCCCCGGACGGCAACGGGTCAGGCTGACCGTGGAATACCGCAGCCGACAGGTTTTTATGGCGGCGAGGATATGCCGCGAAAGCAGCTTGAAGGGCAATCCTTAGCGGGCGATGACCGGCGTAAACTATCCGTAACGCCGGTCAGAAGCGGAAAAAAGCCCGTCCCGTGACCGCCGGACGGGGCACACTGGCTCCAGGTAGTGCCCGAACTGTGACTGGTTAGTGAGCGGAAAAAGAGGAAAGAAGCGACATCCCTTTAACGGCACTGGCGCAAAGTCTGCTGATCGATCTTAATGAACATACCTGCCCAGCGATCAAACTTCATGCCAATATCACAAATTGCTAGCATCAGGCTTTGTTAAATAAAGGAGAAATAGAGCAGTCCATGTACAATGCTATTATTCCTCCCAACTGAACTCCTGACATGAATCGTTTGATTGAGATTGGTTTTATCAAAGTAGGATTCTGGCAAATTACAAGCGGCTATTTGAAGTATCATCTTGATGAAAGATTCAAGGATGTTAAAAACAACCTTTATGCATTTGTGTGTGATGGTGAAGTGAAGGGAAGGTGCGAATAAGCGGGG
Source organism: Citrobacter freundii (assembly GCF_011077955.1). Lineage (GTDB taxonomy): Bacteria > Pseudomonadota > Gammaproteobacteria > Enterobacterales > Enterobacteriaceae > Atlantibacter. The sequence goes on from NZ_JAALBX010000023.1 coordinate 9,731, forward strand.
AAATTCTTCTCGGCTGACTCAGTCATTTCATTTCTTCATGTTTGAGCCGATTTTTTCTCCCGTAAATGCCTTGAATCAGCCTATTTAGACCGTTTCTTCGCCATTTAAGGTGTTATCCCCAGTTTTTAGTGAGATCTCTCCCACTGACGTATCATTTGGTCCGCCCGAAACAGGTTGGCCAGCGTGAATAACATCGCCAGTTGGTTATCGTTTTTCAGCAACCCCTTGTATCTGGCTTTCACGAAGCCGAACTGTCGCTTGATGATGCGAAATGGGTGCTCCACCTTGGCCCGGATGCTGGCTTTCATGTATTCGATGTTGATGGCCGTTTTGTTCTTGCGTGGATGCTGTTTCAAGGTTCTTACCTTGCCGGGGCGCTCGGCGATCAGCCAGTCCACATCCACCTCGGCCAGCTCCTCGCGCTGTGGCGCCCCTTGGTAGCCGGCATCGGCTGAGACAAATTGCTCCTCTCCATACAGCAGATTACCCAGCTGATTGAGGTCATGCTCGTTGGCCGCGGTGGTGACCAGGCTGTGGGTCAGGCCACTCTTGGCATCGACACCAATGTGGGCCTTCATGCCAAAGTGCCACTGATTGCCTTTCTTGGTCTGATGCATCTCCGGATCGCGTTGCTGCTCTTTGTTCTTGGTCGAGCTGGGTGCCTCAATGATGGTGGCATCGACCAAGGTGCCTTGAGTCATCATGACGCCTGCTTCGGCCAGCCAGCGATTGATGGTCTTGAACAATTGGCGGGCCAGTTGATGCTGCTCCAGCAGGTGGCGGAAATTCATGATGGTGGTGCGGTCCGGCAAGGCGCTATCCAGGGATAACCGGGCAAACAGACGCATGGAGGCGATTTCGTACAGAGCATCTTCCATCGCGCCATCGCTCAGGTTGTACCAATGCTGCATGCAGTGAATGCGTAGCATGGTTTCCAGCGGATAAGGTCGCCGGCCATTACCAGCCTTGGGGTAAAACGGCTCGATGACTTCCACCATGTTTTGCCATGGCAGAATCTGCTCCATGCGGGACAAGAAAATCTCTTTTCTGGTCTGACGGCGCTTACTGCTGAATTCACTGTCGGCGAAGGTAAGTTGATGACTCATGATGAACCCTGTTCCATGGCTCCAGATGACAAACATGATCTCATATCAGGGACTTGTTCGCACCTTCCCTCGAAGAGGTCCCGCTCACGCCTGATGAGAAAGCCATTGTAGAGCAGGATATTAAAAAAGTAGAACAGGCTCTTGCAAAATTAACCGGTAAGTCCGGAGGATAAAATGAACCAATATGAGCAAAAAGCGAAGATTGCGCACATCAGAGCATATTAACCAATAGGTTGCAGATCAAATCGCCTGTAACAGCCTTTCTGGCTGTTTGTATATAATTATGAAAAAATGGTGAGTAAAGTTTCAGGGTAACAGGGGATGCTTATGTCGGTTTTCCACAACTGGCTACTTGAGATCGCATGTGAGAATTACTTCGTCTACATCAAACGCCTTTCCGCCAACGATACCGGCGCAACAGGTGGTCACCAGGTAGGGCTTTATATCCCTTCAGGTATCGTTGAAAAACTGTTTCCGTCTATCAACCATACCCGTGAACTGAACCCTTCGGTTTTTCTCACCGCACATGTGTCATCGCATGATTGCCCTGACAGCGAAGCCCGGGCAATTTATTATAACAGCCGTCATTTTGGTAAAACCCGGAATGAAAAAAGGATTACCCGCTGGGGTAGAGGCAGCCCACTTCAGGATCCTGAAAATACAGGGGCTCTGACGCTCCTGGCTTTCAAGCTTGATGAGCAAGGGGGGGACTGTAAGGAAGTAAATATTTGGGTATGCGCCAGCACTGATGAAGAGGACGTCATTGAGACCGCTATTGGTGAAGTTATACCCGGAGCGCTTATATCCGGCCCCGCAGGACAGATTCTTGGCGGACTATCTCTACAGCAAGCGCCAGTAAATCATAAATATATTCTACCTGAAGACTGGCACCTGCGCTTTCCGTCGGGAAGTGAAATTATTCAGTATGCAGCCAGCCATTATGTGAAAAATTCCCTTGATCCGGATGAGCAACTTATTGACCGCCGGCGCGTGGAGTACGACATATTTCTGTTGGTTGAGGAACTGCATGTTCTGGATATCATCCGGAAAGGATTTGGCTCTGTGGATGAATTTATTGCGCTGGCCAATTCTGTCAGCAATCGCCGTAAATCCAGAGCCGGGAAGTCGCTGGAACTGCACCTGGAGCATCTATTCATTGAGCACGGCCTGCGACACTTTGCGACGCAGGCCGTCACAGAAGGTAATAAAAAACCCGATTTCCTTTTCCCTTCCGCAGGGGCTTACCACGATACTGAGTTTCCCGTAGAAAATCTGCGCATGCTGGCAGTCAAGACTACCTGTAAGGATCGCTGGCGTCAGATACTGAATGAGGCCGATAAAATTCATCAGGTGCATCTGTTTACACTCCAGGAGGGAGTTTCTCTGGCTCAATATCGGGAGATGCGGGAGTCGGGTGTCAGACTGGTCGTGCCATCATCTCTGCACAAAAAATACCCGGAGGCGGTGAGAGCTGAGCTAATGACGCTAGGTGCGTTTATTGCTGAGCTGACAGGGCTTTACGCAGATATTCCATAGATTATCTCCCGGCATAAATACCGGGAGGAGCGATCAGATTCGTTCAACCTTGCACGAATCGGCATAAACCGCTTTCAGGATATAAGGTTCAAGCAGTTTGGCTACGGCTTCAAACACGGGCACCACTACGGAGTTACCGAACTGCCTGTACGACTGAGTGTCTGACACAGGAATGCGAAAAGGCCTGCCATCTACTTTTTCAAAACCCATAAGGCGCGCGCACTCTCGTGGAGTCAGCCTGCGGGGCCGATGCGCCTGATTTTCTTCGTTCGCGAAGTCTGTTTCACCTGTGGCCATATCCCAGCCACGGTCTATCAGAATTTCAGACCCGTCTTTGTGATAGCGAGCAGAAAGCGTACGGGCAATGCTTTCTTTATTTTCAGGATTAACGAGGCCAAAACCGAATCCGTTACCCTTAGCTGCGTGCTTTTTGGCGTAGTTATAGAGATACTCCCAGAGTTTCGGCGTCAGTATATATTTGCTGTCAACCACGGGTTCCAGCAGTTCGCCAAATGACGGACGCTGTTCCGGATAAAAACGACTAATATCGCGCAGGGTAAAGCCCTGGTGAATATTCAGATCACGACGGAAACCGACCAAAACGATACGTTCTCGGTGCTGAGGTAAAAAGTGCTTTCCGTCGATAACTTTAGGATCGTTTTTGCCCATCTCAGCTGCATCCGCAACTTCATAGCCCAGTTCGTCAAGGGTATCCATGATGACTTTAAAGGTTTTACCCTTGTCATGGCTCTTCAGGTTTTTAACGTTTTCAAGAACAAAGATGGCAGGTTTTTTTGCGCGGATAATACGCGCCACATCGAAGAAAAGCGTTCCCTGAGCCTCACATTCGAAACCATGCGCGCGCCCGAGCGAGTTTTTCTTGCTTACACCCGCAAGGCTGAACGGTTGACAGGGGAAACCTGCCAGAAGTACATCATGATCCGGCACATGCTCATTAATGTAAGCATAGGCATCGTTTTCAGGTACTTCAGGTTTATCACTGAGCGTGACTTCCCGAATATCGAGATTGAAAGTGTGTTCCTGAGCATCGTTAAACCAGTTAGCTTTATATGTGCGCACAGCCTCTTTATTCCATTCACTGGTAAAAACGCACTGGCCACCGATGGTTTCGAAGCCCTTCCGTATACCTCCAATGCCAGCAAACAGGTCAATAAACCGGAAGGCATAGTCAGGGTGATGTGCAGGCGCTTCCGGAAGCATTTTTCGTAGAAGTTCCTCTTCGGCTAACGTCAGCGACTTAGGTGAGCACTTACCATTAATCCAGCGATTAAGAGTCTCGCGACTCCACTCATTTTTACCAACTTTTCTAAGCAGTTCAGCCACGTACTTCTGGTCATAGATTTCCAGCACCTGCCCGAGCAGCTTTTTATCATTTTCCTGTCGCAGTTGTTCTTCCGCCTCTGCTTTTTCAAGCAGATCCTGCGCCAGTAATTCAAATTCAGACATATTGCCTCCATTGGGTCTTATGGGTGAAACTGTATCACTCATTTGACCCAGAGGAAATGTTTTTATCTGGATATTTAAACAGGGTTATTGTTAACGGAAATCAGCTTTTTGTCATTACAGGGCCAGAAAGATACTATCTGGCGGCATAAAAAGCGCCATGTCCCAACTTTAGAGGCTTCTGTGTCTCGCCAAAAAGGCCTGCTTATCAGCAGGCTCAATTGAATTGGAGATCCAGGTAGGTGAGTATTACTACTCACCTTCACTGCTAAGAAGAGTTACATCTAGACCATACGTTCAGGCCGTTTCCAGTTCAGCATCATCGTTCGACGCCTCGATATTAAGGAGCAGCCTGTCACATTCAACAATAACGTATTCCGGGATAAGATCGAATCGTGTGGGGTCTAGTTGGCAGATAAACTCGTTTTCAATATGATAGGTTTCATTCACAAACTTGCGAATGACACGGTTATCGGCCTCAGGTTCCAGTAGTCGGAACACCTGAAGTTTTTCATAGCCATTCGTGCAGCTTCGATATAACGACAGAATTTTGTCAGGATCATTCAGCAAGCTGAGCATATGGGGGTAATCAAAACCAAAAATATTTTTAGTGATTAAACTGCATCCATTAAGGAAGCTCTCCGGGTCCATCATCGGGTACCCTGTTCCTTCAATCAGAGGTAGGCGTGTGTCGATTGGTTCCTCTCGGCGGTGAAACAAGTTAGAAAGTACCTGATAAACATCACCTCGATTGTCCATGATTTCATAATGCCTGCGAAGATAAATGAGCTTGATCAGGTCATCACAGTCGGATTCGAGAACCACTTTGCAGATTTGGGCAAACGTCAGAATATCGCTTTCGCGGATAGGTAATTCAGTTATCGTGCCAGTGCTATAACGTAAATAGGATGCAGTAACATGGTTACTAAACAACTTCTTCACCGACTTCAGAGTATCGATGATTGGCTCAACGTCATGTGTAAGCATCAGTACCGTCTGGTTTTTCAAACACTCAGATGAGTCACGGCGGAACAACATTTCTAGGATGGCAAATTTTTTGTTTTTATCAAACGAAGAGATAGGATCATCGAGAATAATCAGGTTGGGCTTACGAGCCAGACATTCGTACATAAAAAGAACGATCGAAAAGGCATTACGCTCGCCGTAGCTCAAATGTTGGCTACCTCCACTGAGATAGTCGGTATAGTCGACATGGCGAAGCTTAAGACGGCACTGTTCTCCATCGCCAGATATATCTACCTGATAGCGGTAACCCGCATATGCCAGAAAAGTGTTGATATCCTTCTTGTGTTTCTGAATGATGAGCTGCCTGGAGGAGCTGGCCCCCAGGGTGGAACAGTATTCGATTGACGAGATGTTCCTCGACCTGACCGGCGTTGAGCACTGCATGGACCTGGAGGACTTCGGCCGGCAGCTGCGCCAGCACGTGTATGACTGTACCCGTCTGACCATCGGCGTGGGTGCCGGGCCGACGAAAACCCTGGCAAAATCAGCCCAGTGGGCCTCAAAAGAGTGGAAACAGTTTCGTGCTGTGCTCGCACTGACTCGGGGGAATCCACAGCGAACGCGGAAACTGCTTTCACTGCAGCCGGTCGAAGAGATCTGGGGCGTGGGAAACCGTATTGCACGCAAGCTCAATGTTCTGGGCATCAAAACCGCGCTCGATCTGGCCCTGACGAACCCGGCCTTTATCCGCAAAAATTTCTCCGTCGTTCTCGAGCGAACAGTACGCGAACTGAACGGGGAAAGCTGCATGTCGCTTGAAGAAGCCCCGCCGACAAAGCAGCAGATCGTCTGCAGCCGTAGCTTCGGCGAGAAGGTCACTGAATACGATTCGCTCCGCCAGGCTGTCTGTCAGTACGCAGAGCGGGCCTCAGAAAAGCTGCGTAAAGAGCGCCAATATTGCCGGCATATTTCCGTATTCATCAAAACGTCTCCGTTCGCCGTTAAAGAGCCTTACTACGGCAACGTGGCCACGGAGAAACTGCTTACCCCCACTCAGGACACCCGGGACATCATTGCGGCCGCCACAACGGCTCTGGAGCGTATCTGGAAGGATGGGCACCGGTATGCCAAAGCCGGTGTGATGCTGAATGACTTCACCGGCTCCGGCGTTTCGCAGCTGCAGCTGTTCGACGAACGTCCGCCACGTCCTCACAGCGCTGAGCTGATGAAGGTTCTCGATGGCATTAATCATTCCGGGCTGGGACAGGTCTGGTTTGCCGGACGAGGGATAGCGCCATCATCGCAAATGAAACGCGACATGCTCTCCCCTGCGTACACCACCCGCTGGAAAGATATCCCCATAGCGAGGATCAGTTAAATTTCGCTTTTCAGAGAGAGCCAGTAGTGATCGCCGCAGCCGAACGACAGGGCGAAGCCCGCGAGTGAGCGAGGAAGCACCAGGGAACAAAACGAACATAATCTTCTTACGCACCTAATACAGGAATCACTGTAACGTCTCAAAATCAGTATTGTGATAGAAACAGCTGAACAGAGTGGGACCATGGTCTCAGTTAAGTCCGGTGTGTGGAATCGATATTCCCGGTGGGGTTGACGGGCGAGTTCTGCCACGCAAGTAGGAGGTGGGACCGTGGTCCCAGTTAATCTTGTGTGTGGAATCAGTATTCCGGGATGGGTTACCGTCTGAGTTCTGATATGCAGGTTGAGGGGTGAACCTTGGAACTAGTTAAGAAAAAGTAGCAGAAACTATATCTTAGATTGTGGTAACAATCAGGTTGGGAGAAGAAATCAGATCTTTTTAACGACCAGGGCTATAGTGCAGAGAATAACTGCTCCGGATGTATATATTCCGAAGCAGCATATAACGCATTAAGGATATTGGAAATTAATGATAACGCTCGCTTGTATCATTAAACAGTCTAAACTTTTTGTAAGTCGCGCAGTATGTTTTCTATCTTCTCAATACACCCGGCAGGCAAACGAGATTTATCAAGATTAAAAATCACCTTATCGCCTTTGTATAGGGCTGTCGCACCAGGTACAAATTGATGACGGGTATTAAGGTTAACTTTTTTCCCTGATGGCTCTTTCAGAACATCCATCAGTAAACCAATAACTTCCTCGGATTCAAAGATAACTCCCGCTTTCTTTTGCTCATGAAGCTGTTGTGTCCGTTGCAACAATAAAGCTTCTTTTCCCGAAAATGTTTTGTATAGCAACTCCCCAGAGCGGGCGGAAAGTTCACCAGGATGAGTAAACAGGGCAACCACTGATTTTGGCAAATGGGCCGTGTTGATGCAACGCGTAATGATTTTACGGGAAATATTCTCAGCTTCAGCCAGAGCAGAGATATTGCCGTTAAAATCATTTTCCAACCGCTGTGCATAGCGCTTGCCCCGTTCATAAGCACTGACTGGGCGGTAATCATTACCTAACCTAGATAACGACACCATCTGTTCGTCATCGAGATCGCCCACGAGAACGCGATAATCCGATGATGTCATTATGGCGGCCTTACGCCTACGACTGCCATCTGCAATCTCAATTACACCTTCTACCCGTCGTCCGAACGCAGGCGTCTGCTGACCACTCAGGAGAAAAGAGGGGATCAGATCATCAAGCGCGTCTTCGGTCAGTAGTTCCTGGTCACGTTCATTACCTGACCAGACTCTTGATGCCGTTTCAACACTCTCGCCCGGGATGGCTTCTAGAACAAATTTCACTTCCCGGCCACAAACCGGAAGCAGAATGGTATTCCCGCGGGCCATAGCTCCCACCCGTGCAATTAATGAATCAACCATCGGTGCCGCGGGTGCCGCTGACGGTTCAGTTTCGGGGCGGATATCTTTTACGGTATGTTTTGGAATGACTGGTGCACGTTTCATTATCTGATCTCCCAGCGAGGTTTAATCAGACGATCAAAAATTTCATTACAGACAGGCTCCCAGATAGAAAGTGCATTTCGCCAGGCTCCTGTAGATGAGCGCTGATCGATAGCCTGCTCAAACACCGTTCTCATACGGATCTGACCTTTACCGACTTCGTCGGTCTCGCGAACAACGTTTTTCAGTACCATGCTTCCCCAGGCATCGCGGATCTGTTCTTCCATCCAGGGTGACTGTGAGCCATTGTTATTGCTGTACTTGGTCAGAAGAATTCTGACGTCTGGTTCAAAACCCTGCAGGTCCACGTTTTTTAAAAGATCGCGCAGCATGTCAAAAAACTGAAGTGCAGAGGTGTAATCAAATAACTCTGCTGGCGTTGGCACGATGAGTACATCAGCAGCACAGACGACATTGATGGTACCAATACCGAGGTTCGGTGCACTGTCGATAACAATGACATCATAATCATGAGCCACCGTTTCGATGGCCAGACGAAGCATCATATGAGGTTCTGTCGGCAGTTTCCCGTTGTCAAACCTTCCCATGAGCTCTGTCTCAATACGATGCAGGGCCAAGCATGACGGAATGATGTCGAGACCCGGCCAGCAGGTGGGTTTGACAGCATAGGCTGCATCATCGCGCTCACCAAGATAAAATGGTAGCAGTGTGTCTTCGGCATGGATATGCAAATCAGGGACCCAGCCGTGGTACATGGAGGCTGTGCCCTGTGGATCGTTCCCTTCGACAAGCAGTACCCGCAGCCCTTTAAGCGCCAGATCCTGTGCCAGGTGGACAGATACCGATGTCTTATAGACACCCCCTTTATGTGCTGCTACCGCGATGACGGGCGGAACGCTGTCATCAGGACGGCGCAGACGGGTGCCAAATACATCCCGCATATGGTTAATTTGTTCAATGGTGTAGCCCACCCGCTGCTCCACACGTCCACGCATTTCCATATCAGGATGGGGAAGGCGTCCTGCTTTTTCTGCATCACGGATTGCCTGAGAAGAAACGCCAATTAGATCGGCGGCTTCACCCACACGCCAGCGACGGGTAATTTTCCTGGCTTCCGGACTATCATCGTTAAACTGTGCAATCGCGATAGCTTTCGTCATTTCATGACCGGCCGTAATGCACTGGTCAAGCGTTTCCATCAGTCCCATTCTCTGTTCCTTGTTATCATCTTTGCATTAATCTATTAAATCTTGGTGAAAGGCGCAAAGCAACATTAAAATTGCAAACCATCTTAAAAATTGCAAAGCTGATCAAAATGTAACCGCAATCAGTTTAGCATCCACCTGAAGGTTACCGCATGCTTCAGTCAATATCATCCGCTCGCCGCAGAAAGCATGCGCACGCAGGCGCAAGCGTCGAGGAAGCGGAATTACTGCGTACTAACAGGATATGGCTGACGCTCTGAAGCTAACGAAGATCCACCGGATGGATCTGAATGATGAGGAATTGACTAAAGTATGCAGATTATTGACTGCGGTATGAAGCAGAACAGGAATAGAGAAGGGCAATGAAATGTATTTTTCTGCATATCACAGTCAAGATAATTGACTTTAAGGGTGTTGTATTACCGGGTTGTTGTACCAGGATTCATATTGTGTCATGTCAGTCGTCCATATGTACGGGATGATGGCAGTTATTCCATATTTCGATCCAGTAATTGATCCTTAAGGAGATCATGGTGAGATCAAGAAGAGATCCCCGGATCGTGCAGCGCCCCGCTACGCCTGAGCCCGGAGGCTGTCTTCATTAACTGTGGTGTGTGGTATGTTGACTGTTGTGTGCAGGATCACCTATTGCGGTATGCAATTGTATTAACTGGGGTATGTATTTCCGTTGACTGTGATATGCGTATATACTTTCCTTTGTGGATAACCGCGGGTTAATAAAATGGCTATGGAAAATAATGAGTTACCCCTGAATCTTCAGGAGGTCAACAAGACAACGGGCGAAGTTGTTAAGCTGGATGTCAACAGCGCCAGTACTGTTCAGCCTGTTGCACTCATGAGGCTTGGTCTGTTCGTTCCTACACTGAAATCGACCTCCAGGAGTAAGACGAACCGCAAAAACGTCACGGATGCGACTGAGGAGCTCGTACAGCTGTCTATTGCCCGGAGTGAAGGGTATACCGATGTCAGGATCACCGGATCGCGACTCGATATGGATACGGACTTCAAAGTCTGGCTTGGGATCATCCGTTCAATGTATGATTTTGGCGTCAAGGATGACACGCTCAAGCTGTCTTTTGTTGAGTTCGTTAAAATGTGTGGCTTTGACTCCCGGCGCTCTAACAAGAAAATGCGCGACAGGATCAGCAACTCCCTGTTCAAGCTGGCATCCGTAACCCTCAAGTTTCAGAGTGAAACGAAAGGGTGGACTACGCACCTAGTTCAGTCTGCCTATTACGACATCACTGCTGATGTCGTGGAGATCAGGGCAGAGCCCAAGCTATTTGAGCTTTATCAGATGGATAGACGGGTCCTGTTGCGTCTGAAGGCCATCGATGCCCTGCAGCGTAAGGAGTCCGCTCAGGCACTCTATACCTACATCGAAAGCCTGCCGCAGAATCCGGCCCCAATCTCCATGAAGCGTATGCGAGACAGACTCAACCTGACGTCTAACATCTACACGCAGAACCACACGGTGCGCAAAGCTATGGTGCAGTTGAAGGATATCGGCTATCTCGATTACACCGAATTCAAACGCGGCCGGGCCACCTACTTCAGCGTGCATTACCGTAATCCGAAACTGATCAGTAGCAAAGTCGTTGTTCCTCGTGAGCCGGAAGAGGAAGTACCTGAGCAGAACTATGACGAAGTGATTAAAGCCCTGAAGGCTGCAGGTATTGATCCTCAGAAACTGGCAAAAGCGCTCGGCAGCGTGAAACCGGAAAATGACTGAGGTATGCCGTTTTAGGGTTTGTTGACTGTGGTATGCGTTCTGCATACCACAGTCAATTTATACTGATTCATCATCCCATTTAGTTTTTGCCTGCCTTGACTGCGATATGCGGATACGCCTACCGGGGTATTGATATTGACTGCGGTGTGTGGAAGAGCGGGCAGTCTGCTGAACATCTTCACTGCGATATGTGTCCCTTCATCACTCAGTCAACATTGTGCGTCAGGCCGGATGCCCTGTGCCCAGTACTTTCACAAAGGTGACCTGCTCCCCGTTGATTAATATACCCCGATGTTAGTAATGTCTTCATAAGCCACATGAGGACATCCCCATGAAGAAGCGTTTTTCCGACGAACAGATCATCAGTATTCTCCGCGAAGCGGAAGCCGGAGTTTCTGCCCGCGAGCTCTGCCGTAAGCACGCCATTTCAGATGCCACCTTTTACACCTGGCGCAAGAAGTATGGCGGTATGGAGGTGCCCGAGGTTAAGCGGCTTAAATCTCTTGAAGAGGAGAACGCCCGCCTCAAGAAGCTACTTGCCGAAGCCATGCTGGATAAGGAGGCACTTCAGGTGGCTCTGGGGCGAAAGTACTGACGACAGGCCAGAAGCGGGAAGCCGTTGAGTTTATGTGTGATGCGACCGGTCTGTCGCAACGTCGTGCCTGCAGGCTTACAGGTTTGTCTCTGTCGACCTGCCGCTATGAGGCTCAGCGTCCGGCAGCTGATGCGCTTTTATCAGGGCGCATCACTGAGCTGGCACTGGAGCGCAGGCGTTTTGGCTACCGCCGCATCTGGCAGCTGCTGCGTCGGGAGGGCCTTCGCGTCAATCACAAGCGGGTATACCGTATTTACCACCTTAATGGACTGAGCGTAAAACGCAGACGACGCCGTAAAGGGCTGGCAACCGAACGGTTTCCGCTTCTGCGCCCGGATGCGCCGAACCTGACATGGTCGATGGATTTCGTTATGGACGCACTGGCCAACGGCCGGAGGATCAAGTGCCTGACCTGTGTGGATGATTTCACGAAGGAGTGTCTGACGATCACCACTGCTTTCGGTATTTCAGGCGTTCAGGTCACGCGTATTCTGGACAGCATCGCGCTGTTTAGGGGCTATCCGGCGACAATAAGAACCGATCAAGGCCCGGAATTTACCTGCCGCGCGCTCGATCAATGGGCCTTTGAGCATGGTGTGGAACTACGTCTTGTCCAGCCAGGTAAGCCAACGCAGAACGGATTTATTGAGAGTTTTAACGGACGCTTTCGCGATGAGTGTCTGAATGAACACTGGTTCAGTGATATTCTTCATGCCCGGAAAACGATTAATGACTGGCGGCAGGATTATAACGAGTGCCGTCCCCATTCATCGCTGGATTACCAGACACCAGCTGAATTCGCAACGGACTGGCGAAACAGGAAATGAATCGCCACGGGTTTAACAGACACCTCAGAGTCATTTAAGATGACTTAAAAGAGAGGTGCCCATGAGCGGTAAACGTTATCCCGAAGAATTCAAAACTGAAGCGGTCAAACAGGTTGTTGATCGTGGTTATTCTGTTTCCAGCGTTGCAACACGCCTTGATATCACCACCCACAGCCTTTACGCCTGGATAAAGAAGTACGGTCCGGATCCTTCCACTAATAAAGAACAGTCAGATGCTCAGGCTGAGATCCGCCGTCTCCAGAAAGAGCTGAAGCGAGTTACCGATGAACGGGACATATTAAAAAAAGCCGCGGCGTACTTCGCAAAGCTGTCCGACTGAGGTACGCCTTTATCCGTGACAACACCTGTTGCTGGCCTGTTCGCCTGCTCTGTCGGGTGCTGGATGTTCATCCCAGTGGTTTTTACGCCTGGCTTCAGCAGCCGCATTCACAACGCCATCAGGCAGACCTGAGACTGACAGGACAGATTAAACAGTTCTGGCTGGAATCGGGATGCGTCTATGGTTATCGCAAGATCCATCTGGATCTGCGGGACAGCGGGCAACAGTGCGGAGTCAACAGAGTCTGGCGACTGATGAAACGTGTCGGGATAAAGGCTCAGGTCGGATACCGGAGCCCGCGGGCACGTAAAGGCGAAGCCAGTATCGTGTCGCCCAACAGGCTCCAGCGACAGTTCAATCCGGATGCTCCGGATGAGCGTTGGGTAACGGACATCACCTACATCAGGACCCACGAAGGCTGGCTGTATCTTGCCGTGGTTGTTGATCTGTTCTCACGCAAAATTATCGGCTGGTCAATGCAACCCCGGATGACAAAGGACATTGTCCTGAACGCACTGCTGATGGCTGTATGGCGGCGTAATCCCCAAAAACAGGTGCTGGTTCACTCTGATCAGGGAAGTCAGTACACAAGCCATGAATGGCAGTCGTTCCTGAAATCACACGGCCTGGAGGGCAGCATGAGCCGTCGCGGTAACTGCCATGATAATGCGGTTGCAGAAAGCTTTTTCCAGTTGCTGAAGCGTGAACGGATAAAGAAAAAGATCTACGGAACGCGGGAAGAAGCCCGCAGCGATATTTTTGATTACATCGAAATGTTTTATAACTGTAGGCGTCGGCATGGTTCGAGTGATCAGATGCCACCGGCTGAATATGAAAACCTGTATTATCAACGGCTCGGAAGTGTCTAGATTATCCGTGGCGATTCAGGTTTAATATGACCTCACAATGATGAGTCTCGGTCTGAAATTACCAATATTCTATACTTTACTGTCCAGCGCCAAAAGTATCAGTTGCCCTGGCACCTGATACGCCGATTAGCTCCGTTGTCGACTGGCATGCGCGGTATAACATCGCGCCAGCACACCAGTGCCGGTGCTTCATCATCACGATGACCAGTTGCAGCTGATACTGGTTAACTAGGGCTATGTACAGGCATGGGGGCGATCAGGGGAAAACCGCCGCTCATCAACTTTCGCATTCAAACCGCTTAGCCACGTACTGGAAGCATGGCTGTACGCTGCAGATACCGCCAACAGCGGCAGCTTTGTCATCATCACGGCTGCCAGCTATTCATGACAGACGCCTTTTAGCGCTACTACCGGCCGCCGACCGCAAATGGCTAAACACTAACTTTGTTCCGCCTTTGGGCCGTATGCTGACCAATGTGTACAACCTGCAGACGGAGGATTTCGCCTAGCAAACGGTCTCGCTGGCTGTGGGCACCGTTCGCAATTACAATCCCTCAATTATCATGGCAATCGATACACCAACGGTCTGAGCACCGCGGTACCATTAATCGATTCAGGGTGTAATTATCAGGGTGCAAATGACGTCCCCCTCAAAAAAGACCGTCTGCTAGTCCCGGAAGTAATATCCTCCGCATGAAAATCCTTACCGTCTCTAATGCTTCTTTCATCTCTCTGAATGGGTTACCTGAAAAGATCCGACTTCACCAGAAACCGGATCCGGGCGGAAAGAAGGAAAAATAATTACGGTTACACCTGTACATTGTACGGAATGATACGTACATTGACGTTATCAGCCGTACATAACCGACGCCAACCGTACATGCAGAGGAGAGCACTCCGTGGAAAATAAAGATCAGCGCCTAGAAATCCGTATTCCCCAGCAACAACTCGCCGAAGTTGATGCCATCATTGATTCCATTGATCCCCGTTTCAAGCCGAGCCGCTCCGATGTGGTCCGTTCCTTTATTGCCCAGGGCATCGACCGCCACTATGGCCGGGGCGGACAGGTGCAGGACACCCTCCCGCTGGGCCAGCGCATCACCCTTTTTTTCCAGATCTGCCAGCAACAGCAGATGCAGTATGCCCTGGAAAGTAAGCGCCCTCCCGTGCTGGGACAGCGCCGCGGCCATAACAGTAATATTACGCCGGAAGTTCTGGTCCGACAGGTCTATCTCCAGCGCATGTTCTGGTTCTTTGAACTGAACCGCAGCAGTCTTGCGGCGATTGACGGGGTGCTTACCTGTGATGAGGTGCTTTCCCTGATGGAGCCGGAGCCGGGACGGGAAGTCTGCGCGGAAGTGAACGGGGTGGCGCAACTCCTGGCAATGTTCAGCCAGATTGAAGCGGTACTTCAGCGGGCAGAAGAACAGGGCAGTTATACGGACGTGCAGGAAAAACTGACCCTGATCAGACACTATATGTCTCGCTGCCATATTCCCCGGCGTTTTGACGGTTACCCGGAGACCTGGGGCCGCCACAACCAGATTGCCGCGCTCATGCAGTGGGTTGATGAGGGTAAAGCCGGGAGTGCCGGGTGCCGCGGGTATGGCAGTCGTATCTTCACCCGTCACAGTGAGGATGCGGACGCGGGCCGCCAGTACGCACTGATGCTGCAGGTCTATCAGGACATCACGGGTGATGGCGGAAATCTTGATCTCGAACGCCTGATTGATATGGTCCAGGATCGCCGGCTTGATTTTTCCACACCGGCCTGATGCCGGGGCCCGGCGTCTGCCCCGGCAAAGGCCCTCCCAGGAAGAGGGCCTTTTTAAATGCGGCAGGCGGTGAATGACCACCGGATCAGCGCCATCACCGTCTGGTAATGCGTTGCCTGGTCCGGTGCCAGACGCAGGCCGGTCTGCCAGCATTCATCTGCAAACCTTTCCGCCTGACTCCCGCTGCGCTGCGACGGAGCCAGGCTGGCCAGCCAGCGCGCCTGTACTACCTGATATTGTTGCTTCATTTTTATATCCCCTCATGACGGTGTTCTGCCGTCCTGATCCTGCCGTCACTACAGGGCACCGGTACTTTTTTTCAGGCAGAGAAGGTCATAACCAGAATCCCGGTTATGGTGTAAGGTTTTGTTATCCTGGCTACATAACCGGTGGATATCAGAAATGTCGTTAAAAATGAGAATGGTATATGCAGTTATTGTGTCGGTTCTGCTACCTGCGGTGCATGCAACCCCTGTTGTACTGGCAACGCCAACCTCTGAGAAATACAGCCAAATTTTTAAATTTTGTGAAGACACTTATAAAAAACAGTTAGATGCGGGAATTATAAACGCTCTTGCCGCTAATATTCAGGCCGGTTGTTTTCTTGCCGTTGAAGCCAGCTTAAAAGGCGATGCCTCCGAATACCGTTCAGCCGTCAAACGACTTAATGCTAAAGAAACTGTCACCGCCATCGATATGGCCAGCGACCCGGAAGCAATGATTTCCATGCAGTATGATCATAGTTACGTGGGTTCTTTTGATTATGCTCAGGAAGTTCTTCGCCGCAGTGGTGGCCAGTAAAAGTGAGGATTACTGATGCCGGGGGAAGAGTTGTTTACAGCGGTGGCTGATAAGCCGGAAGGGGGCCTGTCATCACTGAAAGGCCCGCAAGTGCGGGCCAGGAACGACTTTAGCGCTGCTTCCAGAATTCCAGTAGGATCATAACGATTGAGACCACCGGCTGGAGCAGTTTGATGAACAGTAATAACATAAATGTTATCCCATCTTCACGCTTAGTCTCACTGCAAATGCCCTTCCACTTACCTTTGCAGTTTCGTACCTGAGCTGCCAGATACATTCGACTAAAACAGGGTTGGAGCACGATCCCCGCATCACCAGGGAAAGGGTTAAATATTCAATACTTTCAAACAATAAATATTTATCAATACCTTCACATCAGAAAAAAATTTGTAGGCTCCGGAAGTTCACTGATAATCTTAACTCAGCTGCCAGATACATTCGGCACGGTCAGAAACACGTTTGCTGTTACTGTCCAGAAAAAGCCCGGCTTCATCACCCGGGCTTTTTTCATTCCCCCGACGCCCCGCCACACACACCATATATAGTGTTTAAAAAGGTTGTATCTTCTCTATGTAGCGATTTTAGTAGGGATTATTTTCAGAACAAGAGTTGATTTTGATGTTAATTTGCATTTATGGCACGCTGTTACAGGCTAAGTGCAGGTATCATAAGGCCTAATCGGTATGTCAATAACTCAGAAAAAAATTCAAAATATGATTGAGTAGGTTCCTTTTACTCATTTTCTCGGCTCAGAAAAGAGTTTACTTCTCATAATGTTGCTTCCCACTGTCTATTGCATGACTTGTCTCTGATGGCGGGATCCTGTCATACACGCATCTGCAGGCGTTAATTTCCAGGTGTATATGCATGGCATATACAAATGCCACCCGCTTGCATGTACTTAACATATGCTTAAATCATCCCTGGCACACTCAGCATATGAGGAAAAACCATGCGAACAGTTTCTATATTCAAAAACGGTAACAACCGCGCCATTCGCCTCCCCCGTGATCTGGATTTTGAAGGGGTGAGTGAACTTGAAATTGTCCGGGAAGGGGACAGTATCATTCTGCGTCCCGTCCGCCCGACCTGGGGATCGTTCACGCAGCTCGAAAAGGCTGATCCGGACTTTATGGCGGAGCGTGAGGTCGTTGTCAGCGACGAAGGACGATTTAACCTGTGAACAAAACCTATATGCTGGACACCTGTATCTGCTCGTTCATCATGCGTGAGCAGCCGGAAGCTGTACTGAAGCGCCTGGAGCAGGCGGTGCTGCGTAACCACCGCATCGTGGTCTCGGCCATTACCTACGCCGAAATGCGCTTCGGCGCCACCGGCCCGAAGGCCTCACCGCGTCACATTGAGCTGGTTGACGCGTTCTGCGCCCGTCTCGATGCCATCCAGCCCTGGGACCGCGCCGCGGTGGACGCGACCACAGAGATCATGGTGGCGCTGCGCCTCGCCGGAACGCCGATCGGCCCGAATGACACGGCCATCGCCGGACATGCGATAGCGGTGGGGGCCATTCTGGTGACAAACAATACCCGGGAATTTGAGCGGGTGCCGGGCCTGGTGCTGGAAGACTGGGTTAACTGACTGCAGGCAGAATACTGAAATGAGTAAGGTCCGCTTAGGCCATAAGCGGACATTGATATATCAGGTAATCTCAAAGGTGCGCTGGAAATAAGTAACATGTAAGGCTGAAAGGGTTATTAACTAATTCCATATTTGCATAATCTTTTATCTCTTCTAGGCTTAATAAGTAACCTCAGCTAAGGAGAAATCATGTTAGATGAATTCAAAAAATGCATCGAATCCTGCTATCTCTGTGCAGTTGCCTGCGATCATTGTGCGGCTTCATGTCTCGAAGAAGAGAACCTGGAGATGATGCGTGAGTGCATAAAACTGGATATGCAGTGCGCAAATATCTGCCGTCTTGCAGCGCAGTTCATGGCGCTCAATAGCGAGTCTGCCCGCGAGCTCTGCCGGGTTTGCGCTGATGTGTGTCAGCAGTGTGGCGATGAGTGTGCAAAACATGAACATGAGCATTGCCAGAATTGCTCCAGAGCTTGTCATCACTGCGCCGAACAATGCCGAAGGATGGCCGCCTGAGAAGAGTTGAAATTTCTAAACCCGCTTCCGCGGGTTTTTTATTCACATTGATATTCCGCAGGAGAGTGAGCTGTATCAGTTTAAGAGCGCTGGCGTGAAAGCAACGACTTATTTGCGTGAGTTTAAAGGTCGAATTCTTTCAGGAAATATCTGAACGCTTAATTCGTATTTTTCGCTCATACCGCCCTGTCCCCGCTCCGGTTCTTTCGTATCAAACCAGACGCCATCGTTAACTACCCCACGCTGTGGGACTGTCTGCCGGCAAAGATCCGGGACTGCCTTTTTTCGGATCCCAGCGGAAAAAGAGAGAAATACGCATAGCCTGAGCATATCCATATGCCGCACATCTGCATATACGTGAGATATACATATACCCCGCATCTGCATATGTCATATCTATACATATGTGACGCATCTGCATATACTGAGCATATGCACACACCCGGTGCAACGCACATCATTACGGATATGTGCCACATATCCGCACTTACCCGGGAGAGAACACCATGAGAACCGTATCCATTTTTAAAAACGGCAACAACCGCGCCATCCGCCTTCCCCGCGATCTGGATTTTGAGGGGGTGAGCGAGCTGGAGATCGTCCGGGAAGGGGACAGCATCATCCTGCGTCCCGTCCGGCCGACCTGGGGCTCGTTCGCGCAGCTGGAAAAAGCAGACGCGGACTTTATGGCGGAGCGCGAGGACGTTGTCACCGACGAAGGACGGGTTGACCTGTGAACAAAATTTACATGCTCGACACCTGTATCTGCTCATTCATCATGCGCGAGCAGCCGGAAGCGGTGCTGAAGCGGCTGGAGCAGGCGGTACTGCGCAATCACCGGATCGTGGTTTCGGCCATCACCTACGCCGAGATGCGCTTCGGGGCCACCGGCCCGAAGGCCTCCCCGCGACATATTCAGCTGGTTGACGCGTTCTGCGCCCGCCTCGATGCCGTCCTGCCCTGGGATCGCGCCGCGGTCGACGCCACCACGGAGATTAAGGTGGCGCTGCGCCTCGCCGGCACGCCGATCGGCCCGAACGACACGGCGATCGCCGGGCACGCCATTGCCGCCGGCGCCGTACTGGTGACGAATAATACAAGGGAGTTTGCGCGGGTGCCGGGCCTGATACTGGAAGACTGGGTTAACTGACCACAAGTGAATACAGAAGGTGATAATGTCCGCTTTGTGCCAGGAGCGGAAGTAGCCAACATTGTTATCTGTGTAAATTTAAAGGGAATAGGTCAATCTGTTATGTCATCCTTGTTTCTTTTAGGTCATGTAGTAAATTATAGATGGTTATTCATTATAAAGAGAGTGTTAGCGTGTCTATCCTTCATCCAACTTTGGAAAACATACTCCGTTTAAAGGTTGCACCCACTCCCGGTGAGCTTCACTTGTTAGGTAATGACTCCAACTTACTGATAGTGTTTTATGTTCAGATAATGCCCGATGACCTTGTCATGCAGCTCCACCGATTTTGAGAACGACAGTGACTTCCG
>NZ_JAALBX010000024.1 GCF_011077955.1 Citrobacter freundii
TTCAATCTGAGCCATGATCAAACTCTTCAATTTAAGTTTGATGCTCGAGAATTAAACTTCGTAATGAATTACGTGTTCACTCAGAGACTTGATAATTCTATATGTACCTGAAGGTACTGAGATATCAATCCTGCGAGTGCCCACACAGATTGTCTGATAAATTGTTAAAGAGCAGTGCGACACGGCGTTAAGCTCACTGTCGCGAGGTGGCGTATATTACGCTTTCCTCTTTCAGAGTCAACCCAGAATTTCAGGATTTTTCTCTTTCATCGCCGCCGTTACTCTGTGATGTTGTTCACATGTTCCGTGTCGATGGAGGCGCATTATAGGGAGTTCTTTTGGCACCGCAACAGGAAAATGACAGAAAAATGACTGACTGCTGCATTCCACAGCAAAACCCCGCCTTATACCCGTTTACACACAGAGTTATCCACATCCTGGCGAAAGACTAAAAATTCGCGAGCGTTGCGCAAACGTTTTCGTTACAATGCCCGCGCTAAATCACGGATGCCCCGCAAGGGGCGTTAGCTGAGTTTTTAACGAAAAATTCAGCTAACGCTCTCTGTAATCGTCAAATCCAGGGGATTTACCATGCAACAACGTCGTCCAGTGCGCCGCGCTCTGCTCAGTGTTTCTGACAAAGCCGGTATTGTCGAATTCGCTCAGGCGCTTTCCCAACGTGGTGTGGAACTGCTGTCTACAGGTGGTACTGCCCGTCTGCTGGCAGATAAAGGCCTGCCGGTAACCGAAGTGTCTGACTACACCGGGTTTCCGGAGATGATGGATGGACGCGTCAAAACGCTGCACCCTAAAGTCCACGGCGGCATTCTGGGTCGCCGCGGCAAGGATGACGCTATCATGGCAGAACACGCCATCGCGCCAATCGATATGGTGGTCGTTAATCTGTATCCCTTCGCGCAAACTGTGGCGCGTGAAGGCTGCTCACTGGAAGATGCGGTTGAGAATATCGATATTGGCGGCCCGACAATGGTTCGCTCCGCCGCCAAGAACCATAACGATGTCGCCATCGTGGTAAAGAGCAGCGACTATCACGCCATTATTAATGAAATGGATGCCAACGAGGGTTCACTGACTCAGGCCACTCGTTTTGATCTTGCGATTAAAGCTTTCGAACATACCGCCGCTTACGACAGCATGATCGCCAACTACTTCGGAAGCCTGGTGCCTGCCTATCACGGCGAAACCAAAGAACCGGCTGGTCGCTTCCCTCGCACTCTGAATCTGAACTTCATCAAAAAGCAGGATATGCGTTATGGCGAGAATAGCCATCAAAACGCTGCCTTCTATATAGAAGAAGAAATTAAAGAAGCCTCTGTTGCCACCGCGACTCAGGTTCAGGGCAAAGCACTGTCCTATAACAACATCGCCGATACCGATGCGGCGCTGGAATGCGTAAAAGAATTCAGCGAGCCGGCGTGCGTTATCGTTAAACACGCTAACCCCTGCGGCGTAGCGGTCAATAACTCCATTCTTGAAGCCTACGACCGTGCTTACAAAACTGACCCCACCTCCGCATTCGGCGGCATTATTGCGTTTAACCGTGAACTGGATGCCGAAACCGCGCAGGCGATTATCTCCCGTCAATTTGTTGAAGTAATTATTGCCCCTTCGGCGTCTGAAGAAGCGCTAAAAATCACCGCAGCGAAACAAAACGTTCGCGTTCTGGTGTGTGGCCAGTGGGCCGAGCGCGTTCCAGGCCTTGACTTTAAACGCGTCAACGGCGGCTTACTGGTTCAGGATCGCGATCTGGGTATGGTAAACGAAAGCGATCTGCGTGTAGTTACCAAACGTCAGCCGACCGAACAGGAACTGCGTGACGCGCTGTTCTGCTGGAAAGTGGCTAAATTCGTCAAATCAAACGCCATCGTGTATGCCAAAGAGAATATGACTATCGGCATCGGCGCAGGCCAAATGAGCCGCGTTTACTCCGCGAAAATCGCGGGTATCAAAGCGGGCGATGAAGGGCTGGAAGTGAAAGGGTCCGCCATGGCATCCGACGCCTTCTTCCCGTTCCGTGACGGTATTGACGCCGCTGCCGCCGTAGGCATTAGCTGCGTTATCCAGCCTGGCGGTTCTATCCGTGATGATGAAGTCATCGCCGCCGCCGATGAACATGGCATCGCCATGATATTCACTGACATGCGCCACTTCCGCCACTAAGGATAGAACAATGAAAGTATTAGTAATTGGCAATGGCGGGCGCGAGCATGCGCTGGCCTGGAAAGCGGCTCAATCGCCGCGCGTTTCCACCGTTTTTGTCGCGCCCGGCAATGCCGGAACTGCGCTGGAACCTGCCCTGCAAAACGTGGCAATTAACGCCACGGATATCGCCGGGCTGCTGAACTTTGCCCAACGTGAGAACATCGATCTTACTATCGTTGGCCCGGAAGCGCCGCTGGTCCTTGGTGTAGTGGATGCGTTTCGCGCCGCCGGATTGAAAATTTTCGGCCCCACTCAGGCTGCCGCGCAGCTGGAAGGCTCCAAAGCCTTCACTAAAGATTTCCTGGCGCGTCATAACATCCCGACGGCGGAATACCAGAACTTTACCGAGGTAGAGCCAGCGCTGGCGTATATTCGTGAAAAAGGCGCGCCGATTGTTATTAAAGCGGATGGACTGGCCGCTGGCAAAGGCGTCATCGTGGCGATGACACTTGAAGAGGCGGAATCCGCCGCTAAAGATATGCTGGCCGGTAATGCCTTTGGCGATGCGGGCCACCGTATCGTTGTGGAAGAGTTTCTTGATGGTGAAGAAGCCAGCTTTATCGTAATGGTCGACGGCGAACATGTTGAACCCATGGCCACCAGCCAGGATCATAAACGCGTCGGCGATGGCGATACCGGCCCTAATACCGGTGGCATGGGCGCTTATTCTCCCGCACCGGTCGTAACGGATGTCGTCCACCAGCGCACCATGGATCGCGTAATATGGCCAACCGTGCGCGGCATGGCGGCGGAAGGCAATACCTACACCGGTTTTCTGTATGCCGGGCTTATGATCGATAAACAGGGCAATCCAAAAGTTATCGAATTCAACTGCCGCTTTGGCGACCCGGAAACTCAACCTATTATGCTGCGTCTGCAGTCCGATTTGGTGGAACTGTGCCTGGCGGCGTGCGACGGCAAGCTGGATGACGTGAAATCCCAGTGGGACGCGCGTCCAGCGCTGGGCGTAGTAATGGCAGCCGGCGGCTATCCGGCGGATTATCGTACCGGTGATGAAATCCACGGCCTGCCGTTAGAAAACGTGGAGCACGGAAAAGTGTTCCATGCAGGCACGACGCTTGCAGACGACGATCGCGTATTGACCAGCGGCGGGCGGGTGCTGTGCGTCACCGCGCTGGGAGACAGCGTCGCGCAGGCCCAGCAGCGCGCCTATGCGTTAATGAAGGATATTCACTGGGATGGCAGTTTTAGTCGCGGTGATATCGGTTATCGCGCCATTGAGCGTGAAAACGCGAAGTAATGATAACTACAGGCCGCCTTCGGGCGGCTTTTTATTCCACTCAGAAAGCATCCGCTTTCGGTTGCCAGTGACAGTAGTCCTGATTGGCCACCAGCAGCAACTGTGTGCCTTCCTCCGCCTCAAGCCACGCTACGCTCACCTCAAGCGAAGAATGCGCCTGTCGGCGTTCTATGTGGCTTATCGCGCGCTCATCAAACGCAGGCTTAATGGTTTCGCCTTCACAGGTAGTAACTGTACGGTTGGCATGCCAACGGCCCTGACGCAGCGCTACTTTGCCTGCGCGTAGCGCATCACTGGTTGAACGCATCTGCTGCGCCTGGTAGCGGTACAGCGCGATGGTATCGTCAGAGAGCTGTTGCTTTTGATTATTCACTTCGCGCTGCATATAACTCAGCTCGCCGCTATCATCAAATCGCACCTTCACATGCTCGGGTGATTTCCCGTACACCGTGGTTTCAATAAGCGTAAGCGTTTTACCCTGCCAGCGGTATTCACTGGTCGTGGTATTGCCGGTCCGCCAGGGACTCAGCACAACAAGCATTCTTACCGCGTCATCGCCGTCGTCTTTACGCCAGATACGTACCGCGCCCTGATCGGCGGCATAACCGCTGGCGGTGAAAGGAGGAAGAGTAGTCTGATGGCTGCAGGCTGTGAGCAGCAGTAAACCGGCGCCCAAAGCCAGTGCGCGACAGGTAAACAAAAGGGGCGACGTCGCCCCTTCGTTAAAACCTTTTGCTGCCACAGTTAATTACTTAACAGCGTCTTTCAGTGCTTTGCCAGAAACAAATGCCGGCACGTTCGCTGCGGCGATTTTGATTTCTTTGCCGGTCTGCGGGTTGCGGCCAGTACGCTCAGCGCGGTGGTTCACTTTGAAGGTACCAAAACCAACCAGTTGTACAGCATCGCCTTCTTTCAGAGACTCAGTAATTGCAGCCAGAGTAGATTCCAGTGCTGCTTTAGCCTGGGTTTTAGACAGGTCAGCCTTGTCTGCAATTACATCAATCAATTGAGTCTTATTCATAAGTTATCCTTACAATGTGTTTATCGCTTGCTAAGCATCGAGTGCGACGAAAATGCCAGAAAAGCACTCTCCTGCATACACGCACCGATAGCCACTTTTTTTCGCCTCCCAAATGTAGACCAGACGGGGGGCCAATTGGAAGCCTTCCTGTGAGACAAAACACGTGATAAGTCACGTTTTATTGTCTCATTGCTGCAAATTTATACCGATATTACTGGTTCCGTCTTCACGCAGGTCTGCACGCAGCCCTTTGATAAGTTCAATGTCACGCTCTTTACAGTCAGCCAGTAAGCGGAAAATCTCCCACTGGATGTCCCATTCCTGTTCAACAGCTGGATTGATTTTAAGCTCATCATCAGTCATTTCACGACCAGCCTGCGACATCTCAAGCATGGCGACGGTAGTGATAGACGCCTTGCTGACTTCAATCGTATGCTCCAGCGTTTCGCCACTCAGCCTTGAATGCACTAACTCGCTAAGCGCGACGCAGGCATCGATAGCCGGATACACACCGTAGATATCATAGTCATCCGCAGCGGGAATTGCCTCTTCGAGTTTATCGAGTTGAGAGTCAAAATTCACCTTAGCATCCTTCACTGTAAGCGTTTCCCAGATCAAATCCAGAATACGGCGGTATAAATGCGCATCACCGTAACCGGTTTGTTGGCAAAATATGGCGTAGTTAGGGTACATACGCTCGCAAAGCGATGCCATAAACGTCACGTGCTGCCAGGCTTCCAGCTTCTCAAGGCGCAGGTGAATCGGGTTTTGTAACATAGTGGACTCTCATAAACCGAATATTGAGCGGGAGTGTACCTGAATCACCCCTGAATTTCCTGCCAACGAACAAAGGCGCGTCGTCCGGATGCCACCGCATCGGCCCATCGTGTCGGTTCAGGTAAGCGATAGCCCGCCATGCAGCGCTGTACCCATGCGAGTGCGGTGTCCTGGCTTATACGGTGCCCTATGGCAATAAACAACGGATTGCAGCGCTTCTTACTGCGCCAGACCCATGCCAGTTGTTCGCCTTTATCCATCAGCGGCGCAAGCGCGCCTGGCTCGTCATCTAAGGGCGCAAACTTGCCGCACAGGCGCTTTTTCGCCACGCCAATGGTCGGCACATCCACCAGCAAGCCAAAATGGCTGGCGACGCCCAGACGGCGCGGATGCGATATACCGTGACCATCGACAAACAACAGATCGGGTTTTTGCGACAGCATATCCCACGCCTTGAGTAGCGCGGGATATTCACGAAAGGATAAAAACCCTGGAATGTAGGGCATCGTGGTGGCAATACGCGCCACCTGATATTCCACTAATTCCAGAGAGGGGTACTTGAGTAACACCATGGCTGCCCGTGTCACTTCGCCGCCTTGTTCAAATCCAACGTCCGCACCCCCTATCAAGCGCGGCGGATCCTGTTGTAAGCGATCCTCGCGGATCACTTGTGACGCCAGTTCCCGTTGTTGATCGCGTAGCGTAGCGAGATCCATTCCCCCTCCTCGGTTTATTTGTGATAGGGCCCCGATAAGCGATGCACCGCCTCGACAAACGCACCCGCGTGCTCTGGCGGTACGTCCTGGTGAATACCGTGCCCTAAATTAAAGACGTGGCCTTCGCCCTCGCCGAAACCTGCAAGTATAGACGCTACTTCCTGTTCGATACGCTCAGGTGCCGCGTAGAGCATGGACGGGTCCATATTGCCTTGCAGAGCGACTTTATCGCCCACGCGACGGCGGGCATCGGCGATATCGGTGGTCCAGTCGAGGCCCAGCGCGTCACAACCGGTTTCTGCCATTAATTCCAGCCATTGTCCGCCGCCTTTGGTGAACAGCGTCACCGGTACGCGTTTGCCGTCCTGTTCGCGCAGCAAGCCATCAACGATTTTATGCATGTAGTAGAGGGAGAACTGCTGATAATCGCGCCCGGTCAACACGCCGCCCCAGGTATCGAAAATCATGACCGACTGCGCGCCTGCGCGGATTTGGGCGTTCAGATAAAGCGTGACGCTTTGCGCCAACTTATCCAGCAGGTTATGCAGTGTTTGCGGCTCGGCGTACATCATCTTTTTGATAACAGTAAACGCTTTGCTGCTGCCGCCTTCCACCATATAGGTTGCCAGCGTCCATGGACTGCCAGAGAAACCGATTAACGGCACCTGGCCTGCCAGGTTATGGCGAATGGTGCGTACGGCATCCATCACATAACGCAATTCCTGTTCCGGATCGGGAATCGGTAATTTATCGACATCGGCTTTACAGGTAATTGGCGTCTTGAAACGCGGGCCTTCGCCGGTTTCGAAGTACAGTCCTAAGCCCATGGCGTCAGGAATAGTCAGAATGTCCGAAAAAAGGATCGCAGCATCCAGCGGGAAACGACGCAGCGGCTGGAGCGTCACTTCACAGGCAAGTTCCGGGTTTTTGCACAGCGACATAAAGTCCCCGGCTTCGGCACGGGTGGCTTTATATTCCGGTAAATAGCGCCCGGCTTGTCTCATCATCCATACCGGCGTGACATCTACGGGCTGGCGCAGTAGCGCACGGAGGTAGCGATCGTTTTTCAGTTCAGTCATTTTTCCATTTCCTTAAGCGACACCAGGGCAGTGTATCACGAGCCGTACTCTGCCCGGCACAGCGCTACCGTATCTTCAATTAAGCGGCGGGCAACGGTGCCCGGCGGGGGCAGCAGGGGCAAATCATCAAAGCGATACCAGCCTGCATCCAACAATTCTTTGGGATCGATCTTGAGCTCGCCGCTGTCGTATTCCGCCATAAACGCGGTCATCAGCGACTGCGGGAAAGGCCAGGGTTGCGAGGTCACGTAACGTAAGTTCTTCACGCGGATCCCGCTCTCTTCCATAACTTCCCGCGCAACGGCCTGTTCCAGGGTTTCCCCCACTTCGACAAAGCCCGCCAGCACGGTATATAAGCCGTTGCGGTGACGGTTATGTTGAGCCAGCAGGATTTTATCCTGGTGGCGAATTGCCACAATGATGCAAGGGGAAATTTGCGGGTAATATCGCTGACGGCAGTTATCGCACAGCATCGCCCATTCGGTTTTGCTGGGATGCATTTCATGGCCACAATAGCCGCAGAATTTATGGGCGCGATAAAACTCGGCTAATTGCACCCCTCTTCCCGCCAGTTGAAACAGCCCGGCATCCTGATCGATAACCTGGCGAACCGACCCCATATCCTGACGTTTCGCCTGGCGTACCAGCCACACCGGCTCGTCTTCCCATACGCCGATTTGCGCAGCCCGTTGCCCGGTCAGACCAAAATTTTCAGCATTGCCGTGAGGCAGCTCTCCCTTTGGTAACCATAATTTTTGTTCATGGCTGACTATCCACCAGCCATAGTCTATTTTTTCTATTAGCCTTTCCATAATCGGTTGCACTACCTCAGCTTCACTGGCATGTTGTTTACATTATTTTTACATTTTGGGTTACTGAACAATTTTATTTTATAACTTACGGAGTCAATCATGCTGAATCAGCTGAAGAGCCTGACAGAGCGCGTCGGTGGTAGTAATGAACTGGTCGATTACTGGCTCAATGCCCGCAATTTGCTGCTGGTCTCCTATTACAAACTCGTGGGTATTAAACCCGGTAAAGAGACACATACGGCATTAGATGAAAAAGCGCTGGATGATTTTTGCCACGCCCTGGTTGATTACCTGTCTGCGGGTCATTTCAACATTTATGAACGCATTATCAGCGAAATGGAAGGCACCAGCCCGCTGTTAGCCGCCACTCAAATTTACCCCCTTCTGGAAGCGAATACCCAGGAAATTATGAACTATTACGACACCCACCTGGAAAATGCTATCGACCATGATAACGCCCTGGAATTCCAGACCGCGCTGTCTGACATCGGCGAAGCACTGGCATCGCGTTTTGCTCTGGAAGACAAACTTATCATTCTCGCCTTTGATAACGATCTGAAAGACAGCGCTAACGATGACGCCGTGATTGCACGTCCGGCTTGAACTGACGATCGTTAACGCGTAATTTATTTGTATCCTTGATTGCTAACGGTTAACGCCGTCAATCAAGTTTTTTCTTGTCGGAGTGCCCAGTGCATAAGCACGGGCTGAGACCGTTAATTCGGGATCCGCGGAACCTGATCAGGCTAATACCTGCGAAGGGAACAAGAGTAATTCAGTATCAACCTGTCCTGTCGCGCGTCCTTGCTTTACTCACAGACGTCGCCAAAGCCACAGGTTTTATTACTCCCTCCGTTGTTCTGACAAGCCCATTCCTGCTTATTAACTGGAACGTGCTATGTCTACTACTAAACCTAACCGTCGCGACACTCGCGCTCAGGCTCAACACTTTATCGACACCCTGGAAGGCACTGCTTTCCCGAATTCGTCACGCATCTACCTTGCAGGCTCACGCGAGGATATCCGGGTTCCCATGCGTGAAATTCAACTAAGCCCCACACTTATTGGCGGCAATGAAGATGCGCCGCGCTATGAACCCAACGAACCGGTTCCGGTGTACGACACCTCAGGCCCTTATGGCGATCCGACGATACCGATTGATGTGCATACTGGTCTCGCCAAACTGCGTAGCCGCTGGATTGCCGAGCGCGACGACACCGATACTTTGCCCTCGCGAAGCTCCGCCTATACCCGTGAGCGTCTTGCCGATGAAGGCCTTGATGCGCTGCGCTTTTCTGACCTGTTAACGCCGCAACGCGCCAAAGCGGGCCGCCGCGTAACCCAACTGCACTATGCGCGTCTTGGGATCGTGACGCCGGAAATGGAATTTATCGCCCTTCGCGAAAATATGGGACGCGAGCGTATCCGTAGCGCAGTGTTGCGCCAGCAGCATCCGGGCACAAGCTTTGGCGCACAGCTCCCCGAAAACATCACACCAGAATTCGTGCGTGATGAAGTCGCGGCCGGGCGCGCCATTATTCCCGCCAATATTAATCACCCCGAACTGGAACCGATGATTATCGGGCGCAACTTTCTGGTCAAAGTGAACGCCAATATCGGCAACTCCGCCGTAACGTCATCCATCGAAGAAGAAGTGGAAAAACTGGTCTGGGCCACGCGCTGGGGCGCGGATACGGTGATGGATTTGTCCACGGGGCGCTACATCCACGAAACCCGGGAATGGATCCTGCGCAACAGTCCGGTACCTATCGGGACGGTGCCGATTTACCAGGCGCTGGAGAAGGTCAATGGCATCGCTGAAAACCTCAACTGGGAAATGTTCCGCGACACGCTGATCGAGCAGGCCGAACAGGGCGTGGACTACTTCACTATCCACGCGGGCGTGCTCTTACGCTACGTGCCCATGACCGCACAACGCTTGACCGGCATTGTCTCGCGTGGCGGTTCTATCATGGCGAAATGGTGTCTTTCTCATCATCAGGAGAATTTCCTCTATCAGCATTTCAGGGACATCTGCGAAATCTGCGCCGCCTATGATGTGTCACTGTCGCTCGGCGACGGCCTGCGTCCAGGCTCGATTCAGGACGCGAATGATGAAGCGCAATTCGCAGAACTTTATACTCTGGGCGAGTTAACCAAAATCGCCTGGGAATACGATGTGCAGGTGATGATAGAAGGCCCCGGACACGTCCCGATGCAGATGATCCGCCGCAATATGACTGAGGAGCTGGAGCACTGCCATGAAGCGCCCTTCTATACGCTTGGACCGCTAACCACCGATATCGCGCCAGGCTATGACCATTTCACGTCGGGGATTGGCGCGGCGATGATTGGCTGGTTTGGCTGCGCGATGCTCTGCTACGTCACACCGAAAGAGCACCTGGGTTTACCCAATAAAGACGATGTGAAGCAAGGGCTCATTACCTACAAAATCGCCGCCCATGCTGCCGATCTCGCCAAAGGGCACCCGGGCGCGCAGATCCGCGACAATGCGATGTCGAAAGCACGTTTCGAATTCCGCTGGGAAGATCAGTTTAATCTGGCCCTGGATCCGTTTACCGCCCGCGCGTATCACGATGAAACCCTGCCGCAAGAGTCCGGTAAAGTCGCCCATTTCTGCTCCATGTGCGGGCCGAAATTCTGCTCAATGAAAATCACCCAGGAAGTTCGCGACTACGCAGCGGCGCAAGCGCGCGAGGCGGGCCTGAGCGATATGGCGAACACCTTCCGCGCAAAGGGCGGCGACATTTATCTGCGTCAGGAGGAAGTATGATGCTTCAGCCACGGTTTCCTCGGGTGCCGCAACGGTTGGGCCTTTACCCGGTCGTGGACAGCGTCGAATGGATTGCGCGTTTACTTGATGTGGGCGTGCGCACTATTCAGTTACGTATCAAAGACAAGCCGGATGAAGCCGTTGAAGGCGAGATCATTGATGCCATCGCGCTGGGCCACCGTCACCAGGCACGGTTATTTATCAACGACTACTGGCGTCTGGCGATTAAGCATCAGGCTTATGGCGTGCATTTAGGCCAGGAAGATCTACAAGCCACCGACCTTGAGGCGATTCACGCCGCAGGGTTACGGCTCGGCGTGTCCACGCACGATGACCAGGAAATCGAGGTCGCGCAACAGGTGCAACCCTCGTATATCGCGCTTGGACATGTCTTTCCTACCCAAACCAAGCAAATGCCCTCGTCGCCGCAGGGTCTGATACAACTCGCCGCGCACGTGCAGCGCCTTGGCGATTACCCGACGGTCGCCATCGGGGGTATTTCGCTTGAGCGCGCGCCCGCAGTACTTGCAACGGGCGTCGGCAGTATTGCGGTCGTCAGCGCCATCACTCAGGCCGCTGACTGGAAAGTGGCAACGGCCCAGTTATTGGCACTGGCGGGAGCAGGCGATGAATGACCGTGACTTTATGCGCTACAGCCGGCAGATCCTGCTGGAGGACATCGCCGTTGACGGTCAACAACGGCTCAAGAATGGGCGGGTGCTGATTATCGGCCTCGGCGGGCTCGGCTCCCCTGCGGCGCTCTATCTGGCGGGCGCAGGCGTCGGCACGCTGATTCTGGCGGATGACGACGAGGTTCATTTAAGTAATCTCCAGCGCCAAATCCTGTTTACCACAGAGGATATCGGCCAGGGCAAAGCCGCCGTGAGTACGCGTCGTCTGCAACAGCTTAATCCGGATATTACTCTTCAGGCGCTGACGTTGCGTTTGACGGGCGATCTCTTGCAAAGCGCTGTAGCCAGCGTCGATGTGGTGCTGGATTGCAGCGATAACATGACCACTCGCCAGGCGGTTAACGCCGCTTGTTTCACCCTTGATAAACCGCTTATCAGCGCCAGCGCCGTGGGCTTTGGTGGGCAGTTGATGGTTTTAACGCCGCCCTGGCATCGCGGCTGCTACCGCTGTTTATGGCCGGATGATGCCGAACCAGAACGCAACTGCCGCACTACTGGGGTTCTCGGCCCCGTCGTCGGCGTCATGGGCACGCTCCAGGCGCTGGAAGCCATAAAAATATTAAGCGGCATGCCGCCTTCACAGAACGAACTTAAGCTGTTTGACGGACGCCGCCATCAGTGGCGCACCCTGAATCTGCAACCCGCGCCAGATTGTCCGGTATGTGGAGGTCGCCATGCGGATCGCCCTTAACGACGAACAGACGGAATGCGCCGAGGCGACAACGCTACACGCTTTACTGGAACAGCTTGGCTTGTTGAGCCCGGGTATCGCTCTCGCTGTCAACGAGGCAATTGTGCCGCGCGGTCAGTGGTCAGATTATGTATTGCAGGACGGCGATAACGTGCTGCTTTTTCAGGTTATTGCCGGAGGCTAATATGTTACGTATCGCTGATAAAACTTTTGATTCCCATCTCTTTACCGGCACCGGTAAATTCGCCTCGCCGCAGGTGATGACCGCCGCGCTGGCCGCCAGCGGCAGCCAACTGGTGACCATGGCGATGAAACGCCTCGATTTACGCCATCATCAGGACGCTATTCTCGCGCCGTTGCAGGCCCTGGGTGTGACGCTATTGCCGAATACATCAGGTGCGAAAACCGCAGAGGAAGCCATCTTTGCCGCCCAACTGGCCCGTGAAGCGCTGGGTACGCATTGGGTGAAGCTGGAGATCCATCCTGACGCGCGCTATTTGCTTCCCGATCCCATTGAAACGCTCAAAGCCGCCGAACGCCTGGTGAAAGCGGGTTTTGTGGTAATGCCCTACTGCGGCGCCGATCCGGTACTGTGTAAGCGGCTGGAGGAAGTTGGATGCGCGGCGGTGATGCCCCTTGGCGCACCGATTGGCTCCAATCAGGGCCTGCAAACCCGCGCGTTGCTTGAAATTATTATCGAACAGGCGACAGTGCCGGTCGTGGTCGATGCCGGGATCGGCGCGCCAAGCCACGCGTGCGAAGCGCTGGAGATGGGGGCCTCGGCGGTGCTGGTTAATACCGCTATCGCCGTTGCCAGCGACCCGGTGGCGATGGCAACGGCGTTTCGCCTGGCGGTAGAGGCTGGCATTAACGGGCGCAAGGCGGGTTTAGGCGCGCGGCTGCGGCGTGCCGATGCTTCCAGCCCGTTAACGCAGTTCCTCAACGGGGAGGCCACACCGTTATGAAAACCTTCACCGACCGGTGGCGGGAGCTTGACTGGGATGACATCCGCTTGCGTATCAACAGTAAAACGCCCGACGATGTCGAGCGTGCGCTACATTGTGCGCGTCCCGGTCGCGAGGAGATGATGGCGCTGCTCTCTCCTGCGGCTGAGGCTTTGCTGGAACCCCTCGCGCAACAGGCGCAGCGTTTGACCCGTCAACGCTTCGGCCATACCGTCAGTTTTTATGTGCCGCTGTATTTGTCTAATTTGTGCGCCAACGACTGCACCTACTGCGGCTTTTCGATGAGTAACCGCATCAAACGTAAAACGCTTGATGCCGGTGAGATTGCGCGCGAATGCGCCGCGATAAAAGCACTTGGGTTCGACCATCTGCTGCTGGTGACAGGCGAGCATCAAACGAAGGTCGGCATGGACTATTTCCGAACCCACTTTCCGGCGATCCGTCGCCAGTTCGCCTCATTGCAAATGGAAGTGCAACCGCTGGCTGAGCACGAGTATGCGGAACTGAAAACGCTGGGTCTGGATGGCGTCATGGTTTATCAGGAAACCTATCACGAGGCCGTCTACGCCCGGCATCATTTACGGGGTAATAAACAGGATTTTTTCTGGCGGCTGGAAACGCCGGATCGCCTCGGTCGTGCCGGGATCGACCGGATCGGCCTGGGTGCGCTGATTGGGTTATCCGACAGCTGGCGCGTGGACTGCTTTATGGTGGCGGAGCATCTGCTGTGGCTTCAGCAGCATTACTGGCAGAGCCGCTACTCTGTCTCGTTTCCGCGACTACGCCCCTGCACCGGCGGCGTAGAGCCTGCATCGATTATGGATGAACGTCAGTTGGTCCAGACGATTTGCGCGTTTCGCCTGCTCGTGCCCGAAGTGGAGTTGTCACTCTCTACCCGGGAGTCGCCTGCGTTTCGCGATAACGTAATCCCGCTTGCGATAACCAGCGTCAGCGCATTTTCTAAAACCCAGCCAGGGGGTTATGCCGATGACCATCCTGAACTCGAACAGTTTGCACCGCATGATTCACGCCGTCCCGAAGAGGTCGCCGCCGCGCTGAGTCGCTCGGGAATACAACCGGTATGGAAAGACTGGGACAGCTTTTTGGGAAGAGGCGCGCAAAAATCATGAAAAAAAGTGGCAGGCTCCCGGACAAGGGATAACTATCAATTATCTACAGCCACGGAGAGCGAAAGATGAAAAATATCGTTTTATGTTGTGCCGCCGGGATGTCCACCAGCATGTTAGTACAACGCATGAAGGATGCCGCGCAGAAAAAAGGGATTGAGGTTTCCATCAAAGCGGTTCCCGTCGCGGAGTTTAGCGAGAACCTCGACAGCGCGGATATTATTCTGCTCGGCCCGCAGGTTAAGTATGAGCAGAGCAAACTCCAGGCGCTTGCCGATCCGCAGGGCAAAAAAGTCGCGGTTATCGATATGATGGATTACGGCATGATGAAAGGCGATGCCGTTCTGGAAAAAGCGCTGAAACTGCTGGAGTAAATATGGACGATCTGGAAACCCTGATTATGGAGTTGCTGGTGAATGCAGGCGCGGCGCGTAGCGACGCGTTGAGCGCGCTGCGGCTTGCCAGAAACGGTGATTTTGCCGGTGCAGAGCAAGCGATGGTCCAGTCACGCGACTTTGTGAAGCAGGCCCATAAAATCCAAACCCAGCTGATTGGCATGGATGAAGGTTCCGGCAAGCTGCCCGTTAATCTGATCACCGTCCATTCACAGGATCACCTGATGAACGCGATGGTCATTCAGGATCTGGCTGAGGATTTAATCGAGCTTTACCGGCGGTTGCCCCCTGCAAACTGACGTATTACAGCCATAAAAAAACCCGCCGAAGCGGGTTTTTATTTAGCTGAGCACGATTACTCGTTGTCAGAACCACCCAGACCTGCGTTCAACAGTTCTGCGAGGCTTGCCGTAGCGTCTTCTGCAGTCACCTGCGGTGCAGCCGGGAGTTCACCCGCAGCACGGCGGCGCATACGATCCTGGTGGTACGCGTAACCGGTACCTGCCGGGATCAAACGACCCACGATAACGTTCTCTTTCAGGCCGCGCAGTTCGTCGCGTTTACCCGCAACCGCTGCTTCGGTCAGCACACGAGTCGTCTCCTGGAACGATGCCGCAGAGATGAAGGACTCGGTTGCCAGAGAGGCTTTAGTAATACCCAGCAGATCGCGCGCATAGGTCACGCTAATCTTGCCGTTCGCTTCCAGATCGCGGTTAGCAATCTTGATGCGAGAGTATTCAGCCTGCTCGCCTTCCAGGAAGTCGGAGCTGCCTGCGTTAACGATGGTTGCTTTACGCAGCATCTGACGAACGATGACTTCGATGTGCTTATCGTTAATCTTAACGCCTTGCAGACGGTAAACGTCCTGCACTTCGTTAGTGATGTAACGGGTCACAGCATGGACGCCACGCAGACGCAGAATGTCGTGCGGCGCTTCCGGGCCGTCAGACACTACGTCGCCGCGTTCAACGCGTTCACCTTCGAACACGTTAAGCTGACGCCACTTCGGAATCATCTCTTCGTACGGCTCGCTACCATCAACCGGCGTGATCACCAGACGGCGTTTACCTTTGGTTTCTTTACCGAAGGAAATGATACC
The DNA here is from genome assembly GCF_011077955.1 of Citrobacter freundii. GTDB lineage: Bacteria > Pseudomonadota > Gammaproteobacteria > Enterobacterales > Enterobacteriaceae > Atlantibacter. Next base: position 15,653 of record NZ_JAALBX010000024.1, read on the forward strand.
GCTGATTTCAGCAAGGATGGCCGGCTCTTTCGGACGACGCGCTTCGAACAGATCCGCAACGCGCGGCAGACCACCGGTAATATCCTTGGTACCGCCGGATTCCTGAGGAATACGCGCCAGGGTGTCACCGGAACTGATCTGGATGCCATCTTCCAACTGAACAATCGCTTTACCCGGCAGGAAGTACTGCGCAGGCATATCGGTGCCAGGGATCAGAACATCGTTACCGCTGCCGTCGACGATTTTCAGCGCCGGACGCAGATCTTTACCACCTGCGGTACGTTCAGCAGAATCCAGAACCACCAAAGATGACAGACCGGTCAGCTCGTCGGTCTGACGAGTAATGGTCTGGCCGTCGATCATGTCAGTAAAGCGGATGAAACCACTTACTTCGGTGATAACCGGCATGGTGTGCGGATCCCAGTTTGCAACGGTCTCGCCGCCAGCAACTTGTTCGCCATCACCCTTCGCCATAACCGAGCCGTAAGGCACTTTATAGCTCTCTTTGGTACGACCGAATTCGTCGATAAGCTTCAGCTCAGTGTTACGAGAAGTGATCACCAGTTTACCGCTGGAGTTCACAACTGACTTCGCATTGAGAAGCTTGATGCTACCTTTGTTTTTCACCTGGATGCTGGATTCAGCAGCCGCACGAGATGCCGCACCACCGATGTGGAACGTACGCATCGTCAGCTGTGTACCCGGCTCACCGATGGACTGTGCCGCGATAACGCCGATAGCTTCACCTTTGTTGATAAGGTGGCCACGCGCCAGGTCACGACCATAGCAGTGAGCACACACACCGAAGTCGGTATCGCAGGATACAACCGAGCGAACTTTAACGGCATCAACAGAGTTAGCTTCTAACAGATCACACCACTGTTCATGGAGCAGCGTATTACGCGGCACCAGGATGTCAGCCGTACCCGGCTTCAGCACGTCTTCAGCAGTCACACGACCCAGAACGCGATCGCGCAGCGGCTCTTTAACATCACCACCCTCGATAACCGGGGTCATGGTGATACCTTCGAGGGTGCCACAATCGTCTTCGGTCACAACCAGATCCTGCGCAACGTCAACCAGACGACGCGTCAGATAACCGGAGTTCGCGGTTTTCAGTGCGGTATCCGCCAGACCTTTACGCGCACCGTGCGTGGAGATGAAGTACTGGAGTACGTTCAGACCTTCACGGAAGTTCGCGGTGATCGGCGTTTCGATGATGGAGCCATCCGGCTTCGCCATCAGACCACGCATACCTGCCAGCTGACGAATCTGTGCCGCAGAACCACGCGCACCGGAGTCGGCCATCATGTAGATGCTGTTGAAGGAAACCTGTTGCTCTTCTACGCCGTCACGGTTAATAACGGTTTCAGTTTGCAGGTTATCCATCATCGCTTTGGATACACGATCGTTCGCCGCAGCCCAGATATCGATAACTTTGTTATAGCGTTCGCCTGCCGTTACCAGACCAGACTGGAACTGTTCCTGAATCTCAGCAACTTCCGCTTCCGCTTCGGAGATGATCTCGTGTTTCTTCTCCGGGATAACCATGTCGTCGATACCTACGGACGCACCTGAGCGCGCTGCATAAGCAAAACCGGTGTACATGGTCTGGTCAGCGAAGATTACCGTCGGCTTCAGGCCCAAAATGCGGTAACAGGTGTTCAGCATTTTGGAGATAGCTTTCTTGCCCAGCGCCTGGTTGACGATGGAGAAAGGCAGACCTTTCGGCACAATCATCCACAGGATTGCACGACCTACAGTCGTATCAATCAGGCTGGTTTTCGCAACGAATTCGCCGTTTGCATCTTTTTCGTATTCAGTGATACGCACTTTAACGCGCGCATGCAGAGAGGCCAGGCCTGCGCGATAAATACGCTCAGCTTCTTTCGGGCCAGTCAGCACCATGCCTTCGCCTTTGGCGTTAACACAGTCACGGGTCATGTAGTACAGACCCAATACAACGTCCTGAGACGGAACGATGATTGGCTCGCCGTTCGCTGGAGACAGGATGTTGTTGGTAGACATCATCAGCGCACGCGCTTCAAGCTGGGCTTCCAGCGTCAGCGGTACGTGAACTGCCATCTGGTCACCATCGAAGTCGGCGTTGTATGCCGCACAAACCAGCGGGTGCAGCTGTATAGCTTTACCTTCGATCAGTACCGGTTCAAATGCCTGAATACCCAGACGGTGCAGAGTAGGTGCACGGTTCAGCAGTACCGGGTGTTCGCGGATAACTTCATCCAGGATATCCCACACCACCGCTTCTTCACGCTCAACCATTTTCTTGGCCGCTTTAATGGTGGTAGCAAGACCACGCAGTTCCAGCTTGCCGTAGATGAACGGTTTGAACAGCTCCAATGCCATTTTCTTCGGCAGACCGCACTGATGCAGACGCAGGTATGGACCTACGGTGATTACAGAACGACCGGAGTAGTCAACACGCTTACCGAGCAGGTTCTGACGGAAACGACCCTGTTTACCTTTGATCATGTCGGCCAAAGATTTCAGAGGACGCTTGTTAGAACCGGTGATTGCACGACCGCGACGACCGTTATCCAGCAGGGCATCTACCGCTTCCTGCAGCATACGTTTTTCGTTACGTACGATGATATCCGGCGCAGCCAGATCCAGCAGACGTTTCAAACGGTTGTTACGGTTGATCACGCGACGGTACAGATCGTTCAGATCCGACGTTGCGAAACGACCGCCATCCAGCGGAACCAGCGGACGCAGATCTGGCGGCAGAACCGGCAGAACCGTCAGGATCATCCACTCCGGCTTGTTGCCAGACTGAACGAACGCTTCCAGCAGTTTGATACGCTTGGTCAGCTTTTTACGTTTGGTTTCAGAGTTGGTTTCGTTCAACTCTTCACGCAGCGTTTCACATTCTTGCTCCAGATCCATGCTTTTCAGCAGGGCCTGAATAGCTTCGGCGCCCATTTTCGCGTCGAATTCATCACCGAACTCTTCCAGCGCGTCAAGATACTGCTCTTCAGTCAGGATCTGGCTACGCTCGAGGTTGGTCATGCCGCCTTCGATAACTACATAAGATTCGAAGTACAGCACGCGTTCGATATCACGCAGCGGCATATCCAGCAGCAGGCCGATACGGGACGGCAGAGACTTCAGGAACCAAATGTGCGCGGTCGGAGAAGCCAGTTCAATGTGACCCATACGCTCACGGCGTACTTTAGTCTGCGTGACTTCAACGCCACACTTCTCACAAATCACACCACGGTGCTTCAGACGCTTGTACTTACCGCACAGGCATTCGTAATCTTTTACTGGCCCAAAGATACGGGCACAGAAAAGACCGTCACGCTCAGGTTTGAACGTACGGTAGTTAATGGTTTCCGGCTTTTTAACTTCACCGAACGACCATGAACGGATCATGTCTGGCGATGCCAGAGCAATTTTGATCGCATCAAACTCTTCGGTTTTAGTTTGCGCTTTCAGAAACTTTAATAAGTCTTTCACGGATTGGCTCCCGTCGGAGTTAGCACAATCTGCCGCCAGGTTTTACCCTGGCAGCAGTGACCTGTTCGAGCGAGGATTACTCGTCTTCCAGTTCGATGTTGATACCCAGCGAACGAATCTCTTTCAACAGAACGTTGAAGGATTCTGGCATGCCCGGTTCCATCTGATGGTTGCCATCCACGATGTTTTTATACATCTTGGTACGGCCATTCACGTCATCAGACTTAACGGTCAGCATTTCCTGCAAGGTGTAAGCGGCGCCATATGCTTCCAGCGCCCACACTTCCATCTCACCGAAGCGCTGACCACCGAACTGCGCCTTACCACCCAGCGGCTGTTGAGTAACCAGGCTGTAAGAACCGGTAGAACGGGCGTGCATTTTGTCGTCAACCAAGTGGTTCAGTTTCAGCATGTACATGTAGCCCACGGTAACCTGGCGCTCGAATTGCTCACCAGTGCGACCGTCGAACAGCGTGATCTGACCGGAAGTCGGCAGGCCACCCAGCTGTAACAGTTCCTTGATTTCAGACTCTTTCGCACCGTCGAATACCGGCGTTGCAATCGGCATACCTTTACGCAGGTTTTCAGCCAGACGCAGGACTTCTTCATCGCTGAAGGTGTTCAGGTCAACTTTCTGACAAACGTCTGCACCAAGGTCATACGCTTTCTGGATGAATTCGCGCAGTTTCGCGACTTCTTGCTGCTGTTTCAGCATGGCATTGATCTTATCGCCGATACCTTTCGCAGCCATACCCAGGTGGGTTTCCAGAATCTGACCGATGTTCATACGAGACGGTACGCCCAGCGGGTTCAGAACGATGTCTACCGGCGTGCCGTTTTCATCGTAAGGCATATCTTCGATCGGGTTGATCTTGGAGATAACACCTTTGTTACCGTGGCGGCCTGCCATTTTGTCACCCGGCTGAATCTGACGTTTAACGGCCAGATACACTTTAACGATTTTCAGCACGCCTGGTGCCAGGTCATCGCCCTGAGTGATTTTGCGGCGCTTAGCTTCGAGTTTCTTCTCAAACTCGTGCTTCAGCTCGTCGTACTGTTCTGCCAGCTGTTCCAGCTGATTTTGTTTCTCTTCGTCGGTCAGGCCGAGTTCCAGCCAGCGATCGCGCGGCAGTTTGTCGAGCTTCTCAGCTTCAACACCACCAGCAACCAGCACCGCGTAGATACGACTAAACAGGCCAGCTTCGAGGATCTGCAATTCTTCAGACAGGTCTTTTTTCGCCTGCTTCAGCTGCATCTCTTCAATTTCCAGCGCACGTTTGTCTTTTTCCACGCCATCGCGGGTAAAGACCTGAACGTCGATAACGGTACCAGAAACGCCATTCGGCACACGCAGAGAAGAGTCTTTAACGTCAGACGCTTTCTCACCGAAAATAGCACGCAGCAGTTTCTCTTCCGGCGTCAGTTGGGTTTCACCTTTCGGCGTTACCTTACCAACCAGAATGTCGCCGCCGGTCACTTCCGCACCGATGTAAACGATACCGGATTCATCCAGTTTGGAGAGCGCAGCTTCACCCACGTTCGGGATATCGGCGGTGATCTCTTCTGGCCCCAGCTTGGTGTCGCGGGACACGCACGCCAGTTCCTGAATATGGATGGTAGTGAAACGGTCTTCCTGAACCACACGCTCGGAAACGAGGATGGAGTCTTCGAAGTTGTAACCATTCCACGGCATGAACGCTACGCGCATGTTCTGACCGAGCGCCAGTTCACCGAGGTCGGTTGACGGGCCGTCTGCCAGCACGTCGCCGCGCTCAACCGGCTCACCCAGAGACACACACGGCATCTGGTTGATGCAGGTGTTCTGGTTAGAACGGGTGTATTTAGTCAGGTTATAGATGTCGATACCTGCTTCGCCCGGGTACATCTCGTCTTCGTTAACTTTGATAACGATACGGGAAGCATCCACGTACTGAACGGTACCGCCACGTTTGGCAACGGCAGTTACACCGGAGTCAACGGCAACAGCACGTTCCATACCGGTACCAACCAGCGGCTTATCAGCGCGCAGAGTCGGAACCGCCTGACGTTGCATGTTCGCACCCATCAATGCACGGTTGGCGTCATCGTGTTCCAGGAACGGGATCAGTGACGCACCGACGGAAACCACCTGTTGGGTGGATACGTCCATGTAGTCAACCTGGTCGTTGCTGAACAAGCTGGATTCGCCTTTGCTACGGCAAGTAACCAGATCGTCGACAAAACGGCCTTCTTCGGTCAGGTTGGTGTTCGCCTGAGCGATGACGTAGTTACCTTCTTCGATAGCGGAGAGGTAATGAATTTCGTCAGTCACCACGCCATCAACAACGCGACGATACGGGGTTTCAAGGAAGCCGTATTCGTTAGTCTGCGCATACACAGACAGGGAGTTGATAAGACCGATGTTCGGACCTTCAGGGGTTTCGATTGGACATACACGACCGTAGTGGGTTGGGTGTACGTCACGTACTTCAAAGCCCGCACGTTCACGGGTCAGACCGCCTGGGCCGAGTGCAGAGATACGACGTTTGTGCGTAATCTCAGACAGCGGGTTGTTCTGGTCCATAAATTGAGAAAGCTGGCTGGAACCAAAGAACTCTTTAACCGCAGCAGAGATAGGCTTGGCGTTGATCATATCCTGAGGCATCAGCGTATCCAGATCGCCCAGAGACAGACGTTCTTTCACCGCACGCTCAACACGTACCAGGCCAACGCGGAATTGGTTTTCCGCCATTTCGCCGACTGAACGGATACGACGGTTGCCGAGGTGGTCGATATCATCCACTTCGCCTTTGCCGTTACGGATATCAATGAGCTTCTTCATCACTTCGATGATGTCATCTTTGCTCAGGATACCGGAACCTTCGATCTCTTCGCGCAGCAGAGAACGGTTGAACTTCATACGACCAACCGCGGACAGATCGTAGCGGTCTTCGGAGAAGAACAGGTTCTCGAACAGGCTTTCAGCCGCTTCACGTGTCGGCGGCTCACCAGGACGCATCATACGGTAGATTTCTACCAGCGCGCTCAGACGGTCGTTGGTCGGATCGACGCGTACCGTTTCAGAGATATAGGCGCCGTGGTCCAGATCGTTGGTGAACAGCGTTTCAATACGTTTGTGACCAGACTGGCTCAGTTTTGCCAGCAGATCCAAAGAGAGTTCCATGTTGGCCGGGCAAATCAGCTCGCCAGTGGACGCATCAACGTAATCTTTTGCAGCGACTTTACCGGCAATGTATTCAACCGGTACTTCGATGTGCTTAATCTCGTCTTTTTCAAGCTGACGAATATGGCGCGCAGTAATGCGGCGGCCTTTTTCGACATAGACTTTGCCGTCTGATTCGATATCGAAAGAGGCGGTTTCGCCACGCAGACGCTCCGGGATAAGCTCCATTTGCAGCTTGTTATCACGGATTTCAAAAATGACTTTTTCAAAGAACAGGTCAAGGATCTGTTCAGTGGTGAAGTTCAGCGCGCGCAGAATGATGGTTGCAGGCAGTTTACGACGACGGTCGATACGGACAAACAGGTTGTCTTTCGGATCGAATTCGAAGTCCAGCCAGGAACCACGGTAAGGGATGATACGTGCGTTATACAGTACCTTACCTGAAGAGTGAGTTTTACCCTTGTCGCTGTCGAAGAACACACCCGGGCTACGGTGCAACTGAGATACGATTACGCGCTCAGTACCGTTGATAACAAACGTCCCGTTATCAGTCATGAGCGGAATTTCGCCCATGTAAACTTCTTGTTCTTTGATGTCTTTTACGGTGCCTTCTGGCGCTTCGCGCTCATAGATCACCAGACGCAGTTTCACGCGCAGCGGAGCCGAATAGGTTACGCCACGAATTTGACACTCTTTCACGTCAAATACGGGTTCGCCAAGACGGTAACTGACATATTGCAGTTCCGAGTTGCCGCTATAGCTCTTGATCGGGAAAACGGAACGGAATGCCGCTTCCAGACCATACTGGCCTTCAGGATCTTGCTCGATGAACTTCTGGAACGAGTCAAGCTGGATAGAAAGAAGATAAGGAATGTCCAACACTTGCGGACGTTTTCCAAAATCTTTACGAATACGTTTTTTCTCGGTATAGGAGTAAACCATAGGGTTCCTCAGCTCGCTGACAAGTCGACCCACTCTGTCCATTGAAAAAGGACAGTTTATGCAACACCATTTTGTTGACCGGAAAATGGAACACTTTCCGCAATGCCCGTTTCTATCACTCTTAAATCATTTCGTCGCGATTTACACAGCGCGCGTGCCCTGTCGCAATATATTAAGTCGTCGATAGAAATAAACATTGGGGGAGGCCAGTAGTTAAATAGTGTGAAATGCTACTGGCGCCCTGTAGCGCAAAAAGGCTGGTGACCAAAAAGTCACCAGCCATCAGCTTGATTACTCAAGCTGTAACCAGAAAAGATGGCTTATTTAACTTCAACTTCAGCGCCAGCTTCTTCCAGAGATTTTTTCAGAGCTTCTGCGTCGTCTTTGCTGATGCCTTCTTTCAGAGAGGCCGGAGCGGATTCAACCAGGTCTTTAGCTTCTTTCAGACCCAGGCCAGTCGCGCTACGTACAGCTTTGATTACGGCAACTTTGTTAGCGCCGGCAGCTTTCAGAATTACGTCGAATTCAGTTTTCTCTTCAGCAACTTCAGCCGGGCCAGCAGCAACAGCTACAGCAGCAGCAGCAGAAACACCGAATTTTTCTTCCATTGCAGAAATCAGTTCTACAACGTCCATTACGGACATAGCGGATACTGCTTCAATGATTTGATCTTTAGTGATAGACATTTAAATTGTTCCTGAAAATCAGAATAAAGTTTATATGTAAGCAAATGCTTTATAAAGATAACTGCGATTAAGCAGCTTCTTTTGCATCGCGAACAGCAGCCAGAGTGCGAACCAGTTTGCCAGCCGAAGCTTCTTTCATGGTTGCCATCAGGCGTGCAATTGCTTCTTCGTAGGTCGGCAGGGTTGCCAGGCGATCGATTTGCGATGCCGGGATCAACTCACCTTCAAAGGCTGCGGCTTTGACCTCAAATTTTGCATTCGCTTTCGCGAAATCTTTGAACAGACGAGCAGCAGCGCCCGGGTGTTCCATAGAATATGCAATCAGGGTCGGACCAACGAACGCGTCTTTCAGGCACTCGAACTGAGTACCTTCAACAACACGGCGCAGCAGGGTGTTACGAACAACACGCATGTATACGCCGGCTTCGCGACCTGCTTTACGCAGTTCAGTCATTTTGTCTACAGTTACGCCACGGGAATCCGCAACTACTGCAGACAGCGCGCCTTTGGCTACTTCGCTGACTTCAGCAACAATCGCTTGTTTGTCTTGAAGATTTAAAGCCATTAGCTTTGCTCCTGGATGTTTGCCGGGGCTCATGCCCCGGAACTCACTTCACTCTTCTCAAAGAAAAGAGCGTCTTAATACGGTGAGCAGAAACAAGCCAAAGAAAACTTTTAAAAAGGTCTTCAGGTTCTGTCACCGTCTACGCAGGACATTAAGTTTCAAAAAGAAACACCTGCGGTCTTGGACGGGGCCTGGATAAGGCCAGGCTCCAACCGAAAATTCTGTCTATGCCTCGCTTTTGAATCGCCGTAGCAATTCGAATCGCTCACATAGCGTTCTGCCTGATTCGACAGAATCGTGGGCGTAAGATTGTAGATTAATCCGACGCCCACGTAAATAGCGAATATTAGTTCGCCGTTGCGTTCAGACCAGCCTGGTCAACCGCAACACCAGCACCCATGGTGGTGGAGATGCTAACTTTCTTAATGAAAATACCTTTTGCCTGAGACGGTTTTGCTTTTTTCAGCGCAACCAGCAGAGCTTCCAGGTTTTCTTTCAGTTTGTCAGCGTCAAAATCCACTTTACCGATGGTGGTGTGGATGATGCCGTTTTTGTCGTTACGGTAACGAACCTGACCTGCTTTAGCGTTTTTAACCGCTTCAGCAACGTTCGGAGTTACAGTACCCACTTTCGGGTTTGGCATCAGGCCACGCGGACCCAGAACCTGGCCCAGCTGGCCAACAACGCGCATTGCATCCGGGGAAGCAATAACAACGTCAAAGTTCATTTCGCCTTTTTTGATCTGGTCTGCCAGATCTTCCATACCTACCAGCTCAGCGCCAGCTGCTTTAGCAGCTTCAGCGTTCGGGCCCTGGGCAAATACAGCTACGCGAACTGAACGGCCAGTACCGTGCGGCAGTACAGTTGCACCACGTACGTTCTGGTCAGATTTACGCGCGTCGATGCCGAGGTTAACAGCAACGTCAACGCTTTCTACGAATTTAGCGGTAGCCAGTTCTTTCAGCAGAGAAATAGCTTCGTTGATGTCGTACTGTTTGGTCGCATCAACTTTCTCACGGATTACACGCATGCGCTTGGTCAGTTTAGCCATTTCTTAGTCCTCCACTACCAGGCCCATGGAACGAGCAGTACCTTCGATTGAGCGAGTCATCGCTTCAATGTCAGCACCAGTCATGTCCGCTGCTTTAGTCTGCGCGATTTCCTGCACCTGAGCGCGGGTAACTTTACCCACTTTGTCTTTGTTCGGCTTGCCAGAACCAGACTTGATACCAGCCGCTTTTTTCAGCAGAACTGCTGCCGGCGGAGTTTTGGTAACGAAGGTGAAAGAACGGTCAGCATAAACGGTGATAACAACCGGAATCGGCAGACCTTTTTCGATGGAATCAGTTTTCGCGTTGAACGCTTTGCAGAATTCCATGATGTTCACGCCCTGCTGGCCCAGTGCCGGACCAACTGGCGGACTCGGGTTCGCCATACCAGCTGCTACTTGCAGCTTAACGTAGGCTTGTACTTTCTTAGCCATTCTAAAATCCTCTGATTGGGTTATAACGCTTCACTGAAGAAGCTCCCCGTTATGAAATCGTTTTATGTGCATTAAGCCCATAAAAACAAAAGGCGCGAAATTGTATTCCAATCTCGCGCCCTGTGCAACGATTAATCGCTGCTTTTACAACCTGATTATTAGGCCTTTTCGACCTGAGCAAAGTCCAGTTCGACCGGCGTTGCACGTCCAAAAATGGATACAGACACTTTCAGGCGGCTTTTCTCGTAATCGACTTCTTCAACCACACCGTTGAAGTCGGCAAACGGACCATCGCTAACACGAACCATCTCACCCGGTTCAAACAGCGTTTTCGGACGCGGCTTATCACCCACCTGCTGCAGGCGGTTCATAATCGCATCAACTTCTTTATCGCTGATTGGTGCCGGGCGATCCGAAGTACCACCGATGAAGCCCATCACACGCGGTACGCTGCGCACTAAGTGCCAGCTCGCATCGTTCATGACCATTTGGACCAGCACATAGCCCGGGAAGAATTTGCGTTCGCTTTTGCGACGCTGGCCGCCACGGATTTCCACAACTTCTTCAGTTGGGACCATGACTTCGCCAAACAACTCTTCCATGTTATGTAATTTGATATGCTCGCGCAGGGAAGTTGCTACGCGGCCTTCAAAACCGGAAAACGCCTGAACGACGTACCAGCGCTTCTTAGGAGCTTCAGACATCTCAGAACCTCAGGCCAGTGATAAAAGAAACCAGACGGACCAGAATACCATCCAGGCCCCACAGGATCAGTGACATTACAGCAGTTACCGCCGCGACAATTAACGTGGTATGCAATGTTTCCTGGCGAGTTGGCCAAATCACTTTACGGACTTCGGTTCTCGCTTCACGGGCGAAAGCAACGGTCGCTTTGCCTTTCGTGGTCAGCAGCGCAACGCCGCCAGCCGCTGCAATCAAAATCACCACTGCCAGCGCACGCAACGGCAGGGACAACATATCACGATAAATGTAGTTGCCTACGATAGCTACAATCAGCAGCACCGCCACGGCGATCCATTTCATCGCTTCCAGGCCGCGCCCGCTTCCCTGAGCTTCGGTATTCGCACTCATAAACCAACCTGTCACAGTAAATCAGACAAACATTTTTGCCCCGCGTCTGCGAGGCAAACCGAACCGAATCGCGTATTTCCGTCATTTTCAATACGTTACTGTAAAAATCAGTAACATGGCGGAGGATAAATGTTTCGGACTAAACGCCCTCTACAGAGCCTGTCTCAGCAATGATTATGAGAAAGAAATCACTGATGAGCCAGGTTCTGGTTCGAAAGCGTGCAAAAAGGGCATCAAATGATGCCCTTTTCATGCGCATTGCGTCAAATGTTATCAGCGATTAGCTGAGAACTTTAGCAACAACGCCCGCGCCAACGGTACGGCCGCCTTCACGGATTGCGAAACGCAGACCGTCATCCATCGCGATCGGGTGGATCAGGGTAACAACCATTTTGATGTTGTCGCCCGGCATTACCATCTCAACGCCTTCC
>NZ_JAALBX010000025.1 GCF_011077955.1 Citrobacter freundii
TTCAATCTGAGCCATGATCAAACTCTTCAATTTAAGTTTGATGCTCGTGAATTAAACTTCGTAATGAATTACGTGTTCACTCAGAGACTTGATAATTCTATATGTACCCGAAGGTACTGAGATATCAATCCTGCGAGTGCCCACACAGATTGTCTGATAAATTGTTAAAGAGCAGTGCGACACGGCGTTAAGCTCACTGTCGCGAGGTGGCGTATATTACGCTTTCCTCTTTTGGAGTCAACCCTGAATTTCAGAATTTTTCTCCTTGCTGTTCCGACTGTTGCTGTGAAGTGTTTCACTTTGTCGTCTCAACGGAGGCGCATTATAGGGATCCCATTTTTTTGCACAAGCCTTTTTTCGATCTTTTATTTCGATCGCTGTTTTTTCGCCCTTTTCGCTGCGATCGCATACGATCTGCTTAATAAATGATAACGTTTGGCCCTGTTTGCCCTTCACAATAGGGTTACGTCTCTTTTACTGTCTCTGATTTACGAGGTTTCTATGTCAGCAGTACTGCGTCCTTATAAAGATACATTTCCTGTAGTAGGCCAACGCGTCATGGTCGATCCATCAAGCGTTGTGATTGGCGATGTACGAATTGCCGATGATGTCGGCATCTGGCCATTGGTTGCGATGCGTGGCGATGTACATTTTATCGAGATTGGCGCGCGTACGAATGTTCAGGATGGAAGTGTTCTGCATGTTACGCATAAGTCCTCGTACAATCCTGACGGCAACCCTCTTATCATTGGGGAAGACGTCACGGTGGGTCATAAAGTGATGTTACATGGCTGCACTATTGGCAACCGTGTTCTTGTTGGAATGGGATCGATCGTCCTGGATGGCGCCATCGTTGAAGATGACGTAATGATTGGCGCTGGAAGCCTCGTTCCGCAAAACAAACGCCTGGAACGAGGATACTTATATTTGGGAAGCCCGGTTAAACAAATCCGTCCCTTAACAGAGGCCGAAATACAGGGCTTAGTCTACTCAGCAAACAACTATGTGAAATGGAAAGACGATTATCTGGCTCAGGAGATCCAAAACCAGCCATGAGCGTCATCGCGTCCATCAGCAATAATTAATTCAATCTCTTCTTCTAAATCCCATCGATGCTGGCGAAACGAACTCAACCATTCTGAATACGTTTCGCCACCATAACGCTGTTTTAGCGTCTCGCCCGCGATAGCGCAGTTTACCTGAAAGCCTCCTGCCAGCGCGGGGAAACAAACCGCCTCGATTTCAGCGTTCCATTGCTCAATATCCGGGAACTGAATCGCCTGATTCATGCCGCAAGATCCTGCTTTAGACGTTCAATGACAGGAACTACGTCAGGCATTCTTCCATGCCAGAGCAAGAAAGCATGTGCGGCCTGCCCTACCAGCATGCCTAATCCATCAGCCATGTTTGTCGCACCTAATGACGCACACCAACTTAGAAACGGCGTCATTCCTTTCTGGTAGAACATGTCATAGCAATGCACATGTGAGTGGATAAGCGAGCCTGGGATATGAGGTAGCTCCCCCGCAAGACCACTTGAGGTAGCATTCACGATAAGATCGAACGTCGAACCGGCCAGTGCGTCGCCTTCCAGGGCTTGTATGCTCCCGGTATGGCTGAAAAGGGTCGCCAACTGTTGAGCTCGCGAAAAAGTACGATTAGTTATCGTAACTGAACAGTCCAATGAAAGAAGAGGAAGCAAGACGCCTCTGGCTGCCCCACCAGCCCCAATCAACAATACACGCGAACCGGGTTTAATCATCTTGAGCCGTTCTAAATCACTTAGCAGCCCGATACCATCGGTGTTATCGCCAAGTAGACGACCATCCTCAAGACGTTTCAGTGTATTAACCGCGCCGGCAAGCGAGGCTCTTTCCGTCAGTTCGTCAGCGCGGGCAAATGCTTCTTCCTTAAAAGGAACCGTCACATTCGCGCCTTTGCCTCCCGCCTGAAAAAAAGCCTCCAGGGTAGGAATAAATGCATCAAGCGGAGCTAGCACCCGCCCATAGGGATGAACGATGCCAGTTTGTTCAGCGAAGAGTTGATGAATGAAAGGCGATTTACTGTGTGCAATAGGGTTGCCGAATACCGCATACGTTTCCATCACATTATCCCTCCCGGAAGAGTTCGCCCGTCAGCGCATCGCGGATCTCAGACGGATTAAGGCGGCCGCCAGTCGCGCCATCTAGCACCGGAAAATCATGACCAAATTGTACCTGCACTTCATGAGTGCTGCGACAAGGTGGTAACCCGGTTAAATTAGCGCTGGTAGATACCAGCGGTTTACCAAACGCCTCACAAAGAGCAATAACCAAAGGATGGTCAGTTACCCGTACGGCTAATGTATCGAACCGCCCGGTGAGCCAACGTGGCGTGCTACTTTTAGCCGGGAAAACAAAAGTAACCGGTCCTGGCCAACAAGAGAAAACTGCCTCGCGTTGCTGTTGAGACAACATACTGTCATCTATATAAGGCGTCAGTTGGGAAAAACGGGATGCAATGAGGATTAACCCTTTCTCTACAGGGCGCTGTTTTAACGCCAAAAGACGGTTAACCGCAGTTTCACTATCAGGATCGCAACCTACGCCAAATACCGCTTCAGTTGGATAGGCAATAACTTCTTTTTTATTAAGGACGTCGACGAGAAACTCGATTTGGTCCACAGGCAGGTTTTTATTCACTCTTTTGTTCCGCCGTAACCGGCTTTCCACATTGTTTACTGGCGCAAAATAGTTTAGCCCCTTGCGCCGTCTTCTTTTCTATTAATAGCGGGTAACCACATTCATGACATTCTCCCGCCACAGGTTTCGCATTAATAACAAACTGGCATTCCGGATAGCGATCGCAGGAATAGAAGTTTTTACCGTAACGTGAGCGCCGCTGGACCAGATGCCCGGTATTACATTGCGGGCAGGCGATGGCGGTCTCATCGGGCTTATCAATTTGTTCGGTATGGCTGCATTCCGGGTAGTGACTACAACCGATAAACATGCCGAAGCGGCCTTGCCGCAACGCGAGCTCAGCCTGGCATAGAGGGCAATACTTGCCCTCCAGAATTTTAATGATATGTCCATCTCCCTGATTACGCAGAGGACGGACATAATCACATTCCGGATAATGTGAGCACCCGAGAAACGGACCGTGCTTCCCGGATCGAATAACCAACTCAGCCCCGCACTGCGGGCAGGGCTCTTGTTGACGCACAGAAAATAGTGCCGATTTTGTCATAACTACTTATTACACTGCATAAAGGTTAATGCAGCATACCTTCATTCACTTCGAAGAGTAATTCTTCCATTTGCTGATAAGCATTTTCACAACCCGGGAGATTGAACAGCACCATCAATACTACCCATTTAAGATCTTCAAGATCGAAGTCGGCAGTATCAAGCGCGAGGACGCGTTCAATGACCATTTCACGGGTTTCGAGGTTCAGCACCTGAATTTGTTCCAGGAACAACAGGAATCCCCGGCAACTGGCATCCAATCTTTGACTCTCTTCTTCTGTATAGATCCGCATAGAAAGGGGGTCAGACGCCAATTGCATCGGCTCAACCATACCGTCCTGATAGTCAGCCAGTTTTTCTAACCACAAGAGCGCATTAAAAATATCTTCACGCTCAAAGCCAGCATCAGTAAGGTCGCGAGTGATTAAATCCTGATCGACACGCACTTCGGCGTCGTTATGGATATATGTCTCAAACAAATACATTAGTACGTCGAACATGGCCTGCCCTCCTTAATCGGACATAGCCGCCGGGTACAGCTGCGATCCATCCTGCTAACTCCAGTTCGAGTAATTGGGTTACTGTCACTGGCACAGGTTGGCCGGCACGTTCAGCGACGACGTCAACAGGTGTAACCTCATCTCCTACGTTAGCCAACAGCTCAGGAAATGGCAATGCGTGCGCCTCTTCATTTGATGAATAATTTGCAACATCTGTGGAACAACGCCACTGGAGCTCGCCATGCAATTGCTCAATAATCTCATCCGGAGAGGTGATTAGCGTCGCGCCTTGCTTGATAAGCCAATGCGGCCCCTCGGTGCCCGGGTTGCCAATCGGGCCGGGTAAGGCGAAAACTTCCCGTCCTTGTTCAAGGGCACATCGCGCTGTTACCAACGAGCCGCTACGAATGGATGCCTCTACCACCAGCACTCCGTGACTGAGCCCGCTAATAATACGGTTTCTCCGCGGGAAATTTCCCTGCCAGGGTTTCATTGCAAGTGGAAATTCACTGACCAGAGCGCCATTACTGGCAATAATTTCCTCAGCCAGACGTGTATGGCGTTTCGGATAAAGTTGCGCGAGGCCACTGCCTAATACGGCGATAGTCAATCCATTCATACTTAGCGCCGCCCGATGGGCTACCCCATCAATACCTAATGCCAAACCACTTGTGATAGTCATTCCATGCGCAGCTAATCTTTCACAAAACTGACGCCCCCAGTTTTCGCCATACCATGAGTGCGCGCGGCTTCCTACCACAGCGATTTGCGACGAGTTCAGCGCATCGACATTACCTCTCACAAATAATGCGCCAGGAAACCAGTCTATGGCTCTTAGCAAGCTGGGATACTGAGGCATATCGGCGGTGACTAACGTATGGCCGGGCTGTTCAAGCCAGCGATACCCCTTTTCAAGTTCACCCTCGTTGACTGCAAGGAATTGTTTTATCTGGCTTGCATTGAAAGGTACGCGTGCTAATGCTGACGCGGGATCTGAAGGGTGATTCTGCAAGCACTGCACTGCTTGCAGCATTTGTTCGCCGCTCACACTCACAACAGCCATTAAGCGTAACCAAATTTCTGTTAATGACATTCCTTTCCCCTGCGTAATACGCCTCCGGCAATCCCTGCGATTGGTCACGGATGCTGTCAATCAGGGGGGGTTTTGTCTAGAATAGAGGACATGATCTTTATCAACTCTTGAACACAGCTCTGGATAAATATGTCAGTTTTGCAGGTATTACATATTCCGGACGAGCGGCTTCGCAAAGTCGCCGAACCGGTCAAAGAAGTGAATGCGGAAATTCAACGTATCGTCGATGATATGTTCGAAACGATGTACGCAGAAGAAGGTATTGGCCTTGCGGCCACTCAGGTAGATATTCACCAGCGTATTATCGTGATTGATGTTTCAGAGAATCGTGATGAGCGTTTAGTCCTTATTAACCCTGAATTGCTTGAAAAAGAGGGCGAGACGGGGATTGAAGAAGGTTGCTTATCTATCCCTGAACAACGAGCGCTGGTCCCACGCGCCGAGCGAGTTAAAATCCGTGCGCTTGACCGCGATGGAAAGAGTTATGAATTAGAGGCAGATGGCCTGCTGGCTATTTGTATTCAACATGAAATGGACCATCTGGTGGGCAAGCTTTTTATTGATTACCTGTCGCCGATGAAGCGCCAGCGGATCCGTCAAAAAGTTGAAAAACTCGATCGTTTAAACGGGCGTTAAGCCTTTACGCTAAAACAGGGAATATCGTGTCCGATTCATTACGTATCATCTTTGCAGGTACGCCTGACTTCGCAGCGCGTCAACTTGCTGCGTTGCTCGCTGCGAATTATAACGTGGTGGGAGTTTTCACCCAGCCTGACCGCCCGGCGGGACGCGGTAAAAAGCTTATGCCCTCTCCGGTCAAAGTACTTGCGCAAGAGAACGGTATCCCTGTATTTCAACCCGTCTCTCTTCGCCCGGCGGAGAACCAGCAGCTGGTTGCCGAACTTAATGCCGATATCATGGTTGTTGTGGCGTACGGACTTATTCTGCCTAAACCTGTGCTTGAAATGCCCCGCCTGGGATGCATCAACGTACATGGTTCGTTACTGCCGCGCTGGCGTGGTGCGGCGCCGATTCAACGTGCGTTGTGGGCAGGTGATAGCGAAACGGGCGTAACCATTATGCAAATGGATGTTGGGCTGGATACCGGCGATATGCTGTATAAGCTTGCCTGCCCCATTACAGCTGAGGACACCAGCGCTTCGCTCTACGATAAACTTGCCGAACTTGGCCCGCAGGGACTAATCAAAACGCTTGAGCAACTCGCTACCGGCACCGCCGAGCCTGAGGTTCAGGATGATTCGCTGACAACACATGCGGAAAAGCTCAGCAAGGAAGAGGCGCAGCTTGACTGGTCGCTTTCTGCCGATCAGCTTGAACGTTGCATCCGCGCATTTAATCCTTGGCCTGTGAGTTTCTTTATGATGGATGGCCAGCCAGTCAAAGTCTGGAAAGCCAGCGTTATCGATACCCCGGTTAATGCAGAACCCGGCACCATTCTGGAGGCCGATAAACAGGGTATTCGTGTCGCGACCGCTCACGGTGTGCTTAACCTCCTGGAGCTGCAGCCTGCCGGTAAAAAAGCGATGAAGGCCCAGGATCTGCTGAACTCGCGTAGAGAGTTTTTCTCACCAGGCAATAAACTTGCCTGACGGCTCCTTTTTCATTAGCGCCCGGAATTTCCGGGCCTTTTTATTTTATTGACGCAACTATGAAGAAATCACCCAATATTCGCAGCCTTGCGGCCCAGGCCGTTGAGCAGGTCGTCGAGAAAGGCCAGTCTCTTAGTAATATTCTGCCAGCGTTACAACAGAAAGTGCCGGAAAAAGACAAGGCGCTGTTGCAGGAGCTGAGCTTTGGCGTTCTGCGTACCCTTTCCCAACTGGAATGGTTCATCGGCAAACTGATGTCTCGCCCGATGACAGGTAAACAACGCACTCTGCATTATTTAATCATGGTGGGACTCTATCAGATGCTTTATACGCGCATCCCCCCCCATGCGGCGCTTGCCGAAACGGTAGAAGGCGCAGTAGTCCTTAAACGTCCTAAATTTAAGGGACTCGTCAACGGCGTACTGCGAGAATTCCAACGCCAGCAAGACACTTTACTGAGCGAATTTGCGAGCCATGACAGCCGTTTCCTGCATCCTTCATGGTTGGTGAAGCGTTTACGCACTGCTTATCCTGAGCAATGGGAAGCGATTCTTGAGGCAAATAATCAACGTCCGCCTATGTGGTTGCGGGTTAATCGCCAATATCACAGCCGGGACGCCTGGTTAGCCCTTTTGGAAGAAAGCGGCATTCAGGGCACTGCTCATCCTGATTATCCGGATGCCGTACGTTTAGAAACACCCGCCTCTGTTCATGCATTACCGGGCTTTGAAGACGGATGGGTGACTGTGCAGGATGCATCCGCACAAGGATGTATTCCTCTGCTTGATCCGCAAAATGGTGAAGATATTTTAGATCTTTGCGCGGCTCCTGGCGGGAAGACAACGCATATTCTTGAAGCCGCCCCGCAGGCCAATGTGCTGGCTGTTGATATTGATGAACAGCGTTTGTCTCGTGTCTATGACAATTTAAAACGGCTTGGCATGAAGGCGACCGTTAAACAAGGCGATGGCTGTTACCCGCAGCAGTGGAGTGATGGCAAACAATTTGATCGCATACTTCTGGATGCGCCCTGCTCCGCGACAGGCGTTATTCGCCGTCATCCGGACATAAAATGGTTACGCCGTGACCGCGATATTCCAGAGCTGGCCGCGCTTCAGTCTCAAATACTGGATGCCATTTGGCCTTTATTGAAACCAGGCGGTACGCTGGTCTACGCCACCTGCTCAGTGCTTCCCGAAGAAAATACGCAACAAGTTGCCGCATTCCTTAAACGAACGCCTGATGCCCAATTAGAATTAACGGGTACGCCCGATTCACCGGGTATTCAGAATTTGCCCGCTAGTACTGAAGGCGATGGCTTCTTTTACGCTAAGCTTTTGAAAAAAGCGTAAGGTAATTTTCACTTGAGTCTGAGAAGCAAAAGACGATGAAAATAATCATTCTGGGAGCAGGTCAGGTCGGCGGTACGCTGGCGGAAAACCTGGTGGGTGAAAATAACGATATCACCCTGGTGGATACGAACAGCGACCGACTGCGTAGCTTGCAGGATAAGTTTGATCTTCGTGTGGTTCAGGGCCATGGCTCGCATCCACGCGTATTGCGCGAAGCCGGTGCCGACGACGCTGATATGCTGGTCGCCGTCACCAGTTCCGATGAAACCAATATGATCGCCTGTCAGGTGGCTTATTCGCTATTTAATACCCCTAACCGCATCGCTCGCATTCGGGCGCCGGACTATGTTCGTGATGCGGAAAAGTTATTCAATTCTGAAGCGGTACCGATCGACCACCTGATCGCGCCCGAACAACTGGTTATCGATAATATTTATCGCCTGATTGAATATCCCGGTGCGTTGCAGGTAGTGAATTTTGCAGAAGGCAAAGTGAGCCTTGCTGTGGTTAAAGCCTATTATGGCGGTCCGCTGGTTGGCAATGCATTGTCGACGATGCGGGAGCATATGCCGCATATTGAAACGCGGGTTGCGGCCATTTTCCGTCATGACCGTCCTATCCGACCCCAGGGGTCCACCATTGTCGAAGCCGGGGACGAAGTGTTTTTCATCGCTGCGTCACAACATATCCGTGCCGTAATGAGTGAGCTTCAGCGCCTGGAAAAACCCTATAAACGCATCATGCTGGTTGGCGGTGGGAATATTGGGGCGGGTCTTGCCCGACGACTCGAAAAGGATTACAGCGTCAAATTGATTGAACGCAATCAGCAGCGTGCTGCTGAGCTTGCCGAGAAATTGCAAAACACGATCGTCTTTTTTGGTGACGCATCGGATCAGGAGCTACTTGCCGAGGAACATATCGATCAAGTTGATCTCTTTATTGCGGTGACCAACGATGACGAAGCGAACATAATGTCTGCCATGCTGGCTAAACGAATGGGCGCTAAAAAAGTGATGGTTCTTATTCAGCGCCGCGCTTACGTCGACCTGGTGCAAGGTAGCGTTATTGATATCGCGATTTCTCCACAACAGGCAACCATTTCTGCCCTGTTAGGCCATGTTCGAAAAGCCGATATCGTGAGCGTATCGTCACTGCGCCGCGGCGTAGCGGAAGCTATCGAAGCAGTAGCGCATGGTGACGAAAGTACCTCTCGGGTGGTGGGCAGAATCATTGATGAGATTAAACTGCCGCCTGGCACTATCATCGGCGCGGTAGTACGTGGCAATGACGTCATGATCGCTAATAATACTTTGCGTATTGAACAAGGCGATCACGTGATTATGTTCCTGACAGACAAAAAATTTGTCACCGATGTCGAGCGTTTATTCCAGCCAAGTCCATTCTTCCTGTAACGTGCGGGCGGACGAAATCCGCCTGCATTTCACATCCGCCTGCTTTCAGATAAAGATATTAATTCCCCTTATTTCGCCCTAATTGCGGCAATCGAAGAACTCTTTGTTAAACTTATGAAGCTAGCCCAGATAAGGAGAACAGAATGAGTATGTTAAAAGAGTTCCGTGAGTTCGCGATGCGCGGAAATGTAGTTGATTTGGCAGTAGGTGTGATTATTGGTGCCGCATTTGGGAAAATCGTGTCTTCTCTGGTGGCCGATATTATTATGCCGCCGCTGGGCTTATTAATCGGTGGTATTGATTTTAAACAATTCGCCTGGACACTTCGACCGGCCGTAGGCGACACGCCGGCAGTAGTGATGCATTACGGGATTTTTATTCAGAATGTGTTTGATTTTGTGATCGTTGCTTTCGCTATTTTCATGGCTATCAAACTCATCAATAAGTTAAACCGTAAGAAAAAAGAAGAACCCAAAGCCCCCCCTGCGCCAACTAAAGAAGAAGTACTGCTGGCAGAAATTCGCGATATTTTAAAACATCAAAATGAGCGGATTTAAATAACGGCCCAAAAGCAGAAGGCCAGTGGAAAAGAAGCTGTTAGCTTGTTTACCACTGGCCTCCCGGTTACTGCGTCCTTTATGTTTTTCATTCCTTTGGTAGCTGCCCTTTCCCTTAACATTTTTCTCAATACGTTGTTTAAAGAGAGGATCATGTAATAAAGCTTCTATCGCATTCTCTTTGATAATTCCACGTGTATGTTTATAACGACTCATTGTTTCCTCCGTATAAAGATGGCGCGAGTGTAGTCCCGATGGTTCAAAATATCAACGAACAGATCCATTTGCTCCTTGTTCCAGCGCCTCCAGTATCGAGCAATAAACGCTGCTATGTGCGGTTCCACAGCACGTTTCATTTAAACGCTGTAGAGAAGTACGCATCAATTCCAGCTCGTTAATCTTAGCTTCAACTTCTTGCAGTCGCGCCTGAACGATACCTTTTGATTCCTGGCAAGTATGGTGTTCAGGATCGATACGAATCGACAGCAATTCCCGTATCGACTCGAGCGTGAAACCAAGCTGCCGGGCATAACGAATGAACTTCAAACGCTGCAGATCTTTTTCACTGTACAAACGAAACCCGCCTTCAGTGCGGACTTCATGCTCCATCATCTGTTGCTTTTCATAAAAGCGAATCGTATCGGGAGTGACATCGGCAAGCCTAGCTAATTCGCCAATTCTGTACATCATTACTCCTTTGCAAGCTTCTGGTTGATAGAAAATGAATAGTGAGTATGAAGAAATTCCGTACTCATCCCGGCCTGCTTCAATTTTATCTCAAGCAATAACAGCCGTTTTTTTAATACGGCATAATCGGGTTGTTCGGGAGTAAGCGTATTTATCAGCTCGCAAAGCTCCAGAGCTTCTTTACGTTGTATTAACTCAGGTGGCAGGAAACCCGCGTTTTTCAGCAGACGATATCCTGCACGCAAATCCGCCGGCACGTGAGTATCGTCATCAAGGATGAGTTTCTGCCCGGTACCAGGAAGATTGTCCAGTTCGCCTTTATTTTGGGCATCGAGGATGCGCTGCTCAGCCCACTGATCAATTAACCACATTGCGCTGTTCCAGACAGGAAAAAGGAAATTATAACAGGCGGGGAAAAGGGGATATAAAAAAACCCGCCGAAGCGGGTTTTTTTACGATACTACAGATTACTCTGCAGCAACTTCTGCTTTCGACTCAGAGCGATCAACCAGCTCGATGTATGCCATCGGCGCGTTGTCGCCTGCACGGAAGCCACACTTCAGAATGCGAGTGTAACCACCGGCGCGGCTCGCGAAACGCGGGCCCAGCTCGTTAAACAGTTTTGCCACGATCTCGTTATCACGAGTGCGGGCGAATGCCAGACGACGATTAGCAACGCTATCAGTCTTGGCAAGAGTAATCAGCGGCTCAACTACGCGGCGCAGCTCTTTCGCTTTAGGCAGGGTCGTCTTGATGATCTCATGACGAACCAGAGAACCTGCCATATTGCGGAACATAGCCTGGCGATGGCTGCTGTTGCGGTTCAGTTGACGACCACTCTTACGATGGCGCATGACCTTATCCTTCTCAGTAAAACCTTAACCTGTGATCCGGTTACTCGTCAGCAATGCTTGCCGGTGGCCAGTTTTCCAGGCGCATGCCCAGAGACAGACCACGTGAAGCCAGCACGTCTTTAATCTCGGTAAGAGATTTTTTACCCAGGTTCGGCGTTTTCAGCAACTCAACCTCGGTACGCTGTACCAGATCACCGATATAGTGGATAGCTTCTGCCTTGAGGCAGTTAGCAGAGCGGACAGTCAATTCCAGATCGTCAACAGGGCGCAGCAGGATCGGATCGAATTCTGGTTTTTCTTCTTTCACTTCCGGCTGACGTACATCACGTAAGTCAACGAAAGCTTCCAGTTGTTCAGCCAGAATGGTTGCCGCACGACGAATCGCCTCTTCAGGATCGATTGTGCCATTGGTTTCCATTTCGATGACCAGCTTGTCCAAGTCGGTACGCTGTTCTACACGCGCTGCTTCAACATTGTAGGCAATACGCTCTACAGGGCTATAGCATGCGTCGACCAGCAGACGGCCGATTGGGCGCTCATCTTCTTCCGAATGAATTCGGGCAGAAGCCGGCACATAACCACGACCGCGCTGAACTTTGATACGCATGCTAATCGCTGCGTTTTCATCGGTCAGGTGGCAGATCACGTGCTGCGGCTTGACGATTTCGACATCTCCATCATGGGTGATGTCGGCTGCAGTCACAGGGCCAATGCCAGATTTATTCAGAGTAAGGATAACTTCATCTTTACCTTGAACTCTTACCGCTAGCCCTTTCAGGTTAAGCAGGATTTCCAGGATATCTTCCTGAACACCTTCTTTGGTGCTGTACTCATGCAGTACACCATCAATCTCAACCTCAGTCACCGCGCAACCCGGCATCGATGAAAGCAGAATACGGCGCAGTGCGTTACCAAGAGTATGGCCAAAGCCACGCTCTAAAGGCTCAAGGGTCACCTTGGCGTGCGTCGAACTCACTTGCTCGATATCTACCAGGCGCGGTTTTAGAAACTCTGTCACAGAACCCTGCATTGTGTCCTCTCTTTGGTACTAAGCTTTACTTGGAGTAAAGCTCGACGATCAGGTGTTCGTTAATGTCCGCAGACAGATCAGAACGCTCAGGCTTACGCTTAAACGTACCTTCCATCTTGCCACCATCAACTTCCAGCCAAGTTGGCTTTTCACGCTGCTCAGCCAGCTCCAGAGCTGCTTTCACGCGAGATTGCTTTTTCGCTTTCTCACGAATGCTGACAACGTCGTTCGGGCTAACCTGATAAGAAGCGATGTTAACTACACGACCGTTTACCATGATAGCTTTATGGCTAACCAGCTGACGTGCTTCAGCACGAGTAGCGCCAAAACCCATACGGTATACAACGTTGTCCAGACGACCTTCCAGCAGAGCTAACAGGTTTTCACCGGTATTGCCTTTCAGACGTGCGGCTTCTTTATAGTAGTTACGGAACTGACGCTCCAGCACACCGTAGATGCGGCGAACTTTTTGCTTTTCACGCAACTGCACACCATAGTCAGACAGACGCGGTTTACGCGCACCGTGCTGGCCAGGAGCTTGTTCAATTTTACACTTGGTATCAATCGCGCGAACGCCAGACTTAAGGAATAAGTCTGTACCCTCGCGACGGCTCAGCTTGAGCTTAGGACCCAAATATCTTGCCATTTTCTTTCTCCAACATTCCTAAAAACGAGCGTTATACGCGACGTTTTTTCGGCGGACGACAACCGTTGTGAGGGATCGGAGTCACATCAGTAATATTAGTGATGCGGAAACCAGCGGCGTTCAGAGCACGAATGGTAGATTCGCGACCCGGACCCGGTCCCTTAACCATAACTTCCAGGTTCTTGATACCGTATTCTTTCACGGCTTCTGCGCAACGCTCTGCTGCAACCTGTGCTGCAAACGGAGTGGATTTGCGAGAACCACGGAAACCGGAACCACCGGCAGTTGCCCAACCCAACGCGTTACCTTGACGATCGGTAATAGTCACGATGGTGTTGTTGAAAGAAGCATGGACATGAGCCACGCCGTCAGAGACTTGTTTTCTTACACGCTTACGTGCACGAACTGGTGCCTTTGCCATTATTCAATCACCCCGATTATTTCTTGATCGGTTTGCGCGGACCCTTACGGGTACGTGCGTTGGTCTTGGTACGCTGACCGCGAACCGGGAGACCACGACGATGACGCAAACCGCGATAGCAACCAAGGTCCATCAGACGCTTGATGCTCATGCTCACTTCACGGCGCAGATCACCTTCAACGACAAATTTGGCAACTTCGTCACGCAGCGTGTCGATTTGTTCTTCAGACAGCTCACTGATCTTAACATCTTCAGCGATACCCGCAGCGGCGCAGATGGCCTTGGAGCGAGTCTTGCCGACACCGTAGATCGATGTTAAAGCGATTACGGTATGTTTCTGATCAGGAATGTTAATGCCTGCTATACGGGCCACTATGCACTCCTACTATTAAATTATGCGCTCCATGCTGAAAAGCCCGTTTTCAGGATACTCAAATGGAAACGCATAGACATACAAAAGATTGGCTGGCTAATCTAGCCAGCTCAACCC
Organism: Citrobacter freundii; assembly: GCF_011077955.1. Classification (GTDB taxonomy): domain Bacteria; phylum Pseudomonadota; class Gammaproteobacteria; order Enterobacterales; family Enterobacteriaceae; genus Atlantibacter. The sequence goes on from NZ_JAALBX010000025.1 coordinate 13,880, forward strand.
AACTTTGCAAGAAAAATATGCGAGATAAATCAGCCTTGACGCTGTTTATGCTTCGGCTCGGCACTGCAAATCACACGGATGACGCCATCACGCTTAACGATTTTGCAGTTACGGCATAATTTCTTGACGGAAGCACGAACTTTCATTTTTACTCTCCGTAACTTCTTAAGCGACCATTAACGGCCGTAGCCTTTCAGGTTCGCTTTCTTCAATGCAGACTCGTACTGACTGGACATCATCAGAGTTTGCACTTGAGCCATAAAGTCCATAATGACGACAACGACGATTAACAGTGAGGTTCCACCGAAATAGAACGGCACTTTCATCGCATCACGCATGAACTCCGGGATCAGGCAGATAAAAGTAATGTAAAGCGCACCAACCAGAGTCAGGCGGGTCATTACTTTATCGATATACTTCGCCGTTTGCTCTCCCGGACGAATTCCTGGTACAAATGCACCGGACTTCTTCAGGTTATCAGCTGTTTCTCGCGGGTTGAAAACCAACGCTGTATAGAAGAAACAGAAGAAGATGATTGCAGACGCATAGAGTAACACATAAAGCGGTTGCCCAGGCTGCAAATACAGCGAAATTGTTGTCAGCCAGTTCCAACCGGTACCGCCCCCGAACCATGACGCGATGGTCGCCGGGAACAGAATAATACTAGAAGCGAAAATTGCCGGGATTACCCCTGCCATATTCACTTTCAGCGGTAAATGTGTGCTCTGTGCAGCATAGACTCGACGACCTTGCTGACGTTTTGCATAGTTCACCACAATGCGGCGTTGACCACGCTCTACGTAAACAACAAAGAACGTCACTGCAAATACTAATACTGCAACCAACAGCAACAGGAGGAAGTGCAGGTCGCCTTGACGCGCTTGCTCAATAGTATGGCCAATGGCTGGCGGGAGACCCGCAACGATACCAGCGAAGATAATGATTGAGATACCGTTGCCGATACCGCGCTCAGTAATCTGTTCGCCGAGCCACATCAGGAACATTGTCCCTGTAACCAGACTCACAACAGCAGTGAAGTAGAACGCAAAGCCTGGGTTAATAACCAGGCCCTGCATTCCAGGCATATTCGGCAGACCGGTAGCAATACCGATCGACTGGAATATCGCCAACACTAACGTACCGTAACGGGTGTACTGGCTAATCTTACGACGACCAGACTCCCCTTCTTTCTTAAGCTCCGCCAGGGCCGGATGAACGACCGTTAGCAGCTGGATAATAATAGATGCCGAAATATACGGCATAATACCCAATGCAAAGATAGAAGCACGGCTAAGAGCACCACCAGAGAACATGTTAAACATTTCAATGATGGTGCCACGTTGTTGATCAAGCAGTTTGGCAAGAACAGTGGCATCGATACCAGGGATCGGAATAAAAGAGCCAATACGGAACACTATCAGCGCACCGATTACAAACATCAGTCTGCGTTTCAGTTCGCCAAGGCCACCTTTGGCACTTTGAAAATCTAATCCCGGTTGTTTAGCCATCTGCTACTTATTCCTCAGTTTTACCGCCAGCAGCTTCGATAGCAGCACGAGCGCCTTTAGTAACACGCAGACCACGAACAGTTACCGGACGAGTGACTTCGCCAGACAGGATCACTTTCGCGAACTCAATCTGAATACCGATAATGTTTGCAGCTTTCAACGTGTTCAGGTCAACTACGTCGCCTTCTACTTTAGCAAGGTCAGACAGACGAACTTCTGCGGTGACCATAGCTTTACGAGAAGTAAAACCGAATTTCGGCAGACGACGGTATAACGGCATCTGACCACCTTCGAAACCGCGACGTACGCCACCGCCAGAACGAGAGTTCTGACCTTTGTGACCACGACCACCGGTTTTACCGAGGCCAGAACCGATACCACGACCCAGACGCTTGGAAGCGTGCTTAGACCCTTCGGCCGGAGACAGAGTATTTAAACGCATCTCTTACTCCTCAACTTTAACCATGTAGGAAATCGCGTTAACCATACCGCGTACAGCAGGAGTATCCTCGCGCTCTACGGTGTGGCCAATACGACGCAGACCCAGGCCAAGCAGCGTTGCCTTGTGTTTCGGCAGACGACCGATTGCACTGCGGGTTTGAGTAATTTTAATAGTCTTTGCCATGGTCAATTACCCCAGAATTTCTTCAACGGATTTACCACGCTTGGCAGCGACCATTTCTGGAGAATTCATATTTTCCAGGCCATCGATAGTTGCACGAACCACGTTAATCGGGTTGGTGGAACCATACGCTTTAGCCAGAACGTTATGAACTCCAGCGACTTCCAGAACGGCGCGCATTGCACCACCGGCGATGATACCGGTACCTTCGGAAGCCGGCTGCATGAATACACGAGAACCCGTGTGAACACCTTTAACCGGGTGTTGCAGGGTGCCGTGGTTCAGCGCGACGTTAATCATATTGCGACGGGCTTTTTCCATCGCTTTCTGGATCGCTGCTGGAACTTCACGCGCTTTACCGTAACCAAAACCAACGCGACCGTTACCATCGCCTACTACAGTCAGAGCTGTGAAGGAGAAAATACGACCACCTTTAACGGTTTTCGATACGCGGTTAACCGCGATCAGCTTTTCCTGCAGTTCGCCAGCTTGTTTTTCGATGTGAGCCATCTTACACCTCTACCTTAGAACTGAAGGCCAGCTTCACGGGCAGCATCTGCCAGTGCCTGGACACGACCATGATATTGGAAACCAGAACGGTCAAAAGAAACTTCTTTGATACCTTTTTCCAGAGCGCGTTCAGCAACTGCTTTACCTACAGCAGCAGCAGCGTCTTTGTTCCCAGTGTACTTCAGTTGTTCAGTGATAGCTTTTTCAACAGTAGAAGCTGCTACCAGAACTTCAGAACCATTCGGTGCAATTACCTGTGCGTAAATGTGACGCGGGGTACGATGTACCACCAGGCGAGTTGCACCCAGCTCTTTGAGCTTGCGGCGTGCGCGGGTCGCACGACGGATACGAGCAGATTTCTTATCCATAGTGTTACCTTACTTCTTCTTAGCCTCTTTGGTACGCACGACTTCGTCGGCGTAACGAACACCCTTGCCTTTATAAGGCTCAGGACGACGGTAGGCGCGCAGATCAGCTGCAACCTGACCGATCATCTGCTTATCAGCGCCTTTCAGCACGATTTCAGTTTGAGTCGGACATTCAGCAGTGATACCTGCCGGCAGTTGATGGTCAACAGGATGTGAGAAACCCAGAGCCAGGTTTACTACATTACCTTTAACCGCTGCACGATAACCTACACCAACCAGCTGCAGCTTCTTAGTGAAGCCTTCGGTAACACCGATAACCATTGAGTTCAGCAGTGCACGAGCAGTACCTGCCTGAGCCCATCCATCCACGTAACCATCACGCGGACCGAAGGTCAGAGCATTGTCTGCTTGTTTCACTTCAACAGCATCGTTGAGAGTACGAGTCAGCTCGCCGTTTTTACCTTTGATCGTAATAACCTGACCGTTGAGTTTTACCTCTACGCCGGCAGGAATAACGACCGGTGCCTTAGCAACACGAGACATTTTTTCCTCCGATTACGCTACGTAGCAGATAATTTCGCCACCAAGACCAGCCTGGCGCGCTGCACGATCGGTCATAACACCTTTAGAGGTAGATACGACAGCGATACCTAAACCAGCCATAACTTTCGGCAGCTCATCTTTTCTTTTATAGATGCGCAGACCTGGGCGGCTGACACGCTGAATGCTTTCTACCACAGCCTTGCCCTGGAAATACTTAAGAGTCAGTTCCAGTTCAGGCTTGGTGTCGCCTTCAATTTTAAAATCTTCAATATAACCTTCTTCCTTCAGCACGTTGGCGATTGCCACTTTCAGCTTGGAGGAAGGCATGGTGACCGCAGCTTTGCTCGCGGCCTGACCGTTACGGATACGGGTCAGCATATCCGCGATCGGATCTTGCATGCTCATCTGTCTTTACTCCCGTGATTCAATTGGTGACAATTACCAGCTAGCCTTTTTCAGACCCGGGATTTCACCGCGCATAGCGGCTTCACGGACCTTGATACGGCTCAACCCGAACTTCCGCAGGAAAGCGTGCGGACGACCAGTTTGACGGCAGCGGTTACGCTGACGAGACGGGCTGGAATCACGCGGCAGAGTCTGCAGCTTAAGAACAGCATTCCAACGGTCTTCGTCGGAAGCGTTCACATCAGAAATGATCGCTTTCAGTTCAGCGCGTACAGCGAAGTATTTTTCAGCTAAAGCTACGCGTTTTACTTCGCGTGCTTTCATTGATTGCTTAGCCATGAAGTAACCCTACCTTACTTGCGGAACGGGAAGTCAAAGGCAGCCAGCAGAGCACGGCCTTCATCATCGGATTTCGCAGTAGTGGTAATGGTAATATCCAAACCACGAACGCGATCGACTTTATCGTAATCGATTTCCGGGAAGATGATCTGCTCACGGACACCCATGCTGTAGTTACCACGACCGTCGAAAGACTTAGCGGACAAGCCACGGAAGTCACGGATACGCGGTACAGCAATAGTGATCAGACGCTCAAAGAACTCCCACATGCGTTCGCCACGCAGAGTTACTTTACAGCCGATCGGATAGCCCTGACGGATTTTGAAGCCTGCAACAGATTTGCGTGCTTTGGTGATCAACGGTTTTTGACCGGAGATTGCTGCCAGGTCAGCTGCTGCGTTATCCAGCAGTTTCTTGTCAGCGATCGCTTCACCAACACCCATGTTCAGGGTGATCTTCTCGACCCGAGGGACTTGCATGACAGAATTGTAGTTAAACTCAGTCATGAGTTTATTAACTACTTCGTCTTTGTAGTAATCATGCAGTTTCGCCATCGTACTACTCCAAATTACTTGATAGTTTCGCTATTAGACTTGAAGAAACGGACTTTTTTGCCGTCTTCGAATCTAAAGCCTACACGGTCAGCCTTGCCGGTTGCCGAGTTGAAGATTGCAACGTTAGAAACTTGAATTGCAGCTTCTTTTTCAACGATGCCACCTGGTTGGTTCAGGGCCGGAACCGGCTTCTGATGTTTCTTAACCAGATTGATACCTTCAACAATGATCTTGCCGGAAGACAGAACATTTTTTACTTTACCGCGTTTACCTTTATCTTTACCGGTTAACACGATAACTTCGTCATCACGACGGATTTTCGCTGCCATGATTCGCTCCTTAGAGTACTTCTGGTGCCAGAGAGATGATTTTCATAAACTTCTCAGAACGAAGTTCACGAGTTACCGGCCCAAAAATACGCGTACCGATAGGCTGCTCGCTGTTGTTGTTCAGAAGAACACAAGCATTGCCATCGAAGCGAACGACAGAACCGTCAGGGCGACGAACACCCTTCCTGGTGCGCACCACTACCGCCTTCAGCACATCACCTTTTTTGACCTTACCACGCGGAATTGCTTCCTTGATGGTGATCTTGATGATGTCGCCTACGCCTGCGTAGCGACGGTGCGAGCCACCCAGAACCTTGATACACATTACGCGACGCGCGCCGGAGTTGTCGGCGACGTTCAGCATAGTCTGTTCTTGGATCATTTCAGTGCTCCGCTAATGTCAACTACTACTTCGGGACCCAATTATTTAGGTCGTTAAAAAGCCCCATAATCGAGGGCGCGGCATTATAACACCGGTTCCTACATATGGGTAGAAAAAATAAACGGCTCATTGCTGAGCCGTTTATTCGTAGTGAGAAAGGATACTGTATTACAGAACCGCTTTCTCTACAACGCGAACCAACGTCCAGGACTTAGTCTTGGACAGCGGACGGCATTCACGGATTTCAACCTTGTCGCCGATCCCGCATTCGTTGTTCTCGTCATGTACGTGCAGTTTGGTCGTACGCTTAATGAATTTACCGTAGATCGGGTGTTTCACAAAACGTTCGATAGCAACAACAATGGATTTCTCCATTTTGTCGCTAACAACGCGACCTTGCAGAGTACGGATTTTATCGGTCATTACGCACCCGCCTTCTCAGTCAGTAAAGTCTTAACGCGTGCGACATCACGACGCACTTGCTTCAACAGGTGAGACTGTTGCAGCTGGCCACTTGCAGCCTGCATACGCAGGTTGAACTGCTCACGCAGCAGATTCAGCAGCTCGGTGTTCAGCTCTTCAACACTTTTCTCACGCAGCTCTTTTGCTTTCATTACATCACCGTCTTAGTTACAAAGGTGGTTTTAATCGGCAGTTTCGCTGCTGCCAGCTTGAATGCTTCACGGGCCAGCTCTTCCGGTACTCCGTCCATTTCATACAGGACTTTACCCGGCTGAATCAAGGCAACCCAATACTCCACGTTACCTTTACCTTTACCCATACGCACTTCAAGCGGCTTTTCGGTGATCGGTTTGTCCGGGAATACACGGATCCAGATCTTACCTTGACGCTTAACTGCACGGGTCATAGCACGGCGTGCCGCTTCGATCTGACGGGCAGTCAGACGACCACGGCCAACAGCTTTCAGACCGAAAGTGCCGAAGCTAACATCCGTACCCTGCGCCAGACCACGGTTGCGGCCTTTGTGCACTTTACGGAATTTTGTACGCTTTGGTTGTAACATCAGCGACGCTCCTTATTTACGGCCTTTACGCTGCTGCTTTTTAGGTTGAGCAGCCGGTTTTTCCGGTTGTTCAACTGCAGCCATACCACCAAGGATCTCACCTTTGAAGATCCACACTTTAACGCCGATTACACCGTAAGTGGTGTGCGCTTCAGAGGTGTTGTAGTCGATGTCAGCACGCAGGGTGTGCAACGGAACACGACCTTCACGGTACCATTCAGTACGTGCGATCTCCGCGCCGCCCAGACGGCCGCTAACTTCAACTTTGATACCTTTAGCGCCCAGACGCATGGCATTCTGTACAGCACGCTTCATCGCACGACGGAACATCACACGACGCTCCAGCTGAGAAGTGATGCTGTCAGCAACCAGTTTTGCGTCCAGTTCAGGCTTACGAACTTCGGCGATATTAATCTGAGCAGGAACGCCAGCGATATCCGCTACGACCTTGCGCAGTTTTTCTACGTCTTCGCCTTTCTTACCGATAACGATGCCCGGGCGAGCAGTGTGAATAGTCACACGGATGCTCTTAGCCGGACGCTCGATAACGATACGAGATACGGACGCTTTAGCCAGTTCCTTCGTCAGGTACTGACGTACTTTAAAGTCGCTGTCCAGGTTGTCAGCGAATTCTTTGGTGTTCGCAAACCAGGTTGAGTTCCATGGTTTTACAATACCCAGGCGAATACCATTAGGATGTACTTTCTGACCCATTGCTAGTCTCCAGAGTCTCAGCGATCGGACACAACCACAGTAATGTGGCTGGTGCGCTTCAGGATGCGATCTGCACGACCTTTCGCACGCGGCATAATGCGCTTCATGCTCGGGCCTTCGTCTACGAAAATTTTCGCGACTTTCAGATCGTCGATGTCAGCGCCATCGTTGTGTTCAGCGTTAGCAATGGCAGATTCCAGTACTTTCTTAACCAATACCGCAGCTTTCTTGTTGGTATAGGTCAGGATGTCCAGGGCCTGCGACACTTTCTTACCGCGAATAAGGTCAGCAACAAGGCGAACCTTTTGAGCAGAAGAACGAGCATGGCAATGTTTAGCGATAGTTTCCATCTCTTCCTCCTACCTTATTTCTTCTTCGCTTTTTTATCAGCAGCGTGGCCGCGATAAGTACGAGTCGGTGCGAATTCACCCAGTTTGTGACCAACCATTTCGTCGGAAACAAAGACTGGAACGTGCTGACGACCATTATGGACAGCGATGGTCAAACCGATCATGTTAGGAAAGATCGTTGAACGACGGGACCAAGTGCGCAGGGGCTTCTTGTCTCCGCTTTCCACCGCTTTCTCTACCTTCTTCAGCAAGTGCAGGTCAATAAAAGGACCTTTCTTGAGAGAACGTGGCATGGCTTATCCTCTAAAATTATTTGCTACGGCGACGTACGATAAATTTATCAGTACGCTTGTTGCTGCGGGTCTTCTTACCTTTGGTCTGAACGCCCCACGGAGTTACCGGGTGCTTACCAAAGTTACGACCTTCACCACCACCATGTGGGTGATCGACTGGGTTCATCGCCGTACCGCGAACGGTAGGACGAATACCACGCCAGCGTGCAGCACCTGCTTTACCCAGAACGCGCAGCATATGCTCAGCATTGCCAACTTCGCCCAGAGTAGCGCGGCAGTCTGCTTCGACTTTACGCATTTCACCAGAACGCAGACGCAGGGTGACATAAGCACCGTCACGAGCAACGATCTGAACGTAAGTACCAGCAGAACGCGCCAGCTGACCGCCTTTACCTGGTTTCATTTCTACGTTATGAACGGTAGAACCAACCGGGATGTTGCGCATCGGCAGGGTGTTACCCGCTTTGATTGCAGCATCAACGCCAGACTGAATCTGGTCGCCAGCTTTCAGGCCTTTAGGGGCCAGGATGTAACGGCGTTCGCCGTCTTTGTACAGAACCAGCGCGATATTCGCGGAACGGTTCGGATCGTACTCAAGACGTTCAACAACTGCCGGGATACCATCTTTGTTGCGTTTGAAGTCAACAATACGGTAAGCCTGCTTGTGGCCACCACCGATATGACGAGTGGTGATACGACCATTGTTGTTACGACCACCGGATTTGCTGTTTTTTTCCAGCAACGGAGCAAAAGGTTTGCCCTTGTGCAGCTCAGGGTTAACCACTTTAACAACGTGGCGACGACCCGGAGATGTCGGTTTACACTTAACAACTGCCATTGTATTACTCCTCCGACTTACTCAGCGCCGCCAACGAAGTCCAGATTCTGGCCTTCTTTCAGGGTGACGTAAGCTTTTTTCCAGTCGCTACGACGACCGATACGCTGTCCGTGACGTTTAACTTTCCCTTTAACTACCAGGGTGTTAACGACTTCGACTTCGACTTCAAACAGTTTCTGCACAGCAGCTTTGATTTCTGCTTTAGTCGCGTCTTTAGCAACTTTGAGAACGATGGTATTGGTTTTTTCCATCGCAGTAGACGCTTTCTCAGAAACGTGCGGTGCACGCAGCACCTTCAGCAAACGTTCTTCACGAATCATGCCAGCATCTCCTCAACTTGCTTAACAGCGTCAGCCGTCATTACGACTTTGTCGAAGGCGATCAGGCTAACTGGATCGATGCTCATTGCGTCACGTACGTCAACCTTGTGCAGGTTACGCGCAGCCAGGAACAGATTCTCATCCAGTTCACCGGTGATGATCAGCACATCTTCCAGAGCCATGTCTTTCAGTTTCTGTGCCAGCAGCTTAGTTTTCGGCGCTTCTACAGAGAACTTCTCGACAACGATCAGACGATCTTGACGTACCAGTTCGGACAGGATGCTTTTCAGCGCGCCGCGGTACATCTTTTTGTTAACTTTTTGACTGTGGTCCTGCGGGCGAGCAGCGAAGGTTACGCCACCGGAACGCCAGATCGGGCTCTTGATAGAACCTGAACGCGCACGGCCGGTACCTTTCTGGCGCCACGGCTTTTTACCGGAACCAGTTACTTCAGCACGGGTCTTCTGAGCACGAGTACCCTGACGAGCACCAGCTGCATAAGCTACAACAACCTGGTGTACCAGCGCTTCGTTGAAGTCACGACCGAAGGTAGTTTCGGAAACAGTCAGCGCGCTTTGCGCGTCTTTCAGTACTAATTCCATTGCTATCTCCTTACGCCTTCACAGCTGGTTTAACGATAAGGTTGCTACCGGTAGCACCCGGGACTGCACCTTTAACCAGCAGCAGGTTGCGCTCAGCGTCAACACGTACTACGTCCAGGCTCTGAACAGTTACACGTTCGTTACCCAGCTGACCTGCCATTTTCTTGCCTTTGAACACTTTGCCCGGAGTCTGGTTCTGACCGATAGAACCCGGAACGCGGTGAGACAAGGAGTTACCGTGAGTAGCGTCCTGGGTACGGAAGTTCCAGCGCTTAACGGTACCTGCGAAACCTTTACCTTTAGAGGTGCCAGTTACGTCAACTTTTTTCACTTCAGCAAACAGTTCAACGCTAATGCTCTGACCTACGGTGAACTCTTCGCCATCAGCGAGGCGGAATTCCCACAGGCCACGGCCAGCTTCAACGCCAGCTTTAGCGAAGTGACCGGCTTCCGGCTTGGTTACACGGTTAGCTTTTTTAGCACCAGTGGTAACCTGAATTGCACGGTAGCCGTCGTTAGCCAGGTCTTTAACCTGAGTAACACGGTTTGCTTCTACTTCGATAACGGTTACTGGGATAGAAACGCCGTCTTCAGTGAAGACACGGGTCATACCCACTTTTTTACCGACTAAACCAATCATTGTTTCAACCTCTCAATCGCTCAATGACCTGATTAACCCAGGCTGATCTGCACGTCTACACCGGCAGCCAGATCCAGACGCATCAGAGCATCAACGGTTTTCTCGGTTGGCTCAACGATGTCAACCAGACGCTTGTGAGTGCGAATTTCGTACTGATCGCGCGCGTCTTTGTTAACGTGCGGAGAGATCAGAACGGTAAAGCGCTCTTTGCGGGTCGGCAGCGGGATCGGACCACGTACTTGCGCACCAGTGCGCTTAGCAGTCTCGACGATTTCGGCGGTTGATTGATCGATCAGACGATGATCAAACGCTTTCAAGCGGATACGGATTCTTTGGTTCTGCATGAGACCAGAGCTCCAATTATTTATAGACGAAAATAATTACTCCTCACACCCATTACGATTGATGGGGGAGTGTAATCGTTTTTACATAGCTTCCCAATTGGAAGCATTGTTAAGCAACAAAACGCATTGCTTCGGTTCTGATTGAACCGGCTGTCAATATTGACAGGCCCGCGCATTATACGGAATTGCACGGGTTAAGCAAGTGCTGATTACAAATCAGGCATTCAGGGCGGGGATCACGCGCGCAAATTTATGTCGTTTACATGTAAAAGAGGCGGAAAGTCAGGAATCGCCGCTGCGTATACCACCAACGCTACTGTTGATATCCCATACCCTCTGTCATTCTCCCCTCTTCCACGCTGAAGGCTATGTTGATGTGCAGGAGGCAAAATGACCCTGGTTTTCACACTCTTTTATATTGTTATATGCGGCTACCTAAGCTGGTATGACTGGCGAACTACCCTACTGCCCGATCGCCTGACCTGCCCTTTGCTATGGGGCGGTTTACTGTTCAACCTGTTTTTCCTGCCTCAGTCATTACCTGATGCGGTACTGGGCGCAGCGCTGGGATATGGCACATTCGCGTGCTTTTACTGGGTGTATCGATGCTTGCGAGGACATGAAGGAATGGGGTATGGCGATGTTAAGTTACTGGCGGCGCTCGGCGCATGGCATGGATGGCACGCGATTTCAGTGATAATCCTGATAGCATCGCTCTGCGGTTTGATAGTCGCCGGCATTTTAAGTTTTATGAGCAGTAAGCACGATAAAAAAACCCCACTGCCTTTTGGTCCATTTCTGGTGGCTGCGGGGTTCTGCGTGAGCTGGCCGACTTTCGGTCAGCTGATTATAGCAACGGTTAACTCTGTTCTTTAATCTGCGACTGAATGTAATTTTGCAAACCTACTTTAGCAATCAGAGAAAGCTCGGTTTCCAGCCAGTCGATGTGGTGTTCTTCATCCGCAAGAATAGTAATCATCATATCCCTACTGACATAGTCATGAATGCTGTCCGCATAAGCAATCGCCTCACGCAGATCTTTTGCGCCTTCAAGCTCAAGATTTAGATCGGATTGCAGCATTTCCTCGACGTCTTCGCCGATATGCAACTTACCGAGATCCTGCAGATTAGGAAGGCCTTCGAGGAACAAAATACGCTCGATATACTTATCGGCATGTTTCATCTCATCGATGGATTCATGGTATTCGACATCATTGAGGCGCATCAGGCCCCAGTCTTTGAACATTCTGGCATGAAGAAAATACTGATTGATTGCGACAAGCTCATTTCCCAATAATTTATTGAGATAATTTATTATCTTGATATCACCTTTCATTTTATAGTCCCTCCGCTTCCACTACATGAAGCGTAGAAGGACTAAAAGGGAAGTCAAAAAAAAGATGAAACTTTATGCAATCTCTTTGTATTCCGGGATCTGCATCAATTCATCTTGCATGATTTCTCGCGCGGCACGCACACACTTACCGCATTGATTTCCCACAGGGATAAACTTACGCAATTGCTGAAATGATTGTGGATGAAACTGGCGAACTGCCTGGCGTAATTTCTTATCGCTAACACCGTTACATAAACAAACGTACATGATGGCTCCCGTTCAAATTATGCGCAGTGTAAATGAGAATAGTTATGATTACAATAGCACAATTGTAAAAGGTAGCGCCCGGAAGTAAGGAAATTTTGGAGTCGATATAAAAACAAAAAGGGCGCCGAAGCGCCCTCTTTTTATTCAGAGATAATAAATTATTAGCTCAGAACTTTAGCAACAACGCCCGCGCCAACGGTACGGCCGCCTTCGCGGATTGCGAAACGCAGACCGTCATCCATCGCGATCGGGTGGATCAGGGTAACAACCATTTTGATGTTGTCGCCCGGCATTACCATCTCAACGCCTTCC
>NZ_JAALBX010000026.1 GCF_011077955.1 Citrobacter freundii
TGCTGTGTGGAAATCCGCCCACCTTACCGGGCGCCGGTGCTGTGTGGAAATCCGCCCATCTTGCCGGGCGCCGGTGCCGTGTGGGAATCCGCCCACCTTGCCGGGCGCCGGTGCTGTGTGGAAATCCGCCCACCTTACCGGGCGCCGGTGCTGTGTGGAAATCCGCCCATCTTGCCGGGCGCCGGTGCCGTGTGGGAATCCGCCCACCTTACCGGGCGCCGGTGCTGTGTGGAAATCCGCCCATCTTCATGACAAAAATTTGTCAAATGACAGGCTCATGTGTGCTGATTTATGTCAGACGGGATTTTGCTTATCAATTATTGAGAACAGAAATTTTCCTGAATCATCAATACTATACTTAGCAAGTAAAGGTGTTTTCTCATTTATCTGCTTGAGTGCAGGATCAAGGAAAGATCGTTTCAACTCTGCCAAGTTCTTCTGCTGGGATTCCGGTAAGACGAAACGGTCATTTAACCAAGCATGAGTAGTAACCCATAAGCCTGAAGATTTGAATTGAGCAAGACTTTCATAAAGGCGGATCGTCCGGGGATTTCGAAGACTGCCACAATCGCGGAGCGAGTAGGTGGTGAACTGGTTGGTAATGACTCCAACTTACTGATAGTGTTTTATGTTCAGATAATGCCCGATGACTTTGTCATGCAGCGCCACCGATTTTGAGAACGACAGTGACTTCCTGCCCAGCCTTGCCAGATGCTGCCTCAGATTCTGGTTATGCCGCTCAATTCGCTGCGTATATCGCTTGCTGATAACGTGCAGTTCTCCCTTCAGGCGGGATTCATAAAGCGGCCAGCCATCCGTCATCCATACCACGACCTCAAAGGCCGACAGCAGGCCCGGAAGACGCTCCAGCGTGGCCAGAGTACGCTCACCAAAGACGCGTGCCACCACCGTCCTGCACATCCTGCCATAGGCGTAAAATAACCAGCGCTGACGTGATTTAGCCCCGACGTAGCCCCACTGTTCGTCCATTTCCGCGCAGACAATGACGTCACTGCCCGGTTGTATGCGTGAGGTTACCGACTGCGGTCTGAGTTTTTTAAGTGACGTAAAATCGTGTTGAGGCCAACGCCCATAATGCGGGCGGTTGCCCGGCATCCAACGCCATTCATGGCCATATCAATGATTTTCTGGTGCGTACCGGGCTGAGAGGCGGTGTAAGTGAACTGTAGCTGCCATGTTTTACGGCAGTGAGAGCAGAGATAGCGCTGATGTCCGGCAGTACTTTTACCGTTACGCACCACGCCTTCAGTAGCTGAGCAGGAGGGACAACTGATGGAGATGGAAGCCACTGGAGCACCTCAAAGACACCATCGTACACTAAATCAGTAAGTTGGCACCATTATCCGGCAGGCGATCTGGATTATCGTCACGCTGTTAAATATGTCGCGGTAGGGATACCCGTTACCGGATACCCCCCGCACAGATCCCGGCGTGCGCGATTTACGCACCGGGCTCCTGCCTCGGGTGTCTGGCGGTGAACCGCTCCACAGGCCATGGATGAAGAACCCGAACCCTTGGTAGCCATGCGGCTGCCAGTTTGTTTGCTTTCGTCCAGGTCGTATCATCCTTCTGGCTCCTGCGCCTGAGCGCCCGGCGCCAGAGGTTTGTTACGTGTGTCCTGAACTTCTGCATGGTGGGGAAGTTGCCCGGTACCGAGTGATAGTTCAGGTATCCCTGAACCACTCTCCTGAGCCATTTTCCCTGTTCGGGGATTGAGTAATGCCAGCGCCTTCGCAGACCGTCTTTGATGGCTTTCAGAGTTGCCGTCATCCGATCCCGGCGGGTCTTTCGTATCAGCATGAACCTGCCGTTGCGATCTTTCCCGCTGATGTGCGTGAACCCGAGGAAGTTGAACGTTTCTGGTTTGCCTTTTCCCCTGATGGCACGGTTTTCGGCAGCGAAGCGGCCGAACTCCATCAGACGGGTTTTCTCCGGGTGAACCGTGAGTCCGAACTCCCTCAGTCTGCGCTGCATGGCTATACGGAAGCGCCGGGCATCGTATCGTTTGTCGAACCCGATGACGATGTCATCGGCGTATCTGACCATTACCACATTGCCTGTGGCATAGCGACGTCGCCACTGATGCGCCCACAGATCGAAGACGTAGTGGAGGTATATGTTTGCCAGCAGCGGTGAGATGACCGCACCCTGTGGGGTGCCTTCCTCCGTTGCTCGCCATTGACCCTCCTCCAACGTCCCGGCTGTGAGCCACTTACGTATGAGCCTGATTACGCTCCGGTCGCCGATCCGATGCTCTGTGAACCTGATCAGCCATTCGTGGCTCACCCTGTCGAAGAACTGACTGATGTCGGCATCCAGTACCCAGTTTACGTTAGTGCGTACCAGCCCTGTGGCCAGTGCGTCCAGTGCATCGTGCTGGCTTCGCCCGGGTCTGAACCCGTATGAGAACCCCATAAAGTCGTTTTCATAGACTGCGTTCAGGATTTTCACCAGCGCATACTGGACGATCTTGTCCTCCAGCGAGGCGATGCCGAGCGGGCGTTGTTTTCCATCCGCTTTTGGGATGTAGTGACGCCTGCCGGGCTGCGCCCTGTAGCTGCCCTAATGTAGCCTCCGGTGCAGATCTGTTATGTTGTTCTTCATGTTTCCGGCGTAGTCCATCCACCTGATGCCATCCACTCCGGCGGCCGCTTTCCTGCTCAGGGAGAGGAATGCGGCTTCCAGTGCTTCGACTGTCAGCAGGTGGAACAATGCTGTAAACCGTTCTTTCTTCCGCTGCTTCGCAGCTTCCCGCACGCGTGACAGCCTCTGTGACATGCTTTCCCGGCTCTGTGTCCGGCGCATGTGTGGCTGTTCCGCGTTCCCCTTGGCCCCGCTCCTTCGCTCCACTGACTCCGCTCCTTTCGGGTTGTTCGCCTGCTTCGCCGCTACTATGAGCGAGTCCGACTTCTCCTCTCCGTACATCACCGGCTATGACTCCTCGTCTTCCCGGTGCGGGCCGTCTCCGACACTGGCAGATGGTCAGAGGGGAGATCTCCCGGTTCCCGCGTAGAGATCGTATTGACATGCCAGGGTCTCAGACCCCGCCGGGTCCATGTGGCACTCGCAGTATCGCACCCTATGATGTTGCCTTCCGTTAACAGTACAACGTCGGCACCCGGTAATTTAATATACATTTCGTGGCTCAATGGCTGGCCTGTCAACACCCCTGTCAACGCTTCGCCCCATACCTCGCGGTATGCAACGCATGACTCGGGGACCTTGTGGATTGCTGGTCCTTCAATGGTCGGGGACTTTCACCCCTTGATCTCTACCGGTCTCCCGGTGAACACTGTATGTATAACCAGTAAAATTAGAGTGTCAGGAGGAAAGATGAAACTACAACTTTTCAGCACCGGGAAAGAACTCCCGCCACAGGCCCATCCATTGTTTGCCGATCTGGCCAGCTGCGGTTTTCCCAGCCCTGCTGCTGACTATGTCGAGTCCGATCTGGATCTCCATGATTACTGCATACGGCATCCGAGCGCGACGTACTACCTGCGTGCCAGCGGAGACAGCATGGCCGACGGCAGTCTGTACAATGGCGATCTGCTGGTTGTGGACAGTGCTGAAAAGCCGCGGCACGGCGATATCGTTGTCGCCAGCATGCAGGGGGAGTTTACGGTGAAACGGCTTCTGCTGACGCCGCGACTGACGCTGCAGCCCATGAATGCCTCCTGGTCGCCGATTTATCCTGATCCCGACGAGCTGGATATCTTTGGCGTCGTCACGCATATCATCCACCGCCCGAGGGAGATGTACTGATGTTTGCCCTGGCCGATGTGAACAGCTTCTATGCCAGCTGTGAACGTGTTTTCCGCCCGGATTTGAAAGGAAAGCCGATAGTCGTCCTGAGCAACAACGACGGGAATGTAATCGCTCGCAGTGCCGAGGCGAAGCCCTGGATCAAAATGGAAACTCCGTGGTTTCAGATAAAAAACGAAAGATACCCGGAAAAAATATATGCGTTTTCAAGTAACTATGAACTTTATGCCTCGATGTTGGCGCGCGTGATGAACAGCCTGGAGGAACTGGCCCCCAGAGTGGAACAGTATTCAATTGATGAGATGTTCCTCGATTTGACCGGCGTGGAGCACTGTATGGAGCTTGAGGACTTCGGCCGGCAGCTGCGTCAGCACGTGTATGACTGTACCCACCTGACCATTGGCGTGGGCGCCGGACCAACGAAGACCCTCGCAAAATCAGCCCAGTGGGCCTCAAAAGAGTGGAAACAGTTTCGTGGCGTACTTGCTCTGACCAGGGGAAATCCGCAGAGAACGCGGAAACTGCTTTCACTGCAGCCGGTTGAAGAAATCTGGGGGGTGGGTAACCGTATTGCACGCAAGCTGAATGTACTGGGCATTAAGACCGCGCTCGATCTCGCCCTGACGAACCCGGCCTTCATCCGCAAAAATTTTTCTGTGGTCCTTGAGCGAACGGTACGGGAACTGAACGGGGAAAGCTGCCTTTCGCTTGAGGAAGCCCCTCCGACGAAACAGCAAATTGTCTGCAGCCGCAGTTTTGGCGTGAAGATCACGGAGTACGAGTCACTCCGTCAGGCTATCTGTCAGCACGCAGAGCGGGCCTCTGAAAAACTGCGTAAAGAGCACCAGTATTGCCGGCATATTTCCGTTTTCATCAAAACGTCTCCGTTCGCCATTAAAGAGCCTTACTACGGCAACGTGGCTACGGAAAAACTTCTTACACCCACTCAGGACACCAGGGACATCATTGCAGCCGCTACAACGGCTCTGGAGCGTATCTGGAGGGATGGGCACCGGTATGCCAAAGCCGGAGTTATGCTGAATGACTTCACCGGCTCCGGCGTTTCGCAGCTGCAGCTGTTCGACGAACGCCCGCCACGCCCTTACAGTGCTGAGCTGATGAAGGTTCTGGACGGGATCAACAACTCAGGGCTGGGTAAAGTATGGTTTGCGGGGCGGGGTATTGCCCCGGAATGGCAGATGAAACGGGAGATGCTTTCTCCTGCTTATACGACACGATGGTCAGATATTCCTTCAGCGAAACTGGCGTAAAACTTTGGCGATTTCACCTTGAAATTCTCAGCCTAAACTGCCTAATTACAATAAGTTAGATGTGAAATCGCCATGGCGAAATTATTGACTCAAATTTCTGTCAAGGACCTCGTTGATAGCCTTGTCCAGTTCATCCTGAATCACTTTTGACATACGGCTAAACTCATAAGTCAGCGTACGCCCTTTCACACGCTTACGCGCGAACTTGTCCTTTTCTTCAAAAGACCAGAGTGGGGAAACCACTGACTTTTCCTTGGGAGATGGATCTATCAATGCCTGAGATGCCTGAGAAATCAGCTTCAGTATACTGGCTTTCTGTTCGTCTTCTGGTCGCTCGCCTTCACTCAAAATTGCATCGAGCTGAGCTGATACAGACTGAATGAGTTCTTCAGGCGTTAATCCCTTTTCACTGAGTTTTTCATTAACTTCTAAAAGAAGTTTATAGTCACTAAACGATAGCTCCGACTGAACCGGGAACAGAGAAATCAAGTCTTGCGGTACGGCCGCCGCCTGCAGCGCCCTGGTAACTTTAGCTTGAGATAACCCCTCCAGTTCAGCAATTTCCTTTTGATTAAATCCGGACTCTTTAAGAGCGATCAATCTCAGGCCAATCTCCCGAAGATTATGTTCTTTAGCTGTCTGGATATCTTTAGCCAGTTGGCGAGCTTCATCAGCTGATAAATGCTCTTCGGTAACCATTACATCAAGGCCTGTACGGACAAAAATTGCTGAGGCTCGCCGTCTTGAACCATCCAGTATCTCAATCCTTTCACTTTGCTTAATACCAATACAGGGAAAGAACTGCTGAAACTTAATCGTCTGGATAATGGATTTCAGGGATTCCCTGGTCAGTGCAAGTTGATCTCTTCCGTTGTTTTCCTGGTTTACGAAGGTCTTACTTTCAACTTCAGATGCAGGCACCCGAACAAACCTGAACGTTACCTTCCTGCCGGTTTTTAAGGTAAATACCTGGCTTCTACCGGTGTCCGTCATTTCCGCAATTGACGCCTGGGTATTTAACTGTCTGCCGATGGTTTTTCTTTTCTCATTCGACATCACATACCTCCGTTAGTACGAATGAACTCGATGCGATCAAAGACTGCCTTCGCAAAGTCTTCCGCTGCTGATTTTGCGCTTTTTAGTGCCTCTGTACTTCCATCATAGGTTGCTGGATTTGCTGAAATAACTGTGTCAAAAGTCTCCCCACAACGTTCGAAACCATCCAGTCTTGGCAGAACCATGTCTAGCATATCGGCACCGAAAACCTCTTTGGCCTGACTATGGCAAATTTTGTGATCAGACTTGTTCAGGATCTTGGACATGAAGCCGACATTACCGATGAGATTGCAGGTGTGCCCATCCATTTCGATGGAATCTATGAGGGCAGGGAGGCTGGCCACAAACTTCAGGGAAGAATGAAAATCAACCGTCGCCGGTGGAAGAGGGGTCAACATCAGGTCTGCCGCCCCAATGCAGTTTTTCAGGAACGCATCAAGGTGAGGACCACTATCAAGGAAAATAAAGTCGTAGTCATGCTGGAGCTTGTCGATAATGTTCTCTTTAAGCACCGCATGAATATTTTTCCCTGGCAGATGTTCTTCACACAATCCCTTCCAGCCTTCAGCAAGGAATGCATCGTCAATGGAAGCGGGGATTACATCAACACCAGGGATAATAGACGGTACTATAAAATCGGAAAGTAATTCTTCACGAGACACGTTCTGGAGCATGGCCTGAGCAGCCGTATTTTCAACCAAGCCCACTGAATTCTCATGGCTCAGGAACATTGTCAGAGATGCCTGCGGATCGAAATCGATGGCCAGAATACGCAGGTCTTCGAACAGAAGCTGAGGATGAGCTCGAAAAGCATGTGATAATGAAGCGGTAGAAACTGTCTTGGAACCACCACCTTTAAGATTACATACAAAAATCGTAAAGGCTTTATCGAAGCGATCCCTGTACTTCGGTACTTTACGATGGTTATACAGATCGATGACATTCTGAATCGTCATCGCGTATTTCATCGTATTACCAGAAGGTTTCTTTTTAAAAATGTAGCCACCGGCTTCCATTTCGGACACAGCATACTCAACACTGCCTTTACTGAGCTTAGGCAGCTTATACAGAGCGGCTTTGCTGTATTCCTGATAGAACTCGGTAAGCTTCAATTCCTCTTTTTGCTGTCGGATACTTTCGCTCAAAGATGTCAGAAGCTTACCTGCACGTGTAGCGACTTTCCGTAACTGCTCAATATTGTCCATTTATCACCTCATGACGTTTTTTGTCATTTTGAACAAAAAGTGTCATGTTGCAAGAAAAAAATCATATTGTTTTGATTTCGCTCTCAACAGAAGGGGGATGAAGCTCGACGGGCGTGCTACTAAATCACACTGCAGCAACACGCAGACGCACTTTTGACCATCAACAGCAACTCATACAAAAGGGCTTTGAGAAAGGTATTCAACTTGCAAGACAGGAGAGTCATTCAGAAGGATTCTGATTTTAGTTACGACCAGTGCAATGCTGAGCCTTATGTATCAGCGCTCGCCGCAGCCATGTAACCGAGCGTAGCGAGCGAACTGGCGAGGAAGCGAAGAGGAACCGTTCCGGCAGATAGCTCTTACGCTCAGCACAAGAAGAGTTTTCCATCCTCTGTGGGAAACAGGTCAACTTTAATGGACGCTCCGGACTATGGGAAACAGGTCAACTTCGCGGACGGCCCGGACTATGGGAAACAGGTCAACTTCACGGGCGGCCGGGAGTGTGGGGAACAGGTCAACTTCGCGGACGGCCCGGATTATGGGAAACAGGTCAACTTCGCGGGCGGCCGGGACTGTGGGAAACAGGTCAACTTTGCAGACGGCCCGGACTGTGGGAAACAGGTCAACTTCGCGGGCGGCCGGGAGTGTGGGGAACAGGTCAACTTCGCGGACGGCCCGGACTAAGGGAAACAGGTCAGCTTCTCGGACGGCCCGGACTATGGGAAACAGGTCAACTTCTCGGACGGTCGGGAGTGTGGGAAACAGGTCAAGTTAGGCAAGCACTATGGGAAACACAGCAAGTTCAGTATCCCCCCATATGTCAGCAACAAACTAAGGGGGGAGGAAATAAAAATTACAGACTATTGTTTTTTATCAAGAAAATTAAACAGCAAGCGACCATCTTCTTCAGTGGTATATGTTACCTTTAATGGCGTCTTCTCATTAATTTTCTTCAGAGCAGGTTCCAGGAAGGTACGCTTCATTTCAGCAATATTGTTTTTCTGCGAGGCAGGGAGCATAAACCTTTCACATAACCAGTCATGTGTGGTGATCCAGACACCAGTGCTCCGGAACTGACACAGGCTTTCATAAAGCCGGATGACACGAACACTATTAAGCTGGCCACAGTCATAGAGAGAATAGGTAGTGAACTGGGAGGTTAAGCCGACCAGGAATGGCATGACCTTGTAGTTAAATTCAATCTGCCAGGAACCCCGGCCTCGCTTCATTCCTGCTTCAGCCAGCCACGGACGTTTAACTTCTTCAAACTCACCTTCTTTTGGATAAAAGGTAACCGTTGATTCGCCCAGAGCATTTACCCCAGCCTTCACATCACGACTGGCGACAGACGTAGCGACATTGAAGTATTTGACGTAATCGGAAACGCTGATTTTGAAGAGCGGCAATACGTCAGAGTCATCTTCCTGGCTGTCATTAAAATAGGCCTGCATGAGGCATAACCACAGCACACGTTTTGCCTGAAGAGGCAGGTAATATGCAGCTTCGGTCAATTCGTTAGATTGCTTTATACTGGCGCGTTTTTTAAACGTTTTAGTAGCTGGCAAGAGTGCTTGAGTATCCATTTCAATGCCTATGGGTAAATTTTTACCCACCCATAATGACAGTGAAAACAGAAATTGCAAGCTATCGCGATACTTATCCACCGGAAAAATCTGCACTTTATCCACAAGTGGATAATTGAGAACTGAACTTGACCTCTTTCCCATAGCTTGTTGATGCGTATCCCATAGCTTGTTGACACAAAACCCACTGATACGTGATTAATTTCCCATATTATGTTTACCAGTTGCCCATACAGGCCCCCTCTCAGGCCGCACTGTACGCGGCTTTCAGGCTCCCTAAAAGATGTAAAATAAAGAAAAAGAATAAAAAAGTACTTTATAAAAATATGCCCGTGGATAAGTGGATAACCCCGAGGGGAGGTGATTTTTCAGGCATTGAGCGTAAGCAGAATTTATAAGTTTTGTTCCCTGGTGCTTCCTCGCTCACTCGGGGCTTCGCCCTGTCGCTCGACTGCGGCGAGCACTGCTGGCTCGATCATATCCGTGGCCGGAAGATACTACTCCTCCCCCGAGTCGCTCTCCAGAGCCGGCTACAGCGAGACAACCCGCACGAAGATTTCTATCGTCCCTGCAGACATATTCGAATCGTTTTTATTAACCCTGGCTTCCGTCGTGACAGAACACTACGTCCTGTAAAAGGGGGACTAAGGCCCCTGAATCACACACCTGAATAATGCGGAGTTTTACGATAATGTCATTGCTGGAAACTTTCCTGACCGCTTCTCAGGGGGCAACAATCCTGTTCCTTGCCATGCTGATCTACTGGCAAAAGCGATAAATCCAAGCGGGCTGGCCTTTGGCCAGCTTCGCTGTATAAGGGGAAAAATGCGGCATATCCAGACATTTCACTAGGCAATTTGAATTCAGATATCTATGCTTGGGATCCGGTCAACAGGAGGTAACAAGATGAAACTTGAAACTATACAGATAGATAATACCGTAAGGAGTGGTCTTAATTCTTTCACTGACGGGGTGATTATTCGTGATACAAAGGTATTGATCACGCTCAATCTCCCGGATGGACAGAAAACCACTATTGAGGGGGAATGGCGGCATATGTCGGACGCCAACAGGTTGTCAGAACGTATTACGATGCTTCAGCATGCGATCTATGAGCAGTATGAGGAATACAGAGCAGATATTCCCGTCAGCTGGTCCAGATAACGTCTGACAGACCTCCCCGGCGAGCAGGACGTTCGCCAGCATCATTCTCCTAAGTACTTAAATATTCCCTTTCAGCATGGCTACCGCATCCGCTTCGGGCATCTGAAACTGAACTCGATGCCGCGCAGCAACATCAAGTGCGAACACCTTCGTATAGACTTCCGTCGAGCTAATCGATTTGTGGCCCATCAGGCTCTGCAAAACCTTCAGTGGTATGCCGGCATACAGCATATGCATCGCGTAGGAGTGGCGGAACGTATGCGGGGTGACCGGCACCGAGAATGTCACCCCGTCGACGGCGGCCGCTTCAACCGCTTCGCCAATCCAGGTCCGTACTGTCCGGTCGGTGATGTCCCAGATGCGGGCTTTCTCTGTTCTGCCGGTACGCTTGTTGCGTCTTTCCAGCGGAATTTTCAGGGTGGCCACCATCATCTGCAGCTGGCTGACGTAGTGGTGATCGGAAAGCGGAACCAGACGATGAGCCTGGCTACCGGCGGGAGCTCGGCCGGCTGTCCTGGCCGCTTTTTCGGTGCGCTGCTTAAGCGTGGCCAGCTGCACGAACGGATACGGTGGCACCAGCGAAAAATCCCCCCGGGTCAGCGCCAGCGCCTCGTTGATACGTGCGCCGGTGTTCCAGAGGGTTGCCAGCAGCATCTTGCGGTGCAAATCGGGCACATAATGGAGCAGGGCGCTGACTTCCGGTGCCAGCAGGTATTTCGGTAGTTCATCTTGAACGAGCGCCATCTGGCGCAGGGCCAGCGCGGCGGGATAGTCAATGGCCACCGGCATTTGCGCCGGCTGCTGCGGGTGAGAATATGATAAGAGGCCGCTCATTGGTTTGACATTCCATCAGGTATCACTAATTGATTCCACTCCCTGTTGCGGGTAGCTTCAGCAGCGCGCAGGGCTCTTTCGCGCCTCCAGACTTTACGAAACACGGAAACTGCAGACCATTCATCATGACCTGTAAGACGTGTTTCGGGCATCCCGGTTGCCTTGCGCAGACGGACGGCAAGAATGACAGCGTTGATGCCCAAGCGCGTGAACTGATACTGCCGTTCCCTGAAATAGTCCTTATGCCAAGGAGGGTCGGAGTATTCGGCGGCATATGCAATTGCCCTGTGGGCCTCATCCTGGAGCACCGGCAGTTCACGGATGCGATACATAAGACGTGGCTCTAAAGTCCGCCAGTCACCGGAGACATCGATCAGATTCAGTTCAGGGTAATTCGTGACAGCTTTTCTCTCAGGCTGGGGGGCATCATCATCCTGGCCGTCATCCGTCACAACCCGGAAACAACCCTCAGCATACCGTTCAAGCATGAATACCAACTCGGTGGCAATGTAATGCAGTTCCTTTTTCATTTTATCTTCTGACGCCTGTCTCTCACGCTTAAGCGTGAAATAATGTGTCAGCCAGATGCCAGTGAGTGTTATACCCCCAGTAAGCAGGCCAGTGATAAGCCCGGTTGCCACGTTTCCCCAGATCCCCGCCCCTTGATTAATCAGCTGTACGGAAACCGGATGGGATGTCGCAGCAACTATACTCTCAGTTGCGGCCTGTATATCAGTCATTGATCATTTACCCCTTTATATTCCTGAGAAATCCCGCCCTCTGTCCGTAGTCAGCGGCCGGCAGCCAGCTCTTCAGCCAGTTTCACAAACCTTTTGTGCTCAGTCTGCAGGTAATGGCTGTAAATCCGGGCATCACGTTCTGTCAGTCCGGATGGATTGCCGGTGAAGTAACGTTGCAGCACCGCAATACAGTGATTGTAGGTATCGAGATCATATTCCCAGTTTCCCAGCTCACCGGCCGCATCCAGTTCCTGGCGAAACTGCTCGTATTTACGGAGCAGAATGCCAAGACCTAATTCTGTTGCAGCATAAAGATTATTTTCTCCTGGCGCGGAAATCGCATTACGGATTTTTTCAAAAGCATAACTGAAATCATTTCTCTCATTGAATGCAGTAAACATGTCCTTTCCTCAGTTGAATAGTTAGCCGTGCAATTTTACCACACCTCAATCATCGTCAGATGAGTGCCACTCTGTCGCGACAGTGACTTTCACGAGAGTGATTTTCACATACTAAAATAATAAGCAGCCATATAACAACGTAATTAAATTACCTGACGGCCGCTCTGGCCGGATCCGACTTTTATGTTATTCCACAGTTTCCGGAAGTGTACCACGCACACGGAATAACCACAGCGCCCTTTCAGGGTGGTGAGCGGCCGGTCACGGGGCAGGGGAGGGGCACAACATATATGGTCACTGACAGCTGGAAACACCGCTACATCTTGTGTTTCCGGGCCGCTGCGCGCCGGCGGGGCTGAATCAGATCCGGAACTGCCTTTTTTCGGATCTGAGCGGGAAAAGTGAGAAACCAACATAGGTGTAACATATCCATATGCCGGGCATCTGCATAGGCAAAGCATACGCATATACCTACCATCTGCATATGTAACACCTATACAAGCCGGGCTTGCAGGCATATACTTCACCTATGCGGGAATACTCCCTGGCACACTCAGCATATGAGGAAAAACCATGCGCACAGTTTCGATATTTAAAAACGGCAATAACCGCGCCATCCGTCTGCCCCGGGACCTGGATTTTGATGGCGTCAGCGAGCTGGAGATCGTCCGGGAAGGGGACAGCATCATTCTGCGTCCCGTCCGGCCGACCTGGGGCTCGTTCGCGCAGCTGGACAGGGCCGATCCGGACTTTATGGCGGAGCGTGAGGATGTGGTCAGCGATGAAGGACGCTTTGAGCCATGAAGAAAACCTGGATGCTCGACACCAACATCTGCTCGTTCATCATGCGCGAGCAGCCGGCAGCGGTGCTGAAGCGCCTGGAGCAGGCGGTGCTGCGCGGTGATCGCATTGTGGTCTCGGCCGTGACGTATGCCGAGATGCGCTTCGGCGCCACCGGCCCGAAGGCCTCGCCGCGCCATATTCAGCTGGTCGACGCGTTCTGCGCGCGCCTCGATGCCGTCCTGCCCTGGGACCGCGCCGCGGTGGACGCCACGACGGACATCCGGGTGGCGCTGCGCCTAGCCGGGACGCCGATCGGCCCGAATGACACGGCCATTGCCGGGCACGCCATCGCGGCGGGCGCCATCCTGGTGACGAACAATGTGAGAGAGTTTGCGCGGGTCCCGGGCCTGGTGCTGGAAGACTGGGTGAAATAATCCCGTAATAATTTCCGTGACGGAGACGACAGACATGAATGGGCTTTGTTGAATAAATCGAACTTTTGCTGAGTTGAAGGATCAGATCACGCATCCTCCCGACTGGATTTGCCCCTATATTTCCAGACACCTGTTATCACTTAATGGAGTGACCCCGAGCCCGTAGACAAATCTGCCCTATAGTTTGAGCATAGGAGGAGTCTATGGGCACATCACGTTTTACCCCTGAATTTAAGGAAGAGGCCGTCCGCCAGATCACCGAGCGGGGCTATTCTATTGCTGAAGTATCTGAACGGCTCGGCGTGTCGGCGCACAGCCTATATAAATGGCTCCGGGCTGTTAAGCCTGACAACAGTGGACAGCAGGCACAGGATTTACTGGATGCCAGAACAGAAATTCTCAGGCTGAAAGCACAGCTTAAACGCACTGAGGAAGAGCGGGATATTCTGAAAAAGGCAGCGCGGTACTTTGCAAGGGAGCCCGACTGAAGTATCGCTTTATCAACGATCACCGTGAAATCTGGTCGATCGTTACAATGTGTCGGGTCCTTAAGGTTGCCCGTGCCGGATTTTATGTCTGGCTCCATAACCCTGTATCTGCCGGAGAAAAGGATAACCAGCGACTGCTGGAACTCATCCGCGACTCCTATACGCTGAGTGGTGGAGTTTACGGTTATCGCAGGGTTCATGGCGATCTTCGCGAAATTGGCGAAGTGTGCAGCAGAAACCGGGTTGCCAAAATCATGAGGAAAAACAGGATTCAGGCTATACATGGTTATAAAGTGCCACGCGGGAGCCGGGGACGACCGTCACTGATAGCGCCTAATCACGTGCGGCGTGAATTTACTGTAGTGAAGCCCAATCAGGTGTGGGTCACCGACATCACCTACATCCGCACCTGGCAGGGCTGGCTGTACCTGGCAGTGGTTATCGATCTTTTTGCCCGTAATGTGGTGGGCTGGTCGATGAAGCCGACACTGTCGCGCGAGCTGGCACTGGATGCGCTGCTGATGGCGGTCTGGCGACGTAAACCTGAAGAAAACGTCATTGTGCACAGCGATAGTAATAATGCCGATGTCAGTCTTTACCACCACTTAGTTTGCCGTTTAACCAGATTGGTGTGATTACTGATGCAGTGAAGACCTTCCCGCATCCTGACTCACACAGCGATCGACCTTTTGTGTCCTGCCCTGGACCCGTCGGTTGCCGGAAGCGCCTTCATGCGAGGCATCTCCTCACCGATGCGCGTGACTCAAGAAGGGCCTGACGGCTTGTCTCGTTACTGTCCTGTCCGGGTTATCTGTCTGGAGATTCAACTCTGTTTCCTCACAGGAGCTCTGTCATGGTTGATAAAGTTACCGAAGCTGCCGTTGTGGGTGGCGTGGATACACATAAAGATTTGCACGTTGCCGCTGTCGTAGATCAGAACAATAAAGTCCTTGGGACTCAGTATTTCTCCACAACACGACAAGGTTACCGGCAGATGCTGGCATGGATGACCTCGTTTGGGACATTAAAGCGAATTGGTGTTGAGTGCACAGGTACCTATGGTTCCGGTTTGCTTCGTTATTTTCAGAACGCCGGGTTAGAAGTTCTTGAGGTGACTGCTCCAGACCGGATGGAGCGACGCAAACGGGGTAAAAGTGACACAATTGATGCTGAATGTGCCGCTCATGCAGCATTCTCAGGCATCAGGACAGTTACTCCCAAAACGCGTGATGGCATGATTGAGTCCCTGCGGGTATTAAAAACTTGCCGAAAAACAGCAATATCAGCCCGCAGAGTCGCTCTCCAGATTATCCATTCAAATATTATCTCTGCCCCGGATGAATTACGTGAACAGCTCAGAAATATGACGCGCATGCAGCTCATCAGGACCCTGGGTTCCTGGAGACCTGATGCCAGTGAATACCGCAATGTAACCAACGTTTATCGCATTTCATTAAAGTCCCTTGCCCGACGCTATCTCGAGTTACATGACGAAATCGCTGATCTGGATGTCATGATTGCGGCAATTGTCGACGAGTTGGCACCTGAGCTGATTAAACGTAATGCTATCGGATACGAAAGCGCTTCACAGTTGCTGATCACTGCCGGAGACAATCCTCAACGGTTAAGATCAGAATCAGGATTTGCGGCACTGTGTGGTGTCAGCCCGGTCCCCGTTTCTTCTGGAAAAACGAACCGTTACCGACTTAATCGTGGTGGAGATCGTGCTGCAAATAGTGCACTTCACATCATCGCCATCGGACGCTTACGAACTGACGCAAAAACAAAGGAATATGTCGCCAGGCGTGTAGCCGAAGGACATACAAAAATGGAAGCGATACGCTGTCTAAAGCGATATATCTCCCGCGAAGTTTACACGTTACTGCGCAATCAAAACAGGCGGATCAACAGTATCCCGATAACAGCTTGACTCTTAGAAGGGCGTCAGTTGCTGTCAGCAGCGTCAGTCCACTGGCGCGGTAGCTCTGATTTTCCGGTTTACGATCCCTGATTTCACCCAGACGGTGCAGGAATACCGCGCGCGCTAGAGAGAGCTCCCATCGCTGCGCGACGGGCCCCAACCGGAGAACCAAGTTAGTTACAGCATTCAAATGAAAATTCATCATAAAACCGGCGCCGGTTTGCCAGCCAGGAGCCCCTCCCCACCACTGAAAAGCGCCGCCGCCCCCGGCCGAAGGCCGGGAGTAGTGTCGCTTTTAATGATGGGTGTTGTAACTACTCTTCGTCATCTCTGTGAGTAGTGTCGCGGTAAGTTCTGGGATACACGCTCGTAAGCGGCCCTAACGGCCCGCTAACGCGGAGATACGCCCCGACTGCGGCTGTCGCCTTGCCGGGACCACTCCGACCGCGTACAGAGGCATCTGGGGGGCACCTCAGAAAACGGAAAATAAAGCACGCTAAGGCATAGCTGACCTTGCCAGGCCTGCTTCGCCCTGTAGTGACGCGATCAACGGGCAGGAAACATTCCCCTTTCGTGCATGGCAGGCGCACACGAGTTCAGACAGCACGGTTTCCATGCGCGCCAAGTCGGCCATCTTCTCGCGCACGTCCTTGAGCTTGTGTTCGGCCAGGCTGCTGGCCTCCTCGCAGTGGGTGCCATCGTCGAGCCGCAACAGCTCGGCAATCTCGTCCAGACTGAACCCCAGCCGCTGTGCCGATTTCACGAATTTCACCCGAACCACGTCCGCCTCCCCATAGCGGCGGATGCTGCCGTAAGGCTTGTCCGGTTCCCGCAACAGGCCCTTGCGCTGATAGAAGCGGATTGTCTCCACGTTGACCCCGGCCGCCTTGGCAAAAACGCCAATGGTCAGGTTTTCCAAATTATTTTCCATATCGCTTGACTCCGTACATGAGTACGGAAGTAAGGTTACGCTATCCAATCCAAATTCAAAAGGGCCAACGTATGTCTGAACCACAAAACGGGCGCGGTGCGCTCTTCGCCGGCGGGCTGGCCGCCATTCTTGCATCGACCTGCTGCCTGGGGCCGCTAGTACTGGTCGCCCTGGGCTTCTCCGGTGCTTGGATCGGCAACCTGACGGTGCTGGAACCCTATCGACCGTTGTTCATCGGCGCGGCGCTAGTGGCGCTGTTCTTCGCCTGGAAGCGGATTTACCGGCCCGTGCAGGCATGCAAGCCAGGTGAGGTCTGCGCGATTCCGCAGGTGCGCGCCACCTACAAGCTGATTTTCTGGATCGTGGCCGTGCTGGTCCTGGTCGCGCTTGGATTTCCCTATGTCGTTCCATTTTTCTATTAACCAGGAGTTCATCATGAAGAAACTGTTTGCCTCCCTTGCCCTCGCCGCCGCTGTTGCCCCGGTGTGGGCCGCTACCCAGACCGTCACGCTAGCGGTTCCCGGCATGACTTGCGCCGCCTGCCCGATCACAGTCAAGAAAGCGCTCTCCAAGGTCGAAGGCGTGAGCAAGGTCGATGTGGGCTTCGAGAAGCGCGAGGCCGTCGTCACTTTTGACGACACCAAGGCCAGCGTACAGAAGCTGACCAAGGCCACCGCAGACGCCGGCTATCCGTCCAGCGTCAAGCAGTGAGCCAGCAAGCCAACGACAACAGCGAGAGCCGCTTCATGGGACTGATGACACGCATTGCCGATAAAACCGGCGCGCTCGGCAGCGTCGTTTCCGCGATGGGCTGCGCCGCCTGCTTTCCAGCCCTCGCCAGCTTCGGCGCGGCCATCGGGCTGGGCTTCTTGAGCCAGTACGAGGGACTGTTCATCAGCCGCCTGCTGCCGCTGTTTGCCGCGCTGGCCTTCCTGGCGAACGCGCTGGGTTGGTTCAGTCATCGGCAATGGCTGCGCAGTCTGCTCGGCATGATCGGCCCGGCCATCGTGTTTGCGGCCACGGTCTGGCTGCTCGGCAACTGGTGGACGGCGAACCTGATGTACGTCGGCCTGGCCTTGATGATTGGGGTGTCGATCTGGGACTTCGTGTCGCCGGCGCATCGCCGTTGCGGACCGGACGGCTGCGAACTCCCCGCCAAGCGCTTGTGAAAGACGGCTGACCGTGCGACACGGCGGCCCACACGAATAAGGAACGATGGTATGAGCACTCTCAAAATCACCGGCATGACTTGCGACTCGTGCGCAGTGCATGTCAAGGACGCCCTGGAGAAAGTGCCCGGCGTGCAATCAGCGGATGTCTCCTACGCCAAGGGCAGCGCCAAGCTCGCCATTGAGGTCGGCACGTCACCCGACGCGCTGACGGCCGCTGTAGCTGGACTCGGTTATCGGGCCACGCTGGCCGATGCCCCCTCAGTTTCGACGCCGGGCGGATTGCTCGACAAGATGCGCGATCTGCTGGGCAGAAACGACAAGACGGGTAGCAGCGGCGCATTGCATATCGCCGTCATCGGCAGCGGCGGGGCCGCGATGGCAGCGGCGCTGAAGGCCGTCGAGCAAGGCGCACGTGTCACGCTGATCGAGCGCGGCACCATCGGCGGCACCTGCGTCAATGTCGGTTGTGTGCCGTCCAAGATCATGATCCGCGCCGCCCATATCGCCCATCTGCGCCGGGAAAGCCCGTTCGATGGCGGCATCGCCGCTACCACGCCGACCATCCAGCGCACGGCGCTGCTGGCCCAGCAGCAGGCCCGCGTCGATGAACTGCGCCACGCCAAGTACGAAGGCATCTTGGAGGGCAATCCGGCGATCACTGTGCTGCACGGCTCCGCCCGCTTTAAGGACAATCGCAACCTGATCGTGCAACTCAACGACGGCGGCGAGCGCGTGGTGGCATTCGACCGCTGCCTGATCGCCACCGGCGCGAGCCCGGCCGTGCCGCCGATTCCCGGCCTGAAAGACACTCCGTACTGGACTTCCACTGAAGCGCTGGTCAGCGAGACGATTCCTAAGCGCCTGGCCGTGATTGGCTCATCAGTGGTGGCGCTGGAGCTGGCGCAGGCGTTCGCCCGACTCGGAGCGAAGGTGACGATCCTGGCTCGCAGCACGCTGTTCTTCCGCGAAGACCCAGCTATAGGCGAAGCCGTCACGGCCGCATTCCGCATGGAGGGCATCGAGGTGAGGGAACACACCCAGGCCAGCCAGGTCGCGTATATCAATGGTGAAGGGGACGGCGAATTCGTGCTCACCACGGCGCACGGCGAACTGCGCGCCGACAAGCTGCTGGTCGCCACCGGCCGCGCGCCCAACACACGCAAGCTGGCACTGGATGCGACGGGCGTCACGCTCACCCCGCAAGGCGCTATCGTCATCGACCCCGGCATGCGTACAAGCGTGGAACACATCTACGCCGCAGGCGACTGCACCGACCAGCCGCAGTTCGTCTATGTGGCGGCAGCGGCCGGCACTCGCGCCGCGATCAACATGACCGGCGGTGACGCGGCCCTGAACCTGACCGCGATGCCGGCCGTGGTGTTCACCGACCCGCAAGTGGCGACCGTAGGCTACAGCGAGGCGGAAGCGCACCATGACGGCATCAAAACTGATAGTCGCACGCTAACGCTGGACAACGTGCCGCGCGCGCTCGCCAACTTCGACACGCGCGGCTTCATCAAACTGGTGGTTGAAGAAGGCAGCGGACGACTGATCGGCGTGCAGGCAGTGGCCCCGGAAGCGGGCGAACTGATCCAGACGGCCGCACTGGCGATTCGCAACCGGATGACGGTGCAGGAACTGGCCGACCAGTTGTTCCCCTACCTGACGATGGTCGAAGGGTTGAAGCTCGCGGCGCAGACCTTCAACAAGGATGTGAAGCAGCTTTCCTGCTGCGCCGGGTGAGGACAAGGAGGTGTGCGATGAGCGCCTACACGGTATCGCAACTGGCCCATAACGCTGGGGTGAGCGTACATATCGTGCGCGACTACCTGGTGCGCGGCTTGTTACGGCCGGTGGCCTGCACCACGGGCGGCTACGGCGTGTTCGACGATGCGGCCTTGCAACGGCTGTGCTTCGTGCGCGCGGCCTTCGAGGCGGGTATCGGCCTGGATGCCCTGGCGCGGCTGTGCCGTGCGCTCGACGCAGCGGACGGCGCACAAGCCGCAGCGCAGCTTGCCGTGCTGCGCCAGTTGGTCGAGCGGCGGCGCGCGGCGTTGGCCCATCTGGACGCGCAACTGGCCTCCATGCCAGCCGAGCGGGCGCACGAGGAGGCATTGCCGTGAACGCCCCTGACAAACTGCCGCCCGAGACGCGCCAACCCGTTTCCGGCTACCTGTGGGGTGCGCTGGCCGTGTTGACCTGCCCCTGCCATCTGCCGATTCTCGCCGCCGTGCTGGCCGGGACGACCGCCGGTGCCTTCCTTGGCGAGCATTGGGGTGTTGCCGCGCTCGCGCTGACCGGCTTGTTCGTTCTGGCCGTAACGCGGCTGCTGCGCGCCTTCCGGGGCGGATCATGACGAGTTCGCAGCCCGCCGGATGGACGGCGGCCGAGTTGGCGCAGGCGGCGGCGCGCGGACAGCTTGACCTGCATTACCAGCCGCTGGTCGATCTGCGCGATCACCGGATCGCTGGCGCGGAAGCGTTGATGCGCTGGCGGCATCCGAGGCTTGGCCTGTTGCCGCCCGGCCAGTTCCTGCCGCTGGCCGAGTCGTTCGGCCTGATGCCGGAAATAGGCGCGTGGGTGCTGGGCGAGGCCTGTCGCCAGATGCACAAGTGGCAAGGACCGGCATGGCAACCGTTCCGTCTTG
This sequence comes from Citrobacter freundii, assembly GCF_011077955.1. Lineage (GTDB taxonomy): Bacteria > Pseudomonadota > Gammaproteobacteria > Enterobacterales > Enterobacteriaceae > Atlantibacter. Next base: position 20,417 of record NZ_JAALBX010000026.1, read on the forward strand.
CCATCAATGTGTCCGCCAGCCAGGTTGGGCCAACGTTCGACGACGAGGTAAAGCGGGTGCTGGCCGATATGGCCCTGCCCGCCGAGCTTCTGGAGATCGAACTGACCGAATCGGTCGCATTCGGCAATCCAGCCCTGTTCGCCAGTTTCGACGCCTTGCGCGCCATCGGCGTGCGCTTCGCCGCCGACGACTTCGGCACCGGCTATTCCTGCCTGCAACATCTGAAATGCTGCCCCATCACCACATTGAAAATCGACCAATCCTTTGTCGCCAGGCTCCCGGATGATGCCCGTGACCAAACTATCGTGCGGGCGGTGATCCAGCTCGCGCACGGGCTGGGCATGGATGTCATTTTCAGAAGACGACTGCACCAGTTGATTGGGCGTAATGGCTGTTGTGCAGCCAGCTCCTGACAGTTCAATATCAGAAGTGATCTGCACCAATCTCGACTATGCTCAATACTCGTGTGCACCAAAGCGAGGTGAGCATGGCGACGGACACCCCACGGATTCCAGAACAAGGCGTGGCCACTCTGCCTGATGAGGCTTGGGAGCGTGCGCGCCGTCGTGCGGAGATCATCAGTCCGTTGGCGCAGTCGGAGACGGTCGGGCACGAAGCGGCCGATATGGCGGCTCAGGCGCTGGGCTTGTCTCGGCGCCAGGTATACGTTCTGATCCGGCGTGCCCGGCAAGGCAGCGGCCTCGTGACGGATCTGGTGCCCGGCCAGTCCGGTGGAGGTAAAGGTAAGGGGCGCTTGCCGGAACCGGTCGAGCGCGTCATCCACGAGCTACTGCAAAAGCGGTTCCTGACCAAGCAGAAGCGCAGCCTAGCGGCCTTTCACCGCGAAGTCACTCAGGTGTGCAAGGCTCAAAAACTGCGAGTGCCGGCGCGCAATACCGTGGCCTTACGGATCGCTAGCCTTGACCCGCGCAAGGTCATCCGCCGGCGGGAAGGCCAGGATGCCGCTCGTGACCTACAAGGTGTGGGCGGCGAGCCTCCTGCCGTGACCGCGCCGCTGGAGCAGGTGCAGATAGACCATACGGTCATCGACCTGATCGTGGTCGATGACCGCGACCGGCAACCTATTGGCCGCCCGTACCTGACCCTCGCCATCGACGTGTTCACCCGCTGCGTGCTCGGCATGGTCGTCACGCTGGAAGCGCCGTCTGCCGTTTCGGTTGGCCTGTGCCTCGTGCATGTCGCCTGCGACAAGCGCCCTTGGCTGGAAGGACTGAACGTGGAAATGGATTGGCAGATGAGCGGCAAGCCCTTGCTGCTCTACCTAGACAACGCGGCCGAGTTCAAGAGCGAGGCCCTGCGCCGGGGTTGCGAGCAGCATGGCATCCGGCTGGACTATCGCCCGCTGGGACAGCCGCACTATGGCGGCATCGTGGAACGGATCATCGGCACGGCGATGCAGATGATTCACGACGAACTGCCGGGAACGACCTTCTCCAACCCTGACCAGCGCGGCGACTACGATTCCGAAAACAAGGCCGCCCTGACGCTGCGCGAGCTAGAGCGCTGGCTCACATTGGCGGTCGGCACCTACCACGGTTCGGTGCACAACGGCCTGCTCCAACCGCCGGCCGCGCGCTGGGCCGAGGCCGTGGCGCGTGTCGGCGTACCGGCCGTCGTCACACGCGCTACTTCGTTCCTGGTCGATTTTCTGCCGATCCTCCGGCGCACGCTGACCCGCACCGGCTTTGTCATCGACCACATCCACTACTACGCCGATGGGCACTGTTGCAAATAGTCGGTGGTGATAAACTTATCATCCCCTTTTGCTGATGGAGCTGCACATGAACCCATTCAAAGGCCGGCATTTTCAGCGTGA
>NZ_JAALBX010000027.1 GCF_011077955.1 Citrobacter freundii
CTGAAATCTATAACCTTCGCGGGCATGTGTCAAAAAATGGGAAAGCAGACTCTATTCTGACGAAGCGGCGCGGCCCTGCCTGACATCAAGTTAGGGTATGCCTCAACCTGACGGCGGCGAATCACAAGCGTCCGGTTTGACGCTGGTTTCGGTCGCAGTGCTGGCCCGCGCCTGGAAGCGCTGATAGCACTCCAGCCCGCAGAAATGCTCCACGTACTCGGCCCCTTCCGGCGTGAAGGCGGCATCGAGCGGGATTTCCTTGCAGCACACGCAGCAACTGGTGCTCGGTTCATTGGCGTTCATGGTGGTGTTCCTCCATTGGTTGACGAAGCCGACGAAGGCCGCCGCCGGCATCGGCCTGGCGAACAGGAAACCCTGCACCGTGTCGCAACCCGCCTGCCGCAACCACGCAAGGCAGTCGGGTGTTTCCACACCCTCGGCTACCACCTCCATTGTCGTTTTCAGAAGACGGCTGCACTGAACGTCAGAAGCCGACTGCACTATAGCAGCGGAGGGGTTGGATCCATCAGGCAACGACGGGCTGCTGCCGGCCATCAGCGGACGCAGGGAGGACTTTCCGCAACCGGCCGTTCGATGCGGCACCGATGGCCTTCGCGCAGGGGTAGTGAATCCGCCAGGATTGACTTGCGCTGCCCTACCTCTCACTAGTGAGGGGCGGCAGCGCATCAAGCGGTGAGCGCACTCCGGCACCGCCAACTTTCAGCACATGCGTGTAAATCATCGTCGTAGAGACGTCGGAATGGCCGAGCAGATCCTGCACGGTTCGAATGTCGTAACCGCTGCGGAGCAAGGCCGTCGCGAACGAGTGGCGGAGGGTGTGCGGTGTGGCGGGCTTCGTGATGCCTGCTTGTTCTACGGCACGTTTGAAGGCGCGCTGAAAGGTCTGGTCATACATGTGATGGCGACGCACGACACCGCTCCGTGGATCGGTCGAATGCGTGTGCTGCGCAAAAACCCAGAACCACGGCCAGGAATGCCCGGCGCGCGGATACTTCCGCTCAAGGGCGTCGGGAAGCGCAACGCCGCTGCGGCCCTCGGCCTGGTCCTTCAGCCACCATGCCCGTGCACGCGACAGCTGCTCGCGCAGGCTGGGTGCCAAGCTCTCGGGTAACATCAAGGCCCGATCCTTGGAGCCCTTGCCCTCCCGCACGATGATCGTGCCGTGATCGAAATCCAGATCCTTGACCCGCAGTTGCAAACCCTCACTGATCCGCATGCCCGTTCCATACAGAAGCTGGGCGAACAAACGATGCTCGCCTTCCAGAAAACCGAGGATGCGAACCACTTCATCCGGGGTCAGCACCACCGGCAAGCGCCGCGACGGCCGAGGTCTTCCGATCTCCTGAAGCCAGGGCAGATCCGTGCACAGCACCTTGCCGTAGAAGAACAGCAAGGCCGCCAATGCCTGACGATGCGTGGAGACCGAAACCTTGCGCTCGTTCGCCAGCCAGGACAGAAATGCCTCGACTTCGCTGCTGCCCAAGGTTGCCGGGTGACGCACACCGTGGAAACGGATGAAGGCACGAACCCAGTGGACATAAGCCTGTTCGGTTCGTAAGCTGTAATGCAAGTAGCGTATGCGCTCACGCAACTGGTCCAGAACCTTGACCGAACGCAGCGGTGGTAACGGCGCAGTGGCGGTTTTCATGGCTTGTTATGACTGTTTTTTTGTACAGTCTATGCCTCGGGCATCCAAGCAGCAAGCGCGTTACGCCGTGGGTCGATGTTTGATGTTATGGAGCAGCAACGATGTTACGCAGCAGGGCAGTCGCCCTAAAACAAAGTTAGATGCACTAAGCACATAATTGCTCACAGCCAAACTATCAGGTCAAGTCTGCTTTTATTATTTTTAAGCGTGCATAATAAGCCCTACACAAATTGGGAGTTAGACATCATGAGCAACGCAAAAACAAAGTTAGGCATCACAAAGTACAGCATCGTGACCAACAGCAACGATTCCGTCACACTGCGCCTCATGACTGAGCATGACCTTGCGATGCTCTATGAGTGGCTAAATCGATCTCATATCGTCGAGTGGTGGGGCGGAGAAGAAGCACGCCCGACACTTGCTGACGTACAGGAACAGTACTTGCCAAGCGTTTTAGCGCAAGAGTCCGTCACTCCATACATTGCAATGCTGAATGGAGAGCCGATTGGGTATGCCCAGTCGTACGTTGCTCTTGGAAGCGGGGACGGACGGTGGGAAGAAGAAACCGATCCAGGAGTACGCGGAATAGACCAGTTACTGGCGAATGCATCACAACTGGGCAAAGGCTTGGGAACCAAGCTGGTTCGAGCTCTGGTTGAGTTGCTGTTCAATGATCCCGAGGTCACCAAGATCCAAACGGACCCGTCGCCGAGCAACTTGCGAGCGATCCGATGCTACGAGAAAGCGGGGTTTGAGAGGCAAGGTACCGTAACCACCCCATATGGTCCAGCCGTGTACATGGTTCAAACACGCCAGGCATTCGAGCGAACACGCAGTGATGCCTAACCCTTCCATCGAGGGGGACGTCCAAGGGCTGGCGCCCTTGGCCGCCCCTCATGTCAAACGTTATGCAGCCAAATCCCAACAATTAAGGGTCTTAAAATGGTAAAAGATTGGATTCCCATCTCTCATGATAATTACAAGCAGGTGCAAGGACCGTTCTATCATGGAACCAAAGCCAATTTGGCGATTGGTGACTTGCTAACCACAGGGTTCATCTCTCATTTCGAGGACGGTCGTATTCTTAAGCACATCTACTTTTCAGCCTTGATGGAGCCAGCAGTTTGGGGAGCTGAACTTGCTATGTCACTGTCTGGCCTCGAGGGTCGCGGCTACATATACATAGTTGAGCCAACAGGACCGTTCGAAGACGATCCGAATCTTACGAACAAAAGATTTCCCGGTAATCCAACACAGTCCTATAGAACCTGCGAACCCTTGAGAATTGTTGGCGTTGTTGAAGACTGGGAGGGGCATCCTGTTGAATTAATAAGGGGAATGTTGGATTCGTTGGAGGACTTAAAGCGCCGTGGTTTACACGTCATTGAAGACTAGTCCTTTGCATAACAAAGCCATCAAACCGGACGCCAGAGATTCCGCGCCTGTTGCGCATGGCTTCGCCATTTTATGCGCAATAGGCGCGCCACCCTGTCGCCGTTTATGGCGGCGTTAACCCAAAGGAGTATCGTGAAAATATCACTAATGGCTGCAAAAGCAAGAAATGGGGTTATTGGCTGCGGCTCGGATATCCCGTGGAACGCTAAAGGTGAGCAGCTGCTTTTTAAAGCAATAACTTACAATCAATGGCTCTTAGTCGGCCGTAAAACATTTGAGGCAATGGGGGCTCTCCCAAATAGAAAGTATGCAGTTGTCAGCCGCTCAGGATCGGTAGCTACTAACGATGATGTGGTTGTGTTTCCATCTATAGAAGCAGCAATGAGGGAGCTAAAGACTCTTACGAACCATGTTGTTGTTTCTGGTGGTGGAGAGATCTACAAGAGTCTGATCGCCCATGCCGACACGCTACATATCTCGACAATAGATTCCGAGCCAGAGGGCAATGTTTTCTTTCCGGAAATCCCCAAAGAGTTCAATGTGGTGTTCGAGCAGGAATTTCATTCAAATATAAATTATCGCTATCAAATCTGGCAAAGGGGTTAACCATCCAAGCCATCGGACACATTTTGCTTCGCTGCGCTCAAAACGCAAAATGTGCCGCTGCTTAGCGGCGTTAGATGCACTAAGCACATAATTGCTCACAGCCAAACTATCAGGTCAAGTCTGCTTTTATTATTTTTAAGCGTGCATAATAAGCCCTACACAAATTGGGAGTTAGACATCATGAGCAACGCAGTGCCCGCCGAGATTTCGGTACAGCTATCACAGGCACTCAACGTCATCGAGCATCATCTGGGATCGACGTTGCTGGCCGTGCATTTGTACGGCTCTGCACTCGACGGTGGCCTGAAGCCATGCAGTGATATTGATTTGCTGGTTACTGTGACTGCACAGCTCGATGAGACTGTGCGGCAGGCTCTGTTCGTAGATTTCCTGGAAGTTTCCGCTTCTCCCGGCCAAAGTGAAGCTCTCCGTGCCTTGGAAGTTACCATCGTCGTGTACGGCGATGTTGTTCCTTGGCGTTATCCAGCCAGACGGGAACTGCAATTCGGGGAGTGGCAGCGCAAGGACATTCTTGCGGGCATCTTCGAGCCCGCGACAACCGATGTTGATCTGGCTATTCTGCTAACTAAAGCAAGGCAACACAGCCTTGCCTTGGCAGGTTCGGCCGCGGAAGATTTCTTCAACTCAGTCCCGGAAAGCGATCTATTCAAAGCACTGGCCGACACCTTGAAACTATGGAACTCACAACCGGATTGGGCAGGCGACGAGCGGAATGTAGTGCTTACTTTGTCTCGCATTTGGTACAGCGCAGCAACCGGCAAGATCGCGCCGAAGGATGTAGCTGCCAACTGGGTAATGGAACGCCTGCCCGTCCAACATCAGCCCGTGCTGCTTGAAGCCCAGCAGGCTTACCTTGGACAAGGGATGGATTGCTTGGCCTCACGCGCTGATCAGTTGACTGCGTTCATTTACTTTGTGAAGCACGAAGCCGCCAGTCTGCTCGGCTCCACGCCAATGATGTCTAACAGTTCATTCAAGCCGACGCCGCTTCGCGGCGCAGCTTAATTCAGGCGTTAGATGCACTAAGCACATAATTGCTCACAGCCAAACTATCAGGTCAAGTCTGCTTTTATTATTTTTAAGCGTGCATAATAAGCCCTACACAAATTGGGAGATATATCATGAAAGGCTGGCTTTTTCTTGTTATCGCAATAGTTGGCGAAGTAATCGCAACATCCGCATTAAAATCTAGCGAGGGCTTTACTAAGCTTGCCCCTTCCGCCGTTGTCATAATCGGTTATGGCATCGCATTTTATTTTCTTTCTCTGGTTCTGAAATCCATCCCTGTCGGTGTTGCTTATGCAGTCTGGTCGGGACTCGGCGTCGTCATAATTACAGCCATTGCCTGGTTGCTTCATGGGCAAAAGCTTGATGCGTGGGGCTTTGTAGGTATGGGGCTCATAATTGCTGCCTTTTTGCTCGCCCGATCCCCATCGTGGAAGTCGCTGCGGAGGCCGACGCCATGGTGACGGTGTTCGGCATTCTGAATCTCACCGAGGACTCCTTCTTCGATGAGAGCCGGCGGCTAGACCCCGCCGGCGCTGTCACCGCGGCGATCGAAATGCTGCGAGTCGGATCAGACGTCGTGGATGTCGGACCGGCCGCCAGCCATCCGGACGCGAGGCCTGTATCGCCGGCCGATGAGATCAGACGTATTGCGCCGCTCTTAGACGCCCTGTCCGATCAGATGCACCGTGTTTCAATCGACAGCTTCCAACCGGAAACCCAGCGCTATGCGCTCAAGCGCGGCGTGGGCTACCTGAACGATATCCAAGGATTTCCTGACCCTGCGCTCTATCCCGATATTGCTGAGGCGGACTGCAGGCTGGTGGTTATGCACTCAGCGCAGCGGGATGGCATCGCCACCCGCACCGGTCACCTTCGACCCGAAGACGCGCTCGACGAGATTGTGCGGTTCTTCGAGGCGCGGGTTTCCGCCTTGCGACGGAGCGGGGTCGCTGCCGACCGGCTCATCCTCGATCCGGGGATGGGATTTTTCTTGAGCCCCGCACCGGAAACATCGCTGCACGTGCTGTCGAACCTTCAAAAGCTGAAGTCGGCGTTGGGGCTTCCGCTATTGGTCTCGGTGTCGCGGAAATCCTTCTTGGGCGCCACCGTTGGCCTTCCTGTAAAGGATCTGGGTCCAGCGAGCCTTGCGGCGGAACTTCACGCGATCGGCAATGGCGCTGACTACGTCCGCACCCACGCGCCTGGAGATCTGCGAAGCGCAATCACCTTCTCGGAAACCCTCGCGAAATTTCGCAGTCGCGACGCCAGAGACCGAGGGTTAGATCATGCCTAGCATTCACCTTCCGGCCGCCCGCTAAATATCTCCTTTTGGGTTGTTAATAAAACATCCAATAAGTTGACTGTGCGTGAAAAAGAAAGTTTTGTGTGATGGCGTTGAAGATCGCACCGTTAAGCTCTTATGTGGGATGGTGCAGAGCTCGACGACTACCGATAAAACGCAACCGCCGCAAACAGACAAGAAAAAGCCCCAACTGATAACAGTTGGGGCTTCAGTATTGTGATTGGTGGAGCAATAGCACCCTGAACCCAAAACCTTCTCGCTCAACCGGTAGTGGCTGATAACAACTCGTGAGGGCTATTGCGGGTTAAGCATTTAGCGATGTCTAGGGCCAGACTGGACGTCTGAACGCAAGCCGCTGATACTGTACATAACCACAGTATCAGCGGAGGATACCCATGTCGCTGGCAAGGAACGCCACGGCGAGTCAATCGCCCACTCAAACAAACGGTTACGAACGCCACCAACCCGACCAGACGCTGCTCTACCAGCTGGTTGAGCAGCACTACCCAGCCTTCAAAGCCTCACTCGAAGCCCAAGGTCAACACCTGCCTCGCTACATCCAACAAGAATTCAACGACCTCCTCCAATGTGGCCGTCTGGAGTATGGTTTCATGCGGGTTCGCTGCGAGGATTGTCATCACGAGCGTCTGGTCGCCTTCAGCTGTAAACGACGCGGCTTTTGCCCTAGCTGCGGTGCCCGCCGGATGGCCGAGAGTGCGGCGCTGCTGATAGACGAAGTCTTCCCCAAGGAGCCCATTCGCCAGTGGGTGCTCAGCTTTCCTTTCCAGCTACGCTTTTTGCTGGCTCGCCATCCCCAGCTGATGGGCCAGGTCTTGAGTATCGTCTATCGTACACTCTCAACTCATCTGATCAAAAAAGCCGGTTACACCAAAGCCTCTGCACAAACTGGCTCAGTGACTCTTATCCAACGCTTTGGCTCCGCGCTAAATCTCAATGTCCACTACCACATGCTGTTTCTCGATGGTGTCTATGCCGAAGATGACTATGGCAAGCAACGCTTCCATCGTGTCAAGGCACCCACTTACGATGAGCTGAATACGCTCGCTCACACCCTCAGCCATCGCATCGCTCGCTGCATGGAAAAGCGTGGGATTTTGGAGCGTGATGCCGAGAATACGTGGTTGACACTGGAAGAGGGCGAAGACGATACGCTGACTCAATTACATGGTGCTTCGGTTACGTATCGCATTGCCGTCGGCCCCCAGCAAGGGCGCAAAGTCTTCACCCTGCAAACCTTGCCAGGGCGTGAGGATAAAGCCGACTCAAGCAGTCGAGTAGCCAACCATGCTGGTTTCTCGCTACACGCCGGTGTGATGGCCGAAGCGCATCAGCGGGATAAGCTTGAGCGCTTGTGTCGCTACATTAGTCGGCCAGCGGTTTCAGAAAAACGTCTGGCATTAACCGCCAATGGGCAGGTGCGTTACGAGCTCAAAACTCCGTACCGCAATGGCACCACCCATGTGATCTTCGAGCCGCTGGACTTCATCGCCAAACTCGCTGCGTTGGTACCTAAGCCGCGAGTCAACCTCACACGCTTCCACGGCGTCTTTGCACCGAACAGCAAACACCGAGTTCAAGTAACACCCGCCAAGCGGGGCAAGAAGCCCGACAAATCGGAAGGTCTCGATACTAACTGGCGTGACAAGAGTCCTGCAGAGCGCCACCGCGCCATGACCTGGATGCAACGCCTCAAGCGAGTCTTCAATATTGATATTGAAGTCTGCGAACACTGCGGCGGTCACGTCAAAGTGATTGCCAGCATCGAAGATCCGAAGGTCATTGAGCAGATTCTCAAGCATCTGAAACAGAAAACAGCCAAGGCGAATGCCGCCAAGCAGCGTGAGCTGCCACCAGAACGAGCGCCGCCACTGACTCCCAGCCTGTTCGATCCATCACAGAGTCGTCTCTTTGACTGACGACCCCAAATCCAACACTGCTCAACACTGCCAACTTTTAAACGGGGCGGTGGGGCAGTTTGTATCTCTCGAGCTATCAGGCTAGAGATTTTACCGCCAAATCGAACCTTATTAGAGCGGTTTAGGCTGGACCGGCAGTTAAAATTGGGGCTTGAGCGGTAAACGAGTGAGGGAATTTCAGGTAAGATACTTCGGATGAGGAGCAAAAAGGTGGTTTATACTTCCTATACCCCAGATTGAGATGTTAAGTGTGGTTGCTATTTATTAACACTGCGAACTGGATAAGTCTCAAATAATATTTTTTAAATTAAATCTAACGTTGGTGGGGATATAAGCGCAACGGTAGAGGAAAGTAGGGAGGGTAATATTCCGAGAAAATTAAGTGTAGCTGGATAATATAGGTCATACCATTCATTTTGGTCTACGATTATTAGTCTTTGTGATAAATAATGAGAGGTAATTGAATGGCTGGCTTAAACAAGGAAAAAAAGACCATCAATAAAACCAATTCTGCGCGTTTTCCGGCGCCGCCTTTTCAACAGCAGCAGCAGCCCTTTCCCGGGCTGGCGGGGAAAATGCAACCGCGCCCCGATCATGGAGAAGACAGCTATCAGGGAAGCGGTCGCCTGAATGGGCGCAAGGTATTAATTACCGGTGGGGATTCAGGGATTGGTCGTGCTGTTGCTATTGCCTATGCTCGTGAAGGCGCTGATGTTGCGATTAACTATTTACCTGAAGAAGAAGACGATGCGCGTGAAGTGGTCGATCTGATAAAAAAAGCAGGCAGAAATGTTTTGGCCATCCCCGGCGATATCCGTGATGAGGCTTTTTGCGGTCATCTGGTAACACAGGCGGTAAAAGGACTGGGAGGGTTGGATATCCTCGTCAATAATGCGGGTCGTCAGCAATTTTGTGAGTCAATTGAGGAACTCACCACAGAAGACTTCGACGCAACATTCAAAACCAATGTTTACGCTATGTTTTGGATCACCAAAGCGGCCATACCCCATCTTTCACCAGACAGCGTGATAATTAATACCTCCTCCGTACAGGCTTATGAGCCAAGTGAAATCTTGCTTGATTATGCTCAGACTAAAGCAGCTATCGTGGCATTTACTAAATCGCTGGCGAAACAGCTGGCCCCGAAAGGGATCCGTGTCAATGCCGTCGCGCCGGGTCCATACTGGACTGTACTGCAGTGCTGTGGTGGTCAACCGCAGGAAAAGGTGGAGAAATTTGGGGCAAATGCGCCGCTGGGACGCCCTGGTCAACCGGTGGAAATCGCGCCGCTTTATGTCACCCTGGCCGCTCGGGAGAACAGCTATACGTCTGGTCAGGTCTGGTGTTCTGATGGGGGGACCGGAACCCTCTAACGTTTACGCTCTGTGCGTCGAAAGTGACTTTTAAGGCAAGGGCGGACACTATTGTATAAGGGCGGGAGCGGTACTTACCGCTCCGTGAATGCTAACCAATCACCGCGATGCCAAGCCGCTCCATGAGCAACGACGCCTGGTAGTTGTCCAGCTTAACGCCTTGTAAATCAACGCCCCGAATATCTAAGTCACCCAACTCCGAATTGGTCAGATCGCAATGTGTGAAGTTCGCTGCTCGCCAGTCGAAAGTCGAAAACTCGCCGCCGGAGAGATCTGAACCACTGAACGTCGCGCCCAGTACCTGGGCACCCATCCAACGGTTTTCCCACAGCTCACACTTTTCCAACACGACTTTCGAAAAATTGGCGTAGCTTAGATTGGTATTCGTGATATATGCGCTACAAAACCAGGTGCGCGTGGTGATCATATTCATAAAGCTTGCGCCGCGGAAATCTGCGCCTTGTGCGCGGCAGTGGCGAATTTCAATGCCCAGCGCACTGGCATTGCGAAAATCCGCCATGGATAAATCACAGCTTTTAAAAATGGCATCTTTCAGCATCGCACGACTAAAATTGCACCCTTTCTGGCTTTCACGATCATAGAACTGACAGCCGATAAATTCAGTGCCGCTCAGGTCGGCACCTGAAAAATCACAGTTAAAAAATGTACTATTTTCAATTTTCTCACCGGTGAAACGGTTTCTGTCAATTTTTTCGCCAACGAGTGCCAGAGCCATATTTGTACCTGTTTTTTTATACAGTAATGGCGTCATGGTAAACCCTGATGGGGTTATGCGTCAAATCCGCCAATATGACATCTGCAAATGTGCGTTAAATCTGGTGTTTTTTCAGCAAAGCGCGAAGCTGATGGTAAGTCAGCCCCAGTAATTCAGCGGCTTTTTTCTGGTTAAATTTTGCCTGCTGTAAGCCGTGCATAATAAGCCCTACACAAATTGGGAGATATATCATGAAAGGCTGGCTTTTTCTTGTTATCGCAATAGTTGGCGAAGTAATCGCAACATCCGCATTAAAATCTAGCGAGGGCTTTACTAAGCTTGCCCCTTCCGCCGTTGTCATAATCGGTTATGGCATCGCATTTTATTTTCTTTCTCTGGTTCTGAAATCCATCCCTGTCGGTGTTGCTTATGCAGTCTGGTCGGGACTCGGCGTCGTCATAATTACAGCCATTGCCTGGTTGCTTCATGGGCAAAAGCTTGATGCGTGGGGCTTTGTAGGTATGGGGCTCATAATTGCTGCCTTTTTGCTCGCCCGATCCCCATCGTGGAAGTCGCTGCGGAGGCCGACGCCATGGTGACGGTGTTCGGCATTCTGAATCTCACCGAGGACTCCTTCTTCGATGAGAGCCGGCGGCTAGACCCCGCCGGCGCTGTCACCGCGGCGATCGAAATGCTGCGAGTCGGATCAGACGTCGTGGATGTCGGACCGGCCGCCAGCCATCCGGACGCGAGGCCTGTATCGCCGGCCGATGAGATCAGACGTATTGCGCCGCTCTTAGACGCCCTGTCCGATCAGATGCACCGTGTTTCAATCGACAGCTTCCAACCGGAAACCCAGCGCTATGCGCTCAAGCGCGGCGTGGGCTACCTGAACGATATCCAAGGATTTCCTGACCCTGCGCTCTATCCCGATATTGCTGAGGCGGACTGCAGGCTGGTGGTTATGCACTCAGCGCAGCGGGATGGCATCGCCACCCGCACCGGTCACCTTCGACCCGAAGACGCGCTCGACGAGATTGTGCGGTTCTTCGAGGCGCGGGTTTCCGCCTTGCGACGGAGCGGGGTCGCTGCCGACCGGCTCATCCTCGATCCGGGGATGGGATTTTTCTTGAGCCCCGCACCGGAAACATCGCTGCACGTGCTGTCGAACCTTCAAAAGCTGAAGTCGGCGTTGGGGCTTCCGCTATTGGTCTCGGTGTCGCGGAAATCCTTCTTGGGCGCCACCGTTGGCCTTCCTGTAAAGGATCTGGGTCCAGCGAGCCTTGCGGCGGAACTTCACGCGATCGGCAATGGCGCTGACTACGTCCGCACCCACGCGCCTGGAGATCTGCGAAGCGCAATCACCTTCTCGGAAACCCTCGCGAAATTTCGCAGTCGCGACGCCAGAGACCGAGGGTTAGATCATGCCTAGCATTCACCTTCCGGCCGCCCGCTAGCGGACCCTGGTCAGGTTCCGCGAAGGTGGGCGCAGACATGCTGGGCTCGTCAGGATCAAACTGCACTATGAGGCGGCGGTTCATACCGCGCCAGGGGAGCGAATGGACAGCGAGGAGCCTCCGAACGTTCGGGTCGCCTGCTCGGGTGATATCGACGAGGTTGTGCGGCTGATGCACGACGCTGCGGCGTGGATGTCCGCCAAGGGAACGCCCGCCTGGGACGTCGCGCGGATCGACCGGACATTCGCGGAGACCTTCGTCCTGAGATCCGAGCTCCTAGGGATCGCCTCAGAAAACGGAAAATAAAGCACGCTAAGCCGTAAGTAAGCGTGCTCCTGTGAAAGCCACAGCTAAAACTGCGTAGTACACATAGAGGTATTTTTTTCTAGATTTATATCGAATTTCGTTATCGAATTTCGCTTATTATTGATCAACTCGTTGCAGATCATGAAGGCGAAAGTATGACGAATAACCCTACCGATGACAGCAGACCATGGTCGGTCTTTCTTATTTTTCTGCGGCTTGGATTGACATCTTTTGGCGGCCCCATTGCGCACTTGGGCTACTTCCGCGCCGAATTTGTCACACGGCGGCGCTGGCTCTCCGAACGGAGCTATGCTGACTTGGTCGCGCTTTGTCAGTTCTTGCCAGGGCCTGCAAGCAGCCAGGTCGGCATAGCGGTAGGACTGTCTCGGGCTGGATACAGCGGGGCGCTGGCTGCTTGGGCTGGCTTCACGCTGCCGTCTGCCATAGCCTTGATCCTTTTTGCGCTCGGCATCTCCAGCTATGGCGATTACGTCTCGCAGGGCGCGTTGCATGGCTTAAAAGTGGTGGCTGTGGCCGTGGTCGCTCAAGCAGTATGGGGCATGGCGCGTAACCTATGCACGGATGGGCTGCGAGTCACCATCATGGCAATTGCTACCTGCGTCGTTTTACTTGTGCCGTCCGCGTGGGGACAGGTTGGCGTGATTGCTATCGCAGGCATCGCAGGCCGGTTATTGTTCAAGCCAGCGAAAGTTGTTGAGCATGACCCCCTACCTATCACGGTCAGTCACCGGGCCGGCGTGCTTTGGCTCTCGCTGTTCTTTGTCTTGCTGATTGGCCTGCCGGTGTTGGCCGAACTGATGCCAAGTCAAACCATGGCAATGGTGGATTCCTTCTATCGTGTCGGATCACTGGTGTTCGGCGGTGGTCACGTTGTGCTGCCATTACTGCAAGCCGAAGTGGTGCCCTCCGGCTGGGTCAACAATGAATCCTTTCTCGCGGGGTACGGGGCAGCTCAAGCGGTGCCCGGCCCTTTGTTCACGTTCGCCGCGTTTCTTGGTGCCTCGATGAACACCGCCCCGTCGGGCTGGATCGGCGGCATTGTGTGTCTGCTGGCTATCTTCGCGCCCTCGTTCTTGCTGGTCGTCGGATCAATGCCATTTTGGGAGCGTTTGCGCCGCAATACAGGCATCCAAGCTGCGCTGGCCGGGATCAATGCCGCTGTAGTCGGCTTGCTGCTGGCCGCGCTGTATCAGCCTGTATGGACTAGCGCCATCTTTCAGCCGCAAGACTTCGGCTTGGCATTAGTTGCCCTTGTCGCACTTATGTTCTGGAAGCTCCCGCCGTGGCTGGTTGTCCTCGGTAGCGGTGCAGCTGGGTGGCTGTTGAGCGTCGCTCTGTGAGGCACAAAAAATGACTGACAAAGACCTCTACGGCGGTTTGATCCGCCTGCACATCCTTCACCATGCAGCCGAGGAACCTGTCTTTGGGCTGGGGATCATCGAAGAGCTACGCCGACACGGCTACGAGATGAGCGCTGGCACCGTGTACCCGATGCTGCACGGCCTGGAAAAAAAAGGCTATCTGACCTCACGCCACGAACGCACCGGGCGACGTGAACGGCGTGTTTATGACATCACTGAACAAGGCAGAACTGCACTTGCTGATGCGAAAACAAAGGTCAAGGAGCTGTTCGGAGAGTTGGTAGAAGGTGGTTGAGTTTTTGCTTCTATGTCAGGTTGAGCTATACCCTAACTGGATTGTCATTTTCAGAAGACGACTGCACCAGTTGATTGGGCGTAATGGCTGTTGTGCAGCCAGCTCCTGACAGTTCAATATCAGAAGTGATCTGCACCAATCTCGACTATGCTCAATACTCGTGTGGGCTCTGTTGCAAAAATCGTGAAGCTTGAGCATGCTTGGCGGAGATTGGACGGACGGAACGATGACGGATTTCAAGTGGCGCCATTTCCAGGGTGATGTGATCCTGTGGGCGGTGCGCTGGTATTGTCGCTATCCGATCAGCTATCGCGACCTTGAGGAAATGCTGGCGGAACGCGGCATTTCGGTCGACCATACGACGATCTATCGCTGGGTCCAGTGCTACGCCCCGGAGATGGAGAAGCGGCTGCGCTGGTTCTGGCGGCGTGGCTTTGATCCGAGCTGGCGCCTGGATGAAACCTACGTCAAGGTGCGGGGCAAGTGGACCTACCTGTACCGGGCAGTCGACAAGCGGGGCGACACGATCGATTTCTACCTGTCGCCGACCCGCAGCGCCAAGGCAGCGAAGCGGTTCCTGGGCAAGGCCCTGCGAGGCCTGAAGCACTGGGAAAAGCCTGCCACGCTCAATACCGACAAAGCGCCGAGCTATGGTGCAGCGATCACCGAATTGAAGCGCGAAGGAAAGCTGGACCGGGAGACGGCCCACCGGCAGGTGAAGTATCTCAATAACGTGATCGAGGCCGATCACGGAAAGCTCAAGATACTGATCAAGCCGGTGCGCGGTTTCAAATCGATCCCCACGGCCTATGCCACGATCAAGGGATTCGAAGTCATGCGAGCCCTGCGCAAAGGACAGGCTCGCCCCTGGTGCCTGCAGCCCGGCATCAGGGGCGAGGTGCGCCTTGTGGAGAGAGCTTTTGGCATTGGGCCCTCGGCGCTGACGGAGGCCATGGGCATGCTCAACCACCATTTCGCAGCAGCCGCCTGATCGGCGCAGAGCGACAGCCTACCTCTGACTGCCGCCAATCTTTGCAACAGAGCCCGCCGTGCTAGTCTGCTCGGTGATGGTGGAGTGAAGCCAACCCGCAATCGGGTTATGAATCTGCATCGCGATTCGCAATCAGCTGTCTCTTGAGCATGTCGAACTCCTGCGATGTTATCTCGCCGTGCTCGTGCTGCTACACCAACTTGTCCAACTCATCCGCCACACCGCTCCCCACCACCTGCGATGGCCAGGTTGTTTGCTGGGCGCATTGGCGGAGTATCGTCTCGACCCGGGACACCCACACCGGCACAACCTTACGGGAGTGATTCACTGTCAAAGAATCGGCCCGGTGCTCTGACGCAAGTATCGGGATGGTCACCATTTGTAAGCCGTAGACCTGAGTGGTGATCAAGACTTCGATACCACCGACCGTACCGGTACTAATCGACGACGGTCGTGTTCGTCGCCTGCCGCAGGGACTCTGCACACCTCCGTTTACGCATGTGCCTGGAGGAGTTGGAAATCGTCGTGTTCGGGAAACATTAAACACAGGATGGCAGCGATCTGAGCCAGCACATGATCAGCTAGCTCACCATCCGGATCGACGGCCCACTGCATCGTCGCGCCAGCGATGACCGAGTGCAGGAGCAACTCAGCTGCCGCAGGAGCACCTGGGGGCAGTCGCTTGCGGATCCCCTCCACCACCGCGCGGTTCCGCTGGATCGCAAGCGTGCGTAGCTCCGGCACCTGGAGCTCGTACCAGGAGATGAGATAGTTCACCGAGAAGTCGTTGCGAGTGTTCATGCTCCGAACGAGCACCTGCAAAAATTCCCAGAGCCCTTGCGGCCCTGCGCCTATCGGTATCGCATTCAGGTAATGCCGCACCTGCTCGACGCCGCGCTCCATCATCCTCACCAGCAGCGTATCGCGGTTGGTGAAGCGCTGGATTAACGCTGCGCGGGAGAGCCCCACCTCCTTTGCTACTCCGCTGAGCGTGAACTCTATGGGACCGCAACGCTTCAGCACTACGGTGGCGGCCTCGAGTACCTCGTCATCGGACTTGAGCTTGGGGCGGGGCATCAGTGTTCACCTTCTGTATGGGTTGGGGCGGAGGCTGTGGCTGCCGCCGCCATTGTAGCAAATTGAAGACGGAGCGAGAGTAGAGCCACGAGCCCCGCAAACACGGCCGATACAACGAGGCCAGGGAGCGGACCAGCAAGGTCGACAAACGCGCCGGCCGCAAGCATAACCATGGGCGAGGCTGACAGCATCACCGCCGAGACCGTGCCGAGTACCCGGCCGAGAAGTTCTGGCGGCGTGCGGTTGTAGATGGCAGCGTTGAGAATGGGAGAGACTGAGCCGGTCAGCAGTCCCACGAGCGCGCCCAACAACATCAGCACCGGCACGCCTGGCAACTGTGAAAGCAGAAGCGAGCCCACCGCAGAGCCACAAAATGCCACCGCCAGCCAGTTCTGCGCTGATATCCGGGCGCCGACCGACGCATGAATGGCAATGCCAAGGAGACCACCAGCCCCCATCATTGAGGAGAACAGCCCGAGCTCTGCTACTTGGCGTCCTGCATCTACAAACAGCGCAGGCATGATGACGCTGCCGTTGGCGCCAACGATGCCCACGAAGATCATCACTATACCAAAGAGAGGGCGCAGCAGGGGTTCGCTCCAGAGAAAAGCGACGCCGGCGCGCATGGAGAGAGTCGCCGTCGTGGTCATCGTCCGAGCGGCACGCGCGGGAAGCACCCACGCGCCGAGCAGACCTGCAAGGACGGAGCAGAACGCCGTCAGCCCGAGCGTTGGCGCAGCGCCAAGCAGGCCGATTGCGGCCCCCCCAAGGGCCGGGCCACCTAGAATCGCGACGTTCCCGATCACCGCTTTCAGTGACGAGACGCGCTCAACGGAGAGCCCGGCGACGTGGCCGAGTTTGGGCAGCTCACTGTCCTGCGCGGCCATACCGGGTGCGTCGAACGCGGCACCGAGCACCACGCAAGCGATCAGCCCAGTGTTCGAGAGGGCGCCAACGGCATCGAGCAGTGGGATGCTCGCCATGGCCACGCCGCCCACCACACCCGAGATCAATGCGACGGGCGCGCGCCCGAACCGATCGACGAGGCCACCACCAACCCACGCGCCGATGATGGTCGCGATGACGCTGCTAGCGGCCGTGGCGCCCGCCCAGGCCGCGCTCTTTGTATGAGACAGGACGAACCATGGAAGCGCGAGGGCCGCCACCGCGTTGCCGATCCGGAAGAGAAAGGTCGCCGCGAACAGCGTCGCGAGCGGGCTATATCGACGTTCGCTCATTCCGCTGCGGCGAGCTGCGCCTTCGCCGCAGCGAGGTACTCTTCGTTACCCGAGTCGAGGGCGAAGAGTGCGTAGGTGACCGCCCCGAACGCAAGGCGCTCCGCGATGTGGTGGGCGAGCCGCGGCCACACCCGGCCACCGGCCGCTTCATACGTGAGGAGGAGCTTCGCGAGCCCCTCTTCACCAAAGACCATAAGGTGCGCGGCCATGTCGATGGCAGGGTCATCAACGCGGGCCTCGCTCCAGTCGATCATCCCGCTGACGCGCTCCGTGTTGTCGATGAGCACATGGCCCACGTAGAGATCGCCATGCACCACCACGGAGAAATCTGGCCACGACGAATCGTCGTCGAGCCAGCGCTGCCACCGGTGGAGGCGCTTGTCGTTCACCACGAACTCGCGTCGGACGCGGTCAACGTCGTCGGCCACCTTCTGACGGGCCTGCGTCGGTGTACGGATGAGCATCCCCGCATCCACGGCGGCGGAAATGGGGACGGCATGCAGGGCGGCGAGCGCGGTCGCGAAGCTCTCCGCGAAGACCTCCGAGTCCTGCGGCACGACCCAGTCGGGCGTGGACGAACCAGGCTGGATGACCATCGCAGTCGAGTCTTCGAGCATGGGATAGGCAACGAGCTCGGCGTTGGCCACGCGCCAGTCCGGCACCGCGAACGGCAGGCGATTCTTGAGCATTGCCAGCACCCGCGCCTCTGGTTCGACCTTCGCGCTTACCTCGGCTCGGCGCGGGATGCGCAGCACCCACCGACGTCCATCGTCGACGGTGGCGATCACGATCCTATAGTCGAGCCCAAGCTCATTGACAGTCAGCGGGCCATGGAGCTTGAGCCCATGTCGGGCTGCAAGTGCGTACAGTTGGGAGGTATCGGCGGTCGTGACTACGGTCATGATTCACTCCTGAGGGCTTGACGGGTTTAGCCACCTAAATGTAACAGTCACGTCGGTTATATTCAATCCGGCACTGTTGCAAAGTTAGCGATGAGGCAGCCTTTTGTCTTATTCAAAGGCCTTACATTTCAAAAACTCTGCTTACCAGGCGCATTTCGCCCAGGGGA
>NZ_JAALBX010000028.1 GCF_011077955.1 Citrobacter freundii
AGATAGCGCTGATGTCCGGCAGTGCTTTTGCCGTTACGCACCACGCCTTCAGTAGCGGAGCAGGAAGGACATCTGATGGAAATGGAAGCCACGCAAGCACCTTAAAATCACCATCATACACTAAATCAGTAAGTTGGCAGCATTACCTGTTATCCTTCAAGCCCAGCCAGAGTAACACATGCCTTACATCAAACAATAACCCGCACAAAATTCGGTTAGATCAGGAAACTCTTCCGCCAGTAATTCTTGATAGCTGTCATAGGGCATCAAAGCCCTGCGCGTATCATCGCTGAAATAATGTCAGCTTTTCGCTCATACCGGACGGTAGTTCCTTGCAGTAATCCTTCCTATTAGGCCTCGCCAAAATCGCATTCAACCGGCTTTTCAGTGAGGATCCGACTTTACCGGTTTTCGGATCTTCGAGAGAGGAATGAAGGATTATTGCAGGATAATTAAAAAAGACAGTGAATTGTTGTGATTTGTGGATTATTGCATAGGAAGCAAAATTCACGAATCACTGAGCCTGAAATGGCAACAACGGGATAAGGAAGCTTTTCCCCTCAGCAGCAACGTGCCGTGAGGGGGAGCAACTACCCGACTACAGTTTTAATTTCATGATGCGTCTTCACCAGAAAAGGCCTGTGAACTGACAGAGTCTTTACGGAGTGTAAAGCGGGCTTTAATCTGACCACTGAAAACGGCCTCTCCTTCATATTGAGAATACAAAGCGATTTTAAGTGGTTTGTCATCAACCGCTTCGGCATTAAAAGTGAAAATGTTTTCTCCCTCACTTTTGATTTTATATTTTTCAAAATAGTTTTTATTCACAAGCAGGGCATCAATGGCATCAAAGTGAGGCCTGATATAGAGCGAACAGCTTTTTTCTTTCCCACGGATCTTTACCTTTCGGTTTTCGTCATAAAACAATATATCTTCTTTACCCTCGACACTATCTAAAGTATTCGCTCTGTAATCATTAAATTGATTCCATAATCTTACATCACCCACAATGAGATAGTCATCTTCCTGGAGGTCATCATAATCATGAACCATACTAAGAAGTTCGGCGAATGATGTCACACAGCTACTCTTTTGAGCAGGTTGTAGACTCAGTAAGTACAGCAAATCAAGCACATGCTGCCTAATTAAAGCGGATGCACGATTTTCTTCCAGATGGTGTATCTTTCGAGCAAACTTATCAGTCACATCCTGCTTATCCATAGTGAAAACGATGCGCTTCATTACATTACTATTCTCGACTGGAGCTAAAGAAACATTGCCAAATAGTGAAAATAACATTTCTCCGTTTAACTTTTTGATAAAAATGTCAGAGATAATACTCCCAAACTTTTCGAGAAAGGTACTGCTGACTGGAGACTTTATTATTTCTTGCTCAATATGACTGGTAAAAAGGTCCAGATACTCTTGTATCAAGTCAGACACTTTCTGTTGTTTTCCGGTAAAAGCATCGTCAGCAACAAATACTGCACCGCTCAGTTTATTGATGGCGCTATGGAGTGGTGCAAGATTACTTACGATTCTCTGCAGAAAATGATATGGTAATAGGTTAGAAGCAACAATTTTTTTCATTTTAGCTGAAACAGAATTTGTATCGCTGCAACGCAATACAGACAACTCCGCTATCTGGGGAATGAGATCATCAATTCCCTCGAGGCGTCTTCCCAGATAGGTGCGCCCGCTTACCAGGCTTTTACCATGTGCTGAAGATAATTTCCTTATAATTTTCCCGGGTGAATTTAATGTCTCATCATGGTCAGCTTTATTCCAGATAAGCAAACGGATAAAAACGTCGATGATGTCGGAACTACTGGTCAATTTTTCAGATAAACGTTCAAAACCACCGGTATTTTCGACAAGACTCCCGTCAAGCAGAGTGCGGACAGCAAACTGACATTGTGTGTTTTGAAAGGCATTGGGTTTGCTAATGATAAAAGCAGCTGTTAAGAGTCGAAGATCTGTCAGGGTATTCTTGTAGAATGAGTCCTGGAGTTGCGAAAGTTCAACCGGTTTTCTTAATGGCGTATTTTCTTGACTGAAAACAATTTCGCCATCCAGAGTTGCCTGTGTAACGATAAACTCCTGCCAGCTGAACAGTGCAGTATTATGACCATCAGCAGACCCTCGGGCAGTATGAAGCCAGCGGTTCATTAAGTCCACAGCCCAGTCAACAGAGCCTGACTCGCCTGACAACACTGCACATGCGACTATGTCGGGTAACGTGAACAGGTGCTCTTTCAGAGTGTCATGGTATAACTGCTGACCACCAGTTTTTTTGGATATGTATTTCAGATCATCAGTCCACGCTTCCCAGATTTCGACAAAATCCCTCAAAAGGGCCTCATAACTCTGACGCTGGGTTAAATCAAGCCTCCCCGTGTTGGCATGGCCCCAGCGCACGAGGATGTCCCACGAATAAAAGGTATACCTCAAAGCAAGTTGTATTTCTTTGAAGGAAATGCTTTCTCTTTTAGAACACAGCATTCCTGGAACATACATACATTTTGTATAAAACCTCTCAGATACATCAATACGTATAACTGCCTGCCGGAAAAGCTGATAAAGCTCTGTATATAATTTATCAGTAAAACTACGATCCCAAAAAATGTCATCTGCTAATAACAAAAGATTATCTGTCTGCTGCCCTTGCCTGAAATTAAATCCGTCCGTAAAAGTTGTTATGTCACGACAGAATCCTTCAATAGCCTCGTCAAACGCATTGATATCAGCACTGGCTAACGCATCTATGGTATCACCTAAAACTCCTTTGATTATTCTGTCTGTTGCGATATGACATTTTTTAGCAATGCCTGTACTGAAACAACGTATTAATAAATTTATCAGAACATGGTCTGACGCGATATTTTTAACTTTAAACAGGGGTAGAGTATCGAACTTATCCCGGCTATCCAGTCTCGAAAACAACGCAATTGATATTTGTTTTTTCTTTAAGCGACCATACATGTTTATATGCCATAGAATAATCTTCAATGGCCGCACATAGATATCTTTAATGACTTCCTGCATTGAGGATTCACTAGTGATAACTGTGTAATCTTTTTCGAAAGAAAAATCCTCAAATGTCAGGTTGCTATATTTATCATTTTTAATAATTTGGCTTGCAACCGGCTTGTTTAAAAAAATGTTATGCAGTTGACTTTTCACATGTGCTGATAAAATGTCGGCAGTGAGATAGCGTAACACCATTCTTTCGCGTCTTTCATCGTCAAGCACACTGAGGCTTTGCACAAAGAACCAGACAGAAAGCGCAATGTTAAGCATCATCCATATAATAATTAATCCACAAATTATTGCATAGTTATAGTTCCCGACGGATGTCCTCAGCAATAATCCGCAGAGCATGAAGCCGGAAAGACATAACCCGCTCAGACCTGCCAGCATGAATCCGGAATAGGTCTGATACGCTGCGTGTACAATTTTCCGGGCTGATTTCCTCTGAAATATCACACTGACAAGGCCAACGACCATGGGATACACAATACCTATAATGGTAAGCTGTCCCCCCAGGAGGTTTATCTGGGCGTCAAACAGGGTATACCACTCAGGAAACCACTCACCTATAAATGGTTTTATATAACTTTTACCTGAGACCATGACAATGAAAATGGCCGCAAAAAATGATATCAATATAAGCATTGCCTTTACGTAATGCTTTGAACCTGAGACCAGTGTTTTTTCAAAGCGGTTCCATTTCAGTGCCATGTAAGATTGATTTACATGAATGTTGTCATGGATGAACTTATCTGTCTGGTAGCTAATGCTGTCTAGGATTTTTTTTAGCATATTGGCTCATTAATATAAATATTATTGTTTATATACTGTAATAGAGAAAGGTCATATGAGTCAGTCACTTTAGCATCACACGCCTGGATTTTCTTCCATCAAACACACTGTTCGGCAGCTTCCCCATTCGTCTGTTTGACTCATCACTAATGGCAGTCTGTAACTGTTTCTCAGGGGAGTAATTTTCCGGTTTCTGGGGTTTTCGGATCTGAACGTAAAAAACAAGAAGTACACTGCGTTCACTTCTGTTATTTGACATGATGTCAAAAAATTAAGTGAATTCACGAAATATGAAGTGTATTCTTTCGCTGATGTTATAAGTCTGTCGTGCGGTGAATTCATTACCCGGCATGACAGCATCCCGCCATATCTGCCAGGAGATAACCGTGCTGAGCCAGCTGACCCTGCGTTTCCCGAAAAAACTGATCGAGCAGCTCAAGAACCGCGCCACCACCGAAAACACCTCCGTGAACGCCCTCGCCGAACGACTGATGGAAAGCAGCCTGCAGGGCAGTGCCGCCGGTGAGGAATACCTGCGCCTCGTTACGGATCCGGATGAAGCCGTGCGCCAGCTGTACCGACAGTTGATCCTCGGTCAGACCTTCGGGGCTGCCGCCCCGTCCCGGGACACCCTGCAGTTCATGGTGGAGCTGGCGCACCAGGCCTACCGGCGGGGCCAGGGACAACTGGTCAGTATGTCGCGGCTGCGTGTACTGCTGGACATGACCTTTGAACTGCTGGCCTGGCAGGTGGAAAACGGTCAGCCGGTGGATGCCCCGTATCTGAAGGGTATATTCGGCATGACCGGCGAGGACTGGCGCGCGGAAAGTGAACGATTTATGGCGGGGCTGGCGCCGGCTGTCACCCAGGATTATGCCGAACACCTGCTCCGTCCGCTGGCCAGCCGGGCCTTTGATTTGTATGCGCTGCCTGATGAGGCTATCGCAGCCATCTTTACCCGCAGCCGGCTGAAGGCTGTCTTTCCGCTGTGCATGTATGCCCGGGACTGGTCTTTCAGTGATCTGCGACGGTTCACAGATCAGGTTCGCCCGGTGGTACCCGCTGCGCGCGAAACCCTGCAGGCCGGTACGCTGCGCTTTGAAATACGCATCAGCGGGCAGGAGCCGGACAGCCGCCCCGGAGAGTGGTATGAAATGCCGCGTCTGCATCTGCTGATAAGCGGTCAGGAGTTTGTGATGCCCTTCGGCTGGGCACAGTTCAGTGAATTGCTGCGCACCCTGTCCGTTTACCACCAAGACCCGGCAGTGCTGACGCAGGGATTCGACGGCAGCTGTGTGGTCTTTGCAACCCGTGTGACGGCCAGTCAGGATGTGATGCTCGGTCTGGACGCCCTGCGGGTGTATCTCCCGGAGGCAGGGTTTGCTGAGCTGGCCAGGAGTCTGGTCACGCGCTGTGAGCACGGGCAGACGTCGCAGGCGCTGGAGGGCCTGCGCTGTCTTTACGGAGATCTGTAACTATTATCGTTTCCACAGTCTTCCGTTAAAGGAAACTGTGGCAGGACGGTATTAAGCTCACCTGCTTCCTGCTCAGTATAAAAGCCAGTCGGATGACGGTGGCATGGAGGCGAATGAATTAACGCCGGATAAAGACGAAACCCAAACGGACCTGAAAACAGACGTTTCATATACCCCGACGTAAAGTCAGAAAAAAAACGGGTCGCTACGGAGTAAAAGTCAAATCCATCATTACGTCATGAATATATACATTGACTGGAGTCATAATAGCTAATAAAAGCGTTGCGGGTTCCGATCTGAGAAAGCATAATTCGTCCTGAGCGAAGTCTTGCCAGTCCTTTTCGAACAGATAAGGACGCAAAAAAACCACCCTGGCCGGTGGTTTTTTTGTTTTTAGCGCATTTACTTACATTATAAAGCTGATGCTGATATGGCTGACAGTCAGTGACCATCCACTCTGGCTACCTGTCGGATAACCAAAGAGGGCCAGAACGAGAATGCAGTAATGCCATTTATTCATAGTGCCTCCTGTAATCAGGGGCGGCATCCGACACTATCTGCGCTTCTGTGACGGAACGACTGTTGAGCGAAGTCTTGCCACCGGTAAATGTGCTCTGTTTTTACGCATAAGTGGTTTGGCTGAACCACCGAACAGAGGCCGGGAACACAATGCAGCATATTGTTTGCTGTTGTGTCTGTAGGCATTTTATTTTCTACATGTAGTGATTTGCATCAAAGAAGTTTCAAGTTTTATTGATGTGGAACAAGGTAAAAATCTGGCCTTTTTAATGGCGGGGAGTTCCGAAATAAAATATTCAAACATAAGATATGATATGAGAATACAGGCGGAACTTTAAGCGGGAGTAAAAGCAGAAAGGCTGCGAAGCAAGCGGGATATTACCCGCTCCCGTAATCGTATTCAGGACAAAAAAGATGAGCCTAAAACTGACTGAATCCGGAGTTGAATCCCTGATAGACACCCTTAATGCCCTCATCTGCGAGGAGCAGCTGCTGACCCGGGAGCAGCGGGAAAATATGGTGAGAACGGTGGCGATCCTGGGTGGACTGGGTGAAAGAGCCCGACTGATTGAAGCCGGAAAGGATGCACTGAAGCAGGCCAGCACTGAAAAACCGCCAAAGAAGCCCCGTGAACCCGATCCTGATTTCCCGCGTTCCGGCCGCAAATGGACTGAAGAAGACCTGGACCTGATACATTCAATTATCGATGAGCTGCCGGATGACGAAATTGATAACCATATCCTCTGGCTTTCCGGTCAGCAGCAACGTACCCCCTATGGCATCGCGTTGAAAATTGTTGGAGAAGGGCGACAGGATAAGGAATGGGCGGAAAAATGGAAGCCGGTCGCGAAAGAACTCAGGGGCAGGAAAAGTCAGCCTGATGAAATTTCTTCTGAATGATCCAGATTAATTTTCCACGCAGGGAACCACTAAATAAAACAGAATATCTGTAAGACTGAGTAATCGTCATTTATAATACCAGTACCATAATGCCTGAACCTAATGGTACGCTGATATTTATATAAAGGAGTATGAAGTCATATCAGAGGTAAAGGTCATGGTCACAGGATAATATATTTTCATGGAATGATTTAATGTAAAAAACACTCACTATATTGTTTGAACAATTTTACACTGTGTTATCTACCACATTGGTTTAACTGTGATTAGTTATAAAGTTTTACCCGTAACTGCCGAAAATATTATTTTAATCAGGCAGATTACATATTCAGGCATGAATTCATTTCATAACTTCATTATATTTATTGGCAATAAAGATAAAATCAGCGCGATGCTTGTTTTACGCGATAAATCAGAATTCGCGGCCAGGAAAATCCTTGAGAAAAGCCGTATTCGCGTGCCTTCACTGACAGGCCGTCTTTTCTGGAAATGGGTACAGGATTATATCAGTACGGTCTGCCAGCCTTCGGGTGAGATTAACTACAGTGGTTCAGCGGAAAATGCAAAAACAGATACACACGGTGTTAATGTCTGTGGAGACGATGAGCCCCGGCGCGATCGACCTGGTAAAGGTGTTTGCACTGACGGCCATGTTTCTCGACCACCTGAACATCCTTTTTCTGAATCCCCCGTCAGCGGAACTGTATGCGCTGGGCCGGATGGTGTTCCCGGTGTTTGTCATCATCTGGGCGAGGAACCTCAGCCACAGTCCGGCATCGCTGCAGACCCGGGCCACGCGGATGTGGATGTGGGCGCTCATCGCCCAGCCGGCGTTCTGGCTGGCGTTCCGGCATCAACAGCCCTGGTATGCCCTGAATATTCTGTTTGTGTTCGCCGGCGTGACGCAGCTGGTCGCGCTCGGTCACCGTTACGGGTTCACCGGCACGCTGACCGGCATCCTTCTGCTGCTCATCCTGGCGTTCCCCCTGCACCCGGCGAGTTACGGCGTGACGGGCCTCGTTTTCTCCTCTGCGGTGGTGGCCGTCTTTTCCCCGCTCGCGCAGGCTGCCACATTCAGGAAAATCGTCATGATTATCGCCGCCGGCGCGTTGTTCTGTCTGAACGGTATCACCCATCTTATCGCGCGCCCCCTGGATACGCTGGTTATCGCGGTCCTGCCGGGTCTGGTGCTGCCCGTTATGGCGATCTGGCTGGCCGTCCGGCTGAAACCCGCCGGTTCACTCCGCTTTATGCCCGGGCGGTTTTTTTACCACGCGTATGCCGGTCATCTGTTGCTACTTGCCCTGTTCCTGACCTTCCTCCGGTGATGCGGCCGGGAAGAGGTGTGGGGTCTCACGCTGCTGTGTTTTTATGCCCGTCAGGGCATGGAAGGCGGCTCTCCGTTGCTTTTAAGAGGTAAATGGCCTGTCCGCCGGGCCCTGCGGACCAGGCAGATCCAGAAACACCCCTCCTTCCTGCCAGAAAAAAGGACCTGAACGTACCCCCGAAGGCCTGTTGCGCTGTCGGAGTGATTCCGGCGAAGCCGGAATGTATCTCCGCGTTAGCGTGCCGTCAGGCGCGCTTACGTGCGCATATCTCCGGGCTTTCCGTACCAGCCAGCAGTGACATCATGTGCTAGTTACAACATCCATTTTAAAGCGACTCTGTTCCGGCCCTGCGGGCCGGGGCGGCGGCGGTTTTGCATGGCCGGATGGAGGAGGAATGCCGGCGATGAGCAGAGAAGGGGCCCGGCGCCTGCGACGGGAGGAACATCAGATCTGAGCGCGTGGCCGGAGGCCGCTGCATACGAAGGCCTTTTTGGATATCCACAGGGCTGCGCCAGACAGATAACTACCCTGTTATTTCCTTACAGGGCGATAAAAAGGGGGAGTTAAGACTGTTTTGCAGGTTCGGTGTTATCTGTATGCAGGTTTGGTCAGTTATTCGTTTGCGGGATCCTGTGTAAAAAAAATCCTTAACGCTTTAAATCCCGCCTGTCCGGGAATGGCGATAAGGATTTCGTGGTGATATGACGCGCGGTGTACAAAAAAGGTGCAGACGGCTGAGCCGGCGCCAGCGCAGAAAGCCCCGGGGAGGGGCATGTGGAAAGGAAAGTCTGTCTGCCGGCTCAGTCCGGGGGTGATAACGCCAGATCCAGCTGATAAAGCTGCTGTATGGCCAGCTCCCTCAGCCGTTCTGCCGTACAAAAGTAGGCTTCATCAGGTGGCATGGATTTCAGCAGCCACGTCGATACGGCCTGGATCTGTTCATCCACAGGGAGTTTAATCAGGCGGCTGGCGCGCTTGCGCTCCGCGCCACGCTGGCGACGAAAACGCAGGGCATCACGCTGTTTCATGCTGAACCAGCGTTTACGGGCAGCGTGCGGAGAAATGTCCTCATGTTCTCCCATCACACCTTCACGTATCAGCTGTTCACGCTCCGCGCTGAGACGCAGTTTCCTTTCCTGCTCCCGGGCCAGTTTGTCGAGGTTTACCCCGAGCATCCGGAACCCGGCCTGTGTAATGAACACGTATGTGGGCAGCCAGGACTTCGATGCACGATCCCACCGGCGTTCATCAGCCAGGCCAAGCACGCCAAAGCGTACCTGTTCCTCTATAAGCCGGGAAAGTCGTGACACCGTCACCTCTGTTTCGGGGATAACATTGCCTCTGGCGTCTCTGGCACTGAGCTCTTTCGCCAGACGCGAGATACACATCCCCACTGTATGTTTGCCCGCATCACAAAAACTGATCAACACGGGCCAGAGCGCATCCAGTAAACGCTGGCGCTCCGGACGGAAGCCATACTTACGGCCCGCCTTATGACGTCCGGCGACAAACAGCGGATGACGGGAGATGTGCATGCGCAGGCTGACCTGGCCGGTTTCCCGGTCTTTTTTTACCAGCCTGTTGTAGGCATAGCCAAGCTGCCCCGTGAGCTTTTTATAATGCTCAGGGCGGTACCAGGCCGGGTTTTCGCATTTGGGTTTTGTAGAATGCTCACCGCGCCGGCGGCGGGTCAGTTTTTTTGCCGTGGGGACAAGGAAACGATCCTGTTTTCCGGCATCAACCTCCTGCCAGAACCGGATTTGCTCATCAGGCGCAAGAGCAGACCAGTGAACGGCAGACCGGATATTGTCAGTCATGATGCTGCCCTCCGGAGAAATGTCCGGACAGACAGGATGCGCGGAACTGGCCTGGGATGTGGCAGTGCGCAGGTGTGATCAGATATTCATTCACGGCGGCCTGTTCATATGGCGGCCGGGTGTTGTTTTATATGGTGCATGCGTTATAATCCTTCACAGGCGCTGAGCCTGCTTTTGGACCCCCTGATATCTGACGATTCCGCCAAGTTTCAGACAGATATCGGGGGGTTTGTGCATTCAGGCTCCGGATAATCCGTTACCTGCTCCCGGGCGTCTTACCGGACACGCCCTGTCCTCATTCCCTTATTCCGGAAGTCCGCATTTCTTCCGTAAAACTATCATCGTCACCTACCTGCCTCACCACAAAGCAGTCAAACCGTCAGTTTGAGTTAGGTCACAAAGGTAATCTGTATCAACGAGTTGTCCCACCACAAGACAATCGCTGACGATCCGAATACTACCTTCTCATCGGTTAATTTTCCAGACGTTAGACCAGATTACTATCCATCCTGTGCGTGCTGAGAGTCCTTATGAGATTTTTAACATGCAGCGTTCGCCGTAATGTCAGGGCGTTAAGCACAATCAGGTAAGCCTGCAGAGAAAAGAGATATTTGGAGGTACGGCGTTGAACTCAGTTAGTTACAAGGGGAATCTTCAGAACATAACTGCACTGATAAACATTTGTGTTGCTTTTGCTACACGCTATTCTTGTGTTATGCTTGTAAAGCAATTGCTATACAAGGAGTGCATTAATGAAATCAGATGTTCAACTCAATCTTAGAGCCAAAGAATCTCAAAGAGCACTTATCGATGCTGCTGCAGAGATCCTCCATAAATCGCGTACGGACTTCATTCTGGAAATGGCATGCCAGGCCGCGGAGAATGTGATCCTCGATCGGCGCGTATTTAATTTTAACGATGAGCAGTTTGCAGAGTTTATTGATATGCTTGATGCGCCAGTTGCGGATGACGCTGCAATCAATAAACTCCTGGCCAGGAAGCCTCAGTGGGACGTGTAACCGCACCGGAACCTTTATCCAGCTCACATCAACTGGCTGAGTTCGTTAGCGGGGAGGCAGTTCTCGATGACTGGCTTAAACAGAGAGGGCTAAAAAATCAGGCTCTCGGTGCTGCAAGAACGTTCGTTGTTTGTAAAACAGGCACCAAACACGTTGCCGGTTTTTACTCTCTGGCCACCGGTAGCGTTAATCATGTGGAAGCCACAGGAAGTCTCAGGCGCAATATGCCTGATCCAATCCCGGTAATCGTACTTGCTCGCCTGGCTGTCGATGTCTCATTTCGCGGAAAAGGGCTGGGTGCTGATTTACTCCACGATGCGGTATTGCGCTGTTATCGGGTCGCAGACAATATTGGCGTCCGTGCGATTATGGTTCATGCTCTGACAGAAGAAGCCAAAGGTTTTTATCTTCATCATGGTTTCAAGGCATCACAAACCCAGCAGAGAACTCTGTTTCTCAAATTACCACAATAGAAAATAACGAGAGAAATGATTCTTGGATAATGCGTAACTACTTGAATATAATGATAATATTTATATATTTAACATAATCTTTGTTATGCGTGCCAATGTTATAGAGGCTCAATGCTAATGTCTCATTGTGGCTCATTAGGAATGTCCAGGCTATAGTTCTCAGACCTGTATGTATAGACAACGACTCACTTTTCCTGATGAGGAGTTTTCTATGGCTATACATGACGCCGGGATGTTCACCGTGAAAGAAATCAACCGCCTCAAAATCCTTCAGGATGTCATCGATCGCAATCTCCGTCCTGGGCAGGCTGCCGAGATGCTCGGCATCACGCCACGTCATTGCAGCCGTCTGCTGAAGCGTTATCGCCAGTCCGGGCCGCCTTGGTATGAACAACTAGAACCGTGGCCGCACCGGTAACCGTCTGTTGCCTACGTCACTGACAGATCAGGCACTCTATATAATCCGGGAGCATTACTGTGATTTTGGTCCCACGCTGGCGCGGGAAAAGCTGGAGGAAATTCACGGTCTGGTCTTTGGCAAGGAAACCATCCGACGTCTCATGATAAAAACCGGACTCTGGATCCCGCGCAGACAACGCGCACCGTAAATTCATCAGCCTCGTTACCGGCGGCCTTGTACTGGCGAGCTGATACAAATTGAAGGCTGCGACCACCACTGGTTTGAAAACCGGGGTCGACTCTGTACTGCTCTTGTCTATGTTGACGATGCCCCCAGTCGCCTGATGCATCTGTTGTTTGTGAAATCTGAATCCACATTTACCTTTTTTGAAGCGACGCGTGGCTATATAGAGAAATACGGTAAATCCATGATCCTCTACAGCGATAAAGCCAGCTTATTTAGAGTCAATAATAAGCACGCCACCACCGGTCTCGGTGAAACCCAGTTTGCCAGGGCCATGCGCTGCCTCAATATTACCCCTTTATATGCTGAAACCAGTCAGGCAAAAGGCCGAGTGGAACGCGCTAATCTGACACTTCAGGGCAGGCTGGTTAAGGAGCTCAGACTAAAAGGGATCTGTACCATAGAAGCAGCGAATGCGTTCGCCGAAGAATGTATAGCTGACTACAACAGGCGATTTGCCAAAGCTCCTCGACATGATTTTAATGCTCACCGACCACTGACACTAGACGATGATCTTGATGCGGAGTTTACCTGGCGTGAGCCTCGTCGGGTCTTAAAGAGCCTGAGCGTACAATACAATAAAATCCTCTATCTGATTGAGGACAGCTAATACAATCGAAGAGCCATCGGCAAGTATATAGATGTCTGGCATTACCCTGACGGACATAAGGAGCTGCGACTAAATGGCGTGCTACCGCCCTACTCCACCTAGGACCGGCTTACTGAGGCCGATCCGGGGAGCCCGCAGAATTCGGAAAAAATCGTACGCTAAGGTTTTCCGGGCATCCGTAAGGGCCGAAACTTCCCGTCTTCCAGTCTGCGGCTCTGCCGCCA
>NZ_JAALBX010000029.1 GCF_011077955.1 Citrobacter freundii
GATAGGCCGGGTGTGTAAGCGCAGCGATGCGTTGAGCTAACCGGTACTAATGAGCCGTGAGGCTTAACCTTACAACGCCAGAGTGGTTTTGGTGTTGTGGATTTGAGAGAAGATTTTCAGCCTGACCGGATAAACATCTGTGGCGCTGTGAAAGCACGCGGCAGGTGAAACAGAATTTGCCTGGCGGCAAGAGCGCGGTGGTCCCACCTGACCCCATGCCGAACTCAGAAGTGAAACGCCGTAGCGCCGATGGTAGTGTGGGGTCTCCCCATGCGAGAGTAGGGAACTGCCAGGCATCAAACAGGAAAGCCCTGCACGAAAGTGCAGGGCTTTTCGCCGTCTGCGGTTCACGGAATACTGCCGTAATGCCGTAATGCCGTAACGACTTACCGGCTTCAGGAGCGGACCGGCGACAGACCACCCGGCCCCCACTCACATTCAGCCCCTCATCCCTTATTCCCGCGGTTTCCTGAGCCACTGCGACAAAGCCAGCCACCTGGTGCACATCATTAATATCGAGGACCGGCAGGGCAGGGTTAACGATGATCTGTGTGACCAGAGCAGTGTCATGCTCATCAAACAGCACCCGTACACTACACCCAGCCGCTACAGCCACCTGATGCACAGCACTGACTGATGCCCGTGACAGGCAAATGTATACACCGCACCCGGCTGATTTTTGCTGACCAGACCACAGCGCAAGCCTTACGGCATGCGATGGCTTAAGCCTTGGATCGTTTTATCCAACCAGCAGTTCTTTGGCGTCAGTCGTAAACCTGCCAGCCGCATGTATCAAGTCCATCCTTTCTCCGCTGTTTAAGTCGGTTGCACAAATTACGCCACCTCATGCGCATTTCATCGAATTAATTTTCCTGAACTCCTTTCCCGCGAACTATCTTTAAAAAAAGTGGTTAAGGGGCTTCGTATGACAAAAAAAGCATTTGATTATCAGCAGGATTTCTCACAAATCGACTTTCGACAACATCCTGAGAAATATCAAGTCGGACGCGGCGAACAGGGCGTGTTACTGGTTGAACCCTATAAAGGAGAAATTCTCCCCTGGTGGCGCTACAAAGATGAGGCGTCGGCAATTAAATCGGCGGAAAAGGTTTACCAGCTTTTTGAAGAGTACCGTCGGCAGGATGATTTCGTGGGAATGGATATGGCACGTAAGTTTATCCAGATGGGATACACGCGCGCGCGTCGCTATGCAAATTACGAGGGCGGCAAAAAATACAAGGGAGACGGGAGCCTCCACGAGCGAGGCAACGATCCGATGAAAGCCGCCGCCGCGGCAGTATTCAAGGCCTGGTGGGACAAGATCCGTGCGGATGAGGATTATATAAAGCGTAAGCGCGCCCATCAGGCGAAATGGGGTTAAGGCGATTAATGCTGAGCAAGCTGCCAGAGAGAATAACCGGTGGCGGCCCCAGCCACATCCCAGGCTAAATCTTTCCAGCTCCAGCCCGTTCCAGCGGGTCGACTGTCCCACAACTCTTTTGACGCGCCGAGCCCGACGGAAAACATAACGCCAAATCCGGCACTTTTATCACGCGACCAACCCTGATGTTGACCATATTCATTTCCGGCAGCGGATAACATCGCAGAGGCAATAAAATGCTGCGCTTTATCTTGCCCGCTCCACTGGTCATTTGCCGTATGGCTGCAACCTGCAAGTAGAAATAAACTTATCAATAAAACGTGGCGCATAGAGAGTCACTCGTAAAAAGCCACCTGCGTAGCCGTTGGCATTGATTGTGCCCCATAGGGGCACTAAAAGCCCTGATAAAAAGTCTCTGCCTGTTCTGAACGCTCCACATCCAAAGACAATAAGGCAGAGCTAACACTTATTGCTGACCACCTCCACAGGAGGTGGTGTTGAGCTGGGTATAAAAAAGCCCTGCGAGCAGGGCTATTTGTTCAGAGAATGCGGCTGATTAATCGATCGATTCGGATCCGTCGTAACCGGCGGATCAGTTTGCGAACTTTAACGGGGTAATCCGCAATACTTTCCAGAACCCGATAATGCGGCACTACCGTAGTATGCGTTCGGATAAGTTCCAGCTCTTTTTCACGCTGGGCTGCCAGTTCGTGTTTAGGATCGTGGATCAAAATCGCATTTTCCAGATCAAGACGCCACGCTCGGGGGTTCAGGTTGTTCCCGGTCAGTAGCATCCACTCTTCGTCGACCCACATTCCTTTAAGATGATAGGTATTATCGTCATCTTTCCACAGTCGTACTATCAGCTGCCCGGTATTGACGTAATACTGGAGGCGGCTTAGAAAGCGGCGCAGGTTGATTTCATACAGATATGGCAGCGCGCCGATAATTTTAAACGGCTGATCTTCCGGGATATAAAAGTCGTTCGCCGTTTTGTCGCCGACAATGATTTCCACCTGTTTTCCGTC
This sequence comes from Citrobacter freundii, assembly GCF_011077955.1. GTDB lineage: Bacteria > Pseudomonadota > Gammaproteobacteria > Enterobacterales > Enterobacteriaceae > Atlantibacter. Next base: position 2,410 of record NZ_JAALBX010000029.1, read on the forward strand.
GCGCAGCAATTGAATAATATTGCGCACCAGTATCGCTGGCAGGTTGAAATAAGGGGTACAAATCGTCAGATTCTGTTCAGCACACGGCATCAAATGAAAGATGGTTTTATTGAGCGGGCTGGATTTACCGAGGCCTACCAGCGGCGTGACTGACAACTGTTCGTTATCGGCATCGCCTGCGAAGTGATAAGCGGCATCACGCAATTCATGTCGGAACAGGCGGACTTCATTTTTGATTTCCTGGCTTTTCGGACGTTCAGGCGTATCAAGGCGGTTGACCGCACGACCCTGGATCAGATTTTGATTCACCCAGTCGTACATAATGTCTGCAAGACGCGGATTACGGATCGACTGATAACGGTCGTAACGATACTTGTCATGCTGATGCAGATAAACATCGTTTAAGCTGGCACCGCTGTAAATCACGGTGTCATCAATGATAAAGCCTTTGAAATGCAGAACACCGAGCGCTTCGCGGGTATTGACGGGAATACCGTACACCTGGATTTTGACGTCCGGGTTCTCCTGCGCCATGCGGCAATACCAGTCGGCATTAGTATTTGAGGCAGCAGCGCCAATACGGCCACGTTGTGCACGGTGCCAGTCTACCAGAACCGAGATTTCCAGTTCAGGGCGTTGACGTTTAGCGTCATAGAGGGCGGAAAGAATGCCGATTCCGCCATCATCTTGCTCAAGATAAAGCGCAACAATGCAGATACGCTTTGTCGCGCTGGCGATTTTTTGCAGCAGAGTGGTCCGGAAGTCGGCCGGAGAGAAATAAAACGCTACATCATCAACAGACTGAGAAAGCTTAGGTAGTTCGGCAAGGTGTTGTTGATGTTTGTTTCGTTTAAATTTAGACAACATCACAGTGCATATCTTCTCTATACAGTAGGTGGTCATCCCAAAGGAGCGGATGACAGTAGCGGTGGATAATAGCATTACTGCTAAGGAATGTGAGTAACATTTCCAATACCTTACTCACGAATCCTGCGTTTTATTCAAGGCTAAGGTCAAACCAACAATGCCGTCTTCTAACTGGATATCGACAACAAAACCCAGTTTCCGAGCCAGCGCGACCATGCCCTGATTGTTGGGCATCGTAATGCCGTTTAACCGTTCCAGACCATGATCTCGCGTATAACCGATGAGCTTTTCAAGTAATTTTCGGCCTAATCCCAGACCCTTGAGATCGGAGCGAACCAGGACGGCAAATTCTGCATCAACATTATCCGGATCGGAAATGGCCCGCGTGACGCCCAGGATCTGTTCATGACCTTCATGTTGGTGTACCGCCACAAAAGCCATTTCACGATCGTAGTCGATCTGGGTCATATTCGCTAAGTCTTCATGGGTAAATTCATTGATCTCGCTGAAATAGCGATAATACAGATCTTCTTTTGTGACCTGCGAAATAAAGCGCTGAAGCTCCGGCTCATCCTCAGGCAGAATCGGTCTGAACAGACAGGTTTGCCCGTTTTTAAGCGTTACAACCTCTTCCAGATGATGTGGATAAGGGCGAATAGCCAGGCGCGCATCGGCGTCGCCTTCAAACGCCTGCAGTTCCAGCGTGACATCAAGCGCGGTAAATTCATTTCCCGACACCAGCAGAGGATGAATATCCAATCGTTTGATTTCCGGGCAGTCGATAATCAGGTTAGAAACCTGAACCAAAAATTGGCTAAGACCAGCAATATCCAGCGCGCGCAATGCGCTGCGCCCGCGAATAGTGCCGCTTTTTATCGCCTGGATGACCAGATAGCGCGCCAGATTCATATTCAGCGGCGGCAGCGCCACCGCGGCCTGTTCCTGTCGCCAGGCCATCCCGCCGTCACCCAACATAATGAGCGGCCCAAACACTGGATCGTGCTCAACCACGACGCGTAACTCCTGTGCGCCTGCGCGATTGGCCATACTTTGTACCAGCAGGCCATGAATACGTGCCTGAGGCCAGGTCATTTTTACACGGTCAAGGATCGCGTCGGCTGCCTGTTGCACTTCATTGGCGGTACGCAAGTAGAGCATCACCCCCTGGACTTCCGACTTATGCGGAATGTCCGGCGAACGGAGCTTCAGGGCGACGGGGTAGCCTATCTGCTTCGCGATATGCACCGCTTCAGCGCTGTCGCTGGCAATCCATGTCGGCAGAGTGTGCAAACCATAGGCCTGTAAAATAGGCTGCACTTCATGGGTATCCAGGTGAGTTGCGCCCTCATCAAGCGCCCGGGTAATTAATTGATGAACTTCGGCAGTATTTGCTCTGAGATTCTCCGGCAGCGAGGGTGTTTCACGCAACTGCTTCTGGTTACGTCGGTATTCCACCATATGCATAAATGCCGTGACGGTCCCTTCAGGCGTGCGATAAGTCGGGATGCCGGCATCGCTGAACCATCGGCGCGCTTCCTGAGAAGAAAATTCGCCGCACCAGTTGGTTAACAGCGTGACATAACGCCCACGCGGATGGCGCGCCAGCAATTCAATAATCGCCCGCGCGCTTTCACTGCCCGGCGCAGCAGCGCTCGGCGAATGGATAATCATCAGCGCATCGAAATCGTGGCTATCAAGCAGGATTTCAAGCGTCTCAACATAGCGCCGGGTGGTGGCGTCATCGCGTAAATCCAGCGGATTCATCACGGTCACCCCTGTGGGCGCCACTTTCGAAAGACGCTGTAATGTCTCATCTCCCAGACTGGCCAGTTTACCGTTTCGCAACCACAGTTCATCCAGCGCCAGAGCGGCAGGCGCCGCCCCATTGCTGATAATCATCAGCCGCTCGCCGCGCAAGGGGCGCATATGACTTAAGGTTTCGACGGCGGAAAAGAGCTCGTGAGTATCCTGCACGCGCAGCAAACCCGCACGCTGTATGGCTGCATCCCACGCGCCGTCTAATCCGGTTTGCGCATGCAGCAACTGGCGCGCCGAGGGGCTGCGTCCACTTTTGATAACCAGAATAGGTTTGTTACGCGAGGCGCTTCGTGCCGCAGAAACAAAACGGCGCGCGTCACTCAACTGTTCGAGGTAAAGCAAAATCGCGCTGGTTTTACTGTCCCGCGACAGGTAATCCAGCAGTTCATCCACATCAATATCGAGGCTATCGCCCAGCGCGATAAAGTAAGAAAACCCCATTTCGCGCTGTTGCGCCCAGTCGAGGATAGTGTTGGATACCGCGGCCGACTGCGAGACAAATGCCAGCTTTCCCTTACGAATAGGCACTGGCGAAAAACTGGCATTCAGCCCCTGCCAGGGCGCGAGCAGGCCAAGACTATTCGGCCCCAAAAGCCGCATTTGCCAGCGATGGGCGCAGTCCAGCAGACTCGCCTGTTGCTCCTTAGGCGATGAGAGAATAATGCAGGTCTTACAGCCTTTTTCACCAAGGGCGTTTAACAGCGCCTCATTCCGGCTGGGGTTCGTGCATATTACCGCCAGATCGGGCGCGAAGGGCAGGCTTGCAACATCCGGCCAGGTCATGACGCCACACACGGCTTTATAAGCGGGCGTAACGGGTAAAACCGGTCCGGAAAAGCCACCCGACAAGAGATTTCTCATCATCAGGTAACCGGCGCGATCGGGTTTGATGGACGCCCCAATCACGGCGATGGATTTTGGTCGAAGTAGCGCTTCCAGCCCACGTTGACTCATAACATTCCCCCTGATGATGTGAATGAATGATTTTAAACGCTTTCAGGCTCGGTTGCTGTGATGCTTCCCTGATGATGGGGTTTCCCCGCCAGATATCGCTCACGGAACAGGGTGAAATGTTCGGTTAACCCCTGAGCCGCCTGCGCATCACCTGCCAGCTCCAGTAAGGCCATCGCCACTTCCGCGGTGCAGTATTGTCCGTCTGCGTGGGCTTCACGCAGCCGGTAGGCTGATGTCTTGCTTAAATCCACCGAAATCATCGGCAGTGCGTCCAGATACGGGCTTTTACGAAACATCTTACGCGCTTCCGTCCAGGTGCCGTCCAGCATGATAAACAGCGGGGGCTTGCCGTCAGAAGGCGGCACGGAAAGTACGGTACGATGCGAGTCGGCATAAGAGGCAGGAAATACCACCATCGGTTGGTAATCAGGATGTCTCACCAGGTCGATAAGCGCTAGCGGCGGTTCGGTGCGCGACCATTGAAAAGCCGCCGTGTCCGGTAATACATCGGCAATCAGACGTCCGGTATTACTGGGCTTCATGGGTTCGGTATCAAACATCACCAGACAAAAACGACTGCGAGCCGTAGCAGGGCGCAAGGTTTCACACAGGCACTGCTTTAACGGCAGTAAACAGCGCTGGCAGCGGCGAATGCGGTTGCCTCGGGCAAGAAAAGGGCGGGTTGCGCGCGCCAGGCGTTCAGCGCGTAGTCGAAGAACGGCGTTTTCAGTCATCAGAGGAATTAGTGTAAAAACGTCATTCTATCGTAGATGGGGTAACGGGGCATCCGGAAGATACCCCGCAGTAAGGCGTATTACAGATTTTCGTTAAGCCAACTGTCAAAAGGCGCTTTTGGCATTGCGCCATTGAGCATATCCACCATCTCGCCTTTTTTGAAAACCATGATGGTTGGAATGCTACGAATGCGAAAACGTGCGCTGAGCGCCGGTTCTGCTTCGGTATTCACTTTCAAAAAGCGTACCTGACCGCTGCGTTCTTCCGCCACGTCTTCAAAGATGGGCGCAAAATTCTTACATGGGCCACACCATGGCGCCCAAAAATCAACCACAACGGGCAAATCGTCCTGCAGATATTTATCCAGCGTTTGGCTGGTGGCATTAACGACTTCACCATCAAAAAGCGCATGACCGCAACGGCCACATTTTGCCCCATCATTAACACGATCGTCAGGGAGACGATTTACAGCCTGACAGGAGGCACAAACGGTATTCATAACTAACCTCTAAGGTGCGTCATCGATAAGTCGACAAACAGGGTCTGTTTCTGAGATGTTAAATATTATCGACTATTCGTATGGCCTCTACAAAGAGATATATCCAATGAATATGATAGTTCCTGACTTTTGACCAAAGTTAATGGCGAAGCGTCGTCACATCGGGTAATCTGCGCGCCACGCGGCAGCCAGGTGGAGAAGAGCATGAGCGAAGAATTTAAAGGTAAAAGCGGCAAGGTCAAAGTGATGTATGTCCGCAGTGATGACGACAGTGAAACGCGCAGCCAGAACCCGCGTACCGGGAAAGGCGGCGGACGACCCGCGGCATCAGGTAAGGGCGACCGTCGAGTGCGTCGTGACGATAAGCCTGGCGCAGGCCGTGACCGCTATAACGATCGTGACGCGCCTTCGTCATCCCCATGGCGTACGGTTTCGCGCCCGCCTCGCGACGATAATGACGATCGCGTTGAACAGGCAGACGCGGCAGAGAAACCCTATCTCGATCCGGAAGTCATTCGTCGTCAACGCGCGGAAGAAACACGTGTATACGGTGAAAACGCCTGCCAGGCGTTATTCTTAAGTCGTCCCGATTCCATCGTTCGCGCCTGGTTTGTACAGAGCGTGACGCCGCGTTTTAAAGAAGCGCTGCGCTGGATGGCCGCAAACCGTAAGGCCTATCACGTCGTTGATGATGCCGAACTGGCCAAAGCTTCTGGTACAGAGCATCACGGCGGCGTGTGCTTTATCATTAAAAAACGCTCCGGTATGAGCGTGCAAAGCTGGCTTGCTAAAGCTGGCGAGGAAGATTGCGTACTGGCGCTTGAAGACGTAGGCAACCCGCATAACCTGGGCGGCATTATGCGCAGTTGCGCGCATTTCGGCGTGAAAGGTCTGCTGGTGGAAGATGCGTCTCAACTGGAGTCTGGCGCGGCAGTCCGTACTGCTGAAGGCGGCGCGGAACACGTTCAGGCTATTAGCGGTGACAACTTCAGCGATGGCCTCGAGCGTTTTCGTAAAGCCGGTTACGCTATCGTTACGACATCAAGCCACAAAGGTACGCCGTTGTATAACGCGACGTTGCCCAAAAAAATGGTGCTGGTGCTGGGGCAGGAGCGTGACGGGGTGTCCGACGCCACGTTTGATAATGCCGATATGAACATCGCCATTCCGGGTTCAGGCAATGTAGAAAGCCTGAACGTGTCAGTGGCGACAGGCGTTCTGTTAGCCGAATGGTGGCGGCAGAATAAAGCCTGATCCTGATTGTGATAATGAAAAGCCAGCAAATCTGCTGGCTTTTTTCTACCCATAACCCCGCGATGTGAATCACCCGTTACTCAGGCAGAATCGGCGTCCAGTCAATTGGCGTTTTACCGTGCTGCGCCAGATAGTCGTTGGCTTTAACAAAGTGGCCGCAGCCAAGAAAACCACGATGGGCGGAAAGCGGGGACGGGTGCGGCGCTTGCAACACATAATGACGCTTTCTGTCGATCATTGCCCCTTTCTTTTGGGCGTGCGCGCCCCACAACATAAACACCACGCCTTCGCAATGGTCGTTAATGAGTGAAATGACCTTATCTGTGAACGTTTCCCAGCCAAGCCGCGCATGCGAATGCGCCTGACCGGCGCGTACCGTTAGCACCGTATTAAGCAGCATCACGCCCTGGCGTGCCCAGCTTTCCAGATATCCATGGGAAGGACGCACAAAACCGGGAATCGATCCTTCCAGCTCTTTATACATATTTACCAGCGACGGCGGCGGCTGAATGCCGGGGCGGACGGAAAACGCCAGGCCATGCGCCTGATTCGGTCCGTGGTAGGGATCTTGCCCCAGGATTACGACTTTTACGTTGCCCAATTCGGTAAACCGGAAGGCGTTAAAGACATCTTTGGCAGGCGGGTAAATCGTCACGCCATTAGCACGCTCGTCCTCAACGGTTTTCAGGGTGTTGATAAAATAAGGCTGTTGCTTTTCATCGGCCAGAACATCGTGCCAGGTGAGAGTAGTGGTCATTTCGCTCTCCTGCGAAGGGGAATGATATAGCTTAACGTCTTCTATCCATTACACAAAATCAAGACAGTGCCGGCGCCTGGCCTTTTAAAAAAAGTTTTAAATTTACAAATTTTTTAAGAAGGGATATATCGCGTAAGTTGATGTAAAACAAATAAACTCTTTCTTAACCACTTTATGCATGTGGTTTTTATTGATTTAAATCAAAGAAGACCGTTGGTTCGATTGGTATACAGTACAGTAACGCAACAAAGGTTTTACCAATGAGCCAATGCCGGCTCAACGTGAATCAACAAAATTTGCCCACAGGGAGAAATAAAATGATTACTGGTATCCAGATTACTAAAGCTGCAAATGACGATCTGTTGAACTCTTTCTGGCTGCTGGATAGTGAGAAAGGCGAAGCGCGTTGTGTTTGCGCGAAAGCCGGTTATGCAGAAGACGATATTGTCGCGATCAATTCACTTGGTGAGTTTGAATATCGCGAAATCCCGATGGAAATCAAACCGGAAGTCCGTGTTGAAGGCGGTCAGCATCTGAACGTGAACGTGCTGCGTCGCGAAACGCTGGAAGATGCCGTTAAGCACCCGGAAAAATATCCGCAACTGACTATCCGCGTTTCTGGTTATGCGGTGCGCTTCAACTCTTTGACGCCTGAACAGCAGCGCGACGTTATCGCCCGTACCTTTACAGAAAGCCTGTAAGGTTGTGCGAAGCGGACGGAAGTTTTCCCTCCGCGCCTAATAAAAACGCCAGCTTTCGCTGGCGTTTTTTTATCCCTGAATGAACACCACCTCCTATGGAGGTGGTCAGCAAAAAGTTGGCTCTGCCAGTAATGCTACTCATGGGAAAATCCGAATCTGTTATCCCCATAACTGATAAGGATTTAACCATGA
>NZ_JAALBX010000002.1 GCF_011077955.1 Citrobacter freundii
CCACTAAAAGAGGTGTGAAGGGAAGGCTCTCAGAGTCTGGACTTAGTACGCCCCTATGGGGCGTTTTCAATGCCACCTGCTATGCAGGTGGTTTTTTACATGGCGTACTTACGCGGTATAAAGAGACAAATTCGCTTTCGCCCACGCTTCGAAATCCGTGCAACCGCCAATATGAACGGAGTCAACGAAGATCTGCGGTACGGTTTCCACCGGTTTTCCGACCGTTTTTTCCAGATCGGCCTTAGAGATGCCTTCTGCGTGAATATCGACATAACGGAAGTTGAAGTCTTCGCGTTCGGCGGTCAGTTTCTCAGCCAGTTCTTTAGCGCGAACACAGTAAGGGCAGCCTGGACGTCCAAAAATAACGGCAAACATGATAGCTCCTTGATAACGATAGCCTGTCGGCGAATGGGCCTATCATGCCATATCCCTTAGCAATGGAAAGCAGGTTATACCTCTTACTTTGATACCTGTCATCTTTCAAAGGCGAATTTTAGGAAGCCGTTATGGCTAAAACGGGCGGCGTGATTTTCGGGTTATACTCCCTCTTTTATTCGCGGAGAATGCCGATGCGCTCACTGGGCTCGTTACCTAAACCGGTGCTGATTATTGAGGCGCTGGGGATGGTATTGCTGGGCATCGCCTGGCTATCCTTAAAAGGCTATATAAACTTACCCGCACCCTTTAACGGCGCCACATGGGGCATCGCGATGGTGTTCCTCGGCATCCTGTTTATGCTCCCTGCCGCCGTGGCGCTGATATGGGGCATGGGCCAGAACCTGGCGCCGTTACTGTTTAAAACACCTGATAAGACAAAACCATCGCAAGAGAAGGATTCAGATCATGACGCCAACCATTGAGCTACTGTGCTCTCACCGCTCGATTCGCCACTATACCGATAGGCCCATTACCGATGCGGAGCGCGAAGCGATTTTTGCCGGAGCCCGCGCGGCGTCCACTTCCAGTTTTTTACAGTGCAGTTCGATCATTCGCATTACCGACAAGGCGATGCGCGAGACGCTGGTTACCTTAACCGGCGGGCAGAAACACGTGGCGCAGGCGCCAGAGTTTTGGGTATTTTGCGCCGATTTTAATCGTCATCTGCAAATTTGCCCGGATGCGCAACTGGGCCTCGCTGAACAACTGCTTTTAGGCGTAGTGGATACCGCCATGATGGCGCAAAACGCCATGATTGCTGCCGAATCGCTGGGGCTTGGCGGCGTCTATATCGGCGGAATTCGCAACAATATCGAGGCGGTAAGCGATTTACTGGCTCTGCCGACGCAGGTATTGCCACTGTTCGGTTTATGCCTCGGCTGGCCTGCTGATAATCCGGATGTGAAGCCGCGTTTACCTACGTCAATCGTCGTGCATGAAAACCACTATCAACCGCTTGATAGCGACGCGCTGGCCGCCTATGACGACGAGCTGGCGCACTATTATTTAACGCGCGACAGCAATACCCGCCGTGACACCTGGAGCGATCATATTCGCCGCACCATCATTAAAGAAAACCGGCCTTTTATTCTTGATTTTCTGCATAAGCAAGGTTTTGCCGTGCGTTAATTGTTAAGGCCCGCTACGCACCCGTTGGCGGGCCGTGTATGATGTGCCGGTTGAAATCAGTGATTGCGAGGTGAAGGATGAAAATCGCCATATTATCCCGGGATGGAACGCTGTGGTCTTGCAAACGGCTGCGTGAAGCCGCTATGCGACGTGGTCACCTCGTCGAGATCCTGGACCCGCTATCGTGCTACATGAATATCAATCCGCAGTCCCCTTCGATGCACTATAAAGGACGGCGGTTGCCCCATTATGATGCAGTCATCCCGCGTATCGGCTCGGCCATCACCTTTTACGGCACTGCCGTGCTGCGCCAGTTTGAAATGATGGGCAGCTATCCACTCAATGAATCTGTTGCCATTACCCGCGCCCGCGACAAACTGCGTTCCCTCCAGCTTCTGGCGCGGCAGGGCATCGATTTGCCCGTCACCGGTATTGCGCATTCGCCGGACGACACCAGCGATCTGATAGAGATGGTTGGCGGCGCGCCGCTGGTGGTGAAACTGGTCGAAGGCACGCAGGGCATTGGCGTGGTCCTGGCCGAAACGCGTCAGGCGGCAGAAAGCGTTATCGATGCGTTTCGCGGGCTTAATGCGCACATTTTGGTGCAGGAATACATTAAAGAAGCCAAAGGCCGTGATATTCGCTGTCTGGTGGTGGGTGATCGCGTGGTGGCAGCGATTGAGCGCCAGGCGAAAGAGGGCGATTTTCGCTCCAACCTGCACCGTGGCGGCGCGGCACGGGTGGCGGATATCACGCCGCGTGAGCGTGAAATCGCCTTGCGAGCGGCGCATACCCTGGGGTTAGATGTGGCGGGCGTCGATATTTTGCGCTCCGATCGCGGCCCGCTGGTGATGGAGGTCAACGCCTCACCGGGGCTGGAAGGCATTGAAAATACCACCGGCATCGATATCGCATCCCTGATGATTCAGTGGGTTGAACGGCATGCCAACCCCGAATTCTGCCTGAAAATTGGTGGTTAAATCCCATTACGCCTTTGCGCATGGTGAAGAGAAACACCCATAGGCGTAGTATCACAGGTGCTTTTTGCGTAAGCTTACGCCACGTTTTACTTCCAGCACATTGCATACATCCACTAAGAGGTATCAGTTTTTATGGATTCACTCGTCGTCCCCACTCTGGACACGCTGCGCCACTGGCTTGAAGAGTTAGCGGTGAGTTTTTTCGAGTGCGATACCTGCCAGGCGTTGCATTTACCCCACATGCAAAATTTTGACGGCATTTTCGATGCAAAAATTGATTTGCTCGATAACGTAGTGCTGTTCTCGGCGCTCGCTGAGGTTAAACCTTCAGCGCTGCTGGCGCTGGCCTGCGATCTCTCGTCGATTAACGCCAGTTCCCTTACGGTTAAAGCGTTTCTCGATATCCAGGATGATAATATGCCGAAGATGGTGGTGTGCCAGTCACTCCCCGTCACGGTCGGCGTGACATTCGAACAGTTCTCGGCGTTTTTCCGCCAGAGCGAAGAGCAGATCTCAATGGTCATTATGGAAGCCGGTTCGCATCATCTACTCTTTTCCTCCGACGAAGAAGAGACGAGCAGCGTAGAAATGCATAGCCATTTTCTTCACTAATCCTGCTCGTTAATAAGGCAGTCGCTGCCAGGGCGACTGCTTATCACATTGCATTATTCTGCCTTCGTGCTCCTCATCAAGAACAATTCACTGCTTTTAACGCCGTTTTAGCCCGCCTGATAGAGCGATTCAGTCTAAAAAATTGATAAAACGCATTTTTTCTACCGGGCTATAGTCCTGGACATATCCTACAGTTATTCTTGCGAAGCGAAAAAAGCCTGCAGGGTCTGCCGAAGGAGCGTAACGCTTTTTCTGGGCAGCATGACCAAATATGCACGGAAATTGCATATGTTTTATTGCAGATGTGTAAATGCGTAAATTTAGCTCGGAAAACAACGAGTTTTTACCCTTTATTCAGAAGGAAACAGATATGTCCACCCAAAGAAAAAAATGGTTGTCGGGTGTGGTTGCCGGTGTGTTGATGGCAGCCTCTGCAAGCGTCATGGCTGCCGAACAAAAAACACTGCATGTGTATAACTGGTCAGACTATATTGCCCCGGACACCATCGAAAATTTCACCAAAGAAACCGGCATTAAAGTGGTTTACGACGTGTTTGATTCCAACGAAGTGCTGGAAGGCAAATTAATGGCGGGCAGCACCGGTTTTGACCTGGTGGTACCGTCTGCCAGTTTCCTTGAGCGTCAGTTGGCCGCCGGGGTATTCCAGCCGCTTGATAAAAGTAAACTGCCGAACTGGAAAAACCTCGACCCTGAGTTGCTTAAGCTCACCGCGAAACACGACCCGGAAAATAAATACGCCATGCCGTATTTGTGGGCGACGACCGGCATTGGTTACAACGTCGATAAAGTCAAAGCCGCGCTGGGCGCAGATGTGCCGCTCAATAGCTGGGATTTGGTCCTCAAACCTGAAAACCTTGAGAAACTGAAAAGCTGCGGCGTGTCTTTCCTCGATGCGCCTGAAGAAGTGTTCGCGACGGTGCTGAATTATCTCGGTAAAGACCCTAACAGTGAAAAAGCCGATGATTATACGGGGCCTGCGACCGAGCTTCTCTTAAAGCTGCGTCCGAATATTCGCTACTTCCACTCGTCTCAGTACATTAACGATCTGGCGAACGGGGATATTTGCGTGGCCATCGGTTGGGCAGGCGATGTGTGGCAGGCGGCGAACCGCGCTAAAGAGGCGAAAAACGGCGTAAATATTTCCTACACCATTCCGAAGGAAGGGGCGCTGGCCTTCTTTGACGTCTTCGCGATGCCGGCTGACGCTAAAAACAAAGAAGAAGCCTATCAGTTCCTGAACTACCTGATGCGCCCGGACGTTATCGCCCATATCAGCGATCATGTGTTCTACGCCAACGCCAACAAAGCTGCGACGCCGCTTGTGAGTGCAGAAGTGCGCGACAATCCGGGTATCTATCCGCCTGCCGATGTGATGGCGAAGCTATTCACATTGAAAGTGCAGGACCCGAAAATCGACCGCGTACGTACTCGCGCATGGACCAAAGTGAAGAGCGGCAAGTAACCAGCGCTGCGTCACGACAGGGCAGGGGTTGTCGCCTCTGCCCGACCCTTTGTGCGACAACCGGGCCGCACAGCTATTCATGATTTTGCCGGAGAGCAATAATTGAACGATGCTATTCCCCGCCCACAGGCGAAAACCCGCAAAGCGCTCACCCCGCTGCTGGAAATCCGTAACCTGACCAAATCCTTCGACGGCCAGCATGCCGTGGATGACGTCAGCCTGACTATCTATAAAGGCGAAATTTTCGCGCTCCTGGGTGCCTCCGGGTGTGGAAAATCGACCCTGCTGCGTATGCTGGCCGGGTTTGAAATCCCGACCAACGGACAAATTCTGCTTGATGGCGTGGATCTGTCGCGTGTCCCGCCCTATCAGCGTCCGATCAATATGATGTTTCAGTCTTACGCGCTGTTCCCCCACATGACGGTGGAGCAGAACATCGCTTTTGGCCTCAAGCAGGACAAATTACCCCGGGCGGAAATCGCCGCGCGAGTGGAAGAGATGCTGACGCTGGTGCACATGCAGGAATTCGCCAAACGTAAACCGCATCAGCTCTCTGGCGGGCAACGTCAGCGCGTGGCGCTGGCGCGCAGTCTCGCAAAACGTCCAAAGCTGTTGCTGCTCGACGAACCGATGGGCGCGCTCGATAAAAAACTGCGCGACCGGATGCAGCTTGAAGTGGTGGATATTCTTGAGCGCGTGGGGGCCACTTGCGTGATGGTCACACACGATCAGGAAGAGGCCATGACCATGGCCGGACGTATTGCCATTATGAACCGCGGCAAGTTTGTGCAAATTGGCGAGCCGGAAGAGATTTATGAGCATCCGACCACCCGTTACAGCGCTGAATTTATCGGCTCGGTGAACGTCTTTGACGGCCTGTTGAAATCACGCGAAGAAGACGGCCTGGTAATCGACTCGCCAGGGCTTATGCATCCGCTGAAAGTGGATGCGGACGCCTCCGTAGTGGATGGCGTGCCGGTGCATGTCGCGCTGCGTCCCGAGAAAGTGATGCTCTGTGAACAGCCGCCAGCTGACGGCTATAACTTTGCCGTCGGCGAAGTGGTGCATATTGCCTATCTGGGCGACCTGTCGATTTATCACGTGCGTCTGAAAAGCGGACAGATGATCACCGCTCAGTTGCAAAATGCGTATCGCTACCGCAAAGGCGCGCCCACCTGGGGCGATGAAGTTCGTCTGTGCTGGGACGCAGACAGCTGTGTGGTTCTGACGGTTTAAGGAGGCGTGATGAGCGTAGTAGAACGCCACGGGGAGCCGCCGGCTGCCCAACATATTACCGGCTTTAGGGCATGGCTTGCGCGGATGCAGATGGCGCATGGCCGGAAGCTTACGATAGCGCTGCCCTATCTCTGGCTTATCCTGCTTTTTATGCTGCCGTTCCTGATTGTTTTTAAAATCAGTCTGGCAGAAATGGCGCGGGCGATACCCCCCTATACCGATCTGGTGAGTTTTGAGGATTCGCAATTATCGATCATGCTCAATCTCGCCAATTTCCTGCAATTGACCGACGATCCGCTCTATTTTGAAGCGTATTTACAGTCATTGCAGGTCGCTGGGATTTCGACATTATGCTGCTTATTGCTGGGTTACCCGCTTGCCTGGGCCGTGGCGCACAGTAGCGCGTCGACGCGCAATATTCTGTTATTGCTGGTGATCCTCCCGTCCTGGACGTCGTTTCTTATCCGCGTCTATGCCTGGATGGGGATCCTTAAAGAAAACGGGGTGCTGAATAATGTGCTGCTGTGGCTGGGCGTTATCGATCAGCCGCTGACTATTCTGCATACCAATCTTGCGGTGTATATCGGCATTGTGTATGCCTATTTGCCGTTTATGGTGCTGCCGATTTATACCGCGTTAACGCGGATCGATTATTCGCTGGTGGAAGCCGCGTTGGATCTCGGCGCACGTCCGTTAAAAACGTTCTTCACCGTGATCGTGCCATTAACCAAAGGCGGTATTATCGCCGGCTCTATGCTGGTCTTTATCCCGGCGGTGGGGGAGTTTGTTATCCCGGAACTGTTAGGCGGGCCAGACAGCATCATGATTGGCCGCGTGTTATGGCAGGAATTCTTTAATAACCGCGACTGGCCTGTTGCCTCCGCCGTTGCGATCACCATGCTTGTGATCCTGATTGTGCCCATCATGTGGTTTCACAAACATCAGAACAAAACCATGGGGGATCACGCATGAATAATCTCCCCGTGGTGCGCTCTCCGTGGCGTATTTTGATTCTGATTATCGGCTTTACTTTCCTGTATGCGCCGATGTTGATGCTGGTGGTTTACTCCTTTAACAGCTCCAAACTGGTGACCGTCTGGGCGGGCTGGTCAACGCGCTGGTATAGTGAGCTTTTCCAGGACACCGCCATGATGAGCGCGGTAGGGCTTAGCCTTACAATCGCCGCCTTATCCGCCACGATGGCCGTGGTGCTGGGCACTATCGCATCGGTGGTGATGGTGCGCTTCGGGCGTTTTCGCGGGTCTAACGGCTTCGCGTTTATGCTCACCGCGCCGCTGGTGATGCCGGATGTGATAACGGGACTGTCGCTTTTGCTGTTGTTTGTGGCGCTGGGCCACGCCATCGGCTGGCCGTCAGAGCGCGGTATGCTCACCATCTGGTTAGCGCACGTCACGTTTTGTACGGCCTATGTAGCCGTGGTGATAAGCGCCCGGTTGCGCGAACTCGATCGCTCCATTGAAGAGGCCGCGATGGATTTAGGCGCCACACCGGTAAAAGTCTTCTTTGTGATCACGCTGCCGATGATCATGCCGGCTATTCTTTCCGGCTGGCTGCTGGCCTTTACCCTGTCTTTAGATGACCTGGTGATAGCAAGCTTTGTGTCCGGACCTGGGGCAACCACCTTACCTATGCTGGTCTTCTCAAGCGTGCGTATGGGGGTTAATCCGGAGATTAACGCCCTGGCATCCATCATTCTCGGCGTTGTGGGTATCATCGGTTTAATTGCCTGGTATCTGATGGCGCGCTCTGAAAAACAGCGCCAGAAAGACATCCAGCGTGCAAGAACCGGCTGAAGGCTCTAAAATCTGAGATTATTAGCTAACAGTGCCGCGTTTGACGCGGCACTGTGATTCAGGGAAGCCAGAAACATAGCGATGATCTTCGCCCGACCACAACATAATCATGCCCGCCTTAATGTACCCACGCTGGTATATATCGCGGCTATCGCCATTATTTCGACGCGCTGCGTCGATCTGTTAATGGTCTTTAATATGCTGGGGCTGCGCGGTGCCATGGATTTTATTCATCGCAGCGTGCAAACCTGGAGCCTGACGCTGGTATTTTTATCCAGCCTTATGCTGTTATGCGTCGAGTTTCGCTGCGCTTTCGCGATTATCAAAGGCCGCAACTGGGGACGCTGGATTTATCTGGCCTCCCAAGTGGTTGCCACCAGTTATCTGTGGGCTGCGTCCCTCGGTTGGGGCTACCCTGAGTTATTCAGCATTGCGGGCGGGTCGAAACGCGAAATACTCCACTCGCTGATTATTCAAAAAACCCCCGATATGCTGGTCCTCGCGCTGTTATTTTTCCCGCCCCAAAGCCGTCGGTTTTTCCAGCTTCAATAACGGTGGTACAATCCTGCGCCCCTCGTTTCTAAGGTTTTTCTATGCAGTGTGCTCTCTATGATGCCGGGCGCTGTCGCTCCTGTACGTGGATTAAACAATCCCAGCAGCAACAGCTCCAGGCCAAAATGAACGATCTCCGTCACTTGCTAGGCGATCTCCCTGTCGGCCAATGGTGCGAACCCGTGGCGGGTGAGGAGCGCGCGTTTCGCAATAAAGCGAAGATGGTGGTGAGCGCAAGCGTAGAAAAACCGCTGCTCGGTATTTTACAACGTGACGGCAGCGGGGTGGATTTAACCGACTGCCCGCTTTATTCCGATGCGTTTCGCCGGGTGTTTACCGTGCTTAAACCGTTTATTGCCCGGGCAGGCTTAACGCCCTATAACGTGGCGCGTAAACGCGGCGAACTGAAATACCTGCTTCTTACCCAAAGCACGCTGGATGGCGCGATGATGCTGCGTTTTGTGCTGCGCTCTGATACCAAGCTTGCGCAGCTTGAAGCGGCCTTGCCGTGGCTTCAGGAACAGCTACCGGAACTCAAGGTGGTGTCAGCCAATATTCAGCCAGTGCATATGGCCATTATGGAGGGGGAGCGCGAGGTGATATTTACTGACGCGCGGGCGCTACTGGAAGATTTTAACGGCGTGCCGTTGTGGATCCGTCCGCAAAGTTTTTTCCAGACCAACCCCCAGGTGGCGAGCCAGCTTTATGCTACCGCCCGTGACTGGGTACGTGCATTGCCGGTGAAACATCTGTGGGATTTATTCTGCGGCGTGGGCGGATTTGGTTTGCATTGCGCCACACCCGAGATGCGCCTGACCGGTATTGAAATAGCGCCTGAGGCGATTGCCAGCGCGAAACAATCCGCCGCGATGCTCGGCCTGACTGATGTCCATTTCCAGGCGTTGGATTCCACCCATTTCGCCACCGCCCAGCAGGATATCCCCGATCTCGTGGTGGTTAACCCGCCGCGGCGAGGGATCGGCCCGGAACTGTGCGCCTATTTATCGGCGATGGCGCCTGAAACTATCCTGTATTCAAGCTGCAATGCGCAGACCATGGCGAAAGATATTCGCCTGCTTGAGGGGTACCGGATTGTGAAAACGCAGCTTTTCGATATGTTTCCGCATACTGCGCATTATGAGGTGCTGACGCTGTTGCAGCGGGGGTAAGGGGGCTTTCGCCTGGTGGAGGTTCCGTTAAGTGGAATGGGTACACATTCGGTGGAATGGTTCCGTTAAGTGGAATGGGTACGCATTCGGTGGAATGGTTCCGTTCGCCCGGGCTTTCGATTCAGTCTCTGGCGTCAGTGTACGCGAACGGGTCAGGGGCGCTCGCCGCCGCGCCCCCGACACCCCCGGCTCCCCCGCGCGAAATCGCCGCTGCGCGGTCCCCTCAGCTTATCGCGTCCGGCTTCGGGTCGGGCGAGATACGGCATCCTGCCTTTCTCGCCCTCAAGCCGCATCCCTGCGGCTTGCCCCGGCCTCCTGCGAACGCCTCGGCGATTTCGATGGGGAGTAAAAACCCCCGCGATACGCTCAGGTTTTCAGTGCAACTAAGGTGTCGCTGAAAGTATAAAAAGGACACGCTGCGGCAAAGAATGCCCTGTAAAAATACTGGGCTTAAATTTAGAGCATTGGTCCCACAGAGCGCCCCAGTGATTTTGAAAAGGCCGCAAAACCCCCGCGATACCCTCATATATCCCATGCAACAAACGTATTGTTGAAAGTCTAATAAGAACTCACGTCAGCAAAGATTACTCTGTAAAAAATAAAAGGTTTGAAGTTGGGGCAGTTGAGTCCGGCATCAAAATCGCCGAGTCGTCATTGACGAGCCAGGTCAGCCAGCATGGATGCTGGCTGAGGTCGTGAGCCACAGGGATGTGGCATCACGACCGACCTGAAGCGAGGAGATGGAGGCGAGGGAACCGCGCAGCGGCGATTTTGCTGGCCGGGAGCCGGGGGTGTCGGGGGCGCGGCGGCGAGCGCCCCTGACACGTTCGCCGTCACTGAAGCCGCATAGATGAAAACACGTTGAGCGAACGGAACCCTTCCACCGAACGGAACCCTTCCACCGAACGGAACCCTTCCACCGCACGGACCCATTCCACCGAATGCGGACCCAGCCCATCGAACAGAAAACTTACTGCGCCGGGAACCACTTATCACTGATCTTCTGATACGTGCCGTCAGCTTTAATTGCCGCCAGCGCGTCGTTAAATTTCTTCAGCAGCGCCACATTATCCGGACGCACAGCGATGCCAAGACCGGTGCCGAAATATTGCGGATCGGTCACTTTCGGCGTTGCGACACCTAGTTGCGGGTTGGTTTTCAGCCACTCGTTGACCACGGCAGTATCGCCGAACACGCCATCAATACGACCGTTTTTCAGATCGATAATCGCATTCTGGTAGCTGTCATAGGCGACGGTTTTCACTTCCGGATGTTTATCCTGAAGATATTTCTGGTGCGTCGTGCCGTTTTCCATACCGATGCGCTTGCCTTTCAAATCGTCGAAGGACTTGTAGGTGTCTTTTTTGGCAATCACTAGCGCGGAGTTGGCGTAGTAAGGTGCGGTAAACGCCACTTGCTTACTGCGCTCAGGGGTAATGTCCATCCCGGAAATCACTGCATCGTATTTTTTAAATTTGAGTGACGGGATAAGGCTATCAAACGCATGGTTGGTAAAAGTACATTCCGCCTGCATTTGTTTGCATAACGCATTTGCCAGATCGATATCAAAACCCACGATCTGGTTATTGGTATCAAGGGATTCAAAAGGCGGATAAGTGGCCGAGGATCCGAAGCTGATTTTCTCCGCCGCACCCGCAGAAATCGCAACCGTTGAGAGGATGGCTGCTAAAAGTAATTTTTTCATTGTGTCGCTCCCGTCTGTCAATTTTTTATTATGGAAAACCGTTTTACGGCGTGAAGACACCATGCCATTAAATGAATTTCTATGCAATAAAATTGTATAATTATATTTTTAAGCGAGGCGTAAAGGTGCAATGCAGGGCAGGGATAACGAGAGAAAGAAAGCGTTGCGATTTATTAAAACGGACTGAGGCAGGGTGCCTCAGACCGCTATTTTTAGGCTCAGTTACGGCGCTCAAAAGCCAGCGCGCGACGTTCAATCAGACGCATCATCAGCGTTAGCAACCCGTTCACGATCAGGTAGATAAGGCCGGCTGCACCAAAGACCATCACATCGTAGGTTCTGCCGTAGAGCAACTGACTGTGGCCCATGACTTCCATCAGGGTGATGGTGTAGGCAAGCGACGTACTTTTGAACACCAGCACCACTTCGTTGGAGTAAGAAGACAGGGCGCGCTTAAATGCATAAGGAAGCAGAATCGCCAGGGTGTCTTTCTTACTCATCCCAAGAGACTGACACGACTGCCATTGCCCTTCCGGGATAGCGCGAATCGCCCCATAGAACAGCAATGTGGTATAGGCTGCCGAATTGAGCGACAGCGCCAGCAGCGCGCATAACCACGGCTCTGACAGCAAATGCCAAAGCCCCGGATATTCCTGAAGCGTCGGGAATTGCCCCGGCCCGTAGTAAATCAGGAATATTTGCACCAGCAGCGGGGTGCCGGTAAACAGCGTGATATAACCGCGTACCAGCAGCGACATCACCGGGGTTTTAAGCGTCAGCACCACGGTGAACAATAAGGCCAGGATCAACGCCACAATCAGCGATGCGACGGTCAACGTCAGGCTGGTTTGCAGGCCTTTAAGAAGCTCGGGTAGGTATTCCAGCATTAGTCAGGCCTCCGCTCAAAGCGCGTGGCGCGACGATCGATATGTTTAAGGATGTATTGGCTGATAAGCGTAATCACTAAGTAAATCGCCGCCGCCACGATATACCAGGTAAACGGCTCCTGGGTGCGGGTCGCGATGCTTTTGGTTTGCAGCATCAAATCGTTCACGCTAATAAGCGACACCAGCGCCGTATCTTTCAGCAGAACCAGCCACTGGTTTCCAAGGCCGGGCAGCGCATGACGCCACATTTGCGGCATCACCAGGCGAAAGAAAATCGCCGTTTTAGAAAGGCCCAATGCCTGACCGGACTCCCACTGGCCTACCGGCACCGCTTTCAACGCGCCGCGCAGCGTTTGTGATGCGTAGGCCGCATACAGCAGCGACAGCGCAATCACACCGCATAAAAACGGGCTGACATCGAAATTTTCAATCTCCATTTTTACCGGAATTTGCGCAAAACCGAGATTGAGGGTGAAGCCATCAGAAAGCAAAAGCAGTAGCTGTGAAGAGCCAAAATAGATAAAAAGCACCACCAGAATTTCCGGCAGCCCACGAAACATCGTGACCAGACCGGTGGCGATCCATGCGAGAGGCCGCCATTTAGCGGATTCCCAAACCGCGAAGATCATCGCCAGAGCAAGGCCGATAATCAGCGCGCAAACGGCAAGGCCGACGGTCATCCCGGCGGCGCTTGCTAACGGAAACATGTCGTTCATTCAGATATTACTTCTGGAACCATTTGCTATAGATAGTTTCGTAGGTACCGTCTTTCTTCACTTTCTCAAGCGCTGTATTGAATTTCTGCTGGAGTTCAGTGTTGCCCTGACGAACCGCGATGCCTAAACCGGTGCCGAAGTAATCTTTGTCGGTCACTTTGTCGCCGACAGCCGCCAGTTTGTCATTGTTTTTCAGCCACTCGGTTACCACGGCAGTATCGCCAAATACGGCGTCAATACGGCCATTTTGCAGATCCAGTTTGGCGTTCTGGTAGCTGTCGTACGGCACCGTTGTGATTTCCGGGTGCTTATCGTTAATAAATTTCTGATGGGTGGTGCCGTTCTGCACGCCCACTTTTTTGCCTTTCAACTGGTCGATACTGGTGGCTTTACCCTTTTGGCCGACGAACAACGCGGAGTTGTCGTAGTACGCATTGGTAAACAGCACCTGTTTTTCACGCTCAGGGGTGATGTCCATACCCGCCATTACCGCATCGAAACGGCGGAACTTAAGGCTTGGGATCAAGCTGTCGAACGCCTGGTTGGTGAAGGTACAGGTAGCGTCGATTTCTTTACACAAGGCATTCGCCAGATCTACGTCAAATCCAACAATCTCGTTTTTATCGTTCATGGATTCAAACGGAGGGTAGGAGGCTTCGGTTGCAAAACGAATCGTCTGCGCAGCAGCGGCAGAGAGGCTCATGCTGGCAAGCAGCGTGGCAATCAGTACTTTTTTCATTGTCATTGTCCCGATCAACATCAGTGAGATAAGTAGTATTTAAACGCGTCGGTTTGCGGGTGGGTAAAGCAACTCGCATCCCCTTGCTCGATGATATGGCCATTTTCCATATACACCACGCGGCTCGCTGTTTTGCGCGCCACTTCAACTTCATGGGTGACGATAACCTGCGTGATGCCGGTTTGGGAAAGCTCACGAATGATACTGACGATTTGCGCGGTAATTTCCGGATCAAGCGCTGCCGTCGGCTCATCGAACAACAATACTTGCGGCTCCATCATCAGGGCGCGGGCAATCGCCACGCGTTGCTGTTGGCCACCGGAAAGATGTAACGGATAGCGATCCATATAGGGCGTTAAGCGCAGGCGTTCCAGCAGTTTATCGGCGCGCGCGCGGGCGTCGGCTTTGCTAAGGCCCAGTACGCGGCACGGCGCTTCAATCAGGTTTTGCAGCACCGTCAGGTGCGGCCACAGATTGTACTGCTGGAAAACCATGCCGACATTCTGACGCAGTTCGCGAATCGCTTTATCGTCCGGCGTTTTGACGAAATCAAAATGATTACCGGCGATAGTGAGCTGCCCCGAGCGCGGCATCTCAAGTAAGTTGAGTACACGCAACAGCGAGCTTTTACCCGCGCCGCTTGGACCAAGCAGCACCAGCGTTTCGCCCTGAGGGCAATTTAAGGTGATATCGAACAGCGCCTGGTGCGCGCCGTAGAAGCAGTTAATGCTGTTTAGTTGAATACTCATGCGAAACTGTTGAATAGCAATTGAGACCGCGAATAGTAACGTTAGCAGAATAGTTATGCAATATTTGTGGTTTAAAACTTAAAAATATCCGCTATTGAGTCTTAAACTTAGCACAAAATAACGGGGCGGGAGGGAGGCGAGTATAAAAATCCAGTTAATGGGGTAAAGTCAGACTATTTCAAACTCGCCGCCCCCGGCCCGCGCGCCGCGCTATTAGCTGTGGCGATCGTCTTCGACAGACTGGCGTAATGTGCCTGACGGCGCATGGACCGAGCCGCCAAGATAACGCACATCGTCGACCGCCCAGCACTGGCCTTCACGGATCATCAGCACTTCATCCTGCCAGCGCTCATTACCCTGGTTTAATGCGACGCGTAGCGGAATATTTCGTGCATCGGTATTCGGAATGCGTGACGCGCTGGAGACATCCGCCTGGGTTGGCGGCGTGGTGCGGCTTGAGAAAATATCGCTGCGCATAAAACTTGCGTTAGCATTGTTAGTGCTGGCTTTTTGCAGGCTGGCATACAAACTGTCGCTTAGATATGGGCGCAGTGCGCCGAGGTTGCCCGCGCCGAGGGACGGATTAGCAATCCGGTAGTCGTAAAATTGCTGCGCGACGCTATCCGGGCCGCCTTCTATACAGGGGCCGCTGCGGCTGCCAATATCTTTAAATGCCGGTGAAGTCGTGGTGTTACAGGCGCTAAGTACCAGCGCGCAGGGCATAAGAAGAGTCAAAGCTAATAGGCGCATTTTATTTCCTTATCTTCTCTGAAGGGCTACGTTTTTGTCAGAGCGTTGAGTCTCTCATCGCATCGTTGCCGGAATAATCGCGGGGCGCGTCAACGCCTTCACTAAAGCATAGCGTATCGATTCCGACCCGTGTCTGATAATCTGTCCTAACGCATTGATAGCCAAAGAAGGAGTCATCATGCAATTTTCCACTACCCCAAATCTGGAAGGTCACGCCATCATTGAGTACTGCGGCGTAGTGACCGGCGAGGCGATTCTTGGCGCTAATATCTTTCGCGATATTTTTGCCGGCATCCGTGACATTGTCGGCGGGCGTTCCGGCGCGTATGAAAAAGAGCTGCGCAACGCGCGCGAAATTGCGTTCCGGGAACTGGAAGAAAAGGCCCGGGGGTTGGGGGCTGATGCGGTGATCGGCATTGATATTGATTATGAAACCGTCGGCAAAGACGGCAGTATGCTGATGGTAAGCGTAACGGGCACGGCGGTGAAAACCCGGCGATGAAAAAGCGCGTTGTACCCTTCATGCTGGCGTTGTTGCTGGCAGGCTGCGCGGGGGAAAAGGGCATTGTCGACCGGGGCGATTATCAGGTGGATTTGCGCCGTCCCGCCGTGGCGGCTTATCCACGCGTCAAAGTGCTGGTGATCCATTACACCGCTGATGATTTTGACAACTCTCTCGCTACCCTCACCGATCGTAACGTCAGTGCTCATTATCTGGTGCCGGATAACCCGCCGGTACGCAACGGCAAACCGGTTATCTGGCAACTGGTTCCCGAACAGGAACTGGCCTGGCATGCGGGTATCAGCTTCTGGCGCGGCACGAACCGTATCAATGACACCTCTATCGGCATCGAGCTGGAAAATCGCGGCTGGCAGCGAGAGGGCGGGCAAAAACGGTTCTCGCCCTTTAACCCGGCGCAAATTGAGGTACTGGCGAAACTGGCTCGCGACATTATCAGTCGTTACAACATACAACCGGAAAACGTGGTGGCGCACGCTGACATCGCGCCGCAACGAAAAGACGACCCCGGCCCGTTATTTCCGTGGGCGGCACTGGCGAAGCAGGGCATTGGCGCCTGGCCCGATCCGGCGCGGGTGAACTTCTGGCTCATGGGGCGTCGGCCTGATGAGCCGGTGGACAGCGGGGCGCTGCTGACGCTGTTAGGGCGTTACGGTTATGAGGTCACGCCGGATATGACGCCTGCTCAACAAAAGCGGGTCATAGAAGCGTTCCAGATGCATTTTCGACCCGCGCGGTATGACGGCGTGGCGGATGCGCAAACCGAGGCCATCGCCGAGGCATTACTGGAAAAATACGGTCAGGGTTAACGCAGCAACGTACCGTGATCGTTAAGCCACAGCGCGGTACGCGTGATCCCTTCATCAAGCGTGACGATGGGCTGGTAACCCAGTTCGGTTTCGGCACGGGTGATATCAAGCGTAAAGTCAAAGTTGAGCTTGGAGACGCCGTAATGGGTGAGGGCGGGTTCTTTGGCCGACTTGTTGCCCATTCGCTCAAGGCTTCGCGCCATCATATCCAGCATCGGATAAGGCACGGAACGAATGCGACAGCGAATGCCAAGCTCAGCGATTAACTTCTCAACTATCTGGCGCAGCGGGCGCGCTTCGCCGTTAGTAATGTTATAGGCCCGCCCTGAGGGCAGCGCGTCGCAATGGGATGAACTGGCAAGCCACATCGCATGCACTGCGTTCTCGTGATAGGTCATATCCACCAGCGCTTCGCCGCCGCGCGGCAACAAAATACTGCCGTAGTGGCGCATCATCTGCACCAGCCGCGGGAAGAAAACTTTGTCATGCGGCCCGAACAGGCTTTGCGGGCGCAGAATAGTAAACCGGGTGTTCGGGTTGGCCTGCGCCAGATGCTGGATAACTTCTTCCGCCGCCGCTTTACTACGGGCGAATTCATTGGCAAGGCGCGCCGGGCGGAACGATTCGCTGATATTACGATGGTGGTGGTAGTCAAAATAGAGCGAAGGCGACGAGATATGCACCACATTGCGCACGCCCCACGCCACAGCCCATTCACCGAGACGACGGGTGGCGCGTACGTTAGCCATATCAAACGCTTCCTGCGTACCCCAGGGCGACGTAAAGCCGGAGCAGTGCCAGAGTGTATCGACGCCTGCCAGCATCTGTTTAGCCTGGGATGAAACCAGCTCGGTTAAATCGGCGTGAACAAATTCCGCGCCCATTTTTTGCAGCAGTTTGCCCATCGCTTCGTTGCGCCCGGTCGCCCGGACGCTAATGCCTTTCTGGCGTAGATATTCGACCGCGTTTCGGCCTAAACCGCTGGTGGCGCCCGTGACCAGTACCTTCATTGCTGCCTGCTCTGTAAGAGAAAATGACGCCGCGCATTCTTTCGTGAATTCAACGGCTATGCAATCAGAATAGCGAAAGATTCAGAGTTAGCGCCGACGTTTTTGCTCTTCCTGCTCGGCTAGTCGACAAATCTGACGCGCCATTCCGCGAAAAATAAACAAATGCGCTGGGATCATAACCAGCCAGTAGAATAATCCGGGGGTGCCATGCGGATGCCACCAGGCGCGGACATCAAGCGATCGCTCAGGTCCATTATCGCGCAGGTTAAATGACAAGCGTCCAAGGCCTGGCGCTTTCATCCCAAACAGCAGTGTCAGTTGCCGCTCAGGTTCGACAATAATCACTTTCCAGCTGTCCACCGCGTCGCCGGTTTGTAGCATGGCGTGCTCAGGCCGCCCTTTTGCGAGCTTATGGCCGAGCAGCAAATCAATTCCGGCGCGGGTGCGCCATAAATAATTGCCGAAGAAGTACCCCTCTTTTTTTCCGCCGATGCGGTTCACAACATGCCACAAGGACTCGAGGCTCGCGTGCGTTTTCAGCGTACAACCCGCTTGTTTGGGGTAGTAGCCATATTCAGGCCGCCAGCGGGCGAAGGCCTGGGCGTCGTACCCCCAGTCGCTGGAGTTAACCAGCTTATCTTCTTCTTTAAGTGTCTCGCGTACCGCATCGTCAAAAGCGATGAGCTTTTGTGGGATCAACGCGCGCAGGGCGGTATCGTCCGCCAGAAGATCGTGCTTCAACCCCTGGATCAGGGCGCGGGCTATCTCTGGCGGAACAGAGGTAATCATGTTAAGAAACCACACCGAGATCCAACGGGTCGGCAAGGGAATGGGGATAAGCGGACGATGACGACCGCTAATCTTCATAAACCGCTCAAACTGTTCCTGATAACTCAGCACTTCCGGGCCAGCGGCTTCCAGAATGCGATGCCCTGTGGACGGATGGTCGAGTAGCTTCACCAGATAAACCAACAGGTTTTCCAGCGCGATGGGGGTGGTACGCGAGCGCACCCAGCGCGGCGGCGTCAGCACCGGCAGGTTGTAAACCATATCGCGCATCACTTCAAAAGCGGCAGAACCGGAGCCGATAATAATCCCCGCCCGCAACTCCGTCACCGGGACGCCAGACTCGCGAAGCGTATCGGCGGTTAACTGCCGCGCCCGCAGGTGATCAGACGGGGCGTCGCTGCTTTGCAGAGAGCTTAAAAAAATCACCTGGCGCACGGGGGTCTGGCGCAGGGCGTCGCGCAGATTAAGCGCCGCCTGGCGCTCTTTCTCGACAAAATCCCGGCCTTCTCCCATGCTGTGCACCAGATAATAGAGCGTGTCGACATCGACCAGCAGCTCAGCCAGGTTTTCCGGCCATAACAGATCCAGCGTATGGCAAGTCACCCCCGGTAAGTGACGTTTTTCGAGCCGTTCGACATTCCGCGCAGCGGCAAGTATCTGATGCCCTTCAGCGCTGAGCCTCGGCAGTAAATGCTGACCGATATAACCGCTGGCGCCCAGTACCAGTATCCGCTGCGACTCGCTCATCCCTGTTCCTTGTTACCGTTGTTGAAACTGCAGCCAGCTGTCGACCACTTCCGCCAGCTGCTCGCGGCTAACGTCCAGATGGGTGACCAGACGGGTAACCGGCGCGGCGCTAACCAGAATATTGCGACGCTTCATAAATTCGCCGAGGGCGGCAACGTCTTCCTGCGGTACGCGCACAAACAGCATATTTGTGTCCTGGCGACGCACATCCGCGCCGATCGCTTTTAGCGCGTCGGCAAGCCAGGCGGCGTTGTCGTGATCGTCTTTGAGACGTGCGACGTTGTTTTGTAGGGCATACAAACCGGCTGCCGCCAGAATGCCAGCCTGGCGCATACCGCCGCCGACCATTTTACGCCAGCGTGTGGCGCGTTTGATGTAATCGTGGCTGCCGACCAGTAGCGATCCCACTGGCGTACCAAGGCCCTTGGAAAGACAGATAGTGAAAGAGTCGCAGTAGCGAACAACCTCTTCAAGCTCACAGCCATAGGACACAACGGCGTTAAAGATGCGCGCGCCATCGACGTGCAGCGCAAGTCCACGCTCACGGCTGAAGGTCCAGGCTTGCTCAAGGTATTCGCGAGGCAGCACTTTGCCGTTGTGGGTGTTTTCAAGCGCCAGCAGACGGGTGCGGGCGAAATGGACATCGTCAGGTTTAATTTTGGCGGCGACTTTATCAAGCGCCAGCGTCCCATCCAGCTCCGCGTCAATTGGCTGCGGCTGAATACTGCCAAGTACAGCGGCGCCGCCTGCTTCAAACAGATAGTTATGCGCGGCCTGTCCGACGATATACTCTTCGCCGCGCTCGCAGTGGCTGAGTAGGGCCACGAGGTTTGCCTGGGTGCCGGTAGGAAGGAATAACGCGGCTTCTTTTCCGCCGAGGCGGGCTGCGTAAGCCTGAAGTTCATTAACGGTAGGGTCATCACCGTAAACGTCATCCCCAACCGGGGCCGCCATCATCTGTTCCAGCATGGCGCGCCCGGGTCGGGTGACGGTATCACTACGTAAATCTATCACGGCATATCCTTTTAATTTTCGAGGAGATGCCTTACTTTTTACCGGAACCAGTTGGTTTTAGCCAGCTCCAAAACTTCGTCGCCGCGCCCGCTAATAATGGCGCGCAGCATATACAGGCTGAACCCTTTAGCCTGTTCCAGTTTGATTTGCGGCGGGATCGCAAGTTCTTCTTTCGCCACCACGACGTCCACTAACACCGGCCCGTCGGTTTTGAAAGCCTGGTTTAACGCCGCGTCCAGTTCCTCGGGTTTTTCTACCCGAATACCGGTAATTCCACAGGCGTTAGCGATGGCGGCGAAATTGGTTTGATGCAGATCGGTGCCATCCGTCAGATAGCCGCCCGCTTTCATCTCCATCGCCACAAAGCCCAGTACGCTGTTATTAAATACCACGATTTTGACGGGCAAATTCATCTGGGCGACCGACAGAAAATCCCCCATCAGCATACTGAACCCGCCGTCACCACACATTGCGATGACCTGACGCTCAGGCGCGCTGGCTTTTGCGCCCAGGGCCTGAGGCATCGCATTGGCCATGGAACCGTGGTTAAACGAACCCAGCAGGCGGCGCTTGCCGTTCATTTTCAAATAGCGTGCCGCCCAGACGGTCGGCGTGCCTACATCGCAGGTAAAAATCGCGTCGTCGTCGGCAAACTGGCTAATTTGCTGGGCCAGATATTGGGGATGGATCTGTTTGTCGCCGGGTTTGGCGAGATCGTCCAGGCCCTTGCGCGCTTCCTGATAATTTTCCAGCGCCTTATCAAGGAACGTGCGATCGGTTTTTTCTTCCAGCATCGGCAGCAGGGCGGTTAGCGTGGCGCGGATATCGCCTATCAGCGCGATATCCACTTTACTGTGCGCGCCAATGCTGCCCGGATTGATATCGATTTGGATGATTTTGGCGTCTGTCGGGTAAAACGCCCGGTAGGGGAACTGGGTGCCCAGCAAAATCACCGTATCAGCGTTCATCATCGTGTGATAGCCCGACGAAAAGCCGATTAAACCGGTCATCCCCACATCGTACGGGTTGTCGTATTCGACATGTTCTTTGCCGCGCAGCGCATGCACGATGGGCGCTTTAAGTTTTTCAGCAAACGCGAGCAGTTGTGGATGCGCGCCTGCACAACCGCTGCCGCACATCAGCGCGATATTGCTCGAATAACGCAGCACCTGAGCGAGTTTTTGTAACTCACTCTCTTCCGGCACAATCACCGGCTGCGGGGCGGAGTACCAGTGCGTACTGGCGGTTTCCGGCGCAGGCTGTAGGGCCACGTCGCCCGGCAACACCACAACCGCGACGCCGCGGTTCAGCACCGCGGTACGCATCGCTTTCGCCAACACCTGCGGGATCTGCTCCGGATTCGACACTAATTCACAATAGTGGCTGCATTCGCGAAACAACTCCTGCGGATGGGTTTCCTGAAAATAGCCGCTGCCGATTTCACTCGACGGGATATGGGCGGCGATGGCTAGCACCGGGACGTGGTTACGGTGGCAGTCGAACAGTCCATTGATAAGATGCAAATTCCCCGGCCCGCAGGAACCGGCGCACACGGCCAGCTTGCCGGTCAGTTGCGCTTCAGCGCCAGCGGCGAAGGCCGCGACCTCTTCATGGCGGGTCGCCATCCAGTCGATGGTACCCATTCGATTCAGGCTATCGCTAAGCCCGTTCAGTGAATCCCCGGTCACGCCCCAAATACGCGCTACGCCAGCCTGTTCAAGGGTTTTGGCGATATATGCCGCAACGGTCTGTTTCATCGGTCCTCCTTTAACACATTCTGATTTCGCTTAAAGCGTAGTCTATCGCGGGAGGCTGACCGGATAACCTCTTATTTTGAGCAGCTAAACACCTATAAAAATTAAGTGTAAATTATTCTCATCTTGACCCATTATCCGTCAGGTTGCAGACACGTTGGCTGCCACTCCATTTCATGGGGTATTACAAAAAAAAGGGGTTCATATGGTGACGAAGGTGATTGGCGCGGTTAATAGCGCATTAAGCAAGGACGATCTCGGTAAGCTGTTGTTGCGTCTTAGCGTGGGAGGCCTGATGTTGTTTCACGGGCTGCATAAATTATTTGGCGGTGTGGACGGAATAGCGGGAATGCTGGCCGCGCATGGCATTCCGGGATTTGTGGCATACGGTGTGCTGTTGGGCGAGGTTGTCGCGCCGGTGCTGATTATTCTTGGCGTGCTGACGCGACTTTCCGCGTTAGGTCTGGCTTTTACCATGGTGGTGGCGTGGTTGCTGGTTGGGCTGAATAACACCTTTATGCTCGATAAGGTGGGGGCCTGGGCGATTGAAAGCCTGGTCTATTTCTTCGTGGCGGCGCTGGCGATTGCGTTTCTTGGCGCAGGCCGTTACGCGCTGGGCGGTAAATGGCGGTAAAGAGGCCGATAAAAAAGGCGCTTTTGAGCGCCTTTTTGGTTTTCTGATGTGACCTTATGCCAGAACTAAATCACTTTGTGGATGGCAGGAACAAGCCAGCACGTAACCTTCTTCGATTTCTCGCGGGGTCAGCGTCATGGTGCTGTTTACCGTGTACTCGCCGGAAACCACGCGGGTTTTACAGCAACCGCACACCCCGGCGCGACAGGCAGCATTAACCGGCATTTTGTTACTTTCCAGCGCTTCAAGAAGCGTTGTGCCGACCGGGCTGTAAAATTCACGGGCTGGCGTCAGCGTCGTGAATTTCAGGCCGCTGGTGGCCGCATCGGCGACAGGCGTAAAGAATTTCTCTTTAAAGAATTGCGTAACGCCGAGCGCTTTAACGTTCTCTTCTACCGCATCCATATACGGCGCAGGGCCGCAGGTCATAACAGTACGGGTGGCGATATCCGGCACGGCGGCCAGCATTTCACGCGTCAAACGCCCTTCGATAAAACCAGGTTCGTTTGCCACTTCCGCCACCAGGGTCACCGGATAGCCTTTCCACTCTTCAGCGAAGATGACATCTTTTGGTGAACGGACGTTATAAATCACAGCGACATCCGCGTCGGGGCGATGTTTGGCAAGCCAGCGGCGCATCGACATAATTGGCGTTACGCCACAGCCCGCCGCCAGCAGCAGGAAGCGATCGGTGGCTTTATCTTCACAGATAAAATCGCCTTGCGCGTCCGAAAGCCAGATATAGTCGCCGCGTTTTACTTCACCGGTCAGCCATTGCGAGCCAACCCCCTCGTCGATCCGGCGGATGGTCAGCGTAATAAAGGGGCTGACGCCAGGCGTTGACGAAATCGTATAGGCTCGCAGCGTATCTGCGCTGTTACGGATACTCACCAGCGCGTACTGTCCGGCTTTGTACGAATAATGATCGTGACAGAACAGCGACAGGGTCCACACATCCGGGGTTTCCTGTTGGATGTGGTGTACCTGCATCCGCCACGGGCATTGAGAGGTTGGCATCGTCATAGGTTCTCCTTACGCGCTCAGCAGCTGCTTCATATCTTCTTCAACGGTGGTCACGGAACGCAGACCAAACTTCTCGTTAAGCACAGCAAGCAGATCTGGCGTCAGGAAGCCTGGGGCTGTCGGGCCGGTGACGATATTGGTCACACCGAGCGACAGCAGCGTCAGCAGGATCACAATCGCTTTTTGCTCAAACCAGGACAGCACCAGCGACAGCGGCAGATCGTTCACGCCGCATCCCAGTTTTTCCGCCAGCGTTACGGCAAGAATGATGGCTGAGTACGCATCGTTACACTGACCGGCATCCACCAGACGCGGCAGGCCTTCGATGTTGCCGAAGTCCAGTTTGTTGAAACGGTATTTACCGCACGCAAGCGTCAGGATCAGGCAGTCCTGCGGAACGCTGGTGGCGAAATCGGTGAAGTAATTACGTTCGCCGCGTGCGCCGTCGCAACCGCCAATCAGGAAGATGTGACGCAGTTTTTCGCGGCTCACCAGATCAATCAGGGAATCGGCGGCGCCCAACAGCGTTTCGCGACCAAAACCAACGGTGATGAGGTGTTCAATTTCGCTGTAGGTAAAGCCTGGCAGTTGTTGCGCCTGGGCGATAATCGGGCTGAAGTCATCGCCTTCCAGGTGATTCACGCCCGGCCAACCGACGATGCTGCGCGTCCAGATACGGTCGTCGTAGCTGCCAACAGTTGGGTCGATGATGCAGTTAGAGGTCATCACGATAGGGCCCGGGAAGCGCGCGAACTCGGTCTGCTGATTCTGCCAGCCGCTGCCGTAGTTACCTACCAGATGTTTGAATTTACGCAGTTCAGGATAACCGTGCGCCGGCAGCATTTCGCCGTGGGTGTAGACGTTAACGCCCGTGCCTTCGGTCTGCTCCAGCAGATTATGCAAGTCCAGCAGATCGTGACCGGAAATCAGGATACATTTGCCAGCAACGGGTTTGACGTTAACCTGAGTCGGCGTCGGATGGCCGTATTTACCGGTTTCGCCGGCATCAAGAATGCTCATCACTTTAAAGTTCATCTGGCCGATGCCCATTGAACACTCAAGCAGCGCGTTCATATCGGAAGGCCAGGTGCCCAGCCACGCCATATACGCGTGATACTGCGCATAGATTTCATTGTCGTACTGGCCCAGCACATGTGCGTGTTCCATGTACGCCGCCGCGCCTTTCAGGCCATAGAGGCACAGTAAGCGCAGACCAAGAATGTTTTCGCCGATGTCGGCTTTATCGCGGTTAGGCGTGAATTCTGCCGCCTGACGCTGTAAATCGCCCAAGTCGGCGCTCACCAGTTGCAGGTCGGCCATCGGGTTATCAACGGTTGCGGTTGGGTCGATTGCCAGGCAGCGCGCTTTCAGCGCGTCACGTTTCTCAATCGCTTCGCGGGCATAACCGACAATACGCGGGGAATCAAAGTTCACGTTGGTAAGCGTGGAGAAGAAGGCGCGCGGGGCGAAGTTATCGATCTCGTGATCGATAATGCCCAGTTCGCGTGCTTTAACCGCCCATGCGGACAGCCCTTGCAGTGCGGCAATCAATAAGTCTTGCAGATCGGATGTTTCGGCAGTTTTGCCGCACATACCCTGAGCGTATGAGCAGCCGTTGCCAGCAGGAGTACGGATGGTTTGTTCACATTGCACACAAAACATAATGATACCTTAAAGTTATATTTGATATACATGTTTAAGATTATGCGTCTGCGAAGGGGGTTAAAAGGGATTTCTACAGCTAGATGAACAGAGATTGATTTAGCGCAATTTTGGCGACACTTGCGTATCGCCAAAAAAAATCAGGCGGCGAAAAAGGCCATTAATATCGGCACCAGTAAGCTGAGCACAAAACCGTGGACGATAGCGGCAGGCACCATCTCCAGACCACCGCTGCGCTGCAACACAGGCAAGGTGAAATCCATGGAGGTCGCGCCGCATAATCCCAGCGCCGCCGAGCGGCTGCGGCGCACCAGGCCCGGAATTAACATGATCGCCACCAGCTCGCGCGCCAGATCGTTAAAGAACGTGGCGCTGCCGATAACCGGTCCATAAGATTCGGTCATTAATATGCCCGACAGGGAGTACCAACCGAAACCGGAGGCCATCGCAAGGCCGGTGCGAATCGGCAAATCAAGAATAAAGGCATTTATCACACCCGCTATGAGCGAGCTGGCAACCACCACCACCGCCACAATCATTCCGCGACGATTGAGAACGATTTGACGCAGCGTCATGCCGTTATTGCGTAGCTGAATACCGATTAAGAACAGCAAAAAGATCAGGGTATATTCACTGGCGTCAGTGGCGTGGATCAGGAAATTCATACCGGTTAATCCGAGCGCAAAGCCCAGCACCACTACGCCGCAGAGTTTAAGGGATTCCAGCGCCATGGCGAGGCGTGACGGTAATGCTTCCTGATGATGCTGGTGACGCCAGGGAAGGGACTTATCAAGCCAGAATAGCGCTGCGCAATTACACAGTAAAATAACCACTACGCTGACTGCCGAATAATGGAAAATCGCCATCAGGTTGCTGCCCAGATTATCCAGAAACGCCAGGCTTATGCCCATAAAAAAGAGAATAACGTAGACAATCCAGCTTAACAGGCGGTTGATGGTTTTAAGCGCCGTTGTATTGTTAAGCGCAATAAGATAGCCGGCGATAAGCGGGAGTAAAATAATCAGTAATCCAGACAGCATGAGAAAGAGAGGTCCTTGCGATAAATGAGCCTCATAACACTACCCAATGCCGGGATATGAGTAAAGCTGCAAAAAATAGGAATTTTTATGCAAAAGGCCTGCTTGTTGCAGGCCTTTTGGTGATTAGCTGCGTTTTTCCAGCAGCGCGCGGTAAATAACGCCGCCAAGCACGCCGCCAATGACCGGCATAACCAGGAATAACCAAAGCTGTTGTAGCGCCCATCCTCCCTGGAAAATAGCCACGGCCAGGCTGCGCGCCGGGTTTACCGAGGTATTGGTTACCGGGATACTGATTAAATGGATAAGCGTTAACGCCAGGCCAATTGCGAGAGGCGCAAAACCTGCCGGGGCATTTTTATCCGTTGCGCCATGAATAATGATCAGGAACAAGCAGGTTAATACGATCTCAATGATAACAGCGGAGAGCATGGAATAGTGGCCTGGCGAATGTTCGCCATAACCGTTAGCGGCGAAACCGCTGGCTGCGGCATCAAAACCCGCTTTGCCGCTGGCGATGAAATAAAGTACAGCTGCTGCAATAATACCGCCGATAATTTGTGCAACGACATAACCAATAATGTCTTTGGTGGGGAAACGACCGCCTGCCCATAAGCCTAACGTCACTGCCGGATTGAAATGCCCGCCAGAGATATGACCTACGGCATAGGCCATGGTTAATACCGTTAAGCCAAAGGCCAACGCTACGCCGCTAAAGCCGATACCCAGTTCAGGAAACGCTGCAGCCAATACCGCGCTGCCGCATCCGCCAAAAACCAGCCAAAAAGTGCCAAAGCATTCTGCTGTTAATTTCCTTATCATTAAAACCTCAGTGTTTATATTTTAAATATCGTTAAAACCAAATTGCTTCATATATTGTGATTGTCATCTACCTATGACTTGAATAAATCAGTCACAATACCGTGCTAGTGTAAATAATGCCGTTCTGCTCCCGCCAGATAAATAACTTAAGTAAAATTGACGTAACGCAAGTGCGTAAATTTAGCTTTAGGTTTGTTCTTATTGAGAAAATAATTTCCACTCACTTTTCTCATGACTTTATAAAATAGTTAACAACCCTGTAATCATTAAATAATAATTCTTGCGCTGTGACTGCTGCGGTGACATGGCGCAAATCCTGCCGCTATACTTCAGGGCATAAAGGACGGGAGCAGTCACGGGAGAGAATATGTTCCTTGAACGCATAGAGATTGTCGGTTTTCGCGGGATCAACCGGTTGTCGTTAATGCTCGAACACACCAATGTATTGATTGGTGAGAACGCCTGGGGTAAGTCAAGCCTGCTGGATGCGCTGACGCTGCTACTGGCTCCTGATTCCCGTCTCTATTCTTTCACGCGTGAAGACTTCTGGTTCCCACCCGGTGATATCTACGGACGCGAGCATCACCTGCATATTATTTTGACCTTTCGCGAAAATCAGCCCGGCAGCCATAACGGACGCCGTTACCGTCACCTGAATGATATCTGGGACCGCAGTAATGACGGCTACGCGCGCATTTATTATCGCCTTGAAGGAGAACTGGCGGATGATGGCGCGGTGATGACCTTGCGCAGTTTTCTGAACCGTCGCGGCGACGCGCTGGCGCTCGATAACATTGACGACCTGGCTTCTCATTTAGTTCGTCTTAACCCGGTTTTGCGCCTGCGTGATGCGCGTTTTATGCAGCGTATTCGCAACGGCGCCTTACCCGGCACGCCGGAGGTAGAGGTTACGGCGCGGCAGCTTGATTTTTTAGCCCGGGAACTGGTGGCGCGCCCGCAAAATTTAACCGACAGCCAGATTCGCCAGGGGCTCTCGGCGATGGTGCAACTGCTTGAGCACTATTTCGCCGAACAAAGTACCAGCCAGGCTCGCCATCCTCTGCTGCGCCGCCGTTCTCATGATGAACAGCGCAGTTGGCGTTATCTTGATGTGATTAACCGCATGATAGACAAACCGGGCAGTCGCACCCATCGGGTTATCCTGCTCGGCCTGTTTTCCACACTATTGCAGGCGAAAGGCACCGTCGTGCTCGACCGCGACGCCCGCCCGTTGTTGCTGGTGGAAGATCCCGAAACTCGTTTGCATCCCATTATGCTTTCTGTGGCGTGGCAACTGCTGAATTTGCTGCCGCTTCAGAAAATCACCACCACCAATTCGAGCGAACTGTTGTCGATGACACCCGTTGAGCAGGTGTGTCGACTGGTGCGTGAATCAGCCCGCGTGTCGGCCTGGCGTCTTGGCCCGGATGGGATGAATGCCGAAGATAACCGACGTATTGCTTATCATATTCGCTTTAACCGCCCGGCGGCGCTGTTTGCCCGCTGTTGGCTACTGGTAGAAGGCGAAACGGAGGTGTGGGTGATTAATGAACTGGCGCGCCAGTGCGGTCATCACTTTGATGCCGAAGGGATACGGGTCATTGAATTCGCCCAGTCGGGTCTTAAGCCGTTAATCAAATTTGCCCAGCGCATGGGAATCGAATGGCATGTCCTGGTGGATGGTGATGAAGCTGGTAAAAAGTATGCCGCCACGGTGCGAAGCCTGGTAAATAACAACAGCGAGGAGGAACGGGTGCATTTAACCGCGCTGCCTGCGATGGATATGGAGCATTTTATGTACCGCGAGGGCTTTGCCGATGTGTTTCATCGTATCGCGCAGTTGCCGGAAAATGTCCCAATGAATATGCGCCGGGTTATTGCTAAGGCTATTCACCGTTCGTCAAAACCCGATATTGCCATTGAAGTGGCGCTGGAGGCAGGGCGGCGGGGCATCGACGCCGTACCGCACCTGCTGCGCAAAATGTTCTCCCGGGTGTTATGGCTGGCCCGGGGGCGCGCGGATTAATGCGCACTGACCGTATCATTAATTTGTGCGCTAAGGCTGTCCAGCAACTCGTAGCGGCGACGATATTCGGCCCGTTTTTTACTGGCGATATCTTCCATCGGCTTGCGTGCCACAGCCAGGGGGAGCATGAAATCGCCGCTGGGATTTTTCATGCCATCCATGGATTCCCAGAAACTGTCGTAATCGGCGTGTAGCTTGTCTTTTTTCTTTTTAGCGTACCGCCAGTTGCGATAAATATGGGTTTCGTTACTCACCGCCTCGATCTGCTCCATTTGCAACAGCGGAGCCAGAAAACACGCCGTCTCAAGCAGCAGTCTTTTCGGGAACAAACCGTGGCAGGCTTTGGTGGCAAGCTGAATCTTCTCATGGGGAACCCAGCTTTTCGCCCCCTGTAAACCACCGATAAAAAGCGTCGGTTTTCCGTTACGCTGACACAGTGTGAAGGTCATGCTCGCAAGAACAGTGTCGCTATCATCATAAAACAGTAGGGTGGCTTCCCCCTCTTTATCGAGAGTGGCGAGCGAGCCGAATTGGATGCGATACTGTTCGTCGTTTTTACCACTCAAACGTGCAAGGCAGACGCCCTGAGTTGACCAGTGCGCATGTAAAAGCGTTGCGGGTAAAACCTGGTTTAATTGTTTATAGTGAAAATCCAGTGCCGTCAGCGCGTCATAACAAGAGGTTTTGACCGTTAACCACGGACGATGCAAACGGCAGGGTAAACCGGGTTGCGCCAGTAGCAGCGCTTCCAGATGCGGTTGTTGAGCCAGTAAGTTTAGTAAGCGTTTCGTGGCAATTGGCGCAGCGAGCGAACGCAGCAAAAATTTATGGCGATAGTGAGGGTTATGCCAGGCACTACCCGGCATCCACTGGCCTGAAACCAGGCGTCGAAAAAGCTGCCAGCCATTGCGGGGTACAGGGTAAATATCATGGTCGGCGTCGAAAATAGTAGACATGACTTTGGCTCGAGAAGTAAACGAACCCGTATTTGAGCAAAGTAACATTGAACGAAATGGCAATGGGTGAAAATATCCATCGCATGAATGAATCTTGTTGAGGGTGCGTTTACATAACGCAATGTACAGATCAAAAAAGAGATCCTGGATTTATGCGGTTTAAGGGAAAAATGAAGAAACGGTATCTGGTAGTGGGGATACTGGTGTTATTCGCAGGCCTCTGGGCCTGGAAAACGCTGAATGCGCCAAAGCCGCAATACCAGACCCTGATTGTACGCAAAGGCGATTTGGAACAAACCGTGCTGGCGACCGGTAAACTGGATGCGCTTAAAAAGGTCGATGTGGGCGCGCAGGTCAGCGGCCAGCTTAAAACCTTGTCGGTAGAAATTGGCGATAAGGTGAAAAAAGATCAGCTTTTAGGGGTTATCGACCCCGAACAGGCTGAAAACCAAATAAAAGAGGTGGAAGCGACGTTACAAGAATTACGCGCCCAGCGCATGCAAGCCGTGGCGGAAATGCAACTGGCGAAAGTGACGCTTGGTCGTCAACAGGCCCTTGCTAAAACTCAGGCTATTTCACGCCAGGATTTGGATACCGCCGTCACTGACCTTGCGGTAAAACAGGCGCGAATCGGTACCATCGATGCGCAAATAAAGCGTAACCAGGCGTCGTTAGACACCGCCAAAACCAATCTTGATTTTACGCGGATAATTGCGCCAATGGCGGGCGAAGTAACCCAAATCACAACCTTGCAAGGCCAGACCGTGATTGCCGCCCAACAAGCGCCGAATATTCTCACCCTCGCAGATCTCAGCACGATGCTTGTGAAAGCGCAGGTGTCGGAGGCGGATATCATACATCTGCGTCCCGGGCTTAAAGCCTGGTTTACCGTGCTTGGCGATCCGCTGACTCGCTACGAAGGTGTCCTGAAAGATATTCTGCCAACTCCGGAAAAAGTGAACGACGCGATTTTTTATTACGCGCGTTTTGAAGTGCCAAATCCGAAAAGCGTGTTGCGACTTGATATGACCGCCCAGGTGCATATCCAGCTTAGCGGCATGAAAAATGTGCTCACCATTCCCCTGGCCGCCTTGGGCGATCCGATTGGCGATAACCGTTACCGCATCACCATTATGCGTAATGGTGAAACCCGCGAACGTGAAGTCTCAATCGGCGCGCGCAACGACACACAGGTACAGATCGTGAAGGGGCTGGAAGAGGGTGAGGAAGTGGTTATCGGCAAAACCATGCCTGGAGCTACGCCATGACGGCACTGCTTGAGCTAACCGGCATTCATCGCCGGTATATCTCTGGTGGCGAGCCGGTGGATGTTCTCAAAGGCGTGACCTTAAGCATCAGTGCCGGTGAAATGGTGGCGATTGTCGGTGCGTCAGGCTCAGGCAAATCCACCCTGATGAATATTCTCGGTTGCCTTGATAAACCCACCTCTGGCAGTTACAAGGTGGCAGGCGTTGATGTCTCGACCCTAAGCGACGATGAACTGGCGCAGCTTCGTCGCGAGCATTTCGGTTTTATTTTTCAGCGATACCATTTGTTGTCGCATTTAACTGCCGCCCAGAACGTTGAAATTCCCGCAATATATGCAGGCGTTGGCCGTAAAGCCCGCCAGCAGCGCGCCCGCGAATTGCTTGACCGGCTGGGCCTGGCGGCGCGGGTGGATTATTCTCCTTCGCAGCTATCCGGCGGCCAGCAACAGCGCGTAAGTATCGCCAGGGCCTTAATGAACGGCGGGCAGGTCATCCTCGCCGATGAGCCCACCGGCGCGCTGGACAGCCATTCTGGCGAAGAGGTGATGGCGACGCTAAAACAGCTGCGCGATAGCGGGCACACGGTGATTATCGTGACCCACGATCCGGCTATCGCCGCCCAGGCGGAGCGCGTGATTGAAATTC
Source organism: Citrobacter freundii (assembly GCF_011077955.1). Classification (GTDB taxonomy): domain Bacteria; phylum Pseudomonadota; class Gammaproteobacteria; order Enterobacterales; family Enterobacteriaceae; genus Atlantibacter. Next base: position 31,675 of record NZ_JAALBX010000002.1, read on the forward strand.
GCGATGGCGAAATCATCCGTAATCCGCCCACCCATTCAGGCAGAGCGGCGGCGAAGATTGAACGTTCGCCTGGCGAAAGCGGCTGGCAGAAATTCACCAGCGGGTTTCGTGAGGCGTTTAGCATGGCGTGGCTTGCCATGGCGGCCAATAAGATGCGCACCCTGCTGACCATGCTTGGGATTATCATCGGTATCGCCTCGGTGGTATCGATTGTGGTGGTGGGCGATGCGGCAAAACAACTGGTGCTGGAGGATATTCGCTCCATTGGCACCAATACCATTGATGTCTATCCCGGCACCGATTTCGGCGATGACGATCCGCAGTATCAACAGGCGCTGAAGTACGACGACCTGCTGGCTATTCAGAAACAGCCCTGGGTGCGTTCCGCCACGCCTGCGTTGTCGAGCAATCTGCGGGTTCGCTATGGCAACAAGGATGTGGCGGCGAGCGCCAACGGCGTCAGCGAGCAGTATTTTAACGTCTATGGCATGACCTTCAGCGAAGGGAATACCTTTAACGAAGCCCAGAGCCAGGGGCGCGCCCAGGTTGTGGTGGTGGATGAGAATACGCGTCGTCAGCTCTTCCCGAATAAACGCAATGTGGTCGGCGAAGTGATCCTGGTGGGCAATATGCCAGCCACCATTATCGGCGTGGCGCAGGAAAAACAGTCGATGTTTGGCAGCAGTAAAATTCTGCGCGTTTGGCTGCCATACACCACGATGTCCGGCAGGGTGATGGGCCAGTCCTGGCTTAACTCAATCACCGTGCGGGTGAAGGACGGCTACAACAGCCAGGAAGCCGAGCAGCAGCTCGCGCGGTTACTCTCGTTGCGCCACGGTAAAAAAGATATCTTTACCTGGAATATGGATGGTTTCCTGCAAACGGCGGAAAGAACGACCCGGACGCTCCAACTGTTTTTAACGCTGGTCGCAGTCATCTCGCTACTGGTGGGGGGCATTGGGGTGATGAACATCATGCTGGTTTCTGTTACCGAAAGGACGCGGGAAATCGGCATTCGTATGGCGGTCGGCGCCAGAGCCAGCGATGTGCTACAACAATTTCTTATCGAGGCGGTACTGGTATGTCTGGTCGGCGGTGCGCTTGGAATTGGGCTATCGTTACTTATCGCCTTCACGTTACAGCTTTTCCTGCCTGGCTGGCAAATCGGTTTCTCGGGGCTTGCGTTGTTAACGGCGTTTTTCTGCTCGACCGCGACGGGCGTTTTGTTCGGGTGGTTGCCGGCACGCAATGCGGCGCGTCTGAATCCGGTTGATGCGCTGGCGCGCGAGTAAGGTGTAGAGAAAAGTAAAATGCCAGCGTGAAGGCTGGCATTTTAGCTGTGGGATGTACACAATACAAACAGAAGCGTTAAGCGACAGCCGCCTCTGCTTCAAGAGGCACAATCAGGCTGGCGTGATTGCCTTTGGGCCCTTGATGTACATCAAACCTGACAACTTGTCCGGCTTTGAGCGTACGGTAACCATCCATCTGGATGGTGGAATAATGTGCGAAAATATCTTCGCCGCCGCCTTCAGGGCAAATAAAACCAAACCCTTTGGCATTATTGAACCACTTAACTGTACCCGTCTCCATGCTTCGACATCCTTCATGAATCTTATAAGTAAGATGGAATGAACCGGTGGGTGAGGGTGCGTTGTTCAAAACCTCGCCAACTCACGCCAGTACAATTTAGAGAAATCGGGCAGTGCGTCAAGCGTTTGACGGGGTGAAATGGATAAGAATCAGTCAAAATTTTGAAGCAGTTAACGCTATTGCCATTAATGTGACAGTGTTCGCGGATAGTAACGATAGATGATAGTTATCTGTCAATTAAGGTAGATTGAAATGGCGTATAACTGAATGAGCGGCAGGTTACCGGCCTGTGTAATGATTTAGTTAACCAACGATGATTGTAAGCGATGGGTAAGACGAACGAGTGGTTAGATTTCGAGCAGTTAGCAGAAAATAAACTTGATGAGGGGCTAAAACCACCATCTATGTATAAAGTTATGTTAATGAACGATGATTACACGCCGATGGAATTTGTTATTGACGTGCTACAAAAGTTCTTTTCTTATGATGTAGAGCGTGCAACACAATTGATGCTCACAGTTCACTATCACGGCAAGGCCATCTGCGGCATTTTCACCGCAGAAGTCGCTGAAACCAAAGTGGCGATGGTGAATCAGTATGCCAAGAAGCACGAGTATCCGTTACTGTGTACGCAGGAATTAGCCTGAACGGCGGATTATATTGAGGGGGGTGCCTATGCTCAATCAAGAACTGGAACTCAGTTTAAACATGGCTTTCGCCAGAGCGCGCGAGCACCGACATGAGTTTATGACTGTCGAACATCTGTTACTGGCTCTGCTCAGTAACCCATCGGCCCGCGAAGCGCTGGAAGCGTGTTCGGTGGATTTGGTGGCGCTTCGACAGGAACTGGAAGCCTTCATCGAACAAACCACGCCCGTCCTACCGGCGAGCGAAGAAGAACGCGATACCCAACCGACGTTGAGTTTTCAACGCGTACTGCAACGCGCGGTCTTCCATGTACAGTCGTCAGGCCGTAGCGAAGTGACAGGCGCTAATGTGCTGGTGGCGATTTTCAGCGAGCAGGAATCCCAGGCCGCCTATCTGTTGCGTAAGCATGAAGTCAGCCGTCTTGACGTGGTGAACTTCATTTCTCACGGCACGCGTAAAGATGAGCCGCACCAGTCCAGCGGTTCAGACAATCCAGTTAACGAAGAGCAAGCAGGCGGGGAGGAGCGTATGGAAAACTTCACCACCAATCTCAACCAGCTTGCGCGCGTCGGTGGAATTGATCCGCTGATTGGTCGTGATAAAGAGCTGGAACGAACCATCCAGGTGCTGTGCCGTCGTCGCAAAAACAACCCGTTGCTGGTGGGTGAATCCGGCGTTGGGAAAACCGCCATTGCTGAAGGTCTCGCCTGGCGTATTGTCCAGGGCGATGTGCCGGAAATCATGGCCGACTGCACCGTCTACTCGCTTGATATTGGTTCCCTGCTGGCGGGCACCAAATACCGTGGCGATTTCGAAAAACGCTTTAAAGCGCTGCTCAAACAGCTTGAGCAAGACGCCAATAGCATTCTGTTTATTGATGAAATCCACACTATTATTGGCGCAGGCGCAGCGTCTGGCGGTCAGGTCGATGCGGCAAACCTTATCAAGCCGTTGCTCTCAAGCGGCAAGATCCGTGTGATGGGTTCAACCACGTATCAGGAATTCAGTAATATTTTTGAAAAAGACCGCGCACTGGCGCGTCGCTTCCAGAAAATCGATATTACTGAGCCGTCTGTGGAAGAAACGGTGCAGATCATTAATGGCCTGAAACCGAAATACGAAGCGCATCATGACGTGCGTTATACCGCGAAAGCGGTGCGCGCGGCGGTGGAACTGGCGGTGAAATACATCAATGACCGTCATCTGCCGGACAAAGCCATCGACGTTATCGACGAAGCGGGTGCGCGTGCACGCCTGATGCCGGTGAGCAAACGTAAGAAAACCGTTAACGTCGCGGATATTGAATCCGTGGTGGCGCGTATTGCGCGCATCCCTGAGAAAAGTGTATCGGCAACCGATCGCAATACGCTCAAGAGCCTTGGCGACCGTCTGAAAATGCTGGTATTCGGCCAGGATACGGCGATTGAAGCGTTAACCGAAGCGATTAAGATGAGCCGCGCCGGTCTGGGCCAGGACCATAAACCCGTCGGGTCTTTCCTGTTCGCCGGGCCGACCGGTGTGGGTAAAACCGAAGTCACCGTCCAGTTGGCGAAATCGCTGGGTATTGAACTGCTGCGTTTTGATATGTCCGAGTATATGGAACGTCACACCGTTAGCCGTTTGATTGGTGCGCCTCCGGGTTATGTGGGCTTCGATCAGGGCGGTCTGCTGACCGATGCCGTGATTAAACACCCGCACGCGGTACTGCTGCTTGATGAAATCGAAAAAGCGCACCCGGACGTGTTTAACCTGCTGTTGCAGGTAATGGACAACGGTACCCTGACCGACAACAACGGTCGCAAAGCGGATTTCCGTAATGTGATTCTGGTGATGACCACCAATGCGGGCGTTCGGGAAACGGAACGTAAGACCATTGGTTTGATCCATCAGGATAACAGTACCGATGCGATGGAAGAGATCAAAAAGATCTTTACGCCGGAGTTCCGTAACCGTCTGGATAACATTATTTGGTTCAACCATCTTAATACTGACGTTATCCATCAGGTGGTCGACAAATTTATCGTCGAACTCCAGGTACAGCTTGATCAGAAAGGCGTCTCGCTTGAGGTTAGTCAGGAATCACGCGACTGGCTGGCTGAGAAAGGCTATGACCGCGCGATGGGCGCACGCCCGATGGCACGCGTCATTCAGGACAACCTGAAAAAACCGCTGGCGAACGAATTGCTGTTCGGCTCGCTGGTTGATGGCGGGCAGGTCACAGTAGCGCTGGACAAAGAGAAAGGTGAGTTGACCTATCACTTCCAGAGCGCGCAAAAGCACAAGCCGGAAGCGGCACATTAAGTGATTTACCGATAAATAAAAGGCCGGGGAATTCCCCGGCCTTTTTATATTCAAAGCGCCGCAAGTCAGCCGCGCCGATGCAATTAATACTTAGCGACTACGGAAGACAATGCGGCCTTTGCTCAGGTCGTACGGGGTCAGTTCAACAGTCACTTTGTCGCCAGTCAGAATGCGGATGTAGTTTTTGCGCATTTTACCGGAAATGTGAGCAGTAACCACGTGACCGTTCTCTAACTCAACGCGGAACATGGTATTAGGCAACGTTTCAAGAACGGTACCCTGCATTTCAATATTGTCTTCTTTGGCCATCTAATCCTCTGGGGTATCACTACCAATGTTTTGAACCGGCAAGATAATGCCCAAGTTCACCAAATATGTAAAGATTTTGCGGTTGATAAACCGGCAAAGTTGATTCTGCGCATGGCCCGCTGACACAGCATTAGCCGCATCCAGAACGCAAACGTTAAGGGAGAATAAAGCCAAAGCTGTGGATCCTAAACGGCGGCGGGCAATGTGAAGAGTTTTCTCTGCGGGCAACAGTATAGCACTTCCCGGCACAATGTACCGAAAAGTTACTGACAACGCTTATCGAACAGCGTTTTAGGTACCCAGCAATGCGATTGCAGCGGCTGCGTTTTCATTACACTGAGATAATTCAGGTAATCGCGGCGGGGGATCTCAATTGCACCTAACGACGCGGTATGAGTATTTAGCACCTGACAATCAATAAGCTTGCCGCCCTGACGGATAAAATAGTCGCAAAAGACCAGTAATGCCGTTTTCGAGGCGTTCACGCGTTGGCTGAACATTGATTCGCCGCAAAACAGCGCGCCCTGCGCCACACCATACATACCGCCCACCAGTTCATCCTGATGCCATACTTCTATGGAATGCGCATGACCAAGCTCGTGCAATCGAATATACGCACTCAGCACGTCAGGTGTTATCCAGGTGCCTTCAAGCCGATCGCTGGCACAGGCAGTAATGACTTCATCGAAGGCGTGATTCAAGGTCACCGTGTAAGGCGATGAATTATGAAAGCGACGCATGCTACGGCTTTGGTGAAACGCGTCGGGAAACAATACGGCGCGTGGATCAGGTGACCACCATAAAATCGGGTCACCTGGCGAGAACCAGGGGAAAATGCCGCGCTGGTAGGCCATTAACAAACGCGCAGGGCTGAGATCGCCCCCGAGCGCCAACAGGCCATTCGGTTCCCGCAATGCCCCTTCCGGCGAAGGAAAGGTGATTGATTCACGAGAAAGCTGCACCAGACGCATCTACCAGGCTCCACCGCATGACATTATTGTTCATTCACAATCATAGACTACAGCGGATTGACGAAACTGGTAATATCGCCCCTGTTTTGCCATCAATTCCTCATGAGCGCCACTTTCAATAATTTGACCGTTATCCATAACCACAATTTGGTTAAAATCAGCCAAACCGCGCAAGCGATGGGTGATCATCAACACCGTTTTATTGGCCGTTACGGATGCCAGCAATGATAAAATTTGCTGTTCCGTTTCCGCGTCCAGCCCTTCGGTAGGTTCGTCGAGCAACATCAGCGGCGCATCATGAAGTAGCGCGCGGGCGATGGCTAAACGACGCAACTCCCCGCCGGACAGCTGACGTCCGCCTTCGCCAAGCCAACTGTTCAACCCACCATTTTCCAGAAGCTTTTCCAGACCCACTTGAGTCAGCGTACTGGCAAGACGCGCATCGCTGCTCTTCGGCGCGGCGAGCAATAAGTTATCGCGCAGCGTCGCGCTGAACAGATGTACGCGTTGCGGTACCACGCTCATGCTGGCGCGAAGCGCGCTTTCGCTATATTGCGTAAGCGGCAAGCCATTCAGTGTAATCGCGCCCTGTTGCGGGTCCCATGCGCGGGTCAGCAGTTGGAGCAGGGTTGATTTCCCGCACCCGGTGCGGCCCAACAGCGCTACGCGATCGCCGTCATTGATGCGCAGGGAGACGTTATGTAAAGCCGGTTGCGCTTGTTGCGGGTAGCTGAAACTCACGTTCTCAAGCGTGATGGAGGCCTGGGAAGGCGCAGCCATCGGCGTATCGGGAAACGTCACATCGGGCTGTTGACCGGTTAATTGCGTGACGCGCTGTGCGCTGGCAATAACCTGACCCAAATGCTGGAACGCGCCGGTGACCGGTGCCAGGGCTTCGAATGCCGCCAGCGCACAGAAGACAAACAGCGCAATCAGCGCTCCGGGGGAGGTGTTACCCCCCACGCCGCCTGCCGCCATCCATAGCATCAGGACGACGGTCATTCCGCTTATCAGCATCATCACCGCCTGTGAAAGGGCGGTCAGTCCTGCCTGGCGGCGTTGTGCTTCCTGCCAGTCGCTTTCTGTGGAATCCAGTGCGTCGCGGTAGCGATTAGCAGCGTTGAAAAGGGTAAGTTCAGCATGACCAATTAACCATGCCGTGAGTTGCTGGCGGTACTGCGCTCGCAGCGCAGTCAGGGCCGCACCCGTACCTTTACCGGCGCGGTAAAACAGCGGAGGGAGCAGCAGCACGGTCAAAAACATGATACCGCCAAGCGTCATTGCCAGCGTCACATCAAGAACTGATAGCCCAACGGCTACCACCAGAATGACGACTAAGGCGCCTACCAGCGGCGAAATCACCCGCAGGTAAAGGTGATCGAGAGTATCGACGTCCGCCACCAGGCGGTTCAGTAATTCGCCCTGACGAAACCGGGCGATACTCGAGGGAGAAAGCGGCAGCACTTTGCTAAAGGTATACACTCGCAGATGCGCCAGCACCCGGAAGGTAGCGTCATGGCTCACCAGTCGTTCAAAATAGCGTCCTGCGGTACGGATTATCGCCGCGCCACGTACGCCTGCGGCGGGCAGCATGTAGTTAAATGTATAAACGCCTGCGACGCCAACCACCGCTGAGGCAGATAAAAACCATCCCGAAAGGGTCAGCAGCCCAATGCTGGCGAGTAGCGTTATGATTGCCAGCACCACGCCAAGGCTTAACATCCACTTATGGCGCTTATACAGCGCCAGGTAGGGCAGCAAATCACGCATTTAGATCTCCTCCTGGCGGTGGGCGAGCAGGGCGGCAAAATGACCGTTTGCGCGCTTAAGGGTTTCAAAATCCCCTTGCTCAACAATTTTGCCGTTACGCATCACCCATACGTCATCCCACTGGTGAATATAATCCAGTTGGTGGGTGACCATCAGGGTGCTTTGATTTAGCGATGCTGCATTCAGCGCCTGCATGACTTTCATTTCACTTCGCGCATCCAGACTGGCAGCAGGTTCGTCAAGCATCAGTAATTTGCAAGGCGTGAGCAGCGCGCGCGCCACGGCAACGCGTTGCGCCTGGCCTACAGAAAGGCCCGCCGCCTGATCGCCTATCGGCGTGTCCAGCCCGAATGGTAACTGGGGGATAAATTCACTGACTGAGGCTTTATCCAGCGCCGTTTGCAATGCGCTTTCACTGGCGTCAGGGGCGCAAAGCAACACATTGTCGCGAAGCGTTGGCGCAGGTAACTGTGGGTTTTGGCCAACCCAGCTTAGATGCTCGCGCCAGGCGAGCGGCTCCAGATCGCGCAGCTCAATGTCATTGACCGTAAGCGACCCTTCATAGGGCAAAAAGCCGGAAAGCGCATTAAGCAATGAGCTTTTGCCTGCGCCGCTTTGTCCCACAATCGCCACGCGTTTACCGGGTTCAAGCGTAAAATTGAGGGGTCCTGCCAGGACATCGCCTTCAGGCGACAGAATAATCAGATCATGGGCGCGAATCGTTAGCGGATCGTTATTGCTGATTTTGAGCGTGCCACGATTCGGGCTTTGCAGCGGCGTTTCAAGAAAGGTTTTCAGGCTATCGGCGGCGCCTACGGCCTGCGCTTTTGCATGATAAAACGTACCGAGATCGCGCAGCGGCTGGAAGAATTCGGGGGCAAGAATAAGGGCTAAAAATCCCGCGAAGAGCGTCACGCCAGTACTGTAATGACCAAAATCCAGCTCGCCAAGGTAAGAAAAACCAAAGTAAACGGCGACCAGCGCAATAGAGAGTGACGTGAAAAATTCCAGCACGCCTGAGGATAAAAACGCAAGGCGCAGCACGTCCATAGTACGACGGCGAAAATCCACCGACGCCTCACGGATATTTTCGGTTTCTGCCGCGCCGCGATGAAATAATCGTAAGGTTTCAAGGCCGCGTAGACGGTCAAGGAAGTTGCCGCTAAGCCGCGCCAGGGCCTCGAAATTTCGCCGGTTGGCGTCGGCGGCGCCCATGCCCACCATGGCCATAAATATCGGGATAAGCGGCGCAGTGCCCAAAAGAATCAGGGCGGCAGCCCAGTTCACCGGGAAAATCACTAACACGATCAACAATGGAACTGCCGCTGCCAGTGACATTTGTGGCAAATAGCGGGCGTAGTAATCGTGCATATCATCAATTTGCTCAAGAATTAACGTCGCCCAGCTCCCGGCAGGTTTGCCATTGATCCAGGCGGGTCCTGCTTGTTGCAGACGATCCATCACCTGTCTTCGCACCTCGCGCCTGATATGCACTCCGGCGCGAAAGCCCACTTTTTCCCGCACCCATACAAGCCAGGCGCGCAAAATAAAGATCAGCACCAGCAAGATAAATGGCAGCAACAGCGCTTCGCGCGGGATGTTTTCCATAATCATATGATTAAGGATGCGGGCAAGAATCCAGGCCTGAGCAATAATCAAAAGCCCGGTGACGACGCCCAGCAGACGTGACAGATTCAGCCAGCGACGGGAGATTACACTTTGCTGTTTTAACCAGCGGGTCAATTCTTGTTGGCGGGTTTTATTCATTGGGTTGTAAGCAGGCGAAAGTCCAGTGAACCAGGATGAGTCAGTGCGCTGATGTTACAACGACAAAAAAAGAAAGGCGACTTATTCAGTCGCCTTATTTAACTTGCAGAATTACTTGTTATTTTCCGCCAGCCCATCCAGGTAGCGTTCGGCGTCGAGCGCCGCCATACAGCCGGTACCGGCAGAGGTTATCGCCTGGCGATAGATATGATCCATCACGTCGCCTGCTGCGAATACCCCCGGCACGCTGGTTTGGGTCGCGTTGCCGTGAATACCGGACTGCACCTTGATATAACCATTTTCAAGTTCCAATTGGCCTTCAAAAATGGACGTATTAGGGCTGTGGCCGATAGCGACGAACAGACCAGCAACATCAATGGACTCAATATTATCGGTGTTCTGGGTGTCGCGCAGGCGAACGCCGCTTACGCCCATCTGATCGCCGGTCACTTCTTCAAGAGTGCGGTTGGTGTGCAGCACGATATTGCCGCTCGCGACTTTATCCATCAAACGCTTGATCAGGATTTTTTCAGCGCGGAAGTTATCGCGACGGTGAATCAAATGCACTTCAGAGGCGATATTCGCCAGATACAGCGCCTCTTCCACTGCAGTGTTGCCGCCGCCGATGACGGCGACTTTTTGGTTGCGGTAGAAGAACCCGTCGCAGGTGGCGCACGCAGACACGCCGCGGCCTTTGTAGGCTTCTTCCGACGGCAGACCCAGGTAACGGGCAGACGCACCGGTGGCAATGATCAGCGCATCACAGGTGTACTCGCCGTTGTCGCCGATAAGACGGAACGGTTTGTTCTGTAAATCCACCTGAGAGATGTGATCGAAAAGAATTTCGGTCTCGAATTTGGCGGCATGCTCGTGCATACGTTCCATCAGCCCAGGGCCAGTCAGGTCGTGCGGGTCGCCAGGCCAGTTTTCAACTTCTGTTGTGGTCGTGAGCTGGCCGCCCTTTTCCATACCGGTAATCAAAACCGGATTCAGGTTGGCGCGCGCCGCGTAGACCGCAGCGGTATATCCCGCCGGGCCGGAGCCTAAAATTAGCAGCTTACTGTGTTTAGCGGTGCCCATGAGATCCTCATTGTAGTTGGCAAACAATGGGCTGAATTGTAGGGAATTTACCGGCCTAATAAAAGAGTGCAGCGATTTTGTTAACGATATGTGTAATAGCTTATAGCAATCTTATTGCTTGTATAAACGTCCAAAATTATTAGTTATAAGAATGAAATCCCGCCGGATAGTAGTTGATAAAATGAGGAATAATCGCCACGCGTAATCAATATCTGGCACGTTCTACTAAAAATCGATGTTTTGCTTTGACAATCCCCTGCGCATTTGCGAAAACATTCGAGGAAGAAAAAAGCATTTGCGCGGGTAGAGCCGTTTTACCTTCTTCAGCTTATGTATTTTTACCGGGCAATTGAAATCTACGCATGGTGTGGACAGACGCCATACGTGATGTCGATTGCTGCCTGACGGCAACGGGCTTCTCAATATAAGACCCTGGACAATGATGTTGAACGGGTAGTGGCAGGTGTAGGGAAGGAATAGAGAGAGACAATAATAATGGTAGATAGCAAGAAGCGCCCAGGCAAAGATCTCGACCGCATCGATCGTAACATTCTTAATGAGCTGCAAAAGGATGGGCGTATTTCCAACGTCGAGCTTTCTAAACGAGTAGGACTTTCACCGACGCCTTGCCTTGAGCGCGTGCGTCGTCTGGAACGTCAAGGTTTTATTCAGGGCTATACAGCTCTGTTGAACCCGCATTATCTGGATGCATCACTCCTGGTTTTCGTTGAGATTACTCTGAATCGCGGCGCCCCGGATGTGTTTGAACAATTTAACTCCGCAGTGCAAAAACTTGAAGAAATTCAAGAGTGTCATCTGGTTTCAGGCGATTTCGACTATCTGTTGAAAACTCGTGTGCCGGATATGTCTGCCTACCGTAAATTGCTTGGTGAAACCTTGCTGCGTCTGCCGGGTGTGAACGATACCCGTACCTACGTAGTCATGGAAGAAGTCAAACAGAGCAATCGTCTGGTAATTAAGACTCGCTAATGCGGAACAGGTGCAAATTCATAGTAATTTGATTACACTCCTGTTAATCCATACAGCAGCAGTGCCGGGGAGACCCGGCACTGCTGTCCGTTTTAGCTCGAAGAACCTGGAGAGCCTTTCTTGAGCCAGGAATACACTGAAGATAAAGACGTTACTTTGACGAAGCTGGACAGCGGTCGCCGACTCCTCGAAGCTTTGCTGATTCTTGTTGCCCTTTTTGCCGTCTGGTTGATGGCGGCGTTACTCAGTTTTAATCCCTCCGATCCCAGTTGGTCGCAAACGGCCTGGCATGAACCTATCCATAATTTGGGTGGCGCGCCTGGCGCATGGCTTGCGGATACGCTGTTCTTTATATTCGGAATCATGGCCTATACGTTACCCGTCATGATGATTGGCGGGTGCTGGTTTGCCTGGCGGCATCGCGCGAATGAAGACTACATCGACTATTTCGCCGTCGCGCTGCGTCTTATCGGCGTTCTGGCCCTCATTCTTACTTCATGCGGGCTTGCGGCTATTAACGCAGATGACATCTGGTATTTCGCTTCTGGCGGCGTGTTGGGGAGTTTGCTGAGTACCGCCATGATGCCGCTTCTTAACAGCAGCGGGGGAACCATTGCGCTTCTGTGCGTATGGGCAGCCGGGCTGACGCTGTTTACCGGCTGGTCGTGGGTGGGTATTGCTGAAAAAATCGGCAACGTGGTGTTAAGCGTGTTGACCTTCGCCACTAACCGTACCCGTCGCGATAACACCTGGCATGACGACGATGAATATGAGTACGAAGAAGAAGGCGACGAGGAACATGAAGAGGTCAGGGAATCGCGTCGTGCGCGCATTCTGCGTGGCGCTCTGGCGCGTCGTAAACGTTTAGCGGAGAAATTCAACAATCCGGTGGCGCGTCAAACCGACGAGGCGCTGTTTTCTGGCAAACGCATGGATGAGCCGGACGAAGTGCAGTATCGCGCGAGCGGCGTTGGGGTTGATGTCGATCCTGATGATGTCCTGTTTTCCGGGCAAAGCGCAGCAATGCCAGAAGATGACTATGATCCGTTGCTGAGCGGCTATTCGGTGGTGCCGACCGCGGCCCCTGCCGCTGTGCATCCTGTCGCGCCAAGCGCGGCGACTACGCCGCAACCAGTGCAATATACCACCGCGCCGCAGCCGCAGGCGCCTGTCGTTGACTGGCAAGCCGCGCCGACCCCGCAAACGCCGGATGCGACCATTGCCCCGGCGCCGGATCATTATGATCCTGCGCCGGTTACGCACGAACCGACGTCTTACTCGCCGTATGCCGATGAGCCACCCACGTTGCAGCCTGGCGTTGACGCCTGGTCTGATGACAATGAGCCTTATCATGCACAACAGCCCGTAAGCGAAACGCCGCCTGCCATGCCTGAGCCTGCTGCTGAAGAGGTCAAGCAAACGCGTCCACCGCTTTATTATTTCGAAGAAGTCGAAGAGAAGCGCGCCCGCGAGCGTGAGCAACTGGCCGCCTGGTATCAGCCGATACCGGAGCCGGTAGAACCGGTTGATTCGTTGCTCCCTGCAAGCGAGCCTAAACCTGCGGCGACGCCATCCATGCCGGCTGCGGAAATCACGCCACCGGATATCACATCGGTTGCTCCGCAGGTTAAGTCAGCGGCTCACGCTGCAGCCGCTGCCGCGGCCTTCACGCCGGTATTCGGCCTCGCTGGCGACGCACCGCGCGTACAGGTGAAAGAGGGGATTGGCCCACAACTGCCGCGCCCTAATCGTGTGCGGGTGCCAACCCGTCGCGAGCTTGCGTCTTACGGAATTAAACTGCCTTCCCAGCGCATGGCAGAACAGCAAGCGCGTCATGCACAACAGCCTCCATTGACAGACGATGAAGCAGATGCGCATCAGCAAAATGAACTGGCTCGCCAGTTTATGGCTCAGCAGCAACAGCGCTATCAGGATGAAGGCCACGCTTCCCAGGAAGCCGATGAGATAGATCTGGAGCAAGAAGCGCTGTCGCGTCAATTTGCCGCGCAGCAACAGCAACGCTACGCCGGGGAACAACCGTCGGGTGCGGTGCCGTTCTCGCTTGATGACTTCTCGCCAGTTAAAGCGCTGGTGGACGATGGCCCAAGCGAACCTTTATTTATGCCAAGTCCGATGGTTGATGAACCACCTGTTCAGCAACAGCCGATGCATCAACAGCATCACTACGCGGCTCATTCTCAACAGCCTCAGTCAACTGTTCAGCCACACCAGCCGGTGCATCAGCAGCCGCAAGGGACGACTGTTCATCATCAGACTATGCATCAACAGCATCAGGCGGCTGTTCATTCTCAACAGCCGGTGCATCAGCAGCCTCAGGCAGCTGTTCAGCCTCACCACACGATGCAGCAAGCGCATTCGTCTTACGCAGCGCCTGCGCCGGTTCAGCCGCAGCATGTGGAGTCACCGCGTGAAAGCCTGATTCATCCCTTATTGATGCGTAACGGCGACAGCACGCCACTGCAAAAGCCGACTACGCCGTTGCCGTCGCTGGACTTGCTTACGCCGCCGCCTTCTGAAGTCGAACCGGTTGACACCTTTGCGCTGGAGCAAATGGCGCGTCTGGTTGAAGCACGACTGGCTGATTTCAGAATTAAAGCCGATGTGGTGAATTATTCTCCGGGTCCGGTGATCACCCGGTTTGAACTGAATCTCGCCCCGGGCGTTAAAGCCGCGCGTATTTCTAATCTCTCTCGCGACCTTGCGCGCTCGCTTTCCACGGTTGCCGTGCGTGTAGTGGAAGTTATCCCTGGCAAACCATACGTTGGCCTTGAGCTTCCGAATAAGAAACGTCAGACGGTTTACCTGCGCGAAGTGCTCGATAACGCGAAATTCCGTGAGAACCCGTCACCGCTGACTATCGTGCTCGGCAAAGATATCGCCGGAGAACCGGTCGTCGCCGATCTGGCGAAAATGCCCCACTTGCTGGTAGCCGGTACCACCGGTTCTGGTAAATCGGTTGGGGTTAATGCCATGATCCTCAGCATGCTTTATAAAGCAACGCCGGAAGAAGTCCGCTTTATCATGATTGACCCCAAAATGCTGGAGTTGTCGGTCTATGAAGGTATACCCCATCTGCTGACGGAAGTGGTTACCGATATGAAAGACGCCGCCAACGCCCTGCGCTGGAGCGTCAATGAAATGGAACGGCGTTATAAGCTCATGTCTGCGTTGGGTGTGCGAAATCTTGCCGGGTATAACGAAAAAATTCTTGAAGCTGAACGTATGGGCCGCCCAATTCCGGATCCTTACTGGAAGCCAGGCGACAGTATGGATGCTACGCATCCGGTTCTCGAAAAACTGCCGTATATCGTGGTGCTTGTGGATGAATTCGCCGACCTGATGATGACCGTGGGTAAAAAAGTGGAAGAGTTGATTGCCCGTCTGGCGCAAAAAGCGCGCGCGGCTGGCATTCATCTGGTTCTTGCGACCCAGCGTCCTTCAGTGGATGTGATTACCGGCCTGATTAAGGCTAACATCCCTACCCGTATCGCGTTTACCGTCTCCAGTAAAATCGATTCCCGCACCATTCTCGATCAGGGCGGCGCGGAGTCCTTATTAGGTATGGGGGATATGCTCTATTCCGGGCCAAACTCCACAAGTCCGGTTCGCGTTCATGGTGCGTTCGTGCGCGATCAAGAAGTGCATGCGGTGGTTCAGGACTGGAAAGCGCGTGGTCGTCCACAATATGTTGACGGCATCACCTCCGAAAGCGAAAGCGAGGGCGGTGGCGCGGGTCTTGATACGGGCGAAGAGTTAGATCCGCTGTTTGATCAGGCTGTCAATTTCGTCGTTGAGAAACGCAAAGCTTCTATCTCTGGCGTGCAGCGACAATTCCGCATCGGCTATAACCGTGCGGCGCGTATTATTGAACAGATGGAAATGCAAGGTATCGTCAGCGAACAGGGGCATAACGGTAATCGTGAAGTCCTGGCTCCGCCGCCGTTTGATTAATAATTGCCCCTCATCGCGAGGGGCTTTTCCGTTCTGTGCAAAGATCGGTAAAGAGCTGGAAAATCAGCTTTTTCTTCTTTCGGGAATGTTGTTGCCAGCGCTACAGTTAACGACACCTGTTGCCCGTGTCGGGCCTGGCGCATGTTGAGGAATCACAAAAATGAAAAAAATTGCAATGACCTGCGCGCTTGTTGCCGCGTTTGCCACAAGCTCCGTGTGGGCTGATGCGGCGAGCGATTTAAAAAGCCGTCTGGATAAAGTCGGCAGCTTCCACGCCAGTTTTACGCAAAAAGTCACCGACGGCAGCGGCGCTGCGGTTCAGGAAGGTCAGGGTGATTTGTGGGTTAAACGTCCGAATCTGTTTAACTGGCATATGACCCAGCCGGATGAAAGTATTCTGGTCTCTGATGGTAAAACGCTGTGGTTCTACAATCCTTTTGTGGAACAAGCGAGCGCCACCTGGCTTAAAGACGCGACCGGCAATACGCCTTTTATGCTGATTGCCCGCAATCAGGCAAGCGACTGGCAGCAGTACAATATCAAACAAAGCGGTAATGACTTCGTGCTGACGCCGAAAACCGGCGCGGGTAATCTTAAGCAATTCACCATTAACGTGACGCCGGACGGTACCATTCACCAGTTCAGTGCCGTAGAGCAAGACGATCAGCGCAGCAGCTATCAGCTTAAATCTCAGCAAAATGGCTCAGTTGATATGAGCAAGTTTACGTTTACGCCGCCACAGGGCGTGACGGTGGACGATCAACGCAAATAGAGGTGTGAGTGAGTAATCTGTCGCTCGACTTTTCTGACAACGCTTTTCAACCTCTGGCCGCACGTATGCGGCCAGAAAATTTAGCGCAGTATATCGGGCAGCAGCATTTGCTGGCTCCCGGCAAACCGTTGCCGCGTGCGATTGAAGCCGGACATCTGCATTCAATGATCCTCTGGGGGCCGCCAGGCACGGGGAAAACGACACTTGCGGAAGTGATTGGCCGTTATGCCAGCGCGGATATTGAGCGGATTTCGGCGGTAACGTCGGGCGTAAAAGAGATCCGCGAAGCGATTGAGCGCGCCAGGCAGAATCGTAATGCCGGACGTCGCACTATTCTGTTCGTTGATGAAGTGCATCGCTTCAATAAAAGTCAGCAGGATGCCTTTTTGCCTCACATTGAAGATGGCACGATCACCTTCATCGGCGCAACCACCGAAAACCCTTCCTTTGAACTTAACTCGGCGCTGTTATCCCGGGCGCGCGTTTACCTGTTAAAGTCCCTGACGACCGACGATATCGAGCAGGTGCTGATTCAGGCGATGAACGATGATAAGCGCGGCTATGGCGGGCAGAACATCGTATTGCCGGACGAAACGCGTAAGGCAATTGCTGAGCTGGTTAACGGCGATGCCCGTCGGGCGCTTAATACGCTTGAAATGATGGCAGACATGGCCGAGACGGATGATGCCGGTAAGCGTATTCTGAAAGCGGAACTGCTTACTGAGATTGCCGGTGAGCGTAGCGCGCGTTTCGATAATAAAGGGGATCGGTTTTACGATCTCATCTCTGCCTTGCATAAATCCGTACGCGGATCGTCTCCTGACGCCGCTTTATACTGGTATGCGCGCATTATCACCGCCGGCGGAGATCCTTTGTATGTGGCGCGACGTTGTCTGGCAATCGCCTCAGAAGATGTGGGCAATGCCGATCCGCGTGCCATGCAAGTCGCGATTTCCGCCTGGGATTGCTTTACCCGCGTGGGGCCGGCAGAAGGGGAGCGGGCTATTGCCCAGGCCATTGTTTATCTCGCTTGCGCGCCAAAAAGCAACGCCGTCTATACGGCCTTTAAAGCCGCGCTGCGTGATGCGCGTGACCGTCCTGATTATGATGTTCCTCCGCACTTACGTAACGCACCAACAAAACTGATGAAAGACATGGGCTACGGCGAAGAATACCGTTACGCTCATGACGAACCGAATGCCTACGCCGCAGGCGAAGTCTATTTCCCTCCTGAAATGGCACAAACACGCTATTACCAGCCGACAAACAGAGGTCTTGAGGGGAAAATTGGCGAAAAGCTCGCCTGGCTTACTGAACAGGATCAGAAAAGCCCCACAAAACGCTACCGCTAATGCGGGCGTTGCGGTAAGGTTATCAGGCGTATAGGTGGTCGCAGGCTGTGACCACTTTCTCCTTTTCAATTCGATAAGCACAGGATAAGCATGCTCGATCCCAATCTGCTGCGTACCGAGCCAGACGCAGTCGCAGAAAAACTGGCACGCCGGGGCTTTAAGCTGGACGTAGATAAGCTGCGCGCTCTTGAAGAGCGTCGTAAAGTTTTGCAGGTCAACACCGAAAATCTGCAGGCTGAGCGTAACTCGCGATCGAAATCCATCGGCCAGGCTAAAGCGCGTGGGGAAGATATCGAGCCGCTGCGTCTGGAAGTCAACAAGTTGGGTGAAGAGCTGGATGCGGCGAAAGCCGAACTGGAAACCCTGCTGACCGAAATTCGCGATATCGCGCTGGCCATTCCCAACATTCCGGACGACAGCGTTCCTGTTGGCAAAGATGAGCACGATAACGTTGAAGTCAGCCGCTGGGGTACACCCCGCAAGTTCGACTTTGAGATTCGCGACCATGTTACCCTCGGTGAAATGCATGGCGGGCTGGATTTTGCCAACGCCGTGAAACTGACGGGTTCGCGTTTTGTGGTGATGAAAGGCCAGATTGCTCGCCTGCATCGCGCCCTCGCACAGTTTATGCTGGATCTTCACACCGAAGAGCACGGTTATAGCGAAAATTACGTGCCTTACCTGGTGAACCACGCCACGCTGTACGGAACCGGGCAACTGCCTAAGTTCGCAGGCGATCTCTTCCATACCAAACCGTTAGAAGAAGAGGCTGACAGCAGCAATTATGCGCTTATCCCTACCGCAGAAGTGCCGTTGACCAACCTGGTACGCGACGAAATCCTCGAAGAGGAATCGTTGCCGCTGCGAATGACTGCACATACGCCGTGCTTCCGCTCTGAAGCGGGTTCTTACGGTCGTGATACCCGTGGTCTTATCCGTATGCACCAGTTCGATAAAGTCGAAATGGTACAGATCGTACGTCCTGAAGATTCCATGGATGCACTGGAAGAGATGACCGGCCACGCCGAGAAAGTTCTGCAACTGCTGGGCTTACCGTATCGCAAAGTGTTGTTGTGCACAGGCGACATGGGCTTTGGCGCATGCAAAACCTACGATCTGGAAGTATGGGTGCCGGCACAAGACACCTATCGTGAAATCTCCTCCTGCTCCAACGTATGGGATTTCCAGGCGCGCCGCATGCAAGCGCGCTGCCGTACTAAGACCGACAAAAAACCGCGTCTTGTGCATACCCTGAACGGTTCCGGTCTTGCAGTAGGGCGTACTCTGGTTGCCGTTATGGAAAACTATCAGCAGGCCGATGGTCGCATCGCGATCCCGGACGTGCTGAAGCCGTACATGAAGGGCCTTGAGTTCATCGGTTAATCATTTTGCCGAGCCCTAAAAAAAAGCGCCTGAGGGCGCTTTTTTTATTGCTTAATCATAATGATTTCACACCGACGGCTTCGATGAAATTTTTCGACTGAATCATCGCTTTAGCGTTTTTAAAACAATAGATAAGTCATCGGGTTAACTTAATTTTAAGTGACTTAATGGTTAATCTGTATGAATAACTTCAATCGATAACGAATTAACAGGATTTTGCCGTCCACAAGCCGATTGACATTGTTTTTGCTGGTGGCATGATGCGCGTGAATTTTGAACTTCCTCACGGTTTAATCCATGTCCACGTATACCCGCCCAGTGCTATTTTTGCTCTGCGGCCTACTTTTATTGACTCTGGCGATTGCGGTATTAAATACCCTGGTCCCGCTTTGGCTCGCCCAGGAAAATCTTCCCACATGGCAGGTGGGTATGGTGAGTTCGTCTTATTTTACCGGCAATCTGGTAGGGACGCTTCTGACGGGGCATTTGATTAAACGCTGGGGATTTAATCGCAGTTATTATTTTGCCTCACTCATTTTTGCCGCAGGCTGCGTCGGGCTGGGCGTGATGATAGGCTTCTGGAGCTGGATGAGCTGGCGTTTCATCGCAGGGGTAGGGTGCGCCATGATCTGGGTTGTGGTAGAGAGCGCGCTTATGTGCAGCGGCACGACTCGCAACCGTGGGCGTCTACTGGCAGCCTATATGATGATTTATTATGTCGGCACAGTACTGGGGCAGATACTGGTCAGCAAATTATCCACTGAGCTGATGGATGTTTTGCCGTGGGTGACCGGGCTGACATTGGCGGCGATTTTACCTTTGCTGTTTACCCGCATCGTTAATCAACAGTCCGAGCATCAGGCAACAACCCCGGTGTGGTCGATGATTAAATTGCGTCAGGCGCGTCTTGGGGTGAATGGCTGCGTTATTTCCGGGATCATACTGGGTTCGCTTTATGGATTGATGCCGCTGTATCTGAATCATCAGGGCGTCAGCAATTCCGGGATCGGTTTCTGGATGGCGGTAATGGTCAGCGCAGGTATCGTTGGTCAATGGCCGATTGGCCGTCTGGCGGATCGCTTTGGTCGATTACTGGTGCTGCGCGTTCAGGTTTTCGTAGTGATCCTGGGCTGCCTGGCCATGCTCAGTAATGCCGCCATGGCACCGGCGCTGTTTATACTTGGCGCGGCAGGTTTTACGGTTTATCCGGTGGCGATGGCCTGGGCCTGTGAAAAAGTGGAACATCATCAGTTGGTGTCAATGAACCAGGCATTACTGCTGAGTTATACCATCGGCAGCCTGTTAGGACCGACATTCACAGCGATGCTAATGCAGGAATACTCAGATAATCTGCTGTTTATTATGATTGCCAGCGTGTCGTTCGTGTACTTAGTGATGTTGCTGCGTAAAGCCGGTCAGCATCCTACTCCGGTAGTGCATGCCTGACAGCAAAAACCCCCGCGTTCAGGCGGGGGTTTTGTTTATTGCAAAGCGGCTTAGTACATGACTTTATGGCCGTATTGCTCAAGAATCCCTTTCACGCGTTCCATGGTCTCTTTCTTCGGCGGCTTAACACCGTCGAGTTTGTACTCTTCGCCCATCGCGACCCATTTATGTTTGCCGAGTTCATGGTAGGGCAGAAGCTCAATTTTTTCGATATTGCCCATCTCACGAGTAAATTCACCCAGTCGGTGCGCAGAGTCATCATCGTCTGACCAACCCGGCACAACCACATAACGAATCCAGGTTTTGATGCCTTTTTTAGCAATATAACGCGCAAATTCAAGCGTGCGGTGATTAGACACTCCCACCAGATTCTGATGAATCTCGTCATTCATCTGTTTTAAATCCAGCATCACCAGATCGGTCACTTCCAGCAGTTCATCTACCACTGGATCATAGCGACGCACAAAGCCATTAGTATCAAGGCAGGTGTGGATGCCTTCTTTATGACAAGCACGAAACCAGTCGCGCACAAACTCAGCTTGTAGCATGGCTTCGCCGCCGGATGCCGTGACACCGCCGCCAGAGGCATTCATAAAGTGACGATAAGTGACCACTTCTTTCATTAACTCGTCGACGGTAATTTCTTTGCCGCCGTGGGTATCCCAGGTGTCGCGGTTGTGGCAATAGAGGCAGCGCATCAGGCAGCCCTGAAAGAACGTGATAAAACGAATACCCGGACCGTCTACGGTACCGCAGGATTCAAAGGAGTGAATGCGACCAATAGTAGGCTTTTTGTCATCGGCGACTACGGCGCTTTCTGTTTCAGTATTTGGCATTAAGTTACTCATATCGCTTCAGTTAGCTCTAAAAATCTAGGGTAAGTGGACGCTATCCATACCGTGTGCTCACAAGTCCAGGCTTTACAGCGCCAGGTGCAAGGTGAGCGTATGACCTGGATTGCTAAGTGTGTGAGTGCCCCAGAGTGCGCTGCAATAACGTTATTTTACCTCCTTTCACCATAAAATGTGTGGCAAATGTATGCCATATCGCCTGTAAAGCTGGGCGGCATCACGTGTACGGCACCGTTTTCATTTAATTTTTTGCGAGCAAGATTTTATAGCCACCTAAACCCGACATCTTTTAATACATAGGTAAAGATAAGTATGTTCTAATGTTGCAAAAAGTTTCTTAGGGAGGGGTTGTCTTGGGTAAGATAGTTTCTTTACAAGTCATGCGCGGAATTGCCGCGCTTTTTGTTGTCATGTTTCATTATAGTGGTTTTTTGGGGCAGGGGAGTGTTTATCAAAATGTCTATCATTCCTTATTTTCATGGGGGATCGTAGGCGTTGATATATTCTTCGTGATCAGTGGTTTTATTATGATATACACAACGCATAATAAAAAACATGGGGTTACCACTGCAAAAAAATTCTTTGCCAATAGATTGTTAAGGGTACTGCCTGTTTATTACTTTGGATTGCTTGTCGCCTTTGCGGTAGGTGGCGCGATGAGCTTGTTTCATTACCCTGAGAAATTGACGAATCTCATCAGCGCGTTAACCTTTACTGTTTATCGGAATGACATTACCCCCCATTATATTGATGATGGTGGGTTGTACAACATTCGCTGGACGTTAAATTATGAATTGTATTTCTATGTTGTGTTTTCATTGTGCTTATTTTTTCGCTATCGTGCGCTGGCATTAGCAACATGGGGCGTGCTGGCCATTATTGTGGTTCCTTCTCTGGCAGGCTTTACACCCACATTAAGCATGCAGGGTTACGCATGGCATAATCCATGGTTCGGCTTTCTTACCAACCCCATAATCCTTGAGTTTCTCATTGGCGTATTCTTTGCTTATTTATATATCGGGGTAACTAAGCAGGTTGTAGCGAAGGCGATAAAATTCATTTTTGCGCTGCTTGCGATTTGCATGCTGCTTTATCTTGGTTTTCGTATGTTTATGGGAACCCTGTTTGCGTTATATATACCAACCACATTACTTATTGGTATTGTTATTTTTTCATTATGCATATCGGATTCTTTAATTAGTAAATATATACCGCGGTTTTTAGAGGTGCTGGGAGATATTTCCTATTCACTCTACTTATTGCACTCTCTTGTGGGAATTTTTGTTTTCAAAAAGCTTGGTAAATTGCATGACGGCGATTTATACCGAGTTTTTGTCGTGATAGTTGCATTAACGCTATCTGTGATCGCTGCCTATTATTCTCATAAGTATGTAGAAATTAAATTCGTTAATTTCCTGAAGCGAAAACTTGGGCTAATACGTACTCGTCCCCTTCCCGGGAACCCTGTCGGGACAGAAACTGCTCAGCCCTAAAACGTAAACTGTAGAATAGGTTTATTTAACGAAGCCACAAAGGCGAGTTGACAGTCACGAAGTGATAGCAAAAAAAAAGCCCCACATCTGTGGGGCTTTTTGTCCATTTTACACGACGTGTTCAGTCAAACCTGATTACATGGTCTGAGTGAAGGTACGAGTAATAACGTCCTGCTGCTGTTCTTTGGTCAGCGAGTTGAAACGTACCGCATAACCAGAAACACGGATGGTCAACTGCGGATATTTTTCCGGGTTTTCCATTGCATCAAGCAGCATTTCACGGTTCATAACGTTTACGTTCAGGTGTTGACCACCTTCGATGGACGCTTCGTGGTGGAAGTAACCGTCCATCAGACCAGCCAGGTTGGTTTTACGCACTTCGTCGTCTTTACCCAGCGCATTCGGAACGATAGAGAAGGTGTAAGAAATACCATCTTTAGCGTAGGCGAACGGCAGTTTAGCAACGGAGGTCAGAGAGGCAACGGCACCTTTCTGGTCGCGACCGTGCATCGGGTTAGCACCTGGTCCGAACGGAGCGCCAGCGCGACGGCCATCCGGAGTGTTACCGGTTTTCTTACCATAAACCACGTTAGAGGTGATGGTCAGAACAGACTGTGTCGGGATAGCGTGACGGTAAGTAGGCAGTTTCTGGATTTTCTTCATGAAACGTTCTACCAGGTCAACTGCCAGGTCATCTACACGCGCATCGTTGTTACCAAACTGCGGGTATTCGCCTTCGATTTCGAAGTCGATAGCCAGACCGTCTTCGTCACGAATCGGTTTAACTTTCGCATATTTGATAGCAGACAGGGAGTCAGCAGCAACGGACAGGCCTGCGATACCACATGCCATGGTACGGATAACGTCACGATCGTGCAGCGCCATCAGTGAAGCTTCATAGCTGTACTTATCGTGCATGTAGTGAATGACGTTCAGGGCAGTCACGTACTGCTTAGCCAGCCAGTCCATGAAGTGATCCATACGTTCCATCACTTCGTCGAAGTTCAGCACGTCTGCTTTGATAGGTTCAGATTTCGGGCCTACCTGGATTTTCAGTTTTTCGTCCACGCCGCCATTGATTGCATACAGCATGGTTTTCGCGAGGTTTGCACGCGCGCCGAAGAACTGCATTTGCTTACCAACAACCATCGGGCTTACGCAGCATGCGATAGCATAGTCATCGTTGTTGAAGTCAGGACGCATCAGATCGTCGTTCTCGTATTGCAGAGAAGAGGTATCGATGGAGACTTTGGCTGCGAATTTTTTGAAATTCAGCGGCAGTTTTTCAGACCACAGAACAGTGATGTTCGGCTCCGGAGACGGGCCCATGGTGTACAGGGTGTTCAGGAAACGGAAGCTGGTTTTGGATACCAGAGTACGGCCGTCAACGCCCATACCGCCGATGGATTCGGTTGCCCAAATCGGGTCGCCAGAGAACAGCTCATCATATTCCGGGGTACGCAGGAAGCGAACCATACGCAGTTTCATAACCAGATGGTCAATCAGTTCTTGCGCTTCAGTTTCAGTGATTTTGCCTGCTTTCAGGTCGCGCTCAATGAACACGTCCAGGAAAGTAGATACACGACCGAAGGACATTGCCGCGCCGTTTTGTGATTTCACTGCAGCCAGGTAGCCGAAGTAGGTCCACTGTACTGCTTCTTGTGCGTTAGTCGCCGGGCGAGAGATATCACAGCCGTATTTAGCCGCCATCTCTTTGATTTGGCCCAGTGCGCGATGCTGTTCAGCGATTTCTTCACGCAGACGAATGGTAGCTTCCAGATCTTCGCCGTTTTCCAGTTTCCCTTGCAGAGACTGGAATTGTGCGTATTTGTCTTTCATCAGGAAGTCGATACCGTACAGCGCAACGCGACGGTAGTCACCGATGATACGACCACGACCATAGGCATCCGGCAGACCGGTCAGCACGCCAGATTTACGGCAGTTCAGAATGTCTTTGGTGTAGACATCAAACACGCCCTGGTTGTGAGTTTTGCGGTATTCGGTAAAGATTTTTTTGATCTGCGGGTCCAGCTCGCGGTTATACGCTTTGCAGGAACCTTCAACCATTTTGATACCGCCGAACGGGATAATCGCACGTTTCAGCGGGGCATCGGTTTGCAGGCCGACAATCTTCTCAAGGCTTTTGTTGATGTAGCCAGCGTCATGAGAAGTGATGGTAGAAGCGAGGTCGGTATCGAAATCAACTGGCGCATGGGTGCGGTTTTCCAGTTTGATGCCTTCCATAACTTTATCCCACAGGGCACTTGTCGCATCCGTGGCGTCGGCCAGGAAGGATTCGTCGCCTTCATAGGGGGTATAGTTTTTCTGGATGAAGTCACGTACGTTTACTTCATTCTGCCAATCACCTTTGGCAAAACCTTCCCAGGCTGTGGCTAACTTTTCATTAAGTTCAGACATTTAACACCTACCTTCTTAAGTGGATTTTTTCTTACTGCTCAGGTCGACCTTAGTGTTGGTCGTCGCCGCGCAGATAAATGACCCAGTACGTCAACCCAACTAACA
The DNA here is from genome assembly GCF_011077955.1 of Citrobacter freundii. GTDB lineage: Bacteria > Pseudomonadota > Gammaproteobacteria > Enterobacterales > Enterobacteriaceae > Atlantibacter. The sequence goes on from NZ_JAALBX010000002.1 coordinate 56,896, forward strand.
AACCGCCACCAATAATATTGCCGATCGTAACCGGGATAAGATTATCAGTGATGAAGTTCATCACAGTCAGATGAGAAAAATTGTCCGGCGAGGAACCGACAGCGGTCCAGAATTCCGGGCTGGCGAAGTTGCGAATAACGATACCAAACGGGATCAAAAACATATTCGCGATGCTGTGCTCAAACCCACTGGCGACAAACATGCCAACAGGGAGAATCATGATAAACGCTTTATCGAACAGGCTGCGGCCAGAGTAACTCATCCATACGGCCAGGCACACCATCAGGTTCGCCAGAATACCGAGTGCGACAGCCTCAACAAAAGTATGGTGGAGTTTATGGTCAGCGGTTTGTAAAACATTCAAACCCCAGCCGCCATTCGCGACCATATGTTCACCTGCAAGCCACATCAATAGCACAAAGAGCAGTGCGCCGATTAAGTTGCCGATATAAACATTCAACCAGTTGCGGGCCAGTTGCCCCCAGGTAATTTTACCGCTCGCTTTCGCGACCACGATCAACACGGTTGAGGTAAAAAGGTCCGCGCCGCAGATAACGCAAAGGATTAGTCCCAGGGAAAAACATATCCCACCCACTAATTTTGCGATACCGAACGGTATGGTAGCGGTACCTGTAGTGGCGGTAATGTAAAAAACAAATGCGATGGAGATAAAGACGCCTGCTGTGATCGCCAGATAAAAGGTTTTCAGCGGCTGTTTTGTAGCTTTATAGACACCTGCTTCTTCGGCAACTTTTGCCATAGCAGCAGGAAGTAATAAATCGAAAGGGTTGTCAGCTTTCACACTAACTCTCTCTATATTTAATCGGCGACGAGATACTAACAAAGCATTATACAGCAAAATTTGATATCGATCATATCTCGCCGGAGTTATAGACCTGCAAAACGTGGTGTTATTGCAAATTTTAATGGTAACCTTATGAAAATAAAGGTAAAAATAATTTTTAAAGTTTATTATTTAAGTTGAAAGATATAGCGCCACCTCATAGCTAACAGTTAATTAATATGGAGTATTTATTAAAATTAGTAACATTAAAGCGGGTTCGTTAATTTTAATTTTTACTCATATTTAACCAAGAAATTACATTTCAAAACACAAATGTAAAAATAAAAAAAAAGGGCGATTAAATCGCCCTGTAATATAGCTGAGGTATGCGAAATCGCATACGCTTTTTGAGTTACTTCAGGTTAAGCCACTTTCCAGAAAGCCGCTTTGGCGCGCTGCAATTTCTCATACGCCGCCAGTAAAGCCTGATGCGCCGGGAAGGCTTTCAGATCGGCATCTACTGCTTGCAGTCCATAGAAAGGCGCCTCGCCGCTGATTGCTGCACTGGCGCTTTCCAGCGCATCGGCACCATACATGCGCATAAACGCATGGTGATACTGCAGCGGCTGACGGGTATCTTCCTGAGCAAGCAGCAGCAGCGTCTGCAGGCAACGGTAATAATTCGCGCGTTCTGCGCTAAATACCGAACCGTTAAACTCCATCGTCCATTCGGTCCAGATAAGCGCTTGCTCAAGATCGCCGCCCGCCAGGGCGAGCAAAGCTTTCAGCTCGCCGATGCGAAGGGTATACCAGCCGTTGTCTTTACCCGTTGCCAGGCCCAGCAGTTCGCGGACACGCGTGAAATCATCATGACCCTCTTCATCAAGCTGCGCGATAAGGTTCAGATAATCCTCTTTTTCCCACGTACTCCCCGGAAGCGCCAGAATGGTTTCGCGCAGATGGCTGCCCATGCCGTTATTGGCAAGCCACAAATCCTCGGCGGGATAAATATCCGACATGCCTGGCACGATAATGCGACAGGCATAGACGCCCAGATGCTCGTAATCGGCGATATACACTTCTTTATCTTCTGATTTGAAGATTGCCATCAAGGTCGCGAATTCTTCTTCGGTTGTGCCGGCAAAGCTCCAGTCGACAAACGGGTAGTCTGCGTCCTGTTTGAACATATCCCAGGAGATCAAACCGCTTGAATCGATAAAATGCGTTTCGAGATTGGCATGTTCGGCGACTTCTTCATCATCAAAGGTCGGCGGCGTAAATACGTCGAGATCTTTCAGGCTGCGGCCCTGCAACAGTTCGGTGACGGTGCGCTCAAGGGCCACACCGAAGTCCGGGTGCGCGCCGAACGAGGCGAAACACGTGCCGTTAGCCGGATTAAACAGAACGACGCAGATAACCGGATACTTACCACCGAGTGAACCGTCATAGGCAAAAATCGGGAACCCTTCGGCTTCAAGTTTTGCAATCGCTTCGACCACGCCTGGGTAGCGCGCCAGCACATCCTGCGGAATTTCAGGCAGGCTGATGCTTTCAGCGATAATGCGATTTTTAATATGGCGCTCGAATACTTCCGAAAGCCCCTGAACGCGCGCTTCGTTGGCGGTATTACCCGCTGACATGCCGTTAGAAACGTACAGGTTACCGATGATATTCATCGGTATATACACCGTTTGCTCATCGGACTGGCGAGTAAAAGGCAGCGCGCAGATCCCGCGATCCTCATTACCGGACTGCAAATCAATCAGCATACTGGCGGTGAGTTCACGGTCCGGATCGTAAAATTCACGCAGGCGCGGGTCGAGAATGCCTTGCGGCAGCTCATCGTCTTCCGTAAGGGGAAACCACTTCTCATTCGGATAATGAACGAACGGGGCGTTAGCGATGGTGTTGCCCAGCCAGAAATCGGCAAAAAAGTAGTTTGTGGAAAGACGCTCGAAATATTCACCTAATGCCGAAGCCAGTGCGGCTTTTTTTGTAGCGCCTTTGCCGTTGGTGAAGCACAGCGCGGAATCTTTATCGCGAATATGCACTGACCAGACGTTCGGTACAGGGTTCAGCCATGAGGCTTCTTCAATATTGAAGCCGAGATCGGTGAGCTGTTGCTGAAAGCGAGCGATGGAATCTTCCAGTGCAGCGTCTTTACCGGGAATGAAGGTTTGAGTCATAAGAATCACTTTTATCGTACGCAAAGCGCGCAATGATACGGGTTTTGCGTGACAGGTGCCATCTTCCCGCCATTCCGGGCAAAAATAATTGTTCGCGCTATGCTTACCTCCAGCAACGTACTGTTATAAGGCAAAAAAATGAAAGCGTTTGATTTGCAAAGGATGGCGTTTGACAAGGTTCCCGTCGAGTTTCTCGGTGAAGTCGCACTGCGTAGTTTGTATACCTTTATTCTGGTGTTCATCTTTTTGAAGATAACCGGGCGACGCGGCGTACGTCAGATGTCGCTTTTCGAAGTGCTGATCATTTTGACGTTGGGGTCCGCTGCGGGCGACGTTGCATTCTACGACGACGTTCCTATGGTGCCTGTGCTGGTGGTCTTTATCTCCCTTGGGGCGTTATACCGCCTGGTCATGTGGCTGATGGCCCGCAGCGAGAAACTGGAGGATCTGTTTGAAGGCAAGCCCCTTATCGTGGTGGAAGAGGGCGAACTTGCCTGGGAAAACATTCGCAAAGAAAACATGACGGAGTATGAGTACTTTATGGAGCTGCGGTTAAGCGGCGTCGAGCAACTCGGTCAGGTTCGACTGGCGATCCTCGAAACTAACGGGCAACTGAGCGTCTATTTCTACTCCGATGAACACGTGAGACCGGGCTTGCCGATCCTGCCGAACTCGCATAAGCCTGCCTTTAAAATCATGCCCAACGCGGGAGACTATGCCTGCACGCGTTGCAGTGAAATAGTCGCCATGAAGGCGGGCGATAAATTAATGTGCCCACGCTGCGCGCATAATGAATGGGTGAAGGCGAGCCGTGCCTGTCGGGTGGTTTAATAGTGAATTTGACGGCCTTTTTTCTTCTGGCTGGGATAATCTGCCGTGTGATTGCGCGCACATTTTGCCCCGGCCTGGTATTACCCATTGCAGCCGTTCTCGCTGAGTGATAAAACCGATAGCCACAGGAAAAACTTATTGTTATGCGTGGTGAGGGGAAATGACTCAGGTCTACAATTTTAGTTCTGGCCCGGCGATGTTGCCGGCAGATGTAATGCTTTTGGCCCAGCAGGAATTACGTGACTGGCAGGGATTAGGCACATCGGTCATGGAGGTCAGTCATCGCGGTAAACCCTTTATCGCGGTTGCTGAAGAGGCTGAAAAAGATTTTCGCGATCTGCTGCGCATCCCCTCAAATTACAAAGTATTGTTCTGTCACGGCGGCGGTCGCGGCCAATTCTCAGCTATTCCGCTTAACCTGCTCGGCGATAAAACCACGGCAGATTATGTTGATGGCGGCTACTGGGCGGCGAGCGCGGTTAAAGAAGCGCATAAATACCTGACGCCGAACGTCATCGACGCCAAAATTACCGTTGACGGCAAACGCGCCATTAAACCTATGAGCGAATGGCAGCTTTCTGACGACGCGGCTTATCTGCATTACTGCCCTAATGAAACCATTGATGGTATTGCCATTAATGACACCCCGGATTTTGGCGATGCCATCGTTACTGCCGATTTTTCCTCGACTATTCTTTCCCATCCGATTGATATTTCACGTTACGGCGTAATTTACGCAGGCGCGCAGAAAAATATCGGCCCGGCCGGGCTTACCATTGTCATCGTACGAGATGACCTGCTTGGCAAAGCGCATTCTGTTTGCCCATCCATTATTGATTACACTGTGCTTAGCGAAAACGACTCGATGTTCAACACGCCGCCGACCTTTGCCTGGTATCTCTCAGGCCTGGTCTTCAAATGGCTCAAGCAACAAGGTGGGGTGGAGGCGATGGATCGCATTAACCAGCAAAAAGCAGAACTGCTGTATGGCGTCATCGATAATAGCGATTTTTATCGTAATGATGTGGCGAGCGCGAACCGTTCACGCATGAACGTGCCGTTCCAGTTGGCTGACAGCAATCTTGACAACCTTTTCCTGGAAGAGTCGTTTAAAGCGGGTCTTCATGCACTAAAAGGCCACCGCGTTGTTGGCGGCATGCGTGCTTCTATTTATAACGCTATGCCGTTAGAAGGCGTGAAAGCGCTGACTGATTTTATGATTGATTTTGAGCGTCGCCACGGTTAAATCCTCGTTATTGTTTCTCTTCCCCGCAGCGTGTCTGCGGGGCTTTTATTTTGTTGACCGAGAGTTTTTTCATGCAGGAATCCCTGACTTTACAGCCCATTGCGCACGTTGAGGGCACCATTAATCTTCCCGGCTCGAAAAGCGTCTCTAACCGCGCGCTGCTGCTTGCTGCCTTAGCCAAGGGCAAAACCGTTCTCACCAACCTGTTAGACAGCGACGACGTTCGTCATATGTTGAATGCCCTGAACGCGCTCGGCGTCGACGTGGTGCTTTCAGACGATCGTCGGCGCTGCGAAGTTACCGGGCTTGGCGGTCCGTTCAAAGCGAATGGCGCGCTCGAGTTATTTTTAGGGAATGCCGGTACCGCGATGCGTCCGCTTGCGGCGGCGCTTTGTCTTGGTCATAACGATGTTGTGCTCACAGGCGAACCGCGTATGAAAGAGCGCCCGATAGGTCATCTGGTGGATGCGCTACGCCAGGGCGGCGCACAGATTGACTATCTGGAGCAGGAACACTATCCACCGCTGCGCCTGCGCGGAGGATTTACTGGCGGGCATGTTGAGGTTGACGGCAGGGTTTCCAGCCAGTTCTTAACCGCGCTACTGATGACTGCGCCGCTGGCGGAGCAGGACACCGTTATCACCATTAAAGGCGATCTGGTGTCTAAACCGTATATCGATATCACGCTGCATTTAATGAAAACCTTCGGTGTCGCGGTGGAAAACAGCGCGTACCAGCGTTTTGTGATTCGCGGCGGGCAAACTTACCAGGCGCCGGGTGAATATCTGGTCGAAGGCGATGCATCCTCTGCCTCTTATTTCCTTGCCGCGGCGGCAATTAAAGGCGGCACGATTAAAGTGACCGGCATTGGTCGCAACAGCGTACAAGGCGACATCCGCTTTGCCGACGTGCTGGAAAAAATGGGCGCCCAGATTACCTGGGGAGAAGATTTTATCGCCTGCACCCGGGGTTCTCTCAACGCCATTGATATGGACATGAACCATATTCCCGATGCCGCGATGACCATCGCGACCACAGCGCTGTTCGCTAAAGGGACGACTACATTACGTAATATTTATAACTGGCGCGTTAAAGAGACCGACCGCCTGGCCGCCATGGCCATTGAGTTGCGTAAAGTGGGGGCGACAGTGGAAGAGGGGCATGATTTTATTACGGTTACGCCACCAGAGCAGCTGCGTTTTGCTGATATCGGCACCTATAACGATCACCGCATGGCGATGTGTTTTTCGTTAGTTGCGCTGTCGGATACGCCGGTTACGATACTCGACCCGAAATGTACCGCAAAAACATTCCCTGATTATTTCGAACAACTGGCGCGTTTAAGTCAGCCTGCCTGATAACAGGGCCGCAGATTATCTGCGGTCCTTTCCTTTTTGTCTTTACGCCGCAGTTGCGCAATTCTTCTACACTCAGCCTCATTCGTTGCGATATTTCACGTGAAAAGTAACAACCCTTTAGGTTGCGGCGTATAATGTTCGCCGTTCACGTTTCTGGCATGCCATAAATTGAAGGAGAGTAAGATGACGGCAACAGCCCCGGTGATTACCGTTGATGGGCCAAGTGGCGCGGGCAAAGGCACGCTATGTAAAGCCTTGGCTGAAGCATTGCAGTGGCATTTGCTGGATTCTGGCGCTATTTACCGCGTTCTGGCGTTAGCCGCGTTGCATCACCACGTCGATGTATCCTCTGAAGAAGCGTTGGTACCGTTAGCAGCGCATCTGGATGTGCGCTTTGTGGCGACCAACGACGCGCTGGAAGTGATCCTCGAAGGGGAAGATGTGAGCGGCGAAATCCGCACTCAGGACGTCGCCAATGCCGCCTCTCAGGTGGCCGCTTTTCCGCGGGTGCGTGAAGCGTTATTGCGCCGCCAGCGTGCGTTTCGCGAATTACCTGGCCTCATTGCCGACGGTCGCGATATGGGCACTGTCGTATTCCCCGATGCGCCTGTGAAAATTTTCCTTGACGCCTCTTCCGAAGAGCGTGCGCAGCGCCGCATGCTACAGTTGCAGGAAAAGGGCTTTAGTGTTAACTTTGAACGCCTTTTGGCCGAGATCAAAGAACGTGACGATCGCGATCGGAATCGTTCTGTAGCGCCGCTTGTTCCCGCTGCCGATGCTTTAGTACTGGATTCCACACGATTAAGCATTGAGCAAGTGATTGAAAAAGCGCTACAATATGCGCGCCAAAAACTGGCTCTCGCTGATTAAGCGACAGAATTTGTAGTACCCCCGCTGCAATGGATTGACAGTGGGTATGTGAAACAACCCCATCCGGCATGAAGCCAGGTGGACGTTAAAATAAACCCTGAAGATTAAACATGACTGAATCTTTTGCTCAACTCTTTGAAGAATCCCTGAAAGAAATCGAAACCCGCCCGGGTTCAATCGTCCGTGGTGTTGTTGTTGCTATCGACAAAGACATCGTACTGGTTGACGCCGGTCTGAAGTCTGAGTCTGCCATTCCGGCAGAGCAGTTCAAAAACGCCCAGGGCGAACTTGAAATCCAGGTTGGTGACGAAGTTGACGTTGCTCTGGATGCAGTAGAAGACGGTTTCGGTGAAACCCTGCTTTCTCGTGAGAAAGCGAAGCGTCACGAAGCATGGCTGATGCTGGAAAAAGCTTACGAAGAAGCTGCAACCGTTACTGGTGTTATCAATGGCAAAGTCAAGGGCGGCTTCACTGTTGAGCTGAACGGTATTCGTGCGTTCCTGCCAGGTTCTCTGGTTGACGTGCGTCCGGTTCGCGACACGCTGCACCTCGAAGGCAAAGAGCTTGAATTCAAAGTCATCAAGCTGGACCAGAAACGTAACAACGTTGTTGTTTCTCGTCGTGCCGTTATCGAGTCTGAGAACAGCGCAGAGCGCGATCAGCTGCTTGAAAACCTGCAAGAAGGCATGGAAGTTAAAGGTATCGTTAAGAACCTCACTGACTACGGTGCATTCGTTGATCTGGGCGGCGTAGACGGCCTGCTGCACATCACTGATATGGCGTGGAAACGCGTTAAGCATCCGAGCGAAATCGTGAACGTTGGCGACGAAATCACTGTTAAAGTGCTGAAGTTCGACCGCGAGCGTACCCGTGTTTCCCTGGGCCTGAAACAGCTGGGCGAAGATCCGTGGGTGGCTATTGCTAAACGTTACCCGGAAGGCACTCGTCTGACTGGCCGCGTGACCAACCTGACCGACTACGGCTGCTTCGTTGAAATCGAAGAAGGCGTTGAAGGCCTGGTACACGTTTCCGAAATGGACTGGACCAACAAAAACATCCACCCGTCCAAAGTTGTTAACGTGGGCGACGTAGTGGAAGTAATGGTTCTGGATATCGACGAAGAACGTCGTCGTATCTCCCTGGGCCTGAAACAGTGCAAATCCAACCCGTGGCAGTTGTTTGCTGAGACCCACAACAAAGGCGATCGCGTTGAAGGTAAAATCAAGTCAATCACTGACTTCGGTATCTTCATCGGCCTGGACGGCGGCATCGACGGCCTGGTTCACCTGTCTGACATCTCCTGGAACGTTGCAGGCGAAGAAGCAGTTCGTGAATACAAAAAAGGCGACGAAATCGCAGCTGTTGTTCTGCAAGTTGACGCAGAGCGCGAGCGTATCTCTCTGGGCGTTAAACAGCTCGCAGAAGATCCGTTCAACAACTACGTTGCGCTGAACAAGAAAGGCACTATCGTTACTGGTAAAGTAACGGCAGTTGACGCGAAAGGTGCTACAGTTGAATTAGCAGATGGCGTTGAAGGCTACCTGCGCGCTTCTGAAGCTTCCCGTGACCGCGTTGAAGATGCAACTCTGGTTCTGAACGTTGGCGACGATGTTGAAGCGAAATTCACCGGCGTTGATCGTAAAAACCGTGTTGTAAGCCTGTCTGTTCGTGCGAAAGACGAAGCTGACGAGAAAGATGCAATTGCTACTGTTAACAACAAACAGGAAGAAGGCAATTTCTCTAACGCAATGGCTGAAGCATTCAAAGCAGCTAAAGGCGAGTAATCGTCAGAGCGCTAACTCAGGGCGGCTGCGGCCGCCCTTGTTCGATTGATAGCTGTAAGCAAATTTTCCTGAATGGAAACCGGAGGAATGATGACCAAGTCAGAATTGATTGAAAGACTTGCAACCCAGCAATCTCATATCCCTGCGAAAGCCGTTGAAGATGCGGTAAAAGAGATGTTGGAGCATATGGCCTCTACTCTTGCACAGGGCGAGCGTATTGAAATCCGAGGTTTCGGCAGTTTTTCCTTACACTATCGCGCTCCGCGCACTGGCCGTAACCCGAAAACGGGCGATAAAGTGGATTTGGAAGGGAAATACGTTCCGCACTTTAAACCTGGTAAAGAGTTACGTGACCGCGCCAATATCTATGGTTAAGCTTAATTACGCTTTATCATGAAACGACATCTCAGGATGTCGTTTTTTTTTGCCTCTTCTCAACGCTGCGATCTCTTGCGCACAATTGAGCACGCTTGCTGCAAGCGTAACGCTTTCCCTGAAGACCACGCGTAATCCTCCAAAACGTCACTCGCATACATTCAGATTCCCGTCATACTGCGGGCAGACAGGAGGTCTGCATGCCGTTAATCGCCCTTTGTTACTGCCTGATAGGTGGCACGCTGCCGCTGCTTTGGCTACCTCAGTTACCTTCGCTTAACGTGCTTGCTGCCATAACGGCAAGCGCGTTGTTACTGGCGATGACACCGGTGAAACGGGCGGACAAGATAGCAATGACGTTGCTGTTTTTTTGCTGGGCATCGCTGGCTGCGTGGCAAAGTATGGCGCCGTTGGCGCTCACCTCCAGAAATCAGGATGTAGAGGCTACCATTGTGCAAACTGACGGCGCGACGCGCCATCAGGCACGTATCACGCATATCAATGGGCGATTGCACTTCCCGTCCATCATGGTTGATTTGCCGGGTAGCTACCTCGCTCAAACGGTGTGCGCAGGCCAGCGCTGGCATCTGGTGGTGCGTCTGCGGCCTGTGCATGGGCAGCTTAACGAAGGGGGTTTTGATAAACAGCGCTATGCGCTTTCCCGCCAGCGCATTCTGACCGGGCGGGTTATCTCGTCACGGGCTATCGATGCGAGTTGCAGTTGGCGCGCAAATTTTATGGCCTCGGTAAAACGCTCGCTTGAAAAGCGTCCCTGGAGTGAGGTGATGATGGCGCTGGGTTTTGGCGAACGGCTGGCGGTCAGCGATACTGTTAAAAATATTATGCGCGACACCGGTACGGCCCATTTAATGGCGATATCAGGTCTGCATATCGGTCTTGCCGGGTTAATGGGGTGGGGTATAGCGCGCCTGATTCAAATGACCTTTCCGGCAAGGCTTATACATTTTGGATTTCCATTGCTCGTCGGATTGGCTGTAAGCGGTGTCTATGTATGGCTGAGCGGCGCCAATCCACCGGCAGTGCGGACCTTTATCGCCATGTTAATCTGGGGGATGCTCAAACTGAGCGGGCGCAATATGCTGGCAGGCCATGTGTGGCTGTGCTGCATTGCCGGGATACTCTTTTTCGACCCCTTGACGGTGTTATCCGAAAGCTTCTGGCTCTCGGTATTGGCTGTTGGCGCACTCTTATTTTGGTTTCGCTGGGTGCCTTATACCCCGGCTGATAAACCCTGGCTCATTAAGCACACGCTCGGCTTGCTGCATCTGCAGGCAGGAATGTGCGTGTTGTTGTTACCGCTTCAGGTACTGCTGTTTCATGGAATCAGCCTGACATCCATCATCGCCAATCTTTTTGCGGTGCCTGCGGTGACATTTTTGACTGTGCCGTTGATTTTGCTTGGCATGTTCGCGAATCGGGTTGGCGTTGGCGGAGCGGAATCGTTTTTTGAGTATCTGGCCGACCGTTCTTTAGCTGGCGTATTTTATGGCTTGCAGGCGTTGCCGCCTGGCTGGTTGGATATAGAGCGTCGCTTTCTGTGGCTTGCGCTTTGCCCCTGGTTGCTAATTGTTATCTGGCGGCTACGCTTTCAATGGTATACACCGCTTCTGCCAGGTATGGTTTTACTGTTGATGAGCGTACCGCTGCTGCGCCCACGTCACCATACTGATTGGGCTGTGCATATGTTAGATATTGGTCATGGGCTGGCGATGGTCATTGAACGTAACGGGCATGCCATGCTCTATGACACTGGCAACGCCTGGCCAGGCGGAGATAGCGCACGGCAAACGATCATTCCCTGGTTGCGCTGGCATAATCTGATTCCTGATGGGGTTATTATCAGCCATGAGCACCTCGATCACCGGGGCGGATTAAATAGCCTGTTAAAACAGTGGCCTTCGTTGCCTGTTATCAGCCCGTTAGGCTGGGCAGGGCACCAGCCTTGCTTACGCGGTAAGCGCTGGCGCTGGCAAGGTTTGGATTTTACGGTGCACTGGCCTTTAGCTCTCTCCGCCGATACTGGCAATAACGCCTCGTGCGTGGTTAAAGTCAGTGACGGGCAGCAAAGTATGTTGTTAACGGGCGATATCGAAGCTTCAGCCGAGCAGTTAATGGTAAAGCATCACTGGCGTGAGCTTCGGTCAACGGTAATTCAGGTTCCGCATCACGGTAGTAAAACATCATCCGGTGTGATTTTGCTTCGTGCCGCGCAAGGACACGACGCTCTGGCTTCGGTGGCGCGCTATAACGCATGGCATCTGCCGTCGATGTCAGTAATAACACGTTATCAACACTATGGTTACAACTGGGACGATACCGCTCATGCCGGGCAAATTACGGTGAACTTTTCATCACGGGGCAACGTTATTACGCGCTTTCGTCAGCAAATTTCACGTCGTTGGTATCATCAGTGGTTTGGCGTGCTTAAGGATAACGGGTAGAATATGCGGCTATTTCAACGAATGCTGGTTTTTTGAATGCATACAGATAAAGATCTTTCGACGTGGCAAACCTTCCGTCGCTTATGGCCAATGATTGCCCCTTTTAAACCAGGCCTCATTGTTGCGGCGATAGCCTTAATCCTCAATGCTGCCAGCGATACCTTTATGCTGTCGCTGCTTAAGCCCTTGTTGGATGGTTTCGGTAAAACGGATCGCTCTGTATTGCTATGGATGCCGCTGGTGGTTATAGGCTTAATGATCCTGCGTGGTATAACCAGTTATATTTCAAGTTATTGTATTTCATGGGTTTCGGGCAAAGTTGTTATGACAATGCGCCGTCGCCTGTTTAGCCATATGATGGGAATGCCGGTCGCGTTCTTCGACAAGCAATCAACCGGTACATTGCTTTCTCGCATTACCTATGACTCAGAGCAGGTCGCGTCTTCTTCTTCCGGCGCGCTCATTACCGTGGTGCGCGAAGGTGCGTCGATTATCGGTTTGTTTGCCATGATGTTTTACTACAGCTGGCAACTCTCCCTTATCCTTATCGTGCTGGCGCCGATTGTCTCTATTGCCATTCGTATGGTGTCAAAACGTTTTCGCAATATCAGCAAAAACATGCAGAACACCATGGGGCAGGTTACCACCAGCGCTGAGCAGATGCTGAAAGGCCATAAAGAAGTATTGATGTTTGGTGGGCAGAAGGTTGAGACCGAAAGATTCGATAAAGTCAGTAACAAAATGCGCCAGCAAGGTATGCGCATGGTGTCAGCGGCTTCTATTTCCGACCCGATTATTCAGTTAATCGCTTCATTCGCCTTAGCCTTTGTGCTTTACGCAGCAAGCTTCCCAAGCGTAATGGAAACGCTGACTGCCGGTACCATTACCGTCGTGTTTTCAGCCATGGTCGCGCTGATGCGCCCGCTGAAATCGCTCACGAACGTGAATGCTCAATTTCAGCGCGGTATGGCGGCTTGTCAGACACTGTTTAGCATTCTTGATACTGAGCAGGAAAAAGACGAAGGTACGCGCACGATTGAGCGCGCAAAAGGCGATGTTGAATTTCGCAATGTTACTTTCACCTATCCGGGAAGAGACACGCCTGCACTGCGCGATATCAACCTGCATATTGAGGAAGGGAAAACCATTGCCCTGGTGGGGCGCTCGGGATCGGGGAAATCCACTATCGCAGGCTTGATTACCCGGTTCTATGACGTCAATGAAGGCCAGATCCTGATGGATGGTCATGACTTGCGTGAATATACGCTGACATCGTTACGTAACCAGGTTGCCCTGGTCTCACAAAACGTGCACCTGTTTAACGATACCGTTGCCAATAACATTGCTTATGCTCGCACTGAAGAGTACAGCCGTGAGGAAATTGAGAAAGCGGCGAAAATGGCCTACGCCACCGACTTTATCAATAAGATGGATAACGGTTTCGACACCATCATAGGTGAAAACGGGGTGATGTTGTCTGGCGGTCAGCGTCAACGCATTGCTATTGCGCGTGCACTGCTGCGTGACAGCCCAATCCTTATCCTTGACGAAGCGACTTCTGCGCTGGATACCGAATCAGAACGCGCCATTCAGGCAGCGCTTGATGAGCTGCAAAAAAACCGTACGTCGCTTGTTATCGCGCACCGCTTATCGACCATTGAGAAAGCTGATGAAATTGTGGTGATCGAAGACGGACGCATTGTGGAGCGCGGCACACATGATGACCTGCTGTCGCAACGCGGCGTGTACGCTCAACTTCATAAAATGCAGTTTGGCGCATGATAGAAAAAATCTGGTCAGGGCAATCACCGCTGTGGCTATTGCTGTTACCGCTCTCCGGGTTGTATGGCCTGGTGAGCAACCTGATCCGGTTAAGTTATCGGCTGGGATTGCGTAAATCCTGGCGTGCTTCCGTTCCGGTTGTGGTAGTGGGTAACCTGACGGCTGGGGGCAATGGAAAAACCCCGGTTGTCGTCTGGCTGGTTGAGCAACTTCAACAGCGTGGCGTACGCGTCGGCGTGGTGTCACGCGGCTACGGTGGTAAAGCCGAACGCTATCCGCTGGTGCTTGACGCGCAAACATCAAGCACGCAAGCAGGGGATGAGCCGGTATTAATTTTCCAGCGTACCGGCGCGTCTGTCGCAGTCTCTCCGGTACGGCGCGAGGCGGTACAGGCGCTGCAAAACCTGGCTCAGCCGCAAATCATTATCACCGACGATGGGCTTCAGCATTATGCCCTGGCGCGCGATTATGAAATTGTGGTCGTGGATGGCGTGCGGCGTTTCGGCAATGGCTGGTGGTTGCCTGCCGGTCCGATGCGCGAACGAACCAGTCGTCTACGCGACGTAGACGCGGTTATCGTAAACGGCGGTACGCCTGAGGTAGGGGAAATAGCAATGCAGCTTCTGCCTTCTCAGGCCGTCAACTTGCTTACCGGGGAAAAGCGCGATGCCAACACATTGAATGATGTCGTTGCGATGGCGGGTATTGGCCATCCACCGCGTTTTTTTGCGACCCTTGAAAGTTTAGGGGTGAAACCCATAAGTCAGCGTAGTCTTTCGGACCATCAGGCGCTGACGGAAGCGGAAGTCGCAGCTTTTGCTCGCCCGGATCAGACGTTATTAATGACCGAAAAGGATGCGGTTAAATGTCGCGCGTTCGCGCACGCTAACTGGTGGTATTTGCCCGTGGATGCGAAACTGGCAACGCCTGCGGCTGATAAACTACTCTCAGATATCCTTTCCCTGGTGCGTTAACGTAAGCGTCCTTGCGCGGGCGCGTTGAAAAAAGGATGCACAATGGCCGAACCCGCACTCTCATTACAAACCGCGCGTAACCTACACCTCGCCGCGCAAGGGCTACTGCGAAAACCGCGCCGCCGCGCTCGACCTGCCGATATCCTTTCCACTATCACTCAAATGTCTTTACTGCAAATCGACACCATTAATGTTGTGGCGAGAAGTCCTTATCTGGTTTTATTTAGTCGGTTAGGGGAATACCCGCCGCACTGGCTTGATGAGGCCCTGGCGCGTGGCGAATTGATGGAGTACTGGGCCCATGAAGCGTGTTTTTTACCACGTAGCGACTTTGCTCTGGTTCGTCATCAGATGCTTAAGCCTGAGAATATGGGTTGGAAATATCGTGCCGAATGGATGGCGGAACACGCTGAAGATATCGCAGAACTACTCGACTGGATCGAGCAAAATGGCCCTGTTCGGTCAGCCGATTTTGAGCACTCCCGCTCAGGGCAACGCGGCTGGTGGGACTGGAAACCACATAAAAAACATCTGGAAGGACTGTTCAGCGCTGGAAAGTTGATGGTGATTGAGCGTAGAAATTTCCAGCGTGTCTATGACATAACTACACGCGTCATGCCGCACTGGAATGATGAAGAACACCTCGTGTCGCAAGACATTGCGCAGGCCAGGATGCTGGAAAATAGCGCTCGTAGCCTTGGGATTTTTAAAAGCGGGGGCTTGCGGATTATTATCGATTGAAAAAAGTGAAGGTGTCGGATCATTTAGCCCGCTGGCAGGCAGAAGGACGTGTAATGCGCGTAAACGTCGAGACGCAAGGCGAGATGTGGTTGCACTGCGATTTACAGCCTTTGCTGGAGACGCCTCTGCGCGCCACTCACAGTGCCGTGCTTTCTCCCTTTGACCCTGTAGTATGGGATCGCCGACGCGCACAACAGCTTTTTAATTTTTCGTATCGCCTGGAATGCTATACCCCGGCCGAAAAGCGCAAGTACGGGTACTTTACTTTGCCGCTGTTGCACTGCGGTCAACTGGTTGGAAGAATGGATGCCAAAATGCATCGTAAAACCGGGGAACTTGCGATTAATGCACTGTATCTGGAACCCGATATCGCACCAGGCGCACGTTTAATTACGGGTTTGCAGGACGCCATTACGTCCTTTGCTAAATGGCAGGGGGCGCAACATATTACGCTCGCCAGTCAGCCGCCATCGCTACAGGCAGAATGGGGAAGCGGTTGGGAAATCAACCGCTCCTGAAAACGCGCTGTGGTATTCTGTGGGCATCACATCCATCAGGAGGAAACATGGACCATCGTTTACTTGAAATCATCGCTTGCCCGATTTGTAATGGTAAGTTGTTTTACAGCCAGGATAAGCAGGCGCTTATCTGTAAGGTCGATAATATGGCGTTTCCATTTAAAGACGGCATTCCTGTTCTGCTGGAAACCGAAGCGCGTACTCTTGATCCGCAAGAGAGTTTTTCATGAGCTTTGTGACGATTATTCCCGCCCGTTTTGCCTCCACGCGTCTGCCTGGCAAACCGCTCGTAGATATTAACGGCAAGCCGATGATAGTACACGTCCTTGAACGTGCGCTGGAGTCGGGTGCCGATCGCGTCATTGTTGCCACCGATGCCGTTGCCGTAGCCGATGCGGTTCGCGCGGTGGGTGGCGAAGTCTGTATGACGCGCGCAGACCACGAGTCGGGCACGGAACGGCTGGCGGAAGTGGTCGAAAAAATGGCTTTTGCCGATGACACCATCATTGTGAATGTCCAGGGCGATGAGCCTATGATCCCGCCCGCGATCATTCGCCAGGTAGCGGAAAACCTGGCGCAGCGCGATGTAGGTATGGCGACGCTTGCGGTACCTATTCACAGCGCGGAAGAAGCTTTCAATCCTAACGCTGTAAAAGTGGTCATGGATAAAAATGGTTACGCGCTTTATTTCTCGCGCGCGACGATCCCCTGGGATCGCGACCGTTTTGCGCAATCCCGCGATGCTATCGACGGTTCGTTCCTGCGTCATATTGGTATCTACGGCTACCGTGCCGGATTTATCCGTCGCTATGTGACCTGGGCCCCCAGCGCGCTCGAACACATCGAAAAACTCGAGCAGCTTCGCGTGCTCTGGCATGGAGAAAAAATTCATGTCGCCGTGGCCCAGGAAGTACCGGGAACCGGTGTTGATACCCAGGCGGACCTCGAAAGGGTACGCGCAGAATTACGCTAAACCGACATTTTTGATAACCGGCCGCTGGCCGGTTTTTTCTTTCTGAAGGCTTATTGATCTCGTGTGATGACATCTGCACAAAGGGCGCTCATTATAAAAGCAGTATTCTTATTAAGGGTAAATGCGAATGGAGCAACTGCGTGCCGAACTCAGTCATTTATTGGGTGAAAAACTAAGCCGGGTCGAATGCGTCAGCGAAAAGCCTGATACCGCGCTATGGGCGCTTTATGACAGCCATGGCAATCCGATGCCGCTCCTTGCCAGAAGCTTTACGACGCCAGGCCTTGCCGGGCAGCTCGCCTGGAAGATGTCCATGCTTGCGCGCTCTGGTACCGCACGGTTACCGGTGGTGTATGGTGTGATGACCCATGAGGAAAATCCAGGCCCCGATGTGATTTTAATGGAGCGCTTGCGCGGCGTATCCGTAGAGGCGCCAGCACGTACGCCTGCGCGCTGGGAACAGTTGAAAGATCAAATCGTTGAGGCGTTACTGGCGTGGCATCGAGTGGACAGCCACGGCTGTGTAGGCAATGTTGACAGCACGCAGGAAAATATCTGGCCTTCCTGGTACCGTCAGCGTGTTGAAGTACTCTGGACGACGCTCAATCAGTATCCGCACTGCGGACTGACCATGCAAAACAAACGTATCCTGTTTCGCTCGCGTGAATGCCTGAATTCGCTGTTCTATGGCTTTAATGATAACTGCGTGTTGATGCACGGAAACTTTTCCCTGCGCAGCATGCTTAAAGATGCCCGCAGCGATCAGCTTCTGGCGATGGTCAACCCGGGATTGACTCTCTGGGCGCCACGTGAATATGAACTGTTCCGCTTATGTGACACACAGCAGGCGGAGAGCCTGCTGTGGCACTATTTACAGCGCGCGCCGGTAGCGGAGTCTTTCCTCTCGCGTCGCTGGCTGTACGTGCTGTGGGATGAGGTGGCTCAGTTACTGCAGACCGGGCGCATGAACCGCGCCAATTTCGATCTGGCGTCAAAATCACTGATCCCCTGGCTCTCCTGAGCTGCCTTTCAGCCACTGCCACACCCGGCCCAGAGTTTCATAAGCGGCCCTGTCGCTGTGCATTAACCACAAGGGAGAGGGGATCATTCTCTCCCACGGATTCAGCGCAGACTCGATGGCCATCTGATTAGCGGGCGCGGGAATCGGGTTTAGCCCCTGATGCCTGAAAAATATCAGCGCCCTCGATAAATGCGACGCGGACGTGACCAGCAAAAAAGGTTTATCGCCAATCATTTTCGCCACGGCTGCTGCTTCCTCTTCGGTGTCTTTCGGCGTATCAAGTGTCACGATAGCATCACGTGGCACGCCTAAACTTTCCGCCACGCGGGCGCCTGCTTCTGCGGTACTGACGGGATTAGTCACTGCTGGCGCGCCAGTAAAAATAAGGGTTGAACCCGGGTTGGCAAGCCACAACCGCACACCCTCTGTGACTCGCGGCAAGCTGTTATTAATGAGATTGGAACTGGGTGCCCAGCGGGGGTTCCAGGTATACCCGCCGCCTAAAACCACGATATATTGCGCCTTCGGTTCGCCTTGCCAGGTGGCAAAGCGCGATTCGACGGGTTTAAGCAGACTATCGGCCACGGGCTGTAAGCTGAGCAGGAATAGTGCCAACCAACCTGCGGTTAACAGGACTTTCGCCGTTTTCTGCCAGCGGGTAAACCACAGTAAAAGTATCGCGATACCAATGACTGCCAGTAGAAAGGGCAAGGGTAACAACATACCGCCGATAAACTTTTTTAGATAAAACAGCATAAAACGGGTCCTTTTTAACCATATAACGGGCGCAAGGCGTGGATCTTACAACAGATGGGTTCCTTATCCGTGTGGCTATGCCAAAATAGCGCCTTTGCCGGATGCGCTGGATTAAGGTGGAGTGGTACCCATGCAGGATCGCAATTTTGATGATATTGCCGAAAAATTTGCGCGCAACATTTACGGAACGACGAAAGGCCAGTTGCGCCAGGAAATCCTTTGGCAGGATCTTGATGTGCTGCTTCCAACGTTACCGCCGCGTCCGTTGCGGGTACTTGATGCCGGCGGTGGGGAAGGGCAAACCGCAATCCGAATGGCCAGGCGTGGGCATCATGTGACCTTATGCGATCTTTCCTCTGAAATGTTGACGCGGGCGAAGCTTGCATGTGCCGAACAGGGCGTGAGTGATAATATGCGTTTTATTCACTGCGCGGCGCAGGATGTGGGACAGCATTTGGAAAGTCCCGTTGATCTGATATTGTTCCATGCGGTTCTGGAATGGGTCAGCGATCCGCAGGCGGTGTTGAAAGCGCTATGGGACGTGCTTGCGCCCGGCGGCGCGCTTTCCTTAATGTTTTACAATGCAAATGGTTTGCTGATGCATAATATGGTGGCCGGAAATTTCGCTTATGTGCAGCAAGGTATGCCAAAGCGCAAAAAGCGCACCCTGTCGCCTGATTTTCCACGCAACCCTGACGATGTCTATCAATGGCTTGAACAAATCGGCTGGACAATTACCGGCAAAACGGGCGTGCGAGTATTCCATGATTATCTGCGCGAAAAACACCGCCAGCGTGACGAATTTGAGACGCTGCTGGCGCTTGAAACGCGCTATTGCCGGCAGGAGCCCTTTATCAGTATGGGCCGCTATATACATGTCACCGCACGAAAGCCGGAGAACCAAGGATAAACTATGAGTGATTTTTCCCAGACAGTCCCCGAACTGGTTGCCTGGGCCAGGAAAAATGATTTTTCCATCCAGCTTCCGGTCGACAGGCTGGCTTTTTTGTTGGCCATCGCCACGCTTAACGGCGAGCGCATGGACGGCGAAATGAGCGAGGGCGAACTGGTGGATGCGTTTCGTCATGTGAGTGCCGCCTTTGAGCAAACCCACGAAACGGTAACCCAGCGCGCCAATAACGCCATTAACGATATGGTGCGCCAGCGCTTAATTAATCGTTTTACCAGCGAAGTTACCGAAGGTAACGCCATCTATCGCTTAACGCCGTTAGGCATTGGTATTACCGACTACTACATCCGTCAGCGTGAGTTTTCTACGCTGCGGCTTTCGATGCAACTTTCCATCGTGGCAGGGGAGTTAAAACGCGCCGCCGATGCCGCATCGGAAGGTGGCGATGAGTTTCACTGGCATCGCAACGTCTATGCCCCGCTTAAATATTCGGTCGCCGAAATTTTCGACAGCATCGATTTGACCCAGCGCATCATGGATGAACAGCAACAATCAGTGAAAGATGACATCGCGCAACTGCTCAACAAAGACTGGCGCGCGGCGATTTCCAGCTGTGAACTGCTGCTGTCAGAAACGTCAGGGACATTGCGCGAACTGCAGGATACGCTCGAAGCGGCAGGCGATAAGCTACAGGCCAATTTGTTGCTGATTCAGGACGCCATTCTTTATAAAAACGATCTGCATTTTATCGATCGCCTGATAGGGGATTTGCAAGGCAAGCTCGACCGCATCATCAGTTGGGGTCAGCAGGCGATTGATTTATGGATAGGTTATGACCGCCACGTTCATAAATTCATCCGTACCGCCATCGATATGGATAAAAACCGGGTTTTTGCCCAGCGTTTGCGCCAGTCGATTCAAAGCTATTTCGACGCGCCCTGGGCGCTCACCTACGCTAACGCCGATCGTCTGCTGGACATGCGCGATGAAGAGATGACGTTACGGGAAGAAGAAGTGACGGGCGAATTACCCGCCGATCTCGAATATGAAGAGTTTAACGAGATCCGCGAGCAACTGGCGGCGCTGATTGAAGCGCAGCTGGCCGGCTTCAAAAACAGACAACAACCACTGGATCTCGGCCTGGTGATGCGTGAGTATCTTGCGCAATATCCACGCGCCCGCCATTTCGATGTAGCGCGTATCGTGGTTGACCAGGCCGTGCGCCTCGGTATCGCAAATGCAGATTTCACTGGACTGCCTGCCAAATGGCAGCCCATTAATGATTACGGAGCCAAGGTACAGGCACATGTCATTGACAAGTATTGAAAAATTGATGCCGGTTAAACTGGCTCAGGCGTTGGCCAATCCGCTTTTCCCGGCGCTGGACAGCCAGCTTCGCGCAGGACGTCACGTTGGGCTTGATGAGCTCGACAACCACGCTTATTTGATGGATTTCCAACCGGAGCTGGAAGAGTTTTATGCCCGCTACAACGTGGAGTTAATCCGCGCGCCGGAAGGGTTTTTCTATTTGCGCCCTCGCTCCACAACGCTTATCCCGCGTTCGGTGTTGTCCGAACTCGATATGATGGTAGGAAAAGTGCTTTGTTATCTCTATTTAAGCCCGGAGCGCCTTGCTAACGAAGGTATTTTTTCCCAGCAAGAACTGTACGACGAACTGTTAACCCTGGCGGATGAAAGCAAACTGCTTAAGCTTGTCAACAGCCGCTCCACCGGTTCCGACCTTGATAAACAAAAGCTTCAGGAAAAAGTCCGCTCCTCATTAAACCGCCTGCGCCGTCTGGGCATGGTGTGGTTTATGGGCCATGACAGCAGTAAATTCCGTATCACCGAGTCCGTGTTCCGTTTCGGTGCCGATGTTCGCGCAGGGGACGATCCGCGCGAGGCGCAGTTGCGTATGATCCGCGACGGGGAAGCGATGCCGGTTGAAAATAACCTGCAACTCAACGATGAAACTGAAGACGCGCAACCGGATAATGCGGAGGAAGACAATGATTGAACGCGGCAAATTTCGCTCGCTGACGCTGGTTAACTGGAACGGTTTTTTCGCACGGACCTTTGATCTTGATGAACTGGTCACGACGTTATCCGGCGGTAATGGCGCGGGTAAATCCACCACCATGGCGGCTTTTGTAACGGCGCTTATCCCGGATTTGACGTTACTGCATTTTCGTAACACCACCGAAGCAGGCGCGACCAGCGGATCGCGTGATAAAGGCCTGCACGGAAAGCTCAAACCTGGCGTTTGCTATTCAGTACTCGACGTCGTGAACTCGCGCCATCAGCGCGTGGTGGTCGGGGTACGCCTGCAGCAAGTGGCCGGGCGCGATCGGAAAGTGGATATCAAGCCTTTCGCTATTCAAGGGTTGCCGAGCGCTATTCTCCCGACTCAGTTGCTGACTGAAACGCTAAATGAGCGTCAGGCGCGCGTCCTCACGCTTCAGGAGCTGAAAGAGAAAGTCGAGCAAATCGAAGGGGTGCAGTTCAAGCCGTTTAACTCCATTACCGATTATCACTCGCTGATGTTTGATCTCGGCATTGTGGCGCGCCGTCTGCGCTCCGCATCAGACAGAAGTAAATATTACCGTTTGATTGAAGCCTCGCTGTACGGCGGGATATCCAGCGCCATCACCCGTTCGCTACGTGATTACCTGCTGCCGGAAAACAGCGGTGTGCGTAAAGCGTTCCAGGATATGGAAGCGGCGCTGCGCGAAAACCGGTTAACGCTGGAAGCCATTCGCGTCACCCAGTCGGACCGCGATCTGTTTAAGCATTTAATTTCTGAAGCTACCGATTACGTGGCGGCGGATTATATGCGCCATGCCAACGAGCGCCGCATCCACCTTGATAAAGCCATTGAGTATCGTCGCGAGTTGTTCACTAGCCGCCAGCAGTTGGCCGCCGAGCAGTATAAGCATGTCGATATGGCGCGCGAGCTGGCAGAGCATGCAGGCGCAGAAGGGGATCTGGAAACCGATTATCAGGCTGCCAGCGACCATCTTAACCTTGTGCAAACAGCGCTGCGTCAGCAGGAAAAAATCGAGCGATATGATGCTGATTTAGAAGAACTTCAGGTCCGACTGGAAGAGCAAAATGAAGTCGTCGCCGAAGCCGCTGAACAGCAGGAAGAAAATGAAGCGCGCGCGGAAGCCGCTGAGCTTGAAGTCGACGAGCTGAAGAACCAACTGGCGGACTACCAGCAGGCGCTCGATGTGCAACAAACCCGAGCGATTCAGTATCAGCAGGCATTAACGGCGCTTGAACGCGCCCGTGAGCTGTGCCATCTGCCGGATTTATCGGCGCAATCAGCTGAGGAATGGCTGGAAACCTTCCAGGCAAAAGAAGAAGAGGCAACGGGCCGCTTACTTAACCTTGAACAAAAAATGAGTGTCGCACAGGCGGCGCATAGCCAGTTCGAAGAGGCTTTCCAACTGGTGTGCGCTATCAACGGACCAGTGGCGCGTGATGAAGCGTGGGACGTGGCGCGCGAACTGCTACGCGATGCCTCAACCCAACGCCATCTGGCAGCCCAGGTTACGCCGCTGCGTGCTCGTCTTAACGAGCTTGAACAACGCCTGCGTGAGCAGCAGGACGCCGAACGCCTGCTTGATGATTTCTGTAAACGCCAGGGTAAACGCTATTCCCCTGAACAGCTCGAAGAACTGCATCAGGAGCTTGAAGCGCGTATCGCCTCGCTCTCAGATAATGTTTCTCAGGCGAGCGAACAGCGTATGACACTGCGCCAGGAGCTGGAGCAGTTGCAAAGCCGCATCAAAACGCTGACCCAGCGCGCACCTGTCTGGCTGGCGGCGCAAAACAGCCTCAATCAGATTAGCGAGCAATGCGGTGAGCAGTTTGAGTCCAGCCAGCACGTCACTGAATACTTGCAGCAATTGCTGGAGCGTGAACGCGAAGCGGTCGTCGAGCGTGACGAAGTCGGCGCGCGTAAACGCATGGTGGATGAAGAAATTGAACGCCTCAGCCAGCCGGGCGGTGCGGAAGACGCACGCTTAAATACGCTCGCCGAGCGTTTTGGCGGGGTGCTGTTGTCAGAAATTTACGACGATGTCAGTCTTGAGGATGCTCCGTACTTCTCGGCGTTGTACGGGCCTTCCCGTCATGCCATCGTGGTGCCTGATCTGTCTCTGGTGCGTGAGCAACTCGATGGGCTGGAAGATACCCCAGAAGATCTGTATTTGATTGAAGGGGATCCGCAGTCTTTCGACGACAGCGTATTTAGCACCGAAGAGCTGGAAAAAGCGGTGGTGGTAAAAGTTGCCGACCGTCAGTGGCGCTATTCACGCTTCCCAACGTTGCCGCTGTTTGGCCGCGCGGCGCGAGAAAATCGCATTGAAAGCCTGCATAAAGAGCGTGAAACCCTGTCTGAGCGTTTCGCGACGCTGTCATTTGATGTGCAGAAAACGCAGCGCCTGCACCAGGCATTCAGCCGTTTTATCGGCAGCCACCTTGGCGTCGCCTTTGAGGCCGATCCGGAAGCCGAAATCCGTCAACTTAATACGCGCCGTAATGAGCTTGAGCGAGCATTAAGTACGCATGAAAATGACAACCAGCAGCAGCGCGCGCAGTTCGAACAGGCTAAAGAGGGCGTGGCCCAACTGAATCGCCTGCTCCCACGTCTTGCTTTGCTGGAAGATGAAACGCTCTCCGATCGCGTTGAAGAAATCCGCGAACGACTGGATGAGGCGCAGGAAGCGGCGCACTTTATCAATCAGTTCGGCAACCATCTGGCAAAACTTGAGCCAATGGTGTCGGTACTGCAAAGCGATCCGGAACAGTACGATCAGCTTAAAGACGATTACGCTTACGCCCAACAGCAGCAGCGTGATGCGCGTCAGCAGGCATTTGCCCTGTCGGAAGTGGTATCGCGCCGCGCGCATTTCAGCTATTCAGACTCCGCCCACATGCTGAACGGCGAAAGCGATCTGAATGAACAATTGCGCAAGCGCCTCGAAGAGGCTGAACGTGAGCGTGCCCGCGCGCGCGAAGCGTTGCGCACGCATGCCGCGCAGGTCAGTCAGTATCACCAGGTATTGGCGTCGCTGAAAAGCTCGTTTGATACCAAAAAAGAACTGCTTAATGATCTGAATAAAGAGCTTAAAGACATTGGCGTGCGCGCCGATGCCGGCGCGGAAGAACGGGCGCGAGCGCGTCGTGATGAGCTGCATACCCAGCTTAGCAACAACCGTTCGCGTCGCAGCCAGCTTGAAAAACAGTTGACCTTCTGTGAAGCGGAAATGGATAACCTGACCCGTAAACTGCGCAAGCTGGAACGCGATTATCACGAGATGCGCGAGCAAGTGGTGAGCGCTAAAGCGGGCTGGTGTGCGGTAATGCGCATGGTGAAAGACAACGGTGTTGAGCGCCGTTTGCATCGTCGCGAGCTGGCTTACCTTTCCGGTGACGAGCTGCGTTCGATGTCGGATAAAGCGCTGGGGGCGCTGCGTCTGGCGGTGGCCGATAACGAACACCTGCGTGATGTGCTGCGCGGGTCGGAAGATCCGAAACGGCCGGAGCGTAAAATTCAGTTCTTCGTCGCGGTTTATCAGCATCTGCGCGAGCGTATCCGCCAGGATATCATCCGCACTGATGATCCGGTAGAAGCCATTGAACAGATGGAAATCGAACTGGGACGGTTAACCGAAGAGCTCACGTCACGTGAACAGAAACTGGCGATAAGCTCTCGCAGCGCGGCGAATATCATTCGCAAAACCATTCAGCGCGAGCAGAACCGTATTCGGATGTTAAACCAGGGCCTGCAGAGCGTTTCCTTCGGGCAGGTAAACAGCGTACGGCTAAACGTGAATGTTCGTGAAAGCCACGCGACGCTACTTGATGTGCTCTCTGAGCAGCATGAACAGCATCAGGATCTCTTTAACAGTAATCGCCTGACCTTCTCTGAGGCTCTTGCGAAGCTGTATCAGCGCCTCAATCCGCAGGTGGACATGGGCCAGCGCACACCGCAAACCATCGGTGAAGAGTTGCTGGATTACCGTAACTACCTTGAAATGGAGGTTGAGGTTAACCGTGGTTCTGATGGCTGGCTGCGTGCGGAAAGCGGCGCGTTGTCTACCGGTGAGGCTATTGGTACCGGGATGTCCATTCTGGTGATGGTGGTACAAAGCTGGGAAGATGAAGCGCGTCGTCTGCGCGGTAAAGATATTTCGCCATGTCGTCTGTTGTTCCTTGACGAAGCGGCGCGTCTTGATGCCCGTTCAATCGCCACGCTGTTTGAATTGTGCGACCGTCTGGAGATGCAGTTAATCATTGCAGCGCCGGAAAATATCAGTCCGGAAAAAGGCACCACCTATAAACTAGTACGTAAGGTTGTGAACAATCACGAGCATGTTCATGTGGTTGGATTGCGCGGTTTTGCCGCGCCGCAAACCGAGACGCTCCTGGGAACGGCTGACGCCTCCTGACCGCCACTAAAATATACGCCCGGCGCTATCATGCCCGGGCGTTCATTTTGTAAGGTGATGCAAATACCCAAATAAGGGCCGCGTTTCGCCCACCGCCTCGACTAGTCCATATCCAGCCGCGCTGCTTATTTTATTTTCAGCCTTTCTTTTCTTTAAACTTCTTTACATTTGGTCAGACAAATGGTTTTTTCTCTTTATATACTCAAGTAAACCCTGAAGCCGCGCTTACGGGAATGATGTAATAACGATATGGAGGCAAGGGATGTTGCTTATAAAAGCTCGACGTTTTCAGTGGTCTGCTCTTCAGTTATCTCTGGTCCTGAGTTTAGCGCCGCTGTCGAATGCTTTTGCACAGGAACCCGAACTAATTCCTGTTGATGATTCGGCCGCTGCCATTTCGCAACCAGGCACGCCGCTTTTGCCGCAACCGCAATCTCCCGCGACGGCGTTGATGGCAGGCGTTTCCTCGCCTGGCGATAGCGAGCAGCTTGCACAAACCCGTGCCACGCTTCAGTCACTACTGCCGAAAGGCTATACGCCAGTGTATCTCGATGCGTTAACGGCGCTTTATACGGCCCGGGAGAGTAAACCCATGTGGGATAACCGGGATGCGGTGCGGGCGTTTCAGCAACAACTGGCGGAAGTCGCGATTGCCGGCTTTCAGCCGCAGTTCACCACCTGGGTTGAGTTACTTACCGATCCACAAGTGACCGATATGGCGCGCGACGTGGTGCTGTCCGATGCGATGATGGGCTATCTCTATTATCTTTCGGGCATCCCGTTAAAAGGCAGCCGTTGGTTATACAGCGATAAGCCCTATAAAGCCGAAATGGCGCCGCTGTCGGTAGTGAATCAGTGGCAACTTGCCCTGGACAACGGTTCGCTCATCGCCTTTGTGCAAAGCCTGGCGCCGCAACAATCGCAATATCAGGCGATGCATGACTATTTATTAAGTCTGGTGGCTGATTCGCGCCCGTGGCCGCAGCTCACGTTCCAGGGCTCATTGCGTCCGGGACAATGGAGTAATGATGTCGGCGCGCTGCGTGAAATTCTGCAACGTACCGGTATGCTGGATGATGCGCCGCATATCGTGCTGCCAGGGGAGTCCACATCATCTAAACACGCCGTGGTAAGCCCTTCTGCGGCTGCTACCGATGAGATGACATCGTCAGATACTCCCGCTTTGCTGGCAAACGCAGGCCGTAAAAAGCAAGTTACTGCCGCTCGTGGCGTCTACGATAAAAAGTTAGTGGAAGCCGTTAAGCGCTTTCAGGCGTGGCAAGGTCTTGGCGCGGATGGCGTAATTGGTCAGTCGACGCGTGACTGGCTCAATGTTACCCCGCAACAGCGTGCTGCGGTGGTGGCGCTCAACATTCAACGCTTGCGCCTGCTGCCGCAGAAACTCAACACAGGCATTATGGTAAACATTCCCGCGTACTCGCTGGTTTATTACCAGAACGGCAATCAGGTGCTGGATTCACGCGTGATTGTTGGACGACCGGACCGTAAAACGCCATTGATGAGCAGTGCGCTCAATAACGTGGTGGTTAATCCGCCCTGGAACGTGCCGCCGACCCTGGCGCGCAAGGATATTTTGCCCAAGGTCTGGAACGACCCGGGTTATCTTGAACGCCACAACTATACGGTGCTGAGCGGCTGGAGTGGTAACGCACAGGTGGTTGATCCGTGGAACGTGGACTGGGCGACCATTACCGCATCGAATCTTCCCTTCCGCTTCCAGCAGGCGCCAGGTGCGCATAACTCGCTGGGGCGGTATAAATTCAATATGCCGAGTTCAGATGCCATTTATCTGCATGACACGCCGAATCACAACCTGTTTCAGAAAGATGCTCGAGCGTTAAGTTCCGGCTGTGTGCGGGTAAATAAAGCGTCAGAGCTTGCCAATATGCTGTTGCAGGATGCAGGGTGGAATGACAGCCGTATTTCCGATGCGCTCAAGGAAGGGAATACCCGCTATGTGAATATTCCGCAGACTATTCCGGTGAATCTCTATTACCTGACTGCTTTTGTGGGCGAGGATGGAAAACCGCAATTTAGATCGGATATTTACAATTATGATTCACCGGCGCGATCGGGCGCACAAATCCTGTCGAAAGCTGAACAATTAATCAGGTAACTACAGAATTTCTAACAAATTCGCTGTCGAAATAGCGGGTACGAAACGGGCCTTGTTCGCTGCAAGGCCCGTTTTTGCTGGATTTCGCAGCCTTGACGTGTCGAGATTTGGCAGTTAAGGTGCCCTGCGTGCGCCATAAGTGCATTTAATTACAACACTGACTGTAGACCTGAACATCATGGATAAACTTGACGCTAACCGCCGCAAATTGCTGGCGCTTGGTGGCGTGACGCTCGGCGCCGCCATCTTGCCTGTACCCGCTTTTGCTACGCTTTCTACGCCTCGTCCGCGTATTCTTACACTCAATAACCTTAATACCGGTGAGAGTATCAAAGCGGAGTTCTTTGATGGCAAAGGCTATATTCAGGATGAATTAGCGAAATTGAACCATTTCTTTAGGGATTATCGCGCAAATAAAATCAAATCAATCGACCCGAGATTATTTGACCAGCTGTATCGCCTGCAAGGATTATTAGGAACCCGCAAGCCGGTGCAATTAATCTCTGGCTACCGTTCACTGGATACCAACAGCGAGCTGCGCGCCAAAAGCCGTGGGGTAGCGAAAAAGAGCTATCACACCAAAGGCCAGGCCATGGATTTTCATATTGAAGGTATTGCTCTGAATAATATTCGCAAAGCCGCGTTGTCTATGCGGGCGGGTGGTGTAGGATACTACCCGAGTAGTAACTTTGTGCATATTGATACCGGTCCGTTAAGGCACTGGTAGAAAGCATCCGGTCGCGACCGGAGACAAGGAGCGGTATGAATTATCAAATTATTCCGGTCACGGCGTTCTCACAGAACTGTTCATTAATCTGGTGTGAAGAAACGCGTCTGGCGGCATTAGTGGATCCGGGCGGCGACGCGCTGCGTATTCAACAGGCGGTGACGGAGCAGGGCGTAACTGTTCAGTCCATATTGCTGACGCATGGTCATCTTGATCATGTCGGCGCAGCGGCTGAACTGGCTGCCCATTATGGCGTACCGGTTATCGGTCCTGAAAAAGAAGACGAATTCTGGCTACAGGGCTTACCTGCCCAAAGTAAGATGTTTGGCCTGGAAGAGTGCCAGGCGTTAACGCCTGACCGCTGGTTGACAGAAGGTGAGCGCGTAACGGTTGGCAAAATCGAGCTGCAGGTGTTGCATTGCCCGGGTCATACGCCAGGACATATTGTCTTTTTTGATGAGCGCGCGCGATTGTTAATCTCGGGCGACGTGATCTTTAAAGGCGGCGTTGGACGCAGCGACTTCCCGCGCGGCGATCACGCCACGCTGATTGATTCCATCAAGCGTAAGCTGCTGCCGCTGGGGGATGACGTTACGTTTATTCCCGGCCATGGCCCGTTATCCACTCTCGGGCATGAACGGTTACATAACCCGTTTCTGCAGGATGAAATGCCAGTCTGGTAAAGACAGGAAAAGAAAAAGGGCCGCGAATGCGGCCCTTTTTTATTATTCACTGCCTGTAACCGGGCGTCAGAGTACGGCGACGATGGCTTCGCACAGCGGCGCCATATTGTCAGGCGTCATCCCTGCCACATTAACGCGGCCTGAAGCAACGGCGTAAACACCGAACTCTTCACGCAGACGCAGCACCTGCTCTTTGGTCAGGCCGCTGAACGAGAACATACCGTTCTGCTTGATAATAAAGCTGAAGTCACGGTTTGCGCCTTTCTCCTGGAGTGTATTCACAAACAGTTGACGCATACGCTGGATGCGCTGGCGCATATCGGTCAGCTCTTGCTCCCACAGTGTACGTAGCGCGTCGTTGCTCAGGATCGTCGCAACAACCGAGGCGCCGTGCGCGGGTGGGTTAGAGTAGTTGGCGCGAATGCAGGATTTCATCTGGCTGAAGGCGCGATCGACGGTGTCCGCATCGCTGGCAACCAGCGTACAGGCGCCTACGCGTTCATTATAGAGACCGAAGTTTTTAGAGTAAGAGCTCGCAACAATCAGCTCTTTATGCAGAGCGGCAAACGCACGCAGGCCCTCAGCATCTTCTTCTAGCCCACGGGCGAATCCCTGATAGGCGAAGTCAAACAGCGGCAGCCAGCCTTTATCTATAGAGAGCTGCGCCAGCTGTTGCCATTGATCAAGCGTAGGGTCGATACCGGTCGGGTTATGGCAGCAACCATGGAACAGTACCACGTCACCCGCTTGCGCGTTGGCAAGGCTTGCTATCAGGCCGTCGAAATCAAGCGTGTGGTTTTGTGCGTCATAATAGGTGTATTCACAGACTTCAAGGCCTGCGGAATTAAACACGCTTTTATGGTTAGGCCAGCTCGGATTACTTACCCATACGCGTTTAACATCGGTATTTTTAGCGAGAAAATCCGCCGCTACGCGCAGCGCGCCGGTGCCGCCAGGCGTTTGAGCGGTGCGAGCGCGTTTATCAGCAATTAGTGCATTGCCTTTGCCAAATAACAGCTCCTGCGTGCAGCGACCAAATTCAGGAATGCCATCAATACCCAGGTAATTCTTGGTGGTTTCATTTTCCAGCAGATATTGTTCGGCTTTTTTTACGCTGGTCAGCACCGGCGTTTTGCCGGTTTCATCTTTATAAACACCAATACCCAGGTTGATTTTTGACGGACGTTCATCGGCGCGAAACAGATCCGCCAGACCAAGGATCGGGTCGGCAGGGGCGGCAGTAATGTTCTCAAACATGACGAGGTTCCATTGTGATTTCAGAAGGGAATTCGCATTCAGGTTAACGGTTGTTTTACCAAATGCCAACCGTTTGCCAGCAAAAGATTTGGGCTTAGAGAAATCCGGTATTTTTCTCTTTCAGGCATAAAAAAACAGGGCCTAAGCCCTGTTTTTGTCTTATTGATAATACAGTTATATCAATTAGAACTGGTAAGTTACGCCCAGGGTAACCTGGTCGTCTACGCCAACCAGTGCAGTGGCAGCGTCTTCTTTATCCAGCAGGTTGATACGGTAGTCAGCGTATACGTTGAAGTTCTTGTTGAAGTAGTAGTAAGAACCTACGGTCACGTATTTAGCCAGGTCACGGTTGTAGTAAGAACCGTCAGCGGCAACCAGGTCTTTACCTTTGGTCTGAACGTAAGATACGGACGGACGCAGACCGAAGTCGAACTGATACTGAGCTACAGCTTCAAAGTTCTGAGTTTTGTTAGCGATGTCGTAATAAGAAGCGCCGGTCGCAGTCTGGTTACGGGTTTCTGCGTAGATGGTTGCCAGGTAAATGCTGTTAGCGTCGTATTTAGCACCAACAGACCATGCTTCAGCGCGGTCGCCACGACCGTCAGCGCGCTGGCCGCCAAGGGCGCCAGTTGCAGTTGCAGCACGAGTGGTACGGTTAGAGTTGCTGTAAGCACCGATTACGCTGAAGCCTTCAGCGAAGTTATAACCCAGAGAGTAACCAACGCCGTCGCCGTTAGATGCTTTCAGGTTGTCACGGTCGTTTTTACCCTGATACTGAACACCGAAGTTCAGACCATCAACCAGACCGAAGAAATCGCTGTTACGGTAGGTCAGCAGGCCAGTAGAACGGTTGTTCATGTAGTTGTCAGTGCTGCCCGCCCAGGTTTCGCCAGAGAAGGACGGAGAAACGTCGGTGTAGGATTCTACGTCGTAAACGATACCGTAGTTACGACCGTAGTCCAGGGAGCCTGCGTCAGCAATTTTAACACCTGCGAAAGCCAGACGAGTTACGTTGTCCTGGTTGCCTTCTTCTTTGCTTGCTTTAGCACGGTATTCCCACTGGCCGTAACCGGTCACTTGATCAGTAACCTGAGTTTCGCCTTTGAAACCGATTTGAGCGTAAGAAGAGTCGCCATTATTGGTGTTGTCACCAGAGGTCACGAAACCATGTTCACCAACGACTTTACCGTACAGATCCAGCTTGTTGCTGTTTTTGTTATAGATTTCGGCAGCGTTAGCTGCGCCAGCTACCAGCAGAGCAGGGATAACCACTGCCAGAATATTGCGCTTCATCATTATTTATTACCCTCATTGGTTTTTTATAACACCTGCCACTGCCGTCAATAATTCTGTACGGAACTATTGATGAGAGTTTGGTGTCTTTATGTGTCTGGAGGCATCTTTCCATTCATATTGAGGATTAGCTACAGTGAAAGTGCTACAAACATCCAAACTAAGTAACCAAAAGCAATTATGTGTAACTAAATATGTATTTTTGGGAACTTTGTGAACCACATCAAAATAAATAACTCTGCTGAATTGATTCCTTCTGGATCGACTCTATATATATGAAATCCTTATATTTAATGATTAAATTTAGCTTTTGTTCAGCTGAACGATAAAAATTCGCAATTTGGATAATGTTGCGTTCAGATGGCTGGATGTCTGTGTAAACTTTAACCCTATGTGCTATGTCCAGAGTTGAATAATCACGCAACAAAAGCAGGGATAATTTTTGCTGAAAATTATTTCGAAGTAATACGTGGGATTTTGGGGGAGGAGGCTAAACGTGTGAAGTGGATAAAACGTGAACATAATTGCACCCTTTTGACAGGGTGCAATAAAAAAGCCGGGGTAATCCCGGCTTTTTTATTTAGAAACTGGCATTACGCGGCGTACGTGGGAAAGGAATCACATCACGCACGTTCTGAACACCGGTAACATAAGCGATTAAGCGCTCAAAACCGAGTCCAAAACCTGAGTGTGGCACGGTGCCATAGCGACGCAAGTCGCGGTACCACCAGTAATCTTCCTTGCTAAGGCCCATTTCTTCAAGACGCATATCAAGTACGTCCAGACGCTCTTCACGCTGGGAGCCGCCAATGATTTCGCCAATGCCTGGCGCCAGCACATCCATCGCCGCAACAGTCTTACCGTCTTCGTTCTGACGCATATAAAACGCTTTAATGTCTTTCGGGTAGTTTTTGACAACAACCGGCGCTTTAAAATGTTTTTCAGCCAGATAACGCTCATGCTCAGACGCTAAATCGACGCCCCAATAAACCGGGTTCTCAAATTTCTCACCACAGGTTTCGAGGATTTTTACAGCCTCGGTGTAATCAACCTGGGCAAAATCAGCAGAGATAAAACGCTCAAGACGACCGATTGCATCTTTGTCGACGCGCTCAGCAAAGAATTTCATGTCATCCATACGCTCATCTAGCACCGCTTTAAAGACATATTTCAGCATGCCTTCGGCAAGCGCGGCTACATCATCAAGCGTGGCGAAGGCGACTTCCGGCTCCAGCATCCAGAATTCAGCCAAATGACGGCTGGTGTTGGAGTTTTCGGCACGGAAGGTCGGGCCAAAGGTATAGATTTTAGATAACGCGCACGCGTAGGTTTCGCCATTGAGCTGGCCGGAAACGGTCAAAAACGCTTCTTTGCCGAAAAAGTCTTTATCAAAATCGACTTTGCCCTGGTCATTACGCGGCAGGTTTTCCAGATCCAGTGTGGACACGCGGAACATCTCGCCCGCGCCTTCTGTATCGGAGGCGGTAATAAGGGGGGTAGAAACCCAGAAGAAGCCTTGCTCGTTAAAATAACGATGCAGGGCCTGCGCCAGGGTGTGGCGTACACGGGCAACCGCGCCAATCATATTGGTGCGTGGGCGCAGGTGCGCAACTTCACGCAGATATTCAATGCTGTGGCGTTTGGCCGCCATCGGGTAGGTGTCAGGATCTTCAACCCAGCCGGTAACGTCGACTTTGCTTGCCTGAAGTTCGAAACTTTGCCCTTGACCCGGAGATTCAACGACGGTGCCGGTGACAATCACGGAGCAACCGGTGGTCAGGCGCAGAATGTCATCATTGTAATTGGGCAGAGAATTATTAATGACAGCCTGTATAGGATCAAAGCAGGAACCGTCATAAACGGCGAGGAAAGAGATGCCAGCTTTTGAATCTCGACGGGTACGCACCCATCCGCGCACGGTGACTTCTTGGTCGACGGCTACGCGGCCCTGGAGTACGTCGGCTACAGGCACAACGCTCATAATTTTCTCTCTGGTTAATAGTCAATGATAAAAATCGCTTATCCACCCGACAGGCGGTTTGTCTATGTTACCTGGCACACGCTGGCAGACAAGCAGAATTCGTGTTGGAAAATAAAGAAAACACAAAGAATTGCGCTTCAGGAGGCTTAACGGCCCCCTGAAGGCAAGATTAACTGGCTTTTTTTACCTGGGGCAAATCGAACGCTTTGCGCAACGCGCGCACAAAGGCTTTGTCGTGACAAATGGTTTTACCCGGGCTATCTGAGAGTTTCGCCACTGGCTTGCCGTTACACTCCACGAGTTTAATGACAATATTTAAAGGCTGAACGCCTGGGATGTCGCAAGTTAACCGGGTGCCGATGCCAAAGCCCAGTTTCACCCGGGATGCGAAATGGCGATAAAGATCGATTGCCTTATTGAGGTCGAGATTATCCGAGAACACCAAAACCTTGCTTAACGGATCGATGTGCAGTTTCTCGTAATGGGCGATGGCTTTTTCGCCCCACTGAACCGGATCGCCGGAATCGTGGCGCAAACCTTGATAGCGGGTCGCAAACTCCGGGCCGAAGTCGCGTAAAAACGCGTCCATGGTGATGCAGTCCGTTAACGCGATACCGAGTTGATCAGGGTATTCGTCAAGCCAGGCCTGAAGCGCTGCGCGTTGGCTGTTGGCGAGTACCGGGCTAATTTGCTGATGCGCCTGGAACCATTCGTGGGCCTGGGTGCCCATGGGCGTTAACTCAAGGCGACGGGCTAAATCATAATTGCTGGTGCCGGTAAACCATGACTCTTGCTTGAGTCGCTCAACAATTGCCTGCTGAACGTCGCGTGAAAAACGTCGGCGGGTGCCGAAATCCATTAAATAAAACTGGTCAAGCGGCAGATCGGCGGTGAGCGCGTTAAAGTCCACCAGCTTCGTTTCGAGATGGTCGAGGGCGTTATCAACGCTGATTTCGGGGGAGCGGAACTGATGCACCAGTTCGCTTATGACGGCCAAAAGCGGGACTTCCCACATGATAACTTCAAGCCACGGTCCGCTGAGTCGAATATTCAGCTTGCCGTTGTCATTCGTTATCTCAACCTGAGACGGGTCATAGCGGAACGTTTTTAGCCACGCCAGATAATCCGCTTTGAAAAACGGCAGCTTCGCGAGCCAGTTGTATTCATCGTCACGCAGCGCCAGATGCTGCATCGCATCCACCTGTTCGCGAATGGTTGGCGCATAGATGCCTAACAAATCATCGCCGCGGCAGCGAAATTCCGCTGCGACATGCACGCCCTGGTAGTGATGAAACACGGCCTGCTGCATATGAAGCTTATAAGCATCAGTATCCAGCAACGAGTGCAGAATAGGGGAAGCATATTGTGTCATGGTGCGTAACTGGCATCCTCTAACGGGAGCGTTTCCTGGGTTTGCGAAAGCAGAGAAAGACGCAGGAGTATACCTTGATTATCGGTTTATTGAAGCACGATCACACCATAACACACCGGTTGGGTCGAGTGCATTTCGTGCCGCATGTTATGTGAATGTAGTAAAAGGGGTTACATAGCCATAAAAGATAAAGATTCTGCATGGCAACATTTTGGCAACGAGAATAGACTGAAGCACGATACTCTACGGACGATGGATAAGGTTTCTATGACACAACTGCCGCAAGCCAAATACCGCCACGATTATCGTGCGCCGGATTATTTCATCAGCGATATCGATTTAACCTTTGAGCTGGACGCACAAAATACGCGCGTAACCGCCGTAAGTCAGGTAAATCGCCCGCAGGCGTCGGATGCGCCGCTGCGTCTGGATGGCGAATCATTAACATTACTCTCCCTTGAAATTGATGGGCAGGCGTGGCCTCACTACCATCAGGAAGACAATGCGCTGATTATCGAGCAACTGCCCGCACGCTTTACGCTGAAAATCGTCAACGAAATCAGCCCGGCGGCGAATACGGCGCTTGAAGGCTTATATCAGTCAGGCGAAGCGCTGTGTACGCAGTGTGAAGCGGAAGGGTTCCGTCACATCACCTGGTACCTGGATCGCCCGGACGTGCTCGCGCGTTTTACCACCAAAGTCATTGCCGATAAAACCAAATATCCTTATCTGCTTTCCAACGGCAACCGCGTAGGGCAGGGCGATCTGGAGAATGGCCGTCATTGGGTGCAATGGCAGGATCCGTTCCCGAAACCGTGCTACCTCTTTGCGCTGGTGGCGGGTGATTTCGATGTGCTTCGCGACACGTTTACTACCCGTTCCGGGCGTGAAGTGGCGCTGGAACTCTATGTCGATAGAGGCAATGTCGATCGCGCCGGGTGGGCGATGACCTCGTTGAAAAACTCCATGAAATGGGATGAAACCCGTTTCGGGCTTGAGTACGACTTAGACATTTATATGATAGTCGCCGTTGATTTCTTCAATATGGGGGCGATGGAGAATAAAGGGCTTAATATCTTTAACTCCAAATTTGTGCTGGCGCGTGCCGAAACGGCCACCGACAAAGACTACCTCAATATTGAACGGGTCATTGGGCATGAGTATTTTCACAACTGGACGGGCAACCGCGTAACCTGTCGCGACTGGTTCCAGTTAAGCCTGAAAGAAGGCCTGACAGTATTCCGTGACCAGGAGTTCAGCTCGGACTTAGGTTCGCGAGCGGTTAATCGCATCAATAACGTGCGGACCATGCGCGCTATGCAGTTTGCCGAAGACGCCAGTCCCATGGCGCATCCTATCCGTCCGGATAAAGTCATTGAAATGAATAATTTCTACACCCTTACGGTGTATGAAAAAGGATCCGAAGTGATCCGCATGTTGCACACCTTGCTTGGCGAAGAGAATTTCCAGAAAGGGATGCAACTCTATTTTGAACGCCATGACGGAAGTGCTGCCACCTGCGATGATTTTGTTCAGGCGATGGAAGATGCTTCTAACGTTGATTTATCGCACTTCCGGCGCTGGTACAGCCAGGCGGGGACGCCCATCGTTAGCGTACGCGACGACTACAACCCGGAAACCGAGCAATATACGCTGACCATCAGTCAGAGAACGCCGCCCACGGCGGAACAGCCGGACAAGCTTCCGCTGCACATTCCCTTTGATATCGAACTCTACGATAACGAAGGCAATGTTATTCCTCTGCAGCATAATGGGCATCCGGTGCATCATGTGCTTAACGTAACCCAGGCGGAACAGACCTTTGTGTTCGATAAGGTCTATTTCCAGCCGGTTCCCTCGCTGTTGCGCGAGTTCTCAGCACCGGTGAAACTGGAATACAGCTGGAGCGACCAGCAGCTCACCTTCCTGATGCGCTACGCTCGCAATGACTTCTCGTGCTGGGATGCCGCGCAAAGCCTGCTTGCTACCCACATCAAAATAAACGTGGCGCGTCAGCAACAAGGGCAACCGCTATCGCTTCCTCTGCACGTCGCGGATGCGTTTCGTGCCATCCTGCTCGATGAGCATATCGATCCGGCGCTGGCTGCTGAAATTCTTACTCTGCCGTCACAAAACGAGATTGCTGAGCTTTTCGAGATCATCGATCCGCTGGCGATCGCCGCGGTACACGGTGCATTAACCCGCACGTTGGCAACCGAGTTGGCAGATGAGTTTTTAGCGGTGTATAACGCCCTCAAGCTCGACGGTTATCGTATTGAACACACGGATATCGGTAAACGCGCGCTGCGCAATACTTGTCTGCACTATCTTGCGTTCGGCGACGCGCAGCTGGCCGATAAACTGGTTACTGCGCAATATCATCATGCGGATAACATGACTGATGCGATTGCTGCTTTGTCCGCAGCGGTTGAGGCGCAATTACCGTGTCGTGAAGCGCTGTTGGCGCAATACGATGAAAAATGGCATCAGGATGGCCTGGTGATGGATAAATGGCTGATGCTTCAGGCGATAAGCCCGGCGCAAAATGTCCTTGCCGCGGTGCGTTCACTGCTCAATCACCGTTCATTTACTATGAGCAATCCAAACCGCGTCCGGGCGCTGATCGGCGCCTTCGCCATGCATAACCCGCTGGCGTTTCACGCCGTGGATGGCAGCGGCTACCAGTTTATGGTGGAAATGCTGACGGAGCTTAACAGCCGAAATCCGCAGGTGGCGTCGCGTCTTATCGAGCCGCTTATCCGTCTGAAACGCTACGACGAGCATCGCCAGCAATTGATGCGCGCAGCCCTGGAGCAGCTTAAAGCGCTGCCTAATCTCTCGGGCGATTTGTTCGAGAAAATCACCAAGGCACTCGCCTGATACCAAAAGGCCCTTTCATTGCAAAGGGCCTTTTTTCATTATGCCGACAGCGATTTTTGCACCTGTGATAAGACGAGGTGAGAGGTGTCGTGACGGTGCAATGCCTGCCAGAAGGTCTCTAACGCGTCATCGAGCCGATGTTGTAAACTCGCGCTAAACACGGGCTTATGTTGATAATCCAGCACCTGACTGTCATCAGCATAAACGCCATGCAGGATTTCCTGTGCTTTAAGCGCATTCAACACCGGTTTTAACGCGTAATCCACTGCCAGCAAATGCCCAACGCTGCCGCCTGTCGCCAGCGGTAACACGACTTTTCTCTCCAGCGCGCGCTCCGGGAGTAAATCAAGTAGTGTTTTTAATGCCCCGGAAAACGAGGCTTTATACACCGGGGTTGCCACGATCACGCCGTCTGCATCCGCTAACTGCTCCGTAAACGTTTTCAGGGCCGGGCTATCGAAGCGGGCGTAAATGAGATCATCTGGCTCAAAGTTTTGCAGATGCCAGTGGCAGACCTCAATATTCTGTGCGCTAAGCCGTTGGCGAGCATACTCCAGCAGTGCGCTTGAGCGAGAGGGGAAGCGAGGACTACCCGCCAGAGTAATAATGCGCATAACGGCTCCTTATAACTAACGTTTTTCATATTGATAACAACATTAACATTTGACGTAGTCTGTCAGAGCCAAAGCCTTCGGCTAACTGATTTTTCCGCGAGACGTTTGCCGGATTTCGCATAAGGACCAGAGAGGTGCGGAAACGTTTGCCTTTTACGGCTTTTTTGCCACAAGTCAATTCACAACGCGCACACATTCACGGATAATAGCGCCCCGGTCTGCATACCGGGAATCCAGGAGAGTTCATGTACTACCCCTTCGTTCGTAAAGCCCTATTTCAGCTCGATCCTGAGCGCGCTCATGAAATGACATTCCAGCAGTTACGCCGCATTACGGGCACGCCGTTTGAACGCCTGGTCCATCAGCATGTACCGGAAAAACCGGTTTCCTGCATGGGGCTAAGCTTTAAAAACCCGCTTGGCCTGGCAGCCGGCCTTGATAAAAACGGGGAATGCATCGACGCGCTAGGCGCAATGGGTTTTGGCTCGATTGAGATAGGCACCGTGACGCCGCGCCCACAACCGGGTAACGATAAGCCAAGGATCTTCAGGCTGGTCGAAGCGGAAGGGTTGATCAACCGCATGGGATTTAACAATCTGGGCGTTGATAACCTCGTTGAGAATGTCAAAAAGGCCCACTTCAATGGCGTCCTAGGGATTAATATCGGTAAAAATAAAGATACGCCGGTGGAACAAGGGAAAGATGACTACCTGATTTGTATGGATAAAATTTATCCCTACGCCGGATATATAGCTATTAATATCTCGTCGCCAAATACCCCAGGATTACGATCGTTACAATATGGCGAAGCGCTGGATGATCTTTTAAGCGCAATAAAAAATAAGCAACAAGCACTGCAAAAACAGCACCATAAATATGTTCCTGTCGCGGTAAAGATCGCCCCGGATCTTTCTTTGGAAGAATTGATCCAAGTGTCGGACAGCCTGGTTCGTCATAATATTGACGGGGTTATCGCCACCAATACCACGCTTGATAGATCGCTGGTGCAAGGAATGAAACACTGCAACGAAACGGGGGGATTAAGCGGCCGTCCATTGCAGCTAAAAAGCACCGAAATTATCCGTCTGTTATCACAGGAATTAAACGGGCGCTTGCCGATTATCGGTGTGGGCGGGATAGACTCGGTGATAGCGGCGCGGGAGAAAATTGCCGCTGGCGCTACGCTTATCCAAATTTATTCTGGATTTATTTTT
Organism: Citrobacter freundii; assembly: GCF_011077955.1. GTDB lineage: Bacteria > Pseudomonadota > Gammaproteobacteria > Enterobacterales > Enterobacteriaceae > Atlantibacter. The sequence goes on from NZ_JAALBX010000002.1 coordinate 97,083, forward strand.
AAAGGCCCACCGCTGATAAAAGAAATCGTAACCCATATCTAAGCTTTATGACTAACATGACGCCAGGGCTTTATTTTAAGCCCTGGTTGTTTTATATTCGGGCGCAGTTGCTAATTTAGACATTATAGTCTTTTCTTTATTAGGGTTTTAAACGAGGCGGCAAAAGGGATGATATTTCGTCGCTGGCACAGGTGGGGATAAGTGATGCGCATTAAACCGGACGATAACTGGCACTGGTATTTCGACGACGAGCATGATCGAATGATGCTCGATTTAGCAAATGGCATGTTATTTCGCTCTCGCTTCGCCCGCAAGATGCTGACACCTGATGCTTTCTCCACAAGCGGTTTTTGTGTTGATGACGCAGCGCTCTATTTTACCTTTGAAGAAAAATGCCGTGATTTGCAGTTATCTAAGGATCAACGTGCGGAACTGGTGCTCAATGCGCTGGTGGCGATTCGTTTTCTGAAACCGCAAATGCCTAAAAGCTGGCATTTTCTGGCCCATAATGATGACTGGCAACCAAAATGCGGCGACCCGGCCTGTGTTTATTTAAGTGATAGCCAGGAAAGTGTGAATCTGCTGGTTGTCGAACCGGGAGAAAACGCCGCGCTATGCCTGCTGGCGCAACCCGGTTTAACGCTTGCCGGGCGCACCATGCAGTTGGGCGACGCGATTAAAATCATGAATGACAGGTTAAGACCACAACCTGTTTCTCTGGCCTTAAGCCTCGACCAGGCCGTTTAGCTTTCGAGTTTCAACGCACCTGCCGGAATACAGCTACAGCACAGAATAGTGCCGTCATCACTAAGTGCGCTCTGCTTAAGCGGTTTTACCTCACCCTCCAGCAGGCGAATGCGGCAACTTCCGCAAATCCCGGCCCGGCAAGAGTAGGGCACGCGAATACCCTGTTGTTCTAATTGCTCAAGAAGTATCTGCTGATTATTTCCGGTAAACGTTGTTCCCTGCCAGGTGATCTCTACCGTATTTTGCGGTGCCTGCTCCACGGCCAGGGTTTCTACCACTTCACCTGGACCATAAAGCCGCGCGGGTTTAGTTTTGAGGATCTCTACCTCATCGCCTACCTGAATAATGCCGCATTCTCTGGCGATAAGATTTTGTCCAAAGTCTACGTCCCCATTATCCCGGGCGGTACGGAACTGCTGTAATGTCGCAAGCGGCTCGCCGGTTGGGTGCTTACGACCACGTTCAGGGCTGACGGTGGTAAAAACGCAGCGGCTGCACGGTTTTGCCACATCAAAAGTCACGCCGCCGATACGAATGACGTCCCAACTGTCTTCTTCCCAGGCCTGCGCGTCAGCAATGACGATATTAGGGCGGAACTGGTTCATCTGGACGCTGGCCGGGCAGCGCTTTTGTAAATCCCGAAGCGACGCTTCATTGGCCAGTAAAAAAGGATATCCATCGGCAAAGGAGAGCGGCACTGCCTCGTGGTGTTTTACCCGGCGAGTTAATTCGCCGCCGACCCAGCGCAGTTGGACGTCGCGGGAAAAAAATCCGCTCAGCCACTGATTAATCGCATCTGGCGCAATACGCGCGGTAAAGTGGTTACCCCACACTTCAGTCGGCGCGCTAAGGGATGAGAAATCGCTATAACGCACCACGGCGCTGCTTCCATCCGGCGCGCGCAGGTGCAGGCCATCTTGCATTATTGCTGGTGTAAACAGCACCATCTGAGGATACTGGCGCGCAGTGATAAAGGTGCCATCTGTCTCAGTCACCATGAAAATGCGATCAAACGCCAGGCCGCTTAAACTTACCTGAGCATGGGAGAGCTGAACGCCGCGCATGGATTTTACCGGATGAACTGCAAGACGAGATATAAAGGCCACTACGCACTCCCTGAAAAGCGACAGAAGGTGAAGAAATAGAAGGGCAACTTTATGACATGCGGGGCGGATTGGCTATAATGCGCAACAATTTTATTAAGTGATAAGTGACGATATGAATGCTTTATTTGCCAGTACGGCGCGTGGCCTGGAAGAATTGTTAAAAACCGAGCTGGAAAATCTGGGGGCGCAACAGACTCAGGTGGTCCAGGGCGGTGTACATTTTGAAGGCGACACGCACCTGCTCTATCAGAGTTTAATGTGGAGCCGTCTGGCATCACGCATTCTGCTGCCGCTTAACGAATGCAAAGTCTATAGCGACCTTGATCTCTATCTTGGGGTGCAGGCTATTGACTGGACTACACTGTTCGCCCCGGGCGCGACTTTTGCCGTGCATTTCAGCGGCCTTAACGAATCAATCCGCAATAGCCAGTACGGCGCGTTAAAAGTCAAAGACGCCATTGTTGATGCGTTCACGCGTAAAAATCTCCCGCGCCCGAATGTCGACAAAGAACAACCGGATCTGCGCATTAACGTCTGGCTTAATAAAGAGACCGCAAGCATTGCCCTCGATCTTAGCGGCGACGGGCTGCATCAGCGTGGCTATCGCGATGCCACCGGGCAAGCTCCGATTAAAGAAACATTAGCCGCAGCGATTGTTCAGCGTTCAGGCTGGCTGCCGGGTACGCCGCTTATCGATCCGATGTGCGGCTCCGGTACGCTGTTAATTGAAGCGGCGATGATAGCAACCGACCGCGCGCCGGGTTTGCACCGCACGCGCTGGGGTTTTACCGGCTGGGCGAAGCATGATGACGACGTCTGGAAAAGCGTGAAAACCGACGCTCAGGTTCGTGCGCGTCGCGGTCTTAACGATTATGAATCACGTTTTTACGGCTCCGATAACGATCCGCGCGTGATTGAACGCGCGCGCGCCAACGCCCGTCGTGCCGGATTAAGCGAGTTGATTACCTTCAACGTCAGCGATGTGGCGCATTTGACCAATCCGCTGCCGGAAGGCCCGCTGGGTACGGTTATCAGTAACCCGCCGTATGGCGAGCGTCTGGAAAGCGAACCGGCGCTTATCGCGTTGCACAGCCTGTTGGGCCGCGCCATGAAACAGCATTTCGGCGGTTGGAATTTATCGCTCTTTAGCGCCTCGCCGGAACTTTTGAGTTGTCTGCAACTGCGAGCCGATCGCCAGTTCAAAGCCAAAAATGGCCCGCTGGATTGTGTGCAGAAAAACTATCACCTGGCCGCTGGCAGTGGTGAAGGCGGGCAGGGACGTATCGCGGAAGACTATGCCAACCGCCTGCGTAAGAATCTCAAAAAGTTAGAGAAATGGGCAAAACAGGAAGGGATTGAGTGTTATCGCCTCTATGATGCCGACCTGCCGGACTATAACGTCGCGGTAGACCGTTACGCCGACTGGGTGGTCATTCAGGAATACGCGCCGCCGAAGACCGTGGATGCAAATAAAGCGCGTCAACGTCTGTTCGATGTCATAGCCGCCACCATTCAGGTGTTGGAAATAGCACCCAATAAACTGGTATTGAAAACCCGTGAACGTCAGAAGGGCACCAGCCAGTATCAAAAAGTGGCGCAGAAAGAAGAATTCATGGAAGTGCGCGAATACAACGCGCGTTTTTGGGTCAACCTGACCGATTATCTTGATACCGGACTGTTCCTCGACCACCGGATCGCCCGTCGAATGCTTGGTCAGATGAGTAAAGGGAAAGATTTCCTGAATCTCTTCGCCTATACCGGCAGCGCCAGCGTTCACGCAGGGCTTGGCGGGGCGAAAAGCACTACCACTGTTGATATGTCGCGTACCTATCTGGAATGGGCGGAGCGTAATTTACGCTTAAACGGGCTTACCGGGCGCAACCATCGCCTGATCCAGGCGGATTGCCTGGGCTGGCTTTCAGAAGCGGATGAGCGTTTTGATGTGATCTTTATCGATCCGCCGACATTCTCCAACTCTAAACGGATGGAAGCCTCATTTGACGTTCAACGCGATCATGTAGCGCTGATGAAAGATCTTAAGCGTCTGTTAAACCCAGGCGGTACGATCATGTTTTCTAATAACAAGCGCGGTTTCAAAATGGATTTGCCGGGACTGGCGGAGCTGGGCCTGAAGGCGCAGGAAATTACCGAGAAAACGCTGTCACAAGATTTTGCCCGTAATCGCCAGATCCATAACTGCTGGCTGGTTACCCACGAGACCGGGAAATAATTATTTATGTCATTAATTAGTATGCATGGCGCGTGGCTTTCCTACAGCGATGCGCCGCTTCTCGATAATGCGGAATTGCATATCGAAGATAACGAACGCGTGTGCCTGGTTGGGCGTAACGGCGCGGGTAAATCTACCCTGATGAAAATCCTTAATCGCGAAGTCGCGCTCGATGACGGGCGTTTGATCTTCGAACAGGATTTAGTCGTCGCGCGGTTACAACAGGATCCGCCAAGAAACGTCTCCGGCAGCGTGTATGATTTCGTCGCTGAGGGCATCGAAGAGCAGGCGGAATACCTCAAGCGTTACCACGATGTTTCTCATCTGGTGATGCAAGATCCGAGCGACAAGAATCTGGCAGAGCTTGCCCGCGTTCAGGAACTGCTCGACCATCATGGTTTGTGGCAGCTTGAAAACCGCATCTCTGAAGTGCTAATGCAGCTTGGGTTAAACGCCGATACCGAACTGGCGGCTCTCTCCGGCGGCTGGTTGCGTAAAGCCGCCCTTGGCCGCGCGCTGGTGAGCGGGCCGCGCGTCTTACTGCTGGATGAGCCAACTAACCACCTTGATATAGAAACGATCGACTGGCTGGAAGGATTTTTGAAATCCTTCCAGGGCTGCATTATTTTCATCTCTCACGATCGTTCTTTTATTCGCAATATGGCAACCCGCATTGTCGATTTGGACCGTGGCAAACTGGTCTCTTATCCTGGCGATTACGATCAGTATTTGCTTGCGAAAGAAGAAGCGCTGCGCGTAGAAGAGCTGCAAAACGCCGAATTCGATAAAAAACTGGCGCAAGAAGAAGTCTGGATACGCCAGGGCATCAAGGCCCGACGCACCCGTAACGAAGGTCGCGTCCGTGCGCTGAAGAGCCTACGCCGCGAGCGCAGCGAGCGCCGTGAAGTGATGGGCAGCGCCAAAATGCAGGTCGAAGAGGCGTCCCGCTCCGGCAAGATTGTCTTCGAGCTGGAAGAGGTGAATTACGGTATCGAAGGGAAAACGCTGGTACGCAACTTCAGCGCTCAGGTGCAACGCGGCGATAAAATCGCGCTGGTTGGCCCGAACGGCTGTGGTAAAACGACGCTGTTAAAACTGATGCTCGGTCAGTTGAACGCCGACAGCGGCCGCGTGCATGTCGGGACCAAACTGGAAGTGGCTTACTTCGACCAGCACCGCGCTGAACTCGATCCGGAACGTACCGTGATGGATAACCTGGCGGAAGGTAAGCAGGAAGTGATGGTCAACGGCAAACCTCGTCACGTGCTGGGCTATTTGCAGGACTTTTTATTCCATCCCAAACGCGCGATGACGCCAGTACGCGCCTTATCAGGTGGTGAACGTAACCGCTTGCTGCTGGCTCGGTTGTTCCTGAAACCCAGCAACTTGCTTATTCTCGATGAACCGACCAACGATCTGGATGTGGAAACGCTGGAATTGCTCGAAGAGCTGATCGACGGCTATCAGGGCACCGTGCTGTTAGTAAGCCACGACAGGGAATTTGTCGATAATACCGTTACGGAATGCTGGATCTTTGAAGGCGAAGGCCGTATTGGGCAGTATGTCGGCGGTTATCATGATGCCCGCGGGCAGCAGGCGTCATCCGCGATCTCCCGGGCATCGGTCACGAAAAAAGAATCCGATGTGGCGGTTGCAAAAGCAGAAACTGTCAAACGAGCCAGCGGCAAACTAAGCTATAACATGCAGCGCGAATTGGATCAGATGCCGCAGCGCATGGAAGAGCTGGAAGCCGCTGTGGCAGGCCTGCAAACGCAGGTCAGCGATGCATCCTTCTTTAACCAACCTCATGACGTCACGCAAAGCGTGCTGGAAAATCTGGCTAACGCGGAAAAGGCGCTTGAGGAGGCTTTCGAACGTTGGGAATACCTTGAGTCGTTAAAAAACGGTGGTTAGCCAAAGGGAGGGCGGCATGTGTGAACAGCACCATGCGGCAAAACATATACTGTGTCCGCAATGCGATATGCTGGTGTTACTGCCGCGTCTGGAGGTTGGCCATAAGGCCAACTGTCCGCGCTGTGGCGTAACTTTAACGACCGAATGGGACGCGCCGCGCGAGCGTCCCACCGCTTACGCATTAGTGGCGTTGTTTATGCTGCTGCTCTCTAATCTCTTTCCTTTCGTCAATATGAAAGTCGCCGGCATGACCAGCGAAGTGACGCTGCTGGAAATTCCGGGCGTCCTGTTTTCTGAAGACTATGCCAGTCTCGGCATGCTTTTTATGCTGTTCGTTCAGCTAGTGCCCGCGTTTTGCCTGGTCACCATTCTTCTTTTAGTCAATCGCGTGGTACTGCCTTATCCCCTGAAAAGGGGAATGGCGCGGATTTTATTTCAACTGAAAACCTGGGGAATGGCGGAAATCTTTCTCGCGGGCATTCTGGTCAGTTTCGTCAAGCTCATGGCTTACGGAGATATCGGCATCGGCAGTAGTTTTGTTCCCTGGTGCCTGTTTTGTATCCTGCAATTGCGCGCTTTTCAATGTGTCGATCGGCGCTGGCTTTGGGACGATTTAGCGCCCATGCCGGTGCTTGCGACGCCGCTACACGTTGGTGTGCCGGGTATTCGGCAGGGCCTGCGCTCATGCCCCTGTTGTACCGCTATTTTACCCGCTGACACGCTGCGCTGCCCGCGCTGTGAAACCCATGGCTATGTGCGCCGTAAAAACAGTCTGCAGTGGACGCTGGCACTGCTGTGTACGGCCATTATTCTTTATCTTCCCGCCAATATACTGCCGATCATGATTACTGATTTGCTGGGCGATAAGATGCCTTCGACCATTCTTGCCGGTGTCATTTTGTTGTGGAGCGAAGGCTCCTACCCGGTCGCAATGGTCATATTTATTGCAAGTATTATGGTGCCCACGTTAAAAATGATTGCGATTGGCTGGCTGTGCTGGGACGCAAAAGGCCACGGCCGTCGTGACAGTGAACGTATGCACCTTATTTATGAAGTGGTGGAATTTGTTGGCCGTTGGTCAATGATCGATGTGTTTGTCATTGCCGTCTTGTCTGCGCTGGTGCGTATGGGGGCCTTGATGAGTATTTATCCCGCCATCGGCGCGGTAATGTTTGCAATGGTAGTCATCATAACGATGTTCGCAGCGATGACCTTTGACCCCCGTTTGTCCTGGGATCGCGAGTTAGAAAAGAGCCATAAGGAGTCATCTGAACATGGAAAAGCATAGCGGGGAAGCGCAGGTACGGAAAGTCAGGAACTGGTCGCCAGTCTGGATATTTCCCATCGTTACCGCATTAATTGGCGCGTGGATACTTTTCTATCATTACAGCCATCAGGGGCCGGAAGTCACTCTGATTACCACCAACGCAGAAGGTATTGAAGGCGGTAAAACCACCATCAAAAGCCGCAGTGTGAACGTCGGTGTGGTAGAAAGCGCAGTGCTGACCGATGACTTGCTGCATGTAGAAATTAAAGCGCGTTTGAATACGGGTATGGAGAAATTACTTCATAAAGACTCCGTATTCTGGGTAGTGAAACCGCAGATTGGCCGTGAAGGCGTCAGTGGGTTAAACACGTTATTCTCCGGCGCCTATATTGAGCTTAAGCCCGGGATCAAAGGCTCAGCTCCAGATCAATACCAGTTACTGGATGCGCCGCCGCTTGCCTCGCCGGATGCCAAAGGCATTCGCGTGGTGCTCGACAGTAACAAAGCCGGCCAACTCACTCCCGGGGATCCGGTTCTGTTCCGTGGATACAGAGTGGGATCGGTTGAAACCAGTACTTTCGATACGCAAAAGCGCAACATCAGTTATCAGCTTTTTATTAATGCGCCTTACGACAGGCTGGTCACCAGCAATGTGCGTTTCTGGAAAGACAGCGGGATTGCCGTCGATCTCTCCTCGGCGGGTATGCGTGTCGAAATGGGCTCGCTCACCACGCTGTTTAGCGGCGGCGTCAGTTTTGATATTCCGGATGGCTGGGAGCTTGGTAAGCCCATCGTTGATAAAACCGCCTTTAAACTCTACGACGATCAAAAAAGCATTCAGGATTCGCTCTATACCGAGCATATCGATTACTTAGTGTTCTTTAACGACTCCATTCGCGGGCTCCAGCCAGGCGCGCCGGTAGAATTCCGTGGCATTCGTCTGGGTACTGTGGCGCAGGCGCCTTATTTCGTACCAGGCCTCCGCCAGGCGCTCAGCACCGATTATCGCATCCCGGTACTGATTCGCATTGAACCTGAACGTCTGGAAAATCAGTTGGGTGAAAGCCCGGAAATTAGCTCGCATCTTCAGGATTTAGTTTCCCGTGGGTTACGCGCGTCGCTTAAAACCGGCAACCTGGTCACCGGCGCGTTGTATATCGATCTTGATTTTTATCCGAAAGCGCCAGCGATGTCGGGCATGCGAAGCTTCAGCGGCTTCTCAATTATTCCGTCGGTAAGTAGTGGGCTTGCGCAAATTCAGCAGCGCTTGCTGGAAACGCTCGATAAGATCAATAACTTGCCGCTTAACCCAATGATTGAGCAGGCAACGAAATCGCTCAATGAAAGCCAGCGAACCATGCAGAGACTGCAACAGACACTGGATAACCTTAACCAGTTAACGGCCAGTAAATCGATGCAGCAATTGCCAACGGATATGCAAAGTACGTTGCGCGAGTTGAATCGCAGCATGCAGGGCTTCCAGCCAGGCTCCGCCGCGTATAACAAAATGGTGGCAGATATGCAGCGACTGGATCAGGTATTGCGCGAACTACAGCCCGTGTTGAAAACCTTAAACGACAAGAGTAATGCGCTGGTGTTCGAAGCGAAGGATAAAAAAGATCCACAGCCAAAGAGGGCGAAAGAATGAGAAAGTGGCTTCCAGTAGTCATTGCGGCACTGCTCAGCGCCTGTAGCAGCAGCGATGAGGGTAAAAACTATTACCAACTGCCCGCCGTGCAGCAAACGCAAACCCAAAGCACCAGCGAGGGTAACCATTTGCTATGGGTTGAGCAGGTCGCTATTCCTGATTACCTGGCGGGCAATGGCGTGGTGTATCAGACCTCTGACGTCCAGTTTACTATCGCCAACAGCAATCTGTGGGCAAGCCCGCTCGATCAGCAGTTACGTAGCACACTGGTTGCGAATCTCAGCACGCAACTGCCAGGCTGGGTAGTTTCTTCCACACCGCTTGGTATTGAGCAGCGGGTGCTGAATGTGAATGTGACGGGGTTTCATGGTCGTTATGATGGGCGGGTAATAGTCAGCGGCGAATGGTTGCTCAACACTCAAGGCAAACTGGTTAAGCGACCCTTTAATATTGAATTAAAACAGCAGCAGGACGGTTATGACGCCATGGTGAAAACGCTGGGCCAGGCATGGCAGCAGGAAGCACAAGCGATCGCGGCCGAAATTAAACGACTTCCTTAAAAATATTTGTGTAAAAAATAGCCGCTGTAAGTCTGTACAGGCCTTCAGCGGCTTTTCTTTTGATACCAATAAGATAAAAAAACCACTTAAATCAAATTGTAATTTTTTGCCTTCGTATAACTCACAAATATGACATTGGCGTGAATTTTGCGCGTTGACGTAACTATCTTTTCGCGTTATTCGTTAGACGTGATTGAGCATTTGCTAATCACTGTTTTCATTTCCAGCAGAAAAACGATGAGGGAAACGAGGCATGAAGAGACAAAAACGAGATCGCCTGGAACGGGCACATCAACGCGGTTACCAGGCTGGTATGACCGGACGGCCAAAAGAAATGTGTCCTTATCAGGCAATAAATCAGAGATCTTATTGGCTTGGAGGCTGGCGAGAAGCCATGGACGTCAAAGTGTTAATCGCATGACACTGTCTCTTTAGAAATAAGAAACCTCCGCCACGCGGAGGTTTCGCCTTTCTGACGCGACAGCGGAAATCAGAAAGCGGAGGTGTCCTGGAACAGGCCCACTTTCAGGTCGTTAGCCGTATAAATAACGCGACCATCCACCAGTACTTCCCCATCAGCCAGACCCATAATTAAACGGCGGTTTACCACGCGCTTAAAGTGGATACGATAGGTGACTTTTTTCGCGCTTGGCAGCACCTGGCCTGTGAATTTCACTTCACCCACGCCCAGTGCCCGGCCTTTGCCTTCGCCGCCGAGCCAACCCAGATAGAAACCAACCAACTGCCACATCGCATCCAGACCCAGGCAACCAGGCATAACGGGATCGCCGATAAAGTGGCATCCGAAGAACCACATGTCAGGATTGATATCCAGTTCCGCTTCAACATAGCCTTTGTCGAAATTGCCACCGGTTTCAGTCATTTTGACGACACGGTCCATCATCAACATGTTCGGTGCAGGCAACTGCGGGCCTTTTTCGCCAAACAGTTCGCCACGGCTGGAGGCAAGAAGGTCTTCTTTCGTATAGGATTCGCGTTTATCTACCATGTTTTGAGTAAGCCTTATTTTATTGAAGCACGCAGGTTAGCTAACACGTGTACGCTGAACAAGTCCGATCAGTTGTGGTTGAACCAGTTAAGCCAGCCGAAAGGCCAGGGATAACGGTTTCGTCCCTCTTGCTGAGTCGCTTGTGCGATACGTTCCTGAATCGTTTGAATCAAGGTATTTTGTCCTTCACCGTCCCAGGGCAGGCCGGTGAGCAGCGGCAGGGCGTCCGTAACATCATCCACCGCCCATATCGTAAACTGACCCTTTTCTACTGCGTCCAGCAGGGGTTGCGCCAAAGAGAGATGGCGTACGTTTGCGGTCGGAATAATCACGCCCTGAGTGCCGGTGAGTTCGCGACTCTGGCAAATCTCGAAAAAACCTTCAATCTTTTCGTTAAGGCCGCCTACCGGTTGCGCGCGACCAAACTGATCGACAGAGCCGGTGATAGCGATATTCTGATGCACAGGCACATCAGCAAGCGCGCTGATAAGCGCACAGAGTTCGGCCATTGAAGCGCTATCGCCATCCACTTCGCTATAAGATTGCTCGAACGTTAAGGACGCGGAGAAGGGGATTTGCTGCTCAAGCTGCAATTCCGACATTAAAAAGGCCTGCATTATCATCATGCCTTTAGCATGGAGATTTCCCCCAAGCTCAGCCTTACGTTCAATATCAGTAAATTCGCCGTCGCCGATGTGTACAACACAACTAATTCGCGAAGGTTCGCCAAACGCGCGGGGGTGACCCGGGAATTCGATTACTGATAATGCGTTAATTTGACCGATGCGATCGCCATCCGTCTCTACCAGGATCTGGTCGAGTAAAATCTCATCTTGCATACGTTCGGCAAGAAAACCTTCACGCCATGCACGCTGTTCAAGCATAGCCGCCAGTTGTTCGGCATTAAAGGTGTCGCCCTCACTTAATGGAGAAACTTCACTAAGCTGACGTAAAATCCAGGAAGGAGAAAGCGGTAGCGTATCTTGATCCTGCGTGTAGCGCGTGGCTTCGCGGATAAGAATCGGCCAGGCGCTGGCATCCGGCGCAGGCAATTGGTAGATGGCAGCGATATGTAACACCCACTGTTGCCACAGGCTCATGGTTTGCGCATCGGTGATCTGAAGGTTATCTTCAAATTCACTATAGATGGCAAGCAAACTTAATTCTGGCTCCATCTCCTGGAAATCTGCCAGTGATTCGCGATCACCTACCAGTACTACTTTTAACTGTAATGGTAAGGAAGGGACGGAAATTGGCAATGGACGTGTTTCATCCTGGGAGAACCAGTCAAAGCGATTGAGCTCGACCATATGCTTTAAGCGAAGCCACATCAGCGGCTGGGATAATAACGCTCTCAGAGAGAGAATCAGCACGCCGCCATTTGCCTCATGGATTAGGCCAGGTTGTAGCGTCACGTTGTTACCTAACTGACGAACGCAGCCAAATAATTGTTCCGTTTCAATCCAATCGGCGAAGACGACTTTGCCTACGCTGGTAAAATCATCCTCAGCGTTTTGCGCAGGATGTAGCGTTACGACGTTATTTTCTATCGTATAGCGTCCGCCAAAGAGTTGCTCGGCGTCAGGACTGTTTTCGCGCAGGTAACTGGCGATAGTTTCGAGATAGTCTTTTTCTTCCGGCGCTCTGACGAGCATAAATGAGGAAGAAGCAAAGGGATGAATCATCTGATCCAGCCCAAAACATAAACGGGGCTGGATGGCTTGAATATCGAGTGGTGATGCAATGTCCGTTTGTGGCTGCGTAAACAATTCCTGATACTGATCGGTGTCAGCTACCAGGTCGCGCCATGAGAGTTTATTTATGGTCAAAGTCGATTTTTTAAGGTAGAGGTTAAAGGCGCGATTATAGCGTAATGGGAAACAGGACACACCAGTAATCAGGCGATTGAGGAAGAGAATCCGTGAGAGAGTCACATGCTGAGATTTCAATTCCGCGAAATGGTAAAAAACTGTTATCCTGAAATGAGTTATAAGGCACTCTGAGATCACAATGAAATATCAGCAATTGGAAAATCTCGAAAGCGGCTGGAAATGGAAATATTTGGTTAAAAAGCATCGTGAGGGCGAGCAGATAACCCGGTATATAGAAACCAGCGCGGCCAAAGAGGCAGTCGGCCTCTTACTCAACATGGAAAATGAACCGGTGCAGGTTGCCGGATGGATTGAAGCGCATATCAATCCTGAATTGATGAATCGGATGAAGCAAACCATTCGCGCTCGTCGTAAGCGGCACTTCAATGCCGAACATCAGCATACCCGTAAAAAATCTATCGATCTGGAATATATGGTCTGGCAACGCCTGGCGGGCCTGGCACAGCGGCGCGGGATTACGCTCTCGGAAACGATTGTTCAGTTAATTGAAGATGCGGAACGCAAAGAAAAATACGCCAATCAAATGTCTACGTTAAAGCAGGATATTGAAGCCTTGCTAGGGAAAGGGGAGTAAAAGCGAATCCCTTTTTCGACATTACCTCAAAATCTAAGACATAAAAAAACCCCGCATTGCGGGGTTTTTTTATAACGGGATAACTTAAGCCTGCGGCTGAGTTACAACGTCTTTGATACCTTTAACTTCGATTTCTACGCGACGATCCGGTGCCAGGCAGTCAATCAGAGCAGCGCGCTGTTTAACGTTGTCACAGGTGTTGCCAGTAACCGGGTTAGATTCGCCCATGCCACGTGCAGAAATTTTGTCAGACGGGATACCTTTAGAGATCAGGTAATCAACAACAGACTGAGCACGTTTCTCGGACAGACCCTGGTTGTAAGCGTCAGAACCGATGCGGTCAGTGAAGCCCAGAACAACTACGGAACCGTCTTTCGGATCCAGGTTGCTCAGCTGGGAGTACATCTGATCCAGAGCCTGCTGGCCTTCTGGTTTCAGAGTAGCTTTGTTGAAGTTGAACAGAACATCAGACTTCAGGGTGAAGTGCTTGGTCTGTACTTCCGGAGCCGGAGCCGGAGCCGGTGCTACAACCGGAGCAGCAGCTTCTTGCTGGCCAAAGCGGTAAGAAACACCAACGCTCAGCAGACCGTTGTCTTGACGAGTGCCGATGGTGTTAGCGTCACCGATGTTGTTAGTCCACTGGTATTCCAGACGGGTAGCAACGTCGCGGGTAACTGCCCACTCAAGGCCGCCTGCGAATACTGGAGAAACGCCGGTGTCATGATCTTTGAAAGACGCGCCGCCCGGGATGTTAGCCTTGGAGTCAGCACGCCATACCATACCACCCAGACGAGTGTAGATATCCAGCTCGTCAGTGATTGGGTAACCCAGTTTTGCAGTCAGCTGAACGCCCTGAGCTTTAAATGCACCGTTGATGTTGTCGCCTTTGTACGGCATACGACCTAACCAGTCGTAACCCATTTCGAAGCCAACATACGGGTTAACCTGGTAACCACCAAAAGCACCAGCACCCACTTGGTTTTCATGGGTCGGACCATTGTTGTTGATGAAACCAGTGTCATGGTACTGAGACCAGCCCAATTTAGCACCAGTATACCAGGTGTTATCTTTCGGTGCGGCTTGCGCTACGGTAGCGAAACCTGCCAGTGCCACTGCAATCGCGATAGCTGTCTTTTTCATTTTTTGCGCCTCGTTATCATCCAAAAGGCCATGAACATCTTTTATAGAGCTCACGGTTAAATCCTTCACCCGGGTTATAGCTCAACTTTTACTCTACCGTCTGTACGGTTTATTACTGAGCAACCCTGGCGATGTAAAGTCTACAACGTAGTTGAAAACTTACAAGTGTGAAGTCCGTCAGGCATATGAAAAAAAACGAGTTGCGTACATATTTGTTAACATTTTTGGCGTATTTCTGGACAACTGCACCAGCACTTACTTTACTGAAGCCGCGTATACCGGATAAATATCGCCAATGAACAACAACCTGAAAGCATTACAAAGTAATACCAGGATTTGTCTTAAATTTACTTAATGATACAAACCAGAATGAATTTTTAGTCCAGAACGTGGTCTCGTACCGTTATCAGCGCCTGGCGCAGCACGTAAAATAAAGCACATCGCGTTTCCCGCTTCAGCTGCTTCTAAAAGCAATTGATGCTCTTCATCACTCACTTCATAAGAAAGCCAGCCTATTACCACACTGTAATTTCCCGTACGAAGCGCCCGCAACATCGCATCAACGGTCGTCCAGGAATTTGAAGGAGTAGCCTGCATCACTTTTGTCAGGGGCAAACCAGAAGCCTGTAGCCAGGAACGGCTCAAACGTTGGTTAGGCGTAAGCCATAGCAGCCAACGGGATTGCTGACCGAGTTGGTGTAATAAAGGCAGCAATAAGCACTGCGCCATCCAGGGTTGATCATCACGATAAACAATTTCACTGACCATGCCTTTCATTTCCGGTGAGTCAGACAAATCGGCTCGTCCTGATGCGATGCGAGCTTTGTTGACCGGGGATTTTGAATAACCCGTTATGTTCATAATGTGTTCAACTCCAGTAGGTACTGTATGTTTGTACAGTATACGCGTACCGGATAAAGATCAACCTAAATTTCTGAAAGCATCTCGCAATTTTCATATCTAATTCGCGTGTAATGAAAATTAATATTGCCGAGTCCTTACGGGTCGAATATGTTCCTTTTACAGGAATCACTAATGGAATTATTCCTGTTATTTATTGATAATAAAGGAGTTATAATGGAATCAACTACTACTCGGAAACTTGCTCAAGTAGAAGATTTATTAAAGACTTTGGGTAAAGTTAACTGTCGTTCTTTGTTTGGCGGGTACAGTCTAACGATCGATAAAGCGGCGTTTGGTATGTTGGTGGAAGGCGAGTTTTTCTTACGAGCGGGCGAGCAAAGCGCTGCCTACTTTAGCCAAAAGCATTCATCAAAGCTCTCCTTCACGCGACGGGGGCGTCCTATCTATCTCAATTACTATCGTGTGGATAACGATCTTTGGAATAATCCCGGGTTGTTGGTGAAACTTGCCGCCGACTCGCTGACCTGTGCGAATGAAGATCTTGCGCAACGCAAACAAGAGCAACGTATCAAAGATCTTCCTAATCTCACGTTGCAACATGAAATATGGCTTTGGGAAGTAGGCATTAAAGATGTGGATACGCTTAAAAGCTTTGGTTCCAGAGCCAGTTGGCTAAAGTTGCGCGCAAATAAAAAAAATTGTGGGGTTAAAACGCTGTATGCGCTAGAAGGCGCTATTGTCGGTCTTCATGAGGCGGCGCTCCCGGCACAAACTCGCCGGGAGCTTTATGAATGGTTTATCCAACAACCGAAACCAAAACCACTTCAGGCAACGTCGAGAGAAACCTGATGCTGGAGTTTGCTTATTTCAGGTAGCAGCCCTGCTATAAGCCCGATTTGTTGCAAAACCAGTGCTTCCTTGCTGTCCTGGCGAGGCTCAATGTCGCGGATGCGTTGCGTGAGGCCAGAAAGGGCATGCTGTACTTTCGTTTCATCTGCTGGCAGGTGATGCAGCGCGTCGTCGACATAACAGACGGCATCGTCCAGAACGGCAAGGATCTCAGCATTAACAACCTGTTCGCGATGGGCGCCCAATGCAGATATATACCCGGTCAATGAATGATTTAAGCAAAGCAGTCGGAACGCCGTTTCGCGCATCTCTTTGGTGACATGAGGTTCAGTGGACATATTTGACACCACAGAAGCCAATTCTGCATCGCGATTATGGGCATCGCGTCGGGCGATGCGATAGGGCAGGCGGTTATCCCGACCCTGATGATATTGTTCAAGGATGGCGTCAAGATAGCGGCAATTGGCGTTCAACGCATTTTCCAGCACCTGCGATAAACGTCTAAAGCGCCAATCGGGCCAGATGAAACTGACGGCAGCCCAGGCGATAAGGCAGCCGAGTAACGTATCGATAATTCGCGGTAACGCAACCACAAACCCTTCACCGAGCAAATTAAAGCACAACAACACCAGCAAAGTGATAAACAGCGTGGCATGCGCATACTGAACGGTACGGAACATAAAGAACAGCACGCCGGTAATCACAATTAATATAAGCTGGCCCTCAAGTGAAGGCACAAACCAGAGCACCGGGATACCAATAGCAACGCCAATTAGCGTGCCGATGACGCGAAGCGCCAGGCGGTGACGGGTGGCGTTATAGTTGGGCTGACACACGAACAGACTGGTCAGCAATATCCAGTAACCGTGTTGTAATCCGGTTATCTGAATAAATGCATAGCCGACACACAACACAATGGACATTCTCACGGCGTGACGAAACAGCGCCGACTCTGGCGTAAAGTTTCGGCTCAGCCTCAGCCATATATCGTTGACGCCATGAAGACGGTCATCGGCAAGCTGATTTTCATCGCTGCGCGGTTCCGCGAGGGCTTGTTCCGATTCGATGCTGGATAACTGGGCGTCTACATCTCGTAAGTTATTAATCAAAAACCCGATGGCTTTTTTCTCTGACGCCGTCATCGCTTGCGAAGGAATGCGGGCAATCGCAGCGTCAAGATGCGTGAATACGCGTTCAAAGCGCGGGTCGTGCTGGTATGGCGTACGTAATAAAATGGAACGCGCCAGCGCCTGGCAGGCGTGGCCCTGCATAGAAAGCAGGCGCTGAAAGCGGAACATAACATCGCTGTGGCGCAGCTTTTCGCGCAATTCATGATATTGAATATGAGCAGAACTGGCGCGCTCATGAATATCCTGGGCGACAAAATAATAATGCAGCGTTCGTCGCGTACCACGTTGTCCGCGATCGCCGCGCAGGCGGGTCAACAACAGGGTCTTGGTCTGATTTAGCGTCGCGATAAGCTGGCTGTTGGCCATTGCCAGCTCCATCATGGGCGCCTCTCGTTCTTCCTCTATATCCGGATCGAACAAGCAGGATTTCATTTCAAGATACGCGGCAAGCTGTTCATAGCTTCTGGCAAGACTATCCTGCAATGCCCGGACCGGGAAAATCACATGGCCTATCAGCGTAAGGATGTTGTACCAGACTGCGCCTGCCAATAGTAACAATGGTTGCTGATACCAGTGCTGGTAAAGGGAGATGCCAAGCATGGTATAAATTGCTATCAATAGCGCGCCGAAGGCGATAGTGGCATAGCGCTGACCAAGCCCGCCGAGCAGGATAAAGCCGCAGGTTGAGACCAACAGGCCCAACGCGAAAAGCCAGGGCCAGGGGAAAAGTAATTCAACAGAAGCCGAGGCGATAAAAAAGCAAATCAGCGTAATGATTAAATTGCGCAACCGCCCGGCGAGACGGTCGTCGAGATCGGTAAGCGCGGCGGCAACCACGCCCAGGGTGAGCGGAATGGTGAGTTTGACGTCGCCAAGCCACCAGGGGAGCGCCGTCGTACCGCACAGGGCGATGAAAATACGGAAATTATAAAGCCAGGTCGTATTCCAGGCGTATCGTCTGAGCAGAGGGCTGAACATCATGCCGCGCAGCCCCATTATTGAAAGCGACGGCGGGCGTTAGCTTCGCGCGCCGCTTGTGCCACTTCAACCGAAACGACTCTGCGACCAACGGGCCACAGGGCGATGGCGGCGATTTTAAAATTGGCAATCCCTACCGGAATACCAATAATCGACAGGCACTGCACAATGCCGGTCACGATATGCATTAGGCAAAGCCACCAGCCGAACAGAATGAACCAGACAATGTTGAGCAGCGTACCGCCGGTATTCAGCAGAGCGTTTTTATTCTGAGGTTCAAGTTCATCAACGTGGATCGCTTCGTTTCCATAAGGCACCAGTGAGAGCTTAGTAATTTCCCAGCATGAGCGTGTAAGCGGGAGCGTAAAGATAAAAATGACGCTAAGCACAGTGGCAAGCAGCCAGGAAAGGGTGGTAACAAAACCCCCCAGAACGAAATTGAGAATATTAAGAACCGTGCGCATAGTACCTCTGCATGTCATCGGTGAGCCAAAACAATAACCTCAGCAATTGTAACGCGTTTTTACTCTGGAGCGTCATATACAGGACGGTTAAACTTAGTTAACGACGACTGACAGTGGTTATGTAATGGAACTAAAAGCAACTTCAATTGGAAAACGACTCGCGCAGCATCCCTACGATCGCGTTGAGATCCTTACCGCTGGCGTTAAAGTGTCGGGCGACAATCACGAGTATCTGATCCCGTTTAATCAATTGCTGGCGATGAACTGTAAGCGCGGCATGGTGTGGGGTGAGCTGGAGTTCGTGGTGCCGAATAATCAGGTGGTGCGCCTGCACGGGACAGAATGGGGCGAAACGCAGCGTTTCTATCAGCATCTGAGCGGACTCTGGAACCGCTGGAGCCAGGAAATGAGCGAGATAGCCGCCGCCGTCTTAGACAAGCAGTGCCAGCAGATAGCGACGCTTACGCATCAGAACAAATGGTTGAAACGTCAGGATATTGAAGGCATTCAACACGCTGTGCGCGCCACGTTTAGCGCCTTGCCGCTGCCATTGGCAAGACTGACTGAATTTGAAAATTGCCGGGAGGCGTATCTCGAATGCAACAGTTGGCTCACTAATGTTGAAAATCGCCGCCAGCAGGCAAATCAGAAGTACACCGAGCAAATGCTCAGCGAATATGCGGATTTTTTCCAACAGGTAGAGTCCTCGCCATTGAACCCAGCTCAGGCGCGCGCTGTGGTAAACGGCGAAGAGTCGGTTCTGGTATTGGCAGGCGCTGGCAGTGGGAAGACTTCTGTGCTGGTGGCGCGTGCAGGATGGTTAATGGCGCGCGGCGAAGCGTCGCCCGATCAGATTTTACTGTTGGCATTTGGACGCAAAGCCGCACAGGAAATGGATGAACGCATCCAACAGCGTTTGCATACCGATCACATTACCGCCCGAACCTTCCACGCCTTAGCGCTTTACATTATTCAGAACGGCAGTAAAAAAGCGCCGCAAATCAGCACGCTGGAAAGCGATAGCGCGGCGCGACATGCGCTGCTCATCACCGAATGGCGTAAACAATGCCAGGAGAAAAAAGCACAGGCTAAAGGTTGGCGGCAATGGCTAAATGATGAGTTAGGTTGGGAAGTTGAAGAAGGGAACTACTGGCAGGATGAAAAACTGGCCCGTCGGCTGGCGCCAAGGCTTGAACGATGGCTGAGCTTAATCCGGACGCACGGAGGGTCGCAGGCTGAGATGATAGCGAGCGTCCCGGAAGAGGTACGCGAACTGTTTCAAAAGCGCGTTAAATTGATGGCCCCGCTGGTTAAGGCCTGGAAAAGCGCTCTGAAAGCCGAAGGCGCCGTGGACTTTTCCGGGCTTATTCACCAGGCCGTGAATGTTCTTGATACCGGGCGTTTCGTCAGCCCCTGGAAGCATATTCTGGTGGATGAATTCCAGGACATCTCCCCGCAGCGCGCGGCGTTGCTTGCGGCATTAAGACGCCAAAACTCCCATACGGCGCTGTATGCGGTTGGCGACGACTGGCAGGCGATTTATCGCTTTAGCGGTGCAGAGTTGCTGCTCACTACATCATTTACACAACACTTCGGTGAAGGGGATCGGTGCGAGCTTGATACCACCTATCGCTTTAACGACAGGATTGGGCAAATCGCCAACAGCTTTATTCAACAAAACCCTTATCAGTTGACGAAGCCGTTAAACAGTATCAAAACCGGCGATAAAAAGGCGGTCACACTGCTTGCTGATGAACAGCTTGAAGCATTGCTGGATAAGCTAAGCGGGTTTGTCGCAAGTGATGAGCGGATCCTGGTGCTGGCCCGTTATCACCATTTGCGTCCTGAGGCGCTGGAAAAAGCCACGACGCGTTGGCCCAAATTAAACATCGATTATATGACCATTCACGCCAGTAAAGGTCAACAGGCGGATTATGTCATTGTGATCGGTTTGCAGGAGGGCAAAGAGGGTTTTCCGGCGCTGGCGCGGGAATCGGTCATCGAACAGGGATTGTTACCGCAGCCGGAAGCGTTTCCCGATGCGGAGGAGAGACGTTTACTCTATGTGGCGCTGACGCGTGCCCGGCATCGCGTCTGGTTGCTTTACAGCAAACCGAACCCTTCCCGTTTTGTACCCATACTGGAAGCGCTCGGCGTGCCGGTCGCGAAAAAGCCGTAATTATTTCAGTCGCTCGGCCAGATAGCGTTGGTAATCCGGGATCAGAATATCAACGCTTTCGTTAAAATGCGGCGACTGAATAATAAAGTCAGCGGTAGAAATATTGGTCGCGACCGGAATGTTCCAGACGGTGGCGAGACGCAAAAGGGCTTTCACATCCGGGTCGTGCGGCACAGCATTGAGTGGATCCCAGAGAAAAATCAGCACATCGATTTTCGCTTCCGAAATCAGCGCGCCCACCTGCTGATCGCCACCCATCGGGCCGCTGAGCATCGCCGTCACGTCCAGGCCACAAGCACGCTGGATTAAATTACCGGTGGTGCCCGTCGCGTATAGCACATGCCGGGATAATAAAGCCTTGTGACGCTCGGTCCACTTCAACAGCATTTCTTTACAGTGATCGTGGGCAACCAGGGCGATATGTTTTTGCGCCCCCAGAGTACGGGTAGTCAGTTCCATAGCAGTATCCATGAAGAAAAATTGGATACAGCTTACCGCAAGCGGTTGATGCCGCAAGCGAAGCGATTAAAAAAAACGAAGGGGTACGCGTCAGGACGAGGGTTGCTGCTTAACCCACTCCAAAAAGCGGGTGCGCGTGTCATTATCTGCCTGTAAATACCAGTGCTTTAACCGCTGTTCCGTCAGCGTTTGCGAATGGGCAACCGGCCTGTCGAGTTCAGAGGTATTCGAAAGCAAGGCGCTGTCGTCTGCCATTAGCGTCACAAACTCCGGGGCGGAAGCTTTATTGTTGGCTTTGTTATAACGCTCGGTATCCCACTCATAATCGACGCCATTGGCGCCATTATTAACCGCTAAGACGTCAAGCTTTGCCGGAATAGGCGCGGCGCTGCCATCGAGTAACTGTACGCGAGGCGTGGCGTCAAACTGCTGACTCTCTTTTTCCGTTTCGATACGCGGCAAAGAGATATTTACTTGAGTAATGTTTCGGGTGTCGAAGGTGATGATTAACGGCGGGGAGATATAAAGCGCTTTGTCCTGTGAGGCGGTCACCAGGTTTTTTTCGACACGAAAAACCAGCTGATGCGGGCCGTTATCAAGTTCAATACTATCGGCTCCCCGTAAAAACGAGCCGGAAACTTTTTTTCCATCAAGCACCAGGAGATCGATATCTCCGGCCAGATGTAACGTGGTGGCCGCAACGGTTGCGGGCACCAGGGTCGCCAACATCACTACGGCGAATAAGCCTTTCATTAATGTCTCCAGACCCCTGGCCTGAACGCCAAAGAATGTATCAAAATTTTGCGCTAATAATATTCATTAACATATATCCAGACTTATTAGTTTGGCACTCATGCATCCGTATGGGAATGATGGTGAGTCAATAAGGATTGGCTTACACTGAAACACACACCTGGAGGGTCGACTATGAATGAATCTGAAATTGCCGGTATTCTCAAGACAACACAGACTATTGCGCTGGTAGGCGCCAGCGACAAGCCAGACCGCCCAAGCTACCGCGTCATGGCATATTTGCTGGATCAGGGATATCACGTCATTCCGGTCTCGCCAAAGGTGGCAGGCAAAACGCTGCTTGGCCAGAAAGGTTATGGCTCGTTAAGCGAGATCCCGGAGAAAATCGATATGGTGGACGTTTTTCGTAACTCCGAAGCGGCATGGGGGGTGGCTCAGGAAGCTATCGCCGTGGGCGCTAAAACGCTTTGGTTACAACTGGGTGTTATCAACGAACAGGCGGCGGTGTTAGCGCGCGATGCGGGGATGCAAGTGGTAATGGACCGGTGTCCGGCAATCGAAATACCAAGGCTTGGCCTTGCGAAATAAACGATAAACCCGGCGCTGCCGGGTTTATTTTTAGTTGTTAAGGCGAGGAGCCTGAAGCTGTTTACGAATGGTTTGCGCCAGTTCATCCATTGACGGTTGTTCTGGGTGCTCATCAAGCAGTTCGCCGCTCAGCTGTGCTTCAGCCAAATAAGTATGAACCGGCTGACCCTCGTCATCTTCCATGACCACATGATACCAGGGGGCGTCGCGCAGTTCTGCGTTTACCGCCAGCTCATCTTCTTGCGGCTCGTCCAGCGCGTATTCAGGGTCGATATCGACCACCACGCCCAGATAGCCCAGTAATGAATGGCGGACCTGCTGGCCAATACCAAATTTGCTGGCAATCATCGTCACCTCCCGGGGAAATTCGCTCTACTGTAGATATACGGGCGAATTTCCGTTTTTCAAGTTACATGATGCGGCAGGCAAACCCTTTCAAATACAGCCCTTCCGGGTAGGTTGCTATCACCGGGTGATCGGCTGCCTGACGGAACTGCTCTATAAATTGTACATCACGACCGGCATCTACAGCGGCGTCAGCGATGATTTTCTGAAATAAATCGCTGGCCATCAGGCCCGAGCAGGAGAACGTCAGCAGGATGCCGCCTGGGTTAAGCAACTGAATTGCTAACATATTGATGTCTTTATAACCGCGGCAAGCGCCCATCAACTGGTTTTTATTTTCCACGAATTTAGGCGGATCCATTACGATCACATCGAATTTTTCGCCCTGGTCGCGATACTTGCGCAGCAGTTTAAAGACATCGTCACGCACAAACTCAGCTTTGCTGAGATCAAGACCGTTTAACTCAACGTTCTGCTTCGCGATATCTAAGGCATCCTGCGAGGTATCTACACTGACAACCTGCTGGCAATCGCCCATCAGGGCCGATACGGCAAACCCGCCGGTATAAGAGAAGCAGTTAAGTACCCGCTTATTTTTCACATAACCGCGGGTGGCGAAGCGGCTGTCGCGCTGATCAAGGTAATACCCGGTTTTATGACCGCCCTTGATATCCACCAGCAGCTTCATGCCATGCTCTTCAATAGTCAGCAAAGCCGGAGGAAGTTCTCCGCAAACCGGGCCTTGCGTTAATTCCATACCCTCTTTTTTGCGCACGGCAACGTCGGAACGGTCATAAATAGCACATTCCGGATACAGGGTTTGCAGAGCGCTCAGTAGCGCAGGGCGTTGGTATTCCGCACCGGCCGAAAGCAGTTGCAGCACCAGGAAATGGCCAAAACGATCAATCGTCACGCCAGGCAGCCCGTCTGATTCACCGGCAATCAGACGATAACTGTCTAACCCGTCGCGTTCGGCAAGCCAGCTTCGCCATTGCTGCGCTTGTTGCAGACGTTTAGTGAAAAACGCGATATCAATGGATTCATCCTGATTGAATGTCCAGACGCGAGCGCGGATTTGCGAGGCAGGAGAATAAGCGCCGCGAGCGAGCCATTTACCCTGATGATCGACGATATCAATCGTTTCACCCAAACCCGCTTTTCCTTCAAGACGCGCCACAGCGCCGGAAAAAACCCATGGATGGCGGCGCAGTAAAGACTTTTCGCGCCCTTTGGTTAACACTAAACGTACACTCATAATTTGCTATGCTGATTTTAAAGAAATTGGGCGCCATTTTCCCGAGTTCGGCGGGGAAATGCAACGCAACTGGAGTGAAAGGAGCATATCAATGTCAAATGTATGCATAATCGCCTGGGTACACGGTAGGGTGCAGGGGGTTGGATTCCGTTACAGCACGCAGCATGAAGCCAAACGACTGGGATTAACCGGCTATGCCCGCAATCTTGACGATGGCAGCGTAGAAGTGGTGGCCTGCGGAGAACAAGATAAGGTGGAGCAACTGCTTGCCTGGCTTAACGCGGGTGGACCACGCAGCGCCCGGGTTGAAAAGGTATTACATGAACCTCATCGCCCCGAGCGGGAATGGACGAATTTCGGCATTCGTCACTAAATACATTTCACCGGTTTTGGCAAACCCGCGATTTTGGTGGCCTGTTTGGCCGGGCCTTTTGGAAACAGGCGATACAGATAGCGGCTATTGCCTTTTTCCTCACCGAAGGTTTTTGCCATGGCTTTAACCAGCATGCGAATTGCAGGGGAGGTATTAAATTCCAGATAAAACTCCCGCACAAAACGTACCACTTCCCAGTGTTCTGTCGTAAGCGTAATGCCTTCCTGCTCGGCAATAACCTGTGCGAGTCCTTCGCTCCATTCACTGGAGTCTTTCAGATAACCGTCATTATCGGTTTCAAATTCTTTATTATTGAACGTTAACATTATGCTCTTACCACCGTGAAACGGGGTGGCAGTGTAACAAATATCAGGCCATGAAAAAAACTAAGCCCCGCACGATGGCGGGGCTTAGTGACTAACCTTTCGATTAATCGCGGCTTGCGAAGCCCAGAATGCTCAGCAGGCTGACGAAGATATTATACAGCGACACATAAAGGCTTACTGTCGCGCGAATATAGTTCGTTTCGCCGCCGTGAATGATATTGCTGGTCTCATACAGGATAGCGCCAGAGGAGATCAGAATAAACACGGCGCTAATCGCCAGGTGCAGCGCCGGCAGTTGCAGGAAAATGTTAGCCACCATCCCGACCAGCACCACTATAATGCCCGCCATCAGCATCCCGCCCATAAAGGACATATCTTTACGGGTCGTCAGGACGTAGGCGGAGCAGCTTAAGAAGACCAACGCCGTGCCGCCAAGCGCCATGCCAATCACATCGCCCATACCCGCCGACAAATAGGCGTTAAGGATCGGGCCCAGGATGTAACCCAGAAAACCGGTGAAGGCGAAGGCAGAAAGAATACCCGCCGGCGAATTCGCCGTTTTATAGGTCAGGAACATCAGTCCATACATACCTACCAGCGTCAGGATAAGCCCCGGCGACGGCAGGCCAAGCACCGTACTGGCGGTTGCGGTTATCGCAGAGAACGCCAGCGTCAGGCTCAACAGGAAATAGGTATTACGCAGCACTTTATGCGTGCTAAGCAGCGATGAAGTCTCGCGTGAGGAATAAACTATGCGATCCATGAGTCGTTCTCTCATTACAGGTGTTTAGCGTCAGAGAATAGTGCGCCATAAGGAAGCGGGAAAGTCCTTTTACCCATCTTTACGCTGATTTATCAAGCGAAAACAATCAGTAGGCATAAAGAGAAATGCTTTCGTTGAGCGAAAGTGCGTAAAGCAGACAAGCAGGGCGAAGATTTTCTGCTGTCTTTCTGTACATAACGCCCACATTTCAGGCAATTAATCACAATTTGTTTGTTTTTGCGGCAAACGAACGGTTTCGGGCTTTACAGGACGAAAGGGGATGTTTATAGTTCGCCTCATTGGAAGTGTGGCCGAGCGGTTGAAGGCACCGGTCTTGAAAACCGGCGACTCGAAAGGGTCCCAGAGTTCGAATCTCTGCGCTTCCGCCATATTATAAGGGCCGTGTTAGTTAATAACACGGCCCTTTTTGTTTGCATCAACATTTCTACAGCCCCTACCACGCCATCGCCGTACGCATTAGCCCACGGTTTGACGCCTTAAGATTTTCGCCCCACTCAGATTCTTGCCAGCGGTTATGGTTTGATTAAACGTCAATACAGGCGTACTTCCGTTAACATCCGTGACCGTGATGGTCACGTGTTCGTCCATTTCTGACCACATGCCAATATATAAACTTAATGGCGCTGTGCCATACGGATTTAAAAATAGTAATGCATTGTTTTGTACGTTATTTACTGTTATCTGGTTTAACAATGTTGCATAAATATCGTTATGACTTACGACCAAAGGGTCAGTAGGATCGATTCGTTGGTTGATAGGTGCCCTGGGGGCCGGGGTAGCGGTTAATTCACTCTTTAACATGATTGCATTCCTTTTGATTTTCAGTTAATGACTGATTCCGGCAGCAGCTGATTATATTCAGCAATCAGATGCTCTAGTAAATGCCCAATATTACCGGGCGTCAGCCGAATCAGTTGAGGATAGACAGGGTGATTAGTAAGGTAATGATGGAATCGTCGTGCAGGATTAAGCGTGGCCAGGTGGTATAAGGGTTTATTATTTACTGCGGTGAGATGACATAATGCTAGTTCGTAGCCTTTTTGGGAATAACACCGCCAGACATCATTCCAAATAATATCGGAGTTAACGATCTGACTTTGCAGTCTTTTGCTTCGGTCTGGCACCCCATATTCATAAACAAAACTGATCTGAGTTCGTTTATCCAGCACATCACGAAGGTTTGCCATAAGGCATGCGCCATACAGAAAACACTCATGCTCAAGCCAATGGTAAGCGTATAAAATATGCCTGTGGGTAAGGGTATGAACGATATCGAAATGGCGATAAGCTGCCAGTACAGGTTTTATTATGGCGCCGGGATCGTTGCGTTTTAATGTCGCCGGGCCATAGGAAATATTAAATAAAACAGACCGGCGGCTTATCATGCGATCTTTGTCGAAAATATTAGTGATTATATTGTTGGAGCGGAATTGTTCAGCAAGTGTATGCGCGTACCACCATTCAGAAGGGACACTATGCTTTTTTGGTAAATAATTTGTTGTAACCGCAATAATGCACCCCGTTTTGTTGTCAGCGGTAATTATAACGTAAAGCTGATTATTGCTGTTGTTATAACTGACGGTAAATGTGGCGGTAGAAAACGACGCTTCCAGGGATGTGAATTGTATTTTTGCCTGAGCAAGGCGTGCTAAAAAAGAGAGGTGCACCACGTCACTTCGGATGCCTGAGGGTTTTTTTTCTGCATACGAGTGAAGTTCACCTGTCGCAATGGCCTTTCTGAGAGGTTCTGATTTTTTTTCGGCAGCCGCAGTGAGTTTGTAAGAGGTGAATGAAAAATCGCATGCCCGGCAATACCAGCGCAGATGCCCATTGGCACTTTGGCCATGCCGGATTAATGTTCGGGATTGGCGGCATCCGGGGCAGAAATGAAAGATGCCAGGGTAATATTTGTTACTGTGCAGCGTAAAGGCGGCCAACGCAGCCGGTGAAATAAAAGGGAATACCTGACTGCATTCGGGGCAATGATAGTTTCCCTCTTTAAATTTATAATGCGGGCTGTTTACCACCCCAAAAAAAGAACAACCGATGGTTTTACAGCAATTAATATGCCCCCAGTGCTCCATCACGCTCTCTCCTAATCAGCCAAAAACTGATGAATATCTGCGGGTCTGTAACCATTTTCATGCAAACTTTTCATCATCAACATATAGGGCTCAGAATAGATAAAGAAGCTTTTATAGCTGCTGCAGAAATAGTTAAGCTCAGATAATCCGCGTGATGAAAGCGCGATTCTGTCTTTTGGGCATCCACCGTGACAAAGAAATTTGACGCGGCATGAGCCGCATTCCGGCGCCTGGGGTTGTTTTGCCTCGCCAAACGTTTTACAAGCTTTGCGGGCCATGATGTCTTTAATGTGCTCGTGATGAATGTTACCTAAAAGATATTCAGGCGAAACGAAATGGTCGCACTGGTAAACATCACCATTTAGCTCCAGCGCAAAAGCATAACCACAGGAGGGGGCGAATTCACACGTCACAGCAGGTAACCCACACCATGCGGCAAACGTATGTTCAAAAAAGGGGATTTCTATCATCCCGATATCCTGACGCACCCAGTGATAAAAAATCGTTTTCAGAAACGTTGCCAGTTTTTCTGGCTCAACGCTGCGTTCGCTGACCCCCTCTTTTGTGCTTTCAAGCAGTGGAATAAACTGCATGTGGCGACTGCCGAGTTGCTTGAGATACTCATACACCTCAAGGGGATAACAACTATTAACGGCATTAACGACGGTCAGCGTATTGAATTCGACATGATGTTTATTTAATAAGGAAACGGCTTCTGCGACGCGTTTATGCGTGGGTTTGCCGGCGATGGTTTTTCGGTATTTGTCATGCAGAGCCGCATCGCCATCAATCGATATACCCACCAGAAAAGCATGCTGGTGGAAGAAACGACACCATTCATCATTCAACAAAATACCGTTGGTTTGAAACGTATTCTGAATAGTTTTTCCCTGACTGAAGCGCTGTTGTAAGTCGACTGCTTTTTGAAAAAAGGATAACCCCGCGAGAGTAGGTTCCCCACCTTGCCAGGCGAAAAGCACCTGATCGGTATCCTGGGCGTCTATATGCTGGATAATATAATTTTCGAGTGTGGCATCATCCATGCAACGTGATTTTCGATGTGGGTATAGCGTGCTTTTATCAAGATAAAAACAGTAATCACACGCCAGATTACATAACGATCCGGTGGGTTTTGCCATAATGTGACAGCGCATAAGAACTGCTCCTTATGAAATGGCCCGGCAGTATCAATGCAGGGCCATCTTCCTTTTAGTTCCAGTTAACCGGTTCCGGTTTTTCGCCTCTGGCTTTCATCAGCGAGTCATGTTCAATGCTGTATTTATAGCTTTCAAACTCAGCGATCATTTTTTTCTCAAGGGCCGGTTGTTTGCCCAGCTGATTCACGACTTCACCGCGATCGTCTTTCAGGTTGTAGAGATATTTAGGTTTACTGTCGCGGTCGAAAATCATTTTCCAGTCACCCTCACGGATTGCCCACATATCCGTCGGATCGTCCTGAAAAGGCATATCAATCGCGAACAGCAGCGGCTTATGGCGTTCCAGCGAGTTCCCCTTCAGTACAGGAACAATGGATTCACCATCAATGACCCGATCGTTTGGCAAGCTAAAATGTGTGAGTTCAGCAATGGTGGGTAAAATATCAAGCCCGCTAACCGGCGTGTCAGAGACACTGCCTGGGGTGAAATGCTTGCCGTATTTTACAATGGCTGGCACGCGAATCCCGCCTTCCCATAGATTATCCTTGCGACCTCGTAATCCATCGGTTTCCCCGGCCATATTCAGTTCATACCACTTACGAGCCTCCCGTGTTACCGGGCCGTTATCACTGGTAAATACAATGATGGTATTATCTTCTTGTCCCATCGATTTTATTTTTTCCAGGATTTTGCCGACCTGCGCGTCCATGAAGCTGATGTTCGCGTAATATTCGCCAGGGCCGCGATAGGGTTTATCTGTCCAGTCCGCATAGAACATATCGGGATGCTGTCGTTCATATTCCGTCATGAAATCTTTATACATATCGAGATATTTTCTCGGCGATGCAAGGGGAGTGTGAACTTCGGTAAAAGCGACATACATAAAGAATGGATTATTATCTTTTTTCTTCGTCAACCAGTTAATGGCGTCCTGGCTTACAAATTCCCCACTTATCTGGTTCACTGTTCCTAACGGCTTCCCGTTGCGATAAAAACCGTTAGGGTAAACCACGCCGTTGCGCGGACGCTCCTTTGCTTTATCCAAATCACTGGTTACAAATCCAGCCGCATTCACTAACGTGTAGTCGAATCCGGCATCTTCCGCCTGAGGTTGATCGTGGCGATCGGCGCCGGCATTTAGATGCCATTTGCCCATGACAGCGGTATCGTAACCCTGGTCTTTAAGATAGCTGGCAATGGTTTTTTCATTACGACCAAGGGCAACATTTTTTGAAGTCGGGATCCAGGAGCGAATACCGGTGCGGAACGGGCTTCTCCCGGTCAGCAAACCCGCGCGTGAAGGGGAGCAAAGAGGCGCTGGCGCGTAATACTGTGTAAAACGCATGCCTTCTTTTGCAAGTTTATCGATATTTGGGGTTTTCACCACGGGGTGACCATATACACCCAGATCCCCATACCCGAGGTCATCAGCCAAAATGATAACGACATTCGGTTTCGTTGCAGCTTGAGAGGCCTGCGCATAATTTGCCAGTAACCCCGTGCAAAGGACGGCATTAATAAATAATGCCAGATTGCGTTTTGTCATTATTACATCCTTATTGATAATCATCAGAAATCATAGCCGAACATATAAATTAATTGGTCGCCGAAATTATCGTAACCAAGCTTATTATCGAAATAACGCCAGGTAACACTGGCTTTCAAATGAGGATAAAATTTCCAGGTAAGCGTCAGGCCGCCGTTAATACCATTTTTCCCGTGCTGCTGTTCGGCATAGGCGTCGTTACGGTCGAGTTCAAATTCATTCCAGTCGGAAAGCACCATTTTTTCTTTCCAGAGATCGAAAAACCATGCGCTGGTCCAGCCGACTACATATCCATTAAGTCCGTTGGCTTGCCCGTATCGGTTAGAGACATAATCTGATGAGAGGTTATGTAAGGCAATATAGGGTTTAAAGAAGCCAGATGGTCCTGACCAACCAAGATAGCCGAAACCATACATCATATTTAACTCATCACCCCACGTATTCTCAAACTGTCCATATACTTTCCCCATAAAGCTAAAATCTGAATTAAACAAACGAATATGGGCTAAAGCAGAAACAGTATGGTTCCTTCCTTCTACGGGATGATTTAACACGTTGCTTTCATAAAACGAATAAAACTCTCCTTTATCAAACTGGGCGCCGAAATCGGCCATGGCTTTCCACACCTCTCCCCGATGGGTATTTTCAAAGCCTGTATTCCAGTTGGCGTAGCCTGCATTAATCGAGCCATAGGAGTTTATTAATTCGAGCGCATGGGTATAACCAGAAAAAAGGCAAGGTAATAGCAGAGCGCATTTTATAGAGCGAGAGAAGTTCATTCTTGTCCCTGAACAGAAAAATTAATTATTCCGAATGATACAAATAGCCTTGAGACAGAAGTGTGATATAGCTCACTGATAAGTCTTGCTCTGTAGCTTTACGACGCCAGGTCGCTAAAAGTGGGTTTTTTTATGTCTAACTTATTGATTTGTTTTGAATGGGTAAACCTATTTACAGTGAAGGTATGTTTTATTCTCATTTCCAGCCTAAGCCTTATTAGGAAAAGATTTAAATGTAACGATGCCAATAAAGAATTTAGCATTTATTTACACATTCATTTCAAATAAATATTTAATAGTCTCGTTTTAATGAATAACATCTTTTTCCCAACTGCTTTTTAAATGCATTTTTTATTATGCACGGATCCAATATGACAAACAGTAATCGTTGTAAACTAACCTGGTTTGGTTTTTTATCTTATGCCCTGACTGGCGCATTGATCGTTGTCACAGGCGTGGTGATGGGAAATATCGCGGCGTCTTTTCATCTGCCCGTGTCGAGCATGAGTAATACTTTTACATTCCTCAATACCGGCATCCTGATTTCTATATTTCTGAACGCGTGGCTAATGGAGATTATACCGCTTAAAACTCAGTTGCGGTTTGGTTTTGTCCTGATCATTTTGGCCATTGGCACGTTAATGTTTAGCCATAGCCTGGCGCTGTTTTCCGTCGCCATGTTTGTTCTGGGACTGGTGAGTGGAATAACCATGTCGATTGGTACTTTTATCATCACCCATATTTATGAAGGTCGGCAGCGTGGCGCCCGGTTGTTACTCACAGACTCTTTCTTCAGCATGGCGGGGATGATTTTTCCGATGTTGGCTGCGTATATAGTAGCCAGTCGTATCGAATGGTATTGGGTTTATGTCTGTATCGGTCTGGTCTACGTGGTCATTTTTATTCTTACGTCGAGCTGTGAATTTCCTCTGCTGGGTCAGCATGCAACAGTAAATACTGTTCAGGCTCCGAAAGAAAAATGGGGTATTGGCGTACTTTTTCTGTCGATTGCGGCGCTGTGTTATATCCTCGGTCAACTGGGGTTTATCTCCTGGGTGCCTGAATATGCGAAAAGTTTTGGGATGGATCTCAACGCGGGTGGTCAGCTTGTGAGTGACTTTTGGCTCTCTTATATGCTCGGTATGTGGGCTTTCAGCGTAATCCTGCGGTTTTTTGATTTGCAGCGCATGGTGACGCTGTTAGCGGGGCTGGCAACGTTACTGATGTATTTATTTATCAGGAGTTCAGTAACGTATATGGCCGAATTTATTATGGCGTTGGGCTTTTTCTCCAGCGCTATTTATACCTCTATTATTACCCTCGGTTCCCAGCAGACCAAACAGTCGTCTCCTAAGCTTGTAAACATGGTACTGACCTGCGGCACAATCGGAACCATGTTGACGTTCGTGGTAACTGGCCCCATTGTCGCGCATAGCGGAACAAGAGCCGCACTGTTGACTGCTAACGGCCTCTATGCCGTTGTCTTTATCATGTGTTTTGTTCTGGGATTCGTTTCCCGACATCGACAGCACGCTGCGTAGCTTTTCATTATTTCCCGCACCATAACCCGTGTTCTGCGCGCTCAGAAATTAAGTATGTTTGCGGGTCGTTCGGTAGACGCGTTCATTAAAAGCAGGGTGAGGTGAATTGCCGTGCCAGAACCCTCAAGTGTGACGCCGTGTTTTGTGGATCATCCGGCAAGCGTCTGCGCGACATATTTCCTATTACTGGTCATGTTAAGCATGGCCAGAAAGGCCCAATTTGCGCGCCTTGTACTCTTTCCATGACGGGTAGTGCGAGAACTTTCATCGGGTAACGGTTCCGCTTGTGGGTTTGTGCCTGTGCTGTAAGGCTCGGCACCATATTATGTAATCGTATCAAGCTAGCATTCGTGCGGGATGGTTACCCGACGTGCGCAGGTAGCAACTGGTTTTGGAAAGCGTCAGGGCGCCAGGTTCAGGCCTGCGAAGGGTGCCTGAACGCGTTGTAAGCGGGCACGTTGTTTATACTCCCGCCCGTTTCGTTAAATTACACACCGTCATTCCCCGTCAGGATGGGTCGCAACCTGTGCGGTTGATTAATATTACTCTTTAGATTATTGTCATCAGCATATCTGTTTATTGCTGGTGCGTATTAACGATGAAATCTAAATTATATACTTTTAATGAAACGGGAAATAAAAAGCGCACATTTCGGTGGACAAAAAAGCATTATGAATACTGCATGGATAATCATATTTATCTGAACCATCGCGGCAAAAAAGTCTATAAAGAAAAGAACCTTTTGCTTTTTGTGAAAGGGGATAAAATTAAAATAGATGACCATGTTATCGCCGAGCAATATTCCACTATGCCGGTTAAGAATTTTTCAAGCGTAGGGGCTTTTTCTTTTCCTACCTGCCATTTCGACGGTAATGTCAAAATAGGCCGCTTTTGTAGTATTGCGGGCAATGTAAAAATCATGGGGGGCAATCATCCCATGAACCGTTTTACCACCCATATGCTGACTTATAATGGTGAATTCGATAAGTTTGCCAAAACCGAGTTTAACCAGTCGTGGACACTGAAACCGTTCGACACTACCCCGAAAAATCCGGTTATCGGTAATGATGTTTGGATAGGAAATGACGTGGTACTCAAAGGCGGGATCACTATTGGTGATGGCGCCGTTATCGCTGCCAATTCGGTAGTGACTAAAGATGTCCCTCCCTATGCGATAGTCGCAGGCGTCCCCGCCAAAATAATCCGGTACAGGTTTAATGCGGATATTATTAACGAACTGTTGAAAATACAGTGGTGGAATTACAATTACGCTGACTTGCCGGATAATAACAAATGCGATGACATTGACTATTTCGTGAGTGAAATGAATACCCTGATTGCCAGGGGGAGCATCAAAGAAAAAAACTATAAAAAGTTCAATCTCTCAGAAGATTTCCTTACGCTTTGATTTTTACCATCAGGCCGGTATTTATTATTAACACATAACTGGCCTGATATCTTTCTTACGCGGCAAGTAAACTCAGAATACGGTAAGTCCATAAAAAACCCCGACTATAAGGCCGGGGTTTTATTCGCATTGATGTCAGAAAATTACCGGTTCGCTTTGCGGCGAACATCGGGAATAAATAAATCACCGCGCATCAGTTGGGTACCCAACATATCGTGGGTGGTTTGCGTAAGCCAGTTGACGATCCGCGCCGCCATCGCTTCGATGGGGTATTCAATGGCGGGAATGACGGGCACACCTGGAAGTTGCAGCGAGCCCCCAAGGCTAAACACCATAATGTCATCCGGTACCGATTTATTAAACGCCTGCAACTGCGGAATGATGTGCTGAGCTTCATGCTCATCTGCCACCATCAGCGCATTAAAATTCACCGTAGCGGAATTATTCAGTAACTCCTGTAAAGCCACCGATGAAGAGGTCGCTTCCAGAAACACCAGATTGCGGTTAAAGGGCAGGAAGTTTTTTTCCAGCGCATGTTTATAGCCAAGCAACACCTGATCCGCAAAACCACTGCCTTTCGGCTGGATCATGGCAATCTGCCGCCGCCCCTGGCTTATCAAATAATTACAGGCCGTTTCCGCCGCAAAAGCATGATCAAACTGAATGCTGTTGACGTTCTCAGCCTCAGCCTCCATGCAATCCACCAGCACGACATTTTCCTGGTCAATATCGAGCGCGAAGCGCGCGCCGATAATTAAAATATCATCGCACAGACCGCAGTTCAGCTCATCAAGGGCATTCAGCACAGCGCTTTTGGTATTGGCAAAACGCAGCAGCAGATGTTTTTGATGCTGGCTAAGATGTTTTTCCAGCGCATACAAGTAGCCGGTCGTCTGATTAATATTTTCCTGGGCGCAAATCACGCCAATACAGCCTGTAGACTGACTCAGCAACGACTGGGCAATAACATTTGGACGATAATTCAGTTCATCAACGGCTTTCAGCACCGCCAGGCGGCTGGCTTCCTTTACCCCGCGCGAACCACTCAACACCCGTGACACTGTGGCCTTAGAGACCCCAGCCAAACGTGATACATCGTTGATTGTTGACATCTTTTTCCCCTGACAGGCGCCCACGTCGCCTGTAAATCCTGATAAAACCAGTAGTGCAAATTATCACCATCCGCAGTATAGCCGTTTCCGTTTTTGATGGAAACCGATTTTCCATATCGACGCCAAAGAAGCAAATCCACATGAAAACTGTGATGCCAATCCAAAGAAAGCGCTTGTTATTTTGATTATTTTGATAGCAATCACACTTCTGGCCTTAATAAATGGAAACCGGTTTCCGTGTGATGTCCAATCGTGTCCTGCAATAACTTTTAACAACTTGAGGTACGTCAGATGTACAGGATTATGTTGTGTTGTTCGGCGGGAATGTCCACCAGCTTACTGGTCAGAAAAATGGAAGAAGTCGCGCAGGAGCGGGGGCTTGAGGTGACAATCAATGCCTTTGGCGTGTCCGAATTTGATACCCAGTTTCCAAACTATCAGGTTGTGCTCATTGGGCCGCAGGTTAAGTATATGTTAAATACCTTGTCGGCAAAAGCGGCGCCTCACAGCATTCCCGTCCAGCCTATTGATATGATGGATTACGGTATGCAGCGCGGTGATAAAGTTCTCGACTATGCTCTGTCGCTGATTGCAGCGGCACATTAATCAAGGGGTTTCCATGAGTTCTCTCTACCAGTCAATGATCGCGGTTATTGAGCATTCCATCACACCGCTGGCCGGGCGCCTGGGGCAGCAAAAGTATGTTATTGCGATCCGCGACGGTTTTACTGCCGCGCTGCCGTTTATGATTATCGGCTCGTTTATGCTGGTGTTTATTTTCCCGCCGTTTTCTGCAGACACCACCAACAGTTTCGCTCGCGGCTGGCTCGATTTCTCTCAGACCTACCGCGAACAGTTGATGCTGCCTTTTAACCTCAGCATGGGCGTGATGACGTTTTTTATTTCAGTCGGCATCGGCGCCAGTCTGGGGCGGCAGTTTAATCTCGATCCGGTGATGTCGGGTCTGCTGGCGTTTATGGCATTCTTGCTGGTCGCCGCGCCCTATGCTGATGGCAAAATCTCCACCCAGTATCTGTCAGGGCAGGGGATTTTTACGGCGCTGATTACGGCGATTTACTCGACCCGTGTCTACGCCTGGCTTAAGCAGAACAACATTACTATCCGCCTGCCAAAAGAAGTGCCGACCGGTGTTGCGCGCTCCTTTGAAATTCTGATCCCGGTTGTGGTGGTGATGGGTACCCTGCATCCTCTGAATCTGTTCGTGGAAGCCCAAACCGGCATGATCATCCCGCAGGCTATTATGCATCTGCTGGAGCCGCTGGTTTCCGCGTCCGATTCCTTACCGGCAATTTTACTGTCTGTGCTGTTGTGTCAAATCTTCTGGTTTGCGGGCATCCACGGTTCGCTGATTGTTACCGGCATCATGAACCCGTTCTGGATGGCCAACCTGTCTGCAAACCAGGCGGCGCTGGCGGCGGGCACTGTACTGCCTCACGTATACCTGCAAGGTTTCTGGGATCACTATCTGCTGATTGGCGGCGTAGGTTCAACATTACCGCTGGCCTTCCTGCTGCTGCGTAGCCGCGTCACGCACCTGCGTACCATCGGCAAAATGGGCGTGGTGCCGAGCTTCTTTAACATCAACGAACCGATCCTCTTCGGTGCGCCGATCATCATGAACCCGATGCTGTTCATTCCGTTTGTGTGTGTGCCGCTCGTTAACGCCGTACTGGCGTATACCGCGACCCGTCTGCACTGGCTGCCGCAAGTCGTTTCACTGACGCCGTGGACCACACCTGCCCCAATCGGTGCGTCCTGGGCGGCAAACTGGGCGTTTAGTCCGGTGGTTATGTGCCTGATTTGTATGGTGATGTCGGCCCTGATGTATCTGCCTTTCCTGCGCGCTTATGAACGTTCGCTGATGAAAACTGAAGAGCAGAAAGCGCAAAGCGCCGCGCCGATGGCTGAACCGGCCAAAAGCAACTGATATCTGGAGTAAGTGATGAGCATGAAATATACCTTTCCTGAACATTTCTGGTGGGGCAGCGCCAGTTCCGCGCTGCAAACCGAAGGGGAAAGCCTGCGCGAAGGCAAAGGGCAAACAACCTGGGATCACTGGTTCGCAACGCAACCGTGGCGTTTTCATAACGGTGTAGGCCCTGATGAAACCTCGACGTTTTATCGCAACTGGCGAGAAGACATCGCGCTTTTGAAAACGCTCAACCACAACAGTTACCGTACTTCCATTAGCTGGGCGCGCTTGATCCCGGACGGTACAGGGGAAGTAAACCCGCAGGCGGTCGCGTTCTACAATCAGGTCATCGACGAGCTTATTGCGCAGGACATAACGCCGTTTATCACGCTGTTTCACTTCGATATGCCGATGGCGATGCAGCAAAAAGGCGGTTGGGAAAGCCGCGAGGTCATCGACGCCTATGCCCGTTACGCGCAAATCTGCTTTGATCTGTTTGGTGACCGGGTGCTTCACTGGTTTACCTTCAATGAGCCGATTGTGCCGGTGGAAGGGGGATACCTGTATGATTTCCATTATCCCAACGTCGTGGACTTCAAACGCGCGGCAACCGTCGCCTTGCACACCATCCTGGCGCATGCGTCGGCGGTGAAGGCATATCGGGCTGGAGGATATGCCGGTGAAATTGGCATTGTCCTGAACCTGACGCCGTCTTATCCGCGTTCGCAAAACCCGGCGGATGTGAAGGCCGCGAATTATGCCGACCTGTTATTTAACCGCAGTTTCCTGGATCCGGTGCTGTGCGGAAACTATCCCGCTGAACTGATTGAGGTACTTAAAGAGTACGATCAGTTGCCTGTCTGCCAACCGGGCGATAAGGCATTAATCGAAGAAGGTGTTATCGATCTGCTGGGTATAAATTATTACCAGCCACGGCGGGTTAAATGCCGCGACAGCGCAATTAATAAAGATGCGCCGTTTATGCCGGAATGGTTATTTGATTATTACGAAATGCCTGGCAGAAAAATGAATCCCTATCGCGGTTGGGAAATATATGAACCGGGGATTTACGATATTCTTACCACGCTTCGTGAAAAATATGACAACCCACGCTGCTTTATTTCTGAAAATGGCATGGGCGTGGAAAACGAACAGCGTTTTGTTCAGGACGGACAAATTAACGATCAGTATCGTATCGACTTCGTCGCAGGGCATTTACAGTGGTTACATAAAGGGATTGCCGAAGGCAGCCGTTGCCTTGGTTACCATATGTGGACCTTTATCGATAACTGGTCCTGGTGCAACGGTTATAAAAACCGGTATGGCTTTATTGAGCTGGACCTGGCAACACAGCGGCGCACGATTAAACGTAGCGGCGAATGGTTTGCAAGCGTCAGCGCTAACAATGGTTTTGATAAGGAGTAATGACAGATGGTGGTATTAGAAGAAGCGGTAATGGAAATAATTGTCAATGCCGGTCAGTCCCGCAGCCTGTGCTTTGAAGCGCTGCACGCCGCACGGCTGGGCAATTTTGATGAGGCGAAAAGCCTGCTGCGCGAAGCCGATGGCTACTCGCGCCAGGCGCATCGCATGCAAACCAAATTAATAGAACAGGATGCGGGCGAGGCTAAACAGCCGATGACCTTAATAATGGTTCATGCGCAGGATCATTTAATGAATTCGCTTTTAGCCCGTGAACTGTGTGAAGAAATCCTGCATTTATATCAGCGTTAATTGCTTTCATTATTTATTACCGGAGTTGTTGTAACGAGAATATTTTATCCATTCTGTACCCTAAATAATTAAATAACTTGTTTTGGTGATAGCGATGTCATTCTCTACCAGAGCAGGGACTGTTATTATTAAAATTACATAGAGAATATTATGAATACGATAAAAAAACTTCCATTAACCATGGCGGTTATCGCCGCGCTTTGCCCATTTTCTGCTCTGGCTCAGGAATTCACCCAGGAGCAAATTGACGCCATCGTCGCCAGAGCGGTAGATAAAGCGCTGGCTGAACGGCAGGCGAAAATGGATGCGGCAATAAATAAAAAGGCCGATGTGATAACGGAGCCGCAAACCCCGGCGCAAACGCCGGATATGGCTATTCCCTTTGGCGTGAAATTCAGTGGCTATGCGCGTTACGGCGCGCATTTCCAGACCGGCGATCAGAAATATGTCGCGGTGGACGGTTCGTATAACGGCGCGTCGGCCATCGGTCGTCTGGGCAACGAAGGCAACGGCGGCGAGTTTCAGCTTTCCAAAGCGTTTAAGAGTGAAAATGGCGCGATTTGGGATGTTAACGTCATGATTGATCACTGGGGCGATGAGGTTAACCTCAAAAAGGCCTATGCCGGGGTGACCAATCTGTTTGCCTCTAATCCAAACGCCTATTTGTGGGCGGGCCGCGATTTCCATCAGCGTCCGCAACAGGGTATCAACGATTACTTCTGGATGAACCACGACGGCCAGGGCGCGGGTATTAAGAACTTTGATATCGGCGGCGTTCAGTTTGACGTGGCTACGGTTGCGGCGGTGGAATCCTGTAGCCCGGAAGTGATGGATGACGAGGCCAACCCGTCGCGCATTACCTGTACTGGCGGCTCCGGTACTGGCGATAAAGGTAACTATGCGCTGACATCGAAAGTTCACGGCATGAAAATTGGTCCGTTGGATCTGGAGCTTTACGGCAACTACGGCTTTGACTCCAAAGCCATCGACAGCGACCAGCGC
Source organism: Citrobacter freundii (assembly GCF_011077955.1). GTDB lineage: Bacteria > Pseudomonadota > Gammaproteobacteria > Enterobacterales > Enterobacteriaceae > Atlantibacter. Next base: position 136,813 of record NZ_JAALBX010000002.1, read on the forward strand.
CTTAAAGCGTGGCAGGGCGGGGTGGTGCTGAGCCACACCAATGACAGCGGCGTCAATAAAGTGATTGCGCGCTACTCGGATAACTCAGACAACAGCGTCTATAACAAAACCGATGATTTAACCACGATTTACGCAAGCTTCGAGGGCAGCCATAAATTTACCCAGCAGGCGCAAATCGAATACCTGTTAGCCTTCCATGATTACGACAACAGCACCAACAACCGTGATAACCGTCGTAACTATGGCGCTATCGTTCGCCCAATGTATTTCTGGAACGATGTGCACTCTACATGGCTTGAAGCGGGTTACCAGCGCGTGGATTACGACAACGGCGGCGATAACAACGGCTGGAAAGTGACGCTGTCGCAGAACGTTTCCATTGCCATGGGGCCGGAATTCCGTCCGATGCTGCGCTTCTACGTGACCGGCGGCGAAGTGGATAATAAACGCACCGCACGCGTGAACGGCACGGACGATCAGCAACTGGATTCGTTCAATATCGGCGCCATGTGGGAAGCGTGGTTCTGATAAAAAAACGCCGGCGTGGTCATCACGGCGGCGTCATGAACCCTTAACGCTGTCGGCGCGCATTTTTATCGATATACATATTGCTGTCGGCGTGGCGCAGCGCGCTATCGGGGGTTTCCTCGCCTGGATGGGCGACGTAAACCCCAATACTGGCCCCCCGGTAGTGCAACACCTTATCCCTGAGGATGTATTTGCCTTCCAGAAATCCATTGAGGCGCGCCTTTAGCATAGAGGCGCTTTTTTCTGATGCGGCATCCGACAGGCCGCCCATTTCCGCCACTAAAAACTCATCGCCGCCCAGTCGGCCAATAATATCGTCCTGACGAACACTGACCGATAAACGATCGCTCACCTGACGCAAGAACAGGTCGCCGGTTTCATGGCCGTGCTGATCGTTAATCGCTTTAAACTCATCCAGGTCGATAAACGCAATGATGACCGTGCGTTGCCTGTGACGGGCGATGGAAAAGAGGGAGTCGAGATTTTTAAAAATCGCCCGACGGTTAGGCAGACCGGTGAGCGGATCGGTATAGGAGTGGGCAATCAGCGCAGCGTTGGCTTCCCGCAACTGCTCAAGCAGGGAGTCTTTCTGAATATATTGCGCAATCAGCCCGGCAAACAGACGCAACACATATTCCCCACGCATCGAGAGCGATTTTTTTTCACTGCTGGCAGCGCACAGCGTGCCGTACAACGTTCCGTCGTCCAGTTCCACGGGCGTACTGACATAAGTTTTAATCCCAAGCGCCTGCGCGGCTTGCGAATCCCCCCAACGCGAGACGACATCGTTGTTATACAGGCAGCCTTCATCCATGGCGCGCTTGCATAACGTATCTCCCCAGGGGACGCTCAATCCCTCCGGGATCTGCATCTCCTTACTGTTGCGGGAAAACAGAATGTGCTGCTTACCCTGTTCAATTTCTATTTTAGTGAGATAGGTAGAATCCATCTCCGTCACCAGTTCCAGCGTTTCGAGCAGCTTTCTCACCAGGCCTTCAAGCGAGTTTTCAGAGGCCAGGGTTTCTGAAATCTGTGACAGAAGAAAATCAGACATTGCGAATGTTCGCTCCAGACAGCTTAAAAAGATAATTTTAGCCTCAGGTCCGCGACGGCAGCGGCTATCTTAATAAATATCCTCCCTTTTCAGACTATCCCCGACCCGTACCCGTCAGTTTTACTGTTTTATCTGTGTCACGACCGCGATTGAACACGCGTAGCGCTGGGTAACCTGCTGTCATGAAAGGAAATGGGAAAAACTGTCATCCATCCGCCATTTTTAAACACCTTGCCGGGGCGGTTCGGATTTTTCTGCCACACTTGATGCGACATCGTTTTGTTTTAATCGTCTGAGGAATCTGAAATGAATAAAAAAACGATCGCGTTAGCGCTCTCCTCGATTTATTTCTTGCCGGCAATGGCAGCCGCACAAACCGCGCCAGATGGGTATCAGCTTCAACAAGTGTTATTAATGAGCCGTCATAACCTGCGTGCGCCGCTTGCTAATAACGGCAGCGTGCTTGAGCAGTCCACGGCGCAGAAATGGCCGGAATGGGAAGTCGCCGGCGGTTTGCTCACCACGAAGGGCGGCGTGCTGGAAGTCTATATGGGGCATTATTTCCGGGAATGGCTTGCCGGTGAAGGGCTTGTGAAAAGCGGCGAATGCCCTACGGCGCATCGCGTCTATGCCTATGCCAACAGTCTGCAACGCACCGTCGCCACCGCACAATTTTTTATCACGGGCGCGTTTCCAGGCTGTGATATTCCGGTTCATCATCAGGAAAAAATGGGCACCATGGACCCGACGTTTAATCCGGTGATTACCAATGATTCCCCTGAATTCCTGCAATCGGCCCTGAATGCGATGGAAACCGAGCGCAGCCACTTACAGTTAGATGAAAGTTACAAGCTGCTGGAAACGGTGACTGATTATTCTCAGTCTCCCGCCTGCAAAGAGAAGCAGGTGTGCGATTTAACGGCGGCGAAATATACCTTCAGCGCCAAACCTAACGAGGAGCCGGGCGTTAAGGGGCCATTGAAAGTGGGTAACTCGCTGGTGGATGCCTTCACGCTGCAATATTACGAAGGCTTCCCGATGAATGACGTGGCGTGGGGGCAGATTAAAACCGATAAGCAGTGGACCGTGTTATCGAAGCTTAAAAACGGCTATCAGGATACACTGTTTACCTCGCCTGCGGTCGCGCGCAACGTTGCCGCGCCGCTGGTGAAATACATTCAAAAATCACTGGTCTCTGAAAAACCGGGGCCCGCCGTGACGATATTAGTGGGGCATGATTCTAATATCGCCTCACTCCTGACGGCGCTTGATTTCAAACCTTATCAGCTACCCCACCAGTATGAGCGCACGCCTATCGGCGGCAAGATCATGTTCCAGCGCTGGCATGACAGCAAAGGCAATCGCGATTTGATGAAGGTGGAGTATGTCTATCAAAGCAGCGACCAGTTGCGTGACGCCACGCCGTTGAGTCTGGAAAGCCCGCCGCAGCGCGTCACGCTGCAACTCAATGGCTGCCCGGTTGACAGCGATGGCTTCTGCCCGTGGGATAAATTTACTGGCGTGCTGGATGAGGCGGTGAAATAAAACAACCCCCGCCGTCAGGCGGGGGATTTTGTGTCACACGTTCTTGCGTTCGATGGTTTGTTCGCCCCAGAACAGGGAGTCTTTGTCGGTTTTTTTAAAGGCGCGAATCAGCACTTCATCGCTACCTTCTTCCCAAATCTTCTCTGCCAGCTTTTCGTCATACTCTGCGACTTCGAAAATGGCTTCCGCGATTTCGGGCGAGGTATTTCGCAAACTGGCCCATTCACCAACGTGATGTGCTTTAGATTCTTGATTCGGCATCAGTATTCCTCCTGTTCCCTTAGCCTTTAAGTTTTACCGCCAGGCTGGCGACATGTTGGCCCTGATAGCGGGCAATGGATAGCTCTTCTTCACTGGGCTGACGCGAACCGTCACCGCCCGCGATAGTGGTAGCGCCGTACGGCGTGCCGCCGCGCACCTGCGAAATATCAAACAATTCTTTAGTGCCGTAGCCAATAGGCACAATCACCATGCCATGATGGGCAAGCGTCGTCCAGGTGGACGTAATGGTCTGCTCCTGGCCGCCGCCTGTTCCGGTGGAGCTAAAAACGCTGGCGATTTTCCCGTACAACGCGCCCGATGCCCACAGCCCACCCGTCTGGTCAAGGAAGGTGCGCATCTGGCCTGCCATGTTGCCAAAGCGGGTTGGGGTGCCAATGATAATGGCATCGTAATTCGCAAGCTCCTGAACCGTGGCTTCCGGCGCGCTTTGCGCTTTACCGCCAGCTTTTGCGAACAGGTCGGCGGGCATGGTTTCGGGGACGCGCTTGATATCTACCTGCACCCCTTCAATGCCGCGGGCTCCTTCAGCGACAGCCTGCGCCATGGTCTCGATATGCCCGTACATAGAGTAATAAAGCACCAGTATTTTGACGCTACCCTGTTCATTGTTTTGCATAATTAATCCTCATGTTGCGACCCATGCCTACAGAAAAGCGTAGCACATCAAATGTTCTGCTCATGGGATAACAAGAATGAGGCTAGCGCCTCCGGGTCTTTTTTTTGCGCCCTTAAGTGCGGGTTAACCCGTGACGCATAAATTTTTACCGATACGCGGCCTTTAATCATTTACTCATTGGGGTTAATACGGTAACCCACTTAGGCGCTACGCGAAGGCATTGCTTTTGTCGCATTGGCATACATTTTTAGGGTGGTTAATTTTATGAAGCATTAGATAAACTTAAGAGTAAAAATGGCTTTTCTGTACCCGCTTACGCGCTGATATGTTGCACAATGTAACAGCAAAATGATCTTTAGCCGCTTGTAGACTAGGATTTAAGATACGCGGCAAGCCAAACAAGTCTCTTGTCATCCGCGAACTGTAACGCCGTTTTTATTGAAAACTCTATGATAGCTAATGTATTTCTTAGCGGAGGTTAGTTATGGCAAATCATCGTGGTGGTGCGGGCAACTTTGCAGAAAACCGTGAACGCGCAGCCGAAGCAGGCCGTAAAGGCGGCCAGGCAAGCGGTGGGAATTTCAAAAATGATCCGCAACGCGCCTCTGAAGCGGGTAAAAAAGGCGGAAAAAACAGCCACAGCGGTAATCGTGGCAGTGAATAGCCTTTTACGAAAATGATTCTGGCTCCCTGTGCGCCAGTCAGCCACTGTTGCGCTTAACCAGAAAACGCCGCCGGACCTTCCGGCGGTTTTCGTTTTTGCCGTTGCGCCTGTTAATAATTCATCGCAAACTTGAGGGCTGTCACATTTTCGGATGCCCCCATGTCATTACTCCCTCAACGCTATCAGTTTTCGGTCAAGCCCCAGGAAGCCCTGTTGATGTTAATCACCATGTTCTGGGGTGGAACATTTCTGGCGGTACAGTACGCCGTTACGCTTAGCGATCCGTTCTTTTTTGTCGGGCTACGTTTTGCCACGGCGGCCCTGGCGGTGGGGATGCTGTCGATAAAATCACTTCGCGGCCTGACGCGCCTTGAGTTGAAAGCAGGCGTGTCTATTGGTATTGCGATTGCGATGGGCTACAGCCTGCAAACCTGGGGGCTTCAGACTATCCCCAGCAGCAAATCCGCTTTTATTACGGCGATGTATGTGCCGCTGGTGCCGCTTTTGCAATGGCTGTGCCTTGGCAAAATGCCCGGACTGATGTCCTGGCTTGGCGTGGCGCTGGCCTTTATAGGGCTGGTATTTCTCGCCGGGCCTGATGGTAATTTGTTGGCGTTAGGGCAGGGTGAAATCATCACGCTTATCGGCGCGCTGGCGATAGCGGCAGAAATAATTCTTATCAGCGCCTGGGCCGGAAAAGTGGATATTAAGCGCGTCACCGTAGTCCAGCTTGCCGTCGCGTCGTTGGTGTCGTTTATGATGATGGCCCCAGCCGGTGAGCGCCTTCCGCCCTTATCACCAGGGCTTCTGATCGTGGCGCTGGGGCTTGGCATTTTTAGCGCTATTATTCAGGTGACCATGAACTGGGCGCAGCGCAGTGTGTCGCCGACGCGGGCCACGGTCATCTACACCGGCGAGCCCGTGTGGGCCGGGATTTTTGGCCGCATTGCCGGGGAACGTCTGCCCGCCATCGCCCTGCTGGGTGGGGCGTGCATCGTGCTTGGCGTATTGGTGAGCGAATTAAAACTCAGGCGAAAACCCGCCGGTGAGCCGTCAGTCGGGCAGTCAGAAGGATAACGGGAGCGAGGGTATGACAGAGGGATGCAAAGGCGTCGGGAAAAGATCACAGGCGGTCGCAGCCAAACGCGACGCTATTTTACAGGCGGGTCTGAGCGAGTTTTCGAAATATGGCGTGCACGGCGCGACGCTTGAAAACATCGCAGACATCGCAGGCGTGTCAAAAACCAATCTGCTCTATCACTTCCCTTCTAAAGATGCTTTGTATATTGCGGTGTTAAAGCAAATTCTCGCCGTCTGGCTCGCGCCGTTGCGGGCATTTCGCAGCGATATTGAGCCGCTCACCGCCATTGGCGAATACATTCGTCTCAAAATGGACGTGTCCCGGGAGCATCCGCAGGCCTCGCGGCTGTTCTGCATGGAGATGCTACAGGGCGCGCCGCTGTTGATGGGCGAACTTGCAGACGACGTCAGACCGCTGGTGGCTGAAAAGTCCGCCATCATAGCCGAGTGGGTGGCACAGAGAAAACTGGCCCCGGTCGACCCCCATCATCTGATCTTTATGATTTGGGCGACCACCCAGCACTACGCGGATTTTGCGGTGCAGGTGGAAGCGGTAACAGGCGCCAGCTTAAACGATGACGCCTTTTTCCGGCATACGGTGGAAAACGTTCAGCGTATGGTTATCGAAGGCATACGCCCGCGTTATTGACTCGCCGCAGGAGGCAGCGGGCAGCTTAAATCCCCTTCGCCGCACTGCAGCAATGATTCCAGGTACGCGGTGCGCTCACGGGTTTTATCCGTCAGGCACTGGCTGTAAATCATTGGCTGAATGCTGCCGCCTTCCACGCCGGAGGCGATAAAATCACAGTCCGCGTCACGCAGTTTGATCCAGGCGTTTTGCGCATTCTTCAGGATATCGTGCTGCTGTTTGCTGGCAAGCGTAAAGACCTTTTTATAGGCGGCATTTAGCTCGCTATCTGCTTTCTTATACTCGCTTGCGGCGCACTCGTTCAGCTCCAGTTGCGTTTGCGCTTTTTCACAATCCTGCGCCAGCGCGGCGGAAGACATCAGCAGCGCGATAACTGTTAATCCCACTCGTTTCATAACCCATCCCCAAAAAAAAAGCTCCTGAAAGGAGCTTTGAAGAGTAGCGAAGCGTCAGCCAATTGTCATCAGGCTTGCGTTACCGCCCGCAGCGGCGGTGTTGACGCTGAGTGAGCGTTCAATCCACAACCGTTCCAGCAGGAGATTGGTTTCACCGCGCGCAAACCCTTGTACCGACACAATCGCGCCGTCCCGGGCCGCCACGTGCTCGCAAAGCGTACGCAACTGATCGGAATCCCCATGATAGATAACCGCATCAAAGTGCTGACTCATCAGGGCGTCTGCGCCTGCGAAATCAATTCGCGCTGCAACCGCTGAAGGCAGTTTTGCCGCCAGTTCGCGATGCAGTTTATCCTCCGGCCACAGCGCTCGGCTGGCGCTACTGGTGACGGCGGCAAGTTGCACCAGCGCATCGTCCTCATTATCCGCAAGGCACAACACCCGCTCGCGCGGTAGCAGCGTATAGGTGTTGCGCTCACCGGTAGGCCCCGGCAGAACGCGCTGAACGCCGCTTTGCGCCTGGGCGCCATACGCATCACAAACGGCTTTCAGCCCCGGGCGATTAGCCGCCCATTGCGTCAGCGCTTCATGAGGCTGCAACAGGGTAGTGCGCAGTTGGCTGTCCACCGGCAGGGTGTTGGTGCGGTTAAAGGTTGTAGTGACGGCGTTTTCCGGGCGATGCGCCAGCAGGCGATACAGATAAAGCGGGCCGCCAGCTTTCGGACCCGTGCCGGAAAGCCCTTCACCGCCAAACGGCTGCACGCCGACCACGGCCCCCACCATATTACGGTTTACATACATATTGCCGACGTGCGCGCTGCCGGTTACCTGGGCGATGGTTTCATCGATACGGGTATGTACACCCAGCGTCAGGCCATAACCCGCGGCATTAATCTGGGCGATCAAGGCTTCAAGGTTATTGCGGTTGTAGCGCACCACGTGCAGCACCGGGCCGAAGACCTCTTTTTGCAGTTCGTCGAAGCGCTCAAGTTCAATCAGGGTCGGCTTCACGAAGGTACCGCTCTGCCATTCGCGCGCATCATCCTGATGTTCACGAACCGCCTGGAATACCGGTCGGCCTTTCGCGCGCATCGCCTGGATATGCTTTTCAATATTTTCTTTAGCTTCGGCATCAATAACCGGGCCGATATCCGTGGTCAGTCGTTCCGGATTGCCCATACGGCACTCCGCCATCGCACCGCGCAGCATTGTCAGGGTGTGATCGGCAATATCTTCTTGCAGGCACAACACACGCAGCGCCGAACAGCGCTGACCGGCGCTGTCAAACGCTGAGGACACCACATCCACCACCACCTGCTCGGTCAGCGCGGATGAGTCCACGATCATGGCGTTCATCCCGCCGGTTTCAGCAATAAGCGGCGTTGGACGCCCCTGAGGGTCGAGACGGGTAGCGATACTCCGTTGTAACAGGGTTGCCACCTCGGTGGAGCCGGTAAACATCACGCCGCGCACCCGCTCATCGCCGGTCAACTGCGCGCCGACGGTTTCACCGCGACCCGGCAGTAATTGCACAACACCCGCCGGTACGCCCGCATCCAGCAGGATCCGCACGGCCATGGCTGCAATCAACGGCGTTTGCTCGGCGGGTTTCGCCAGCACACTGTTGCCTGCGGCGAGGGCGGCTGCGACCTGGCCTGTAAAAATGGCAAGCGGGAAGTTCCATGGGCTGATGCACACCACCGGGCCAAGTGGGCGATGGGTTTCGTTGTCGAAATCGTCGCGGACCTGGCCTGCGTAGTAGCGCAGAAAGTCCACCGCTTCACGCACTTCGGCGATAGCGTTACTGAAGGTTTTCCCCGCCTCGCGCACCAGTACGCCAATCAGCGTTTGCATCTGGTCTTCCATCAGCACCGCGGCACGTTCCAGGATCGCGGCGCGCTCCTGTGGCGGAGTGGCAAACCAGATTGGCGCGTGATTTACCGCGCTTTGCAATGCCACGCTCACTTCTTGCGGGGTGGTTTCACGGGTGTAACCGACAATATCCAGCGGTTCCGCCGGGTTAACCACCGGCGTCATCTCACCGTCCTGTACGGCCTCTTCAAGCACAGGCTGCGCCAGCCATTTCTGTGAGGCGCTGTTCAGCAGGGCGGAGGAGAGCGAGGCCAGACGATGTTCATTCGCCAGATCAAGACCGGCGGAATTCGCGCGGCCATTACCGTAAAGCTCTACCGGGCGCGGAATTTTCGGATGCGGCAGGCCGGGGATACCTTCCTGAGCGGCGAGTTTTTCCACGGCGGCAATCGGGCATGCTACCAGCTCATCAAGCGGCAAAGTCGTATCGGCGATGCGGTTAACGAAGGAGGTGTTCGCCCCGTTTTCCAGCAGGCGGCGCACCAGATAAGCCAGCAGCGTTTCATGGGTGCCCACCGGCGCGTAAATACGGCACGGACGATTGAGTTTTCCGTCCGCTACTTTACCCACCACCTGCTCATAGAGCGGTTCGCCCATGCCGTGCAGGCACTGGAACTCGTACTGGCCCGGATAATAGTTTTGCCCCGCCAGATGATAGATAGCCGATAGCGTATGGGCGTTATGCGTGGCGAACTGCGGATAAATCAGATTCGGCACCGCCAGCAGTTTTTTGGCGCAGGCAAGATAAGAGACATCGGTATAGACCTTGCGGGTATAGACCGGATAACCTTCAAGCCCGTCGACCTGGGCGCGCTTGATTTCGCTGTCCCAGTACGCGCCTTTAACCAGGCGGATCATCAGACGGCGGCGGCTGCGGGTAGCAAGATCAATAAGATAATCGATAACGAACGGGCAGCGCTTCATATAAGCCTGGATCACGAAACCGATGCCATTCCAGCCGGCGAGTTCCGGTTCAAAACAGAGCTTCTCAAGCAGGTCGAGAGAGATTTCCAGGCGATCGGCTTCTTCTGCGTCGATGTTAATCCCGATATCATACTGGCGCGCCAGCAGCGTCAGAGATTTCAGGCGCGGATAAAGCTCTTCCATAACGCGATCGTACTGGGCGCGGCTGTAACGCGGATGCAGCGCCGAAAGCTTGATGGAAATCCCCGGGCCTTCATAAATGCCCCGGCCATTGGAGGCTTTCCCAATGGCATGAATGGCCTGCTGATAGGACACCATATACGCCTGGGCGTCGGCGGCGGTAAGCGCGGCCTCGCCAAGCATATCGTAAGAGTAACGGAAACCTTTCTCTTCCAGTTTGCGGGCATTCGCCAGCGCTTCGGCAATGGTTTCGCCGGTCACGAACTGCTCGCCCATCAGACGCATCGCCATATCCACGCCTTTGCGGATAAGCGGTTCGCCGCTCTTACCGATGATACGGTTCAGGGAGCGCGACAGGTTTTCTTCGTTATGGGTAGAGACGAGGCGACCGGTAAACAACAGCCCCCAGGTGGCGGCGTTCACAAACAGTGACGGGCTGCGGCCAATATGGGATTGCCAGTTGCCGTTACTGATTTTGTCGCGAATAAGCGCGTCGCGCGTGGCTTTATCGGGAATACGCAGTAACGCTTCCGCCAGACACATCAGGGCTACGCCCTCCTGGGAAGAGAGCGAGAATTCCTGCAACAGGCTTTGCACCATCCCGGCGCGTCCGGTGGCGGTTTTCTGGTTACGCAGTTTGTCTGCCAGTTTCCAGGCCAGTTGATGGGTCTGGGCTGAGACTTCCGGCGACAGACGTGCCTGTTCCAGTAGCATGGGAACAGCATCCGTTTCCGGACGACGCCAGGCGGCGGTAATGGCCGCGCGATTGACCGACTGCGGCAGGATCTGTTCAGCGAATTCCAGAAATGGCTGGTGGTTTTCATCGCCGCTGGCGCTGGTGTTTTCTTCGCTCTCGTTAGCGGCACCCGCGAGCAGGGCAGGGAGTTCCGGTAACGTATCGTTATTTTCCAGCCGTTCGAGATAGTTGAAGATGGCTTGTTTAATTAGCCAGTGGGGTGTGCGATCGATTTTCGAGGCGGCAGATTTAATGCGCTCCCGCGTCGCGTCATCCAGTTTAACGCCCATGGTGGTCGTGCCCATGTTGTTAACTCCCGTATTTAACTTGTGCTGTTTTGTAATCAAGTACCGGCAATATCCATCATGTTGCAACTTTGTGCAACCATGTTAAATGTGACTTAGATAGCAAGCTAAAAAATGAATGAATTGTTAAATAAGAAAACGCGATGATCGCAAACACGATTGACGCTGTAGCCTAAGAAATACGGCATGCTTAACACTTTTTCGAGGTGCAACCGTGAAAAAGCGTGAGCGAGTGCAACCTCTGAAAATAACGTGCAATTTCTGGGGTGAATTTGTTGTGAATGAGGTGTTAAATCGATTGTGAATAAAAACCGCATACGGCAGGATACTGCTCCTTAAAGACTGATGATAACGAAGCTGCTGCGTTCCGGTAGCCAATAAACGTGCGGTATTAGCCGTCCGTAATCCCATTTGGAGAGATTTGCATGACAACAAGCACACCGATGGTGGTGACTTTCCTGGTTTATATTTTTGGCATGATATTGATAGGGTTTATCGCCTGGCGTTCAACCAAAAACTTTGATGACTACATCCTTGGCGGCCGTAGTCTGGGAAGCGTGGTCACGGCGCTGTCAGCAGGGGCATCAGACATGTCCGGCTGGTTATTAATGGGCCTGCCGGGGGCGGTGTTCATCTCTGGCATTTCGGAAAGCTGGATTGCCATCGGCCTGACGGTCGGGGCATGGATCAACTGGAAACTGGTAGCAGGGCGTCTGCGTGTTCATACCGAATACAACAATAACGCGTTGACCTTACCGGACTATTTCACCAGCCGTTTTGAAGATAAGAGCCGTGCGCTGCGTATTATTTCGGCGGTGGTGATTCTGCTGTTTTTCACTATCTATTGCGCCTCCGGCATTGTTGCTGGCGCTCGCCTGTTTGAAAGCACCTTCGGGATGAGTTACGAAACGGCATTGTGGGCAGGTGCGGCGGCAACCATTCTTTATACCTTTATCGGCGGGTTCCTGGCTGTTAGCTGGACCGACACCGTACAGGCAAGCTTAATGATTTTCGCGCTGATCCTCACGCCTGTTATCGTGATTTTCGCGGTAGGCGGCCTCGGTGATTCGCTGGAAGTGATCAGGCAAAAAAGCATTGAGAATGTCGATATGCTGAAAGGCCTGAATATGGTGGCGATTATTTCCCTGATGGGCTGGGGCCTCGGCTACTTCGGTCAGCCGCACATTCTGGCGCGCTTTATGGCGGCAGACTCCCACCACACCATTGTTCACGCCCGCCGCATTAGTATGGCGTGGATGATCCTGTGTCTGGCAGGCGCTGTGGCGGTAGGTTTCTTCGGCATCGCCTACTTTAACAATAACCCATCGCTTGCCGCCTCGGTTAACCAGAACAGTGAGCGCGTATTTATTGAACTGACGCAGATCCTGTTTAACCCATGGATAGCCGGTCTTCTACTGTCAGCGATTCTGGCGGCGGTAATGTCTACCCTGAGCTGCCAGTTACTGGTGTGCTCAAGCGCCATTACGGAAGATTTGTATAAAGCTTTCTTTCGCAAAAACGCCAGCCAGCGTGAACTGGTATGGGTGGGGCGCTTTATGGTGCTGGCCGTTGCGCTGGTGGCCATTGCCCTGGCATCGAACCCGGAAAACCGCGTACTGGGTCTGGTAAGCTACGCCTGGGCAGGTTTTGGCGCCGCGTTTGGCCCGGTGGTGCTGTTCTCGGTAATGTGGTCGCGTATGACCCGCAACGGCGCGCTGGCAGGTATGATCATTGGCGCGGTAACTGTTATTGTCTGGAAACAGTTCGCGTGGTTCTCGCTTTATGAAATCATTCCGGGCTTTATCTTTGCGAGCCTGGGTATTGTGGTGGTGAGCCTGATGGGTAAAGCGCCATCCTCAACCATGCTCAAACGCTTTGAGAAAGCCGATGAGGTCTACCACACCCCTGCGCCGACTAAAGCGCACGCGCAATAAGTCATAATGAAGACAATCAGCCGGGTTTCCCGGCTGATTTTTTGACCAATAGTCCCTTCTTTCCCCGCTGCGTTTCGGCAAATTGTCGCAATTTCTCACGATTTACCCATAAATTTTTTGTATGACTATATGATTGAAATAAATCTGTAAAATTTCTCTGTCATAACTGTCACATCGCCGGGTTTGCGCTATCGTTGTAAATAAGTAAAAAAATTGTTGTAGTTATGCTAATTTTTAGTTTAAAGATGGCGTGTGCGGTAGTTCCCGGTTGTGAACCTGGATTCACTATGGAGATCGCGAATGACAGCGTCCTGTACTGGACAAACCTTACAACAACGTTTGACTCCCTCACCGGGTGAACCCTCTCCCGGTCGCGCTTTCTTCACCATTAACTTTCCCGAATTTGAATGTTTAACCGATGTTATTGATGCGGCGGGTAAGGCGTTTGCGTTGACCCGACGTATCACTCTAACCGGCAGTCTATGGCTTACAAGGAAGCCAAACCTCATATGTTCGTGCGCATCAACGCGCGCTTTAGGGCGTCGCGTAATATGTAAACCAACTATTCAAGGTGCCATCCATGGGAAGACAAAAAGCAGTGATCAAAGCTCGTCGCGAAGCAAAACGTGTGCTGAGACGCGACTCACGTAGCCATAAACAACGTGAAGAAGAATCGGTCACCTCGCTTGTGCAAATGAGTGGTGTTGAATCTATTGGGATGGCGCGAGAAGGTCGCGACGCCTCGCCAATAGTGGCGCGCACCGACGCGCAGGAGCTTTACCTCAACGCCATTGAGAATAAGAAATTGATATTCGCCACTGGCGAAGCCGGATGCGGCAAGACGTTTATCAGCGCGGCTAAAGCCGCAGAGGCCCTGATCCATAAGGATGTCGACAGGATTATCGTGACCCGCCCGGTATTACAGGCCGACGAAGATCTCGGCTTTTTGCCCGGCGACATCTCCGAGAAGTTTGCCCCGTATTTTCGCCCCGTCTATGACGTGCTGGTGAAACGCCTCGGCGCATCCTTTATGCAGTACTGCCTGCGACCGGAGATTGGTAAGGTTGAGATCGCGCCCTTTGCTTACATGCGCGGTCGTACCTTTGAGAATGCGGTGGTGATTCTGGACGAGGCTCAGAACGTCACAGCGGCCCAAATGAAAATGTTTTTAACCCGCCTCGGGGAAAACGTCACGGTTATCGTCAATGGCGATATCACCCAGTGTGATTTGCCATCTGGAGTCCGCTCAGGATTGAGCGATGCGCTCGAACGTTTTGATGATGATGAAATGATTAGCGTAGTGCGCTTTAGCAAAGAGGATTGTGTGCGTTCGGCCCTGTGCCAGCGTACGCTGCTCGCCTACGGCTAACGCTTTTGCTTACTGAATCTATTTAATACATAAACCCGCGTTATCGCGGGTTTATCGTTGTTACGTATTAGAACAGCACGGATACCAGCAGGTAACTTGCCAAACATGCGCAGCTCACCCCAATCAGGCCGGGAATAATAAAGCTGTGGTTGATGATAAATTTCCCGATGCGGGTGGTGCCGGAACGGTCGAATCCGATACAGGCCAAATCGCTTGGGTATGTCGGCAGGACAAAGTAGCCGTAAGAAGCCGGGAAAAACGCAATCAGCATTTTAGGCTCAACGCCCAGCATCAGGCCCATCGGTGCCACCGCGGTTAACGCCGCCGCCTGGCTGTTCACCAGTTTTGATACCAGGAACAACACCAGTGCATAGGTCCACGGCTGGCTTTTCACGACGCCTTCCAGAGCGATTTTCAACTCTTCGAGGTGGGCCTGGAAGAACGTATCACTCATCCATGCGACGCCAAACACTGAGAAAATCGCCACCATCCCTGCTTTAAACACCGCGCCGCTGGAAATTGAGGCGGGATTAACCTTACAGACGATCAGCATCACCGCACCGGCAATCAACATCATCATCTGAATAACGAGGTTCATAGAAAGGGGTTTCATCACGCCTTTGACTTCAAAGGCCGGACGCAAATCCTGCACCGCACCCAGCAATACCACTACCAGAATGCCTGCAAAGAAAATCCAGGTCGACCACCAGGCCTGTTTCGGGAATACCTGGTTCATCAAGGTTTCTGTGGAACCAAAGATAAATTCGCGCTGTTTAGGATCTTTGATTTTTTCCTGGAATTCCTGGTCGTCCTCAAGGTTTTTACCGCGACGCAGACTCCACAGGGCTGCAATCAGGACGCCGAAAAGCGAGGCCGGGACGGATACCGCCAAAATCTCCAGAATGCCGAACGCCTGACCCACACCGTGGTTCGCCGCAATAATCGACACCAGTGAAACCACCGCGACGGACACCGGCGAGGCGGTGATGGCCATTTGCGAGGCGATGGACGCCACCGCCATAGGGCGTTCCGGGCGAATGCCTTTTTTAAGCGCGATATCGGCGATAATCGGGAACATGGTGTAAACCACATGACCGGTGCCACACAGGAAAGTAAGCGTCCAGGTGGTGAACGGGGCGAGCAAGGTAATATGCTGCGGATGGCGGCGCAGCAATTTTTCCGCGAACTGCATCATGACGTTAAGCCCGCCTGCGGTTTGCAGCGTCGCAGCGCAGCCAATCACCGCCAGGATGGTCAACATAACATCGACCGGCGGTTTCCCCGGTTCAAGCCCGAAAATAAAGGTGAGAATAAATAAACCAATGCCGCTAATGAGGCCCAGTCCCATACCGCCGAAGCGGGTGCCTACCAATAGACAAAGAATAATGACAATAAACTCGACGGTAATCATAACAATCCTTGAAGTTAATCGTGTTAATGGCCTGATGATTACAAATTGTCTCAATAATCATTGAGAGGTAGATCTTATTTATGCAAAGAAAAGATTAACATTCTGATAATTACTTTTTGTTAACAATAAAGGGCAGAATAAATAACGTTGTCAGCGTATTAATAAGTAAAAATATATATTTCTGAAAGGCGGTGGGTGGTGTGGATAATTAATAAACAGATTAAATACAGCTAAGGCAGGATGATATAAAAATAATAAGTCAAAAAATCATGACGAGATAGGGACGATGAAAACCTTCATAGCATAAACGTCGGTTTCTGATGTAAAACAGATTTCTCGAGGAGGCGTAAAACCTCCCCAGTCGGAGAAATTGATTTAATGATAGAGATCGATAACGTCGACCAGATGTTTGTCGGTCTGCTGCATGTTGATGCCCGCTTTTCTGGCGCTGCGCACTTCATCAAGGATAATCTGTAATAGTGTACCGTCCTCAAGTTCTTCTTTTTTTAGGGTATTCAGAAAGTTAACTATTGAAGGGTCGTTGGTTTTTTGCGCTTCAGTTGTCAGGGTGGTCAGTGCATTAATGCGATGTTGATAATCCTTGACCGTATGTTCAAACAGCTCTTCAAGCGTTGCGAAACCGTCACAATGGGTACAGGTTTCGTTAATCACGGGCATGGCGCCGCGCTGTTTAATGTATTCAAACATGCGCATCATTTGGGTAACGGTGTTTTGCGCCTGATGCCGCAAAAAAAGCGCTGTGCCATTAAGGCTGTTCTCGCTACACCACTGGCTGAGCTGGAGATACATATTGGATGTATAGAACTCATGATTCATCTGAGTATTGAGTTTTTGTACCATTCCGCTAGTGATCATAGGACGTCCTTATTTACCTTTTTGAAAACGCTATCTCATCGAACGTGCAGTAAAAGCAACGGCTAATTATGCAGCGTCCTTTTCACGCCGTAGTGGCGGCAACGTAAATAGTGAATGAATGTGGCGTGCTCCTTTTTTAATTTCCTGGTTCCACTTTCGCATTAATTTTGGTTACGGTTCTGTGATATTGCTAGAATATTGACGCCCGGTTTACAAATATTCACCACATTATAACGCCTGCGCTTGCAGGCCTATTATGCGGTTAGCTCTTTATTGATAATCATTATTGTTCTTTATGGTGAGGTAATGCATAACAAAACGGTTGTGTCGTAGCCACGTAACCACACTGCGACGCATAACGCGCCTGCGCCGGGTTTCGGGGCGAAGGCACAAAATTCTTGAAAGAAAGCAGTAAACCGAAAGATACCTTTTTTGCCTAAATTTCCATCGTTTTAAGCCGTTCCCCACATCACTTTTCATCCCCTTTAACGCCCGCTTACCCTCACTCATTTTACGACATGAAAATCTGGCAAGGATTGGTGAGCTATGGATATGGACAATTCGGTGATCGTCAATTTATTTGTCGTACATATCCGCCAAAAATTATGTGCTTAATCGCTGAATCTATGCACTGTTTTACTGTAATTCTGTGATGTGATTTCGCTCTCCTATGGATAATCAATTTCCCGCTAAAACTAAGCTCAGCAATAGCACTGTAGTCCTCTTAAAAGCTAATGCGTTGTTTTAAGGCCTTTTAGTAAAGATTTAATGATTCATTACCCTGCAAAAAGAAAACTAAAGCTGGAGTTGCTCATGCACAAATTTACTAAAGCTCTGGCGGCCATCGGTCTGGCTGCCGTTATGTCACAATCCGCTATCGCCGAAACCATGAAACTCGGTTTTTTGGTTAAGCAACCGGAAGAGCCGTGGTTCCAGACCGAATGGAAATTCGCTGATAAAGCCGGTAAAGATTTAGGTTTTGAAGTTATCAAAATTGCGGTGCCTGACGGCGAGAAAACCCTTAACGCCATTGATAGCCTTGCGGCAAGCGGCGCAAAAGGGTTCGTGATTTGTACGCCTGACCCGAAACTGGGTTCAGCGATTGTGGCGAAAGCGCGTGGCTATGACATGAAAGTCATCGCAGTCGATGACCAGTTTGTTAACGCTAAAGGCAAACCGATGGACACCGTTCCGCTGGTCATGATGGCGGCGACCAAAATCGGCGAACGTCAGGGTCAGGAACTGTATAAAGAGATGCAAAAACGCGGTTGGGATGTGAAAGAAACCGCTGTGATGGCTATCACCGCCGATGAGCTGGACACCGCCCGTCGTCGTACCTCTGGTTCCATGGAAGCGCTGAAAGCAGCGGGTTTCCCGGAAAAACAAATCTATAAAGTTCCTACCAAATCAAACGACATCCCGGGCGCTTTTGATGCCGCCAACTCTATGTTGGTACAGCATCCGGAAGTGAAACACTGGCTGATTGTCGGCATGAACGATAACACCGTACTGGGTGGCGTACGCGCAACCGAAGGTCAGGGCTTTAAAGCACCGAACGTTATCGGTATCGGCATCAACGGCGTGGATGCGGTGAGTGAATTGTCTAAAGGCCAGGCCACTGGTTTCTACGGCTCTCTGCTGCCAAGCCCGGACGTACACGGTTATAAATCAAGCGAAATGCTCTACAGCTGGGTGACCAAAGGCGCTGAGCCTGCGAAGTTCACCGAAGTGACTGACGTGGTGCTCATCACCCGTGACAACTTCAAAGAAGAGCTCGCTAAAAAAGGATTAGGCGGTAAGTAATGTCGTTGGGCGGGCACGTTGTGCCCGCCTTATAGGTGGTTTGTGGAGGCGTTATGCAGCAATCAACACCCTGGCTCTCTTTTCGCGGTATCGGGAAAACCTTTCCCGGCGTGAAAGCGCTATCAGATATAAGTTTTGACTGCCATGCCGGGCAGGTTCATGCGCTGATGGGCGAAAACGGCGCGGGGAAATCGACCCTGCTGAAAATTCTCAGCGGCAACTACTCACCGACCACAGGGACTATCGCCCTGAAAGGTCAGGATGTCGCGTTTGCCGACACCACCCAGGCACTGAATGCTGGCGTGGCGATTATCTACCAGGAACTGCACCTGGTGCCGGAAATGACCGTGGCCGAGAACATCTATCTGGGCCAGATCCCGCACAAAATGGGTTTTGTGAACCGCTCGCTGCTCAATTATGAAGCCAAGTTGCAGCTTGAGCATTTAGGTCTCGATATCGACCCGCAAACGCCGCTGAAATACCTGTCTATCGGGCAGTGGCAGATGGTGGAAATCGCCAAAGCCCTGGCGCGCAACGCCAAAGTAATAGCGTTTGACGAACCTACCAGTTCGCTGTCGGCGCGTGAAATCGAAAACTTATTCCGGGTGATCCGCGAGCTTCGCAACGAAGGGCGCGTCATCCTGTATGTTTCACACCGTATGGAAGAAATTTTCGCCCTCAGCGATGCCATCACGGTCTTCAAAGATGGCCGTTACGTCTGCACCTTCGATGATATGGAGCAGGTGAATAACGATAAGCTGGTGCAGGCGATGGTGGGACGCGAAATCGGCGACATCTACGGCTGGAAACCACGTGAATACGGTCCAGAACGGTTACGTCTGGAAAACGTAAAAGCGCAGGGCGTGCGCACCCCGATTTCTCTTGCGGTACGCAGTGGTGAAATCGTTGGCCTGTTCGGGCTGGTTGGCGCCGGACGCAGCGAATTAATGAAAGGGATGTTCGGCGGTACGCGCATTACCGAGGGGCAGATCTATATAGACGGCCAGCCGGTTAGTATTCGGGTACCGGCCGATGCAATCCGTTCCGGCATGATGCTGTGCCCGGAAGACCGTAAAGCGGATGGCATTATTCCGGTGCACTCGGTCCAGGACAACATCAATATCAGCGCCCGTCGTAAACATATCAGCGCCGGGTGTTTGATTAATAACAGTTGGGAAGCGCAAAACGCGCAGCACCATATTAAGTCCCTCAATATTAAAACCCCGACCGCCGGGCAGTTGATCATGAATCTCTCCGGGGGCAACCAGCAGAAAGCCATTCTCGGCCGCTGGCTCTCGGAAGACATGAAAGTCATTTTGCTCGATGAACCGACGCGCGGTATCGACGTCGGGGCGAAGCATGAAATTTACAACGTTATCTATGCGCTGGCGGCACAGGGCGTGGCGGTGCTTTTCGCATCCAGCGACCTGCCAGAGGTGCTCGGGGTGGCAGACCGCATCGTGGTAATGCGCGAAGGGGAAGTCGCCGGAGAGTTACTGCATAACGAGGCTTGCGAAAAAGACGCGCTGAGCCTTGCTATGCCAAAAATCAGCCAGGCTGTCGCCTGATACAGGAGAGTTTATGTCTGCTTTAACCACATCCGGTGCGCCAAAGTCAAAGTCATCAATGACTCTCGGCCGTATCTGGGACCAGTACGGTATGCTGGTCGTGTTTGCCGTGTTGTTTATCGCCTGTGCGATTTTTGTACCTAACTTCGCCACCTTCATAAATATGAAGGGCCTGGGACTGGCGATTTCCATGTCGGGCATGGTGGCCTGTGGGATGTTGTTCTGTCTGGCATCGGGTGATTTCGACTTGTCTGTCGCATCCGTTATCGCCTGTGCGGGTGTGACCACCGCCGTTGTTATCAACATGACGGAAAGCCTGTGGATTGGCGTATTCGCGGGTTTGATGCTGGGCGTCGTCAGCGGTTTCGTGA
Source organism: Citrobacter freundii (assembly GCF_011077955.1). Lineage (GTDB taxonomy): Bacteria > Pseudomonadota > Gammaproteobacteria > Enterobacterales > Enterobacteriaceae > Atlantibacter. Next base: position 156,975 of record NZ_JAALBX010000002.1, read on the forward strand.
ACGGCTTTGTTATCGCCAAACTGAAAATCAACGCCCTTATCACCACCCTTGCCACCATGCAGATTGTGCGCGGTCTGGCATACATTATCTCTGATGGTAAGGCTGTTGGTATTGAAGACGAGAGCTTCTTTACCCTGGGTTACGCTAACTGGCTGGGCCTGCCGGCGCCAATCTGGTTAACCGTGGCGTGCCTGATTCTCTTCGGCTTCCTGCTCAATAAAACCACCTTCGGTCGTAATACTCTGGCGATTGGTGGCAACGAAGAAGCGGCGCGTCTGGCGGGTGTGCCTGTGGTACGCACCAAAATCATTATTTTCGTGCTCTCGGGCCTGGTGTCAGCTGCCGCAGGGATTATCCTTGCCTCACGTATGACCAGCGGCCAGCCCATGACCTCCATCGGTTATGAGCTTATCGTGATTTCCGCCTGCGTATTGGGCGGGGTGTCGCTCAAGGGTGGTATCGGTAAAATCTCTTATGTGGTTGCCGGTATTTTGATTCTGGGTACGGTTGAGAACGCCATGAACCTGCTCAATATCTCTCCGTTCGCCCAGTACGTCGTCCGTGGTTTGATCCTGTTGGCGGCGGTGATTTTCGACCGCTACAAACAAAAAGCGAAACGTACGGTGTAAGATTTTTTATAGCGTCACCGTTACTTTTTGCAGGTAATTCAAGCAGATTATTAATTGAGCGCCGACCTCTTGAGGTCGGCGTTTTTTTTGCGTTTTTCAGACTAATCCAGCGCTGGCAAGCCTTCCAGAGGCGTCATGTGAATGGCGAGCCTCGTCACACTGTCTATACTTACATGGCTATTGATAATGGCAGGTAACTGTTTGGTTGCCTTTTTGACTGTGTAAGGAGGAAACCACCGGTGGCTACTGAACTATCCCTACCACCCCTCAACGACGGAAACCTGGCTTTTTTCTTCGACCTTGATGGTACGCTGGCTGAAATCCAACCTCACCCCGATCAGGTTCACATACCGATTGCTGCGCGCACCCTTCTGGAAAAGCTATCCGCATTGCAGGACGGGGCGCTGGCGTTAATTTCAGGACGCCCGATGGCGGAGCTTGATAAGCTTGCCGCCCCTCATCGGTTCCCGTTAGCCGGGGTGCATGGCGCAGAGCGTCGCGACATCAACGGAAACACGCATGCTGTCACGCTGCCCGCTTCCCTTTCACGAGCGCTACAGTTACGCCTTGAAACCGAGCTCGCGGCGATGCCGGGTACGGAGCTGGAATGCAAAGGCATGGCCTTTGCGTTGCACTACCGTCAGGCCCCCGAATTTGAATCACGCATTCGTAGCCTCGCCTCAACGCTTGTCGGCCTGCATGAAGAGTTGTCCCTGCAGCCGGGTAAATGCGTGGTGGAAATCAAACCGCGCGGCATTAATAAAGGCGAGGCCATTAGCGCATTTATGCAGCAACCCACGTTTGCCGGCCGCACGCCGGTCTTTGTCGGCGATGACTTAACCGATGAAGCCGGGTTTGAGGTCGTCAATGCCGCACACGGCATCAGTATTAAAGTAGGGAAGGGAGAGACCGAGGCGAAATATCGCCTGATGAATGTCCAGGCAGTGCATGTCTGGCTCGAGAAAGTCGTTCAACAACTAGAAAAACAAAAAAAATTAAATGACAGGAGTGTAGGTTATGAGTCGCTTAGTCGTAGTATCTAATCGTATCGCGCCACCCGATGATAAAAAAGCAAGTGCAGGGGGCCTGGCGGTTGGCGTGCTTGGCGCCTTAAAAGCAGCAGGAGGATTATGGTTTGGCTGGAGCGGGGAGATTGGCAATGAGGATCAACCGCTTAAAACCGTCAGCCGAGGAAATATTTCCTGGGCATCGTTCAACCTGAGCGAACAGGATTACGAACAGTACTATAACCAGTTCTCCAATGCGGTGTTATGGCCTGCGTTCCATTACCGTCTCGATTTAGTGAACTTCCAGCGTGAAGGCTGGGAAGGGTATATGCGGGTCAACCAGCTATTAGCGGAAAAACTTAAACCGCTGCTGGAAGAAGACGACATCTTATGGATCCATGACTACCATTTATTACCCTTTGCCAGCGCGTTACGTGCGCTTGGCGTCAATAACCGAATCGGTTTCTTTTTACATATTCCATTCCCGACGCCCGAAATCTTCAATGCATTACCCCCGCACGAAGAATTACTGGAAAAACTCTGCGATTACGATCTGTTAGGCTTCCAGACATCCAATGATGAAAGCGCCTTCCTGGAATGTATCGCGCAGCAAACCCAATTGACGACGCGTGACAAAAACCGTCATCGCGCGTTTGGCAAAACGTTCACCACCTCGGTTTATCCTATCGGAATTGAACCGAAAGAAATTGCTGAACAGGCGGCCGGCCCGTTGCCGCCGAAACTGGCGCAGCTCAAACAAGAGCTTGGCACCATCAAAAACATTTTCTCGGTGGAACGTCTCGACTACTCCAAAGGGTTGCCTGAACGTTTTCTGGCGTTTGAATCCTTGCTGGAAAACTACCCTGAGCACCACGGTAAGATTCGTTATACCCAGATAGCGCCGACCTCGCGTGGCGATGTGCAGGCTTATCAGGATATTCGTCATCAGTTGGAAACCGAAGCGGGGCGGATTAACGGTAAATACGGTCAGTTAGGCTGGACGCCGCTTTACTATCTGAACCAGCATTTTGATCGCAAGCTTTTAATGAAAGTGTTCCGCCATGCCGATGTGGGGCTGGTGACGCCGCTGCGTGACGGGATGAATCTGGTCGCGAAGGAGTATGTGGCGGCCCAGGACCCGGCTAATCCTGGGGTGCTGGTGCTGTCGAAATTTGCCGGTGCGGCCAATGAGCTGACGTCTGCCTTACTGGTGAATCCGTACGACCGTGACGAAGTCGCTAACGCCATGCACCGGGCACTAACCATGCCGCTGGCTGAACGCATTTCCCGCCATAGTGAAATGATGGCGATAGTGAAGAATAACGATATCCATCACTGGCAGGAGCGCTTCCTGGCGGCCCTAAAGCAGATTGCGCCACGCAGCGCAGACACTCAGCTTCAGGATAAAATCGCGACCTTTCAAAAGCTCGCGTAACCCTTCACGTCCGTAACCTGAAATGACGGCGGGGCATCCGCGCCGCCGTCATTTCAGCGAAACCAGCAATACATCTACCGCGCAGGATTGCACGACGCGTTTGGCGCTACAGGTGATTTTGCTAAAAAAGCTTTGGTTGTGATTGCCGCAAATCACCAGATCAATCTTCTTTCTCACGCAAACATCAAGAATATGCTCGCTAAGCTCCCCGGTGGCGACAATGGTCTCTTCTATTGGGTAATTCGCCTGATCTTTCAGGGCATGCAAAAACAAGTGTGTCTCTTCCAGCATCAGCTCGCGCAGATTTTCCATCATCGGCCCCGCTAATTGGTTATACATTTCAGGATCAGAGGCGAGGGTGATTAAGGTGACAGTGCCGTTAACCGGCCTTGCAATCGACACGGCCCTTTCTACCAAATGATGACTTTCGGGCGTCGGCGCGACGGCAACTAACAGATGTGAATAGCTCATGGAACGCTCCTTTCTCGCATGAGAGTGAACCGCTTTTATACCAAGCGAATACGCGCTTTTTAGCGATTTCGCAAGAGGAACGCGGCGATAGCGTCACATTTTGCTAATAAATATTAATTTTTCTTATATAAGTGGCCTGCAGCGATGTGAATTTTTTCCTTAAGAAAAGGAATACTCATAAAGCGGTAATTTCATGCTTTTGGTAACACTTCAATAAAATAGTTACAAAAATATAGTCTGGCGCACATTTTTCTCATAACGCTTTGATTTGTATGTTTTATCTTCAAAATGTGCTGGCGAAGAGGGGGGGATGTCAATGTTTAAGAAAAGTTAATAAAAGTCAAATAAAAGGTTCGCTACAGACCCCATGGATAGGGGGTTTGGGGCCATTAACCTGCATGACTATTCGTTCTGGCAATCAACCATAAGTGCTAATTTTGGTTAAAAAGCGCACAAATCTATAGCTTTCCTGATTGATTTTTGCGACTATTTATTTCTGTTTTGTGATGTACGTCACATATTTCTCAAATTTTCCTCATGCTCTCATTGTATGTGAAAATCCGTACGAGTACAGTTTGCTCGTTTTAGGAAAAGTCTTAGTTTTTTCGTAAGGGAAAAAAGAATTGTCTTCAAATAAGTAACTTTTTGTAAGGTTTGCCCCGTCGGGTGCGCTTTACAATAACAACTTGTTTTATTGCAACATTAGGCCCTTATTTTTATTTTCCAGATCTTATCTGGTGACATCACGGGGTGCGGGAAACCGCATAGTACATAGCTGGTTATTCTGGATGGGAAAAATGCACACATCCGAGTTACTGAAACACATCTACGACATTAATCTGTCGTATCTCCTCCTGGCGCAAAGACTGATTAGCCAGGATAAGCCGTCCGCCATGTTTCGCCTGGGCGTGACTGAAGAAATGGCCAATACCCTCGGCGAGCTCACGCTTCCGCAGATGGTTAAATTAGCCGAAACCAATCAGCTTATTTGTCAGTTCCGTTTTGACGATCACCAGACCATTACCCGCCTGACGCAAGAATCACGCGTTGACGATTTGCAGCAGGTACATACAGGGATCCTTCTTTCAACACGCCTGCTTAATAATGCGAATGCAGCTGACACCGTCAGCAAAAAGAAAAGGGCCTGATTATGGTCGAAAAAAGCATTGTGCAGGAAGCGCGCGACATACAGTTGGCAATGGAACTGATCTCGTTGGGTGCGCGTCTTCAAATGCTGGAAAGCGAAACGCAGCTCAGCCGTGGCCGTTTAATAAAACTTTATAAAGAATTGCGCGGCAGCCCACCACCAAAAGGCATGCTGCCGTTTTCAACAGACTGGTTTATGACGTGGGAACAGAATATCCACGCTTCGATGTTCTGTAACGCATGGCAATACTTGCTACGTACCAAACTCTGCTCGGGCGTAGATGCGGTCATTAAAGCGTACCGTCTCTATCTTGAGCAATGTCCTTCCCAGGATGACGGCCCGCTGCTTGCGCTGACGCGCGCGTGGACCTTAGTTCGCTTTGTTGAAAGCGGAATGCTTGAGCTTTCCAAATGCAACTGCTGTGGTGGGAACTTTATTACTCATGCACATCAACCTGTTGGCAGTTTCGCCTGTAGCCTTTGCCAACCGCCGTCTCGCGCAGTAAAAAGGCGTAAACTTTCCCAGGATACTGCCGATATTAATTCACAACTGCTGGATGAACAGGTCGAACAGGCCGTTTAAGCTTCAGATGTGGTGAAACACTCCAGCAGCGCCAGGTTTCCTGTCGCTGCTTTTTTATTTCCCTCTTCAGAGCTTATCGCCTTCGCTTGCCAATCCTTGTCCCAGCCAACAGCGGAAGGAAGATGTCGTGCTTGTTTTATTAGGTTACCTGGTCGTTCTTGGAACAGTTTTCGGCGGTTATATGATGACCGGCGGACACCTTGGCGCACTCTATCAGCCCGCTGAACTGATCATCATTGGTGGCGCGGGGGTAGGAGCATTCATCGTTGGCAATAACGGCAAAGCGATTAAAGCAACACTGAAAGCGCTGCCGCTGCTGTTTCGTGGGTCGAAATACAATAAAAGCGCATATATGGACCTGATGGCGCTGTTGTATCGACTGATGGCTAAATCGCGCCAGCAAGGGATGTTCTCTCTTGAGCGCGATATTGAAAATCCGAAGGAAAGTGAAATCTTCGTCAGCTATCCGCGCATTCTTGCCGATAAAGTTATGCTCGAATTTATTACCGACTATCTGCGTCTTATCATCAGCGGCAACATGAATACCTTCGAAATCGAAGCGCTGATGGACGAAGAGATCGAGACCCACGAGCATGAATGCGAGATCCCGGCTAACAGCCTCGCGATTATGGGGGACTCCCTGCCGGCATTCGGCATCGTGGCGGCAGTCATGGGCGTAGTACACGCCCTGGCCTCGGCGGATCGCCCTGCGGCAGAGCTGGGGGCGCTTATCGCCCATGCGATGGTGGGGACCTTCCTCGGGATTCTTTTGGCGTATGGTTTCGTGTCGCCGCTGGCGACCGTGTTGCGCCAGAAGAGCGCTGAAACCACCAAAATGATGCAGTGCGTTAAAGTCACACTGCTGTCGAGCCTGAATGGTTACGCACCGCCAATAGCCGTGGAATTTGGCCGTAAAACGCTCTATTCCACTGAGCGTCCATCGTTTACCGAGTTGGATGAACATGTTCGCGCCGTGAAATCACCGAACCAGCAATCGACGACGGAAGACGCATGAAGAATCAAAATCACCCGATCGTTATCGTCAAAAAACGCAAAAGTAAAGGGCACGGCGGCGGCTCACACGGTTCGTGGAAGATTGCTTATGCCGACTTTATGACTGCGATGATGGCGTTCTTTCTGGTGATGTGGCTGATTTCACTCGCTACCCCTAAAGAATTGGTACAAATTGCCGACTATTTTCGTACACCGCTTTCCGCAGCGATTACTGGCGGACAGCGCATCGCTGACAGTGAAAGTCCAATTCCTGGCGGCGGTGATGATTACACCAAATCGCAAGGCGAAGTAAAAAAAGAGCCGAATATCGATGAGCTGAAAAAGCGCATGGAGACCAACCGGCTTAAGAAATTGCGCGGCGACCTGGACCAGTTGATTGAATCTGATCCGAAATTGCGTGCCCTGCGCCCGCACTTACGCATCGACCTGACGCCAGAAGGGCTGCGTATTCAGATAATCGACAGCCAGAACCGCCCGATGTTTAAAACCGGGAGTGCCGAAGTGGAGCCCTATATGCGCGATATCCTGCGCAGTATCGCGCCAGTGTTAAACGACATTCCCAATCGAATCAGCTTATCTGGCCATACCGACGATATCCCATACGCTTCAGGCGAGCGTTATTACAGTAACTGGGAATTGTCCGCGGATCGCGCGAACTCCTCGCGCCGCGAATTGGTCATAGGCGGCCTTGACGACGGCAAAGTGCTGCGCGTAGTAGGCATGGCGGCCACCATGAAATTGGCCGATAAAGGTCCTGATGAGGCCATAAACCGTCGCATCAGTATTTTGGTCCTAAACAAGCAAACCGAGCAATCGATATTGCATGAGAATGCCGACAGCCAAAACGGCGATCTCAGTGATCTAGCCCAACCGGGAGCTGTGCCCCCGGCGACTAACCCAACACCGCCACAACCGGGTCCGAGGTGATAGCGTGAGTATGGATATCAGCGATTTTTATCAAACGTTTTTTGATGAGGCTGACGAACTGTTAGCTGATATGGAGCAGCATCTGCTCTCATTGGCGCCTGAAGCTCCGGATTCGGAGCAACTAAACGCCATTTTCCGTGCTGCTCACTCCATAAAAGGCGGTGCCGGCACATTCGGTTTTAGCGTGCTGCAGGAAACCACCCATTTAATGGAAAACCTGCTTGACGAAGCCCGGCGCGGTGAGATGCAACTTAACACCGATATTATCAACCTGTTTTTGGAAACCAAAGATATCATGCAGGAACAGCTCGATGCGTATAAAAGTTCTGTAGAGCCCGACGCTGCCAGCTTCGAATATATCTGCCAGGCCCTGCGTCAGCTGGCGCTGGAAGCGAAAGGTGAAACCAGTGCCGAAGCGGCTCCGCTTACACTGGTGACGGCGCAAGCGCAAACGTCCGCATCTGTCCCTGCGGCCGGCGATGGAAAGCTGCGTATAACCTTAAGTGGCTTAAAAGCCAGCGAAGTGACATTGCTACAGGATGAGTTAGCCAACTTAGGCGAGCTGAGCGATGTTGTGCAGGGCGAAAGTACCCTGACGGCTACCCTGGCGACCAGCGCCAGTGCTGATGATATCAGCGCGGTACTCTGTTTCGTGGTGGAACCTGAACAGATATCCTTTGGTGGCCCTGCAATCGACGCCGCGCCTCAGCAGTCCGTAGCTGAGCCTGTTGCGGTTGCTGAAGAACCTGCTGAAGAGGTGGTTGAAGCGCCTGCCGCTCCGCGTACTGTTGTTCCGCTGGCTGTCGTTCCGGCACGTGCTGAACGTGAGCAGAAGCCCGCGCCGCGCGAGCGTGAAAACACCAGCATCCGCGTAGCGGTTGAGAAAGTCGATCAGTTGATAAACCTGGTAGGTGAACTGGTGATCACCCAGTCCATGTTAGCCCAACGTTCTAACGAACTGGACCCGGTGACGCACGGTGACTTAATCAGCAGCATGAGCCAACTTGAGCGTAACGCCCGCGATCTGCAAGAGTCGGTGATGTCGATTCGTATGATGCCGATGGAGTATGTATTCAGCCGCTTCCCGCGTCTGGTACGCGATCTGGCGAGCAAGCTCGGTAAGCAAATTGAGCTTACGTTGCAGGGCAGTTCGACTGAACTCGACAAGAGCCTGATTGAACGCATTATCGATCCGCTGACTCACCTGGTGCGTAACAGCCTCGATCACGGCATTGAAATGCCAGAAGACCGCGAGGCCGCTGGTAAATCGCCGGTGGGTAACCTTATCCTTTCCGCAGAACACCAGGGCGGTAATATCTGCATCGAAGTTACCGACGACGGCGCAGGGCTGAATCGTGGCCGTATTCTGGCTAAAGCGATGTCCCAGGGGCTGCCGGTAAGTGAAAACATGACCGATGAAGAAGTCGGTATGCTGATTTTCGCACCGGGTTTCTCTACCGCTGAAGTGGTGACTGATGTCTCCGGCCGCGGCGTGGGAATGGATGTGGTGAAACGAAATATCCAGGAGATGGGCGGCCACGTTGAAATTCAGTCCAAACAGGGCGTAGGCACTACGATTCGTATCCTGCTGCCGCTGACGCTTGCCATCCTTGACGGCATGTCCGTGAAGGTGAATGAAGAAGTCTTCATTCTGCCGCTCAACGCGGTAATGGAATCGTTACAACCGCGTGAAGAAGAATTACACCCGCTGGCAGGCGGCGAGCGCGTACTGGAAGTACGTGGTGAATACCTGCCGCTGGTGGAAATGTGGAAAGTGTTCAATGTAGAAGGCGCGAAAACCCAGGCCACCCAGGGCATTGTGGTGATCCTGCAAAGCGCTAACCGTCGCTACGCACTGTTGGTCGATCAGTTAATTGGTCAACATCAGGTCGTGGTGAAGAACCTTGAAAGTAACTACCGTAAGGTGCCGGGTATTTCTGCCGCCACCATTTTAGGTGATGGGAGCGTGGCGCTGATCGTTGATGTATCCGCGCTGCAAAGTATTAACCGTGAACAACGTATGGCGCAGACAGCCGCCTGAGCTTAGGAATATATGCAAATGACCGGTATGAGTAATGTAACCAAGCTGGCCGGAGAGCCGTCTGGCCAGGAATTTCTGGTATTCACCCTCGGCGACGAAGAGTACGGTATCGACATTCTGAAAGTGCAGGAGATCCGTGGTTATGATCAAGTAACCCGTATCGCCAACACACCTTCGTTTATCAAAGGCGTGACCAACCTGCGCGGCGTTATTGTCCCGATTGTCGATTTACGTATTAAATTCAATCAGGAAGACGTGGAATACAACGATAACACAGTGGTGATTGTGCTGAATTTTGGCCAGCGCGTAGTGGGTATCGTTGTGGATGGCGTGTCTGACGTATTGTCGCTGACGAACGATCAAATCCGCTCTGCGCCGGAATTCGCCGTGACGCTGTCGACCGAATACCTGACCGGCCTCGGCGCGGTAGGCGATCGCATGCTGATCCTGGTGAATATCGAAAAACTGCTTAACAGCGAAGAAATGGCACTGGTAGACAGCGCCACCGCTCGCGTAGCGTAATCATTAAAAAGCCCGGCGAGCGTCGCTTGCCGGGCTTTTTTTATGTGTCTTGCGCTATCTGGTTATCATTCAACGCCACCCGGCGATTGCATTTCCCGCATGCCGATAATCGTTGAGCGCGCCTGACAAATTATACCCCCCGCAAACCTGCTTATTTTCTCCTCCGGTAAAGGCCATAAATCCATCGCTGCCAGGCGCCAGTAATTTTATCGTTATGGTATGAACCCTGCCGGTAACAGGCGTTTGTAGCGCACGGCATGCGTCAGGGAGTTCACCCCATGGCACTGCATGCACACGCCTCTTAATTCGCGACCGACACCGCTTACATGAATTCCTCCATGGCCCAGCTCGCGCGACCTTTGTCTGGCAAAACCGGGAAAGCGAGGCTGCGCGCAAAATACAGGCATGGCTGCCACGTACGGGCTATGCACGTGATTCCCAGCGCATATCGCTTTGAGCCTGTGAGGCGTTTCTCAACGGGTTTCGCGTTATGCTTGCGCGCAGGGGCTGGCCGGTTAAGCGTTAACGTGCTAATCCAGCCGCTGACTGGTCTCGTGTAGCGATGTAATCGCAGTCGTACTGAGGAAAACCGCGATGAACAAAAGGGCTTATCCCTCGGCCAGGAATACGGGTTTTAGCCCCCACGAGTTGGTGGAAAAGTGGTGACCGGGCTTACAATAAATATCTTTCACGCGTTAAGAATAAGTCTCAGTCTGTCGGGTGTGATGATAAGACCAGTCACCTGATTATGATGCTCAAGAAATAAGCGCCTGCTTTTATAGAAAAAATATTATCTACATCGCTTAAGCGCGTGATTAATTCGCAACCGAATGTCGGGGATTTGGTCATTATTCTCACCACCAAAACGGGCACGCGTATTAACTATTTTGGCCAGAAGAAACGTTGAACGGATATATCAGGTTAATACAGCAGTAAACAAATAGGTTACTAAGTATTGTTGCGGAAATAATAATCGGTTACCGGGTAGCCAATTGTTCACCCAGGCGTTAAAAGTAATACAGGTTAATCAACATACTATTCTGTCGCGGGTCACATTTGTTGTAAATGCGCGGCTTCGCTTAGCGAAAATGTTAGCCGGGTAATGAAAATCGTATAAAAAATAAATCGATTTTTTGAACGGCGGTTATCTTCACCGGCTGATTTTCTTACTGGTAGATATCGGTATTGGGTGGCAGATCTCAAAAATAAATAAAGCCATGGGCAGTGCAAAATTAGCAATTAAAGAAATCTGTAAAACCTATTGCTGTTACTGAACAACGCCACGCATCTTTAATCACAGGTGATAACGGTGAGGTTAATTTAACCTCTTTTTTTTGCGCCATTACGTCGCAAGTGTAGGCAGCACGCGCCTTGCGACAGAATGTAGTGATAAAGGATAACGGTGCGACGCGTGTCGTTCCGCCTTCAACAGCGCGTCAGCGGACGACACTTGCCGGAAAAAAATAGCGCTTCGCTTCATGGCTGGCGCGCTTTTTAAGCTCATCGGAGGTGTAGCAAATTGCGTTAGGGAAATAAAGTTCCTCAACCATGTGCCGATAACAGCGACAGTAGACCTGCTAATAAGGCGTTATCTGTATGCTAAACCGTATCCGTGTCGTCACACTGTTATTGATAGTTTTGGTCGTCTTTGCCCTACTGCAACTTATTTCCGGCGGTCTGTTTTTCTCGTCGGTGAAACAAACCCAGGAAACGCTTGGCATTTCCCATGAGCTGCGCATTCAGCAAGCGGAACTGAACCAGACCTGGGAAATGATGTTACAAACGCGTATCAACCTGAGCCGTTCAGCAGCACGCATGCTGATGGATCCTAATAATCAACAAAGCAGCGCTAAAACCGATTTACTCAACAGCGCCAAAACGTCGCTGAAAAATGCACAAGACCATTTCGCCGCTTTTCAGAGCAGCCATGTCAATCTGGAAGCACTTACTCAGTCTATAGCCGATGTAGAAAAAGCGTATCAGGACTATAACAGCGCGCTGACTGAACTGGTGCAGTTTCTCTCAACCGGAAATATGGATGCTTATTTTGCTCAGCCAACCCAGGGAAAACAAAATGCGCTCAATACGGCTATCAAAGCGTATGACGCGTTAAACGTACAACTTTATCAGGCCTCGTATGAGGGCAGTAAATCAGACTACCGAATGGCGCTCTGGCAGTTGGGTTCGCTTGCTGTCGCGTTACTGATTGTTGTTACGCTGGTATGGGTCGGGATGCGTTCCGCCTTGCTGCAACCGCTTAGCAATGTGATTAACCATATTCGCAAAATTGCCAGTGGCGATCTTACCCCAACCCTTACCGTTTCCGGGCGTAATGAAATCAGCGCGCTTGCCGAAACCGTTCGTCATATGCAAAAGGAGCTTATCGACACGGTCACCAGCGTGCGTGAAGGTTCTGATGCGATTTATACCGGCACCAGTGAAATCGCCGCCGGGAACAATGACCTGTCTTCCCGTACTGAGCAGCAGGCCGCGGCGCTTGAAGAAACCGCTGCCAGCATGGAGCAGTTAACCGCGACGGTGAAACAGAACGCCGAGAACGCGCGTCAGGCATCGTTACTCGCACTCAGCGCGTCAGAAACGGCCGGGCGTGGCGGTAAGGTGGTGGACGGTGTGGTGAAAACCATGCATGACATCGCCGCCAGCTCTAAAAAGATTTCCGATATTACCAGCGTCATCGACGGCATCGCCTTTCAGACCAATATTCTCGCCCTTAACGCCGCCGTAGAAGCGGCCCGCGCAGGCGAGCAGGGTCGGGGTTTCGCCGTCGTCGCAGGGGAAGTGCGTAACCTTGCCAGCCGCAGCGCCCAGGCCGCAAAAGAGATCAAAGGATTAATAGAAGATTCCGTATCACGCGTAGATACCGGCTCGGCGTTGGTCGAGACGGCGGGCGATACCATGTCTGACATCGTCAATGCCGTAACCCGCGTTACCGACATTATGGGTGAAATCGCCTCGGCGTCGGATGAACAGAGCCGTGGCATTGATCAGGTGGCGTTGGCGGTTTCCGAGATGGACCGCGTTACCCAGCAGAACGCCTCGCTGGTTCAGGAATCTGCCGCCGCGGCGGTGGTTCTGGAACAGCAGGCCAGCCTGCTTACACAGGCGGTATCCACGTTTCGTTTGCACACACAGTCAGCAGCACACCAGGACGTGAATACAGGCCGGGTAGAAAACCCAAAAGAAGACGCACCGGTCGTGCCTACACGTAAAGCTCTTGCCGGCGGCCAGAGCGAGAACTGGGAAACATTTTAAATACTGCCCTGAGTACATTGCGCGTTTAGGTGAGTAGGGGCGCGGATTCGCTGTCGTCGCCTGGGGAAGTCTGTACTCAGGCGAGCCGCAGCGCACAGGCCGCGAAAGAAATTAACGTGTTGATCGACGAGTCGATTTTCCGTGTGCAGCAAGGGTCTCAATTGGCGGTCACCGCCGCCAATACGATGACTGAGATCGTACGTTCGGTGACGCAGGTCAACGAGATGATGGGGGAGATCGCCTCGGCTTCTGATGAACAGCGCCGTGGCATTGAGCAGGTCGCTCAGGCGGTAAGCCAAATGGATCAGGTGACGCAGCAAAACGCCGCGTTAGTAGAAGAAGCCGCTGCCGCGACCGGTTCGCTGTCAGGTCAGGCCGAGCGTCTTACCACGCTGGTATCGGCATTTAATATAGAAAATATTGTCCCTGAGGACAAAGACATCGCACTCACCCTGCAACGGGTGCCGGTTTTAACCTGAATCCATGTAAAGAAGGCGCTATGACAACACCAATGCCTAACGGGCAAACGTCATTACTGTTTCAGATGACCCAGCGCCTTGCGCTGTCCGACGCGCATTTTCGTCGGATTTGCCAACTGATTTATCAGCGCGCGGGGATCGTACTGGCTGAGCATAAACGGGACATGGTCTACAACCGTCTTGTTCGGCGGTTACGATCCCTCGGTCTCGACGATTTTGGCCGCTATTTGAGTATGCTTGAAGCAAACCCGAATAGCGCTGAGTGGCAGGCGTTCGTCAACTCCCTGACAACGAACCTGACGGCATTCTTCCGTGAGGCGCACCATTTCCCGGTGCTCGCGGAACATGCGCGTAAACACAGCGGGGAGTATCGGGTCTGGAGCGCCGCCGCCTCAACGGGCGAAGAGCCGTACTCGATTGCCATCACGCTTGCTGACGCACTGGGGATAGCCCCGGGTCGTTTCAAAGTGTATGCCAGCGATATTGATACGGAAGTGCTGGAAAAAGCCAGGAACGGGATTTATCGCCAGGAAGAGCTTAAAACGCTCTCGCCGCAGCAGTTGCAACGGTACTTTATGCGCGGCACGGGTCCGCATGATGGGCTGGTGCGTGTACGTAGTGAGTTGGGCAATGCTGTCGAATTCGCTTCGATGAATTTGTTGGATAAGCAATACAACGTTCCCGGCCCGTTTGATGCCATTTTCTGCCGCAACGTGATGATTTATTTCGATAAAGAAACACAGCAGGAGATCCTCAAACGCTTTGTGCCGTTACTCAAACCGGGGGGATTATTGTTCGCCGGGCATTCAGAGAATTTCAGTAATCTCAGCCGCGATTTCTGGCTCCGTGGTCAGACGGTATACGCACTGAGTAAGGAAAGACAATGAGTAAAATCAAGGTGCTGTCTGTAGATGACTCTGCGTTAATGCGTCAGATTATGACGGAAATCATCAATAGTCACAGCGACATGGAAATGGTGGCGACCGCTCCCGATCCGTTAGTTGCGAGAGATTTGATCAAAAAATTCAACCCTGACGTGCTCACGCTTGATGTCGAGATGCCGCGCATGGATGGACTGGATTTTCTTGAAAAATTGATGCGCTTGCGTCCGATGCCAGTGGTGATGGTGTCTTCGCTGACGGGTAAAGGATCGGAAGTCACGTTGCGTGCACTGGAGCTCGGCGCGGTGGATTTTGTCACGAAACCGCAACTGGGCATCCGCGAAGGCATGCTGGCTTACAGTGAAATGATTGCCGAGAAAGTCCGTACGGCTTCGCGGGCTAAAGTCGCAACGCGTGCCCAGCAGGCGGTGCCCGCAGCGCTTAAAGCAGGCCCGATGCTCAGCTCGGAAAAACTCATTGTTATTGGCGCATCTACTGGCGGCACTGAAGCGATCCGCCATGTGCTGCAACCGCTGCCGCTTTCTTGCCCGGCGGTGTTAATCACACAGCATATGCCGCCTGGGTTTACCCGTTCTTTCGCCGAGCGTCTTAATAAGCTATGTCAAATTAGCGTAAAAGAGGCAGAAGACGGTGAACGTGTACTTCCAGGGCATGCGTATATAGCGCCGGGCGACCGACATATGGAACTGTCGCGCAGTGGGGCTAACTATCAAATAAAAATCCATGACGGCCCGGCGGTAAACCGCCATCGGCCAGCGGTGGACGTACTGTTTTATTCTGTCGCTAAACATGCGGGGCGCAACGCCGTTGGGGTGATCCTCACCGGTATGGGCAACGATGGCGCGGCAGGGATGTTGGCGATGCATCAGGCGGGCGCCTGGAATATCGCTCAGAACGAGGCAAGTTGTGTGGTGTTCGGCATGCCGCGTGAGGCCATCAACATGGGTGGTGTCAGCGAAGTGGTCGATCTAAGCCAGGTCAGCCAGCAAATGCTGGCGAAAATCAGTGCCGGACAGGCAATACGTATTTAATTAAGGAGTATTTAGATGGCGGATAAAGAGCTCAAATTTCTGGTTGTGGATGACTTTTCCACCATGCGTCGCATCGTGCGTAACCTTCTGAAAGAGCTGGGTTTCAACAACGTTGAAGAAGCGGAAGACGGCGTCGACGCCCTGAATAAGTTACAGGCAGGCGGATTTGGATTTGTTATTTCCGACTGGAACATGCCGAATATGGATGGTCTGGAATTACTGAAAACCATCCGCGCCAATGGCGCGATGTCGGGCATGCCGGTATTGATGGTAACGGCAGAAGCGAAAAAGGAGAACATCATCGCGGCGGCGCAGGCGGGGGCCAGTGGTTATGTAGTGAAACCATTTACTGCAGCGACGCTTGAAGAGAAGTTAAGCAAAATCTTCGAGAAACTCGGGATGTAAGGAGCGCGTGATGATGCAACCTGCAATGAAACCAACAGAAGAACTTTCTGCCGCCGACATTATCGCTCGTATCGGCAGCCTGACCCGCATGCTGCGCGACAGCCTGAGGGAACTTGGGCTCGATCAAGCGATTGCGGAAGCAGCGGAAGCGATCCCGGATGCTCGCGATCGTCTTGATTATGTAGTGCAAATGACCGCACAAGCGGCAGAGCGCGCGCTTAACAGTGTTGAAGCGTCACAGCCTCATCAGGACGCACTGGAAAAGGGTGCTAAAACGTTAAGTAAGCGCTGGGACGACTGGTTTGAAAACCCAATTGAACTGAGCGACGCCCGTGAACTGGTTACCGAAACCCGTCAATATCTTGCCGATGTGCCGGAACATACCAGCTTCACCAACTCGCAACTGCTTGACATCATGATGGCGCAGGATTTCCAGGATCTGACCGGTCAGGTTATTAAGCGCATGATGGACGTGATTCAGGAAATTGAACGGCAGTTACTGATGGTGCTGCTGGAAAATATGCCGGAACCCAACGCGCGCGCGAAACGTGAAAGTGACAGTTTGCTTAACGGCCCGCAGGTGGATACCACCAAAGCAGGCGTTGTGGCAAGTCAGGATCAGGTCGACGATTTGTTAGATAGCCTGGGTTTTTAATTCCGGCTTTCCTCGAAACCGCCTCTTGGCCAGTGCTGGCGAGAGGCGGTTTATGACTATTTAATTTCCATTTTGACCGTGACGTTACCCTCATACTCTCCTGCGGCAGGCGGCGCATCTTTGGTGCCCACCGGCGCGGCAGTCATTTTTATATGGCCATTTCCGTCCTGATCCAGCGTAACGGGAAACTCCACGGAGCCATCGAGTACCACATTATTATCGTTTTCATCAAACATCCGCACGCCAACATCATCCCGGCCAATCATTTTGGCAATCAGGCTGTTACTGCCTTCAACCACCCCCTGATCGGCGGAAAGCATCAGCTTAATTTTATCCGAAGTGCCTTTTGCGTCAGGATCGTCGCAGTGATAGCTAATGTCGACATCCCTTAGCCGGTATCCCGAGGGAATTTTCCCTTTCTGCATAAATTGCGGGGTATTGACCTCCCCTAAATCGATTTCAATCGTACTGCCTTGATTGATAGTGCAACTGAGCGGGGCGGTAATCAGACCGCTGAGCGTGACATCGGAAACATGTTGCATATCCGCCTGGGTGCAGGCGCTGCTGTAATAGAGGCAGGCGTAATACTGTGCCACCACGGTCGGCGGAATGGTTTCGCTGCCAAATATTGGCCGCGTAATATAAAAGTTAACGCTCACCGTGTTCCAACGGAATTGCCTTTTCGTCGTCGAACCGCCGGAGGGACGGGTATCATCGCTGCATACACTGGCGGTTTTCTCGTTATTTTTTATATCTAGCCTGCTTTCCATTTGATCGGGCGGCGTGGGATAAACGTAGATGGGTATCAGCGTCAGATTGTTATTACTTGCAATGGCATCGGTATAACCACTCACAATCGCATCAAGATGACTGGTCAGGTAACCGCGACCGCTCCCACCGGCAGGAAGCGGGCTTCCGACCGAGGTAAATTCGTATACATAGGTCGACGCGCTTATACCGCCGGTACATTTACAGTTTGCCTGCTGGGAGGGACCGTCACCACTGAGGTAATTAACCTGAAAGGTTGAGCTTATTTGATTTTCCGCCGCGCTTAATTCTCGGTTGTACACGGCGTTGTAATTCACCGGCGCGGCAAAGCAGTTTTTCAGGGCAGTGGCCTGACTGGCTAGTGGTACCAGCGCAAGTAAGGCAAGATAAAGTAATTTCAGCCAGCTTCTCATCGCTGTCCCTCAGTAAGAAAAAGTAAGAAAGTGGATTACTGACATAGTGCGTTGGCAAAAATAATGCGTTTTGACGGGTCGTCAGGCAGAGAGACGTCTGCGTGACAACGCTGTTTCGCCTCATTTCCCCACGCTATCGTTAAAGAAAAATGGTCTTGCACACCGGAAAGATAAAGTGTGCCGCTATCATCAACGATGCCGTTGATGCCCGTTTCGTCGACCGTCGCCAGGGCGCCGAAAGGCACAGGGCGTCCATCTGCGCGTTTTAATGAAATCATCGCGCGATGGCCTACCCGGGCATTAAAATGCGCCTCAACAGCCGCATTACGTCCGGGAATAACAGAGATTGCCGTGTCGGTACTGTCCACATTGTCAGGCAGGCTGGTGGTATCAATGCGGATGACGTTTTCCTGATAGGGACTGAGCGAGGGAATAATGGCGTTACCAAACCAGTCGGTTTGCACGCCTCGCTGATTAGTAAAACGAATGCCCGAAGCGCCGTTGGCGTTTACGATCGCGAATTCATTGCCAAGGGGCTGCGAGAGCGTGACACCGCCGGGATGCGCGACTATGCCGCCATTTAAACCGTAATTAAGTTGCTTAGAATTATCAGAAGAGGTGTAGTAACCGGCGTTCATATCCGCATAACGCGAACGGTAGCTGCCATAAAGACTGCTGTTATCAGTCCCGCCATGATTAGTATGGCTTTGCTGCACGGAATAGCTGAGTCTGTTGTCGTCAAGCATCGTACCGGAAAGGCCGACGTACTGACTGGTATCTTTGCCTTTGGCGCTACTGATGTTGTAGCTCGCCCAACTGTTAGGCAACCATTGTCCCAATGGCACGCTAATGCCAAAAGAAAGCATCTGGTCGCTCGGCGAATCGCTGGTTTTGCTGTAGCTATAGGCCAGATTGACGTTCACGCCGTAAATGGCAGTATTAATGCCCGCCGACAGGCTTTTTTCAGTACGGTCGCTTCCCCAGTAATCCTGCTGATAACCATTAAGATAAACACTACTGTCGAGTACCGTTTGGCTGATGCTGACCTGAAATCTGCTGCGTTTATTGTAATTAAATGACCAGTCGTCTTCGTTGCCTGAATAGTGTTTGTTGGCATCCGCAAAACTGTAGTAACCACTGGTGGAATAACGATAACTCGCAAGGGTGAAATTGGTGTCGGTGGTTTCTATCTTCCCGGTATACATCAACCGATACGATTGCCCGGATTTTTGTTCGTCGTTATCAAGGGTGGCGCGTGAGTGGGTGACATCCGCAGAGATAGAACCTAAGGTGCCGAGCGCGATGCCCGTCCCCAGGTTCGCGGCAGTATAGTTTTCAGCGCCGGTTACGCCGCCAAAAAGCGTCAGGTAGTTATTAATGCCGTAAATGACGGTCCCCTGACTAAACAGAGGATCGTTGGCATCCTGGCCATTATCCGGCTGATACCGCCCGGCGGTGAATTCATATTTCATATGACCGGGGCGCTGCATAATATTGATGGCTGAGTAAGGTTGTGTGAAATGATGCTCCGAACCGTCAGCTTCTTTTATAGTGACCTCTAAATCGCCGCTATTCGTTGTGGAGTACAGATCGTTTATTTCGAAAGGCCCCGGGGCCACGGTGGACTGATAAATCAAATACCCATTCTGGCGGACCGAAACTTCTGCGTTTGAATTAGCGATACCACGAATCGTGGGAGCGTAACCCCGCTGGCTATAGGGAAGCATCTCCTCATCCGAGGCGATATTCACACCGCGGTATTGCAGACTGTCGAAGACTTCCCCACGGGTATTATTTTGACCAGCCGTAAACTGCGCTTTAAGCAGTTTTATATCATGCTGGATCCAGGTATTGATGGCTTCCCAGGATTGACCTTCTTCAGCGTTATTCCAGGTCGAATAGTTGCGAATCCGCCAGCCGCCGAGGTTAGCGCCGTTTCGCAAATTGAGGTACTGATTTGTCGAATGATGATTGTCGTCGTCACGCTCGGTTCCTGAGAAAGAATAATCAGTAAACAACACCGCAACGCCATCATCCCAACGTGAAGGATCGATATAGCCATTACTGTTTCTGATAATCGCGGCCTGGGGAAAACTGAGTGATAGCGTCAGGGTATTGAAATCAAAATCCGCCGAGGCGAAAGGAATATAGTGGCTAACCGGCTCCGTGAGCGGCTTTTCAGGCGGCAGGGATGCAAGTGCTGGATAATCATCCACTTTTACGCCCCACTGGCGCAGCATAGCGGGCGTTAACTGCGGTTGAAGCCCGCCTTTTTCGCCACTGATATAGGTAATGCTTTCGTCTTTCAGGGACTGCTTATTCAGCCGAATCTTTGAAAGATACGTTCCCGGGAGTTGTGCGTTACTTTTTGAGAACAGCGCTAAATCAACGTCCTCTCGGGATAAATTGTCGCCCTCAAGGGACGATGGTTCGAAGTAATATTCCCGGGCATAGAGATAATCGGACGCGAAAAAAAGCGCGCCGCTAAGGCAATGCAATAGCGCTTTGTAGCGCCAGCCAGTGTAATAATGATTTTTGGCAAACGGCGAAACCATGAAGAGGCTCACTCCCTTGAAAGCGGAGCGGTATTGGGTGTTGAGGCATTACCGAAATCCGTTATGCATCGCCATGTCACAGTATTGCCAACCGTCTTCGCCGCAACGGGGATCGTCGCTGTTGATTTCGGGGCGACCATATCTGCTTTTTTAACCGGGACGGCACCCACAGAAAGGCTGTCAAAGACGCTATAAAAATCGCCATCATTAATAATCTGTAATTGCGTTCCCATCAGTCTGAAACGCAAGTTTTGGCAGGTTTCGCCGGGCGTTCCCTTTAAAGACTCTGGCCGCCAGAACATTTTTAGACGGGTTTTAAAAATCAAACGCAGTTTGTTTTTAGTTTCATCTTCTTTGGCAGTTGCGGGGATGGTGCGAACGTTTAAATAAAAAAGGGACTCCCGATCCGTGGGTAATGGCACGCCATTCCAGGTAATGCGTAAACTTTGCTCTTTTTGCGGATCAAGACGGAACAGTGGCGGTGTAATGATAAAAGGGCCACGTGTTTTTTCATCGCCATTATCTGTCCAGGATTGAACTAACCACGGCAGGTCTTGCTCTTTATTCACAAGCGTCAGCGCAACTTCTTTGGCCTTTTCTTCATAAATAATACGGGTTCTACCAATTTGTATGCCTGCGGCATGGCAATTAACCATAGGCATAAAAGCGATTAAATAAAAAAACAAAATGATTATGCGCATGAATATTACCCTGCTTCATTTTAAAACGGCAATAAATCAGAAGTAACTCTGATTTATTGCGCGATTTTGATAAGCAATGTCAATTAATCAAAGAGTAAGATTAATTTCTTTGGCCTATGTATCGTATGTAATTATTAACGATAAAGAATATTTACCGTTAAGTCGGCATCGGCAGGGCCTGCTGTGACGGTATCTGAGAATGATTTATATCGTGCATTGAAGTCTGCGCTAATATCGGTGGTCGCTTCTTTTGCAAGCTCAATCCACACCTGATCTTCACTCCCGTCAAATGCAATATACGTTTGGCTATCACTAATCGGTGAGACAGCGATGCCGACGCCCGTCGCGGCGGTGGTGCCAGGTAAGGTGGTAATGCTGCTGACATCCAGTAACGTCTTAGATGCCGTCAGTGTGGTGGTACCATTAAAGGTTAGTTGTACCGACGGCAAGCCTTCGCTTGTTGCAGGGCATCCTGTTAACTTAATCGAGAAGGGAATAAGCGGAGACTCGTCGCCTGATTTAGCAAATAACGTGGTGGGATAGGTTCCTAATGGCACGGTGCTGTCATGACCAGTATCGCCTTTAATTTCACAAGAAGGGGTAATTATTTGGCCCGTAAAATGGATTTTGCCAGCACCCGTTTCATCGGCAAATGCCTGAGTAACGATACCGGTAAAAAAAAGCGCGGTGTAAAGCGTGAATTTTACTGTTTTCATATCCGTTATGTTTCATCCTTAAATGACACGTAAAAGAAAGCTGTAATAAGGAAAGCTTACTGGTCCGCTGATAAACAACCTTCAGCGTTTACTGTGTTAATAGTATCCATAAGATAAACAGAAGTTTATAGAGAAATGATCAAACAAAAAAGGACATCGTAAAAAATAGCACTCCCTGTCTTCTCAAAACCATATACATAATCATTATTACTTAAATATAGTATTTGCGAGTAATATATTTGAGTGCGCGACAGGCTTTTTATTAATCCGCTTTGTCGAACTTTTTTATATGAGACAACCTCAAATATTCAAAATAATTCTGTTTTGACGCGTTTAGTAACTAAATAAAATTAATTTTATATAAAATTACTTATTTTATGAATATCTATTTCAGAATGAACGAAAACAAAAAACACCGGTAAGTGTGTTTTTTTAGACGCTATTGAGCTTTGTGGTAATGAAAGCGCTAAGAAGAAAGGGCCACTCTGAAAGAGCAGCCCTGTTTGAAAAAACATCAGGAGGCGCGTCTGAATCCCGACACGTTTATCCCTTTAAGGAAAATAAAGGCCAGGAGCAATCCGCCCCACAGCGCCATGGTGATATAGCTGCTCACGCCCAAAATATTCAAACCGCTTTCCAGCATTTGCAGCAGGACCAAGGCCATGACCATACCGAACACTCGTCCGAAGCCGCCGTCTGGGTTAATGCCACCTAACACTGCTGCCAGAATGGATACCAGCAAGTAAGACTCACCATAAGAGGCTTTCGCGGAGTTGAGTTTCGACATCATCAAAAGACCTGCTATCACGCATAACACCGAGGAGAGGATATACACCCAAATTAACGTCTTGCGCGTATTGATCCCCGAGTACTGGCTGGCCTGTTCATTGGAGCCTATCAGATAGATGGTGCGTCCGAACGCGGACTTCTCAAGAATAATCCACATCACAAGCACCACGGCGAAAAAGACCAGCAGCGGGGTGGGGATGCCCAGCACGCTTGAGCTGTTGATAGCCAGGATGTAATCGGGAAAGTGGGTTATCGATGAGCCACGGGAAATGACGATATTGATACCGTTTAACAAGGTCATGATGCCAAGCGTCGCCAGAATCGGTGACACTCGCACCACGGCAATCAATATGCCGTTAATAAACCCGATGATCAGCGCGGCGGCAAAACCTGCAAGCAGTACCAGCATCGCCGAAGTCGCACCCGGTGGGTAGTGCGTCGCCACCCACGCCATAATCAACGCACAGGCGTTCATGGTGGCGATAATCGACAGATTGATCCCGCCGGTTAACATGGTGACCGCCATCGCAAGCGCCAGCACGCCAAGGATTGGCATTTGCGAGGCGATAGACTGGAAGTTAGCCGCCGACCAGAACACCGAGGGTATCAGGAAACTGAACGCCACCACGGTAATGCCAATCAGAATGCTCAGGTAGATTTCTACGTTATCTTTAATTTTACGCTGACTCATAGCGTGACTCCCTGGGTTTTACGTTGGCCCCACGCGGTGGTGCTGATACTGATGACGATAACAAGACCCGTCACGACGGTATGCCAGTAAGACGAGATGCCGAGCAAGTTAAGGCCGTTTTGCAGCACCGCCAGTAAAATAACCCCGAGCAGCGTACCCAGCAGCGTGCCGCGCCCGCCGATAATGCTGGTGCCGCCAAGTACCACGGCAGCCAGCACCGTCAGTTCATAGCCCAGCAGTGAGTCAGGCGCGACGGTCAACACCGTTGCCGACTGCACCACGCCTGCGACGCCAGACATCAGGCCCATATAGCCATAGACGAAGAGCTGAAGTTTGAAAATGCCAAACCCCATGCGCGACGCCGCTTCCCGGTTGCCACCCATGGCGTAAATCATCCGACCAATACTGGTCTTGTTCATAATGATGCCGGTCAGCGCCACCACCACAATCAACGTCAGGATTTGCAGGCTCAGCCCGTAGTCGTAACCGTCGGCGGCGGTGAATTTAAACAGCATCACGCCTTGCTCAAACCACGCGGGATAGCTGTACAGCCAAACGCCTTTAGTAAAATAGAGCAGCAGGCCGTAAAAAATATTCAGCGTAGAAATGGTGATAATGATTGAAGGCACACTCAACCGATTAACCAGAACCGCATTGACTAAACCCAGCAACAGACCGATGCCGCCGCTTAACGCGAAGGCGAGGGCGAAGTTGCCGGTGGTGTTTTGAATCAGCGTGACCATCACGTACTGCGAAATTATCGTCATGGCGGGAAAAGAGATATCAATCCCGCCGGAAATCAACACGATAAACAGGCCACATGCCAGAATGGTCAGCATGGCGTAGTTGTTGATTAAATCGTAAACGTTACCCAGTGTCATAAAATCGGGGCTGGCAAATGTCAGGTAGCCGCCGATGATGAGGATGGTTATCCCCAAAAAGAGTTCATGCTTTTTTATGCCGAATTTGTTAACCATTGACGACCTCTGCCAGCTCGGCTTCCGTGGTTTTTGTAGGCCAAAACTCTGCGGTTATTTCCCCTTTGCGCATCACAAGAATGCGGTGGCTGTTGAAAAAGGCTTCGTCAATTTCATCTGTCACCATCAACACCGCAATGCCATGCTGCGCCAGTGCAGTCACAATCTGGTAAATTCCTGCTTTGTTTGCGATATCAACGCCAACCGTCGGGGAATCGAGGATCAAAACCTTCGGTTTAATGGCTAACCATTTTGCGATGGCGACGCGCTGCGCGTTGCCGCCAGAAAGGGTGTTGACCGGATGATGAACGCTGCCGATTTTAATGGTCAGTTGTTTCACCAGGTCTTCCACCACCGCATCAGATTTACGCTTATCAAGCAGATGCCAGGGCGTTTTCAGACGGGGAAGTATGGTTGAAATAATATTGTCGTTAATGGATTGCGCCATAACGAGGCCGGTACCCATACGGTCTTCGGAAACATAGCCGATGCCCGCGTTGATCGCGTCACGGTTGCTTCTAAACGCGACCGGTTTGCCGTCGACCAAAATCTCGCCGCGATCCGGTCGGGTTAAACCACACAGGCTTAAACACAATTCGGTACGTCCCGCGCCGAGCAATCCGGTGATCGCCACGATCTCGCCTTTATGCACCCGCAGTGAAACATCGTAATACTCGTCGTGACGACTCAGGTGTTTGACTTCCAGCGCTACCTCGCCTGGCGCCTCGCGCGGCGGCAGGCAGGCATAAGAAAAGGCAAGCCCGGTCATCAAATAGGCGAGCTTTTTATTATCGATTTCAGCCGCAGGCCAGGTGCCAACCAGTTTGCCGTCTTTCAGCACTGTGATGCGATCGGAGATCGCCATGACTTCAACAAGACGGTGACTGACGAACACCACGCAGATCTGACGCTGCTTAAGATCGTTGACCACCTTGAGCAAGCCTTTAACTTCCTGCATGGTCAGTGATGCGGTGGGCTCATCCATAATAATTAACCGGGCTTCCTGGGCCAACGCGCGACAGATAGCCACAATCTGGCGCTGGGCGATGGGCAGAGACTCCACGCTGGCGTCCAGATCCAGCGTCGCGCCGATGCTTTGCAAGGTTTTCGCGGCAATCTCGCGGATCTCGCGCTGATTGACCCAGGATTTTTTATGGTACTGATGAATCGCAATGTTTTCGGCAACCGTCAGATTGGGAAACAGCGACAGATCCTGATAAATAACCTGAATGCCGGCTTTTACCGAATCGACAGGGGAGAGGCGAGAGACCGGGGCGCCGTCGATAGTAATTGTGGCTCCGTCGTCGGGCTGATAAACCCCGGAGATAATTTTGATAAGGGTCGATTTGCCACAGCCATTTTGCCCGGCCAGGCAATGCACTTCGCCGGGCGACAGGGTCAGGGCGACATTATCCAGCGCTTTCACGCCATAAAACGTTTTGCTAATACCGGACAGCGAGATAAAGGGCTTTATGTCCACTTCACCACCTCTTAGAGACAATTAACGCCGGACGCGTGAACGCCCGGCGTATAAGGAAACAACCAGGC
Organism: Citrobacter freundii; assembly: GCF_011077955.1. Classification (GTDB taxonomy): domain Bacteria; phylum Pseudomonadota; class Gammaproteobacteria; order Enterobacterales; family Enterobacteriaceae; genus Atlantibacter. The sequence goes on from NZ_JAALBX010000002.1 coordinate 182,653, forward strand.
CCGCTTATGCCCGTGGGCTTAAGCGGGACGACGCCGTTATTAATACAGGCTGTCGATATTGTCTTTCGTCACACGCAGAACGTTATGGAATTTGATAATACGTTTATCGGTGTCCACATCAGCTTTACCCAGTTTCGGGATATCGAGACCTTGTTTGATCTCTTCGCCTTTAATGACTTTGTCCGCAACCGCCGTCAGCGCATAACCCGCAGTGGCAGGATCGTATGTCACGCCCATGGTGATATCGCCGCTCTTGATAAGCGAAGCCGCCTGAGACGGGATCATCATGCCAAACACGAACACTTTGCCGCGGGCGCGTTTTTCTTTAACTGCGCGACCTGCGCCGATTGGGCCTTGTGAACCGAAGGAGATAACGCCTTTCAAATCCGGGTGCGCTTTCATCAAATCAAGCGTAGTGCGACGCGCATCATCGATATTTTCAGCCACCGGCATACGGGTGGTGACTTCATGCATTTCCGGGTAATGGGCTTTCTGGTACTTCACGAACAGGTCAGCCCACAGGTTATGTTGAGGCACGGTCAGGCCGCCTACGTAAATCACATAACCGCCTTTACCGCCCATGGCTTTCGCCATTTCTTCCACGTTATCTGCGGCGAATTTTTCGTTATCAATGATTTCCACGTCCCAGTTAGCGGACGGTTGTCCCGGGGATTCGTTGGTCAGCACCACAATGCCCTGATCGCGCGCTTTCTTAAACACCGGCTCCAGCACGTTGGCATCGTTCGGCACGATAGTGATAGCGGAGACTTTTTTGGCAATCAGGTCTTCGATGATTTTTACCTGTTGCGGGGCATCGGTACTGGACGGCCCAACCTGATAGGCATTAATCCCTAAATCTTTCCCGGCATTGGTAACGCCTTCGCCCATACGGTTAAACCATGGCATCCCGGCGATTTTAGAAATATTAACCACTTCCACCTCTTTAGCCATGGCGGAACTGGCGCAAACCGTCAAGCCGAGTACGCTTGCGCAAAGTAATTGTTTTAAATTTATCTTACTCATCGAACACCTCTGAGTGGTGACATAAGTTATAGGGTTAATCGTGTAAACGCGTAACAGTGAAGGAGTGAGTCGTTTTGTGACTTTCACGGTCGAAATGCGCCGTTAGAACATCAAGGCGTGTAGTAGAAATGAGATTGCCTGCTGAGTGTTTCCATCTGACATACATTCCGTTAAGACACTTCTTAGGTTAAACGACTTAACGACTGTAGGAGTTAATGCATCAAATAGTTATGTGTTTTACTGTCAAAAGTATGGATAAAATTGTTGCAAAACGGTTTTGAGAAGAGAGTCACATTTAGTGGTGGAATGATTGCAACATGTTGCAAAGTATGTGCTGTTGATCGGGTGTTAGCCTGTAAAATCGGGGGGTTGTGGAATCGCTTACACAAATATTATCTCGAAAATGTGCAAATAAACGTGATAACTGTACAAGTTTTCCCAGAAAAGTATATGGACAAGCCTGTTGTAACAGTGAGAACGTTTGCCGTTTTGTTATTAAGTGACCATGTCACTTAAATCTGACTTAAATCCTGAATTCCCCGTGTTTCCCTGCGCTTTTCTGGCGATTGAATCCCATATCGTTACGCATAATAGTCGATGATGAACTTACGGAACCTCTATTGTGGCTGAAGATAGCGACCAGGAAAAAACAGAGGCCCCCACACCCCACCGACTTGAAAAGGCGCGTGAAGAGGGGCAAATCCCCCGTTCCCGTGAACTGACCTCGCTGCTTATGCTGCTGGTGGGGATCAGCATTCTGTGGACCGGTGGGGAGCCGCTTGCCCGAAATCTGGCGGCGATGCTTACTTCCGGGCTGCATTTTGACCACAGTGTGATTAATGACCCCGGCCTTATTGTTCGCCAAATCAGCAGCCTGATTAAGCAGGCGCTGACCGCGATACTGCCGCTTATCGTAGGCCTGGTGCTCGTGGCGCTTGCGTCGCCAATGCTGCTCGGCGGGATCATGTTTAGCGCCAAATCAATAGCGTTCAATCCAGGAAAACTCAACCCTATCTCGGGAGTAAAGCGCCTTTTTTCTTCCCAGGCACTCGCGGAGCTTCTGAAAGCCATACTGAAAGCCACGCTTGTGGGTAGCGTTACCGGCTGGTATCTGATGCACAACTGGCCCGAAATGCTGCGACTGGTAAGCGAGTCGCCGGTCTCTGCGCTCAGCAATGCGCTCAATCTGGTCGCGCTCTGCGGCTTTTTAATTGTGCTCGGTCTGGTCCCGATGGTCGGATTTGACGTGTTCTGGCAAATCTACAGCCATATCAAAAAATTGCGTATGACCCGTCAGGACATTCGCGATGAATTTAAAGATCAAGAGGGCGATCCCCACGTTAAAGGACGCATTCGTCAACAGCAGCGTGCCGCCGCCCGTCGACGCATGATGTCTGACGTGCCGAAAGCTGACGTCATCGTTACCAACCCGACGCATTACGCCGTGGCGCTGAAGTATGACGAAAACAAAATGAGCGCGCCGAAAGTGCTGGCGAAAGGCGCAGGTCTGGTGGCGCTGCGTATACGCGAAATTGGCAACGAACATCGCATCCCGATGCTGGAAGCGCCGCCGCTGGCGCGTGCGCTGTGGCGTCATGCTGAAATTGGCCAGCAGATCCCAGGCCAGCTTTACGCCGCCGTGGCAGAAGTGCTTGCCTGGGTGTGGCAGTTGAAACACTGGCGCGCCACGGGCGGACTGATCCCGAAAAAACCGCAAAACCTACCGGTGCCTGAGGCGCTGGATTTTATCAATGAGAAGGACACCGATGGCTAATCTGGTGGCGATGCTGCGCCTGCCCAGCAATTTTAAATCAACACAATGGCAGATCCTGGCAGGGCCGGTTCTGATCATGCTGATTTTGTCGATGATGGTATTGCCGCTACCGGCATTTATCCTCGACATGCTGTTCACTTTTAACATCGCGCTATCGATTATGGTGCTGCTGGTGGCGATGTTCACCCAGCGAACCCTCGAATTTGCGGCTTTCCCGACCATCCTGCTGTTCACCACGTTGCTGCGCCTGGCGCTGAACATCGCCTCCACCCGTATCATCCTGATGGAAGGCCACACCGGCGGCGCGGCGGCGGGTAAAGTGGTCGAGGCCTTTGGCCACTTCCTGGTAGGCGGCAACTTCGCCGTGGGCATCGTGGTGTTTATCATTCTGGTAATCATCAACTTTATGGTTATTACCAAAGGTGCGGGACGTATCGCGGAAGTGGGCGCGCGTTTTGTACTGGATGGGATGCCAGGCAAACAAATGGCCATTGACGCCGATCTTAACGCCGGGATTATTGGCGAAGATGAAGCGAAAAAGCGTCGTTCTGAAGTCACCCAGGAAGCGGATTTCTACGGCTCGATGGACGGTGCCAGTAAATTCGTGCGCGGTGATGCGGTCGCGGGCCTGCTGATCATGGTGATTAACGTCATCGGCGGCCTGCTGGTGGGTGTTATTCAGCATGGCATGCCGATGTCGCAAGCGGCGGAAAGCTATACCCTGTTGACCATCGGTGATGGTCTGGTTGCCCAGATCCCGGCATTGGTTATTTCTACCGCAGCGGGCGTTATCGTCACCCGCGTCAGCACCGATCAGGATGTTGGCGAGCAGATGGTAGGCCAGCTCTTCAATAATCCTCGCGTCATGCTGTTAAGCGCCGCGGTGCTCGGTCTGCTCGGTTTGGTGCCGGGCATGCCGAATCTGGTGTTCTTAATGTTCACCGCCGCGCTGCTGGCGCTCGCCTGGTGGCGACGCGGACGTGAAACGGATCAGGCGCCTGAAGCGCCGCAAATCAAGCAACCGGAAAATACCCAGGCGGTGGAAGCCACATGGAGTGATGTGCAGCTTGAAGATCCGTTGGGCATGGAAGTGGGCTATCGGTTAATCCCGATGGTGGATTTCCAGCAAGATGGCGAGCTACTGGGCCGCATTCGCAGTATTCGTAAAAAATTCGCGCAGGATATGGGTTTCCTGCCGCCGGTTGTGCATATCCGCGACAACATGGACATGCCGCCAGCCCGCTACCGCATTCTGATGAAAGGGGTGGAAATCGGCAGCGGTGAAGCCTATCCGGGGCGCTGGCTTGCCATCAACCCGGGTACGGCCGCGGGGTCGTTGCCGGGTGAGCAGACTACCGATCCGGCCTTTGGGCTTGCGGCAATCTGGATTGAAAGCGCCTTAAAAGAGCAGGCGCAGATCCAGGGCTTTACCGTCGTGGAAGCCAGTACCGTGGTGGCGACGCATCTTAACCACCTGCTGGGCCAGTACGCGCCGGACCTGTTTGGTCGTCAGGAAGCGCAACAGCTTCTTGATCGCGTCACCCAGGATATGCCGAAACTGACCGAAGATTTAGTGCCGGGCGTAATTACGCTCACCACACTTCATAAAGTGTTGCAAAGCCTGCTGGCTGAGAAAGTGCCTATCCGCGATATGCGCACTATTATCGAAACGCTGGCAGAACATGCGCCGCTTCAAAATGATCCGAATGAGCTGACGACCGTGGTTCGCGTGGCATTAGGCCGGGCAATCACCCAACAGTGGTTCCCGGGTAATGGCGAAGTGCAGGTGATTGGTCTGGATACGGCGCTTGAGCGCTTGCTGCTTCAGGCATTGCAGGGCGGCGGCGGACTGGAGCCAGGCCTTGCCGACCGCCTGCTTGAGCAGGCGCAGGAGGCGTTACAGCGCCAGGAAATGCTGGGCGCGCCGCCGGTCCTGTTGGTCAATCATGCTTTACGTCCGTTGTTGTCGCGCTTCTTGCGTCGCACGCTCTCGCAGCTGGTGGTGCTTTCTAATATGGAACTGTCGGAAAACCGCAATATTCGCATGACGGCGATCATCGGAGGTAAATAATGCGCGTATTGGCAGGACTTTTACTTCTCGCCCCGCTGCTTGCCCAGGCGGCGGAAGGCGCATGGCAGGACAGCGCCGTGGGCGCGACCCTCGGCTGGCGTGGGCAGGCGGTTTCTTCATCGCCGCTGGCACCTGCAAATCCCGTGTCCGGTCTGATGACAATGGTGGCCTGGCGCTATGAATTAACTGGCCCAACGCCTTCAGGGTTACAGGTGCGCTTATGCAGTCAACAACATTGTGTGCCCATCGAAGGCCAGAGCGGGACCACGCAAGGCTTTGCCAATATTGCCGCCAGCGAACCGCTGCGCTTTATCTGGGAAGTGCCGGGAGGCGGGAAATTGTTCCCGGTTCTGCGAGTGCGCTCCAATGAGGTGATTGTGAATTATCGCTAAGCCTGACGCCGTTTCGATACAACTTTATGACCCATCAGCCCGCGTTTGCGGGCTTTTTTTCGCTTAGCCGCACCCTCGTCCCATTACTGTCCATTTCAATACACTTTCCCGATAAAACGAACCGTTGTTTTATAAACGAGATGACGACCACCTCGCTCTTGGTATTTTTGCCACTTTCTGTAAATCGTGGCGATATCGCAAAGGTATCCTGTCGGTACTGATTTTACTTTAATCGCGAAAGAGGCATTCAGGTGCACCAGGCCTAACACGTGCACTCTCCCACATACCGTTAAGGGGTGGTCGCCATGGAAAAACGTAAAATTGGTGTCGTGAATTATCTCGCCTACGGCGCAGGGGATTTTTTGGGTGCCGGCACCACGGCGCTCACTGCGGCCTGGTTACTCTATTTCTACACCACGTTTTGTGGGCTTACGCCGGTTGAAGCAACATTCATCTTTGCGTTGGCGAGGGTGTCAGATGCGGTAGTAAGCCCGGTGATGGGATTTTTAACCGACAATTTTGGCTCCACATGGGCTGGCAAACGCTTTGGTCGACGCAAGTTTTTTATTCTGTTGGGGATACCGCTGGTATTTAGTTACACCTTCATGTGGGTCGGCGATATGGGATACGGCTACTACCTGGTGACCTATCTGATATTCGACGTGGTTTACACCATGATTCTGGTACCTTATGAAACGCTGGTGCCAGAAATGACCGATGACTTCAAACAGAAAACCAAGTTTTCCGGCGCGCGTATCGCGATGGCGCAGTTATCGGCGATCCTCGCCGCTTTCCTGCCGGGCATTTTATTGAACTATTTCGGTAAAGATAACGCTGCCTCCTTTTTTTATGCGAGCCTGGTCTTTGCCACGCTGTGCGCCATTGTTCTGGCGCTGGTTTGGCTATTTACCTGGGAGCGGCCCCGCGCCGAGTGGACTTGCGCCGCGCTTCGTGCAGAGCAGGAAAATAAAAGCCTCACGTTTATGCAAAGCATGAAGCGACTCACTATCGAATTAACGTCCACGCTACGGATAAAAATTTTCCGTCAGCATCTGGGAATGTATCTGGGGGGATACATTGCCCAGGACGTTTTTAATGCTGTGTTTACCTACTACGTGGTGTTTGTCCTGATGCAAAGCGCGTCGCTGGCATCAAGCCTGATGGGCACCATGGCTATTGTGCAATTTGTTGCGGTTATCGCCATGATCCCGTTATGCATCAAGCTCGGTCCTGCGCCGTCCTATCGCATCGTGGTGGTGATATTTGCACTAAGCGCGTTGTCATACGGCGTTCTGTGGTATGCCGGTTTGAGCGACATATTTGCGCTCTTGCTGCTGGTCTCCGGCCTGGCGGGCCTTGGTCGCGGCGGCATCAACTACGTTCCCTGGAACACCTATACTTATATTGCCGATGTGGATGAAGTCATTACCGGGCAGCGGCGAGAGGGTATTTTCGCCGGCATCATGACGCTTACCCGTAAATCTTCCCAGGCAGGCGCGGTTATGCTGGTTGGGATCGTGATGCAATGCTCCGGTTTTGTTTCCGGACAAATCACCCAACCGCCTGCCGTGAGCCATACCATTCTGCTGATACTGACCCTGGGAACCGTGGCTATCTTAACCTGCGGTTTTCTGGTCTCCCTGCGATTTAAACTCAATTTACACACCCACCGCATCCTGCGTGACGAGACGGCAAAAATGCGCCGGGCCGGTCGCCCGGTCCCGGAGGCTATCACTCCGCAGGCCCGTAAAACGGTCGAAATGCTGGCTGGAATGCCCTATGAGACGCTCTGGGGGAATAACAATATTGGTTACGTGCATCGCGCCGGTGTGCCTGCAACCTGTAAATTGACTCACCACTAAAGGCTAAGCGAATGACTATTTATCCTGTAAAACACAGCGCTTTATTGCGTCAGCCGACGCGTTTGTTGACGTGCTATGCGTTAAAAAAGCTCATCCATAGCGTGACGGATAACCTCATCCATATTAAAGACGAAACCGGGCAGTTTCTGTTGCGTCTGGATGACGGGCGGGTGATTGACACCAAAGGTTGGGCCGGATGGGAGTGGACGCACGGTGTTGGGCTTTACGGCATCTATCAGTATTACCAGCAGACCGGCGATGAACAGATGAGAGACATTATTGACGGCTGGTTTGCCGATCGTTTCGCCGAGGGCGCGACCACCAAAAACGTCAACACGATGGCGCCTTTTTTGACCCTGGCGTACCGTTATGAAGAAACGCGAAACCCGGCGTTACGGCCCTGGCTTGAAAGCTGGGCTGAGTGGGCGATGTACCAGATGCCGCGTACCGACTATGGCGGGATGCAGCACATTACGCTTGCTGAGGAGAATCATCAACAAATGTGGGACGACACGCTCATGATGACCGTGTTGCCATTGGTCAAAATCGGCAAGCTATTTAATCGCCCGGAATACACCGAAGAGGCCACTTACCAGTTTTTGCTGCATGTGCAGAACCTGATGGACAGGGAAACCGGGCTCTGGTTTCACGGCTGGACCTGGCAGGGGCGACACAATTTTGCCAGAGCGCGTTGGGCGCGGGGCAATAGCTGGCTGACTATCGTCATTCCCGATTTCCTCGAGCTGATGGATTTACCTGAACAGAATGCCGTGCGCCGGTATCTGGTGCAGGTATTGGAAAATCAGGTTGCCGCCCTGGAAAGATGCCAGCATGAAAGTGGCTTATGGCACACCTTGCTTGACGACCCGCACGCTTACCTGGAGGCCTCCGCCACGGCAGGATTTGCCTATGGCATCCTGAAAGGGATTCGTAAGCGCTATTTGCCCGCGCGTTACGCCCCCGTGGCGCAAAAAGCCATTGCCGGCGTTGTCGGGCTTATTACTCCCGACGGCGAACTTCAGCAGGTTTCCTTCGGAACGGGGATGGGGCATGACCTGGCGTTTTATCGTCACATCCCGTTGACCGCGATGCCTTACGGGCAAGCAATGGCGATCCTGGCGCTGAGTGAGTATTTGCGCACCTATTATTAGTCATTACGCCCATCATACGGTGGGCGCGTTACATCACGCCTTCAAGCGCCAGATACTGCAAGAGCATGATGGTTTTGGCATCAATGATTTTGCCTTCTTTTATTGCGCGTAAGGCATCATCAAAACCGAGTTCAACCGTTTCAACGTCTTCGCCTTCCTCTTCAATACCGCCGCCCGCGCCCGTCAACTGATCGTCATGGTATTGTGCAATAAAGAAATGCAGCTTTTCCGTGACTGAGCCGGGGCTCATAAAGGCTTCAAACACTTTCTGAACGCTCGCGATGCGGTAGCCGGTTTCTTCTTCTGCTTCCGCTTTAATGCGGGCTTCGGGCGAGAGGTTATCCAGCAAACCGGCCGCCGCCTCCAGCAGAAAACCGTCATGATCGTTTAAATAAGCAGGGAGGCGAAACTGGCGGACCAGCACCACGCTGCGTTTTTCGCGGTTATACAGTAAAACCGTTGCGCCATTACCGCGATCGTACGCTTCACGACTTTGCCGCTGCCAGCGGCCATCACGTCTCAGAAAGTCGAAGGTGTATTTTTTTAGCAGATACCAGTCATCGGACAAAGTCTGGTTGTCGATAAGTCGAATTCGCGTCTGTTCAGATTGCATTTTTTCACCTCCATCAGTATGGTTGTACAATAACGCGCACATTCGTGCATGGTCAATGATATTCATGCAAATTCGTTAAGGTGAATTGATGCTCACGCCCCAACGTAAAAAGCACATCCTCGAGTTGCTTGCCGCTCAGGGACAGGTGCTGTCAAAGCCATTAAGCGAGACGTTCCAGGTTTCTGAAGATACGATCCGCCGCGATTTGCGCGAGCTTGCCGCAGAAGGGTTACTACAGCGCGTGCACGGTGGCGCACTGCCAGCATCCGCAGCCATCGCCACCTTTGCTGAGCGCAAAAATCTGGCGCTGAGCTGTAAACAGCGGATTGCCCGAAAGGCGGCGGAATTAATTATGCCGGGGCAGGTCGTGCTGATTGATGGCGGCACCACCACAGGGGAACTGGTCAAATGTCTGCCGCTCACATTACGGATAACCGTAGTGACGCACAGCCCAGGAATTGCGCTGGGACTTATCGAACATCCCACGATTGACGTGATCCTGCTTGGCGGGCGGCTGTATAAGCATTCTGTCGTGACGCTCGGCGCCACTACGCTTGAGGCGTTGGCGAAGGTGCAGGCCGATTTGTGTTTTTTGGGGGCAACGGGCGTGCACCATGAAGCCGGGTTAACCACGGGCGATTATGAAGAGTCATGCTTTAAACGCGCTATGGTGGCCAGAGCGGCGGAAACGGTCGTTATGGCCTCGTCTGAAAAAATTAACAGCGCCTCTCCCTGGGCGATTGGTGATATTTCGCTGGTTAACACACTTGTGGTGAGCAGCGATACCGACGCGGCATTATTGACGCCATTCGAGGCGCAAGGCATTAACGTGATTCGGGGATAGGGAGGAGTCCGTAAATAGTTACAACATACTATTTGTGACTTTGGGTACTTTGGGGAGACTCGCTGCGCTCGTCCTTCAGCCGCTGTGCCCTGTAGTAACGTCGTTCTCCAGGCTACGTCCGGGTCGCGCCCCGTCCGGGGATCTTATCCAGTGGATAAGCAGCAAACGAAAAAGGCCCGTACTTGCGTACGAGCCTTTCTCAGAAATATGGCGGTGAGGGGGGATTGACTCGCTGCGCTCGCCCTGCGGGCGACGTGCCTTGCGGTCACGTCGTCCCACTGGCTTCGCCGTGGTCGAACCCCGGTCGGGGCTTCTCATCCCCCTGGCTTGAGACAAACGAAAAAGGCCCGTACTTGCGTACGGGCCTTTCTCAGAATATGGCGGTGAGGGGGGGATTCGAACCCCCGATACGTTGCCGTATACACACTTTCCAGGCGTGCTCCTTCAGCCACTCGGACACCTCACCATATTTTTTTATTGCCGCACAGCGTGGGGCAACGGGGCGCTACTATAGGGAGTCAGGCTAAAACGGTCAAGCGGAATTTAGTGTTTCACGCGCGTTCGGTTAAGGGTTGAACATCTCGTTTTGCGATGGGTAAAAAATAAGAAATTCAACATTTTTGCCCGCGCCGCTTAGCCAATAAAAAAGCGCGTACCAGACGCGCTTTTTAGAAGGGTTATTACATCCGCTCGACGGTCTGAATACCCAGCGTTTCAAGACCAATTTTCAGCGTTTTCGCTGTCAACAGGGCAAGCTTCAGACGGCTTTGACGCACGCCTTCGGTTTCAGCGGTAAGCACCGGGCAGTGCTCGTAAAAACCGGAGAACAGGCCCGCCACATCGTAGAGGTACGCGCACATCACGTGCGGCGTGCCTTCACGGGCAACCGTGGTCAGCGTCTCTTCAAACTGCAACAAACGCGCCGCCAGCGCCGCTTCTCGCTCTTCGGTAATGTTGACCGGCGCGGTCAGCATGCTTTCTTCAATGCCGGATTTGCGGAAAATCGACAGCACGCGGGTATAGGCATATTGCATATACGGCGCAGTGTTGCCTTCAAAGGCCAGCATGTTATCCCAGTCGAAAATGTAATCGGTAGTACGGTTTTTCGAGAGGTCGGCGTACTTCACAGCGCCAATACCGACGGCGTTTGCGAGGCTTTCCAGCTCGTCGGCAGGCATATCCGGATTCTTTTCCGCAACCAGACGACGGGCGCGTTCCAGCGCTTCATCCAGCAGATCGGACAACTTCACGGTACCGCCGGCACGTGTTTTGAACGGTTTACCGTCTTTGCCCAGCATCATGCCGAACATATGGTGTTCCAGCGGCACCGATTCCGGCACGTAGCCCGCTTTGCGCACAATAGTCCAGGCCTGCATTAAATGTTGATGTTGGCGAGAGTCGATGTAATACAGTACGCGGTCGGCATGCAGAGTTTCGTAACGATATTTCGCACAGGCAATATCGGTTGTGGTGTACAGGTAGCCGCCATCCTTTTTCTGGATGATAACCCCCATCGGCTCGCCTTCTTTATTCTTGTACTCGTCAAGGAAGACCACCGTTGCGCCTTCGCTCTCGACCGCCAGCCCTTTCGCTTTGAGATCGGCCACAATGCCTGCCAGCATCGGGTTATACAGGCTTTCACCCATCACATCATCACGCGTTAAGGTTACGTTCAGGCGTTCATAGGTAATCTGGTTCTGAGTCATGGTGATGTCGACCAGCTTGCGCCACATCTCACGACAGTACTCATCGCCGCCTTGCAGCTTCACCACATAATTACGGGCGCGCTCGGCGAATGCTTCATCTTCGTCGTAGTGTTTCTTCGCTTCGCGATAGAACCCTTCCAGATCCGCCAGCGCCATTTCACCGGCGTTTTCGTTCTGCTGCTTTTCAAGATAAGCAATCAGCATACCGAACTGGGTGCCCCAGTCGCCGACGTGGTTGGCGCGAATCACGTTATGACCGAGGAATTCCAGGGTGCGCACTGCGGCGTCGCCAATGATGGTGGAGCGCAGATGGCCCACATGCATCTCTTTTGCCACGTTCGGCGCGGAATAGTCCACCACAATGGTTTGCGGCGTAACTTTCGGCACGCCGATACGCTCACTTAATACTGCGCCATCCACCAGGCTTGAAAGGTAAGCCGGGTCGAGGAAGATGTTGATAAAACCAGGCCCGGCGATTTCAACTTTATTAGCGATCCCGGCGAGATCAAGATGGGTCAGCACACGCTCTGCTAATTGTCGCGGCGGCATGCCCAGTTTTTTAGCAACGGACATCACGCCATTAGCCTGATAGTCGCCAAACTGTGCTTTCGCAGACTGACGAACCTGCGGTTCGCAATCAGCGGGTGCGCCTGCGGCAATTAATGCCTGACTGACTTTATCGGAAAGAAGAGCCTGAATATTCACCGGAATACCTTACGTTAAACACACAGCTCACAGTGAAGCCGCGTTATGTCTATGGGAAAAATAAGGCCGAAGTATACTGCATTTGAATAGCAGCGTCAGCAACGGCGCGGAGTGGCGCAAAAGCAAACAACGCCGGGTTAAATTTGGCGGAATAACCGCTTCAGGATAGATTAATGGCGAATTAACTTTTAGCGGAACACAAGATGCAACACTGGCAATCAATAGAAGAATTACAGGATATCGCCGCCGATCTGCCGCGATTTACCGATGCATTAACCGGCCTTGCAACGCGCCTTGGGCTTGATATCACGCCGCTTACGGCAGATCATATCTCGCTGCGCTGCCATCAGAACGCCACGGCTGAGCGCTGGCGTAAAGGGTTGCTCCAGTGCGGGACGTTACTGTCAGAAAACATCATCAATGGTCGCCCCATTTGCCTGTTTAAACTGGTCGAGCCGATTCACGTGGCGCACTGGCAGTTTAGCGTCGTGGAATTGCCGTGGCCCGGCGAGAAGCGCTATCCGCATGAAGGCTGGGAGCATATCGAAATCGTGTTGCCAGGCGACCCGGCAACCTTAAATGCCCGCGCGGTGGCGCTGCTTAGCGATGAGGGACTTTGCCAGAAAGGGATTGCGGTTAAAACCAGCTCGCCAAAAGGCGAGCGCGAGCGGTTGCCAAACCCGACGCTTGCGGTCACCGACGGCACGGTGACCATCAAGTTCCATCCCTGGTCCATTGAAGACATCGTCGCAAGCGAACAGTTATAATCCGCAGGCTTCTACAGCGCGCTGCATGCGCGCTATAGCTTCTGTCAGTGTCGCCTCCGTGCAGGCAAAATTAATACGCACAAATCGCGAGTCGCCAAACTCTTTGCCTGGCGAAAACGCAAGCCCGTGCTGTAAAAAATGGTGCCATGGATCATTAACGGGGAGCGCGCTGGCGTCCACCCAGGCAAGGTAGGTCGCCTCAGGCGGCACGACGCGTAAACCGGGCATCGCATTAATGGCGTTGCATAACCGGCTGCGCTGCTTTTGAAGATGGGCAATCAGGGCCTGCCGCCAGGGTTCGCCATCTCGCCAGGCGGCGGTTGCCGCCGTCAACGCCAGCACATCAACGTTCGGAACAATGCCCATACGCGCCATGGCGAAACGCCGACGCAATTCGGGGTTTGGGATGATGGCAAGCGAGGCGCCGAGGCCTGCGATATTCCAGGTTTTAGACGGTGATATAAAGGTCACCGAGCGTTGCGCGGCCTGGTCGTTCAGGCTGGCAAACGGGATATGCGATAATCCCGGCTCCAGAATCAACTCGCTGTGAATTTCATCGGAGCAGACAATCAGATCATGACGCTCGGCGAAAGCGAGTTGCGCCATTAGTTCTTCACGCCGGTACACCGTGCCGCCGGGGTTTTGCGGATTACAGAGCATCAGTAACCCTTCATCCCCGCACATCCCGGACTCAACGGCCTCGAAATCCATCACCCAACGCCCTTCCTTCAGTACTAAAGGGATTTTCTGCTGCGCGCGTCCGGCAAGCTCTGCGGCTTTATAAAAGGGGGGATAAATGGGCGAGGGGGCAAGCGAGCGCTCATCCGGGGCGCTAAACGCGCGCACGGCCAGGTTAAGTCCGCTCACCACGCCGGGCAGCGGGATTATCCATTCGGGCTTCACCTCCCATTGGTAGCGCTGTTTAAGATGTCCGATAACAACGTCAAACAACTCATCCGGCGCTGCACCATAACCGAAAATTCCCTGTTCCACCCGCTCATGCAGCGCTTCAAGCACGCACGGCGCAGTAGGAAAATCCATATCCGCCACCCACATAGGCAGGACATTTTCAGCGTATTTATTCCATTTGACGCTGTCGCTGTGACGCCGGTCCGATTGTTCGTTGAAATTGAATGCCATGATACGTTGCCCTGATAAAAAGGTTCCTTCAGACTAGCATCCGACAGGGATGAAACAACGGTTTTTCACCCGTTATTAGGGGATATCAATGGCTTTACTCGAAATTTGCTGTTATTCGCAGACCTGCGCAGTAACGGCCGAGGCCGCAGGCGCGGACCGGATTGAACTGTGCAGCGCTCCGGCAGAAGGTGGGTTAACGCCTTCGGCGGGGTTGTTAAAAGGCGTACGTGCCGAGGTCGCTATACCGGTGCATCCCATCATTCGCCCACGCGGCGGTGACTTTTGCTACGACGCCCGCGAGTTTTCCATCATGCTTGACGATATCGCGCATATTCGCGATTTAGGTTACCCCGGTTTGGTGACCGGCATCCTCACCGAGGACGGTGATGTCGATATGTCGCGCATGAAAAAAATAATGACCGCCGCAACGGGCATGGCGGTGACCTTTCACCGGGCATTCGACATGTGCGCCAACCCCTTCATTACGCTTGATAAACTCGCACAATTAGGCGTGGCGCGCGTCCTGACGTCTGGTCAACAATCCAGCGCCGAGAAAGGTATTTCAAAAATCGCGGAACTAATCGCCCATTCTGGTGCTCCAATCATTATGGCTGGTGCTGGGGTTCGCCTCAGTAATCTGGACACGTTTATCGCGCATGGCGTGAAAGAGCTTCACAGCTCAGCAGGGATGAAAGTCCCGTCCGCGATGCGCTATCGCAATCCGGGTGTGTCGATGTCTGCCGATGCAGACGCTGATGAATATTCCCGCTATTGCGTGGATGGAAATGCAGTCGCCGCCATGAAAGCGGCCCTTGCAGCCGCCTCGTAATACGAAACCGTTTTTTGCCGCACATCATGTCGCCCAATATGATGTTTGCTCGTACCAGGCCCCGGCATGTTGCTGGGGCTTTTTTTATGCCAAAAACGTAAACGGCCCGGATAAGTTATTTAAACAGCACGCTAAATAAAGTGATATATGAATGCCTTAAAGCATGTAGGTTGTATTAAGACCGAATGGCTAATAAATCATTCAGTGGACTTTATTTCGCTTCGCTTAAACGAGATATATTATATTGCCGCACTCTTAATGGGTGGTCGAGGTTAAAAAAGTCGTCTTCGAAGCGCGTTTAGAGAAGTAACTAAATGATGCCATTAAAATCAAAATATGAACAATAGTAGCAATATCGTGAATTCGAATGCGTGAATAATATAAAATATTCAACGATTACATGTAGTTGTAAATAATTGCGGCTTAATGAGTATATCTACTGTCAATTTTTTAAGCTTCATATTTATTTTATCTTTCCGCTACTTCATTGGCTTCGCTTAAGCCTGACGCGATAAGTGTTATTTTTCAAAACTTCAATTATTTTAACCTTCCATGTGGCGCGCATTTAAAGCGTGAGCCAAAATTAATTACCTGGTGAAACAATTCTCGACAATATCCTTCACGTTGCCGGTAATTTTTTTCTTCTTTTAAAGAGCCTTATCTCAAGGGGCAGGATGGCTGTGCCTTTTTTTAGCGCCGCTTGACCTTTCGCCCTGAGATAACCCTCCCAAAAATTCCTGATGCAAACAGCCCTGCGGCTGTTAAGAGAGGGAGATGGTGCTGTTTCGCAGTTATTGGCAGGCGGGTTATGAGGGTGCCGATCATATAAACCGGCTGGGCGTGCCGCTTTCAATGAATGAGGCGACCGGGCATTTAGAACGGGTAGCGGAGGATTACGACACACTGAATCAAATTCAGGTCGCTACGGTGCGTGAGAGCGTGGGCTGGCGTCTGGCAGACAGATCTGGCGAATACGACTTTACTGCGGTGGCTAAACGTATGTTGGCCGCCCGGGAAAAGAATATTCAGATTTGCTGGACGATTTGCCATTACGGTTGGCCCGCGGAATTAAGCCTGCTGGATGACGCCTTTGTCGAACGGTTTGCCCGCTTTTGCGGTGCACTGGCGCGCTTTCTTAAACCCTGGTATCAGAATGCGCCTGTCTATTCGCCGGTTAATGAAATTTCTTTTACCAGTTGGGCGTTGTCAGTCGGGTTTATCCCTTCTTCGCAACCGCCCGGAGAAGAGACCGGTTATGCCTGTAAACGCCAACTGGTGCGCGCTGCGCTTGCCGCCTGCGATGCCATCTGGGAAGCCGACAGCCGGGCGCGAATTTTACACTGCGACCCGATTATTCACCTCGTCGCAAGTGATGACGATGCGCAGTCGATGCATGTAGCGCAGACAGAAAGTAATGCCCAGTATCAGGCCTGGGACATGCTGTGCGGAACACAAGCGCCAGAGTTAGGCGGCGCGGCGCGCTACCTTGACCTGATTGGCGCAAATTATTACCACAACAATCAATGGCACGTTGACAGCCATCAACCTCTACCCTGGCACTTAGGCGATTCGCGGCGCAAACCGCTGAGTGAAATGCTCTGTGAACTGCATCAGCGATATCGACGGCCGCTACTTTTGGCTGAAACCAGCCATGTAGGTAGCGGACGCGGCGCGTGGATAACGCATATTGCATCGGAAGTGGCCCATGCGCAGATGGTGGGTGCGGATATTCGCGGAATTTGCGTTTATCCCATTCTCGACCGCCCTGACTGGGAAGATGCGCAGGTCTGGCATCGCAGTGGTTTGTGGGAACCTCTGCATGAAGGTGCCGATCCTTTGTTACGAAAACTCGATCTCCCCTACGCGCGGGCATTACGCCGCGCGCAACGTTCTCTTGCACATTTTCAGGGCCAGCATCGCTTGCGACAGGCTGGTAAGGGGCAAACAGTGAATACAAAGACGCTTGTTGTGTTTAGTCATCTACGCTGGGATTTCGTCTGGCAACGCCCGCAACATCTGTTGACGCGCCTCGCGCAGCATTATCCAGTGGTGTTTATTGAAGAACCGGTATTCGAAGAAGGAGCGGCAGGATTACATCGCTCCGCGCCCGCGCCGAATGTCACCGTTATCCGCCCCCACAGCCCGGTTCACGCGCCGGGATTTCATGATGAACAAATTGCGCAACTTCAGCCTTTAATGACCGCGTTAAGCGCGGAGTTTCCCGAGCCGGTGGTCTGGTTTTATACCCCAATGGCGCTGCCGTTATCCGAACCGTTTCATCCTGCGCTGACGGTTTATGACTGCATGGACGAACTGTCGGCCTTCAAAAACGCGCCCCGGCAGCTATTGCAGCGCGAATCGGCGTTACTGGCCCGCGCGGGCCTGGTCTTCACCGGCGGGCCCAGCCTGTATGCCGCCAAACAGCACCGCCATCACCATGTCTGGTGCTTTCCAAGCAGCGTTGATGCCGTCCACTTTGAGCAGGCGCTGGATCGCGAGAACGCCCATCCTTTGCAGGCCGACATTCCCCATCCCCGTCTCGGTTACTATGGGGTGATTGATGAGCGCATTGATTGCGAGCTGATTGCTGCCGTCGCCGATGCCAATCCGCATTGGCAGATTGTGATGGTAGGCCCGGTAGTGAAAATCGACCCCGCTTGTCTGCCGCAGCGGGCCAATATTCACTATTTTGGCCAACAGCCTTATCAGGCACTGCCGCAGTTTCTCGCCGGGTGGGATGTATGCCTGATGCCGTTTGCCCTGAACGCCTCGACTCGCTATATCAGCCCCACAAAAGTGCTGGAATATATGGCGGCGGCGCTGCCTATTGTGAGTACGGAAATTGCCGATGTGAAAGTGCCTTATGGTGATATTGTTTTTGTCGCTGACGATCATAAGGCTTTTATACGCGGCTGCGAGCAGGCGCTGGCGCTGAGTGAAAACGACAGGCAAACCCAGGCCCTGCGGATGAAAACCATCATCAATGCCACCTCCTGGGACGCGACTGTCGAGTCAATGCACAGGCTGATGGCCGAGGCGTTACGCAAAACGCAGCCTCAAACGGATGTTGCCGTGGACACCGCGCCGCCGCCCGCCGCGCCGGTGGTAGGCCGTATCTCCACCACCGCCAAGCCGGATGTGCACTTTGCCCGCTGCCTTATCCTCGGCGCTGGCCCAACGGGGTTGAGCGCTGCGCTGCATGCCGGAAAAGACGCCGTATTGCTGGAGCAAAACGCGACGGTCGGCGGCTGGTGCCGTTCGGTGGAGGACAAAGGATTCACCTTTGACTATGCCGGGCATATTATGTTTTCCGCCGATCCGTATGTGCTGGAAATGTATCAGTTACTGCTTAAGGACAACCTGCACTGGCAGGACCGGGAAGCCTGGGTTTACAGTCAAAATACCTACACCCGCTATCCGTTCCAGAGCGCGCTTTACGGCTTGCCTGCCCCGGTAATTAAGGAGTGCATTCTGGGGGCGATGGAGGCGCAATATAATGCCGCCAGCCGGTTGCAGCCCGCGAATGCTCCTGCCTTGAAAATGGAAGACTGCTGTGGCGACGGCGCGGTGCCGCAGGACGACTGTACGCTCACCGCCCGGGACAAACGCGCTGCCAATTTTGAGCAGTTTATCTACCAGACCTGGGGCGCCGGGATCGCGAAATACTTCGCCGTTCCTTATAACCGCAAATTGTGGAAAGTGCCGCTGGCAGAGATGGAGACCTCATGGCTTGGCGGTCGCGTGCCGCTGCCGGATTTAGGGCAAATTATTGACGGGGCGCTGGCACCGAGCCGCAAACCCGTTGGCCCGAATGCGCGCTTTGGTTACCCGTTGCGGGGCGGCTTCCAGGCGTTGATGTCCGGTTTCCTGCCGTTACTGAAAGGCCCGCTGGAAACGAACGCGAAAATCATTAAATTGCTGCCGCGCGAGCATATCGCCGTACTGGCGGATGGTCGCCGCTATCGTTATGAACAGCTCATCAGCACAATGCCGCTGCCGGTATTAGTCAATATGCTCGGTGACGAGGTGCCTGAGGCGGTGCTGAATGCTGCTAAAGGGTTGCGTCATACTTCGGTACGCTGCGTCAATTTAGGGATTGGTCGGCGCGATCTCACCGAAAAGCATTGGGTGTATTACCCGGAAGAGACTATTTTTCACCGCATTTTTGTCCAGGGCAACGCCAGCCCATTCTGTAACCCACCCGACGGCTGCGGGATCACGTGCGAAATCACCTATTCGCAGGACGTGCCGTTACCGGTAGACGGACAGGCATTGATTGACCGCTGCATTGCCGAGTGCATCCAGGTGGGCATGATTAACGCCGATGACGCCATTCTTGCCGCCAATCTGGTGGATATCCCGTATGCGTATGTGATTTACGATCATGCGCGGGCGGCGAATGTCGACACCGTGCGCCAGTGGCTTTTGCAATATGACATTTTGCTCGCCGGTCGTTACAGCGAATGGGAATACTACAATTCCGATCACGCGTTCCTTGCGGGTAAAAAGGCGGCGGAGAAGGTGGCTTTGCGCTTAAAACGCGTCGGGGCGGGAATGTGAAACCCTGCGCCGCCGGGCAACCGGCGGCGTCACGATCAGGGCTTGCGGGCGACCAGCACCGCGCGCAGCGGGGCAGGGTAGCCTTCGATGGTTTTACTGCGATCGTCCGGGTCCAGAAACGCCGCGAGAGAATCCGTCGTCATCCAGTCGGTGCGGCGCTGTTCTTCTAGCGTGGTCACGCAGTGATCGACGATGCGCACATCAACGAATCCACATTTCACAAGCCAGTTTTTCAACGCCAGCGCGGAAGGAATATAGTAAACGTTGCGCATTTGCGCATAACGCTCGCCTGGCACCAGTACGGTATTCTCATCGCCTTCCACGACCAGTGTTTCCAGCACCAGCTCACCGTCTGAAACCAGTTGGTCCTTCAATTGCCATAAATGATCCAGCGGCGAACGGCGATGGTAAAGCACCCCCATCGAGAACACAGTATCAAACGCTTTTAATGCCGGAAGTTGTTCAATGCCAAGCGGCAGAAGATGAGCGCGCTGATCGTCACCGAGCAGTTTACGCACCGCTTCAAACTGGCAGAGAAACAGTTGCATCGGGTCTATACCCACCGCCAGATGCGCGCCTGCGCCGATCATGCGCCACAGGTGATAGCCGCTGCCGCAACCGACATCAAGAATGGTACGACCTTCAAGGGAAGAAAGATGGGGCAGTACGCGCTCCCACTTCCAGTCAGAGCGCCATTCGGTGTCGATATCGATGCCATAGAGTGAAAACGGGCCTTTCCGCCACGGCATCAAATTACGCAGCAGGGTTTCGATGCGCTGACGTTGACCGTCGCTCAGCGGATGTTCCGACTGCGCCGTTACGCTGTGCAGCAAATCCAGATGATGCGGCGTCAGGGTTGGTAAATGCTCCACGCTGCTGTGCCAGAGCTTAAACTGACCGTGCAGCGATTCACGCTGCCAGTGGGCGATTTGCGCCGGCAGCGTTTCAAGCCACGGCGCCAGCGGGCTACAGGCGATGCGCTGATAAAATTTACCGAAATCAATCATGGCTGCCCCCGGCTTTAAGCGCTACCAGCGAGCCGAAATTAAAGCACTGGAACCACAGCTCGCAATGCTCAAATCCCGCCTGATGCAGACGCGCTTTGTGGGTTTCCACCGAGTCTGTCAGCATCACGTTTTCGAGCATGCTGCGTTTCTGGCTGATTTCAAGCTCGCTATAACCGTTGGCGCGTTTAAAATCGTGGTGCATGTTGAATAATAAATCGCCCACTTCGCCATCTTCAAAACTGAACTTTTCCGACAGCACCAGCGCGCCGCCGGGGATCAGCCCGTGATAAATTTTATTCAGAAGCGTCTGGCGATCCGCCGGGTTGAGAAACTGTAGCGTAAAGTTCAGCACCACCATGGACGCATTTTCGATAACGATATTTTGGATATCGTCCTCTACCACCTCGACTGGCGTCTGGGCTTTGAAAGCATCAATATGACGACGGCAGCGCTCTACCATGGCGGCGGAATTATCCACGGCAATTATCCGACAGCCGTCATGGGCGATATTGCGGCGTACCGAAAGGGTAGCGGCGCCGAGCGAACACCCCAAATCGTACACCTGGGTATTCGGCTTGACGAAGCGGCCCGCCAGCATCCCTATCATCGAGATAATATTTGAATAGCCAGGGACCGAACGCTGGATCATGTCGGGGAAGACTTCAGCCACGCGTTCATCAAAGGTCCAGTCGCCGAGTTTGGCAACCGGCGCGGAGAAAAGGGTGTCGCGGTCAGACATACAAAAATTCCGGGAATAACGAAAGGCGCGTATTTTGCGCTAATGCACCGAGAAAACCAACTCCCACGGAATATACCAGACGTTGGCCAGCACCATAAGCAACATCGAAACCCAGGTAGCGCTTGCTCCCGAACGACGCCAGCGAATGAGACGGTGATGATAACCGTAGTAGTGAAGCAGGCGTCCGATAATCATCAAAATGCCGCAGATATGCACCATCCAGGTCTCTGCGCCATTCATTTCCATAAACAGCAGCAATATCAACGCAACCGGAATATTTTCCACGGCGTTGCCATGAATGCGAATGACGCTTTGCAGTTCGCTAAAGCCGCCATCGCCATAAGAGACGCGGTATTGCATTCGCATCCGAACAACATCCAGAGAAAACTTCAACAGTAACAACGCTCCTAACACGGCATACAGCGCGCTTACCATACAAACTCCCTTTAACATGAATGGTGGCATTACGTATCATAGCCTGGAGTTACCGGAACGCTCCACCGCCTAAAGGAGTGAGTTCTGATGCGGAATAGCAGGCGGTTGCCCGAGATTAGAAAACGCCTGTTGCATTTCTGGCCAAAGAAGATGCACCAGTTCCGGGACCTGGCCGATATCGGGCGTATGCAAAAAAAGATACGGCGTCGTGGTTTGTTCCCAACTGGCGAGTTTGCTAAGCCACACTTTAAAGAATTCTTCATTGCGGGCCATATCGTCGCTGCCGATAAAGCGCACCATTGGGTTTGCCGCCGTGACCAGCGCGTGCACCGGCACTTTCGGTTTTTTACGCTGCGCGTCGATAATGTCCTGGCTTGTGGGAATAGCCGAATGTACCGGTCGGCTGTCCAACACTACCCGGTTGACGGCCCGCTGGTGAAGGCCGCGATTAAGCGCTTGTTCCGCGTCACCCTTAGCGAAAAACGCCGGGTGGCGCACTTCCACGCCATAGGTGAACTCATCGGGCAAGTTATCGAGAAATGACCACAGCGCCGGAAGATCTGCCGGGCCAAACCCCGCAGGCAATTGCAGCCAGTACTGACCGATGCGCCCGGTAAGCGGCGCGAGCCGCGTAAAGAATTCGGCTTTCAAATCCTCGCACTGGCGTAGCGCGGCCTGATGGGTAATAGTCGCCGGGAATTTAAAACAAAAACGGAACGCGTCGGTGGTTTGCGCCCGCCAACGTTCAACGATCTCCGCTTTAGGTAACGCGTAGAGTGTGGTGTTGCCCTCTACGCAGTTAAAATGGCGGGCGTAATCTTCAAGTGTACTGATGCCAAGTCGCCCCCATTTTGGGTGCGACCATTGGGGCAGGCCGATATAAATCATAGGGCGGCGATAATCTCCTCAACCGACCGCACCCGGGCGATGCGGGGAAAGATATGCCTGAAACTGTTCGCGTGTTGCTCAGCGCTTGCGGCGCTACAGGCGTCTTCCGCAAGGATCAGCGAAAACCCGAGCTCCCAGGCGTTACGCGCGGTGGATTCCACCCCGATATTGGTGGAGATCCCGCACAGCACGATGGTATCGATGCCGCGGCGGCGCAACTGTAATTCTAAGTCGGTTCCGTAAAACGCGCCCCACTGGCGTTTAATGATTTCGATATCGCTGTCGCGTTTACCCAGCGCAACCGGGTAATGCCACCACTCCTGAGGCAGGGCTTGCGCCGGGTTAGGGGCATCAACCGGCTGTTTCAACGCCTCGGCGAAATTGGCCGACCAGCCGACGCGCACCATCACGACCGGCGCGCCGTGGGCGCGAAAATGCTCCGCAAGCCTTGCGCTGCGAGCCACCACCTCTTCAGCGCTGTGCGGGCCGCCTGCGAAAGGCAAAATACCTTCCTGTAAATCGATTATCACTAATGCAGTGGTCGCGGGGTTTAAGGTCAGCATACTCATCTCCTGTACGGTTTTTTTTCACCTTACTCGCCAAAGACTGGTGGTGAGGTCGCAAATTTTGTTAATTTTTGTGAGAAACCGTCATCATGCGCATAGCATTCGTTCGACCAGACGGCTTCGGGCTTATCGAATGGTGGAATTTCCAGTATAATAGCCGCCTTTTTTCATCCAGTGTAAAGCTGCGACAGTGGTGCCTGCGGGGCAGGTGACACAAACGGCCTGCGGCAAAATAAAGGGATATCTCATGCGTACAAATTATTGCGGGCAGCTCAATAAATCCCATGTGGGACAAGAAGTGACGCTGTGTGGTTGGGTTAATCGTCGTCGCGACCTCGGCAGCCTGATTTTTATCGACATGCGTGACCGTGAAGGCATTGTGCAGGTGTTCTTTGATCCTGACCGCGATGCGGCGTTCAAACTGGCCTCTGAATTGCGTAATGAGTTCTGCATTCAAATCACCGGTCTGGTGCGTGCGCGCGACGAAAGAAATATTAACCGCGACATGGCGACCGGCGAAGTCGAAGTTTTTGCTACCGCCCTTAATATCATCAACCGTGCCGAGCCGTTGCCGCTGGACTCAAACCAGGTTAACACCGAAGAAGCGCGTCTGAAATACCGCTACCTGGACCTGCGTCGCCCGGACATGGCCCAGCGCCTGAAAACCCGCGCGAAAATCACAAGCTTTGTGCGCCGCTTTATGGATGACCACGGTTTCCTTGATATTGAAACCCCGATGTTGACCAAAGCGACGCCGGAAGGCGCGCGTGACTACCTGGTGCCGTCTCGCGTTCATAAAGGCAAATTCTACGCGCTGCCGCAGTCTCCTCAGCTGTTTAAACAGTTGCTGATGATGTCTGGCTTCGATCGCTACTATCAGATTGTGAAGTGTTTCCGCGACGAAGATTTACGTGCTGACCGCCAGCCTGAATTTACCCAAATCGATGTGGAAACCTCCTTCATGACCGCGCCGCAGGTGCGTGAAGTGATGGAACAGCTGGTTCACGATCTGTGGCTGGACATTAAAGGCGTTGACCTCGGCGCCTTCCCGGTAATGACGTTTGCTGAAGCTGAGCGTCGTTACGGCTCCGATAAACCTGACCTGCGCAACCCGATGGAACTGGTTGACGTAGCGGATCTGGTGAAAGAGGTTGAATTTAGCGTATTCGCAGGCCCGGCAAACGACGCCAAAGGCCGTGTGGCGGCGCTGCGTGTACCGGGCGGCGCTGAGTTGACCCGTAAACAGATTGATGAATACGGCAAATTTGTCACCATTTATGGCGCGAAAGGCCTGGCTTACATCAAAGTTAACCAGCGCAGTGCCGGTATTGAAGGCATTAATAGCCCAATTGCTAAATTCCTCAATACCGACATCATCAACGCGATCCTTGAGCGCACCGGCGCGCAAGACGGCGATATGATTTTCTTCGGCGCAGACAATAAGAAAGTGGTTGCCGATGCACTGGGCGCACTGCGTCTGAAGCTTGGCAAGGATCTGAAAATCACCGACGAAAACGCGTGGGCGCCGCTGTGGGTCATCGATTTCCCGATGTTTGAAGACGATGGCGAAGGCGGTCTGACGGCTATGCACCACCCGTTCACCTCTCCGAAAGACATGACCGCAGCCGAGCTTCAGGCCGCACCGGAAAATGCCGTCGCGAACGCCTATGATATGGTCATTAACGGCTATGAAGTGGGTGGTGGTTCTGTGCGTATTTATAGCGGCGAAATGCAGCAGACTGTGTTCGGTATTCTCGGCATTACCGAACAGGAACAGCGTGAGAAGTTCGGCTTCCTGCTCGACGCGCTGAAATTCGGCACCCCGCCGCACGCGGGCCTGGCATTCGGTCTGGACCGTTTGACGATGCTGCTGACTGGCACAGACAACATCCGTGATGTAATTGCCTTCCCGAAAACGACCGCTGCGGCGTGCCTGATGACTGAAGCCCCGAGCTTCGCAAACCAGGCGGCGCTTGAAGAACTCGGCATTGCGGTCATTAAAAAGGAAGAGAAAAAATAAGATGGCCTATAAGCGTCCCGTTTCTGTCTTAGTGGTGATTTATGCAAAAGATACGAAGCGGGTGCTGATGCTACAGCGGCGCGATGATCCTGATTTCTGGCAGTCGGTTACCGGCAGTGTGGAAGAGGGAGAGACTGCGCCGCAGGCCGCCGCGCGTGAAGTAAAGGAAGAGGTCTCGATTGACGTTGCGAAAGAACAACTGACCTTGATGGACTGTCAACGCACGGTGGAGTTTGAAATTTTTAGTCATTTACGTCATCGCTATGCGCCAGGGATCATGCGAAATCGTGAAACCTGGTTTTGCCTGGCGCTACCGAGCGAGCGGGAGATTGTGTTCACCGAACACTTAACTTACCGCTGGGTGAGCCCGGCAGAGGCCGCAGCGCTCACTAAATCGTGGAGCAACCGGCAGGCGATTGAAGAATTTGTAATTAACGCGGCCTGAGAAGGCGCGCTCTTTGAGGAAATAGTTATGGCAGGTCACAGTAAATGGGCCAACACCAAACACCGCAAAGCGGCACAGGATGCCAAACGCGGTAAGATTTTCACCAAAATTATTCGCGAGCTGGTTACCGCGGCGCGTTTAGGCGGCGGCGATGCCGCGTCCAACCCGCGTTTGCGTGCGGCGATTGATAAAGCGCTGTCAAACAACATGACGCGCGACACCTTAAACCGCGCCATTGCTCGCGGCGTAGGCGGTGATGAAGACGCGAACATGGAAACCATCATTTATGAAGGTTACGGTCCTGGCGGTACGGCGGTCATGGTGGAATGTCTTTCCGACAACCGTAACCGCACCGTAGCGGAAGTGCGTCATGCCTTCAGCAAATGCGGCGGTAACCTGGGCACCGATGGTTCCGTTGCTTACCTGTTCAGCAAGAAAGGGGTTATCTCTTTCGAGGCAGGCGATGAGGATGTGATCATGGAAGCGGCGCTTGAAGCAGGCGCTGAAGACGTGGTGACTTTTGACGATGGCGCCATCGACGTGTATACCGCCTGGGAAGAGATGGGCGCGGTGCGTGATGCGCTGGAAGCGGCTGGCCTGAAAGCCGACAACGCCGAAGTGTCAATGATCCCGTCAACCAAAGCGGATATGGACGCGGAAACCGCGCCGAAACTGCTGCGTCTTATCGATATGCTGGAAGACTGTGATGACGTGCAGGAAGTTTACCATAACGGTGAAATCTCTGACGAAGTCGCTGCCACCCTGTGATACCCGCCATTGTTCAGTTGGCAGGCACCCTGGCTCGTCTCGCTGACCGCTGTCGCGTAGTGGATTTACGCGACGGTGAAAGCGCCAGGCCTTCAGCTTGCTGTGAACGGAACGCTCCAGCGTGTGTTTCACTGATAACCGGAGGCGCGTGATGGCGATTATTCTCGGCATTGACCCGGGGTCACGCGTGACCGGTTATGGCGTTATTCGCCAGGTTGGCCGCCAGCTCACTTATCTGGGAAGCGGTTGTATCCGAACCAAGGTTGACGATTTACCCTCGCGACTGAAACTCATCTACGCGGGAGTGAGTGAAATCATCACCCAATTCCAGCCGGATTATTTCGCCATTGAGCAAGTCTTTATGGCGAAAAACGCCGATTCGGCGCTTAAGCTCGGGCAGGCGCGTGGTGTAGCGATTGTGGCGGCGGTCAATCAGGACCTTCCGGTCTTTGAATACGCCGCCCGGCAGGTAAAACAAACCGTTGTCGGCATTGGCAGCGCTGAGAAAAGCCAGGTTCAGCATATGGTGCGTACCTTGCTTAAGCTGCCCGCCAATCCCCAGGCGGATGCGGCGGATGCGCTGGCCATCGCGATTACCCACTGCCATATCAGCCAGAATGCGACGCAAATAAGCGACTCGCGTCTTAATCTGGCAAGAGGGCGGTTAAGATAAATCAGGCTGGATATCCATCCAGCCTTTTTTATATGATAGCCTTATCGCTTTCACGCCGTGCGCGTGAACATCCGGAAACTTTTATCGCCGCTAACCGCAGGAGCATATTGTGATAGGCAGACTCAGAGGCACCATTCTGGAAAAACAACCGCCGCTGGTATTACTGGAAGCGGGCGGTGTTGGTTATGAAGTGCATATGCCCATGACCTGCTTTTATGAACTTCCGGAAACGGGCCAGGAAGCCGTCGTCTTCACCCATTTTGTGGTGCGTGAAGATGCGCAACTGCTGTTCGGTTTTAATAATAAGCAAGAGCGCACGCTGTTTCGCGAGCTTATCAAAGTAAATGGCGTCGGCCCAAAACTGGCGCTCGCCATTCTCTCGGGTATGTCAGCGCAGCAGTTCGTGAATGCGATTGAGCGCGAAGAACCTGCCGTGCTGGTCAAATTGCCGGGCATCGGCAAAAAAACCGCCGAGCGTCTGGTAGTGGAAATGAAAGACCGCTTTAAAGGCCTGCACGGCGATCTGTTCACGCCAGCCTCCGACCTGGTGCTGACGTCGCCTGCCAGCCCGACGAAGGACGATGCGGAGGCAGAAGCCGTTGCCGCGCTTGTGGCATTGGGTTATAAACCGCAGGAAGCGAGCCGTATGGTGAGCAAACTGGCGCGTCCTGATGCGGACAGCGAAACCCTAATCCGCGAAGCATTACGCGCGGCACTGTGAGGTAACGGATGATAGAAGCAGACCGCCTGGTTTCCGCCGCGAGCATAACCCAGGAAGAGATCATTGACCGGGCTATTCGTCCGAAGCTGCTGGAAGAGTATATCGGCCAGCCGCAGGTTCGCTCGCAGATGGAAATCTTTATTCAGGCGGCCCGGCTGCGCGGTGACGCGCTGGATCATCTGTTAATTTTCGGCCCGCCGGGTTTAGGCAAAACAACCCTGGCAGGCATTGTCGCCAACGAACTGGGCGTTAATTTGCGCACCACCTCCGGGCCGGTACTGGAAAAAGCAGGCGATCTTGCCGCGATGCTGACCAATCTCGAACCGCATGACGTCCTGTTTATTGATGAGATCCACCGCCTTTCGCCGGTCGTGGAAGAAGTGTTGTACCCGGCGATGGAAGACTATCAGCTGGATATTATGATTGGCGAAGGCCCGGCGGCACGCTCAATCAAAATTGATTTACCGCCGTTTACCTTAATCGGCGCCACCACGCGCGCCGGTTCATTGACGTCTCCGTTGCGCGATCGCTTTGGCATTGTTCAGCGCCTGGAGTTTTATCAGGTGCCGGACTTACAGCATATCGTCAATCGCAGCGCCCAGCATATGGGGCTTGATATGAGCAACGAAGGGGCGCTGGAAGTGGCTAAACGCGCCCGTGGTACGCCGCGTATTGCTAACCGTTTGCTGCGCCGGGTGCGGGATTTTGCTGAGGTTCGCCATAACGGGGTGATTTCCCAGGACGTGGCGTCTCAGGCGCTGGATATGCTTAATGTCGATACCGAAGGGTTCGACTACATGGACCGCAAACTGCTGCTGGCGATTATCGATAAATTTTTTGGCGGGCCGGTAGGGCTGGATAACCTGGCGGCAGCGATAGGCGAAGAGCGGGAAACTATCGAAGATGTGCTTGAGCCTTTCCTGATCCAACAAGGATTTTTGCAGCGTACGCCGCGTGGCCGAATGGCGACGGTGCGTGCCTGGCAGCATTTTGGCATCACACCGCCCGCACTTCCGTGATGGCATCGTTGTGAAAGGGTCATCATTAGACCTGCAAAGCGCATACAAAAGGGCAGAGAAATCTGCCCTTTTTAACATCCTGCATTCGCCGTGCTTAAGAGTCAGGTTGCGTTTTTCTTCATCATAGTGAGGATGAACATCAGCGCGGCGGCTAATACCACGGAAGGGCCTGCGGGCGTGTCGTAAAACGCGGAGAATGTCAGCCCTGCGGTGACGGCAATCATGCCGATTATCACCGCAATGCCCGCCATCTGTTCAGGCGTGCGGGCGAAGCGCCGCGCGGTGGCGGCCGGTATTATCAGCAGTGATGTGATAATCAGCGCGCCGACAAATTTCATTGCCACCCCGATGGTTAATGCCGTAACCAGCATTAATAGCATCTTCACACGCTGTATTTTCACCCCGTCGACAAACGCCAAATCGGGGCTGATGGTCATCGCCAGAAGGCTGCGCCATTGCCAGGCCAGCACGCCGATAACCACCGCCACGCCAAGGGCGATAGAGATAATGTCCGCAGGCGTCACCGACAACAAATCGCCAAACAGATAGGCCATCAAATCCACACGGATATTGGCCATCAGGCTTACCACCACGAGGCCAAGCGACAGGGCGCTGTGCGCCATGATCCCAAGCAGGGTATCAATCGCCAGATGCGGGCGCTTTTCCAGCAGTACCAGGCCGATGGCTAGCAGCAAGGTCACGGCGATCACCGCGTAAAACGGGTTTACATTAAGCAACAGACCAAACGCGACCCCAAGTAGCGACGCGTGGGCGAGGGTATCGCCAAAATATGACATGCGCCGCCACACGACAAAGGAACCCAGCGGACCAGCGGCACAGGCGAGCAACATCCCGGCAAACCAGCCAGGCAGTAATAATTCAATCATGAGTGACCGTTTCCCCGGCGCAGAACAATGCGACCCTGAAGGTCGTGGCGATGATTATGGTTATGGCGATAAATACCCAGTTGCTCCGCGCCGCGATGGCCGAACATTGAAATAAATTCCGGGTGCATCGACACCACCTCTGGCGTACCGGAGCAGCAGATATGCTGGTTCAGGCACAACACATCGTCGGTTTTCGCCATTACCAGATGCAGATCGTGGGAAACCATCAGCACAGCACAATCCAGTTCGCAGCGCAGTTTATCAATCAGATCGTACAGCGCCACCTGGCCGTTAACGTCGACCCCTTGTGTCGGTTCATCAAGCACCAGCAACTGCGGTTGATTCAGCAGCGCGCGGGCCAGCAATACCCGCTGGTTTTCACCGCCGGATAATTTTTGCATCGGCGCATCAATTAAATGACCGGCCTGAACCCGTTTTAGCGCGGGCAATATGTCTTGCTTACGCGTCGCAGGGCGCAGACGCATAAATCGGCTCACCGTCAGGGGTAAGGTGGCATCGAGATGGAGTTTTTGCGGCACGTAGCCGATGCGCAAATTGCGCTCTCGCTTGATAACACCTTCATCAGGTGCTACCAGGCCCAGTACCACGCGCACTAGCGTGGATTTACCCGCGCCGTTCGGCCCGAGCAGCGTCAGGATGCGGCCCGGTTTGAGCCCCAACGACACGTCAGACAGCACGCGGCGCTGCCCAAACGAGACGCAGACATTTTCAAGTGAAACTAAATTCGTCATGAGAAATTAAGCGTTGCAGAAGTTATCGAATGTTATAATATCACATTCTCGTGTTAATGGACGATGGATAGTTAAATAATGTTACATAAAAAGACGTTTCTTTGCGCTGCTCTTTCTGCGGCTCTGTGGGGTGGGTTGATGGCGAATGCACAAGCCACGGTTGTCGCTTCGCTTAAACCCCTCGGTTTTATCGCCTCCGCGATTGCCGATGGCGTAACGGATACCGAAGTCTTACTGCCTGATGGCGCGTCAGAACATGACTATTCGCTACGGCCCTCTGATGTAAAACGTTTAAAAAACGCGGACTTAGTTGTGTGGATTGGCCCTGACATGGAAGCGTTCATGCAAAAGCAAGTCGGCGAATTTGCTGACCAAAAAAAGGTAGCGTTAGGTGATTTACCCGCCGTGAAACCGTTACTCATGAAAGGCGAAGACGACGACCATGACCATGACCACGGCCATGACGCCGCCGCGGAAAAGGGTGAGCACGATCACCATCATGGTGAATACAACATGCATATTTGGCTTTCGCCTGAAATTGCGCGGGCTTCAGCGGTTGCAATCCATGAAAAATTAGTGGAACTTATGCCGCGAAGTAAGGCCAAACTAGACGCAAATCTGAAGGACTTTGAGGCACAATTAGCCCAAACCGATAAGCAGATTCGCGATGAGCTGGCACCGTTGAAAGGGAAGGGGTATTTCGTTTTTCATGACGCCTACGGCTACTACGAAAAACACTACGGTCTTACGCCCCTGGGTCACTTTACCGTTAACCCTGAAATCCAGCCTGGTGCGCAGCGTTTACATGAAATCAGAACACAGTTGGTTGAGCAGAAAGCGACCTGCGTTTTTGCTGAGCCACAATTCAGGCCAGCGGTAATCGAAGCCGTTGCCAGGGGAACGTCTGTTCGTATGGGAACACTCGATCCGTTGGGAACTGATGTGAAATTGGGTAAAAATAGCTACAGCGAATTCTTGACCCGGTTAGCAAACCAGTATGCGAGCTGCCTGAAAGGAGATTAACGAGGAAGTGATTACGTGCAACAGATAGCCCGCTCTGTCGCCCTGGCGTTCAACAATTTGCCGCGTCCCCATCGCGTGATGTTGGGGTCACTAACTTTTCTGACACTTGCGGTCGCCGTCTGGCGACCGTACATCTATCACCCGCAATCCACACCGATTGTTAAAACCATTGAGCTTGAAAAGAGCGAAGTGCGTTCTCTGCTCCCCGAAGCGAGTGAGCCTATCGATCAGGCAGCGCCTGAAGAAGATGACGCGATCCCGCAAGATGAGCTGGATGACAAGACGTCCGGTGAAACCGGGGTGCATGAATATGTCGTGTCGACTGGCGATACCCTCAGTAGCGTACTCAACCAGTACGGCATTGAAATGGGTGACATCAGCACCCTCGCAAACGTCGATAAAGACCTGCGTAATTTGAAAATCGGTCAGCAAATTTCCTGGACGTTAACCCCTGAGGGCGAACTGCAACGCCTGACCTGGGAAATGTCGCGCCGTGAAACCCGTACCTACGATCGCGTTGATGGCGGCTTTAAAATGAGCAGCGAAATCGCTGAAGGCGATTGGGTCAATAACGTGCTTAAAGGCAAAGTTAACGGCAACTTTGTCGCCAGCGCCAAAGAAGCGGGCCTGACCAGCAGCGAAATCAGCGCGGTTATCAAAGCCATGCAGTGGCAGATTGATTTACGTAAGCTCAAAAAAGGCGACGATTTCGCGGTACTGATGTCGCGCGAAATGCTCGACGGCAAGCGTGAACAGAGCCAGTTGTTGGGTGTTCGTTTACGCTCGGACGGCAAAGATTATTACGCCATACGCGCGGAAGACGGCAAATTCTATGACCGCAACGGTTCAGGTCTTGCGAAAGGGTTTATGCGTTTCCCGACGGTCAAACAATTCCGTGTTTCCTCAAACTTTAATCCGCGTCGTCTTAACCCGGTTACAGGGCGCGTCGCGCCACACCGTGGCGTCGACTTTGCGATGCCGCAAGGTACGCCGGTGGTAGCAGTAGGTGACGGCGAAGTGGTGGTTGCCAAGCGTAGCGGGGCGGCGGGGTATTATGTTGCCGTGCGTCACGGTCGCACCTATACCACGCGTTATATGCACCTGAAAAAAATGCTGGTGAAATCGGGTCAGAAAGTTAAGCGCGGCGATCGCATTGCGCTTTCGGGCAATACCGGGCGTTCCACCGGCCCGCATTTGCATTTCGAAATGTGGATCAACCAACAGGCGGTTAACCCGCTGACGGCGAAACTGCCGCGTTCTGAAGGCCTCACCGGTAAAGACCGCTCAGACTATCTGGCGCAGGTCAAAGAAGTGGTACCGCAACTGCGTTTTGATTAATCAAAGCGGATAAGAAAAAGCCGACATCCTTCGGGGGTCGGCTTTTCTTTTGTCTCAAACTCTCTCAGACGGTAAAATAACGGATTACTTTGCCCATTCTGTTGGGCGTCAGGCGGAAAAGGGCATGGAAAAACAATCCACCAACGAATTTATCCCACAGTTTAAAAATGAGTTTTTGCATCCCCGCTATTGGGGCGCCTGGCTTGGCATCGCAGCCATTTCTGCCGTGGCGATGACGCCACCTGCCTTTCGCGATCCCCTGTTGGCGAAAATTGGCCGCTTAGGCGGACGCTTTGGTAAAAGCGCCCGGCGTCGCGCCCGCATCAATTTACTGTACTGCTTTCCGGACTATTCGGAAGAAAAACGCGAAGCGATAATTGACCGGATGTTTGAAACCGCGCCGCAGGCGATGGTGATGATGACGGAGTTGACGCTACGTGGCCCTGACAAAGTGGCTAAACGGGTGGACTGGCACGGCGCTGAAATCATTGAAGAGATGCAGCGCAATAATGAAAAGGTCATTTTTCTGGTGCCGCACGGGTGGGGTGTTGATCTCCCGGCCATGCTGCTGGCATCGCGCGGGCAAAAAATGGCCGCCATGTTCCATAATCAGGGCAATCAGCTTATCGATTATATGTGGAACCGGGTGCGCCGCCGTTTTGGCGGGCGTTTACACGCGCGTAATGACGGAATTAAACCGTTTATCAGTTCGGTCCGCCAGGGCTACTGGGGCTATTATCTGCCGGATCAGGATCATGGCGCGGAACACAGCGAATTTGTCGATTTCTTCGCGACCTATAAAGCCACTTTGCCCGCCATTGGCCGGTTAATGAAGTTGTGCCGCGCGCGCGTGGTGCCGCTGTTCCCGGTTTACAACGCACAAACCCACAGACTGGAAATCTATATTCGCCCGCCGATGGACGATTTGCTGCAAGCCGATGATCATACCATTGCCCGGCGAATGAATGAGGAAGTAGAGATTTTTGTTGGCCCGCATCCTGAGCAATACACCTGGATCCTCAAGCTACTCAAAACGCGTAAAGAGGGTGAAACAGAACCTTATGCACGCAAGGATCTCTGGCCAAAGCAGAAAAAATAAAGGGGCCGAAGCCCCTTTTTTCTTATCCGTAACCGGGATTATTCAACGGTCATGATACGCGTGGTGTTGGTGCTGCCAACGGTGCCCATCACGTCGCCCTGAGTCACGATTACCAGATCGCCTGACACCAGATAGCCTTTGTCACGCAGCAGGATAACGGCATCGTGCGCTGCCGCCACGCCTTCGTTTTCACTGTCGAAATAGACCGGCGTTACGCCGCGATACAGGGCCGTCAGGTTTAATGTGTGCTCATGACGGGACATCGCGAAAATCGGCAGGCCGGAGCTGATACGTGAGGTCATCAGCGCGGTACGACCGGATTCGGTCAGGGTCAGGATCGCGGTGACGCCTTTCAGATGGTTTGCCGCGTACATCGCAGACATTGCAATCGCTTCTTCCACGTTATCAAACTGCACGTCGAGACGGTGTTTTGATACGTTAATGCTTGGGATTTTTTCCGCACCCAGGCAAACGCGCGCCATGGCCGCCACGGTTTCCGCCGGATACTGGCCCGCTGCGGTTTCCGCAGAAAGCATTACCGCATCGGTGCCGTCCAGCACGGCGTTTGCAACGTCCATGACTTCCGCACGCGTTGGCATAGGGTTAGTTATCATCGACTCCATCATCTGGGTAGCGGTGATAACTGCGCGGTTCAGTTTACGCGCGCGACGGATCAGGGTTTTTTGAATACCGACCAGTTCCGGATCGCCAATTTCCACGCCCAGATCGCCACGGGCAACCATCACCACGTCAGAAGCGTTAATGATGTCGTCCATCGCCTCCAGATCGCACACGGCTTCCGCACGCTCCACTTTGGCGACGATTTTGGCGTAGCAACCTGCGTCACGGGCTAAGCGACGCGCATAATTCAGATCTTCGCCGCAGCGCGGGAAGGAGACCGCCAGATAATCCACACCGATTTGCGCAGCGGTGATGATATCGGCTTTGTCTTTTTCAGTCAGCGCCTCGGCCGACAGGCCGCCGCCGAGTTTATTAATGCCTTTGTTGTTGGAGAGCGGGCCGCCTACCGTGACT
The DNA here is from genome assembly GCF_011077955.1 of Citrobacter freundii. GTDB lineage: Bacteria > Pseudomonadota > Gammaproteobacteria > Enterobacterales > Enterobacteriaceae > Atlantibacter. Next base: position 217,505 of record NZ_JAALBX010000002.1, read on the forward strand.
TCGGTAAACACTTTCATGCCCTGGACTTCCAGCACTTTTAACTGCACGCGACCGTCGTCAAGCAACAGGATATCGCCTGGCACCACGTCTGCGGGTAAGCCTTTATAGTCGATGCCGACTTTTTCTTTGTCGCCTTCACCTTTGCCAAGGTTAGCGTCAAGCAGGAATTTGTCGCCGATATTGAGGAAAACCTTGCCTTCTTTGAAGGTCGATACGCGGATTTTAGGGCCCTGGAGGTCACCCAGGATGGCGACATGACGACCCAGTCTGGCCGCGATTTCGCGGACTTTGTCTGCACGTAATTTGTGGTCTTCAGGAGTGCCGTGGGAGAAATTCATTCGTACTACGTTGGCGCCTGCGGTAATAACCTTTTCCAGATTATTATCACGGTCTGTTGCCGGGCCTAACGTGGTAACGATTTTGGTTCTGCGAAGCCGTCTGGACATGTAATACTCCGTTGACTGAAACATCTTTGGTGTTGCGTGAACATAAACTCGGCAGGTGGGCACGCCAGCTGGCGCAGCCAAAACCATAGCCGAATGGTTTTATAAGTACAGCTTTCTTATCAAAACAACGCTATTTATTGTCAGGAACATACAGTTCCTTATCAAACCGCGATTCTTTCAATGCTTCCTTGACTCGCTTCAAGTTATCCCTGAATTTCGCACCGCGCCGCAGCGTGAAACCGGTTGCAAGCACGTCGATCACCGTCAACTGGGCCAGGCGCGATACCATGGGCATATACATATCCGTATCTTCTGGAACATCCAGCAATAATGCAAGTGTCGCCTCCCGCGCAAGCGGTGTGCCGGCTGAGGTAATCGCTACCACCATGGCGTCATTTTCACGGGCAAGCTGAGCCAGTTCCACCAGATTTTTGGTGCGTCCGGTATGCGAAATAAGCACTACAACATCGTCTGCGCTACAGTTCATACAGCTCATTCGCTGCACCACGATATCGTCGGAATAGATAACCGGGACATTGAAACGGAAAAACTTATTCATCGCATCGTGGGCGACCGCCGCCGATGAACCGAGGCCGAAAAAGGCGATGCGTTTCGCCTGGGTTAATAAATCCACCGCACGGTTCACCGCACTCATATCCAGCGACTGACGCACGTGATCGAGGCTTGCCATGGCGGATTCGAAAATTTTTCCGGTATAAGCCTCAACGCTGTCATCTTCATCGACATTGCGATTCACATAGGGCGTACCGTTAGCCAGACTTTGGGCAAGATGTAGTTTAAAATCGGGAAAACCTTTGGTATCAAGACTCCGGCAGAAACGGTTAACCGTAGGCTCACTGACGCCGGCAGTATCGGCCAGGCGGGCGATACTAAGATGAATGGCGTGAGAGGGAGAGGCGAGGATCACTTCAGCGACTTTGCGTTCAGATTTGCTTAATTGTTCCAGTTGCGACTGAATTTTTTCCAGCATATTCATGATTTATCATTAACTCATGGAAATAAGCGATTTCTAAAAGTGGTGAAACCGGAGTGCGAATTAGCAAGAATATACTCCTGACATGTGATGGAAAGAGACAAACGACCAAAAATGTTGTTGTTTTTTTTCATAACATGATCCGTGTCTGATTTTGTAGAACGGTTTCATGAGGTAAAAAATCCGCCGCTAACCGGGCACAAGGCGGAAAATGCGCGCAACCAGCGCCTGTATAATGCCGGCTTGCCCCTTGAATATGCGCAAAGGTTTCAGAAACCGAATAAAAGCAGTAGAGTGCGGTGTAAGAAAATTACAGATAACCTGGCTTAGAACCAGGATCATTCAAACGAGGAGAATGACATGGCGGTAACGCAAACAGCCCAGGCCTGTGACCTGGTCATTTTCGGCGCGAAAGGCGATTTGGCGCGTCGAAAACTGCTGCCTTCCCTGTATCAGCTGGAAAAAGCAGGCCAAATCCATCCTGACACTCGTATTCTGGGTGTTGGCCGCGCCGAGTGGGATAAAGCGACCTACACCAATATTGTTCGTGAAGCGCTTGAAACCTTCATGAAAGAGAAAATCAACGAAGAATTGTGGGATAAGCTGAGCAGCCGCCTCGATTTCTGCAATCTTGATGTAAACGATACCGCGGCGTTTAAGCGCCTTGGCAAACTGCTTGATCAAGAAAAACGCGTTACGATTAACTATTTCGCGATGCCGCCAAGCACGTTTGGTGCCATCTGCAAAGGTCTCGGCGAGGCGAAACTGAACGCTAAACCGGCGCGCGTGGTGATGGAAAAACCGCTCGGCACGTCCCTTGAAACCTCACGTGAAATTAACGATCAGGTGGGTGAATATTTTGAAGAGTGCCAGGTTTACCGTATCGACCATTACCTTGGAAAAGAGACGGTTCTGAACCTGCTGGCGCTGCGTTTTGCCAACTCGTTGTTCGCTAATAACTGGGATAACCGCACTATCGATCACGTGGAAATCACGGTGGCGGAAGAAGTGGGTATTGAAGGGCGCTGGGGGTATTTCGACCAGGCCGGCCAGATGCGCGATATGATCCAAAACCACCTGTTGCAAATCCTGTGCATGATAGCCATGTCGCCGCCATCCGATCTGACGGCGGACCACATTCGTGATGAAAAAGTCAAAGTGCTGCAATCACTGCGCCGTATCGATCGCAGCAATGTGCGTGAGAAAACCGTGCGCGGGCAATACACCTCAGGCTTTGCGCAGGGTAAAAAAGTGCCGGGTTATCTGGAAGAAGAGGGCGCGAATAAGTCCAGCCATACCGAGACTTTCGTCGCCATCCGTGTGGATATTGATAACTGGCGTTGGGCGGGCGTGCCGTTCTATCTGCGTACCGGTAAGCGTTTGCCGACCAAATGTTCCGAAGTGGTGGTGTACTTCAAAAACCCGGCCCTGAACCTGTTTAAAGATTCCTGGCAGGATTTACCCCAGAACAAACTCACCATTCGTCTGCAACCGGATGAGGGCGTGGATATCCAGATCCTGAATAAAGTGCCGGGGCTTGACCACAAGCATAACCTGCAAACCACCAAGCTTGACCTGAGCTACTCCGAGACGTTCAACGAATCACATCTGGCTGATGCCTATGAACGCCTGCTGCTGGAAACCATGCGCGGCATTCAGGCGCTGTTTGTGCGTCGCGATGAAGTGGAAGCAGCCTGGAAATGGGTCGATTCCATTACCGAAGCCTGGGCTGCGGATAACGATGCGCCAAAACCTTATCAGGCTGGCACCTGGGGTCCGGTGGCGTCAGTTGCGATGATTACGCGCGATGGCCGTTCCTGGAACGAGTTTGAATAAAGACCGTCGGTACTCCTTACGGGTTATTTTACCGGTAACATGATCTCCCGCAACAGGTTCTAATTTTTTTGCATTTAAAAGCCCCGTGTGGATTCACCCACGGGGCTTTTTTATTTACACTGACTGAAACGAATATGCCCTTGCCATGCCTGTCAGGCGTTAATTATCAGTAACGCAAAAGTGAATAAATCAGGCCCCTGTCGCAAATAAATTATGAGGACCGTTATGAATCAACAAATGTTACGGGTAACAAATCGCATTATTGCGCGCTCAAAAGCGACCCGCGAGGCCTACCTCTCCCGCATCGAGCAGGCGAAAGCAAAAACCGTGCATCGCGCCGAGCTGGCGTGCGGTAATCTGGCCCACGGTTTTGCCGCCTGCCAGCCGGAAGATAAAGCCGCGCTTAAAAGCATGCTGCGTAACAATATCGGTATCATTACCTCCTATAACGACATGCTGTCCGCACACCAGCCATACGAAACCTATCCCGACCAAATCCGCAAAGCGCTGCACTCCGTGAATGCTGTGGGGCAGGTTGCGGGTGGCGTTCCGGCGATGTGCGATGGCGTAACCCAGGGGCAGGACGGCATGGAGCTGTCCCTTTTGAGTCGCGAAGTGATTGCCATGTCCGCCGCGGTGGGCTTGTCGCACAATATGTTCGACGGTGCGCTGTATCTTGGCGTGTGCGATAAAATCGTCCCGGGACTGGCGATGGCTGCGCTCTCCTTTGGTCACCTTCCTTCGGTATTCATTCCCTCCGGCCCGATGGCGAGCGGCCTGCCGAATAAAGAGAAAGTGCGCATCCGCCAGCTTTATGCAGAAGGCAAAGTAGACCGCATGGCGCTGCTGGAGTCTGAAGCCGCGTCCTATCACGCGCCTGGCACCTGCACCTTTTACGGTACGGCTAACACCAATCAGATGGTGATTGAATTTATGGGTATGCAGTTGCCTGGGTCCTCTTTTGTGCAACCCGACGCCCCGCTGCGTGAAGCGCTGACCGCCGCTGCGGCCCGCCAGGTCACGCGGCTTACAGGCAACGGCAACACCTGGATGCCGCTCGGTAAAATGATCGACGAAAAAGTGGTGGTGAACGGTATCGTCGCGCTACTGGCAACGGGCGGCTCTACCAACCACACCATGCACCTGGTAGCCATGGCCCGTGCGGCAGGCATCATTGTGAACTGGGATGATTTTTCCGATCTCTCAGACGTGGTACCGCTGCTGGCGCGGCTTTACCCGAACGGCCCGGCGGACATCAACCACTTCCAGGCGGCGGGCGGTGTGCCGGTGCTGATGCGCGAGCTGCTAAAAGGCGGTTTATTGCATGAAGATGTGGAAACGGTCGTGGGCCGTGGTTTGCATCGCTATACCCTTGAGCCCTGGCTTAACAACGGTGAACTGCAATGGCGTGACGGTGCCGAGGCATCGCTCGACAATGAAATCATCGCCACTATCGACAAGCCTTTTTCAGCCCATGGCGGGACGAAAGTGCTGACTGGCAACCTTGGCCGCGCCGTGATGAAAACCTCCGCAGTACCTAAGGAGTATCAGATTATCGAGGCGCCTGCGGTGATTTTCGAAAGCCAGCATGACGTTATGCCTGCGTTTGAAGCCGGGCTTCTCGACAAAGATTGTGTGGTTGTGGTGCGTCATCAGGGGCCAAAAGCGAACGGGATGCCAGAATTACATAAACTTATGCCTCCGCTTGGTGTATTATTGGACCGCCGTTTCAAAATTGCGTTAGTGACCGATGGCCGCCTCTCCGGCGCGTCCGGCAAAGTGCCTGCCGCCATCCATGTCACGCCAGAAGCTTACGATGGTGGGTTGCTGGCGAAGGTACGCAATGGCGACCTGATCCGTGTGAACGGACAAACGGGCGAGTTGACGCTTTTGGTTGATGAAGCGGAACTGGCCAAACGCGAGCCATACCATCCGGACCTCAGCGCACAGCGCGTGGGCACCGGGCGCGAGATGTTTGGCGCGCTGCGTGAGAATTTGTCCGGGGCAGAGCAGGGCGCAACCTGTATTCGTTTTTAAAAGCTTCACTGAATTCACTATGGCGAGAGAGATCCTCTGATGAAAAGCTGGAAAACAAGTGCTGAACAGATCCTGAAATCCGGTCCGGTAGTACCGGTGATTGTGATCAACAAACTGGAACATGCCGTACCGCTGGCAAAAGCGCTGATCGCAGGCGGTGTGCGTGTCCTGGAAGTGACGCTGCGCACCCCGTGCGCCATGGACGCCATTCGCGCCATCGCGAAAGAAGTGCCGGACGCCATCATTGGCGCAGGGACAGTCATCAACGCCGCACAACTGGCTGAAGTGACCGAAGCGGGCGCGCAGTTTGCCATTAGCCCGGGTCTGACCGAGCCGCTGCTGAAAGCGGCAACCGAAGGTTCTATTCCGTTGATCCCGGGCATCAGCACCGTTTCTGAACTGATGCTGGGTATGGACTATGGCCTTAAAGAATTTAAATTCTTCCCGGCTGAAGCCAACGGCGGCACCAAAGCCCTGCAGGCCATTGCTGGTCCGTTCTCTCAGGTACGTTTCTGCCCGACCGGCGGCATCACGCCTTCTAACTATCGCGACTACCTGGCGCTGAAAAGCGTACTGTGCATCGGTGGTTCCTGGCTGGTGCCGGCCGATGCGATGGAAGCGGGCGACTGGGATCGCATTACCAAACTGGCTCGTGAAGCAGTTGAAGGTGCGCAGCAGTAATTTTTCAGCACGCGAGCATCACGCATAACATGCCGATCGGGTTACCGATCGGCATTTTTTATGGATGTGAGAGCGTGACGTGGGCATTGAGCGAACATAAGCGCACCGCGTCCATTGCAGCGGTGATTCGTTTACCGCTCGGCCTTTTATCCTTCAACCTTTACAGCCGCTGCGGCGTCTTTAGCGCGGGCGATGGCTGTTTCATTGTCCTGGGCGCAGGCAAGCGCAACACCCATTCGGCGTGAGCCGTTAATCTCTGGTTTTGCAAATAAACGCACCTGCAAACCGGCGCCCACGGCAGCGTCTATATTCGTATAACGCACATCTGTGCTGGTAAGCTTCGGTAAAATCACCGCCGAAGCGGCAGGGCCGTACTGTCGAATACCGCCAATCGGCAATCCCAGGAAAGCCCGCACGTGCAACGCAAACTCTGACAAATCCTGGCTGATTAACGTGACCATGCCGGTGTCATGAGGGCGCGGCGACACTTCGCTAAATACCACCTCATCGCCACAAACGAAAAGCTCTACGCCAAAAAGGCCGTAGCCGCCAAGCGCCAGCACCACTTTTCGCGCCACGTCTTGCGCGCGTTGCAAGGCCTGTTCACTCATCTGCTGAGGCTGCCAGGACTCGCGATAATCGCCGTCTTCCTGGCGATGCCCAACCGGGGCGCAAAAATGGACGCCATCAACGGCGCTTACCGTCAAAAGGGTGATTTCAAAATCAAAATTCACCACGCCTTCGATAATCACTTTTCCCGCGCCGGCGCGGCCACCCTGTTGCGCGTACTGCCACGCCTGGGCAAGCTGCCCACGTTCGCGAATAAAACTCTGCCCTTTGCCGGAGGAACTCATCACCGGTTTAACAATACAGGGCAGGCCTATGGCCTCAACAGCCGCGATGAAATCGCTTTCATTATCCGCAAAGCGATAAGTTGACGTTGGCAGACCCAGTTCTTCTGCCGCCAGACGGCGAATGCCTTCGCGGTTCATGGTGAGTTTTGTCGCGCGGGCGCAGGGAACGACATGCTGACCGCTTTGTTCCAGCTCAATCAGCATGTCGGTCGCGATGGCTTCAATTTCCGGCACGATGAAATCAGGTTTTTCCTGCTCGACCAGCGTTTTCAGTGCTGCGCCATCAAGCATATTAATAACGTGGCTTCGATGGGCGACGTGCATTGCCGGCGCGTTGGGGTAGCGGTCAACGGCAATCACTTCTATGCCAAGTCTTTGGCATTCAATCGCGACTTCCTTGCCAAGCTCGCCTGATCCGAGCAACATGACGCGAGTCGCAGCCGGGCGAAGCGCGGTTCCTAATGTCAACATAACCTGATTCCTGCAGCAAAAAAGAGGGCGTCAGTATATACGAAAACGATTGCGCAGGCAGGTGTGACGATTTTGATTTTTAGTTTTTTGTTTGATATACTGTATGCATATCCAGTTAAAGAGGTCTCATCATGGCTGTTGAAATTCACTACGTTGTGGTCAGGGAAGGGAAAGAGAAAATGTCTTTTGCCAACAAAAAAGATGCCGACGCATACGACAAGATGCTCGACTTAGCGCAAACCCTCGAGTCATGGCTGCAAAGCGCGCCGGTTGCGCTTGAGGAAACACAGCTTGAGCCGCTGTCATTATGGCTGGCTGAACACAAAGATACGCTGGCGCAAGTGTTGCGTACCGGGCAGATGCCGCAGGATGGTGCGAAGACTCAGCCAGAAGCGGAGTCTAACGTCGACACCATTGCCGGCGGTCGTAAACCGAAAGCGGCCTAATCCCCTCGATTCAGCAAGGTTTTTCACCTGCGCTCGCGCCGTAGCCCCTTGCGCTTCGGTTGTTTTGTACCAGACTTTCAAAGGTATAAATAACGGAGGCTGGCAAATGAAAAAAGGGTTACTGGCGCTTGTGGTGGTGTTTTCTGCAGGGCTGCACGCCGCGCCGCAGGAATCACGTACGGTGAAATTTACCGGTTGTGAAGGACTGGATGCGCAGGGTATCGCGGCCAGCGTAAAACGCGATTACCTTCAAAACCGCATTGCACGTTGGGCGAACGATCAGGAAAAACTGGGTCAGGCCGATCCGGTCGCCTGGGTTAACCCTGACGCGGTGAAAGGCAGTGAGGATAAATGGACCGTTCCGCTTACGGTGCGCGGTATGCGAGCCGATATCCACTACACCGTTCAAGTGGATTGTAAAAAGCAGACGGCAGTATATCGTCCGTAATCGTCCGTTATCATGGTGCAAGGGTATTACCCTTGCACTTTATTTTTCCCGCCAGAAATCTTCCAGTAACCGCGCTGCAAAAGCGTTCCTTAGCGTCCATTCGGTTAAGCATCCCGGCTTTTCATCCTCGACGCATTGCTTCAACTGCGGATAAACAAACCGCGTTTAACGTTGCTGAATGCACGGTTTAGTGGCGTTACGCTTGCATCACGCCGGGATTTTGCCACCCTTATAGGTGGGTTAATCAAACAGTTGAGCGTTATGCCACCAAAACCAAAATCAGTACCTCATACCATGACCTTGCATGGCGACACGCGCACAGATAACTATTTCTGGTTGCGCGACGATACGCGTTCCGATCCTGACGTGCTGGAATACCTGCGCCAGGAGAATGATTACGGACGGCGGGTAATGGCCAGCCAACAGGCACTCGAAGATCAATTGCTCAAAGAGATGATTGCGCGCGTCCCGCAGCGCGATGCCTCCGCGCCTTACGTCAAGAACGGCTACCGCTATCGGCAGGTTTATGATGTTGGTTGTGAATACCCGACTTATCAGCGTCAGTCGGTAATGAGCTCGGAATGGGATGAGTGGGATGTGCTTTTGGACGCCAATCAGCGCGCCTCCCACAGTGAATTTTATACACTTGGCGCGCTCGCCGTGACGCCGGATAACACCACCATGGTGCTGGCGGAAGATTATCTTTCACGGCGGCAGTACGGTCTGCGCTTTCGCAATCTGGAAAGTGGAAACTGGTATCCTGAACTGATTGAGAATGTGGCGCCAGAGCTTGCCTGGGCCAATGATTCCCGCACCCTGTACTATGTGAAAAAACATGCGACAACGCTATTGCCGTATCAGGTGTGGCGTCATACCGTCGGTACGCCTGCCAGTGAAGATGAATTGATTTACGAAGAGCGCGACGACACCTTTTACGTAAGCCTGTATAAAACAACCTCTCAGCACTTCATCACCATTTTTCTCTCAAGCGCTACCACAAGCGAAGTCTGGCTTCTGGATGCGGAACTGGCGGACGCCGAGCCGTTTTGTTTCCTGAAGCGCCGCAAAGATCATGAATATTCGGTCGACCACTATCAGCATCGTTTTTATTTGCGCTCCAACCGCGACGGTAAAAACTTTGGGCTTTACCGAAGCACGGTGCGTAATGAACAAAAATGGGAAACGTTAATCCCTCCGCGCGACAACATCATGCTTGAAGGATTCACGCTGTTTACTGACTGGCTGGTGGTGGAAGAACGCCAGCGCGGGTTAACCAGCCTGCGGCAAATTAATCGTAAAACGCATGAAGTTACCGGGATTGCGTTTGACGATCCGGCGTATGTCACCTGGCTTGCCTACAACCCTGAACCAGAAACCGCAAAACTGCGTTACGGCTACTCTTCGATGACCACGCCGGACACCTTATTCGAGTTGGATATGGATACCGGCGAGCGGCGAGTGCTAAAACAAACCAATATTGAAGGCTTTGATGCCGCCAATTATCGCAGCGAACATCTATGGATTAATGCGCGGGATGGGGTAGAAGTGCCGGTATCGCTGGTGTATCACAAAAAACACTTCCGACGCGGGGGCAATCCGCTGTTGGTTTACGGTTACGGCTCGTATGGCACCAGTATGGATGCCGATTTTAGCTCCAGCCGTCTTAGCCTGCTCGATCGTGGTTTTGTTTACGCCATTGCCCATATTCGCGGCGGCGGCGAATTAGGGCACCAGTGGTATGAGTCAGGCAAATTCTTGCAAAAGAAAAATACGTTCTACGATTACATTGACGTGTGCGACGCGCTGCTGGCTCAGGGCTATGGCGACCCGCATTATCTTTACGGCATGGGAGGAAGTGCCGGAGGGATGTTGATAGGCGCTGTCATCAATATGCGCCCGGACCTGTTTCATGGCGTGATAGCTCAGGTGCCTTTTGTCGATGTCGTGACCACGATGCTTGATGAGTCTATTCCGCTCACGACGGGCGAATTTGAAGAGTGGGGCAATCCGCAGGACGAAACGTATTATCACTATATGAAAAGCTACAGTCCCTATGATCAGGTGAGTCGACAGGCGTATCCCCATATGCTGGTGACCACCGGTCTGCATGACTCGCAAGTGCAATACTGGGAACCGGCCAAGTGGGTGGCGAAACTGCGCGAGTATAAGACGGATAACAACCTGTTGTTGCTGTGCACCGATATGGACTCCGGCCACGGCGGTAAATCCGGACGTTTTAAATCCTACGAGGGCGTGGCGATGGAGTATGCCTTTCTTATCGGGCTAACCCAGGGCACGCTGGGCAGTCAGTCGGGGAGTTAGTCTTCCCCAAGATAGTGGTTGATCGTCAGGCGCAATTGTGGGGTCATATTGGTAAAGGAGTTTCTCATCCAGCGCAGATAACCCGGATCGCGTTTGGCGATTTCACTTATCTCTTCACCACGGTACTTCCCAAAACTAAACGTGGTCATCAGTGTCGGACGTCCGGTAATGGTGACCATCTCCTCCGGCGTCCAGCCTGTTTCCTGCAAAATATCCAGCAACAGAGCCGCAGTAATGTAGCAGTCAAACAGCGCGCGGTGATGATGTAAACCGGCGGGTGTTTGTATCTGCAAATTACGCGCTTTATAAAGCCCCATATTGCTGTATTTAATGCCGGGCCAGCTCCACAGGCGACGCGCCATTTTCATGGTGCATATCCACTCGCCTTTCATATCAGGCAGGACGCGACTGTCGAAATCCGCATTGTGAGCAACGTAATACTTGCTGCCTAAATAGTGCGGCAACACGGCGTCAATCTCTGGTTTATCGGCCACCATGGCTTCGGTAATGCGGTGGATAGCCATCGCCTGATGGCTGATAGGCCGGTCAGGGCGTACCAGATGGCTTTGGGGATTGATGATGTTACCGTCTTTGATATCCACCGACGCGATTTCCACCACACCACCTTGTAACCCGCAGGTTTCGGTATCGATCACACGCAGCATGTCAGACTCTCTTAGCCACAGGGGCAGGGGCAGGAAACATTATTTTGTTTTAGGCTCCCAGGGTAGCCGGGAGAAATTCACTGAAGCCAGACGATGCGCTATTAAGCGCTCACGAAAATAGCCGCGCAACGCTTCCGGTTGTTCGCGCTCAACGGCCTCTGCGATGATAGGCATATTGTAGCGCTCTTTAAATGCGACCCCGGCGGCGGCCAAATCGACATTGATTTTGTCCATTTCTTCCTGAGGAAGTTGAGCGAGATTGTGCTTCATAAATGACTCCTGTTGTAACTGGCGTGAAGGTACTTGCTCAATGCCAGGATGACAAGTGTTTCTGTGTCATAGCGTGCCCTGTCGGCTCGACTTGCAGCGGCGGCAAGGTTATTCTTTGGCCCACTGACATAACGAAAAGGAATAATTCAAATGGCATTCATCGCGCCGCGTGTTCTTTGTGCCTTTACGCTTACCGCTTCGCTGTTGGCCGCACCTGCCGTCTGGGCCCATGCCCATCTTAAACATCAGTATCCAGCGGCGGACGCCGTAATGGACGCTGCGCCGCAGGCCCTGACGCTGAATTTCTCGGAAGGCATTGAACCGGCATTCAGTGGCATTACCCTTACCGGACCGAATAACCAACCGCAGCAAACGGCTAAGGCCAAATTGGCACCCGACGACAAGAAGCAGTTGATTGTGCCGCTCAGTGCGCCCCTGCCTGCCGGGCGTTATCAGGTTGACTGGCATGTGGTGTCGGTTGACGGCCATAAAACCAAAGGTAGCTACCATTTTAGCGTGAAATAACATGCTGGACGCGACCTGGATTGCGCTGCGATTTTTACATTTCGTCGCGTTAATACTGGCGCTGGGCTGCGCTATTAGCACCTGCTGGCTGGCATCGGATTCGCTACGACCCGTCCTGGCGCGCCGCTTATGGCGTCTATGGGGTTACGCGCTTGGCGTAAATGTTTTAAGTGCCAGTTTCATGCTTTGCATTCAGGGCGGCATGATGGGCGGCGGCTGGATTGACACCTTTTCACCCGCCATCTGGCAGGCGGTGTTGACCACGCAGTTTGGCAGCGTATGGCTGTGGCAAATTATTCTTAGCGCTATCACGCTTGCGGCTTTTCTCCTGAAACCCAGGCGTGTAGGGGCGTTGCTCATGGTACTGCTGCTCGTCCAGATTATACTTCTGGCGGGCGTCGGGCATGCCGTGATGGCAGAAGGGGGGCGGGGCGTGGTGCAGCGAGTCAATCACGCAGTCCATCTACTGTCGGCAGCGTGGTGGATGGGGGGGCTGCTTCCCTTGCTCGCCTGTATGCGGCTTGCGCGCAAAGCGCGCTGGCGGGATGCTGCCATTCGCGCCATGATGCGATTTTCGCGCTACGGTCATCTCGCGGTTGCGTTGGCTATCCTCACGGGTGGCATTAATACGTTGCTGATTGCAGGCGTGCCATGGCCGCCAGATACGCGTTACCTGATGCTGCTGTGGGTTAAAATAGGTCTGGTGGCAATAATGGTCGCCATCGCACTGTATAACCGTTACTTTTTGGTGCCGCGGTTTACTCATTCTTCAGGTGCGGCGCAACGTGAGTTTATTACGCTTGTGAAGGTAGAATGGATAGTCAGCTTGCTGGTGGTGGCGTGCGTAAGCCTGTTCGCGACCTGGGAGCCTGTTTAATCGTAATGATGTTTGCGAGTCTTTGATGAAAAAAACAATAATTTCTCTGCTCTTGATGGCCTGTGCCGGAACAGCGCTTGCCGCGCCGAAAGTGATAACGGTCAGCCGATTTGAAATGGGCAAAGACAGTTGGGCGTTTAATCGGGAAGAAGTCATGCTGACGTGCCGTCCTGGCGATGCGCTCTTTGTTATCAACCCGGCGACGCTTATGCAGTACCCGATTAATGACGAAGCCATGGCCCAGGTCAGATCCGGTAAAACCACTGGCCAATCTATTGATGTGCTGTTGGTTGACGATCCGGCCAATCCCGGGCAGAAGAAAAGCCTGAAGCCGTTTATTGAGAAAGCGAAAACGCTCTGCTAAGTGCGCCTGCGCTAAGTGTAAGGGCATAAAAAAACCGCAATACCGTGCGTAACGGATTGCGGTTTTTTATTAAGTGATTACGTAATGTGAGGTATTTTTTGAACCACTTTCGTCGCGGACTGGAAAACCTGACATCGTAATCTATTCTTAAAGTGCAAGGCGATTTCAGCCTGCATTAATGCCAACTTTTAGCGCACGGCTCTCTCCCAAGAGCCATTTCCCTGGACCGAATACAGGAATCGTATTCGGTCTTTTTTTATTCGCCTTACTTTTCAGTAACTTGCGAGTCGCTCCACGAAATTACACGAAAATTACACGAATTCCTGTATTCCGGTCTTTTTGTTATACCACATCAAAACGGCAGATTTACAGCATTACATAACTTTTTTGGCGCGGGTCGAGAGACAATTTTGTGATACTTTAACCTCTACGTCTGAGTCATGATTGTCTAAAAAACCGCTCCGTTTTACTCTTTTATTAGCCGCGCCGACAGACTGTGGAGCTTACGAATTTCGGGTACTCAAAACCAGCAGGCAACTGGCTCTGAATGGGTCGTTGAAACATGCTGGCAACGGGGATCGGTATCTCTCCTGAAAATCTCGCGCTTTTTTATGATTATTAAGAATTCTTAAGCTTAAAAGTGCTAATAAGCCGCTTTTGAATGTACAAATAGTAATCAGAGGCTTTATTTTGGAATCAGGATCAAATAATGAGAATTTGCCTTTAGCACCATCTTGTACAGAATAATCCTATAGGCTATTGTGCTTTTCATCCCTTACAGAGCTAACGCCAACACAATGAGCGCCGGAGATAAGCGCCGGAGGGAGACAAAAAAACCTGCATATCGCAGGTTTTTTTGCGTCTTTATTGATCTCAAATCCGCTCCAACTTTCCTAATAATTCCAGTTTGCGCGCGTAAAACGTTCTGTTTCCCACCGCGACAAGACAAGCCTTCAGTGCTCACCCTGCTGCTCGCACACTATACTTAAGTGTTTACAGGAGGAGAGATGTATCAACGTATCGATACTACCCAGTGGCGGTCAGTCTATGTGGTCGGCGATTTACATGGATGCTTGCGTGAGTTCGCCCAGGCGCTACGTAAAGTGCACTTCGATCCCTGGCAGGATTTAGTCGTAAGCGTGGGCGATTTAATCGACCGCGGTGAAAATAGCCCGGGTTGCCTTGCATTAACAGAATGTCGTTGGTTTCGCTGCGTGCTGGGTAATCATGAAGCCATGGCGCTTGATGCGCTTGATAATGGCGATTTTGCCCTGTGGTTTATTAATGGCGGAAACTGGTTTGTTGAGCTGCATGGCGCAGCGCGCAAGCGCGTTGAGAAGCAGCTATCACGTCTGCGCGATTTTCCGCTGATTATCGAACTTGATATGGGGTCCCGGCGCCTTGTCATTGCTCATGCCGATTATCCGGCGGATCATTATGCCTGGCAGCAACCCGTCAAGCGGACGCCGGTATTATGGAGTCGTGAACGAATAAGCCGTTGTATGGAAGGGCAGGCTGAAAGTATCGATGGAGCGGATGGGTTTTATTTTGGGCATACGCCGCTTAACGCCTGTCTGGATTGCGGCAATTTGCACTATATCGACACCGGTGCGGTATTCGGCAATACCTTAACGCTGTTACAAGTGCAGTAATTAAAAATCGCTGTACTCCTGAGCCGGGCTCCAGAAGCTATCAATAAACTCTTCTACCGGATAGCACCCGCCATGACGAAGGCGCTGCTCATCCATCGCGCGTAAACATTGTTTCTCGGTGTTATAGACATCAACGACGATGTCATTGCACCCACCATCCAGATAACAAATAAATAAAACCAGTGCGAACATCGCATCCCCAAAAAAAGAACCTTTAGGGTAAGTGTAGGGGGCATGTTGCGATGGGTAAACCAAACGGCGAAGAATAACCCGTCTCAGGCGACGGGCTCATGTCGGGATCAGGCAAAGCGCATCACCCAGGCATCGGATTTTTCGTCATAATGTTTACGATAAAGTACGGAATGCTCGCCATTCAGAACGGCAGGAATACTGGTTTCAGCATCCCATGCGTCAAGCTGCATGCACAAATCCGGGTCGGATTTACAGGGAATAGTCAGAGTGCGCTCCCCAGGCTGTTCACCGCTCAGTTCCGCATCATCGATCTCAAAAGTGCCGATTTTAACGCTGGTCTTAGTCATATCGCTCTCCATCATCATTACAGTGCAGGTGGTACGACCAGTAAAGTCGCCATTTTTTAGCCTGGACAAGGAAGTGGAAAAGCGCAAGTTTACGGCGCTTATTTTTTCGAATTAACACTCACTGGCAAAGAGTTTTCCATCGCGCACCAGCTCTCGCGGAAAGCTGTTTTTAAGCCGCGAGCCGACTTTTTTCGCCAGTCCCAAGGGTTGATTCTGGTACGAAACAATCACTTCATGCGCGTCCGGCGCGGTTTCGGGGTAAATATCGCGACCGCGATACCACTCTTGCGCTTCCTGCGCGGTGAGGGCGAAGCCATGCGTGGCGACGTTGCCTAAGGCAATCACGGCTTCATGTTGCCAGCGAAAGCCTTTATTGAAGGTTTCTGCAAGCTTCAGGCCGATGCGTGAAAAGCGCACCTGGCCAATTAACGGTTCGATTTCTGTCGGGAATAACCAGATCTCTTTATCGCGCTGCCACAGGCGGAGCGCATCGTCCCAGACAAGCCCGACGCTTGCGGCGGCGCGGGCAATCTCCTGCGCCTCTTTGGGTTTTACCGGCGCGAACGGGAATTTGCCGGTTTTATAGCCTGGGGCGTCCAGTGCGGGGACGGCGGCGGTTTTGCGCAATCTGGCAACGAAGAAGCCTTCACAATCGAAAATTTGTGGGAACACGTGCAGAAAACCTTCGTCGGTCAAGGCCTGCGCGGCACCCGTGAACAAGTCGCCTAGCGGCTCAACGCAGACCGCGTCGGGATAGCGGGCCAGCAGCCACTGGCAGACGTGCTCATTTTCTTCACGATTAAGCGTGCAGGTAGAATAGACCAGCGTACCGCCCGGGCGCAGAGCGTGAAAGGCGCTGTCGATAAGTTCGCGCTGGGTTGCGGCAATCTCCTGATTGCTGGCAACAGACCAGTTGCGTAGCGCATCAGGATCTTTTCGCACCACGCCTTCGCCCGAGCACGGCGCATCAAGCAGGATGGCGTCAAACGCTTCCGGCACCGCCGCGCCGAACACGCGGCCGTCAAAATGGGTCAGCGCCACGTTTTGAATGCCGCAGCGGCTGATGTTGGCTGCCAGTACTTTTACCCGGCTGGCGGCATACTCATTGGCGAGGATCGCCCCACGATTATTCATTCTGGCGGCGATTTGCGTGGTTTTTGAGCCTGGCGCGGCGGCCACGTCCATAACGCGCGCCATCGACGGCTTTCCGTCAAACAGCGCGGCTACCGGCAACATAGAGCTGGCTTCCTGAATGTAAAACAGACCGCTGAGATGTTCAGCGCAGCTGCCAAGCGGGAAATCCTCGTCATCGCGCGTTATCCAAAAACCCTCTTCACACCAGGGGATGGGGCTCAACTGCCAGTCATAATCGGCAACCAGACTGAGAAAGTCGCTCACGCTGATTTTAAGCGTATTGACCCGAATACTGCGGCGCAACGGGCGCTGGCAGGCGTCGATAAAGCTCTCCATGGATAATGCGGCAGGCATAGCGTTGCGCATTTCGGTAAGGAAGTCGTCGGGAAGATATACGGAACGGATTTGCGCCACAGCCTGGCCCCATGGGTAAAATTAAGGGCGCCGAGTGTAGCATAACTGCCCCGGCATCGCACCGGGGCATCCTGTGATTAACGCGGCAGGGCCGTACCCCATTGACGCCACTCTTTAGGCTCGCTTTCCTGCAACAGGAAGTGCTTGCCTGCTTCTGCTTTCGGCGAAAGCGGCGTGGCAGGCGGCGTAGCAAAGGCGATACCGCCGCGAATGAACTGATTAAAGGTACCGGTTTTCACCACGCCCCCGGTCAGACCGAAGTCAAGGCTGTAGCCAGATGCCAGCCAGAATACCGAGTTATCCCGCACCAGATGCTGATAGCGCTTACTGATACGCAGCCCTACCATCACGCGGTCGGAAAGATTACCCAATACCATTCCGGTCACCGTACCGACTTCCATACCGCGGAACAGTACCGGTGTACCAATGGCCAGGGATCCCGCGTCCGGCACTTCCAGCACGATGCTTAACCCGTCGAGGTAACGAGAATCGGTAATGGTCGCTTCCTGCAATTCAAAATCACGACGCGGATTGCCTTTACCGGGTTCCACGTTGATATAGGGCTGAAGGATAGTATCGAGGTGCTCAACGCCGGCGGCGGAAATTTGCGGCGTAATCACCGAGAAGCGCGTGCCGTTACGGGCAAACGTCTTCACATACTCCGGGTATAATACCGCCGTGGCCTGCACTTCATTGCGCTCGGTGATGAGTTTCAGGGATTCCACCTGCCCGATATTAATACCGAGATAACGGATAGGCATTCCCGCTGCCAGCTTGCCGGCATCAAACGCATGAAGGGTCACCTGGCTGCCCACTGCGCGCGCGGCGGTTTCAGACGGGAACAAGACGCGTTTGTCACCTTTTTTCATGGTGGTGGACGCGCCGCTTAAGTTATCAAAGCTGATTGCGCCTTTAATCGCCCGCGATAGCGGAGATGCCTGGACGGTTAAACCACTGCCATTGAGTTGCACTTTCGCGCCGCCTTCGGCCCAGAAAACGCTGTTGCTCGTCAACAGATTTTGATACTGCGGCTTGATGTGAATTTCGATATCAAACGCATTGGCGCGCGGACGCACCGTGATAACTTCACCCACTTCGAATTTGCGGTATAACACGACGGAACCCGCCTGGATATCGGGCAAACTGTCCGCCGTCAGCGTCATGGTGGTAGTAGGGAGATCGCTTAAGCTGTTTTCTACCGCTTTTTCGAGGTTCGCAAACAGCGGATAACTCTCTTTAAGCTCGCCTTTTGAACCTGGCAGAACGCGAATGCCGCCGCTCAGCCACTCGGTTGCGCTGGCCCCCAGGAATTCAACGCCATCCAGCCCGACTTTTACATCAACACGGCTGTTGACCACAAATTTGCTGTCGCCTTTTACCAGGTCGCGATACTGCGGATCGACAGCCACCGAAAACTGAATGCCTTTGGCGCTCAGGTTACGCTCAAGTACCTGACCAATCTGGATACCATGCAAAATCAACGGCTGGCCCGCATCGATGCCGTAACTTTCCGGGGCGGTTAGTTCAAGCGTGATCACGCCTGGCTGCTGCAATGGCGTTTTATCCCCCGGCAGAATGACGAAATGATTACGCGGTTCACCTTCGCCCGGCACCAGTTCAAAGGTGCTGCCGGTCAGCAAGCTACTGATGTTGGGGTTATTCAGCGATAATTTTGGATTGCGCAGTTCGATGCGCGTGCCATCACGCAGCAAGTTCACCACCCCCGGATCCACCGTCATTTCGCCAGTTACCGCGCCGCCGGGATTCAGATTGAGCTTGGTGAGCGTGCCGACTTCCAGACCCTGATACATCAGCTTGGTCGAGTCGGCTTTCAGCCCTTCACCGCTCGGCAGGTCAAGCTTGATGATCACCCCGCGTTGGCTGTGAGCAAGGTCTTCGTACAGACCGTATTCATTTTCTTGCTCAGCCGGCTCCGAGCCTTCAGGGGAGTCAAAGGCAATCGCGCCGTTGACCAGCGCGGCGAGGCTCTCTAGTTTCACTTGCGCGCCGCTTAAGCTGACATCGGCTTTCACGCCGGAAACGTTCCAGAAACGGCTGCCTTTTTTGACCAGATGGGTGAAACGCCGCTCGATAAGCACGTCAATCGTCACGCCCTCGGCGTTTTTATTGATGGTGTAATCATAAACTTTACCCACCGGAATCTTACGAAAGT
This sequence comes from Citrobacter freundii, assembly GCF_011077955.1. Classification (GTDB taxonomy): domain Bacteria; phylum Pseudomonadota; class Gammaproteobacteria; order Enterobacterales; family Enterobacteriaceae; genus Atlantibacter. The sequence goes on from NZ_JAALBX010000002.1 coordinate 236,653, forward strand.
AAACCAGCGAGCCGCTGTTAAGCGACCCGAGATCGGCGGCTTTCAGGTGGATCATCAAATCGCCGTTATCAAGGCGGTACTTAGGTTGCGTATCCAGCGCAGTAAAGTGATCCTGCGGTTCGCCTTTGCCCGGCATCATACCGATGTAGTTGCCGCCCACTAACGCATCAAGCCCGGAAACGCCTGCCAGCGAGGCTTTCGGCGTAACCAGCCAGAATTGCGTCTCAGAACGCAACGCGTCCTTTAAATCGCTTTTAATACTCACTTTTACCGCGATTTTATTTAGGTTCTCGCTTAACCGGATGTCCTGGACCGTACCCACCTCAACGCCCTGATAACGCACAGGCGTACGACCGGCGACAATGCCGTCGGCAGAGACGAAGTCGATAGTCACCGTAGTGCCTCGTTCTTCGTAAGTCGACCAGATAAGCCATCCGGCTATCATCAATGCGATGATTGGCAAAAGCCAGAAGGGGGAAATGCGGCGTTTCGTTTTAATTCGCGCTTCAGTCGTCGAAGCGGGCGTTTCCTGACTCATGTGCGTCCCAAAGTAAGCGGCTGTCCAGCCATTCAACAGCAAGAATAGTCAATATAACTGCGGCGCCGAAATAAAACGCGGCAGGTCCCATGGTAAAAGCCAGTAACTGATCGCGATTGACCAGCGACATGGTAAGCGCAATAACGAACAAATCCAGCATTGACCAGCGGCCAATCCAGGTAACAAAGCGCAGCATCAGAATGCGGGCGCGTAATCCTTGTTCGCATTTGAAATGAATACTGAGAAGCAACGTCAGCAGCACAATGACTTTAACAAACGGTACCGCGATACTGGCGATAAACACTATTGCCGCAACGGCGATATTACTGTCGGCAAGCGACATGATCCCGGAGAGGATAGTATCTTCCTGTCGCCCGCCGTTGACATAAATAATAGATATCGGCAGCAAATTCGCGGGAATAAGAAACACCATCGCGGCAATCAACGCCGACCAGGTTTTTTGGATACTGTGGCGACGACGTTCGCGCAACGGAATATGACAGCGTTGGCAGCGCCCGCGCTCGTCGGGTTCACTGGTAAAATGGCAGCCAAGGCAGACGCGCAATGTTGCTTTTGGCGTGCGGGCAGGGCGGTTGGGGTAAAAACGCTCCCAGAGCTGTTCAACGTTAAGATGAATGATCGTCAGAACGCTTAGCAACATTAACAGGAAAAACGCCACCAGCCCGATACCCGGCTGCATATAGGCATAATCGCTCACTTTGATTGACGCAACGCCGATGCCTACCAGATAAATATCCAGCATCACCCACTCTTTGAGCCTGTCCAGCATCAGCAATACCGGGCGCAGATTCATGCCAAGTATATTGCCAAACCACATATAGGCGATGGCGGCGACCAGGGTAGCGGGCGCCCCGACGGTACAGAAAAACACCATGGCCGCCGTAACGGGATCGCCCTGATTCGCCATCTGCCAAACCCCCTGCAGAAGGCTGGCATCGATGCGGGTACCAAGCAGGATGATACGCAGTAGCGGTTCGCTATAGGCAAACGGCATCACGACTATCATGGTTATTGCCATAGCGGCAAGGCGGGTTAATGACCAGTCGCGGCCATCACGCAATTTTGCGTCGCAGCGCGGGCAATAAGCGCTCTGAGTAGACTTCACAACCGGCAACATAAAAAGCGTGTCACACTGCGGACATCGCTGATAATGTGCCTGTGGCAAAGGTTCGCTCATCGAATGAATGGTGAGCTTTTCGCCGGTTAATGCCGTTCTGGGTTTACGTGCCATTTAATGGTCATTTTTATATTGGGGTGTGTTTATATTAAAACATGAATTGATTCATCTTGAGCATAAGCGCATTTAATGCTTATTTTAACAAGCTGGATACAGAATTAGACAACCAAGTGGCTATTTAATGAACAAAAAACAATTTTACGCGGACCTTAACCGTGATTTTCAGGCTTTGATGACAGGGGAAACCAGTGCACTGGCAACACTTGCCAATACCAGCGCGCTATTGTTTGAACGCCTGGAAAGCGTAAACTGGGCGGGATTCTATCTGCTGGAAGGGGATACCCTGGTTCTGGGGCCATTCCAGGGAAAAATCGCCTGCGTGCGTATCCCGGTCGGCAAAGGCGTGTGCGGCACCGCCGTATCGAGTGCAAGTATTCAACGCGTTGAAGATGTCCACGCCTTTGATGGACATATTGCCTGCGACTCCGCCAGTAATGCTGAAATCGTATTGCCTATTACGCTTAATAACCAAATTATCGGTGTGCTGGATATCGACAGTACCGTGTTTGGCCGCTTTGAGGCCATTGATGAGCAAGGCCTGGGAGAACTGGTAGGACACCTTGAAAAGGTGCTTGCCGGGACGGATTACACAAAATTATTTGCGACTCGTGCATGATAAGCAACGGATAACGTGGCAATTGCTGAGAGCGTCATTATAATGTCGCCTGTTCATGCCTGCGCCACGTTGGCAACGTCCGTTGTAATCAGGAAATTTCATGGAAAATCAACCTAAGTTGAACAGTAGTAAAGAAGTTATTGCCTTTCTGGCCGAACGTTTTCCCCAGTGCTTCAGCGCTGAAGGCGAAGCACGTCCGCTGAAAATCGGCATTTTTCAGGATTTAGTCGCGCGCGTAGAAGGGGAGATGAATCTCAGCAAAACCCAACTGCGTTCAGCGCTGCGTCTTTACACCTCTAGCTGGCGTTACCTGTACGGCATCAAACTGGGCGCGACCCGCGTCGATTTAGATGGCAACCCGTGCGGCGAGCTGGACGAGCAGCATGTCGAACATGCGCGTAAACAGCTTGAAGAGGCCAAAGCGCGTGTGCAGGCCCAGCGTGCTGAGCAGCAGGCCAAAAAACGCGAAGCGGCAATTGCCGCAGGCGAACAGCCCGAAGCGCCACGCCGCGAACGTAAACCACGTCCCGCAGCGCGCCGCAACGAAAACGCCGAGCGCAAACCACGTACGGCTAAACCGGCTGCGAAAGCGACCGAGCCCGCACGTGAAGAACGCCACACCCCCGTTTCTGACATCTCCGTACTGGCAGTTGGCCAGTCGATTAAAGTTAAAGCGGGAAATAACGCGATGGATGCCACTGTACAAGAGATAACGAAAGACGGCGTCCGTGTACAGTTGACTTCTGGTATGTCGATGCTTGTACGCGCAGAACATTTATTGTTCTGATACGGAGGTCAACCGGGGCATGAACACATTTTTAAAGCTCACCGCCGTGGGCCTGCTATTTTTAGCAGGCCAGGCGGTTGCTGTTGAAGACATCACCAACGCATCGCAAATTCCGGTTTTAAAGGAAGAAACGCAGCACGCAACGGTGAGTGAGCGCGTCACCTCGCGCTTTACCCGCTCCCATTACCGCCAGTTTGATTTGGATGGCGAATTTTCCGCCAAAATTTTTGATCGTTACCTTAATTTACTGGATTACAGCCACAATGTGCTGTTAGCCAGCGATATAGAAGAGTATGCGAAAAAGAAAAATCAACTGGGCGACGAACTCCGCTCCGGCAAACTGACCGTATTTTACGATCTGTATAATCTGGCGCAAAAACGCCGCTTTGAGCGCTATCAGTACGCACTGAAAGTGCTTGAGCGCCCGATGGATTTTACCGGGAATGACACTTACGAGCTTGACCGCAGCAAAGCGCCGTGGCCAAAAACCGAAGCGGATCTCGACCAGTTATGGAACAGCAAAGTTAAATATGACGAGCTGAGCCTTAAACTGACCGGTAAAACGGATAAAGAAATTCGGGAAACCCTCGCAAAACGTTATAAGTTCGCGATTCGTCGCCTGGCGCAAACCAACAGTGAAGATGTGTTCTCACTGGCGATGACCGCTTTCGCTCACGAAATCGATCCCCACACCAATTACCTGTCGCCGCGTAACACTGAACAGTTCAATACCGAAATGAGCCTCTCTTTGGAAGGTATCGGCGCGGTATTGCAAATGGACGACGACTACACCGTCATTAATTCTATGGTGGCAGGCGGTCCGGCTGCGAAAAGCAAAGCGATAACGGTAGGCGATCGCATCGTTGGGGTAGGCCAGACCGGGCAATCGATGCAGGATGTCATCGGCTGGCGTCTTGATGATGTGGTGGCCTTGATCAAAGGACCGAAGGGCAGCAAGGTGCGTCTGGAGATTTTACCGGCAGGTAAAGGCACGAAGACCCGCACCGTGACGCTGACTCGCGAGCGCATTCGTCTTGAAGATCGCGCGGTGAAAATGACCGTGAAAACCGTCGGCAATCAAATAGTCGGTGTGCTGGATATCCCTGGCTTCTACGTTGGGTTAACGGACGATGTTAAGGTCCAGTTGCAAAAACTTGAGAAGCAGAATGTCAGCGCGGTAATTATCGATTTGCGTACTAACGGCGGCGGCGCACTGACCGAAGCGGTATCACTCTCGGGTTTGTTTATCCCAAGTGGCCCGATTGTGCAGGTACGCGATAATAACGGCAAAGTGCGTGAAGACAGCGATACCGATGGCGTGGTCTATTACAAAGGTCCATTAGTCGTCATGGTTGACCGCTTCAGCGCCTCGGCGTCAGAGATATTTGCGGCTGCTATGCAGGACTATGGCCGTGCGCTTATCGTCGGCGAGCCAACCTTTGGTAAAGGCACAGTTCAACAATTCCGTTCTTTGAACCGCATTTACGATCAGATGTTGCGCCCGGAATGGCCTGCGTTAGGCTCGGTACAGTACACCATTCAGAAGTTCTATCGCGTGAATGGCGGCAGTACTCAGCGTAAAGGCGTGACGCCGGATATCATCATGCCGACTGGCAATGAAGAGACCGAAACCGGCGAGAAGTTTGAGGACAATGCACTGCCATGGGATAGCGTGGATGCCGCTACGTTTGTCAAAGCGGGAGATTTGACCCCATTTGGCCCGCAGATGCTTCAGTCTCATGAAGAACGTATTGCGAAGGACCCGGAATTCCAGTACATCCTGAAAGACATTGCCCGTTACAACGCCATGAAGGATAAGCGTAATTTCGTCTCTTTAAACCTTGCACAGCGTGAAAAAGAGAACGATGAAGAGGACGCGACGCGTCTGGCACGCATTAACGATCGTTACAAGCGCCAGGGCAAGCCGCCACTCAAGAAACTGGACGATCTGCCGAAGGATTATCAAGAGGCCGATCCCTATCTTGATGAAACCGTCCATATCGCGCTTGATCTTGCGAAACTGGATAAAGGTAAGCCCGCGGAGCTACCCGCAGCCAGTAAATAACCCCCAACAGGCACAAGAAATTGTGCCTGTTTTTTTACCTGTCTCTTTTTCCCGTAAGACGAATGCCTTAAAATGTAAAGATTCGTATTTTTAGTAACTTACCCGTCTTGCTGGCTTGAAAACAGGCGGTTTAACCATACGATGTGATTAATCGCATAACGCGTACTGGTAAATTGAGGTTAAAAGAACATTATGATGCGTATCGCGCTTTTCCTGTTAACGAACCTGGCGGTGATGCTGGTCTTCGGCCTGGTGCTCAGCCTGACAGGGATCCAGTCCAGCAGCGTTCAGGGATTGATGATCATGGCGCTGTTATTTGGTTTTGGTGGTTCTTTCGTATCACTGTTAATGTCGAAGTGGATGGCGTTGCGTGCGGTGGGTGGGGAAGTGATCGAACAACCGCGTAACGCGACCGAACGCTGGTTGATGGATACGGTAGCCGAGCAGTCTCGCCAGGCGGGTATCGCCATGCCACAGGTGGCGATTTATCACGCTCCTGACATTAACGCCTTTGCAACCGGCGCCCGTCGCGATGCGTCGTTGGTGGCGGTCAGCACAGGTTTGCTGCAAAACATGAGTCGTGATGAAGCGCAGGCGGTTATCGCTCATGAAATTAGCCACATTGCGAACGGTGATATGGTAACCATGACGCTGATTCAGGGCGTAGTGAACACCTTTGTCATCTTCATCTCCCGTATTATTGCGCAAATCGCGTCGGGATTTTTATCCGGCAACCGCGACGATGGCGAGCAAAGCAACGGCAACCCGCTTATCTATTTCGCGGTGGCGACGGCGCTGGAGTTGGTGTTCGGTATTCTTGCGAGCATTATTACCATGTGGTTCTCCCGTTATCGTGAATTTCATGCCGATGCGGGCTCGGCGAAACTGGTTGGTCGCGAGAAAATGATAGCGGCACTGCAACGTCTGAAAACCAGCTATGAACCGCAGGAAGCAAGCAGCATGATGGCGTTTTGCATCAACGGTAAATCGAAATCGTTGAGCGAGCTTTTTATGACGCACCCGCCGCTTGATAAACGTATAGAAGCCCTGCGTACCGGGCAGTATCTTAAGTAATCTTGTGAGCAGTAAAAAAGCGTGCCTTCCGGCACGCTTTTTTTATGCCATCGGTTTGCTTTTTGACATACGCAGCATACTCACCAGCGCTGCAAGCGCCGCAAGTATTCCCGCCAGCAATAAAGAGGCGTGTTCGCCGGCATGGCTGAAATGGGTAAACATCAGGGCCACCAGCGCCGCACCGGTGCTTTGTCCCAGCAGACGCGCCGTTCCTAACATCCCGCTTGCGCCCCCGCTGCGATGACGCGGCGCGGCCGAAATAATCGTATGGTTATTCGGTGACTGAAATAACCCGAATCCGGCTCCACAGAGGATCATGCGCCAGATGATATCGAGATCGGACGGATTTGCCGGTAGATAGGCAAGCCCGAATAAACCGCACGCCATGACGATGAGGCCAATTCCGCCTAATAGCCCCGCATGGATACGCTCCACCAGATAACCGGATAACGGGGCGACTACCATAGTGGCAAGCGGCCATGGGGTCAGCAGCAGCCCGGTTTTTACTTCGCTAAACCCGAGCGTGGTTTGCATAAAGAATGGCAATGATACCAGGGCCAGCATCTGCGCGGTAAAGGAGCAAATAGAGGTGCTGATGGATAAGGAAAAGAGCGGGATCCGCAGTAAATCCACCGGCAGTAGCGGAACCGGTAACCGGAGTTGGCGGCGTACAAAGAGGGTACCTATCACCACCAGTGCCACTAACTGAGCGGCGAGCAGCCAGTCGACGTTTCCCTGAGCGTAATTGCCGAGCGCGGTGATAAGCAAGCCAAAGGTAAGTGCATTCATTATCGCGCTGGGCAGATCGAAGCGCTGTTGGGATTTTTGCTGATTGGCGGGCAGAAAGCGGATCGCTAATACCAGCGCCAGTAGACCAAGCGGAATATTAATTAAAAACAGCCAGTGCCAGGTGGCGACAGAGAGGATGGCTGCCGCGATGGTTGGACCGGCGGCGGCCGAGGCCGCGACGATAAGTGAGTTTATCCCCATACCCCGGCCCAGAAAACGCTGGGGATAGATCATACGGATGAGCGCGGTATTCACACTCATTAACGCCGCGCCACCCAACCCCTGAAGAATGCGGGTAAGGGTAAGCATTTCAAGGGTGCGTGAAAAAGCACAAAGCAATGAGGCAATAACAAACACGACCAGACCATACTGGTAGACGCGACGGTAGCCGAACATATCCCCCAAAAACGAGAGTGTGAGTAGGCTTGCGACGATAGCGATTTGATAGGCGTTAATTATCCAGATACTGCTGGCGGGCGTTGCATTCAGATCGTGAGCGATGGTGGGTAGCGCTACGTTGGCAATGGTGCCATCCAGTACTGCCATCATGATGCCGATGGCGATAGTCAGAATGGCGCCGTACCGCTGGGGTATGGGCAAGCCATCAGAAACTTTTTTTTCCATTATATGTGTTCGCTTCTAGAAAATGTTCTGGCGCTGTAAACCGTCTACTTTAGCCTGGAACCTTTGCCCTGGGTTAATGTAAGTGTTGCATCGCAGATTTATAACAACAGGTCATAGATACATTGCGGCGGCATGGCCTGATACTTATAATAAAAACCGATTCTAATTTTTATAAAACAAATGCGGTCGAGGTGAAGAATGGCAGTCGCAGATTTGGATAAACAGCCTGATTCTGTTTCCTCTGTGTTGAAAGTTTTCGGAATTTTGCAGGCGCTGGGTGAAGAACGAGAAATCGGCATTACCGAGTTATCGCAGCGCGTGATGATGTCAAAAAGCACTGTGTACCGCTTTTTGCAAACCATGAAGTCATTAGGATATGTAGCCCAGGAAGGGGAGTCCGAAAAATATTCCCTCACACTGAAACTGTTTGAATTAGGCGCGAAGGCATTGCAGAACGTCGATTTGATTCGCAGTGCTGATATCCAGATGCGCGAACTGTCTCATCTGACAAAAGAGACAATTCACCTGGGCGCGTTAGATGAAGACAGCATTGTCTACATCCACAAAATTGACTCCATGTATAACCTGCGTATGTATTCGCGCGTAGGCCGTCGTAATCCGCTTTACAGCACTGCTATTGGCAAAGTTTTGCTGGCGTGGCGCGATCATGACGACGTGCGACAAATTCTTGCGGATGTGGAATACAAGCACAGCACGCCTCGCACCATCACCAGTACAGAAGCGCTGCTGCCGGTACTGGATATGGTTCGCGAGCAGGGTTTCGGCGAAGACAACGAAGAGCAGGAAGAAGGGTTACGCTGCATCGCGGTACCGGTATTCGATCGCTTCGGTTTCGTGGTTGCCGGTTTGAGCATTTCATTCCCGACGCTGCGCTTCTCAGAAGAACGTTTGCATGAGTATGTCGCCATGCTGCATAGCGCGGCGCGAAAAATTTCCGAACAGTTAGGCTATAACGACTACCCGTTTTGAAAACAGACCGCAGCCCAGGCTGCGGTTTTTTTAATGCTCAATAACGGTTTCGCTTTTACGCAATAGTGGACACTGTGAAATCCCAATCAGCCCACTTTCAGAATAAATAAATTGTGTGGTCACACTCTGCCGGGCGGTTAAATAACGGCACTGAAGCCCAAGGCCTGCCGCATTGTTATGACTGCTAATGAGTATGCCGTAGCCGCTTAATAACATCGCCAACCATATGATGACTGCAAAGGCTATCAGGCGAAAAATCCAGCGCATTTCTTCAACTCCTGTTTAAAATTATGTTGCGCAGCATGGCAGTTCTACCGTGCGGCACAATCTGATGTTTCTTAATTTCCCTGGTGATTAGTAGCGTGATGATTGGTTTAAGAAACGCGTGGTAGGCTGTCCCTATTAAAGGTCAAACTGGAGTGTTCAGTGAAAAAATTGAAATGGGCGCTGCTGGCCGTCGCGTTACTTTTATGCCTGTTGCTATGGGCGCAAACGCTGAATGTGATGTGCGATCAGGATGTGCAGTTTTTCAGCGGCATTTGCGTCATCAATAAATACATTCCCTGGTAAAATGTATTTTGCTTTTCGATGTGCTTGATGCCGCCTGGTGCTACACTACTGCGCTTTAGTGAGGTGGTTTATGAATGACATGATGAATTCTGGTGCGTTGAATATCGCATCTTTGGTTTTTTCTTTAGTGATCCTGGTTGTGGGTTTGGTCGCCTGGTTTTTTGTTAATCGGGCAAGCGTAAAAGCGAATCAGCAGATTGCCTTGCTGGAAGCAATTCTTGAGCAACAAAAACGCCAGACGGTGTTGCTACGCAGAATTTGCGAAGCGAATGAGCCTGAAGAAGAGGCGGTCGAAGCGCCTGCTGCCAAACCGCAGGATGACGACGGATTTATACGTCTGGTTGCTGAACGCTAATCGCAAGCGATGGTGGCTAAGAGGAACTGACGTGGCCTGGAAAAATCCCTGGTACGATCCATCAAAGCCCCATCATCTTGAAAGTGGATTTCGCAATCTTCATCCGGTAGCAACGAGGGCAGGGGACTATCAGCGCTGGCAGAAAGCGCGCAAAGCCAACGGTTATCCGCCTGCTCCGCAACATGGGTATGATCGCTTTATTGAACAATGGTGGCAGCCCGCTGATTTCTCTCATGCAGGCGATGGACTCTGGTGGTTAGGTCACGCCTCATTGCTGTTTGCTTTACAAGGGCAGTATATTCTTACCGACCCGGTTTTTTCGAAACGCGCCTCTCCCCTGACATTCTTTGGCCCTGAGCGTAAATCGCCGCTCCCTTTTGCTCCTCCCTCGTTACCGAATATTGATACGGTCCTGATATCCCATAATCACTATGATCATTTGGATAGCGCGACGATTCGCTTTTTACGCCGCCATTCTCCCGATGCCACCTGGTTCGTCCCGCTGGGCCTGAAAGCATGGTTTATTCGTCGTGGTATAACGCGTGTCGTGGAGCTCGACTGGTGGCAGGCTTTTACTCACAATGGACTGGTCTATACCGCGATACCAGCCCAGCACTGGAGTATGCGCACGCCCTGGGATAGAAACCGGACATTATGGTGCGGGTGGGCCATTGAAACGTCTCATTTCCGGGCATGGTTTTGTGGGGACACCGGTTACCATCCTATGCTGCATGACATCACGCAGCGCCTGGGTCCCATAGACGTCGCCGCCATCCCAATAGGTGCCTATGAACCGCGCTGGTTTATGGGCGCGAACCATATGGATCCTGAAGGTGCGGTGAGGTTATGGCAAAAAATCGGCAGACCGCTCGCTATACCCATACATTGGGGGGTGTTTGAACTGGCAGACGAGGCGATCGACGCACCGCCAGAAGCATTACTTATGGCCCTGAACGCCGCGGGTGAAACAACGGATATCTTTGCACCGATTAAAATTGGTCATTATTCAGCCTTAAATCGAAAATGATATATAAGATATAACTATTAAGTCATTTCATAACTGAAATATATCCTTTAGAAAGTAAGTCGCGATAATTTTTGCTGCTTTGTAAGGCAGTGTCATTATAGTGTCATTATTTTGGTGCAATTATTTAACCTATTTCATAGCGATTTTTTCTGACGCTTAATGGAATCTTGTTGTGATGATTACCACAGAATATGCAATAGCCCTTGCGCAAAGTGAGTTATTTAGCTTTTCATCGCAATATTGTGCTTTTTAATGCAATTTTTATGCGTGTGGCGTGGACGACATTCAAGGTTTGAGCTATGTTGAAATGGTCGTCTGCTCGCTGTGAGGCTGCCGCGAAACGTTGCGTTCAAGGCTTATCATATCAGCGAGTTACGAGCTACCTCTGGGGTTGCGCGTAGTCATTTATTGATTTGTGCGGCAGATCGATACACGTTTAAAAATGGCTTGCCATTATATACGTTGTATGTGATAACATTTTTTGGGTCAAACGAGGTATAGTTCTGTTTATGTGTGGCATTTTCAGTAAAGAAGTCCTGAGTAAACACGTTGTCGTTGAATACTGCTTCTCTGCCGAACCTTTAATTAGTGCCTCATGCAGTAATGTCTCAGTTTTTTCTCAATGAAGCCTGCGGGCGAAGAATATATTTTTAAGGAATTTGCAAAATGGCAAAGATCAAAGGTCAAGTGAAGTGGTTCAACGAGTCTAAAGGTTTTGGTTTCATTACCCCGGCTGACGGTAGCAAAGATGTGTTCGTACACTTCTCTGCAATCCAGGGTAACGGCTTCAAAACTCTGGCTGAAGGCCAGAACGTAGAGTTCGAAATTCAGGACGGCCAGAAAGGCCCAGCAGCTGTTAACGTAACTGCTATCTGATCGAATTTATGAAACGGTGCCACTGGCGTCGTTTTCATGAAAAAGCCCCGCAGCGCGGGGCTTTTTTATTGGTATCACAACACTGCGGCTTGTGGGCCTGGTCATCGGCTTTGCCTTAAAAACGAGGCTTGACCCCTCACAGCGCAAACCGCGGCGTAATTGCAGGACGTTGACTACGCGCCGTTGAAGCGAAATCTATGTTCCCCGCTGTGAAGATGGATTTTTAGCGCGGTAATCTTATCGAACCCTCTGAATCACGTTACACTTGCGGCCTTTACGTTATCCGGAGTCGCCATGTTCACCTGTCCTCTTTGCCATTCTCCTCTAATTGAAAACAATAAAAGCTTCGCCTGCCCGCAGGGGCACCAGTTTGATAAGGCGAAAGAGGGGTATGTGAATTTGCTGCCGGTGCAGTTCAAGCACTCAAAACAGCCTGGCGATAACAGCGAAATGATGCAGGCGCGACGGGCCTTTCTGGATGCGGGCCACTACCAGCCGTTGCGACAGCAAGTCGCAGAGATACTGTTGCAAAACCTGACGCCGCAGTCTGAGGCAATTCTGGATATCGGTTGTGGGGAAGGGTATTACACGACGGCATTTGCTGACGTAGCCGCAGCCGTTGGCGCGTGTACTTATGGCCTGGATGTCTCGAAGGTGGCTATTCGTTACGGCGCAAAACGTTACGCCAACGTGATCTTTTGTGTGGCATCAAGCCATAGGTTGCCGTTTGCCGATGCATCCCTTGATGCGGTTGTCCGCATTTATGCCCCCTGTAAAGCGCAGGAACTGGCGCGCGTAGTAAAACCTGGCGGCATTGTTGTGACCGTCGCACCCGGTCCGCGGCATCTCATGCAGTTAAAGGGGCTGATTTATGACGAGATTAAATTGCACCCGGCGGAAAGTGAAAGCCTGGAGGGATTTTCGTTAAATAAGGCGTTACAGCTGGCGTATACCATGACGTTGAATGCCGGTGAAACCAGGGCGCTGCTACAGATGACGCCCTTTGCCTGGCGCGCGCGCCCCGAAGTGTGGGCAGCGCTTGATGCTTTCACGGCGTTTGAGTGCGAGACGGATTTTTCGATTCGTGTCTGGCAACGCGACCTTTAGGCGAAGTGACTCCAAAGTATTTGCGCGCCAATACCCATCAACACCAGGCCGCCAAGAATTTCCGCGCGTTTACCCATCAGTGGGCCGATAACCCGGCCCAGCATAATACCCAGCGTAGACATGATTAACGTGGCGCAACCAATCGCCAGTGCGGTATAAACGATATTCGCCTGCAAAAAAGCAAGGCCGACGCCGACCGCCATGGCATCAATGCTGGTGGCAAAGGCGGTGGTTATTAACAACCACAGGCTGTGACGGCGCTGCTCCATTTTTTCTTCTTCCGATTCCCCTCGCATGCCTTCGACAATCATTCGTACGCCGAGGAACATCAATAAGGTAAACGCAACCCAGTGGCTCCACTCCAGTACAAAGTGAGAAGCGAACAGGCCAAGCGCCCAGCCCACGAGTGGGGTCAGCGTTTCGATAATGCCAAAAATGAGACCGATACGAAGCGCATGAGAGAATCGAGGTTTATAGAGCGTCGCACCCTTGCCAATTGATGCAGCGAAGGCATCCATCGACATACCAAATGCGAGAAGAAGTGTGGCGGAAAGATTCATCAATTCGTCCTGACCGGGATATCCATATACACAACCACTGCCCCGGTAATCAGCAGTGAATGTGCCTATGGTCTCGCCTGACTGAAAAGGTACTCAGTCCGTACGTGCCACGTTTTAACAACGAGTATGTTGACACGTACATTTCCAAATGATGGAAATTAGCTACTCCCCAACGACGGGCGCAACAATATCATATTCTCGAAATATAAAACAACCCACAAAAGTTGCTATTTTTTTAGTTAATTGATAACGATTTTCATTTAACCAGAAAAGTCATCATAACGTTAAAAAATAGTTTTCATGATGGGCTGAAATAATATAGCAAGGGCTATAAAAGTGCTTAATTAAAATTCAAAAACATAGACAAGGCTATTATTTAATCATCTAATTATTAACAAGAAATTTATAAATCCTCTCCAGATCGTCTATATTTTTTACCCGCACAAGTAAGCGTCGCTGTTCTAATTGCATTACCAGTACGCCATCTTCCGATAAATTCATCTCTTTGATGCGGTTATATTCCATCCAGGAACTGGCGAAGAAAAAGCCACGGGATTTGAAAATGATGCACGGCTGACGAAGCCAGAAAAGATAAACCGCCAGTAGCGCCAGCGCACTTAATAACCATGTTGTCAGGAGCGCGCCATGAGAGGCGATATTGTTGTAGATCAGAATCCCCACCAGCCCGATGAAGATAGCACCATCAACGCGGCCCCGCCGTAACAGGGGGACAGTTAACAACGTTTCGCCGTTACGTTTGGGGATAATCACGCTGTCATAAATGGCCCATGCCAGTAGAACCACAATAAACAGGATTAGAAGCCAGTCCGTTAATATCATGCATGTTCCCTAATAAAAAACCGGGGGCAGGCCCCCGGTGATAATACGTAGCAAAAAGGTATATTACAGCCCTAACAAGCCAACCGCATAGCCTGCAATACCAATCACGAAGAAGCCGACGATAATCCACAACGGATTGACTTTCTTACGCAGCAGCCACATACAGGCGAAGGTAAGCAGTAACGGCACAAGGCCTGGCATAAGCTGATCGAGAATGGTTTGTACGGTGGTGACTTTCACCGCGCCGGTCTGATCGGTCACGCGCGAGACCACAAGCGGAATATTCACATGCGTCCACTTGTTGACTAGCGCCCCCATGACAAACAGGCCGAGAATTGACGCCCCTTCAGTCAGTTTTTGCAGGAAGCCGCCGCCCATATCCTTAACAATATCGATCCCTTTGCGGTAGCCGTAAGCCACGCCGTAATAACGCGTCGCCAGACGAACGGCGTTAAACAGAATAAAGAACAGGAGTGGACCTAACAGACTGCCACTCATAGCGATACCTGCACCAAGCGCAGCGAAGACCGGCCGGACCGTACCCCAGAAGATAGGATCGCCCACGCCCGCGAGCGGTCCCATCAAACCGACTTTAATCCCGTTTATCGCCCCATCGTCAATGGCTGCCCCGTTGGCACGTTTCTCTTCCATTGCAAGCGTCACGCCCAACACGGGTGCGGCAACATAAGGATGGGTATTGAAAAACTCCAGGTGACGTTTAATTGCCTGACGTCGCGCCTCATTATTTTCCGGATACAGGCGTTTAATCGCCGGGATCATTGAGAAGCAAAAGCCCAGCGCCTGCATACGTTCGAAGTTCCACGAACCCTGAAACAGGTTTGAGCGAATAAACACGCCGCGAATGTCGCTTTGGGTTAGTTTCTTCTCAGTCGTGGTAGTGGTTTTAGTCATATCAACCATGTCGCTCACCTGCTAGTCCAGTTCGTTATCAAGGTCGTTAGCGCCAGCCGCCTGAACAGGCGCCGCAGCGGAACGGTTGTATTTCGGGCTCAGTTGGATGTAGAGGACTGCCATCACAGCGCCAATGACACCCAGGGCGACCAGGTTGAAGTTAGTAAACGCCGCGGTAACGAAGCCAAGGTAGAAGAACGGCATCAGGTAGCCTGCGCGCATCATGTTGATGACCATTGCGTAACCAACCACGACGATCATGCCGCCGGCAATATTAAGACCACCCGTGACGACTTCAGGGATAGCGTTCAACATGCCCTGGACTTCGCTGGTACCCACAGAAACCGCAACGATGACCGCCGGGATGGCGATACGCATTGCTTGCAGGAACAAAGACGAGACGTGTATCCAGGATAATGCCGTGAGGTTGCCTTTTTCCGCCGCGCTATCTGCGGCATGCTGGAACGCGACGGTAATGGTACGAACGATAATGGTCAGCACCTGTCCTGCAGCGGCCAGCGGGATAGCCAGCGCGATACCGGCGCCAATGCTTTGGTGGCCCGCGATAACCAGGACGGTAGAAATGATAGAAGCCAGCGCCGCATCAGGGGCAACCGCCGCACCGATGTTCATCCAGCCAAGGGCGATCATTTCCAGGGTACCCCCGATAATAATACCGGTCTTCATATCACCGAGTACGGCCCCAATGAGGGTACAGGCGACGAGTGGGCGGTGAAACTGAAATTCATCGAGTACCGACTCCATACCTGCGATACACGCGACGATGAACACCAGCACAATCTGAAGAGTGGTAATCTCCATTGTACTTCTCCTATGTCATTAACAGACTTAAGTGTGAGAGCTGAAAAACGTTATTTACCGGGGCATGCTCAGGGCGTGACCTTCTGGATTAAATCCATCATCTTCAGTTTCTGATCGTTGGAGACTTTGCGGACTTCAAGCTCGATGCCGCGGGCATTCAGTTTTTTAAATGCCTCGATATCGTTGCTGTCTACCGACACCGCATTATTGACCTGCGTTTTGCCTTGTCGGTACGCCATCCCGCCAATGTTCACCGAGGTAATTTTCACGCCGCCTTCCACAACGCGCTCAACATCGGTTGGGTTCGTGAACAGCAGCATGACGCGCTCACCGGCATATTTCGGGTTGTTATAGACGCGGATCATTTTGTCGACACCGACGACGTGGGCGGTGACGCCGGGCGGAGCCACCTGGGTGAGCAGCGTTTTACGCACCGTATCAGCGGCAACTTCATCGCTAACGACGATGATGCGCGAAACGTTGGTTTCCTTGGTCCAGCGGGTGGCAACCTGGCCGTGGATTAAGCGGTCATCAATACGGGCAAGGCCAATGACCATATAGTCATTCGGCCCCATGGGTTTTACGGGCGCTGCGGCTTTAGGCGCTGCCGCAGTGGGAGCAGGGGCGGCTTTTTCAACCGGTTTGGCTTTAAGCGCCTTCACGCCTTCACGTCCGGTTTCAACTGCCAGCGCGACCAGTTCGTCAAAGGACGGGTTATCGTCTCGCGCCATTAAGGTTTCTACTAACATCGGAATATTAACGCCAGCGATCACTTCGTAATGCTCTTTATCGACGACAATGCGGCTTGCGGCGTTAAACGGGCTGCCGCCCCATGTATCGACGAGAAACAACACGCCTTGCTGGGTATCAAGCTTCGTTAATTGTGCGTTGTATTTCTCGATCAGTGTTTCCGCATTTTCACCGGGAACAAAATCAATCCAACCCACATTTTCTTGCTCGCCCAATAGCATCTCGGCGGTTTTGAGCAGTTGCTCAGCGGCCCAACCGTGAGTGCCTATGACAATAGCAATAGTCACGTGCTACCTCCTTAATTGTATTAACACTCCCTTAACGAGAGTATTGTGAATCTGCACCGGCTTACCGAATCGATTCAGATAAGGTGTTGACTGAAAATTAACGTAAATCGTGATTTATTTTAGATAGTGAAAAAATAATTTATGTGATGAAGATCCGTAATTTAGCTTTAGCCGTATCCCAAAAATTTGTGCTAAAAATTATGGTCAATGTATGTGTCAACAAAATTGCAAATTCTGGTAAATCTTTGCAAAAGCCTGATTCCGTTTGGTAATGTAGGCGTCTTATTAATTTTCAGGAGTAGCGGGCAGAAGCCCACCGTATGGATCGTCACCGACGTCATTTCACTTCAGCCTGTTTGCAGGCCCCTCGTCATACCGACGCCTCACATCTAATGTTAGCAACTGTTCTTGCGCCCGCGAATTGTGCGGTGTCGTTTAGTCATTCCTTATGCTGGAGCCAGTTATGGAATTATTAATGGACCCCTCACTCTGGGTGGGTTTGCTGACGCTTGTGGTTCTGGAAATCGTTCTTGGTATCGATAACCTGGTATTTATCGCCATCCTTGCGGATAAACTGCCGCCAAAGCAGCGTGATAAAGCGCGTTTAATAGGTTTGTCGCTGGCGCTAGTAATGCGACTGGGCCTGCTGTCGTTGATTTCCTGGATGGTGACACTAACGCGTCCGTTATTCACCGTCATGGATTTTACGTTCTCGGGACGAGATCTGATCATGCTGCTCGGGGGGCTATTCCTGTTATTTAAAGCCACCACAGAGCTTCATGAACGGCTGGAAAACAAACAGCACGACAGCGCCCATGGTAAAGGGTACGCCAGTTTCTGGGTTGTGGTGGTGCAGATTGTTATTCTTGACGCCGTCTTCTCACTGGATGCGGTAATTACGGCCGTAGGTATGGTGAATCATCTGCCGGTAATGATGGCGGCGGTGATCATCGCTATGGCGGTCATGCTGTTGGCTTCGAAGCCGCTGACGCGTTTTGTGAACCAGCATCCGACGGTGGTCGTGCTCTGCCTGAGCTTCCTGCTGATGATTGGACTGAGCCTGGTGGCGGAAGGCTTCGGTTTCCATATTCCTAAAGGCTATCTGTACGCGGCTATTGGCTTCTCCATTCTGATTGAACTGTTTAACCAGATTGCGCGCCGTAACTTCGTTAAGCACCAGTCAAGTCTGCCGTTACGCGCTCGCACCGCGCAAGCCATCCTGAGTTTGATGGGAGGCAATAAAAAAGCCAACGTGCAGACGGAGGCGGAAGGTTCAGCGATGGTGCCAATCCAGTTGGAATCGTTCGCCGAAGAAGAGCGCTATATGATTAACGGTGTCCTGACGCTTGCGTCGCGCTCGCTGCGTAGCATTATGACGCCGCGTGGTGAAATCAGTTGGGTTGACGCACAACTGAGCGTTGACGAAATCCGTGAGCAGCTTTTGTCTTCACCGCATAGCCTGTTCCCGGTATGTCGTGGCGAATTGGATGAAGTCATCGGTATCGTGCGGGCCAAAGAGTTGTTGGTCGCGCTGGAAGAGGGTGTGGATGTGGCGGCGATTGCCGCAGCGTCTCCTGCCATCGTCGTTCCTGAAACGCTCGACCCGATCAATCTGCTGGGCGTATTGCGCCGTGCTCGCGGCAGCTTTGTTATCGTCAATAACGAATTTGGCGTGGTGCAGGGGCTGGTTACGCCGCTTGACGTGCTGGAGGCCATTGCCGGCGAATTCCCGGACGCCGACGAAACGCCGGAAATTGTGGCCGATGGCGACGGTTGGTTAGTGAAGGGCGGAACGGATTTGCATGCGTTGCAGCAGCATCTCGCGGTGTCTACTCTGGTCAATGACGAAGAGGATATTGCCACCGTGGCAGGCCTCGTGATTGCGGTTAATGGCCAAATCCCGCGTGTAGGCGATGTGCTGGAAGTGGCTCCACTGCGAATAACGATTGTTAAAGCCAACGACTATCGCGTTGATTTGGTTCGGGTTGTCAAAGACGAACCCGAACATGATGAAGAAGAGTAATTAACGCAAGGTCAGCGCCGAGCGTGGCTTTTCTTTGTTAGTGGCAGGTGGCGGTAAGTCACCTGCCAGCCAACGCGGAAAATCCGCAATTGGCATCGGTTTTGCGAACAAATACCCCTGTAGCACCGATACACCGTGACGACGTAAATATCCTTCCTGTAGTTCGGTCTCAACCCCTTCCGCCACCAGTGCGATTTTCAGTCGCTTGCCAAGCGCGATAATAATATCGGTCACCGTCGAATTCACCGCGTCAGTCCCAATAGCCGCAGTAAAGCTCTTATCGATTTTCAGCACGTTGGGATTGAGGCGTTCAAGATAAGACAACGAACTTTGCCCGGTGCCAAAATCATCAATCGCCAGTTGCACACCCATCTGGTGCAGTTCTCTCACTATCCGATAATCCATATCCGGCAAGGCATCGCGCTCGGTAAGTTCCAGCATCAGTTGTTGTTCAGGCTTATAAGGGAACCAGTAACGACGCAGATCTTTGATAATGACGCCCCGATGAAAATGACTTGCGGCGACATTAATACTGATATGAAACTGTTCGGTACTCGGGAATAAATGCAGATGGCGCACAGTTTCAATTAACACATAGCGGGTCAGCGGGGCTATCAAATCCTGCTGCTCGGCAAGGGGAATAAACACATCCGGCGAAATCCAGCCCTGACGCGGATTTTTCCAGCGAAGCAGGATCTCAACGCCGATACACTGTCGGTCGCGCGCGCGCACCAGCGGTTGGCAAAACACTTCAAACTCATGGGCGGCCATGCCAAGGTTAATTTCCCAGGAGAAGCTCATTCGCGTTGCGGTGGCAAGCCAGGTGATATAGCCCGTCAAAAGGCTAATCATTATCGCAAGCGGTATCTGCGCAGGCAGGCTTTTCAGCGCCGCCGCCCCGGGAGATGGCCCTGTGACGACCACCGCCAGCGGGTAACGTTTAGAATAAAAGCGATGCTCAACAAGACCCGGCTTGCGGGGCCGAATATCCTGAATAACCTTTTTATCCACCAGATAGTCATTGGCGACGTTGAGTACCGCTTTTTCAATCATCGGCGGCTGCGGCTTAAGCGTTAACGCCGCCAGAAGTTCGATATTAACGGTCTGGATGACACCGCTCTGACCATCGGGACTGGAAGGTTCCCAGAGCAATAAAATAGGTGAGCCGGGAAGCAACGAACTGGCTATCGCAAGTCGCATTACGGGATGCACAGAAGGCAGGCTTGGCTGGAGTTGGCTAATGGGGATATCGCGCTGACCGAAGACACTTGAGCAGTAAAGATTACCTTGTTTGACAAGACCAATCGATCGCACGGTCTGAAGGCGGGCTGCCTGTTCGCGCAACTGATATTGCGCCATATCACAAGGAATACCTGTCAGGACAGCCAGCGATTTTCGCGCGACCTCAATGGGTTCAAGCACGGATTCCAGCGAGGTGACAGCGCGCTGATTATAGGTATCAATTTCCCGTTTATAGTCGCTCTGCACGGTATAATAACGCAGCCCCAGCGTCACGATAAAAGTGATAGTGGCAAGAATGATGCAAAGTATGAAACGTTTACGCCGATAGCGGTAAATGATGCGCTGAGCTGGATGCATCTCCGTGGCCTCTCAATGCTTTCTCAACCGATGAGAAAGTGAACACTGAAAGTGTAGTGGGGTTTAGGTATGGACGAGGTGGACTTGAAAAAAAAAGTGCCGCGCTGGCGGCACTTTACGTTTAGTTGCACTGAACTTTAATCGCCAGTCCACCGCGTGAGGTTTCGCGGTATTTCGCGTTCATATCTTTACCGGTCTCGTACATGGTTTCGATGACCTTATCCAGCGAAACGCGCGGCGCGCTGGTGCGACGCATCGCCATACGCGTGGCGTTAATGGCTTTCACCGAGGCGATGGCATTACGCTCGATACAGGGCACCTGCACCTGTCCGGCGACCGGGTCGCACGTCAAACCGAGGTTATGCTCCATGCCAATTTCTGCCGCTACGCACACTTGCTCCGGGCTTGCGCCAAGGATTTCCGCAAGGCCTGCTGCCGCCATCGAACACGCGACACCCACTTCGCCCTGGCAACCCACTTCAGCGCCGGAAATCGACGCGTTCATTTTATACAGCGCGCCAATCGCGCCGCAGGCGAGGAAGTAGCGAATATACACATCCGGGGTCACCGGCTCGATAAAGTGATCGTAGTAGGCGAGAACCGCAGGAACGATACCGCATGCGCCGTTAGTCGGCGCGGTGACGACGCGGCCACCGGCGGCGTTTTCTTCATTCACCGCCAGCGCAAACATATTGACCCAGTCAATAACCGCCATCGGATCTTTATTGTTTTTATCGCTGGATACCAGCATTCTGCGCAGCGCAGAAGCGCGACGCGGAACGCGCAGTGGTCCTGGCAATACGCCTTCGGTATTCATACCGCGGTCAATACAGGCCTGCATGGTTTGCCAGACGGTGGCGAAATAGGTTTCGATTTCTTGCTTACTGTGCAACGCCAGTTCGTTTTGCATCACCATGCCGGAGAGCGACAGACCCGTCTCTTTGCAGTAATCGAGCATTTCCTGAGCGGATTTGAACGGATAAGGCACGTTGACATCGCCGCTGGTGTCTTTACCGAAGTGCGCCTCGTCGACGATAAAACCGCCGCCGATAGAGTAATAGGTGTTGCTGTAGATCTCTTTATCACCGTTATAGGCATAGATGCGCATGGCGTTTTCATGCAGCGGCAGGTTATCGCGCTGAAAACGCATGCCGTTGTCTTTCGGGAAATCCACTTCATGGCGACCCTGGGCCAGCATCAGGCGCTCACGGGTTTCAACATCCCGAATAAAAGCCGGAATGTTGTCAATATCAACGGTATCGGGAAGATTGCCCGCAAGGCCCATAATGATGGCAATATCAGTGTGGTGGCCTTTGCCGGTAAGGGACAGCGAACCGTAAACGTCCACCGCAACGCGGGTCACGCTTTCCAGTAATCCTTTTTCGACCAGATCATCGACGAACTGCTTCCCTGCCTTCATCGGTCCAACGGTATGGGAAGAGGAGGGACCAATGCCCACCTTAAACATGTCGAATATACTAATCACAGTAAAAACTCCTGCCAGGGCCACCCTTTTGGGTGACGATGTTAGAACAACGGATATTTTAAGAGTTTATTGTTCGGCAGAGTTAATTATTCACATGAATAAAACTAATGCCTCAGACAATATTCCCTAATAAAGTGTCGTCATTCCCCACAAAAAACAGGGATTATGCTGTGATTATAGTTAAGGTTTGATGCCGATTTGCAGCGCCAGTTCACGAATAATGCCTGCCGTCATACCCCAGACAAAATAATGTTCATACCAGGACAACCACACGCGGTGCGCGTTGCCGCGCCGGTGGATATCCAGCGGATGATAACGCCCGAGTCGCAGCGCCTCATCAAGCGGCATTTCAAACACCGCCGCCACTTCTTCCTCACTGGCGTGATAAGGTAGATCCGGCGGGATAATGCCTACCACCGGCGTCACCTGGAATCCGGTAACGCTATCAACGGTCGGCAGTACGCCTATCACTTCCACCGCTTCAGGGGGGATCGCGACCTCTTCATGCGCTTCACGCAGTGCTGCGGCAATCAGTGAAACGTCTTCGGGATCGCGCGCGCCGCCGGGGAAAGCCACCTGCCCGGCGTGCTTGCGCATGCGTGTTGATCGCTGGGTAAGCAACAAACCAGGCACCGGACGGCGCACAATCGGCACCAGTACAGCGGCCTGGCGCTGGTTGATCGTGTGACTGTTAATTTGCGGGCGTAAAAGCTGGAAACGCGCCAGAAAACTATCTAACGTCATCGGCGGATTATTCATGGAGCTCCTTTAAAGGTAATTAAGGATACGATTAACTTTATCAAAAGTTTCCTGATATTCCGCCGCCTCGTCACTATCAGCCACAATGCCGCCGCCGGCGGAGCAATAAAGTGAACCATCTTGCGCCGTTACGGTGCGAATAGTGATGTTGGTATCCATATTGCCGCAAAAACTGATATAGCCGATGCTGCCGCACCACGCGTTACGCCGGTGAGGTTCCAGCGTTTCGATTATCTCCATCGCCCGAACTTTGGGCGCACCGGTAATGGAGCCGCCCGGAAAACTGGCGCGGAGCAGATCGGTGGCGTGCAGATGAGCGGGCAGGGTAGCGGTAATCGTACTCACCAGATGATGAACCGCCGGGAAAGGCTCTACTACAAACAGTTCCGGGACCTTGACACTGCCAGGCGTAGCCACGCGCCCGATGTCGTTACGCAATAAATCGACGATCATCAGGTTTTCCGCCCGGTCTTTGGGCGAAGCGGCAAGCCGTTGCGCCTGTAATGCGTCCTCGTGGGGATCGCTAAGACGTGGTAGAGTGCCTTTTATCGGCCGCGTCTGGATCTGATTGTTATCCAGTAAAATAAAGCGCTCCGGCGACAGGCTCAAAATGACCTGCTCTGGCAGACGCAAAAAAGCGCTAAAGGGCGCGCGATTAGCGGCATTTAATCGCATAAAGGCCTGCCATTCATCACCCTGATAAGTTGCCTGAAAACGCTGAGCAAGGTTTACCTGATAGCAATCACCGCTTTGCAGCCATTCCTGAATCTGGCGAAATTTAGCGCCATATTCTTCGCGATTCATATTGGCCGCCCAGGATGACGTACGCTTAAATGGCGTGACCTGGGGTGCCGATTGTTGTTCAAGCCAGGCAAGACGCGCATCGACGTCATCCCAACTGATGAGCGTCAGCGTCTGGTTGTGGTGATCGGCAATTAATGCCCAGTCGTAAATACCGATTGCCATATCCGGCGTAGACACATCCTGTTCGGCAATGACCGGCAGCGATTCAAAGCGTCGACCGAGATCGTAGCCGAATAACCCGAGCGCGCCGCCCTGAAACGGAAGGGCAGGATTGGCTGACGGCGCAATATCAAGCGAGTCGAGACACGCTTTTAACAGCGTAAGCGGGCAGTCGCTGGAAGTGTATTGACTATTTTTCTCGCCAATTTCGGTGAGATTGCCTGCGGTTTGCAGCGTAATTTGGGGATCGGCTACCAGAATATCGAACCGGTTATGGGCGTGTTCGGCAAAACCTGAATGGAGCAGCATCGCCCAGGGCAGATGGTTTATGGCCGCAAAATGCGTTAATACCGCATCAGGGTGCCAGGCCAGGGACCGCGATTTCAGGCCGCGAGCGTTGGTTTTTTGCATTACTTAACTCATCATTACGGGTTGTCTGTGCGCACGTATTGGCGCAATCCAGGCAACGTGGAATAATAACCGTCAGCAATGTAGCAGGAGTCAACCATGTTTGCAGGATTACCTTCACTGACCCATGAACAGCAGCAAGAAGCCGTTGAGCGAATTCAGGAGCTTATGGCCCAGGGGTTAAGCAGCGGCCAGGCAATCACGCAGGTGGCGCAAGAGATCCGCGAAACGCACAAAGGTGATCGCATCGTTGCCCTATTTGACGATGAAGACGAAGACGAGTAACCCACCTACGTAAACATTCCGTCTGAAACAATTAATGGCGCGCGAGCGCCATTGAATGAAACATTACCCCAGCTTATTTGCCGCCAAATGCATTGGGTTATCATGATCGCTTCGGACAAACGCTTTCGGCGTCAGGAAATACGCAACCTATTTTTATCGAGTGGGATAATATCAGCCTCTGGCGCAATGTATTGAAAATACAGGAAATTAACCAGTAAAGTTAAGCTTAACTTTCGCGGTTCGATTATCAAATAGTGCACCGAATCGTAAGTGTTCAGATAAAAACTATCTCTTAACGCAAGTATTTATAAAACAGCGGATTTATTTGAATTATTCACGCCACTAAAAATTCATGCTTACCCGTTTTCCAAAAAAATAAAGGCAAAAAACAGCCGAGACGTAATGAAATATTTTGCACATGTGAATACGTTAAGCTTTCTAAAGCGCAAACGAGCAATGGACTGCTCGTTTGCAAAATAGCATTACACCGCAGCAATGATCTTAATTTCGACTTTATATTGCGGCTTCATCAGTTTTGCTTCCACGGTGCAGCGCACCGGGGCGTGACCTGCTACAACCCAGGCATCCCAGGCTTCATTCATTTGCGCAAAATCGGCGCGGTCAGCCAGAAAAAGGGTGGCATCAAGAATGCGCGTTTTATCGCTGCCCTGGGCCTGAAGCATGTCATCAATCTGCGCAAGAATATCGGCAGTCTGTTCGCGGGCATCGCCATCGGTATTTTCCGGCACGCCGGTGTAATAAAGCGTCTGATTATGGATAACAGCGTCGGACCAGCGGGCTTCGGGATTGATTCGTTGAATTGTCATCAGTATTTCCTTATCGCTTTAAAAGAGTGCCAGCCTGCCATAATGCGGTCGTCTCGTCATCTCTTTGGCTGGCGAAAGCCGCCTGGCCCTGACATAATCACTGGCAATTTATCCAGGGGGCAGTGTGACGGACATCAGTGTGGCAGACGAAAGTGTAACGGACGATTTTGCAACCGACGGGCAACTGGCGAGCGCGATACCCGGCTTCAAGCCGCGTGAGCCGCAGCGTCTGATGGCGCAGGCCGTTGCAAAAGCGATAGCGGCGCAATCGCCGTTGGTGGTCGAAGCGGGAACCGGCACCGGGAAAACCTACGCCTATCTTGCGCCTGCCTTGCGATCGGATAAGAAAGTCATTATTTCCACCGGTTCAAAGGCGCTCCAGGATCAGCTTTATAGCCGCGATCTGCCTACCGTCGCCCGTGCCCTGAAATACAAAGGCAAACTGGCGCTGTTAAAAGGGCGCTCTAACTATTTGTGTCTTGAGCGTCTCGAACAACAGGCGCTGGCAGGAGGCGATCTCCCGGTACAGACGCTCAGTGATGTTATTCTGCTGCGTAGTTGGGCCAACCAAACCCATGACGGCGACATTAGTACCTGTGCAAGCGTGGCGGAAGACGCGGCGGTATGGCCGCTGGTCACCAGTACTAACGATAATTGCCTCGGGGCAGACTGCCCGCTCTACAAAGAGTGCTTCGTGGTCAAAGCGCGTAAAAACGCGATGGAAGCCGATGTCATCGTGGTCAACCATCACCTGTATATGGCAGATATGGTGGTAAAAGAGAGCGGTTTTGCCGAGTTGATCCCCGAGGTGGATGTCACTATTTTCGATGAAGCGCACCAAATTCCCGATATCGCCAGTCAGTATTTCGGACAGTCGTTATCAAGCCGACAGCTTCAGGATTTAGCCAAAGACATCACCATCGCCTATCGCACTGAAGTAAAAGATACCCAACAGCTTCAGAAATGTGCCGACCGACTGGCGCAGAGCGCGCAGGATTTTCGTTTGCAGCTCGGTGAGCCGGGTTTTCGCGGCAACCTGCGGGAGTTGCTGGCAGACAGTAATATCCAGCGTGCCCTGGTGCTGCTCGATGATGCGCTTGAGCTGTGTTATGACGTGGCGAAACTGTCCCTTGGGCGCTCAGCGCTCCTTGATGCGGCCTTTGATCGCGCCACGTTGTACCGTGCCCGCCTCAAGCGGCTTAAAGACACCACTACGCCAGGCTTTAGTTACTGGTACGAATGCAACGCTCGCCATTTTACGCTGGCGCTGACGCCGCTTAATGTCGCGGACAAGTTTAAAGAAGTGATGGCGCAAAAATCCGGCGCCTGGATTTTCACCTCGGCCACCTTATCCGTTAACGACGATTTGCACCATTTCACCGATCGTCTCGGGGTTAGCGAGGCGCAAACGCTGCTCTTACCAAGCCCTTTCGATTACGCGACGCAGGCGCTACTGTGCGTGCCGCGCGGCTTGCCAATGGCGAACCAGCCGGGTGCCGCACGCCATCTGGCGCGTATGCTAAAGCCCATGATTGAGGCTAACAACGGGCGCTGCTTTATGCTCTGTACCTCTCACGCCATGATGCGCGATCTGGCAGAGCAATTTCGCGCCATGCTGACGTTGCCGGTTTTGCTTCAGGGTGAAACCAGCAAAGGGCAACTGTTGCAACAGTTTGTCGAGGCGGGCAACGCATTATTGGTCGCCACCAGCAGCTTCTGGGAAGGGGTGGATGTGCGCGGCGATACGCTGTCACTGGTCATCATAGATAAGCTGCCGTTTACGTCCCCGGACGATCCGTTATTAAAAGCGCGTATGGAAGACTGCCGCCTGCGCGGTGGCGATCCGTTTGATGAGGTGCAATTACCGGATGCGGTTATCACCCTCAAACAGGGTGTCGGGCGTCTTATCCGCGACGTTGACGATCGCGGTGTGCTGGTCATTTGCGACAACCGCCTGGTGATGCGCCCTTATGGCGCGGTGTTCCTGGCAAGCCTGCCGCCCGCGCCGCGCACCCGTGATATTACCCGCGCTGCTGCATTTCTCTCGGCCTCCGGGACGGAGTAATTTGTGCCAGAATGTGTTAATATGCGCGCCATTTTGAATGACCCCACCTCGCGAGAGTGCGAAAAGATATGCGAATTCTGGCCATAGACACCGCCACCGAAGCCTGTTCCGTTGCGCTACAGGATAACGACACCCTTCATGCTCACTTTGAGCTGTGCCAACGTGAGCACACCCAACGTATTTTGCCCCTGGTTGAGTCACTGCTGAACCAGAGTGCGGTTCCCTTGTCTGAGCTTGACGCCCTGGCCTTTGGTCGCGGCCCCGGTAGTTTTACTGGCGTGCGTATCGGTATCGGTATCGCGCAGGGCCTGGCATTGGGCGCCGCGTTGCCGATGATCGGCGTCTCCACGCTTGCGACGATGGCGCAAGGCGCTTTTCGCGTCTCAGGTGCGACGCGGGTGCTTGCGGCCATTGATGCCCGTATGGGCGAAGTCTACTGGGCTGAATATCAGCGTGATGCCGACGGCATCTGGCACGGCGAAGAGACCGAAGCGGTATTAAAACCCGAAGCGGTTAATGCGCGGTTGAAGGCGTTAAGCGGAGAATGGGCCATGGTCGGCACCGGTTGGCAAGCCTGGCCGGATATGGCCCAGGGATGCAGCGTGACGCTTACGGATGGCGGCATTGTATTACCCCATGCCGAAGACATGCTTCCTCTGGCGGCGCATGCCTTCGAACATCAAAACACGGTGCCGGTCGAACAGGCTGAGCCGGTTTATCTGCGCAATGAAGTCGCCTGGAAAAAATTGCCGGGCAGAGCGTAATTGTCTGACGCGGCGCGTTGGGTTAAGGAGTTTACATGGCGATGCAAAAAATGAGTTTTCGCAAGTGGCTGGTGGCACTGGGTGCGCTGGCGCTCTCCGGTTGCGTCACCATTCCTGATGCCATTAAAGGCAGCAGCGAGATGCCGCAGCAGGATCTGGCTGCCGTAATGGATGCGCCGCGCCTGTATATTGGCCAGGAGGCGCGTTTTGGCGGCAAAGTGGTCGACATCCTCAATCAGCAAGGAAAAACACGACTGGAAATCGCCACGGTTCCTCTGGACAGCGGGGCGCGTCCTGTCCTGGGCGAGCCATCGCGTGGACGCATTTACGCCGATGTTAATGGCTTTCTCGACCCGGTAGATTTCCGTGGGCAACTGGTAACGGTAGTCGGCCCGATTACCGGTGCCGTTGACGGCAAAGTCGGCGAAACCGCTTATAAATTTATGACCATGGACGTTACCGGTTATAAACGCTGGCATCTCACGCAGCAGGTCATGATGCCGCCGCAGCCTATCGATCCCTGGTCCGGCCCCAATTCGTGGCGCTATGGTTATGGTCCCTGGGGCTGGTATAATCCCGGCCCCGCTCAGGTACAGACAATTGTGACTGAGTAACCCTTTGTTTTGCGGTAATAACAGACAGCGGCCGGTCCGCTGTCTGTTTGTTTTCAGGACAGTAGAAAAAAAAGAGTGACGCGCTTCGCAACCTTAAAGCTGCCTAATTAATAAACTGGTACGCTGAGTTAATATTATGTTAACGACATGTTTTTATTAATGGGGCTGTGATGACGACGAATACTACTTTCAGAGGTGATGCATTGAAGAAGGTTTGGCTAAACCGTTATCCGGCCGATGTACCGGCTGAAATCAACCCCGATCGTTATCAATCCCTGGTGGAGCTGTTTGAACAGGCTGTGACCCGTTTTGCCGATCAACCCGCCTTTATCAACATGGGCGAGGTGATGACGTTTCGTAAACTCGAAGAACGTAGTCGCGCGTTCGCCGCGTATTTGCAAGAAGGGCTGGGATTACAAAAAGGCGATCGCGTGGCACTGATGATGCCAAACCTGCTGCAATACCCGGTGGCGTTGTTTGGTATTTTGCGCGCCGGGATGATCGTTGTGAACGTGAACCCGTTGTACACGCCGCGTGAGCTGGAGCATCAACTCAACGACAGCGGCGCCACCGCTATTGTTATTGTCTCGAACTTTGCGCACACCCTGGAAAAAGTCGTTGAACGCACCCAAGTGAAGCACGTTATCCTGACCCGCATGGGCGATCAGCTCTCTACCGCCAAAGGGACGATGGTCAATTTCGTTGTTAAGTACATCAAACGGCTGGTGCCGAAATACCATCTGCCGGATGCCATCTCGTTTCGTAGCGCGCTGCACCACGGCTACCGGATGCAATACATCAAACCGGAAGTGGTGGGCAATGATTTGGCGTTTCTTCAGTACACCGGCGGAACGACTGGCGTGGCAAAAGGAGCAATGCTGACGCATCGCAACATGCTGGCTAACCTGGAGCAGGTTAAAGCGACCTATGGACCGCTGCTGTTCCAGGGCAAAGAGTTTGTCATCACGCCGCTGCCGCTGTACCACATCTTCGCTCTGACCATGAACTGCCTGCTGTTTATCGAGCTGGGCGGGCAGAACCTGCTTATCACTAACCCGCGTGATATTCCTGGGCTTGTGAAGGAGATGGGCAAATACCCGTTCACGGCCATGACGGGCGTAAATACGCTCTTCAATGCGCTATTGAACAATAAAGAATTCCATCAGCTTGATTTCTCGACACTGCATCTTTCCGCCGGCGGCGGCATGCCGGTGCAGCAGGCGGTTGCGGAGCGCTGGGAGAAATTGACCGGCCAGTTCCTGCTTGAAGGATACGGGCTGACTGAATGCTCACCGCTGGTGAGCGTTAACCCGCACGATATCGACTATCACAGCGGCAGCATTGGCCTGCCGGTGCCGTCCACCGAAGCTAAGCTTATCGACGATGAGGGCAATGAAGTGCCCCATGGCGAGCCGGGCGAGCTGTGCATTCGCGGGCCGCAGGTGATGCTGGGCTACTGGCAGCGTCCTGATGCCACGGATGAGATTATCAAGGACGGTTGGCTGTGCACGGGTGATATCGCTGTGATGGATGATGAAGGCTTCTTGCGCATTGTCGATCGCAAAAAAGATATGATTCTGGTCTCCGGTTTTAATGTTTATCCTAACGAAATTGAAGATGTTGTCATGCAACATACCGGAGTCAGCGAAGTGGCGGCAGTGGGCGTTCCCTCGGGTGCCAGCGGCGAAACCGTGAAGATTTTCGTCGTCAAGAAAGATCCTGCGCTCAGCGAAGAAGCGTTAATTACCTTTTGTCGCCGCCATTTAACCGGCTACAAAGTGCCGAAGCTTGTGGAATTTCGCACTGAACTGCCAAAATCCAACGTTGGCAAAATTTTACGACGAGAACTGCGTGACGAAGCACGCAAGCCAGGCAACAATAACGCCTGAGCTCCGAGACAGTCGCCCAACGCCGGTTAAGCCGGCGTTTTTTTTGGCGCAAACCAAGAGAAAGCATTTTGAATTATCAGATGATCACCACCAACGACGCGCTCGCCGCCTGCTGCGAGGCTGCATGTCTCCATCAGGCGCTGGCGCTGGACACTGAGTTCGTTCGCACGCGGACTTATTATCCGCAACTGGGGCTTATCCAGTTTTATGATGGCGAGCAGGTTTCGCTCATCGATCCGTTGACCATCACCGACTGGTCGCCGTTTAAAGCGCTTTTGCGCGATACCAACGTCACGAAGTTCCTTCACGCAGGCAGCGAAGACCTGGAAGTGTTTCAGAACGGCTTTGGCATGATGCCGGAGCCGTTTATTGATACCCAGATCCTGGCCTCGTTCTCCGGTCATGCCTTGTCGTGCGGGTTTGCGGCGCTGGTGGAAAGCTTTACCGGCATCGCGCTTGATAAAAGCGAATCCCGTACTGACTGGCTGGCTCGTCCGCTGACTGAGCGGCAGTGTGATTATGCGGCGGCGGATGTATGGTACCTGCTGCCTATCGCAAAACAGCTGGTAGAAAAGACGCGTGAAACAGGCTGGCTGGAAGCGGCGCTGGATGAGTGCCGTTTAATGATGGCGCGCCGCGCCGAGCAGGCCGACCCTGAAGAGGTCTGGCGCGATATCGGCAACGCCTGGCAACTGCGTACCCGCCAGTTAGCGTGCCTCAAATTGCTGGCTGCCTGGCGTTTGAATAAAGCCCGCGAGCGCGATCTGGCGCTTAACTTTGTGGTTCGGGAAGAACATCTTTGGCAGGTGGCGCGCTTTATGCCGACATCATTAGGTGAGCTGGACAGCCTTGGGCTTTCCGGAAGCGAGATCCGTTTTCATGGTAAAACCTTGCTGGCGCTGGTTGCGCAGGCGCAGGCGCTGCCGGAATCCGAGCTTCCTGAGCCGATCGCTAATCTGGTGGATATGCCTGGTTACCGCAAAATATTTAAAGAAATTAAAGCCATTGTTCAGGCCACCGGCGAAGCGAAAGGAGTAAGCGCAGAGCTTCTTGCCTCACGCCGACAAATTAATCAGCTTTTAAACTGGCACTGGCAACTTAAACCGCGCGCGACCATGCCGGAATTAATTAGCGGCTGGCGGGGTGAGTTATTAGGCGAGCCATTGAAGGCGTTATTACGTAACTACTAATAAAAAACCCTGTGAATATTCACAGGGTTTTTAGAACCCATACGTTCGGCGCAGGAAAATAAAGAAATGACGGATCATTTCTTTATTTTTTCAAATCAGGCGCGCGCGTAAAGGTTATTTTGATTCTTCGGTTTCCGGTAAGGTAACGTTGAGCTCAAGCACCGAAATATCATCGCCTTTTTGATCCAATTGAACCGTCACCATTTCCGGGTCAATCTGCACATATTTGCAAATAACCTCAAGAATATCGCGTTTAAGCTGCGGCAAATAATGCGGTTCGGAATCACTGCGGCGGCGTTCCGCGACAATGATTTGTAAACGTTCTTTCGCGATACTGGCGGTGTTCTTTTTGCGCGAAAGAAAGAAGTCGAGTAAAGCCATAAATCATCCTCCGAACAGGCGTTTGAGGAAACCTTTCTTCTCTTCTTCGATGAAGCGGAAAGGACGTTCTTCTCCAAGCAGACGCTCAATGGTGTCGGCATATGCTTTACCGGCGTCAGAGTTCTGATCGAGGATCACCGGCTCGCCCTGGTTGGAGGCGCGCAGCACGGATTGATCTTCCGGTATAACACCGACCAGCGGGATACGCAGAATCTCTAACACATCTTCCATGCTAAGCATGTCACCACGGTTCACGCGGCCTGGGTTGTAACGGGTGAGCAGTAAATGCTCTTTAATCGGCGATTCGCCATTTTCCGCACGACGAGATTTAGAGGCCAGAATCCCCAGGATGCGGTCAGAGTCACGTACAGACGAGACTTCCGGGTTGGTAGTGATCACCGCTTCGTCAGCGAAGTAGAGCGCCATCAGCGCGCCGCTTTCAATACCTGCCGGCGAGTCGCACACGATAAACTCAAAATCCATGCTTTTCAGTTCATCAATGACTTTACTCACGCCTTCGCGGGTGAGGGCGTCTTTGTCGCGAGTTTGCGAGGCAGGGAGAATGTATAGGCTATCGGTGCGCTTATCTTTAATCAGCGCCTGGTTTAGCGTGGCATCACCCTGAATGACGTTCACGAAATCGTAAACGACGCGGCGTTCACATCCCATGATAAGGTCAAGGTTACGCAGGCCAATATCAAAATCGATTACAACGGTTTTTCTTCCCTTCTGGGCCAAACCCGTAGCGATGGCCGCGCTGGAGGTGGTCTTCCCAACGCCCCCTTTACCAGAGGTAACAACAATAATGCGTGCCATAAAGGAATTCCTTGTTAAAAGGGCTTAGTTTAATGGTTGAATGGTCAAGTCGTTTTCCGCTAATTGCAGACGGGCCGCCTTGCCAGAAAATGTGGCTGGGATTTGATCGCTCAGCCAATAAACCCCCGCAATAGAGACCAGCTCCGCTGCAAGGTTAGAACAAAATATTTGCGCATCCCGATCGCCGCTGGCGCCTGCCAACGCGCGTCCACGCATCATCCCATAAACATGGATATTGCCATCCGCGATAAGTTCCGCGCCAGCGCTCACATGGTTTGTGACAATCAAATCACAGTTTGGCGCATAAACACGCTGACCGGAACGAACCGGCATATCGATTAAACGTGTTTTTGTGACGGGAGTAACAATCGGCTCAGGCGCTATCGTCGGCACGGGAGTAACGGGGGCAGGCCGGGTGGGCGTCTCTTTGCCTTCCGTGAGAAGCGCAATGCCAGCCTTGCTAATTTCGGCTTTGAGGGCATCGTCTTTACATCCACTAATGCCGACCAGATGAAGGCCGCTTTCCAGCACCACGTTATGTAACGCCTGCCAGTTAAGCATGCCTTCCAGATTAGAAATATTCACCACGACGGGTGCATTTTTCAAAAAGGCCGGCGCCTGAGCAATTTTTTCTGCCAATGCTTTGCGAATCACCTCAGGGTGCGCATCATGCAAATGAACCACTGATAACGTGAAACTACTGCCTTTAAGCTCGATGGGCGTGTTTGACATCCTGGCCTTACTCAATTCAGTTATAATCCCCACAAGCGTGGGACGATATGCCGAAATCCTCAAGGCATGTTATAGTCCCGGCTATATTCAGGCAAGTCACCAGCCAGTGAAATCAGAGTAAAATTCTCTTTTGCGATAAATACTGTCCAGGAAACGATAATTCAACGCCGGGCTATTCGTTTCGTTGCTGACTTTTTCAGATCTATCTCGTTAATTTGTCCTGATACATAACGCAACCTGCTTATGTGTTTAAAACTTCAGCATTAGAGTAGGTGTATTTTCCAGCCTCTGAACGCGGGGTCATTCATCTATTTCTTTATTCTCGTCACGCAAGCGTCGGTTGGTACAGCCACAACTTATCCATACTACTCTTTGAAGGGCGAGGGCAGTAAACGTAAAGGTTGGCCATTCTCCCGCTTGTGAGTTGTTGTACGCACGCCTCGTGCCTTCTTGCAACCTTATGGCAAAACACAGGCTATCTTCAGCTCCGCTTAAGACCGACGTCGCTTTTCCGGCACGATATTACATTGTAATCTGACGCCTGATTTGAAGGTGTTGAGATACGTGAAATGTCACGATTTATCAGCGATTACAAAGGTGCGTTTAAGCGAAAGCGTGTCGCAGGCTTCAGAGAATGGATTGTCTTTACGCTTAAGAGCGTTTTGTTAATGTTGCTGTTATTACTGGGGTTCAGCGCAGCGCAGTATTTGCTCATTATGCATACGCCGTTATCTGAGTACGTCACGGTGCCTGGCATCGAGCAATCCAACCGTTATGGGATAACTATCGTGCTTGTTCTGAGTTTCGGACCGAGTGTGATTTACCTTCTCAGATTATGCACGCGATAACGATTGAGAAAGCGAGCGAGAAACGAGAAAAGGGGAGGCAAGTGCTTTTTGATTCCCCTTCGCTTCTAAATCGGGCATGGTAAAGCGCTTAAAGTTTGGCTCCTGTTATTCTGGCGATAATATCTTTCGTCGCTTCAAGCTTTGCTTTCCCTGCTTCTGACGGGGTGCCTGCGTCAAACGCTTTGAATTTTTGTTGAATATTTTCCAGGGTCTTATCTTTGATAAAACCGGGCAATTCTGCGTAAATCGACTGGAAAATGACTTCATAGGCCAGGGCACGGCACTGTAGATCATTAATCGCTTCTTCAACTGATTTCATCGTCACTCCTCAAGAAGTACTTCGGGCTTCACGGCACACCAGAAAGGTGCTGTCATGACTGCCTCAATGATTTAAACGCCGTGTAAGTGGCTTGTTACGTTTGCCACCGGATTAACATCACAAAATGATAATGAAAGCGCAAGTTCGCGGTTTCACTTTTACGATTTACCTCGGAAAACCGCCCGCCAGGCAGACAGGTACAATGTGGCTATTCGGTCGCAGGCAAGAGAGGGCGCTATCTGCTCTCGCATCCGTCATTCGTTTATGCGCTTAGGGCAGGCACGAAATCATCAGGCTACAGTGCTGAAAGACGAGGGGCCAATTCAGACGCCCGGGCGGGAACGGAAACCTGACTGTGCAATGCGGTGTAGCAGCGGCTGGCTTGTGGCGCGGCTTTGAAAGATGTTAGCTTATGCCAAAATTTGGCGTGAAAAGAGTAAAACTATGTTTTGTGCTATCTATCGAAGTGCCCGACGCGATCAAACCTATCTGTATGTGGAAAAAAAGGACGATTTTTCGCGCGTACCCCAGGAGTTGATGCAAAGTTTCGGTCAACCGGTTCTTGCGATGTTATTTCCGCTTGATGGTAGAAAGAAATTGGCTTTTGCCGATCTTGAAAAGGTCAAAACAGCGCTAACAGAGCAAGGCTATTACTTACAAATTCCGCCGCCGCCGGAAGATTTGTTAAAACAACACCGCGAATTGCAAAGCAAAAAATAACATTCGCACCGCGCGCTGAAGATTTCCTGGCTACATTAAGCACGATAACCTGTGAAGAATGAGTCGGGAAATCATATGAACTACGCCGTCTGTACCAGTACGTTTTGCAGTTGTCTTTTCGCCGGTTATCTCATGGCCGCGCCCCCGTCTCCGCCCCCGGCTGAACCCGTTCTCCCTGTGCCCGCTTCGCCCGCCGCCGCTGCGCAACAAGCGCCTGTTTCGACTGCGCCCGACGGCTTTGCGCCATTCGTCGAGAAATTAAAACGCGAGGCGCGCCAACAAGGGGTGAGTGAAAAGACGATTAATCAGGCTTTTGCCAACATGCACTTCGTCGAGCATGTGGTGAAATCCGATCAAAATCAGCCAGAAAAAAAAGTACTGCTTGATGCGTATTTGAACCGCGTCATTACCCCTGAAAAAATCGACGAAGCCCGCACTGAGATGCAAAACAATCGGCAGATATTAAGCCGCATCGAACAACGCTACGGCGTACAGCCACAATATCTGGTGGCGCTGTGGGCGCTGGAAAGCCGTTTTGGCAAATTGCAGGGGGATGAAGATATCTTTTCAGCGCTGGCAAGTCTGGCGTTTGAAGGTCGTCGTGAAGCGTTCTTTACGAAAGAGCTCATCGCCGCGCTGAAAATGGTCGATGAAGGGCACATTGAGGCCAGTCAGATGAAAGGCTCATGGGCCGGGGCGATGGGGCAAAATCAGTTTATGCCAAGCTCCTATTTGCGTTATGGCGCGGATGGCGATGGCGACGGAAAGATGGATATCTGGAATAACATTGATGATGTCTTCGCCTCAAGCGCCAATTATCTGGCAAGCGAAGGGTGGAAACGCAAAAGCGGGTGGGGGCAAGAAATTAACTTACCGGCAAATTTTGACACTGCGCTTGCCGGCACCAAAAAAGCGCAGCGTAAAACGGTCGCGCAATGGCAGGCAATTGGCGTCTCGTTTCCCGCTAATACAAGCCAGCCTGCGCAGCAGTCCACCGCCTGGATAGTCATCCCTGACGATGGTGAGAAGCGCGGCTTTATGGTGTTTCAAAACTTTCGTACCCTGATGACATGGAATCGTTCTTACTATTTTGCTATCAGTATTGGAATGATGGCCGACGCAATCGCAGGTAATAACCCCTCCGCACCGGCCCAGCCACAGTCACTCAAGCAATAATTAACGTATAAAGCAGAGGAATAGCATGTATCAACATCATAACTGGGAAGGCGCACTGCTTGATTTCCCGGTGAATAAAGTGGTTTGCGTGGGCAGTAACTACTCAAAGCATATTCAGGAAATGGGGAGTGCCACGCCAGACGAGCCGGTTTTATTTATCAAACCCGAAACGGCGCTGTGCGATCTTCGCCAGCCTCTGGTGCTACCGCAGGGCCTGGGTTCAGTACACCATGAAGTCGAACTGGCTATTTTGATTGGTTCCACGCTACGCCAGGCGACGGAAGATCACGTAAGTAAGGCTATCGCCGGCTATGGCGTTGCGCTTGATCTTACGCTTCGAGACGTACAATCAAAGATGAAAAAAGGCGGTCATCCGTGGGAGAAAGCGAAAGGCTTTGATAATGCCTGTCCGGTTTCCGGCTTTATTCCGGCGGCGGAGTTCGGCTGTGATCCGCAAAACGTCGCCCTCGGCCTTAAAGTAAATGGCGAGCTGCGCCAGAATGGCAACACGAAAGATATGCTGCATAAGATCCTGCCGCTGATTGCCTACATGAGCCGCTACTTCACCTTACGGGCGGGGGATATTGTCCTTACCGGCACACCGGAAGGTGTCGGGCCGCTTCAGAGCGGCGACGAACTGGAAATTATCCTGAACGATCGCAGCCTGGCGACACGCGTCCTGTAAGGGTTCTGCCGCCTCGTCTGGGGCGGCAATGCTTGCATCCTGGACTGATAGTGTTTATAAGGTGCGCTTAACTTTAGTGGCGGGCCCTGGTATGAGCGATACACCTTTCTGGCAACAAAAAACTCTCGAACAAATGAGCGATGAAGAGTGGGAGTCGCTTTGTGACGGCTGCGGCCAGTGCTGCCTGCATAAGTTGATGGATGAAGACACCGACGAAATTTATTTCACCAACGTCGCCTGTAAACAGCTTAATATCAAAACCTGCCAGTGCCGAAATTACGAACGCCGCTTCGAGTATGAGCCCGACTGCATTAAATTGACCCGCGATAATCTGCCGACTTTCGAGTGGTTGCCGCCAAGCTGCGCCTACCGTCTGCTGGCGGAAGGGAAAAATCTACCCGTGTGGCACCCGCTGCGGACTGGCTCAAAAGCCGCCATGCATGCCGAACGTATCTCCGTTCGTCACATCGCAGTAAAAGAGTCGACGGTAAACGACTGGCAAGACCATATTCTGAACAAGCCTGACTGGGCGCAGTGATGCGTCGAATTGAAAATCCTTTCTTGCTCTTGATTTAATGCATGGGGCAATGGTGGGACGTTTTTATTGAAATTAGCTCTCAACATTGTCCTGTTTTTAGGGCCGTTGTCGGCCCGCCATTTATCAAAGATGGTGTAAATCCCTAAAGTAGTTTTTGCCTGGCTGTGAAGCTATGACATTTGGGTTAACCCTGAATGCCGTCGCTCGGACTGCATGAATAATATTTACGCAGGACCAGTGACACCTGATCCTGTTTCATTCGAGCATAGAAAGGGGACAATAGGTGGTTTTTAAAATAGTGCTCAATTTCATGTAAAATGCTTCGCAACTAATAACATAAATGCTGCCAGGGTGAAATTATCTTTTATTAAACCTTGCTTTATCATGTCAAATATTTGTTCCCGCGAGTAGAAATGACAGCTAACGACACCTTCGTTGGTTTGCAAAGAGAGGGGGGCGATATCATCAATTTCACAGACTATGGCCTGGATGTTGTCTGATATAATCCCTGAGTCAGTTAAGAGTTGGCCCAACAAATAACTGCTTGAGGAAACCAAATTTAACTCCTCTTTCAGCTCTCTTTCACCGCCGGTTAAATGGCTTTCCCCAGCCTCAATGAATCCGCGTGGGAATTCATACAAAATTTCACCATTTCTGATGTGTTGAATAATTGCATGCCTATCTTTATAGACAGGTATTATTACCACGCCGCCATTTTTTTGGCAGAGTTTAAGGTAGCCCGTCTTATCAGTGGAGACGGATAACATACTGTTTTCAAAAATAACTTTATTCAAAATTAACAATCCAGGTTGGGTCGTTAGCAGAGCGGCGTATTACTTTTCTTGTGTTATAAAGATAAAACACAACGTATAAAGCATAGACTACTATCTTAACTGTAGCGGTGATTGCCTCATTGTTGATTTTGAATAAAAGAAAAATTTCTTTAACCAGGATGGTCGTTGGGAAACCAGATATCAGTATCATGCAGAATATGACTCTGTTTTCAACACCTTTTAACATCCCCCGAAAATCCATGTTCTGATATTTTATTTTCTTTTCATCGAAGAAGGCTTTTATCTTTTCGTTGACTTTACTGAAGTCAAAGTCATCTCTGGAAAGGATTTTATTCAGCGCGAGGGCAGAGTCGGTATATTGCATATGCCATGAGCGTAAACCCGAGAGTGTTCTTATTGTCATTCCGCCAATCATGCATATAACTAAATTTAGAAATATGGCCGAATATTGGCTGGATATCATTTTACTAAATGATGTATATGAACCAATGTAAAACGATAAGATAACAAGATAGAAGGCGATAGTCTGATCTCGTTTTGAAGACTGTTCTTTTATATGCTCATTGCATCTTTCATAAACAGACATCAGAAACTCTTTTGACGCTAACATTGAAACTCCTAAGATGAATTTTAACAATGACACGTGAACTGTCACTATTAAAGCCGGTTTAGTGCATAACAGCTACGCTGTGTACCGCATTTAATACTTTTATAACCTTAAAGTGAACACGCTTCAATCCATCAGACGGGGTTTTATAAGCAAACAATAAGGCTTAAGAGGAAGTCGGTAGGCAGGCGTAAAGCCCGCTTTTCCATACCTCGTTCAACCGCAGTGTAAAGACTGCTTCAGCGCATTATTCATCGCCACTATCCGGGGAGTCTCATTGAAGCCCCCTCAGCACGAATGATCAGCAAATCAACCCGGTTCTGCGGCCCACACTGCTACAACTGGGCTGCTCCGGGATAACACATCACAGTCGGGAGTTCCGCCTAATTTTTATCCGTAAAAAGCTATGTCTCCAAACTGGAAGCAGCACTATAAATGACCGTTAAGCGCTAAAAACGGCTAGTTGGTATGCGCTTTGATTTCAACGCCCTCTTTCAAACTAAGTAGGCTCAGACCTGATGCCCCCCCGTGCCTGGTGTGAATATCGCTTACCTGAGCGGCGAGACAACCAGTATTAGTCTTGGGTATAAGCGTCGAATAAAGGAAATAGGGTAGGCGTGATTTTATTGCGCTGTGCACTGGCGCCGCGCTTTCCGTGAACAAAGTAAACACCCTCATGACGCCCAACCTCAGGCGCTTAACTATGACCCAAAACGCGTGTTATTCACCCAAACGGGCACTGTTCACATAATAGGCATTATCTTATGCCACCGACGCGAAAAGGTCGTAGAGTGAAGAGGTCGCCTGCAAAGGCGGCATCGGCATCCACTTAACAGAGGAAGGCTTATGTTCCCAGAGTACAGTGATTTAATTCCCCGCCTCAAAGCTGAACATCCGCGTTTCGAATCTCTCATCGCGAAGCATAATGCCCTGAACCAGGAGATAAGTCGCCGTGAAGGCGCAAACGGCAGGGGGTATTGCGAAGAGGTCGCCCGGCTCAAGAAAGAAAAACTGCACCTGAAAGATCAGATCTTCAGGATATTGCAAAAAGAGAGCCTACAAGCTTCGCACTAATGCCGAAACGACATAAACCGCCTCAACGCAGGCGGTTTTTTGTTGAATAAAACCGGAAATTTAGTGGTAGAAATGATGCATCCACGTTAATAAACTTGAAGTTTTCAACAGGCCGGCGCATAGTGCTGCCCGTTTAATTAACGGATCGCTTTTTTCTATGACGCTGTATCAAAAAATGTGGGTGTTTTACATCGTAATGGCAAGTCTTGCGGGTTTAGTGACGTACTGTATCGCTAAAGACAGCAAGCGGATTAAGTTCTTAAGCGCGGCGTTAATTGGGGCGACCTGGCCTATGAGTTTTCCGGTGGCGTTGCTGTTTGCACTGTTCTGAGCGCAAAAAAATGCCCCAAAGCGCGGGCTTCAGGGCATTGCAACATAGTCGTGTAATCAGTAACGGCCGAACAGATCGCGTTTACGCGGTTTAAACGGCTGAGCTATCAGTACCAGAACCGCAATCAGTAAGTAAGCCGCGAAAATCCCAAGCAGCCACTGCGGCATCTCCAGCGTTAAAAACTCCCACTGACGAACCGAGCAATCTCCTGTGGCGACGAACACCTGCGGCAACCATTTATCCAGCGGGAGCCAGGTCGGGAAGCGCGCTGCAAAATCACACGTCACAAACGGCGACGGATGAAGCTGAATGTTGGTGTGTTGATACGCCAACGCGACCCCTTGCCAGGCGCTATAGATCCACACGCCAATGGCGACAAAACGCAGAGGGGTTTTCGGTGCGATAGCGCCAAGAAGTCCCGCACCCATAATGCCAAATAATGCACAACGCTCGTAAATACATAAAACGCATGGTTGTAGCTTCATGACGTGCTGAAACCATAGCGCAACCAGTTCAAGGGCAAACGCCGTAAGGGCCATTAGAAGCCATGCGCCGCGGCCATGTGAGCACTGGTTTAAATATCGCAACATAATGTAATTCCCTGCTGTATGCGTCGAGAGGGCAGTGTAAACGAAATCGCCTGGCACGCCACTAAGGACAACAAAAATAACAAATTAATCGGACATTCTTCGTTTAAAAAACGCCTGCCTGAGACGGCGTTTATTATTTTTTCGTTTCGCGCGCCATCATAATCAGCCTGTCGTGATCCAGCCATGCGCGAGCATCCAGTCTGTGGCAGGCATCAAGATAAATTCAACACACGCCAGACCCGTCACGGTTAAAACGAGCGTATAGGGTAGCGCCATCCAGACCATGCGACCATAGGAGAGGCGAATTAATGGTGCCAGCGCAGAGGTCAACAGGAACAAAAACGCCGCCTGGCCATTGGGTGTGGCGACGGATGGTAAATTGGTGCCGGAATTAATCGCAACCGCCAGCATCTCAAACTGCGCGCGGTCAATAAGCCCGCTTTGCAGCGCGTTTTTAGCTTCGTTGATGTACACCGTACCGACGAAGACGTTATCGGATATCGATGACAGCAAACCGTTGAAAAGATAAAACAGCGACAACTGCGCGTGAGGCGATGCTTCCAGCACATAACTGATAATCGGCGAAAACAAATCCTGATCGATAATGACGGCGACAACGGCAAAAAACACCGTCAGCAGAGCGGTAAACGGCAGGGCTTCGGTAAACGCTTTGCCAATCGCATGTTCGTCCGTCACGCCACACAGCGCGGTGGCAAACACAATCACCGACAGACCAATAAGCCCCACTTCCGCCAGATGCAAGGCCAGCGCGACGATTAACCAGACGGCGATAATCGCCTGTACCACCAGTTTGACTTTATCCTGACGGGTGCGATCGCGGCTGCTTTTATCATCATAATCCCGCAACACCTGACGGACCGACTCTGGTAGCGGTTCGCCGTAGCCGAACCAACGCATTTTTTCTACCACGACGCAGGTGGCAAGGCCGCAAAACAGCACGGGCAAGCTTACCGGCGCCACATGCAGCAAGAATTCAACAAAATGCCAGTCCGCCGCTTTGGCGATAATCAAGTTTTGCGGCTCGCCCACCATGGTCATGACACCACCTAATGCGGTGCCGACGCCGGCATGCATCATCAGGCTTCGCAAAAACGCGCGAAATTTTTCAAGATTGGCGCGGCTGTCCTCTTCCAGTTCAGAATCATCATGCAGATTATTATCTTCATGACGGGTACTGGCGTAACGATGATAAATACTATAAAAACCAACCGCGACGCTAATAACCACGGCCACCACGGTTAAGGCATCAAGGAAAGCGGATAAAAAGGCGGCGGCAAAACAAAATGCTAACGACAGTAACGTCTTAGAGCGGATCCCGAGCAGCAGCTTGGTGAAAATCATCAGCAACAACTGCTTCATAAAATAGATGCCTGCCACCATAAACATCAGCAGCAGCAGCACTTCGAGGTTGGCGCTTATCTCTTCGCGAATATGATCAGGCGTAGTCATGCCTATCATCACCGCTTCAATCGCCAACAGCCCACCGGGTAATAAGGGATAGCATTTGAGCGCCATTGCCAGGGTAAATATAAATTCACCCACCAGAAACCACCCGGCGAAAAAGGGGTTGAGATAAAACAGGACTGGATTAAGCACCAAAAAGGTCAGTAATGCCAGCTTATACCAGTCAGGAGACTGACCGAGAAAATTACGAAACAGGG
The DNA here is from genome assembly GCF_011077955.1 of Citrobacter freundii. Lineage (GTDB taxonomy): Bacteria > Pseudomonadota > Gammaproteobacteria > Enterobacterales > Enterobacteriaceae > Atlantibacter. The sequence continues at coordinate 279,665 of NZ_JAALBX010000002.1, forward strand.
CTCGTCCAAAAGACATTTCCATGGTCTTCATTTTGCTCCTTAATGCAAAGTGGAGGTTGCGCGTCGCAAAATCCTAGCGCCGTGATCTGTTCCAGGCAAGCTAAAACACGGTTTTAAACGTCGCGTTTAATGATAAAAAGCGAACGGCGATCCCCTTTTTGACCCGAGACTTCGCTACCTGTGAGGAATAGCGTCTGGTATGATGAGTGAATTTTGTAAAATGCAGTGTATGGGTATCTCACTATGGTTATAAAGGCGCAAAGCCCGGCGGGTTTCGCTGAAGAGTACATCATTGAAAGTATCTGGAATAATCGCTTCCCGCCGGGAACGATCCTTCCGGCAGAGCGTGAACTCTCAGAGTTGATTGGCGTCACTCGCACCACGCTGCGTGAAGTCTTGCAACGTTTGGCGCGCGACGGCTGGCTTACCATTCAACACGGCAAACCGACCAAAGTGAACAACTTTTGGGAAACCTCCGGGTTAAATATTCTGGAAACGCTGGCGCGGCTCGATCACGAAAGCGTGCCGCAGCTTATCGATAATCTGCTCTCAGTACGTACCAATATCGCGACGATTTTTATTCGCACCGCGTTTCGCCAGCATCCGGATAAAGCCCTTGAGGTTCTCGCGACCGCAACGGAAGTCGAAGACCATGCGGATGCTTTCGCCAGTCTTGATTATAACATTTTCCGTGGACTTGCTTTTGCCTCAGGCAACCCGATTTATGGCTTGATCTTAAACGGCATGAAAGGGCTTTATACCCGAATTGGCCGTCACTATTTCGCCAATCCGGAAGCGCGAAGCCTGGCGCTCGGTTTTTACCATCGACTGGCAAAAATCTGCGAAGAAGGGCTGCATGACCAGGTCTATGAAAGCGTACGCCGCTACGGCCATGACAGCGGCGAGATTTGGCACCGGATGCAAAAAGCTATCCCTGGCGGTCTGACCATGACGGGTCGCTAATAACCTGTCCCGAACCTATTAAAAAAGCCTCGCTAAGCGAGGCTTTTTTTTATCAGATTTCCGGCTGTGTGTCGGCGTTAGCGTGTCGGGTGACATCGACTGGCATTCCTGATCGCAACACAAGCGCGTTTTCCATCACCTCGTTATTGACCGTAGGTTGCGCGCGAAAGCGTTGCGCGGCGTCGTTCAATGATATGGGCAGGGTCTGCGGATCGTCATTAATATTTTGAGAAAGCGGCTGGTGGACTTCCACAATCTGGCGGCCATCCGGCTCGCTTGAGATTTTAAGCGGCGTATTAATGATATTGACCTTCGTCCCGACATCCACCACGCTGAACAGATGCTTGATATCATCGTCACGCAGGCGAATGCAGCCGGAGCTCACGCGCATCCCGATACCAAAATCCGCATTGGTGCCATGTAGCAAATAGACGCCGCCGTAGGCTGCGAGGCGAATGGCATGATGACCCATCGGGTTATCCGGCCCGGCAGGCACCACAGCCGGAAGCGTGATCCCCTGTTTCAGATAGCGTGCGCGAATATTCGCCGTCGGCGTCCACGTTGGGTTGGCGCGCTTTTGAGACACGCGGGTTACCATGGTCGGCGTGAGCGTATCGCCATCCAGTTGACCTATGCCGATGGGATAGACGGTGACGCTTTGCGTGCCTGGCGCAAAATAATACAGGCGCAATTCTGCAAGGTTAATCAAAATGCCTTCACGCGGCGCATCGGGCAGCAGCATCTGACGCGGGATAGTCAACACACTGCCTTCCCGCGGCACAAAAGGATCGATGCCAGGGTTTGCCTGCATTAATGCCAGGAATCCAACATTGTATTGTTTGGCGATGGCCTCAAGCGAGCCGCCGCCGGGTTGAACCACATGAAACTGGTTTTCGCCGATAAGACGGCTGCCTGCAGGCGGTAAAGGATAGGTATTCGCGCGCACCGGCAGGGCGACAGCAAGCGTCGCAATAACGCTAAACCAGGTGACCCAGCGGAAAAGGCGCAATGAAGACGTCATTTTATTAACCCTATGAATGGTAAGGATTTCTAATTAGTGTAATAGGGTAGTATGCGCAGCGCCGTCCAGGGAAACCCTGGAGGATTGAAATATTATGTAAATTATTGCCTAAAAAAGAAAAACCCGGCATAACACCGGGCTTTTAACCGTCAGGCTACGGCGTTTTCTTGAACCTGCGCCATAAACTGGCTGACCCATTCCATCCGGGTTTTACGCTCGCTTAAGGGCTGGAAAAATTTCAGCCGCGTCGGCCCATCAAGGCGGAAGTGCTGCGGAGATTTTTGCAGCAATCCAATCAGCCATACCGGATCGACATGATTTTTCTCGGCGAATTCAATCACGCCGCCTTTATCATGAGCCTCGATCTTACGGATCCCCATTTTTTGCGCCTCCTGACGCAGGCGGGCAATATCCAGCAAGTTGCGGGCGGCGTCCGGTAGCAGACCAAAGCGGTCTATCAGCTCCACTTTAATTTCATCAAGCTCACCCGATTTCTTCGCGCTGGCGATACGTTTATAAATCGACAAGCGCGTATTCACATCCGGAATGTAGTCTTCCGGCAGCAGCGCCGGGATGCGCAGTTCCACATCGGTTTGCTGGTTGGTAAGATCTTCAAGCGACGGCTCGCGGCCTTCTTTGAGCGCATCGACCGCGTTCTCAAGCAACTCCATGTACAGCGAGAAGCCAATGGTTTCCATCTGCCCGCTCTGACCTTCGCCTAAAAGCTCGCCCGCGCCGCGTATTTCTAAATCGTGGGTCGCCAGCGCAAAGCCTGCGCCTAAATCTTCCAGCGAGGCGATGGCTTCCAGACGTTTTTGCGCGTCGCTGGTCATCGCTTTAGGATGCGGCGTCAAAAGCCAGGCATAGGCCTGATGGTGCGAGCGACCCACACGACCACGCAACTGGTGCAACTGCGCGAGACCAAAATGGTCGGCGCGTTCAATGATGATGGTGTTCGCCGTTGGGATATCTATCCCGGTTTCAATGATGGTGGTACACACCAGCACGTTAAAACGCTGATGGTGGAAATCATTCATCACCCGTTCCAGTTCCCGCTCGCGCATCTGGCCATGCCCGATGGCAATACGCGCCTCCGGCACCAGCGTCGCCAGCCGGTCGGCGGCTTTCTGAATGTTTTCTACATCGTTATAAAGATAATAAACCTGTCCGCCGCGCAGGATCTCGCGCAGGATCGCTTCGCGTACCACCAGGCTGTCGTATTCGCGAACAAAGGTTTTGACCGCCAGTCGTCGTGCCGGAGGGGTGGCGATAATAGACAGGTCACGCATGCCGCTCATCGCCATATTCAGGGTGCGCGGGATAGGTGTCGCGGTGAGGGTGAGAATATCCACATCGGCGCGCATCGCTTTAATGCGTTCTTTGTGGCGCACGCCAAAACGGTGCTCTTCATCGACGATCAACAGGCCAAGGTCTTTCCAGTGCACATCGTTTTGCAGCAGTTTATGCGTGCCTATCAAAATATCGACTTTACCTTCCGCCGTCTGTACGAGCACCTGGGCCTGTTCTTTGGCGCTGCGAAAACGCGACAGTAATTCGATACGCACCGGCCAGTTGGCGAAGCGGTCCCGGAAGTTATCAAAGTGCTGTTGCGCCAGCAGCGTAGTCGGAACCAGCACCGCCACCTGTTTATGGTTTTCCACCGCCAGAAAGGCTGCGCGCATCGCCACTTCAGTCTTGCCAAAGCCGACATCGCCGCACACCAGTCTGTCCATCGCCAGCGGCTGGCACATATCGCTCAGTACCGCATTGATGGCCTGGGCCTGATCCGGCGTCGTTTCAAACGGGAAGCTGTCGCAGAAAAGCTGATATTGTTCGCGGTCATGTTTGAACGCAAAGCCGGTTTTCGCTGCGCGCTGGGAATAGATATCCAGAAGTTCGGCCGCCACATCGCGCACTTTTTCTGCTGCTTTTTGACGCGCCCGCGACCAGGCGTCGCTGCCGAGTTTATGCAGCGGCGCGCTATCATCAGCGCCGCCGGCATAGCGGCTGATAAGATGCAATGACGACACCGGTACATACAATTTGGCATCGTTCGCGTAGGTTAAAATCAGGTATTCGGCGGTGATCCCGCCTGCCTCAAGCGTCGTCATCCCGGCATAACGACCCACACCGTGCTCAAGGTGCACCACCGGCTGCCCGATATGCAGTTCCGCCAGGTTACGTATAAGCGTATCGGGATTGATGGTACGGCGATTATCCTGGCGGCGACGCGCTACGCGCTCGCCCAGCAAATCGCTTTCGCAAATCAGCGCCCGTTGGCGGCGGGTATCAATAAAGCCGCGCTCGGCAGACCCGAGAATGACGTAACGGCCATGATCGCGGGCTTCATCAAGACGATAGAGTTTTTTCGGCGCGACTTTAATGCGCGCCAGCAGTTCAGACAGCGCTTCGCGGCGACCTTCGCTTTCCACGGAAAACACAACCGGGCCTTCAAAGGACTCCAGGAATTTGCGTAAATCATCAAGCGGCGCTTTCTGCTGCGCTTTGACCGACAGCTCCGGCAACGGCTGATAACCCAGATTGGTATTGGCCGCTTTCTGCGCCACGACCTCCGTTTTAAGCTGCACCCGAGGCCAGTGCTTTAACTCGCTGAACAGCTCATCAGTGCGTAACCATAGCTGCTCCGGCGGCAATAACGGGCGCATTGGATCGACGCCCCGGTTTTCGAAGCGCGCGACCGTATCAGCCCAAAAACGCTGGGCGCTGGCTTCCAGATCGCCGGTATTCACCAGGAGCGTATTAGCCGGGAAATAACTGAAGAGCGCAGGCAACGGCTCGCTAAAAAACAGCGGCTGCCAGTATTCAATACCGGCCGGCAGTGTTCCTTTGCTCACCTGCTGATAGATGTGTTCGGCGTCGCGCTTAACTTCGAAGCGGTCGCGCCAGTTGGTGCGAAACAGCTCTATGGCGTTTTTATCGGTGGGGAATTCATGGGCGGGCAGCAGATTAATGGCCTCAACTTCCTCAAGCGTACGTTGCGTATCCACGTCAAACAAACGCAGGCTGTCGATTTCATCATCGAAAAAGTCAAGGCGATAGGGCTGAACGCTACCCATCGGGTAGAGATCCAGCAACGCGCCGCGCGTGGCATATTCCCCATGCTCCATCACCTGGTCGACATGGCGGTAACCGGCCTGTTCCAGTTGGCCGCGCAGCGCATCGCGCGACAGGCGTTGCCCTTTCTTCATAACCAGCGCATGGCCGTGCAGGAAGGTGTGCGGGCATACACGCTGCATAAGCGTATTGACCGGTAGGATCAACACGCCACGCTGCATGGCGGGAAGCCGGTAGAGCGTCGATAAGCGCGATGAGATAATGTCCTGATGCGGCGAGAAACTGTCATAAGGCAGCGTTTCCCAGTCCGCCAGGTTCATCACCAGACTGTCAGTGAACTGGCGAATTTCGTCATGCAAACGCAGGGCATTTTGCATATCTGGCGCGATCAGCACCACCGGTCCGGCGTGGCGCTCTGCCATTTCTGCGACTTCTGAGGCGCAGGCGGCGCCCGTAAGTTCGCCGAGAAGACGTTGATCGCCCGGTTTTGCGGGCAATGAATAGCGATATTGTTCAGACATAGCTCGTTTTTGAGGTTCTCGTAGTGACCCGCGACCCGGTAAAGTCTGGCGCAAGAAAGGGTTATCGTCATTAATGCGGTTGCTATTATTATCCGCGATCGGTCTGTATTAGCAAACCGTATCGCGACCAGACGGGTCTAAGCGTTTACCGATTAACGCGCTTCAGAGTGCTGCATCGGTGGCTTAGGCACGCTAAACAGCACGTCATTGAACAGCACTTTTGAGAGTTTGCGAACCAGCAGCCCGGTTGCGATGCACAGCATTAGCGCGATAAACGGATAAATGATCAATAATGTTAAAGTGACGTTGTCACTTATCAGATGATTGTTAATGGCCTTCGCAGTGCTCAGGCTCAGTATCTCAACCAGAATGCGGTGGGTGGTATAAATGGCGATGGTATTGCTGCCGACAATATTGAGAAGGTTCTCAGGCGAGGCCGGATAAAGCTGATTGAGACGGTAAAACAGGATTATAAAAAACAAGATAGACAGTAACGAGAGGGCCAGCGCGACATTGTTGAAATAGAGGCCCAGCGAAACCACCAGCGCTGTGGCGACGACCACGATATAGCGGCGCAGTGATAGCGACGTCATCCAGGCGATAAGCTGCTCGCCGCAAAAAGCGCCCAATGCGTAATAAATCATGTTACGTAAAATGCTGTTCATTCCCCACCACGGCAGCGGGAAAAAGTTAATGGCGATATTAATGAGAACAAGCGCCAGCAATACCGGCCAATGCCAGCGGTTAAGGGTTTTCAGCACCACGAAATAAATCACCAGCGCGTACAAATACCAAAGGCTGGTGCTGGCGGTGAGCATGTTAATCAGAAATCCGTTGGGCGATGTGGCATAAGCGGCGTTAGCACTGGTGCTGATATCGCGCTCAGGCGCCAGCCAGCCATTGATGTGCGTCAGGCAAAACCACTGAATCATCCCCCATAGCATCAGCACATACAGAATGCTGAGCACGCGTTTATCGAAGCACTGTTTCCACGGGACGCTCGCAATATAACGTTTAATCAAAAAGCCGGAGATAAAAAAGAATACCGGCATCCGAAAGGGCGCAAGGTACAAATTCAGGTAAGTCCAGGCTTTGGCGAGATTCACCGCCAGCTGGTTATCAAGACCGGTGAGGGTTGGATAAAATGTGATTACGGAGTGGTAAAGCACGACCAGACAGATACATAATCCCTTGATTTGATTAATCCACACATGTTGCGTTTTCATTGATAGTTAGGCGCCTTATGTTGCACAAAAGTAGTGCATAGCCTGAAGGATCAGTCATTTCGAGCCATTGCCATTTGTCTGTTTATGAAAAGAGAAGGTGATTTCAGGATAAATCGCAGGGTGGCGAGGGCAAAAACGCGCAATGCTTATACGCCGTCTCGGTTATCAGGTTGATTTACAACTGTTTTTAGCCGAGAGGGTGTAACAAAAAGACGTTATATTTCATTTACTTGATTCCGGCAGGCTTATATACTCCCGGGTTACTTTGCAAAGCAATCAGATGGATTTCATGTACCAACCTGTCGCTTTATTTATCGGCCTGCGTTATATGCGCGGCCGCGCAGCTGACCGCTTCGGTCGTTTTGTCTCCTGGCTTTCCACCATTGGCATCACGCTTGGCGTAATGGCTCTCGTAACGGTGCTGTCAGTGATGAACGGTTTCGAGCGCGAACTGCAAAACAATATTCTTGGGCTAATGCCTCAGGCGCTGATCACCTCACCGAAAGGGTCGATCAACCCTCAGCAACTCCCCGCGCAAAATCTCCACTTACAGGGGGTGAGCCGCGTTGCGCCGCTGACAACGGGCGATGTGGTGCTCCAAAGTCCGCGTAGCGTGGCCGTAGGCGTGATGTTGGGTATTGATCCGGCTAAAGAGGATCCGTTGACGCCTTATCTGGTGAATGTGCGGCAAACGGATCTCGTCGCCGGGCAATATCACGTCATTCTGGGTGAGCAACTGGCTGGTCAACTGGGCGTTAAGCGCGGCGATACGCTTCGTCTGATGGTGCCCTCTGCCAGCCAGTTTACGCCGATGGGGCGTCTGCCGAGCCAGCGGCTGTTCACCGTGATTGGTACTTTCGCCGCTAACAGCGAAGTGGATGGCTACCAGATGCTGGTGAACATTCAGGACGCCTCGCGCCTGATGCGCTACCCGGCCGGGAATATCACCGGCTGGCGTTTATGGCTTAATGAGCCGTTGAAAGTGGATGTTCTTAGCCAACAGACCCTGCCTGCCGGCACGGAATGGAAAGACTGGCGCGAGCGTAAAGGCGAGTTGTTCCAGGCGGTGCGAATGGAAAAAAATATGATGGGCTTACTGCTCAGTCTTATCGTCGCCGTCGCCGCGTTTAATATCATCACCTCGCTTGGTTTAATGGTGATGGAAAAGCAGGGCGAGGTCGCTATTTTGCAAACCCAGGGCCTGACGCCGCGCCAGATTATGGCGGTGTTTATGGTTCAGGGCGCCAGTGCGGGCATTATCGGCGCGCTGCTTGGCGCGGCACTGGGCGCGCTGCTCGCAAGCCAGCTCAATAATTTGATGCCGATTATCGGCGCGTTTCTTGATGGCGCGGCGCTGCCGGTTGCCATTGAGCCGTTGCAGGTGATCGCCATTGCGCTGATAGCGATGCTTATCGCGCTTTTATCCACGCTTTATCCTTCCTGGCGCGCCGCCGCCACTCAACCCGCTGAGGCTTTACGTTATGAGTAATTCTGTCCTGTTGCAGTGCGACAACCTGTGCAAACGCTATCAGGAAGGGAAAGTGCAGACCGACGTGTTGCATAATGTCAGCTTCACTATTCACAGCGGCGAGATGATGGCGATTGTCGGCAGTTCCGGCTCCGGCAAAAGTACGCTGCTGCATCTGCTCGGCGGGCTGGATTCACCCACCTCCGGCGATGTGATTTTTAACGGCCAGGCCATGAGCAGCTTGTCATCGTCAGCAAAAGCGGAATTGCGTAACCGCGAGCTTGGATTTATCTATCAGTTCCACCATTTGTTGCCGGATTTCACCGCGCTTGAAAACGTGGCGATGCCGCTTTTAATCGGCAAGAAAAAATCCGATGAAGTGCAGACGCGCGCGCTGGAAATGCTCAACGCCGTCGGGCTTGGTCATCGCAGCAATCATCGCCCCTCAGAGCTTTCCGGCGGCGAACGCCAGCGCGTGGCGATTGCCCGTGCGCTGGTGAACAATCCGCGCCTGGTGATGGCGGATGAACCGACCGGTAACCTCGACGCCCGCAACGCCGACAGCATCTTCGCACTGCTTGGCGAGTTAAATCAGCGTCAGGGCACAGCCTTTTTAGTGGTAACTCACGATCTGCAACTTGCCCGTCGGATGAGCCGTCAACTGGAAATGCGCGACGGTCATCTGAACAGCGAGCTGACCCTGATGGGAGCGCAGTAATGGCGAGTCCACTTTCGTTATTAATTGGCCTTCGCTTTAGTCGTGGACGGCGGCGCAGCGGCATGGTTTCGCTGATTTCCGTGATTTCCACTGTTGGCATCGCGCTTGGCGTTGCTGTGCTTATCATGGGCCTTAGCGCCATGAACGGATTTGAGCGTGAGCTGAACAACCGGATTCTGGCAGTGGTGCCGCACGGCGAAATCGAGCCGGTGGATCAACCGTGGAAAGGCTGGCCCGAGGTCTTGACGCGAGTCGAGAAAGTACCCGGGATTGAAGCCGCCGCGCCGTATATCAATTTCACTGGCCTGATTGAAAGCGGGGTTAACCTGCGGGCGATTCAGGTCAAAGGCGTCGACCCGCAGCAGGAGATGCGCCTTAGCGCGCTGCCGCGATTTGTGCAAAATAATGCCTGGCAAAACTTCAAAGCCGGTCAGCAGCAGATCATTATCGGCAAGGGCGTAGCCGACGCGCTGAAAGTGAAGCAGGGCGACTGGATCTCTATCATGATCCCGAACTCCGATGGCGAAAATAAGCTGTTGCAGCCCAAGCGGGTGCGTCTGCAAATTGCCGGGATTTTACAGCTCAGCGGCCAGCTTGATCACAGCCTGGCGATGGTGCCGATGCAGGACGCCCAGCAGTATCTCGATATGGGCGACAGCGTGACCGGCATCGCCATCAAAGTGAATGATGTCTTCAACGCCAATAAGCTGGTGCGCGACGCCGGTGAAGTAACCAACGCGTATGTCTATATCAAAAGCTGGATAGGGACTTACGGCTATATGTATCGTGATATCCAGATGATCCGCGCGATTATGTATCTGGCGATGGTGCTGGTGATTGGCGTGGCGTGTTTTAATATCGTCTCAACGCTTGTTATGGCGGTCAAAGATAAGAGCAGCGATATCGCTGTGTTGCGTACGCTTGGCGCGAAAGATGGTCTTATCCGCGCTATTTTCGTCTGGTATGGTTTACTGGCAGGGCTTGTAGGCAGCGTAAGCGGCGTGGTGGTCGGCGTGTTGGCCTCATGGCAGCTTACCGCGCTTATCGCGTGGATTGAGAAACTCATCGGCCACCATTTCTTGTCCGGCGACATTTATTTCATCGACTTCCTGCCATCAGAACTTCATACGATGGATGTCGTCTATGTACTGATAACCGCGCTGGTGTTGAGCCTGGTGGCGAGTTGGTATCCGGCGCGGCGCGCCAGCCGTATCGATCCGGCACGGGTGTTGAGCGGCGGGCAATAACGTCGGGGGCGAGGATGTATTACGGATTCGATATCGGCGGCAGTAAAATCGCCTTTGGCGTCTACGACGCTCATCGGCAGTTGCAGTATGAACAACGTGTCGCCACGCCTCACGATGATTATCACGCATTTCTGGCAGCGATTACCGGCCTTGTTGACGCCGCCGATAAACAGTTTGGTAGCAAAGGCCATGTCGGCATCGGTATTCCCGGAATGCCGGAAACCGACGACGGGCTGCTTTATGCAGCCAATCTTCCGGCCGCATCCGGTCATCCGGTTCGCGCGGACTTAAGCCGCCTGCTTGGGCGGGATGTGCGTATTGATAATGACGCCAACTGTTTTGCGCTCTCAGAAGCCTGGGATGACGCGTTTCGTCCCTATCCGGTGGTGATGGGGCTGATTTTGGGGACCGGGGTCGGCGGCGGACTGGTAATTAACGGGAAATCGGTGACCGGGCGCAATTATATTACCGGTGAATTCGGGCATACCCGACTGCCAATCGATGCGGTATCGTTGCTGGGCTGGGATATCCCCATACGGCGCTGCGGTTGCGGTCAGCATGGCTGTGCCGAAACCTATCTTTCCGGTCGCGGCTTTGCATGGCTGTATCATCACTTCTACCATGAAACACTGGCGGCACCAGAAATTATCGCCCGCTGGCATGCCGGCGATGAAAATGCGCGCGCGCACGTCGAGCGGTTTGTCGACCTGCTGGCCATCTGTCTGGGCAACTGGCTGACGGTAGTCGACGCGCATCTGGTGGTAATAGGCGGCGGGTTGTCGAATTTTACCTATATTACCGAGGCGCTGGGCGCGCGATTGCCCCGCGCGTTGTTACCCGTTGCCAGGACGCCGCGTATTGAAGCGGCAAGGCACGGGGACGCCGGAGGAATGCGCGGCGCTGCGTTCCTCCATCTAACGGACTAATTTTTTTGAGGTGGCTATGCTATCGCGTCGTCAGCACCGTTTGATGAGGTTTAAAAGAAACAAGCGTCGACTGCGCGAGCGGTTGCGTCAGCGATTATTTTTCCAGAACGGAGTACCCGAAGCGATGGATAAACCAAGAGTAGTGGTGTTAACCGGCGCGGGGATCTCGGCGGAATCCGGGATACGTACCTTTCGCGCAACCGATGGGCTATGGGAAGAGCATCGCGTGGAAGATGTGGCGACGCCAGAAGGCTTTGCCCGCGATCCGCAACTGGTGCAGGCGTTTTACAACGCACGGCGCCAGCAGCTACAGCAACCTGAAATCAAACCTAACGCCGCGCATCTGGCGCTGGCTGAGCTTGAACGCGCCCTGGGCGACCGTTTTGTGCTGATTACCCAAAATATTGATAATCTTCACGAGCGAGCGGGTAATCGCAACGTTATCCATATGCATGGCGAGTTGCTGAAGGTGCGGTGCTCGCAGAGCGGTCAAATCCTTGAGTGGCGCCAGGACGTCACGGAAGATGATAAATGCCACTGCTGCCAGTTCCCCGCGCCGCTGCGCCCGCACGTCGTGTGGTTTGGCGAAATGCCGCTGGGTATGGACGACATTTACCAGTCGCTTGCAATGGCGGATCTCTTTATCGCCATTGGCACCTCCGGGCATGTATACCCGGCCGCAGGGTTCGTTCATGAAGCGCGCTTACATGGCGCCCACACGGTGGAACTCAATCTCGAGCCAAGCCAGGTCGGCAGCGAATTCGAAGAGAAACATTACGGACTGGCAAGTGAAGTGGTGCCTGAGTTTGTTGAGCGGCTGCTAAAAGGGCTTTAACGCCAGGCTATGATACAGGCGGAGCAGGGCGCTCCGCCTGAAAGGTCTTAACGGCCCGCTTTTAGTTTCTGGTAGTACTCTTCATAGATGGCGCTGGCGTCCCCAACATCGTTTTGCCATTCGCCTTTATCAATAATCGACTGATCCGGATACAGGGATTTATCGCCGGACACGTCTTTGTTCAGCAGTTTTCGCGCCGCCAGATTCGGCGTCGGATAGCCGATGGTTTCCGCAACCTGTTTTGCGATCTCCGGGCGCAGCAGGAAGTTAATCAGTTGCATAGCGCCATCGACGTTTTTAGCATTAGACGGAATCGACAGACTGTCCATCCAGAAAATACCGCCTTCCTCAGGCCAGACGATTTCCAGCGGCGTTCCCGCCTGGCGGGCCACCCATGCTGAGCCGTTCCACACCATCCCCAGATTCACTTCGCCTTCCATATACGGATTTGCCGGATTATCGGAGTTAAACGCCGCCACGTTAGGCATCAGTTTTTGCAGTTCGTGATAGGCCTGTTCTATCTCTTTAGGATCGGTGGTGTTGCCGGAAAGGCCAAGTTTACGCAGCGCCATCTGGAACACTTCACGCGCATCGTCAGTCAGCAGCAGGCTGCCTTTGTATTCCGGCTTCCATAAATCCGCCCAGCGGGTCACGGTTTTCGGGTCGATGCTCTCGCTATTCACGCCAATTGCGGTAGCCCCCCAGATATACGGAATAGAGTAATCATTGCCTGGATCGAACGGTTTATTCAGCATCGCCGGATCAAGGTTATGGAAGTTGGAAAGTTTGCTTTTATCTATCTTCTGAATCATGCCCTCTTTGCGCATTTTATCGACGAAATAGGTGGACGGGACCACCAGATCGTACGCGCCTTCTTTATAGGTTTTGAGCTTGGCGTACATCGTCTCATTTGATTCATAAGTCGAATAGATAACCTTAATGCCGGTCTCTTTCGTAAACTGCTCCAGTAAGCCTGGCGGCACGTACTCGGTCCAGTTATAGAAATAGACGGTTTTACTGTCATCCGCCTGGGCGGCGCTCATTCCCAGCGCCAACGCGCCGGCGGCAAGCAGGTGGCGTGACCATGTTTTCATTCTTACGTCTCCTGTCGTTGTGAGCCTGACGAACGAGCCAGACTTTTTGTTTTATCGCGCGCAATCAGCTGGCTGGTAATCACCATCACCAGAGAGAGCATGAGAAGAATGGTGGCCAGCGCATTAACTTCCGGTGAAACGCCGACTTTAACCATTGAGTAGATTTTTAACGGTAAAATTTCATAGCTCGGCCCGGTGACGAACGAGGAGACCACCACATCGTCCATGGAGAGGGTAAAACTTAACACCCACCCCGCCGCCACAGCCGGCATCGCCAGCGGCAGAATAATTTTTCGAAGAATAGTGATTTCCCCGGCGCCCAGATCGCGGGCGGCTTCCAGCATACGGACGTCAAACCCTTTCAGGCGTGAATAGACGGTGACCACCACAAAGGGCAGGCAAAAAGTGATATGCGAAAACAGCAGCGACCAAAAGCCAAGTTGAATACCGAGCAGCATAAACAGCACCAACAGGGAGATTGCCATAACGATATCGGGCGACATCATCACCACAAACAGCATGCCGCTAACGAAAGGTTTACCGCTAAACCGATAGCGATAGAGCGCCACGGCGGTAAGCGATCCTATCAGTGTGGCGAAGGTCGCTGAGAACACCGCCATAGTAAGCGAGTGTTTCGCGGCCTGTAACAGACTGTCGTTATTGGCCAGCAGGCTGTACCACCGCGTGGTGAAGCCTTGCCAGTTGATGCCGAAGCGCGAACTGTTAAACGAATTCACGATAAGAATGATGATCGGAATATACAGGTACGCGTAGATTACGGTCATAAACCCGCCGCGCAGGAGACGGCCCATCATTCGAGGTCTCCTTTTTTATTCAGTAGCCGGGCGGCGCGCCAGTACACCAGCAGCATTAACCCCATGACGACCGTGAGCGTGACGCTGGTGGCCGAGCCGAACGGCCAGTCGCGAATATTAAGGAACTGACTCTTGATAACGTTGCCAATCAGCAGGTTCTTGGCGCCGCCCATTAAATCGGAGACGTAAAACAGGCCCATCGCCGGCAGCATCACCAGCAGGCAACCGGCGATGATGCCCGGCATGGTAAGAGGAAGAATGATGCGAATAAACGTCTGCAATTGGCTCGCGCCCAAATCGCGCGCGGCTTCAAGCAGCGGCTTATCGAGCTTTTCAATGCTGGAGTAAAGCGGCATCACCATAAACGGCAGCAGGATATACACCAGACCCACAATCACCGCTCCGGGGGTGTACATAATGCGAAGGGGGGTATCAATCACCCCAAGCCACAGCAAAAATTCGTTGAGATAGCCTTTGGTGCTGAGAAAAATCTTTAAGCCGTAAATGCGGATTAACGAATTAGTCCAGAACGGCACTATCAATAAAAACAGCAGCAACGGACGCACCCGCTCCGGCAGACGCGCCATAAACCACGCAAAGGGGTATCCCAGCGCCAGACAGGCCAGGGTGGCGATAAGCGCCATATTCAATGAGTGCAATAAGACCTGGAAATAGAGCGGGTCCAGCAGCCGCGCGTAGTTATCCAGCGTAAACACCAGGCTTACAAAGCTGTTGTCGTCGCGGGTCAAAAAGCTGGTGCCGATGATCATCAGGTTTGGCAGGAAAACAAACAGCAGCAGCCAACCCACGATAGTTGCGATCACCACATTCTGGAATTTACGTGTGCGTTTCATCAGCCAGTACGACCTCCCAGCTTTCCACCCAGGTGACAGCCATCTTCTGGTTAAGGGAATGGTCAACGTCAGGGTCGTCTTCGTTAAAGAACTCGCTGACCATGACCATTTTGCCGTTTTCCAGTTCGACCACCGATTCCAGCGTCATGCCTTTATAGTTGCGCTCGCGCACATAGCCGATAAGCCCATCGGCTTCCCGGGCGTCGTTTATCTCCTCGACGCGCAGATCCTCCGGGCGCAGCAGGACATTAAGCCGCTGTCCTGGCGTTACCGGGAAATTCACATAGATAAAGCACTCGCGACCTTCAACGTTTGCCCGCACGCGCAGATCGTCAACGCGCTCAATGACTGTGGCATCGAAAATATTAATTTCGCCGATAAAGCTCGCGACAAACAGATTTTTTGGCTCTTCGTAGATTTCGCGCGGTGTGCCGTCCTGCTCAATGCGCCCGTCACGCATCACCACAATGCGATCCGACATCGTCAGCGCTTCTTCTTGATCGTGCGTGACAAACACAAAAGTGATGCCCAGTTTACGCTGCAACGCTTTCAGCTCGTTCTGCATCTGTTTGCGAAGCTTATAATCAAGCGCTGAAAGCGACTCATCAAGCAACAGTAAGCGCGGCTTATTGACCACCGCTCGCGCGATGGCGACGCGCTGTTGCTGCCCGCCGGAGAGCTGATGGGGTTTACGGGTGGCAAAGCTGTCGAGCTGTACCATCTTCAACGCCTCCATCACACGGGGCGTAATCTCATTGGATGGGGTCTTTTGCATCCGCAAACCAAAGGCTACGTTTTCAAATACCGTCATATGCGGGAAAAGAGCGTAGCTTTGAAAGACGGTATTGACGTGGCGGTGCTCGGCAGGAACGTCGGTAATGTCTTGCCCATCAAGAAGGATGTGGCCGGCATCGACGGTTTCCAGCCCTGCAATCAGGCGCAGAACGGTGGTTTTACCGCAGCCTGAAGGGCCAAGCAGTGTGAGAAATTCACCATTGTTGATGGTCAGGGATAAGTCTGTAATGACATTCTTACCATCAAAACCTTTCTGAATTCCCGCCAGTTTTACCAGCGGCGAAAGCGAACAGGATTGTTTATTCAATTTTTTACGCTGTCCCATAAATAACGCATCGATAAACTCACCGGATGCGGGGTTTGTGATGTACCACCTGGGCTGACACATAATTAATAAGGGCAGGCATTCTACGGCAAAGCATTGAAATCTCCAATGCTTGATACAAATTCATAGCCTGGTTATTCGGTTTTACATGGCGTAATAGCTAAGCTTATGTCTTATATCAACAGAAGGGTAACTTAAACAACGCTGAAGGTTTTTTTGTCCCTGAAAAGCTAAAAGTGATGTGGCGCAATATTTGTAATTTCTGGCTTACTGATAATGTTGTCACAAAAATGAGGGTGATGGCATGGATAAATTATTAGAGCGTTTCTTGCACTATGTATCACTGGATACCCAGTCAAAAGCGGGCGTCCGTCAGGTTCCCAGTACCGAAGGGCAATGGAAACTTCTGCGGGTATTAAAGACCCAAATGGAAGAGCTTGGGCTGGTGGATGTGAGCCTCAGCGAACACGGCACGCTGATGGGGACGTTGCCATCCAACATTGACCGTCAGGTTCCGGCGATTGGGTTTATTTCCCACGTCGATACCTCGCCAGATTTCAGCGGTAAAAACGTGAATCCGCAAATTCTTGAAAACTATCGCGGCGGTGATATCGCGCTCGGCATCGGCGATGAAGTGTTATCGCCCGTGATGTTCCCGGTACTGCATCAACTGCTTGGCCAGACGCTCATCACCACCGATGGTAAAACCTTGCTCGGCGCGGATGACAAAGCGGGCGTGGCGGAAATCATGACCGCGATGGCGGTGCTTAAGGCCAGGAATATTCCTCACGGTGATATTCGCGTAGCGTTTACGCCGGATGAGGAAGTGGGCAAGGGCGCGAAATTTTTCGACGTCGAGAAATTTGACGCCCGGTGGGCCTACACGGTTGATGGCGGCGGCGTGGGCGAGCTGGAGTTTGAAAACTTCAATGCCGCATCGGTGACGATTAAAATCGTGGGCAACAATGTGCATCCCGGTACGGCGAAAGGGGTGATGGTTAACGCGCTGTCGCTTGCCGCACGCATTCACGCGGAGGTTCCGGCGGATGAAAGCCCGGAAATGACGGAAGGGCACGAAGGTTTTTATCATCTGCAAAGCATGAAAGGCAGCGTGGATAAAGCCGAAATGCACTATATCATTCGCGATTTTGACCGTAGCCAGTTTGAAGCCCGCAAACGCAAAATGATGGATATAGCCAAAAAGGTCGGCAAAGGGCTGCACCCGGACTGCTAT
Source organism: Citrobacter freundii (assembly GCF_011077955.1). Lineage (GTDB taxonomy): Bacteria > Pseudomonadota > Gammaproteobacteria > Enterobacterales > Enterobacteriaceae > Atlantibacter. The sequence goes on from NZ_JAALBX010000002.1 coordinate 296,782, forward strand.
ATCGAGCTGATTATCGAAGACAGTTACTACAATATGCGCGACAAAGTCGCAGAGCATCCGCATATTATTGAAATCGCGCGTCAGGCGATGCTGGACTGCGACATAGAACCGCTGATGAAGCCGATTCGCGGCGGTACCGACGGTGCGCAGTTGTCGTTTAAAGGGCTACCGTGCCCGAATCTGTTTACCGGCGGGTATAACTACCATGGCAAGCATGAATTTGTCACCCTGGAAGGCATGGAGAAAGCGGTCGGGGTGATAGTGCGAATTGCTGAGTTAACCGCGCAGCATTAATCACAACGCGTCCGTGAAAAAGGCAGGTGATCATCACCTGCCTTTTTTGTCTGAAGAAAACCCTGAGCCTTGCCTGGCGTTCCGGCAAACATGAAGCCGGAAGCCAGCGAGGCGTTAGTCGGCGAAATACCAGTACCCACTGTTCACCAGCGCGGCGAGCATCGCCAGAAACGACGGGTCTTCCAGCGCATCGCCAAGCTTATCGGCATCCACCACGATATTATTCGCTAATGCGTTAAGCGCCGGGCGGTGCGGGCTGTTAATTTTCTCACTGTTGACGAACACCTCTTCGCCGATACGCACAACGCGCAAGCCGCCAAGGCGTACCAGCGAATCCCCCTGCTTCAACGCGTCGTAGACTTCATCCGGTTGATAGGGCGGTTCAGCGGGCGCGATATCCAGTTCATGACGCGACTGGGTGATAAACTCGCCAAACCATTCAGTAAAATGCTCCGGCTGGTTGATAAGATCAAGCATCATCCCGCGCAGCTTTTCGAGTTCCTGCGGTTGAATATCCGCCGGATACTGGCGCGCCGGGACATCCGGGTCGCTGTAACGCTGGCTGCCGAGTTCGCGTTGCAGCACATAGTCGGCGAAACCGCTTATCAGTTCACGACCGCTTGGCGTACGAAATCCCACGGAATAATTAAGGGAGTTTTCCAGCGAATACCCTTCGTGTGGGAATCCAGGCGGAATATAAAGAATGTCGCCAGGCTCCAGTTCTTCGTCAATTAACGCCTCAAACGGGTCAACCTGAAGAAGGTCCGGGTGCGGGCAGTGCTGCTTCATTGGCACTTTTTCCCCGACGCGCCAACGGCGACGGCCTGTGCCCTGAATAATAAACACGTCGTACTGATCAAGATGTGGCCCTACGCCGCCGCCGGGTACCGAGAACGAGATCATTAAATCATCGGTACGCCAGTCGGGCAGGGCGCGGAACGGGCGCATAAGCTGCGCGGTGGGTTCATGCCAGTGGTTGACGGCCTGAACCAGCAGCGACCAGTTGTTTTCACCCAGGTGATCGTAACTTTCAAAGGGACCGTGGCTTACTTGCCATTTCCCGTCGAGATGGCTGACCAGGCGGCTATCCACTTCGTTTTCCATGGCAAGCCCCGCCAGTTCGTCCGGGGAGAGGGGATCGACAAAGTTTTTAAAGCCGCGCTTTAACACCACCGGCCGTTTTTGCCAGTAGCGCTGAATAAAATCGGGCCAGTTTAAATCAAGTTGATAGTCCATATTGTTTTCCGTCGGCATAGAACCTTAGCGGAGTATACCTTAAATAAATCGCGTTGCAGGACAAAGCCCAGGCGTTTGAAAAGGGAACGGCGTATCAAAGCGATGCCGCCGCATTTCTGCCCGGCGATACGCGCAAGTTTTAAGGGGCCGGGTCTTCAGGGCGCTTTTTGGGCGCTGGCCCCGCTCTCCGCTGTGTTGACGCCCTGGCGGGCAAAGACAACTTCCATACGCACGCCGCCAAGCAGGCTATCGCCGGGTATTATTTGCCCGCCGTACTGTTCAACAATTTCGCGCGCGACGGAAAGCCCGACGCCCTGGCCCGGACGCAACGTATCGACGCGCTGACCCCGGTCGAATATCACCGTGCGTTTACTTTCCGGGATACCAGGCCCGTCGTCATCCACGAATAAATGCAGCGTGTCGTCAGTTTGCCGGGCGGTGATTTCGACGAACTCCAGACAATACTTACAGGCGTTATCCAGCACATTGCCCATCACTTCCATAAAGTCATTCTGCTCGCCCATAAACATGGTTTCCGGCGAGATATCAAGCGTGAGGTTCACGCCTTTGCGCTGATAGACTTTATTTAACGCGGAGGTGAGGTTATCCAGAAGCGGCGCCACGCAGTGCAACTCACGGCTCATTAACATCGTACCGCCGCGCATGCTGGCGCGATGCAGGTAATAACCGATTTGCTGGGAAATGCGGCTAATCTGTTCAAGCATCACAGGCTCCGCCTGGTCGACGGTCATCTTGTCGGTGCGAAGCGATCGCAGCGTGCTTTGCAGCACCGCGAGCGGCGTTTTCAGACTGTGGGTCAGATCGGTAAGCGTGGTGCGGTATTTATCGTACCGCTCGCGTTCGCTTGAGAGTAAGCGATTCAGGTTAGCGACCAGACTTCTCAGTTCGCGGGTGGTTTCCGGGTTCAGGTGCTCGCGGTGATGCTCTTCCAGTTCTCGTACTTCTCGCGCCAGCGACTGAATAGGCCGCAGACTCCACCACGCCGCCAGCCACAACAGCGGGATCACTAACAGCAAGTTGGCGAGCAGCACGTAAATAAACCAGCTCCATACCATATACGAGCGTTTCAGCTCGATAGGGATGGTATCCACCACCACAATCGTCAGGGCCGGCATCCGCGCAGTGGCAGGGTATTGATTCACCGCCACAGAGTGCGTCATCTCATTGTTTTGGTCGTCATCACGAAATTTACGAAGCTGTTGTTGCAGCGAAAGATCGGTACCCAGCAGCGCGCTACTGGCGTCAAAATCGGTCTCCAGCTCGTGGAAGCCATTGGCAGTCAGCCACTCGGGCTGGATGGCATCAATGAGTAACGGAACATCGCGTTGCGCCCAGAGTAGCTTGCCCTTCTCGTCGTAAATGATCGCCATGGTGGGGCTTTGCAGATTAAGGTTTTCCGGAATGTCGACGCGGATGTTGCCGTTATCCCATTTCGCGAGAGTGTAGAAAAGATTGCTTTCGCCGCGCAACAGGCGAAACGTCGTCTTATCAAAGCTCACGCTGTAACCCACTAACGCCACCATGCCGTAGGCCAGCGACAGCACCAGCACCACGGCGGCGGTTGCCAGCAGAAAGCGAACCCGCAGCGAAAGCGGGAAAAGATGGCGCAGGAATTTACTCATTGACGAAGATCGAAACGGTAGCCCTGACCGCGTACAGTGGTAATCACATCAACCGGATGCTCCGAGAGAATTTTTTTGCGAAGCCGCCCCATCAGTACATCGATGGTGTGGCTCTCGCGCAGCTCGGCATCCGGGTAGAGTTGCAGCATCAATGAGTCTTTGCTGACCACTTTACCGTTATTGCGGATCAGCGTTTCCATAATGGTGTACTCAAACGCCGTGAGCTTCACCGGATTATCATTGATGGAGAACTCCCGGCGCGACAGGTCAATCTGGAACGGCGGCATAGAGATAACCTGTGAGGCGAGGCCGCTGTTGCGGCGCAGCAGCGCCTGAATGCGCGCCACCACCTCTTCGATATGAAACGGTTTGGTGACATAATCGTCCGCACCGGCGCCAAGCACTTCGACTTTATCCTGCCAGCCTTCGCGCGCCGTGAGCACCAGCACCGGGATGGTGACGTCATGCGTGCGCCAGCGGCGGATCATCGATAAGCCATCTTCATCCGGCAACCCAAGATCGACGATGGCGATATCCGGCAGATGCTCATTAAGGAAATAATCCGCTTCCTTTGCATCTTCCGCGGCATCTACCTGATGCCCGAGCTCGGTTAACTGCACCTTGAGGTGATGACGCAGCAGGGCGTTATCTTCGACAACCAGTACGCGCATGGTAAACCCTCATCTGGAACCTGTTTCATAGTGTAACGTTAATTATCCGTAACGGGGCTTAAACCAGCTTTAAACGCCCCGATGGTTAACGGTTAATTGAGCGCGCCATGCGGCTATAGGTGTGTCTCACGCCGCGAATGGCGACGCTGTAAGTAAAAATGTTTTCCGGCAACGCAAGCCCGGCGTACCCGGTATCGCCAATATGATGAATATCGGCACCAGCCATCTTACTCATGAGGGCTATTTGGCGAATAGTTTCTCGATCGGCGCCTTCCTGCGATGTACCGATAGCGGTCATGGCAAGCGCGCCTCGCTGGTGGGTAAAATCAATTAACGCGGCGACGCGCTCGGTCGACATTCCGGGTATCGTCCCCGGCGCTGGGATCAGCACCACATCCGCGCCGTTATCGATAAACAGCGCGATATCCTGCTCACTCAGCAGCGCGCTGCCGCTTTCACGCACAATGCCCGCGCCGTGCATTTTACCGGTTATCAGCACCAGCTTATCGCCTACCGCGCGGCGAATGCTGCTCAGTGATTCGGCGATAGCCTGATTACTGACGCCATTGTTGGGATTACCGGTAAGCACCACCAGGCGCGCGCCCATTTCATAGAGTTTGCGAGCGTTTTCAGCCGTGGCGGCCCGCCCGGGCGTCATCTGCCAGAATTCGTTATGTTGGCTGGCATGCGCCGGGTCCACGGCTTCGAGATTGACGCCGATAACCCGACCGGTTAAGCGTTGCAACTCGCGTAATGTCTCATCGGGGGCAATGCCTGCGGGCAAACCGTTAATGACGGGCGCGCTGACATCAAACAAATTGAGCAGCAGAATATCGGCGCCCTGGCTTGCCGCAAGTTCGGCATTCGTAATGTTATTGAGCAGCGGCGGGATTGCGCCAATCGATTCGCTTACCAGAATGCGTCCTTCGCTGGCGCGGATGGCGTAAATCAGCGCGTCTTTTTCGATTTTCGCAAGTTCTGAGGCGCTGCAATCAAGATAACGTTTCATCATATTCTCCTGTGGTTTTCTTAACGCTACCGCAGGTACGAATCGCAGGCAAAAAAAACGCCACCCGAAAGTGGCGTATATCGCAGAATGATTGACGAAAATTATTTTAATTCATCAACCATATCTACCGCGCGACCAATATAGTTGGCAGGCGTCATGGCTTTAAGGCGGGTTTTTTCTTCTTCCGGCAGCGCCAGGCTATCAATAAACTGTTTCATTCCCTCGGCATCCACACGCTTGCCACGGGTCAGTTCTTTGAGTTTTTCATACGGCTTTTCAATGCCGTAACGGCGCATTACGGTCTGGATAGGTTCGGCCAACACTTCCCAGTTATGATCCAGTTCGTCTAACAGGCGATCGGCATTCACTTCCAGTTTGCTGACGCCCTTAAGCGTGGACTGATAAGCGATAAGCGCATAGCCAATCCCTACGCCAAGGTTGCGCAACACCGTGGAGTCGGTTAAATCGCGCTGCCAGCGGGAAACCGGCAGTTTACTTGCCAGATGTTGCAGCATCGCGTTGGACAACCCCAGGTTGCCTTCGGAGTTTTCGAAGTCAATCGGGTTAACTTTATGCGGCATGGTGGATGAGCCGATTTCGCCTGCGATGGTTTTCTGTTTGAAGTGGTTCAGAGCGATATAACCCCACACATCGCGATCGAAGTCGATAAGGATGGTGTTAAAGCGCGCCACGCAATCGAACAGTTCGGCAATGTAGTCGTGCGGCTCGATTTGCGTGGTGTACGGGTTCCACTGAATGCCTAATGAGGTGACGAACGCTTCGCTGAACTGATGCCAGTCCACTTCCGGGTAGGCGGCGATATGCGCGTTATAGTTGCCGACCGCACCGTTGATTTTGCCGAGGATCTCGACCTGCTCAAGTTGGCGATACTGGCGCTCCATACGGTACGCCACGTTTGCCATCTCTTTACCCATGGTTGACGGGGTAGCGGGCTGACCGTGGGTGCGCGACAGCAGCGGCAGGTCGCGGTATTGGTGCGCCAGCGCTTTCACCGCGTCGATAACCTGACGCCAGTAGGGCAGCAACACCTCCTGACGGGCGGTTTGCAGCATAAGCGCATGGGACAGGTTATTGATATCTTCTGACGTGCAGGCGAAATGGATAAATTCCGACACCGCATGCAGCGCCGGGACCTGCGCCACTTTTTCTTTCAGAAAATACTCTACCGCTTTCACATCGTGATTGGTGGTGCGTTCAATCGTTTTGATACGCGCGGCATCCGCTTCAGAAAACTGCGCCACGATATTATCAAGGAAATCGTTTGCGTCTGCGTCAAAAGCAGGAACTTCCTTAATCGCTGCGTGCGCGGCCAATTTTTGCAGCCAACGTACTTCTACTTGTACGCGGAATTTCAGCAGACCGAACTCGCTGAAAATAGCGCGCAGAGCGCTGACTTTATCGCCGTAACGTCCATCAATCGGGGATACAGCGGTCAGGGAGGATAATTCCATCAGTGACTCCTGGGAGGTTAACAATGAGCAAGAATTTGTTTCGCCTGAGCGGTCAGACGATTACGAGAAAACATCAGTTGCAAACGACCACCGCCGACCTGATGCCATAAAACGGCGGCACGGATCCCGGCAAGCAGCGCAGCGCGGACTTTGGCCTGCACCTGGGCGCTTTGCAGTACAGCAGGGGAGCCGGTGACCTGGATGCGCGGGCCCAGCGGACTGACAACATCCACATAAATACCCGCCATGGCGCTGAGCAATGTCTCGGACTCCAGATCGAAGTGTTCAAGCTGACGTTGCAGCCCGCCAATACGGTCGCCCAGGGTCTGCAATGCGCCTTTGGCGGCGTTGAGTTTACGTTCAAGCACCATCAGGCTCAGGGTGTAGCGTGTCAATTCAGCGTTTAAGCCCTGACGGTTATTGGCGTTCAGCACGCCGAGCAGCGTTTCCAGCCCCAGCTTCACATTTGCTTCACTGCCGCCGAATACGCCGAGGGTTGAGTCCGGGTTCAGGTCGATAATGCTGTTAAGCGAGACGTGCATCGCATCGCTGTCGCAATGGCCCTGATGCGCCAGTTGCTGAACCAGGCGCGCCGACTGGCAAATGCCTGCCAGCGCCAGGGTGATGTCGTAAAAATTTTTCGCCACGTCTAACAGCTCCTTGTATACCCTGTATCACCAACGCGCCGCGTTCTGGCGGCATACGTTGGGTCGTTGAGATTAAACCGGTAACGGCAAACGCGCTTCGATAATGCCGCCGCCAAGACAGATTTCGCCCTGGTAAAACACGGCGGACTGCCCCGGCGTGACGGCGGCAACCGGCTCGTCGAAACGGACTTCAATCCGGTCATCATCCAGCGGGATAATAGTGCACGGGATATCGGTTTGACGGTAGCGGGTTTTCACCGTGCAGCGCAGCGTTTCGCGTACCGGCTCGCGATCCACCCAATGCAGTTGTTGGGCGATTAACCCGACAGACATTAAGCGCGGATGGTCGTGGCCTTGCGCGACGATAAGAATATTATTGGCGACGTCTTTATCCACGACATACCACGGTTCTTCGCTGCCGTCTTTGGTGCCGCCGATACCTAAACCTTTGCGTTGGCCCAGGGTGTGGTACATCAACCCCTGGTGCTCGCCGATCTCGTCGCCGTCAACGGTGATGATTTTTCCAGGCTGAGCCGGGAGATAGCGGCCTAAGAACTCGCGGAATTTACGCTCGCCGATAAAACAGATACCGGTGGAGTCTTTCTTCTTCGCTGTGACTAAATCGAGCTCTTCAGCAATACGGCGCACTTCCGGTTTTTCCAGCTCTCCCACCGGGAACAGGCTTTGCGCGATCTGTTCGTGGCCGAGGGTGTACAGGAAGTAGCTTTGATCTTTGTTGCCGTCGACGCCGCGCAGTAAGCGGCTTTTACCGTCGATATCGGCGCGGCGCACGTAGTGACCCGTCGCGATATAATCTGCGCCTAAATCTTCGGCGGCAAATTCAAGGAAGGCTTTAAATTTGATCTCTTTATTGCACAGAATATCCGGGTTCGGCGTACGTCCCGCTTTATATTCAGCGAGGAAGTGTTCGAATACGTTATCCCAGTATTCCGCAGCAAAATTGACGGTATGCAGCACGATGCCGAGTTTGTCACACACGGCCTGAGCATCCGCTAAATCGGCGGCTGCGGTACAGTACTCCTCGCCGTCGTCCTCTTCCCAGTTCTTCATGAACAGGCCTTCTACCTGGTAGCCCTGCTTAAGCAACAGGTAGGCAGAAACGGAGGAATCGACACCGCCGGACATCCCGACGATCACTTTTTTTGGGCTTTCAGACATGGAAGTACTCACAACAGAAATCAAAGGCGGCGTATTCTAGCACGCTGTCGCGGCTTAGGCATCCCTTGTAAACGGCCAGTTAAATTCGCCAATCACCTCGAGCGGGTATCGCACGCCGGTCTGGTAACTGCGAATGCTTTCGGCCACCAGTGGCGAGCGCAGATGGGTGGCGGTGAGAATATCCTCGGCGCTCACCCAAACGCAGCGCTCGATATCACTGTCCTGCGGGGTAGTGGGCAGCATCTCGTCCAGATCGATGGCGAACAAAAAGCGCAGGAAGGGCGTTTTATCCGGCGCTATCCATTGATGAAGACGGACAAAACTCTGGGGACGCGCTGTAATACCGGTTTCCTCCCACAACTCACGGGCGGCGGCCTCGACGAGCGTTTCGTCAGCCTCAAGATGCCCGGCAGGCTGATTCCACGTCACCTTGCCATGAACGATTTCCTCAACCACCAGAAATTTACCCTGCGCCTGTACCACACAGGCCACGGTAACGTGCGGTTTAAACATGACTCCTCCTAGAGCGCAACGGCGCGCCATTCGCCATTGGCGAGATTATCAAGTGTGTAATCCCCCATAGCATAGCGAATCAGGCGCAAAGTAGGGTGGCCGACGTGCGCAGTCATGCGTCTGACCTGGCGATTCCTGCCTTCATAAAGGGTAATCTTCAACCAACTGGTAGGAATAGATTTGCGTTCGCGAATCGGGGGATTGCGCGGCCAAAGCCAGTCGGGTTCAGCCACAAGCTCGATGCCTGCGGGAAGCGTTGGACCGTCGTTGAGCGTGACGCCATGACGCAACGCCTCAAGCGAGGCGGCGTCCGGGATGCCTTCTATTTGCACGTAGTATACTTTTCCGGTGCGTTTACCCGGCTCCGTCAGGCGCGCCTGTAACGCACCGTCGTTGGTGAGAACCAGTAAGCCTTCGCTGTCGCGGTCGAGTCGGCCTGCGGCATAGACACCTTGTACCGGAATATAATCCTTTAACGTGCTGCGCCCGGCTTCATCGGTAAATTGCGGCAGGACATCATAAGGTTTATTAAACAAGATGAGCTGCTTTGGCCCGGTTGATTTTGGTTTACGCGTTGCTTTACGCGGGCTGAATCGCTCAAGCTTGTGATTTTTAAAAGAAGTTTTCGGCATAATGTTTTCAGACGTGACAGATTCACGCATTATAACGGAATCATAAGGGCATAGCATGGGACAAAACATTCAGGTAGTATTGTCCCGCCTATTACAAATCATTAACAAAAATGCGTATCCACCCTAAGCGCTCGAAGGAGAGGTGAATGGAAAGCAAAGTAGTTGTTCCGGCTGAAGGTAAAAAGATCACGTTAGAAAACGGCAAACTGTCTGTGCCCGTTAATCCGATTATCCCGTTCATTGAAGGTGACGGTATCGGTGTAGACGTGACCCCTGCCATGCTGAAAGTGGTTGATGCCGCTGTTGAGAAGGCCTACAAAGGCGAGCGAAAAATTTCCTGGATGGAAATCTACACCGGGGAAAAATCTACCCAGCTTTATGGCCAGGATGTCTGGTTGCCGAAAGAAACCCTTGATCTGATCCGCGACTACCGCGTGGCCATTAAAGGCCCACTGACCACCCCGGTTGGCGGTGGTATTCGTTCTCTGAACGTAGCGCTGCGTCAGGAACTGGATCTGTATGTTTGCCTGCGTCCGGTTCGTTACTACCAGGGCACCCCAAGCCCGGTTAAACACCCTGAACTGACCGACATGGTTATCTTCCGTGAAAACTCCGAAGACATCTATGCCGGTATTGAATGGAAAGCCGACAGCGCGGAAGCGGATAAAGTTATTAAATTCCTGCGCGATGAAATGGGCGTGAAGAAGATTCGCTTCCCTGAGCATTGCGGTATCGGCATCAAGCCGTGTTCAGAAGAAGGCACCAAGCGCCTGGTTCGCGCGGCGATTGAATACGCCATCACCAACGACCGTGATTCAGTCACTCTGGTTCACAAAGGCAACATCATGAAGTTCACCGAAGGTGCGTTTAAAGACTGGGGATACCAGTTGGCGCGTGAAGAATTCGGCGGCGAACTGATCGATGGCGGCCCGTGGGTGAAAATCAAGAACCCGAACACCGGCAAAGAGATCGTTGTAAAAGACGTTATCGCCGATGCGTTCCTCCAGCAGATCCTGCTGCGCCCGGCGGAATATGATGTCATCGCGTGTATGAACCTGAACGGTGATTACATCTCTGATGCCCTGGCAGCTCAGGTTGGCGGTATTGGTATTGCCCCTGGCGCCAACATCGGTGACGAATGTGCGCTGTTCGAAGCGACCCACGGCACCGCGCCGAAGTATGCAGGCCAGGATAAAGTGAACCCGGGTTCTATCATCCTGTCGGCAGAAATGATGCTGCGTCACATGGAATGGTTCGAAGCCGCAGACCTGATCGTTAAAGGCATGGAAGGCGCGATTAACGCCAAAACCGTAACTTACGATTTCGAACGTCTGATGGAAGGCGCTAAGCTGCTGAAATGTTCAGAGTTTGGCGACGCGATCATCGCGAACATGTAATCCGGTTTTCGATGGATTGATGAAAAAGGGAGCTTAAGTGCTCCCTTTTTTTGTCGGTTTTTTTGTCTTTTATGAACCTTAAGTTTTCAACAGGAGGAATTACTGTGCGACCACTGATTACTCATCAAGAAATCGAAATGTTGAAGCGAGACCTTGATACGTTAGGGGAACAAAACCTCGTCGGTATTGAGGCCTATGAAGCGCTTCATTTACTGGAGATGCGCAGGCAGACAGCCAAGCTCGAATTCATTAAAAGAGCACTGGAAGGAAATGAATAATGTAAAAAAGCCCGCACGGGTGCGGGCGAAAAATTGCTGTATGTATTCTTATCATTAGCCTGCCATTTTGGCAGGTTATATAGTTATCGGCAGTCAACAAGTATCCTTGAACGTTAAAAGGGTAATTACATCCCTGGCCCGCCATGGAAAGGGCTCGCTGTTTTTTACAGGGCAGGGTGTTCAGCAGTCGTGGCAGATGATATGGGGCATGTCGTCGACCGGTAGACTACGCGGTTGTCGGATTTGTTTAGGTAAAAGCGTGCGCAGCAATATAAGCGGGCAAACATGGCTTGAGGTACGTCCGCTCTGAGCGAAGAGGGGAAGTTCGGAATCCATACTCATATCAAAGCGACCTGATCCATGGGAGCAGTTCACCCGAAGTATGGCAGCACGACATCATCGGTTTGACCGGCGAACCGGAAGTGGCGATTGCGCCCCCGGTTCGCCGGTCTGGTAACAGGTGTTTTATACCCGGAAGGTTTCCACCATTCCCCGAAGCGCGTGGGCCTGCTCTGAAAGCGACTGCGAAGCTGCCGATGACTCTTCAACCAGTGTGGCGTTATTCTGCGTGACGCCATCCATCTCGTTCACCGCAATGCTGACCTGCGAAATTCCCTGCATCTGCTCTGATGAGGCCAGAGAAATGTTGTCCATGGCCTCTGCGAGTTCGCCTACCATGCCGACAATTTTTAGGATGCTCTGACCGGTACCGGCAGCAACTTCCACGCCACTTTCCACCTGATCAACGGCCTGCTCGATGAGTTGCTTAATATCCCGTGCGGCGGTGGCACTACGCTGAGCAAGCGTCCTGACTTCGCCGGCCACCACAGCAAACCCGCGTCCCTGTTCACCAGCACGGGCAGCTTCTACAGCAGCGTTGAGGGCAAGAATGTTCGTCTGGAAGGCAATACTCTCGATGACGGCGGTGATATCACTTACCTTTGCCGCGCTCTGTGAGATGGCATTCATGGTTTCCGACATACGCTGCATGTTTGCTTCACCGGTGCGCGCAAGGGATGCCGTTTCGCGGGCGGACTCTGCAGTCTGCTGCGCGCCTGTTGTGTTACTTTTCACCGTGGCGGTGAGCTGCTCCATGCTGGCTGCCGTTTCCTGCAGCGCGGCGGCCTGCTGTTCCGTGCGGGAGGACAGCTCTGTATTACCCTGCGCAATTTCATCTGCTGCCATTGCTACGGATGCGGCTGAATCTTTAATCTGCGACACCAGTCCGCGCAGGTTGGTTTGCATACTGTCAAGCGACGCCATGAGACTGGCTGTGTCATTGTGGCGAAGGTTCACCGGAGTCGTCAGATCCCCTGCGGCAATTCGCGACACGACCTCAGCCGCATAACGCGGTTCTCCGCCCAGTGTTTTCAGCGTGCTTCGATTTATCAGATAAACCAGTATCACGAGTAAAATGCTGATAGCGAGAAATTGGGCGAAATTCTGGTAAAGAGAATTGAGAAAGACTTCATGGATATCATCGACATAAAGTCCCGTCGAAATAATCCATCCCCAGGGAGACCACGGAATGTTGTAGGCAATTTTGGGCTTCGGAACGGTGTCTCCTGGTCGCGGAAAATCATAGGCGGTAAAACCATCGTGACCATCTTTCGTCACCGTGACCATATCTCTGAAAATATACACGCCATTCGCATCGGCAATATCCGGCCCCTTGCCAATTAACGCGGCATTGATGGGATGCATAATGACCTGCGCCTGGTTATTCAGAATAGTAAAATATCCTGTTTTTCCATAGCGTAAGTCTTTAATAAGCAGGATGGCACGTTGTTGTGCTTCTTCTTTTGATATCAGTCCCTTATCAACAAGTTTAGCCTGCGTTTTGACCACGCTGAGGGCTAACTCGGAAACATACATTAATTCCTTTTTTCGTAGCGCCAACTGCTCATCTTTAATTTTTACTGAGCCAAAGAATAATGACCCGGCAAGGCTTAGCAGTGCGACAGCAAGTGGAAGCCACAGTTTATGCGCGAAGGATAATTTCATAACATTCCAACCTGTTGTAGTTGTTGTATAGGCAGGTATTGCGCAGGCCTTTCGAGATCGGGCCACGCTTAATCTATTTATCGGCAAGTAAAGCGGAAAAATTAATCGATATAGAGGTTAAATATGTGTGAATTCATTGCAGGGGTTACAGGGGCGCCAGCATTATTCTGATGATTATCGGCATGGATTTCTATTGTTGGCGTCATCTCTGGCTACGCATTAACAGACCCAGAGAACGAAACCGATCGATGTTTGATTCCAGTTTTGTCAGGCTTTCGCCACATGGCAGTTCCGCCAGTAGCTGAGTATTACTATCCGTCGCAGTAATTTGCCGCTGACGGGCTGTAAATCATCCCCCGGTGCGCTGACGCTCATTTCTGTCAGGATGCGGCTGACCTGCTGAACGTTATCTGTGTAGCTTCTGGTGCGTTTCCTGCCTGTCTTACTGGCGCGTTGTTGTTACAGCCATGCGCGATGACCTTCACGCTGGCGTTTACGTCCCGCCTTTGTCTTTGCGGCGGTGCTGCGACCACCGTGGGATTTACAGCGACCATATGAAAACAGCAGAGTGAGCTTGCACAGCGTTCCGGTGCGGGTTCTGGCTCAGATGGTAAGGCCGCTTATATCAGGATAAGGCTCAAATTCTGGCATGTGGAATAACCACACTCACGCTTTTCCCCGTCAACATCCGGGTAAACAGGTTTCTTGCGTAGGTGAAACTTTATATTGTGCGGATGCAAAAATACTACCCGGTGGGTTTTACCGACAGGCGAGAGCCACAGGAGTTTACTCGACCCTTTATGCCCCGATACAGGCATATAATCAGCATGCATCACACAGATTAATTCCATTAATAGACTGATAAATAACACATATTTTTGTTCATTCACGCTTAATAACGCTTACAGATGGTTAAAAATAATCGGCGTATTTTTGCTCTGATTTTTACTACTGGCTGGACATTTACGCGGGGCTGGTGCGGCACAGAAACTGGCAGGAACAAGCGCTCCTGATTTTGCCACATATCCAGGGCCAGATTCCTGTGGAGATGACCTAACAGATCAAACATGGATAAGAGCAGGAATAGACTATGCGCGCCGTTCGGGTTTTTAAGAAGCGATACTTGTTAGTACTCGCGGCGCTGCTAGTGTGTTTTATCGGCTGGACTATTTACGTGATGGCATTCCCGGTTGGGCAAACCCTATACCAGACCGTAAAGGTAAATAGCCTGGTAAATCTCTACGTCACACAGGCCGATGCCGGGGCCACGACAGCGTTTTCTTACCGTTATTACCTGTATGACGCGAAGCAAAGCGATGTTGACTTTATGAAGCACATAGACGACGAAACGCCATTCATGATAACCAGTGATGACAAAGCCACATCCACCGTTAAAGATGATCAGCTTTACCTTCGGGTTCGCGGGGATATCTATTCTTTTAGTAACGTAAATTACAGCGTAAGAATTCATCTGGATGCTGCGCCGTTCTGAGCTTTATTATCTGGCGTGGCGTGGCGTGGCGTGGCGTGGCGTGGCGTGTGGGCGGCGGACTTAATCCACACATTCAACCCGGCGGCCCTAAACCCGCTTGCGATCACCTTCATCGATTCATAGCATCATAATCTCGCCACTGCGGGTCGAGGCACGACGATAAAGCCCCCGTGCTTCCAGTGATTCAGCCAGGCTATCTCTTATCCTGATTTCTCTCCCGGCTAGCCTGGATAATTAGCGCAAGACCTTATTTTCGAAGTCGTAGATTCACTTTATTTATCGATGTCGTCCTGTAGAACCAGAGCAAAACTCCAACAGCTCCGAGACTGAACAGTGAGAGACTATAAAGGGCGTAAAAAGCGCCAAAGTATTGCGCCATTGCACTGGTTATACCGGTGAAAACGGTGGCGCTCAGTACCTGCACACGCCATGACATCGCACTGGCCTTTGCAACCTGTGTTTGTGGGAAGTTCCTCAAAACACCAAACGTACCCAAAGCAAAGACAATATTGGATGCCATATGCGCACTAAAAATAAGAACCAGCCCGATGTACGGATTTTCGGCGGACAGGGGTAATAAAAAATAGCATCCAATAAATAAACTCAGACAGGTCAGCAACAACCTGTTATTGACGGCATACTGCTGCAATTTACTGGCATCAAGCATCAGCGGCCCACAGAGCTGTCCAAGACTTCGGGCAAAGAGTAGCGGCAAGGCCAGCCCGGCAGAATCTTCAGGTCTTATTTCTTGCGCCAGTGCAGGTAAAAGCGCCATCGCGGGGGAGCCCACAGCGGCAAGCGCGGGTAACAGCAAAATGCTTCTTTTTTGCAAAGGTGATATGACGCGCCAGATGGATTCCTGTCTGACCGGAGCAGCCTTTGTTGGCGGGTGTGCTGCTTTGCAAAAAACAGGGGCAGACATCACAAGCAGCGTCGCAGAAGCCGTAAAACTGAGGGCATCAATTGCAAGCAGATGTCGCGGGGAAATGAGGCCAAACAGAAGAACACCGAGGCCAGTCCCCAACAACACCTGTGAAGCAAAAATGATGGTTTCCATGGCGGTGGCTGCCGGCAGTTCATCATGGCGCAATCCGCGTTTAAACAGCAGCGTCAGCGCCGGGTAGCTGATGCCGCTAAGCAGTGCTTCTATACACTGCACGACCAGCAGCGCCGGCACGTTATGATGCAATAAACCGTACAAGGGAAAACCAAGCGCAAACAGGCCAGTTAACTCGGTAAAAATCAGGATCCGTAATGGTGACGTTTTTTTACACAGTACCTCACCCCAAATGCTGCCAATAAAGCTGGGCAGCATCGACAACATATACACGAGGGTAAGTGCCGCGGGGGAAGCATGCCAGTGTAAAAGCTGACCTAAGATAATGACCTGAGTCAGCCCATTGCCCAGCGATGAAAGGATATAGGCAAACCCAAGGAAACGAAGCCAGCGATGGCTCCGAAGCGCACCAATAAGCGCAAACAGTAACGTGTTCATAAAGAAAGATTCTCATCTTAAATAACAGAAGCCCACGCAGCCCACGGCAACGCGGAAAATAAGCACTGTTAAAAGAGAAAATCTTTACATCGGAAACGGTACCCTGATTAAAATCGATACATTACCTTAGCATATAAAAAATGGAGGGTACTCTCGAGCTACTGCTGCGTCCCATGGAATGGTTCGACGCCGCAGACCCGATCGTCAAAGCCATAGAAGGCACGATCAACGCCAAAAACGTCACCTATGACTTCGAACGTATGATAGAAGGCGGAGGCTGCTGAAATGTTCAGGGTTTGGTGACGCGATCATCACGCACATGCAGTCAGCCTGCTGATTAGTCGCATACGGGAGTCGCCAGGTGGCCGCTTTTAACTCTTAGTCATCACCTTCGATAGGATAGCCCGCGCGGCGAATCGCCTCTTTGCAGTCATTTACGCCTGCCGCATAACCGGCTTCTATTTCACATACCGGGCTTGCGCTGCAGACGGGTAACAGGATTTGTGCAGCCAGTTGCTGCTGAAAACGCGCTATCTGCTGACGTGCCAGTATCAATTCACGCGCCAGACAGGCGACTTCTTCCCGGGACACCGTACAGCCGTCCGCCAGGGCCGTTAACCTCTCCTGACTGAATTCATTCATTAAGCGCCACCTTGTTTGCTCGTTATCCCTGGGTTTAATAGTAGCGGCTTGTTAAGGCAGATGAGATACCACATAAGAGGTTGCCAACCTGTCCACGCCTTCTTCAAAAAGCGGCTAATCGTTGCCGTTGCGAAAGGGGTAATAACGGATTTTAAGAGGGGCTTACAGCGCTAAAAAACGGGACGCGTTTTCTTATCAGGTAGCGCTGGCATGAGGTAAGAGATTTATGGGTAAAAGAAAGGGGGATAATCGGCTCTCTGTTACTGCGACACAATTCGTGATTATTGATTTCTATCAACCTATCCTAAATTTCTAGTGATAAATAAATCCTCGCGGGTGAGGAATAAAAAACGTGTTAGGTGAAGCTGATAAATAGTGGTGCAATGAAAGGATTGATTTATGGAAAGGCGATAACGTGCAAAACAGCATAGTAATATTATCCATACCCTTCACCATCTAAAAATTAAGTCGCGCGATTATGAAGGCACAGGCGTGGTTCAAATGAAATACAACGTATGGGTGAAGTTTTAGTTTTATATTCTTATCCTGAAATAACTCCGGACCAGAACATTATAAATGAGCCTTTTTTTAGCCAGTAAGGGAACAGAAGGTTGTGGCGAATGCCTTATTATCTCATCAAAAGACCAGAGCGAATAATATTGCTGAAGGCCGCTGGGAGTTTGTCGTGATATCAAGTCGCTGAACATAGGGAGCGGAGACGTGCTTCGGCCCACAGCAGTAATATCGACGGGCGGGCAGCTTTAATTGTCATAAGCCGCGAAATACGGGAAAGGCGTTCCCGTATCAGGTGCGGCACAACAGGGTTCAGGCAGACGGGACTTACTCCGAGACCAACCACATATCAGCTTCATCAAACATTTCTTCAAGCATACGGTTTAACTTTTCACGATCGCTTTTGCTGGCATCGCTGTTAAGCCCGTTGGCCTGCATGGGTTTCACCCGCACTTCGGCATCGGGAAAAATTTTATGCACGCGGCGGGTCAGTTCCTCAAGGATGATCTCCCGCGCACCGGGGAGCCCTGCTACATTGCGCTTGTCGTAAACCAGTTCGACGAACATAAACACCTCAAAATAACTGTCTGCATGTACAGTATGTTATCTGTTAAATCAGCGGGAGACAACGGGGTCAGACGCAAAAAATGCGTGGCGTGTAACATCAGTAAGCCTGTCACAACAAGTGGACGATATATTCTCTTTCATAAACACTATTAATTTTTTAACGAAATTATTTTAAAATCAATCAACATGCGCTAAGAATATATTTTCCGCCTAACTAGCTGGTATATATGCAATATATTCTTCAATGTGTGTTAATAATAGTTTAATTTATGGTGCACAAGTTGTGTGGTTTTCAGGTAATTCCTAAATATGTTGTCCTGCGTCTGTTTTAACAAAATATAAGCTAGTGAGGGGTGATAACCGGTGCTATTCTCGGATAAACACGCAACGTTTAAGGGAATGAAATGAATAGCGATAATGAGTTTCCAGTATTTCCCGTTACCGGTTGGCAAGTGGGACCAAAATCTGGCCAGAATGGATTGGTTTTTAAAATTGGGTATTGCACCTCTTCTTATAATCTTAATGCAACAACTTTCGATTCTCCCTTTTTCTCCATGACACCTGCCATGGCAAAAAGCTTAATTTATGATCTGCAACGCTACGTTGATCATTGCGAAGCACAAGAGTTTCATAAAATTGCCATTTAGCATCAGACGGGGAAAATAAATTTTCCCCGTTTTGCCTCAGCATAATGAAGTTAATGATTGCCAAAATCCTGCGTTCTTTTTCCCTGTTTGCCTCAAAACTTCATCGTATAGTCACAATTTTTCTTCACGTGACCCGCCAAAACGAAAATGCCGTGCTTATACTGTCTTACAGACGATAAGCAAAGGGGAAACAGTATGCTCTGGATGGAAGAAGGGTTGTATGTGCGTATAGAGGAATTAGCCAACGGCCCACGCCCGTTTCCCTTGCAAAGTGGATTTAATGCACAGACGGCCTACCGGGCTATGGGATGCTTTAACTTGTCGGAAACGTCGGACGCTTTTTATATTTTATCAAACGATCGGGATGAAGTTTGGTTTATCTGTAACCGCCATTTACGTACGGTAGGCATAAATAACGAAACAAGGGCGCTTCGTTATCGTCTTGATTTACCCGTTTCGCATTAATCGTAACCTGTCGTCAGGCTTAACGTTCAGGCGCCAGGTTTTCCTCAATCACGTCTACCAATACGCGCGCATGATTCTGCTCGGTATTTTTGGCGCCATACAATAGCGTCACATTGCCGTCGCGGGCGCGCCTGGCCAGTTGCGCCAACTCATCCGGGTGCGCTTTCAGTTCATCTCGATAGCAGCGTGAAAATTCAGCGAAATCGATAGATTCACTGTGAAATGCCTTACGTAACGCCGTGGAAGGTGCGAGCGTTTTATTCCATTCATCAAGCGGTAAATCGCTTTTCTTTATCCCGCGCGGCCATAACCTGTCGACTAAAACCCGGTAACCGTCATCCGGGCTGGCTTGCTGATAAACACGCTTACAGACGATCATTGTGCCTCTTCCTCTTCAGCTTTTAACAGGATGAGTAATTGCGGTAGGGTTTTTTCATTAAATACTTTTATGCCATGCAGGCTTAACAGGGCCGCCGCAACGCCAGCCCCTGCAATACGAGTTCCACTGAAGGTGCCGTCGTAACGCGTATCGCTTCCACAGGTTGGGCTGGCATCTGTCATAAGCGCATACTTGCAACCGTTCTGCTGCGCGGTGCGTAAAGCAAGCCACGCCGCGAGTAAATAATGCGGCGTGACATCGCAGCCGTTGGATTCAAGGATCTGCGCTTCACCGCGTAGCGCGGCTTCACCGTCGCCGCCAACAAGCTCTGCCGGCAATCGTGGCGTGGATAAACCGGCAGCCAGCTCAGGGCAATGAATAACCAGACGACCGGCATGCTTCAGCCGGTCGAGCTCGTCTGAGACGAAGGGTTTATCATGGGCGTTATAGCGTACCTTAAACCCCATCAAGCACGCGCTAACCAATATTTTTGATCGCATCCGGGTATTTTACGGCGATTTTTTATTGCGGCCCAGCCCCGGGAAAGAATAATTAGGTGTTGAAAAATCAAGGGGCTATCTGTAGTGTGAGGCTCCTTGTGTTGTCCTCTTTCTCCTTGCACAGGAATTTCTCATGGACAGTTTCCCGCTCACGTCACCGCTTCGGATTGCGCTGGTAGGCGATTACAATGCTTCGGTTTTGGCGCATCAAGCTATTCCTCTTGCTATCGACGACGCCGCCGCAGTATTGAACCTTGACGTTGATTATGACTGGCTTCACACAACAGAAATTAAAAGCGATGAAGACCTGGTAGGTTATGACGCTATTTGGCTCGTCCCTGCCAGCCCTTATCAGAATGAAGAGGGGGCGTTCATCACTCTTCGCCATGCCCGCGAAAACAGCGTACCTTTTCTCGGCACCTGTGGCGGTTTTCAGCATGCAATCATTGAATACGCCAGGAATGTGATGGGCTGGGACGACGCCGCCCATGCCGAAACGGACGGGGAGGGGAGAATGGTCATTACGCCGTTGGCCTGCTCGCTGGTGGAAAAAACCGATACCATCGAACTGCGCCCGAATACGTTGGTTGCCAAAGCCTATGGCAGAACAGAGATTGCGGAAGCTTATCATTGCAACTACGGTGTCGCGGATGATTTTGCCAAAGCGTTGGCGGACCAGCCGCTTAAAGTTACCGGGTGGGATGAAGAAGGCGAGGTGCGCGCCATCGAACTGGTTACTCATCCTTTTTTCGTCGCGACGCTGTTTCAACATGAACGCGCCGCGCTGACCGGTAAACCCGCCCCTCTGGTGCAGGCGTTGTTACTCGCCGCTAAGCATTAATGGTCTTCGCGCTTAAGAAACGTTAATCAACAGCGCGCATGAAATGACCGGGATCCACCTCCCGGTCATAACAGAAAAGCAGGCTGCGTTACTGTTTGCCTATCAGAAGCGACACCAGGCCTGCCGCGATAAGCGGGCCGACCGGCACGCCGCGAAACAGCGCCACGCCTAACACCGTTCCTACCAGCAGCCCGGCGACCAGCGACGGCTGGCTGCTCATCAGCGTTACGCCGCGTCCGCCAAGCCAGGACACCACCACACCCACCGCGATTGCCACCAACGATTTCCAGTTCAAAAATGAGTGGAATAACGTCGAGGGCGGCAGGGTACCGCTGGCGATAGGGGCCATCACCCCGATGGTCAGAATGATAATCCCGATGGTCAGGCCCTGTTTTTCTATCCACGGAAAGAACTGATTGAGCGGAGTGACGCGCACGATAATCAGTACCAGGATGGACACTGCTACCGTGGTGTTATGGCTGACAAAACCTAATGCCGCTAACGCCAGCAGAACAAGCAACGTCATGTCGAACATCCCATACTCCTTGCCAAATTAAGCGCTGTGCGGCGTTTTTGCGTCGCGTTGTTTTTATTAGTCGCCGTCAGACACGATGAAAATCAATCAAAGTCGGCGCGGTGATACGTAGGTAGTCCTGTGTATTCATGATAATCGAATGCGTCAGTAACCCGGCATTAAACGCAATCTCATCGAAGCGTTCAAACAAGAGCGGATCGGCTACCAGTTTAAGCTCCGGATGAAAGCTAAACGGCGGAATTGCGCCAAATTCGCAGCCGGTGAGCTTATCCACTTCTACCGGACTTGCGAGCGATGCCTTAAGCCCGCCCAGGGAAACGGCGAGTTTTGATAAATCCGCTTGTTTGTCGGCGGCAATGATGGCCAGCACATGCAGGCGTTGACCGTTACCTTTCACATGGCAAACCAGCGCTTTTGCCCCCTGGCCTAATGCGGTCTGGCGAATAGCGGAGACCGCCTCGCATTTTCCTACCGCTTCATGCTCGACCACGCGGTAGCGGGCGTGATGGGTATCCAGTAAATCGATAATGCGTTGATGAATAACATGACCTTGATGGTGTGACATGGCTGATCCCTCAAAAAG
This sequence comes from Citrobacter freundii, assembly GCF_011077955.1. Lineage (GTDB taxonomy): Bacteria > Pseudomonadota > Gammaproteobacteria > Enterobacterales > Enterobacteriaceae > Atlantibacter. Next base: position 318,416 of record NZ_JAALBX010000002.1, read on the forward strand.
TCCACAGCATTTTTGTGGCGCATTTCACCATACTGACCCCATCACGACTTTGCAATGACCAAAAGTTTCACCAAATTTTCAGCATGCGCCAGGACAAATCAGGAAGCGCGCATCTGCGACTGGTTAAATATTCCGCGTTTTGCCAGGCTTGTAGAGTACTTTCAATGGGAGGAATCACGATGGGTTTATTCGATTTTGTAAAAGATGCAGGCGAGAAACTCTGGGACACCCTGAAAGGGGACGACCATGAAAAAGGCAGCAAAGTGGAAGAGCACCTTAAAAAAACTGGTGTGCCGGGCGCTGATAAAGTCAGCGTTAAGGTAGAAAATGGCAAAGCCGTGGTCACGGGCGATGGGCTTACTCAGGAGCAAAAAGAGAAAATCCAGGTGGCGGTAGGTAATGTCAGCGGTATTGCGAGCGTAGAGAATAATGTTACCGCAAGCGATTCGGGTAAAGAAGCGACCTACTACACCGTTAAATCAGGCGACACGCTGAGTGCCATTTCAAAACAGGTTTATGGCGACCCCAATAAATACAACGTTATTTTCGAGGCGAATAAACCGATGCTCACGCATCCCGATAAAATCTATCCAGGCCAGGTACTGATTATTCCCGATAAGTCATAACCTGAAATAAAAAAGCCCGGCTGCAGTGCCGGGCTTAATATCACGTGGCCGTTACGCTTCAGCGTTTTGCTTGTGGAACAATTCACGGAACACCGGATAGATATCATCCTGATCGCGAATATGTTGCATGGCGAAGTTATCAAAACGCGCCTGCAAATGTTCATATTCACGCCATAAGGTTTGATGGGCGCGCCGGGTTATTTCGATATAACTGTAGTAGCGTACGACCGGTAAAATACGCTTCGCCAATATTTCATGGCACAGCGGGGAGTCGTCAGCCCAGTTATCCCCATCCGACGCCTGCGCGGCATAAATGTTCCACTGCGCCGGGTCGTAGCGATCCTGAACCACCTCATCCATCAGTTTCAGAGCACTGGAAACAATGGTGCCGCCGGTTTCCTGCGAGTAGAAAAACTCATGCTCGTCCACTTCTTTAGCCTGCGTATGATGACGGATATAAACCACTTCGACGTTTTTATAAGTCCGGCTGAGAAATAAATACAGCAGGATATAAAAGCGTTTTGCCATGTCTTTCGTCGCCTGGTCCATGGAACCCGAGACGTCCATTAAACAGAACATGACCGCCTGGCTTGAAGGCTCCGGGCGTTTTTCGTAGTTTTTATAGCGTAAATCGAAGGTGTCGATAAACGGCACGCGTTCGATTTTTGCGCGCAGCTCCGCGATTTCGCGGCGCAGGCGCTCTTCTTCCAACAGTTGTACCGGCTCGCTCTTGGCGACGGTTTCGAGATTTTCTTCAAGTTCATGTAACTGGCGACGTTTACCTGCCGTCATAGCGGTACGGCGCGCCAGCGAGTTTTGCAGGGAACGCACCACGCTGATATTGGCCGGAACGCCGTTTGCGGTATAACCCGCACGGTGCGTTTTGTATTCGTTAAGCTGCCGGTGCTGATTTTTCTTCAGATTAGGCAACGCCAGGTCTTCAAACAGTAAATCGAGGTATTCATCTTTGGAGATCTGGAAGACAAACTCATCCTGACCTTCGCCGTCCTGGCTTGCCTGGCCCTGGCCGCTACCCCCGCCGCCTCCGCCTTGCGGACGCTCAATGCGGTCATTTTGGACAAAGTGGTCATTACCAGGATGAACGCGATGACGCAGGCCGCCGCGTCCCTGATGAAACATCGGTTCGTTGATATCTTCCGTTGGGATGGAGACAGACTCGCCGCTCTCCACGTCGGTTACCGAACGCTTATTGATGGCCTCGGAAATCGATTGCTTGATTTGCGATTTATAACGGCGCAAGAAGCGCTGGCGATTCACCGTGCTCTTGTTTTTGCCGTTCAGCCGCCGGTCAATGAAATAGGCCATAGTTCCCCCAGACTGCATAGATGCCGCGCAGAAAAGGCCGCAGGCGAACCTGCGGCGTCAGCGAAGTCGTTATGAGGATTTCCGTACCCGCAGATACCATTCGCATAACAGACGTACCTGTTTGCGTGTATATCCTTTTTCCATCATACGATCGACAAAATCATCGTGTTTTTTCTGCTCATCGGTTGAGGTCTTGGCATTAAACGAAATAACAGGCAGTAGCTCTTCGGTGTTCGAGAACATTTTCTTCTCAATCACGGTGCGCAGCTTCTCGTAACTGGTCCAGTTCGGGTTACGGCCGCTGTTATGCGCCCGGGCGCGCAACACGAAGTTGACGATTTCATTACGGAAATCTTTCGGGTTGCTGATACCCGCCGGTTTTTCGATTTTTTCCAGTTCCGCATTCAGGGATTCGCGGTCAAACAGCTGCCCGGTATCCGGGTCGCGGTATTCTTGGTCCTGGATCCAAAAATCGGCGTAGGTGACATAACGGTCAAAAATGTTCTGCCCGTATTCCGAATAAGATTCCAGATACGCCGTTTGGATCTCTTTGCCAATGAACTCCGCATATTTCGGGATCAGATAGCCTTTGAGATGCTCAAGATAGCGCTCGGCCTGGTCTTGCGGGAACTGTTCGCGCTCAATTTGCTGCTCCAGCACATAGAACAGATGCACCGGGTTCGCCGCCACTTCCGCATGGTCGAAGTTGAACACGCGAGAGAGGATTTTAAACGCAAAACGCGTCGACAACCCATTCATACCTTCATCGACACCTGCGTAGTCACGGTATTCTTGATAGGACTTCGCTTTCGGATCGGTATCTTTGAGGCTTTCCCCGTCATAGACGCGCATTTTGGAATAGATGCTCGAGTTCTCAGGATCTTTCAGACGCGAGAGAATTGAGAAGCGCGACAGCGTTTCCAGCGTGCCAGGGGCGCAAGGCGCATGGGTCAGCTCACTGTTGTTAAGCAGTTTTTCATAAATTTTGATCTCTTCAGAGATCCGCAAGCAATAAGGCACTTTGACGATGTAGACACGGTCAAGAAAGGCCTCGTTGTTCTTGTTATTACGGAACTGTACCCACTCAGATTCGTTTGAGTGCGCCAGAATAATACCGTTGAACGGCAGGGCGGAGATGCCCTCAGTACCGTTGTAGTTACCTTCCTGAGTGGCAGTCAGTAACGGGTGCAGCACCTTGATAGGCGCTTTAAACATCTCGACGAATTCCATAATCCCCTGGTTGGCGCGGCACAGCGCGCCGGAATAACCATAGGCATCGGGGTCGTTTTGGGCGTGATGTTCAAGCTTACGGATATCGACTTTACCGACCAGCGCCGAAATATCCTGGTTGTTTTCATCACCAGGTTCGGTTTTGGCAATAGCGACTTGCGCCAGTATCGACGGCCATACTTTTACCACTCTGAATTTGGTGATATCGCCGCCAAATTCATGGAGCCGTTTTGCCGCCCACGGCGACATGATGGTGCCGAGGTAACGATTGGGGACCCCATACTCTTTTTCCAGAATTTGGGCATCTTCACGCGGATTAAACAGGCAAAGCGGGTGATCGTTGACCGGGCTGCGCTCGCCGTTAGCGCTCAGCACGTAAATAGGCACACGCTGCATCAGTGATTTCAGGCGCTCGGCAAGAGAGGATTTACCACCGCCCACCGGACCCAGCAGATACAGGATCTGCTTCTTCTCTTCCAGTCCCTGGGCTGCATGTTTCAGGTAAGAGACGATTTGTTCGATGGCTTCTTCCATGCCATAAAACTCTTCAAATGCCGGATAACGCGATATCACACGATTCGAAAAGAGACGGGAAAGCCGTGGTTCCAGGGCAGTGTCCACCATCACTGGCTCACCAATGGCCATCAGTAGCCGTTCTGCCGCGTTTGCGTAGGCACTACGATCCTGCTTACAAACAGCAAGAAATTCCTGCAGTGTGAACTCTTCGTCCTTGGCAGCTTCGTAACGCTGGCGATAGTGATCGAATATATTCATGGCATGCCGTCCTTTCGTTTTTAAGCACAGGATAAGGGCCGTTCATATGAGTAGTAGAGGCCCCCGGAAGACATTTCTGATACAGCAACCCTAATGCCAACTCTTGCGTGAACGCGCGTTGAACTGCGCTACTGCGGTCAGCGTATTTGCCTTCTCAAAATTAAGCGTAGATGGCATTTAGAAAACTTGCTGGGCCTATTTGCTAATTTCAATGACATATCAATCACTCATCTTTAATTAAGTGTTTTTTTTACAGCGGTTTCGCCGGGTTGTCATTGGGCCGCCATAAAAATGTAAAGCGTCCGTCACGTTAGCGACAGATGATGAGTGGTTACATTTGTAAGACTTAAGTAAAAAATTTGGGGTGATCCATAAACACGGTTACACTTCGAGGCGCTGATTATTTGTTTAAGGAATAAATGGACTGTGACCAAATTCAAACTTCTTGCAATGGGTATTGCGTTGGCCTCTGCCTCAACGCTGGTTCAGGCCGAAGGCCCGGTGTCGCTGGGCGTAGGCGCGGGCTATGTGGAAGGTCCGTATAAGCAGTATGACAACCATGTCCTGCCGCTACCAGTTATTGGCTATGAAGGCGAAAATGTCTGGGTCCGGGGTTTAGGCGCGGGTTTTTATTTATGGAATGATCAGACCGATAAACTGTCCGTAATGGCGTATTACTCCCCGCAATATTTCAAACCGAAGAACAGTGATAACGACCAGTTGCGCCAGCTTGATAAACGTAAAGCGACAGTCATGGCCGGTCTTTCTTATATCCATAATACTGAATATGGTTTCCTGCGTACCGCGCTGACGGGCGACACGCTCGATAACAGCAACGGTATTCTGTGGGACATTGGCTGGTTGTATCGCTACACCAACGGCGCATTAACCCTGACCCCGGGTATTGGCGCGCAGTGGGCGAGCGAAAATCAAAATGACTATTACTATGGCGTCAGTCGGTCTGAAGCGCGCCGCAGTGGTCTTAGCGCCTACAACCCGGATAGCGGATGGAATCCCTATCTTGAGTTAACGGTTAACTACAAGCTGACTGACAGCTGGAATGTCTACGGCACCGGGCGTTATACCCGTCTTGATAACGAAGTGACCGACAGCCCTATGGTTGAACAAAACTGGAGCGGCGTTTTCTCAACCGGCGTCACTTACAGTTTTTAATCAGTCGATTTGTGCAGACAAACGGGGCGCTTGCGCCCCTTTTTCTTTAGTGTGAAATAAAACGCTCACAGGAGAAAACCATGGCAACGCTAACGCATTTTTTTTCGCATTCAACACCCTTGCCCGCCATTGGGCAGGGCACCTGGTATATGGGTGAAAACGCCGCCCGGCGTCGCCAGGAAGTCGCCGCGCTGCAGCGGGGGATCGATTTGGGACTGACGGTTATCGATACGGCTGAAATGTATGCTGAAGGCGGCGCGGAGCAGGTGGTGGGCGAGGCGATTCGCGGCAGACGCGACGAGGTCTATCTGGTCTCGAAGGTTTATCCCTGGAATGCGGTTGGGTACAGAGCCCAGGAGGCCTGCGAAGCAAGCCTTAAGCGCCTCGGCACCGATTATCTCGATCTCTATTTGCTGCACTGGCGCGCCACCATTCCCTTTGAAGAAACCATCAATGCCATGGAGTCATTGATGGCGCAGGGCAAAATTGGACGCTGGGGCGTTTCCAATCTCGATATCGAAGATATGCAATCGCTCTGGAAGCTTAAAGGCGGGAAAGCATGCGCCACCAATCAGGTGTTGTACCATCTCGGGTCACGCGGTATTGAATACGATTTGCTGCCATGGTGCGCGCAGAACGATTTGCCCGTTATGGCCTATTGCCCACTGGCGCAAGCGGGGCGGCTTCGTGAAGCATTGATGGAGAACCCGGTCGTCAACGCGATTGCCCGGGAAAAAGGGATAAGCGTTGCTCAGGTGCTGTTGGCATGGGTTATCCGCAATCCCTGCGTGCTTGCCATTCCGAAAGCGGCAAGTATTGCCCATGTGGAAGAAAACGCGGCGGCACTGGAAGTGAAGTTAAGCGCGCAAGAGAAGGCGCGACTGGATGAAGCTTTTCCGCCGCCACGCGAAAAAATGCCGTTGGATATAGTCTAAACCGCTCCCCTTACTTAAACGTAAGGGGAGGGATCACACTCAGGCTTTCTTCGTCACACGCAGGGTTTGCGCCAGGCGAGACGGTTTCTCTTCGCTGGCTTTCTGCGTGGCGGTGGCACAGGCTGTTTCTACGCAGACAAACGTTTTATATCCGTCGTCCGGCATATCCGCCATGGCTTTTGACAACGCCGGGCCTGGGTTCCAGCCCACCACGTTACAATGGTGATGATGGATAACTTCAATGGTGCGTTTCAATGCGCCGTCGTGAATCACGCTGCAGGCTTCAGGATTCAGATAGACACGATCGGTGCGGTCAGGGAAAGTCTGTACGCCGTCAGTTAACACGCCTTCTTTGGCATCGTTCACTTTATCAATATAACGATCGCCAAGACCGCTCACTTTCACCGCATCAATATCGCCGACGTTAAAGTAGGTGTGCAGCGCCGAGTAGGTTTCGAACTCGCCGTGGGCTTCCAGTTCCATCTCGCAGGTCGCACCCAGTTTAAAGCGCGCGAAGAGTGTGAAGTCATGTGGCCAGTACTGTTTTGTAACTTCGCTGCTATGCAGTTCAAAGGTGACGACTACGCCGTTGTCGTCTTCATTATGGGCTTTCAGCGTCCAGGGCAAATTACGGGCAAAACCATGCGAGGGCAGATCTTTTTGCGCCGCCGGGCCAAACCACGGCCAGCAAATCGGCACGCCGCCACGGATCGCTACACCTTGGCTGAAAGGCGTTGTGGCGCTTAACCACAGCACTTCCTCTTCGCCAGCCGGTTTCCAGGAAAGCAGATGAGCGCCCTGTAAGGTCAGAGATGCGCGCACCTTAGGATGCTCGATCACCACAACATCCAGCTCATCCATTTTGCGTAACGAAATCACAGGCGTGATTTGTTCTAAAACCGGCAATGCGAAAATGCTATCAATCATGTCCATTATCCTCTGTTCAGACCAAAAAAAAGGGCGACTATTGTCGCCCTCTAAGGATCAATCGTTCATCTCAACTTATTTGGAGATGTGAGCGATCAGGTCCAGTACTTTGTTGGAGTAGCCAGTTTCGTTGTCGTACCAGGAAACCAGTTTCACAAAGTTGTCGTTCAGTGCGATACCGGCTTTGGCATCAAACACGGAAGTGCAGATTTCGCCGTTGAAATCGGTAGATACAACGTCGTCTTCGGTGTAACCCAGAACGCCTTTCATTTCGCCTTCAGAAGCTGCTTTGATGGCTTTCTTAATGTCTTCGTAAGAAGCCGCTTTTTCCAGACGAACGGTCAGGTCAACAACGGATACGTTCGGAGTCGGAACGCGGAACGCCATACCAGTCAGTTTGCCGTTCAGTTCCGGCAATACTTTACCTACTGCTTTAGCAGCGCCGGTAGAGGACGGGATGATGTTCTGAGCTGCGCCACGGCCACCGCGCCAGTCTTTGTGAGACGGGCCATCAACGGTTTTCTGAGTAGCAGTAGTTGCGTGAACAGTAGTCATCAGACCTTCGATGATGCCGAAGTTGTCGTTGATAACTTTAGCCAGCGGTGCCAGGCAGTTAGTGGTGCAGGAGGCGTTGGAAACGATATCCTGGCCTGCGTATTTCTCAAAGTTAGCACCTTTAACGAACATCGGGGTGTCATCTTTGGACGGGCCAGTCAGAACCACTTTTTTCGCGCCAGCGGTGATGTGTTTACGTGCGGTTTCGTCGGTCAGGAAGATACCGGTTGCTTCAGCAACAACGTCAACACCCACTTCGTTCCACTTCAGGTTAGCCGGATCTTTTTCAGCGGTAACACGGATTTTTTTGCCGTTAACGACCAAGTGACCGTCTTTCACTTCAACGGTGCCGTCGAAACGACCGTGAGTGGAGTCATATTTCAGCATGTAAGCCATGTACTCAGCGTCTAACAGATCGTTGATTGCAACGATTTCAATGTCAGAACGAGTTTGAGCAGCACGGAAAACAATGCGACCGATACGGCCAAAACCGTTGATACCTACTTTGATAGTCATATATTCCACCAGCTATTTGTTAGTGAATAAAAGGTTGCCTGTAAAATTACAAAAACCTTACGCAGCGTCAAGCGGAATCGTGTCAATCATTGCGACAAATCAATCTGATGACTAACCTTTGCGCGAATAACACTCGAGCCATTCCTTTTGGGCTGCAACCTCACATGGGGACGCCGCATGCGCTTTTAAAGGGCAGTGAAATTAAAATTGTGACTTCCATCACAAACTGTACCCTGCTGCTTATCCGGTGCTAAGTTTAGTTCAAAAGATAAGTCGTCACTGTTAATGTTTTGTTAGAATCTGTCTGATAATGTGAACTGGTTAACCCTGCCGGGAAGTAAATTTATGGCTAACACCCCTTCAAAAGACGATTTAAAAAACACGCTGACCGATGTTCAGTTCTATGTAACCCAGCAACACGGCACGGAAGCGCCCTTCACCGGGCGTTTACTGCACAATAAACGCGAAGGCGTTTATCATTGCCTGGTGTGCGATGCGCCGCTGTTTCATTCCCAAACCAAGTATGATTCCGGCTGCGGCTGGCCAAGCTTTTTTGAGCCGGTCAGTGACAACGCAATTCGTTATTTGAACGATTACTCTCATGGCATGCAGCGCACGGAAATCCGCTGTGGTCACTGCGATGCGCATCTGGGGCATGTCTTCCCGGACGGCCCGCAGCCCACGGGTGAGCGTTTTTGCGTTAATTCCGCGTCGTTAAGCTTTACTGACGATGAAAACGGCTCGCAAGTTAAAGGTTGAAAAATCGATTCAGCAAACTATTCCAGGGGAGCAGTGCGAAAATGAACATTGATGACCTGATTAACAGCATGACACCGGACGTTTATCAGCGCCTGGTCACCGCCGTTGAGCTGGGTAAATGGCCGGACGGGGTGGCGTTAACGGAAGAGCAAAAAGCCAACAGTATGCAATTGGTGATGTTATGGCAGACGCGGCATAACCATAATCCCGATCACATGTCGATTGGCACCGACGGTCAGATAGTGATGAAGAGTAAACAGCAATTCAAAGAGGAATTTGGTATCGGTTCGCCGACGATTGCAAAGCTTAAGCCTCAATAATCGGCGCCTTGCTATTCACAGAGCTTGATAGCAAGGCGACTGTTTAAATCCCAGGGTCTGAACGGTAACAGGCCACTGGTGCTTTTGCGTTAGTGAATTCTTAATAATTTACTCGCGAAATCGCTTTTCCGTTACGGGTGGTATTCTATCCCGCAGGAGGAGCGTATATGTCTGATACATGGAAGTACCTGTTAATCCCTGAGCTAGCTGTAACATGGGTAAATTTATTGTGGTTGGGAATGCTACTGTATTGTTTTATATGGTTTCCTTATCGGCTTCGTCGCGATAGCCGAAATGGCCAGGTGACCAAAAGCGAATTTATTCCAGAACATTATCCTGAAGGGTTTCTGGCGTATATTTTAAACGGTAATAATACATCCGCTCATTTTTTTGCCGACTGCATTGCCACATTCATAAGCAATAAATCGGTTCTTGAAGAAAAGAACGCTGCACTGCATATCAGATGGGGTGGAACGCCAGAATCATTACCTGTAATGAAGCATGATTTTGTTTTAGCCATGCAAAACAATCTTTTTCCCCATTCGCGTGATATTAATATCAGTGGGCAGGAATTTGAGCCTTTAATGGAGCTGCGCCGGCAGGTCTCAACGATGTATAAAAATTCAGCATCCCGGTTCTTGATTCCCGGCTCCGTATCCCTTTTATTGGGATACCTGTGTACACTAGCAATGGCATGCTGGCTGGGGGTAATTTCCGAACAGGGGTTGGGTTTTGTCTTGTTCTTTCTTTATATTTTCGTTATCCCGTTCATACTTGCCTTTTTTTCTATGTTAAACAACAATAATCCGCGCCATGAAAAATTCAGGCTTAATATGCTTATCATTCCGCTGCTAATATCAGGGCCATTTACTGCCTTTTCCCTATATTTTATTAATAACGATAATTTTGTCCTGCCACCAGGAAGCGTTTATATCTCATTTGTCTGTGCGCTGATGGGTAGTTATTTTCAAACCTATCAAACTACACATACCAATGAAGGGAAAAGGATTTTACCGGTTATTGAGGCGTACTTTGCCAGTCAATATTATAGCCTGCACTGCTATAAGCCCAACTCGCCGAAAACGCAATTCCCGAATATAGAAACCTTACTCCCGTATGCGATCAGTCATCTTTATCTCAAGAGCTGGAGCCAAACTGTTGAAAAACTGATGCGCAATAAAAGTGATAAGCCTTATTGGGTGCAGCAATATCAATACGCAAAAGTTGAACGCTATAAGCATTTTTTCGATGAAGCATTGTCATCAAAACCCGATAGCAACATTGTTGATACGGACTTCGGCGGGAGTGACTGAGATTAAATTAAAAGCAGGCCCGGAAATTCCGGGCCATGTTTTAACGCTGGGTTTCCAGCCAGTCGTCTAACGTAAATAGCGTCGCGCCTTGGGCCGCCATTTCCATAAACGCATGCGCGCTGTCCTGCGGATTGAGGTTTACGCCCCGGCAGCCGTCGGTTATCACATTCACCGTATAACCAAGCGCCAGTGCATCCAGCACCGTGAACTTAACGCAATAATCCGTTGCAAGCCCCATAATAATCAACTCTTTAATACCGTGATGGCGTAGCCACTCATCCAGCGCGGTTTTCTGGCGATGCTCGTTATCAAAAAAAGCGCTATAGCTGTCGATAAGCGGGTTTTCGCCTTTTTGAAAAACGGCATCAATGGCTTTTTGATTCAGCAATGGATGCAGTTCAGCGCCCGGCGTCAACTGAATACAGTGATCCGGCCACCAGGTTTGCGGATAACCATCGAGTTCACCCTCGGTAAACGGCTCGGCATGCTGTTGGCTTGCGAAACTGCCATGATTTGCCGGATGCCAGTCCTGACTGGCTACCACCGCATCGCCACGCGCGCGACTCCAGTCGATCATCTGGTTGGCGATATCCACCGTACTGTCGCCCTCAGCCACAGCCAGTGCGCCGCCCGCGCAAAAATCATTTTGCAGATCCACTAACAGCAAAGCGCGTTGCGTCATTATCGTTACGTTATTCATCTGGCGTGAGCTCCCCGCGCAGGTTTTGCATCATCGCGTCACGTATCGCCGATGTGCTTAAATTTTGGCTTAACAGAAAATGCAGTTTCGTCAACGTGGCTTCTACGGTCATATCGAACCCGCCAATGACGCCAGCTTTAGCAAGCGCGTTCCCGGTGGCATAACCGCCCATATTCACTTTGCCGGACATGCACTGGGTGAGGTTAACCACCACAATTCCGCGTTCGCTCGCTTTCTGCAACTCTTTTAAAAACTCCTGATTTTGCGGCGCGTTGCCCACACCATACGAGCGCAGGATCAGCGCTTTTACGGGTTGGCGCAGGAAGTTGCGCACCACATCGGCGGAGATGCCTGGATAAATCGTCACCACCCCAATGGGCTGCGGCGTAATGGGGTGAACGATAAGCGGCCCGTCGCCATGCGGCGCGGCAGGCGTATTGAGCTTACGGATGTGGATCCCGGCCTCCAGCAGCGGCGAGAGGTTAGGCGAGGCGAAGGCATTAAAACCATCAGCATGGGCTTTCGTGGTGCGGTTGCCACGATACAGGCAGTTGTTAAAAAACAGCGTGACTTCATTAATGGGATAATTTGCCGCCACATACAGCGCGTTTAACAGATTGATTTGCCCGTCAGAGCGCAATTCGGCGAGGGGGATCTGCGAGCCGGTCACAATAACCGGTTTACTCAAGTTTTCCAGCATAAACGACAGCGCAGAGGCGGTGAACGCCATGGTGTCGGTGCCATGCAGGATCACAAAACCGTCGTACTGATCGTAATGGTCTTTGATATCGTCAGCGATGTGTTGCCAGTCTTCCGGCGTCATGTCCGATGAATCCATTAGCGGCTGGTATTCATGGATAGTGAAGTCGGGCATTTCCTGGCGATGGAACTCGGGCATCAGCGCCAGTTGACGTTGCAAGTGGCCGGAGACAGGTATGTAACCTTGTTCGGAACGCTGCATACCGATGGTACCGCCGGTATAGGCAACGTAAATCGATTTTTTAGACATGGTGTTGAGTTCGTTATGAATAAACCAAAAGATTATATCGACGCTTACGCCTAATTGCCCTCAAAAAAAGCCCGGCATCGCCGGGCTTGAGGAGATTAGCGAACGTCGCCGCACGTCAAACAGAAGGCGTAACGGTGTTGAGGATCGTTAAACGCCGCCAGTTTATCGGTCTCGGTTTTCACCTGGCTTGCCGCCTGGATAACTGGTGCGGGAATGTACGCCTGTAAGGCTTCGGGCAACATCGCGCGCACGGAGCCCGTCATGCTGGCAAACAGCGTATCCATAAAGGTCGGCTCATCCTGATAAAACTCAGCATGCCACTGTTTGAGTTTCGCAAGCTCTGCCGCTTTTTTCAGCGCGTCGTCGAAATCACCTAAGCTGTCCACCAGACCATTGGCTTTGGCATCCTGGCCCGTCCAGACGTGACCCTGCGCGATACTGTCTATCTGCTGCGGGGTTTTGTGGCGCGACTGCGCAACCAGATTTATAAAGCGCTGATAGCCGTTCTCGATAGTCAGTTGCATCAACTGCTGCACTTCCTGCGGCAGCGCCTTAGTCACAGAGACATCGGCCAGCGAGGACGTCGCCACGCCATCGGTATGCACGCCAATGGCGCTCAGGCTGTCTTCCACGGTATTGATAACGCCAAAGATGCCAATAGAGCCGGTAAGCGTGCTCGGGTTCGCCATGATGTAATTGGCAGGGGTTGAAATCCAGTAACCACCGGATGCCGCCATACCGCCCATAGAAACCACCACCGGTTTACCCGCCGCTTTCGCCGCCGCCAGTTCTTCACGAATGACTTCAGAGGCAGACACGCTGCCGCCTGGGCTGTTAACCCGCAGAACAATCGCTTTCACTTTGGCGTCAAGGCGCGCTTCACGAATTTGGGCAGCAGTGGTATCGCCGCCCACATTGCCCGGCGTTTCTTCACCGTCCATGATGGCGCCATTAGCAAACACAACGGCAACCGCATCGCCCTGTTTCGACGGTTTATTCAACTGATAATCGTAAATGCTGGTGGCGCTGTAGTTTTTCTGTTCTTTACTCCAGCCAAACTGTTTCACCAGTGATTTTTCTACCTCGGCGCTGGAGCCGAGCGCATCCACCAGTTTATTGTCCAGCGCGTATTTTGCCGTATCGCCGCCGTTTTGCTGTAAACCGGCAAGCAAGGCCGCCGCACCCGGGAACACCTGGTCTGGCTGAATCTGACGGTTTGCCGCAATGGTCGCGAGATAGTTCTGCCACAGCTCGCCAATCCAGCGGCTGTCTGCTTCACGCGCTTCTGGCGACATATTGTCACGTAAAAACGGCTCTACTGCTGATTTATAGGTACCGACCCGGAACACATGGGTTGAAACTTTAAGTTTCTCAAGCAGCGATTTGTAATAAAGGCCGTTAGTCGCAAAACCGTGCAAATCCACGGTGCCCTGCGGAGAGAGCCAAATTTTATTGGCGAAACTTGCCAGATAATATTGGCCCTGGCTGTAGCTGTCTCCCGTCGCAACGATAGGTTTGCCGCTGTCACGGAATTCGCGCAGCGCCTTGCCGATATACTGCATGGACGGCTGGTCGGCCCCGGCGAAATCACGTAAATCGAGCACGATCCCGGTAATGTTGCGGTCGTCTTTTGCCTGACGAATCGCGTCGACAATATCGAACAGCGAGTTCTCCTGCAGGCGATCCGTTGAGGCCCCGAACAACTGACGACCAATAACCCCAAGCTTATTGCTGACCGACGGCTTATCGACCACCACGCCGCTGATATCCAGCAGCAACGCGCCGCGTGACGGTTCGGAAGAGGAATTGCTCATCTGCAACCAAATACCGACGCCTACCAGCACTAAAAGGATAAAGAAAAGGTTAAGCACCAGTTCCCTGATGAAATTAAGCAGACGCCAGGTCCACTTGAAAAAACCGGCAATAATTCGCCAAAGGGTGCGCATGTGTTCTCCCTGAAGGGTGTTTAACAGGATCCCGGTTCGCAATGTGCGAAACGATTTGCAAGAAGGGTATCCTAATTTTGCGGATCGCGCATGTCAGTAGCAATCTCCCGCTAAGCTGTAACAAATTTAGGGCATGTGTTAACGTTGTGTATAAATGCCTGTGATACCTGACAATGTCGCTGTGGTGGCAAAACCCGGCTTGCGGTCTCGCCTTTAGCCAGCAGCACGAATTATTGTGGGTACACATCACTGATGGAGCCAAAAATGGATGCATTAGAACTCTTGGTAAATCGCCGCAGCGCCTCGCGCCTGGCAGAGCCTGCGCCGCAGGGCGAGGCACGAGAAAATATCATTCGCGCTGGAATGCGCGCGCCGGATCACGGCACGTTGCAGCCATGGCACTTTTTTATGATTGAAGGGGAAGGGCGCGAGCGTTTCAGTCAGTTGCTGGAACGTGCGGCGCGTGACGCCGGGCTTGATGAAAAAGCCATTGAGAAAGCGCGCAGCGGTCCATTTCGCGCGCCTTTGATAATCACCATCGTTGCGAAATGCGAAACGCACCCAAAAGTACCGCAATGGGAGCAACTGCTCTCTGCGGGTTGCGCGGTGATGGCCATGCAAATGGCGGCGCTGGCGCAAGGCTTTAACGGGATCTGGCGCAGCGGCCCGATGACCGATGATCCCCAGGTGCGTGAAGCGTTTGGATGCCGGGAACAGGATAAAATCGTCGGTTTTCTCTACCTCGGCACCCCGCAGTTGAAAGCGTCCACCACCATCAGCGTGCCGGACACCTCGCCTTTCGTCACTCATTTCTGAGCCTGACCTGCAAAACTGTCTGGATTGTGAGCGAAAGCCTCGCAATTCAGACGGGCCTACTTACCTCCTGCCGGTTCTGGCGCTACCATATACCCGTCATACTTCATGCTACAGGCGCGCTGGCTTAACCTCAGTGGCTTATTGATGTAAGCGCCTGCCTCTCGCAGCGCCGCCGCCTTCCTGTAGCAGGAACTATTTAGGGTAGAGACACCCTGTATGGCAAGAAGCGTCAACAATCGACAGGAGATGTCCATGAACGAAGCTATTCGCTTGACCCAGTACAGCCACGGCGCAGGATGCGGCTGTAAAATTTCCCCGAAAGTGCTCGAAACAATTCTGCACAGCAATCAGGCCAAATTTATCGACCCGCAATTACTGGTGGGGAATGAAACCCGTGATGATGCCGCAGTTTACGATCTGGGAAACGGCACCTGCGTCATCAGCACCACCGACTTCTTTATGCCGATTGTTGATGACCCGTTCGATTTTGGGCGCATTGCTGCCACTAATGCCATTAGCGATATTTTCGCCATGGGCGGCAAGCCAATTATGGCTATCGCGATCCTGGGCTGGCCGGTCGAAAAACTCGCCCCTGAAATCGCCGCACAGGTGATTGAAGGCGGTCGCCATGCCTGCCAGGAAGCGGGGATTGCGCTGGCGGGGGGGCACTCCATTGATGCGCCAGAGCCGATTTTCGGCCTGGCGGTCACAGGCGTAGTGCCTACCGAGCGGGTTAAACGTAACAGCACCGCGACGGCGGGCTGCAAACTGTATCTCACCAAACCGCTGGGAATTGGCGTGCTCACCACCGCCGGTAAAAAAAACCTGCTGCGCGAAGAACACGCCGGTCTTGCGACGGAAGTAATGTGCCAGATGAACAAAGCCGGTGCCGATTTCGCTAACATCGAGGGCGTAAAAGCCATGACCGACGTGACAGGGTTCGGTCTGTTAGGGCATTTGAGCGAAGTGTGCCAGGGCGCGGGTCTGCAGGCGGAAATCTGGTATCAGGACGTGCCGAAACTGCCGGGCGTGGAAGAGTACATCGCCAAAGGGTGCGCGCCGGGCGGGAGCGGGCGCAACTTCGCAAGCTACGGCCATTTGATGGGCGATATGCCGCCGCACTGGCGTGACTTGCTTTGCGATCCGCAAACTTCCGGCGGCCTGCTGCTCGCGGTCGAACCTGGCGCTGAACGCGATGTAGCGGAAGTGGCCGCTCGTCATGGCATTACCCTGACTGCGATCGGCGAACTGAAAACCGCCCGCGGCGGACGCCCGATGATCGAGATCCGCTAACACAATGCGGTTATTTATTGCCGAAAAGCCGAGCCTTGCCCGCGCCATTGCCGATGTGCTGCCAAAGCCCCACCGGCGTGGCGATGGTTTTATCGCCTGCGGCAACGATCAGGTGGTGACCTGGTGCGTCGGGCACTTGCTTGAGCAGGCGCAGCCGGATGTCTATGACAGCCGCTACGCCCGCTGGAACCTGGCCGATTTACCCATTGTCCCGCAAAAATGGCAGCTCCAGCCGCGCCCGTCGGTGGCGAAACAGCTTAACGTCATTAAAAAGCTGCTTGCCGATGCCAGTGAGATCGTTCACGCCGGAGACCCGGATCGTGAAGGACAACTGCTGGTGGATGAGGTGCTGGATTATCTGGCGCTTGCGGCAGATAAGCGCAAGCAGGTGCAGCGGTGCCTGATAAACGACCTCAACCCACAGGCGGTGGAGCGCGCTATTTCGCGGCTGCGCTCCAATAGCGAGTTCGTGCCGCTTTGCGTCTCGGCGCTCGCCCGCGCCCGCGCCGACTGGTTGTATGGCATTAATATGACCCGCGCCTGGACGCTGCTTGGCCGCAACGCCGGCTATCAGGGCGTGCTCTCGGTCGGGCGGGTGCAAACGCCGGTGCTGGGGCTGGTGGTGCGTCGCGATGAAGAGATAGAAAACTTCGTCGCCAAAGACTACTTCGAAGTAAAAGCGCATATCGTCACCGGGAAGGACGAACGCTTTGTGGCAATGTGGCAGCCGAGCGAAGCCTGCGAGCCGCATCAGGACGAAGAGGGGCGCTTGCTCAATCGGGCGTTGGCGGAGCATGTGATTAAGCGTATTGAAGGTAAGCCCGCAGACGTCACCGCCTATGCCGACAAGCGCGAAAGCGAACCCGCGCCGCTGCCGTTTTCACTTTCATCGCTGCAAATCGACGCCGCCAAACGCTATGGGCTAAGTGCCCAGAACGTACTCGATATCTGCCAGAAACTGTATGAAACCCATAAACTGATTACCTATCCACGTTCTGACAGCCGTTATCTGCCAGAGGAGCATTTCGCCGGGCGTCACGCTGTGATAAATGCCATCAGTGTGCACGCCAAAGATTTACTCCCGCAGCCTGCGGTGAACACGGATATTCGAAACCGCTGTTGGGATGACAAAAAAGTGGATGCCCACCACGCCATCATCCCCACGGCACGCAGTTCATCGGTGTCGCTCTCGCAGGATGAGTCGCGAATCTACAACCTGATCGCGCGTCAGTATCTGATGCAATTCTGCGCCGATGCGGTGTTTCGCAAATGCACCATTGAGCTTGATATCGCCGGCGGGAAGTTTATCGCGAAGGCGCGTTTTCTGGCGGAAGCCGGTTGGCGCACGCTGCTTGGCTCGAAAGAGCGCGATGAGGATAACGATGGCACACCGCTGCCGGTGGTGGCGAAAGGCGATCGGTTATTGTGCGAGCATGGCGAAGTGGTGGAGCGGCAAACTCAGCCGCCGCGCCACTTCACCGATGCGACGCTGCTTTCCGCCATGACCGGGATTGCCCGTTTCGTGCAGGATAAAGAGCTGAAAAAAATCCTGCGCGCCACGGATGGTTTAGGTACTGAAGCAACGCGTGCCGGGATTATCGAACTGCTGTTTAAACGCAGCTTCCTGGTAAAGAAGGGGCGCTCAATCCACGCGACCGAAGCGGGGCGCGCGCTGATTCATTCGCTTCCCGAGCAGGCCGCAAGACCGGATATGACCGCGCACTGGGAATCGGTGCTGACGCAAATCAGTGAAAAACAGCGCCGCTACCAGGACTTTATGGAGCCGCTGGTGCAAACCCTGTTTTCGCTCATTGATCAGGCGCGTGTCACGCCGGTTCGTCAGTTCCGGGGCCTGATTGCGCCAAAGGCCAAAGCAGAAGGCAAGGCACGCTTTACCAAACGGAAAAAGAAACCCGATGCGCCATCTTCTCAAAATGCAGCGGGCTAATCCCTGGGAAAAGGGTGCCCGGTTATACTGACGCGGCTATTTTCATCACACGGAGTGAATCATGGAAAACGACGCGAAGGTATTGCAACTGATGGCTGAGGCAGGGAAACCCGTCTCGGCGGGCGAAATAGAGAAAAGTAGCGGTCTGGCCCGCAAAGATATCGACAAAGCGTTTAAGCGCCTTAAGGAGCAGGGGAAGATTGTCTCCCCGGTTCGCTGTAAATGGCAGCCAGCCTGAAACCCTTATGCCGCCTGCCTTTGCGCAGGCGGCATTGTTTTTAAATCACGCCCTGAGCAAACATTGCATCGGCCACTTTGACGAATCCGGCGATATTCGCGCCGCGCACGTAGTTCACCTGGTTTTCCTGCTCGCCCCATTCCACGCACGACTTATGAATGTCCAGCATGATGTGATGCAGTCGGGCATCCACTTTTTCCGCTTTCCAGCCCATGCGCGCGGCGTTCTGCGCCATTTCAAGGCCTGATGTCGCCACACCGCCCGCGTTGGCAGCTTTGCCGGGAGCAAACAGCACCCCTGCTTCAAGGAAAAGATCGGTGGCTTCAATGGTGGTAGGCATGTTCGCGCCTTCGGCAACCGCTTTTACGCCGTTGTCGATAAGCGTACGGGCACCCTGGATGTCCAGTTCGTTCTGCGTGGCGCAGGGGAGCGCGATATCGACCGGTACGCCCCACGGCTGTTTCCCTTCCAGATAGGTCAACCCAAACTCGCGTGCGTAATCGGCGACGCGCCCGTCGCGGCTCGCTTTGATTTCACACAGGCGGCTTAATTTTTCCGGCGTGAATCCGGCTTCATCGACGACGGTGCCGTTAGAGTCCGAGGCGGTAATCACGCGCGCGCCAAACGCCATGGCTTTTTCAATGGCGTATTGCGCCACGTTACCGGAGCCCGATACGGCAACCCGCATCCCTTCCAGACCGAGACCATGCTGTTTTAGCATGGCATCCACAAAATAAATTAATCCATAACCGGTGGCTTCCGGGCGGATCAGACTGCCGCCAAACGACAGGCCTTTGCCGGTAAATACGCACGCGGTGTTGTTAGAAAGCTTCTTCATCATGCCGGCCATATAGCCCACTTCACGGCCACCCACGCCGATATCGCCCGCAGGAACATCGGTGTCTGCGCCCAGATGACGATACAGTTCGGTCATCAGCGACTGGCAAAAACGCATGATTTCGCCATCACTCTTTCCTTTCGGATCGAAATCGCTGCCGCCTTTACCGCCACCCATAGGCAGGGTGGTCAGCGCGTTTTTAAAGGTTTGCTCGAAGCCCAGGAACTTTAAAATCGACAGATTCACCGTCGGGTGAAAACGCATCCCGCCCTTAAAAGGGCCGATGGCGGAGCTGAACTGGACGCGCCATGCGCGATTCACCTGCACCTGGTTGTGGTCATCCACCCATACCACGCGAAATTGAATAACGCGTTCCGGTTCGACCAGACGCTCCAGTAAGGCATGGTTGCGATAGCGCGGGTTCTGCTCGATAAACGGCCACAGCGTGGTCATGACCTCACGTACGGCCTGAGCGAATTCCACCTGGTGCGGATCGCGAGCTGCAACGGTATTGAGAAAGTGCGAAAGTGAATATGTCTGTCCCATGAACATAAGCTCCTGCTATGGATATCTGATTTTATTTGTAATATTTATGCATAACGATGCAACATAAAAGACTATAACATTCACACTTGGTCTAAAATCAAGCAAAAATTTAACACCGCAGGGCTTTTTTATCGCCAGCTCATTAGAAAATATGATGGCAAATAAGCAGGTTATTCCTCTCACCGGCTCACGGCTAAAACGCTATATTATTAGCAACGACGCGGGACTAACCGGGTGAAAAATAAGGAACAGACGATGAAATACCTTCTTATGGCAGGCCTTGCGCTGGTCATGGCATTACCGGCTGCGGCGGAGCGTTATCGCCCGGAAGTGGATGTGAATGTGCCTGCGGAAGTCTTCAGTACCGGCGGGTCGCGTCCACAGCACTGCAATCAGTGCTGTGTTTATCAGGATCAAAACTATTCCGAAGGCGCGGTCATAAAAGCGGAGGGCGTGATGCTGCAATGCCAGCGAGATGATAAAACCCTTAGCACTAATCCTCTGGTATGGCGTCGCGTGAAGCCATAAAGGCGTCAAGTAACGGGATATCCGCCGGGGCGAGCGGATAATCGCGGGCTTGTTCTGGCGTACACCACGCCAGCTCGCTGTGACTGAGTAACTGCATCTCACCGCGCCAGTGCGGCACATGCCAGGCGTGAAGGTGGATAATCCGCCCGCTAACCGGGCGAGAATGACTTGCCACATAGCGTCCGGGGGCGGCGTCGATGGCGAGCTCTTCACGCAATTCGCGAATTAACGCCTGGGTCTGGCTTTCACCTCTTTCAACTTTACCGCCAGGAAACTCCCACAGCCCGGCCTGATCGCCAGAGGGCGGACGGCAGGCCAGCAGAATCTTCCCGTCGCGCTCAAAAATGGCGGCGACCACATCGATTTCTTTCATTGAAAACCCAGTCAAAAGCACCCCGGCAAGCCGGGGCTGGTCAGGATTAAAATTTAAAGCTTGCCCACACCGGCGCGTGATCGGAAGGTTTTTCCATGCTGCGGATCTCGTAGTCAATACCGGTTTCTACGCAGCGTTCAGCAAGCGGCTGGCTTGCCAGCAACAGATCGATACGCAGGCCGCGATTATCATCAAAACCTTTGGAGCGGTAATCAAACCACGAGAAACGATCCTGCGTTTGCGGGTGGGCTTCGCGGAAAGTGTCCACCAGACCCCAGTCCAGCAGGCGGCCCAGCCATTCACGCTCTTCCGGCAGGAACGAACATTTACCCGCACGCAGCCAGCGTTTGCGGCTCTCTTCGCCGATGCCGATATCCAGATCCGTCGGGCTGATATTCATATCACCCATAATCAACACCGGATGCTGATTGCTGAGTTCTGTTTCCAGCACATTTTGCAGATTCTGATAAAACGCCGCTTTCGCCGGGAATTTGGTCGGATGGTCGCGGCTTTCGCCCTGCGGGAAATAGCCGTTAATGACGGTCAGATTGCCAAGCGGCGACGGGATTTCGGCAATAATAATGCGCCGTTGCGCCTCTTCATCATCGCCTGGAAAACCGCGCCGAACGGATATGGGCGTCTCTTTGGTCAGCAGCGCAACCCCGTAATGGCCTTTCTGCCCGTGGTAGAAGACGTTATAACCAAGCTTCGCCACCTCTTCCAGCGGGAACATGTCATCGTGAACCTTGGTTTCCTGTAAACCAATCACGTCAGGTTGATGCTTTTCGACAATCGCCGCAAGCTGGTGAGGACGGGCGCGCAGGCCGTTGATATTAAAAGAGATGAATTTCATAGTCGCTGCCAGTGCAAGAGCAATAAGTGGCAGGATGGTAGCAGAAAAACGCAGCCACTGCTGCTGTTACAAAGCCAAACTGTTGCCAGAAGGTAACGACCCGTTCTGGCGCATCCCCTGCACCATGATGAGGCGTTTCGCCCTCTAAACGCGCTCATGAGCTGAGCAAATCCCGTCTGCGATCACAAATCCAGAATTATATTTTACGAATGAATAATATATCGGCAATTACTGAGGCGCAGGCCGTTTATTCAGATATTTATTCACTACTTATGCACTTTTGATGAATAGTATCCGTTTTTAAGCCGTTGATATTCCGTTAGTAATCTCACGTTATTCATTTTTAATGCTGGCTGGCATGAAGTCTGCAATCTACATTCATGGAGCAAACACATCACATTTATTAACATTTAAACAACCATTAATTTACCAGTGAGGTCGCTATGTCTTCGTCAATCACCCGCCAGAATTTCGATGAATGGATGATTCCGGTTTACGCACCGGCACCTTTTGTTCCGGTTCGGGCAGAGCGATCTACGCTTTGGGATCAGCAAGGGAAAGACTATATAGATTTTGCCGGCGGCATCGCGGTGAACGCGCTGGGTCATGCTAATCCTGAATTACGTAAAGCTCTGGAAGAGCAGGCCGGCAAGCTGTGGCATACCGGTAACGGTTATACCAACGAACCGATTTTACGGCTTGCTAAAAAGCTGATTGACGCAACCTTCGCCGATCGCGTGTTCTTTTGTAACTCAGGCGCCGAAGCCAACGAAGCGGCGCTCAAGCTTGCCCGTAAATATGCCCACGACGTGTATGGCCCGCAAAAAAGCGGCATCGTGGCTTTCAAAAACGCCTTTCACGGACGCACCCTGTTTACCGTCACCGCAGGGGGACAACCGGCGTACTCGCAGGATTTCGCGCCGCTGCCGCCGGACATCTCCCATGCGGTATATAACGATTTGCAATCCGCCGCCGCGCTGATTGATGACAATACCTGCGCGGTGATTGTTGAGCCGATTCAGGGCGAAGGCGGCGTGGTCCCGGCAGAACCCGCGTTCCTGAAAGGATTGCGTGAACTGTGCGATCGACATAATGCGCTGCTTATTTTTGATGAAGTGCAAACCGGCGTTGGCCGTACCGGTTCGTTGTATGCCTATATGCATTACGGCATTACGCCGGATGTACTTTCAACCGCGAAGGCGCTGGGCGGCGGATTCCCGATTGGCGCGATGTTAACGCAGGAAAAATTCGCACGCTCCATGGGCGTGGGCACGCACGGCACCACCTACGGCGGTAACCCGCTGGCAGGCGCGGTGGCAGGTAAAGTGATGGATATCGTAAATACGCAAGCGGTGCTTAACGGCGTAAAACAGCGCCACGACGCGATTGTTGAGCAAATCGACGCTATCAACCGTAAGCATGCACTGTTTAAGACGGTACGCGGTGTGGGGCTGCTTATCGGCTGCGTGTTAAACGACAGCTATGCCGGTCGGGCGAAAGAGATTTTGCAACTGGCGGCTGAAGAGGGGGCGATGGTTTTGATAGCCGGCGCTAATGTGGTGCGTTTCGCGCCGTCATTGATTATCAGCGATGAAGAGATAAGCACCGGCCTTGAGCGTTTCGCCCGCGCCTGCGAGCGCTTTATTGCGAAGTCGTCATCATGATGGTTATCCGCCCCATTGAGCGCAATGACCTGGGGCCATTGCTGAAACTTGCCGGGAAAACCGGCGGCGGATTAACCTCGTTGCCGGAAGACGAAGCGACGCTCGGTGAACGTATTGAGCGTTCTATTGCCACCTGGCAGGGCACATTGCCGAAAGGCGATCAGGGTTATGTATTCGTACTGGAAGAGACATCTACCGGCAACGTGGCGGGTATTTGCGCCATCGAAGTGGCGGTTGGTCTTAACGATCCCTGGTATAACTACCGGGTCGGTACGCTGGTACACGCGTCAAAAGAGCTTAACGTCTATAACGCGCTGCCTACGCTCTTTTTAAGCAACGACCATACCGGCAGTAGCGAGTTATGTACTCTGTTCCTCGACCCGGAGTGGCGCAAAGAAGGCAACGGCTATTTGCTGTCGAAATCGCGCTTTATGTTTATGGCGGCATTTCGCGATCGCTTTAATGACAAAGTGGTCGCCGAGATGCGCGGTGTGATTGACGAACATGGCTATTCGCCTTTCTGGGAAAGCCTCGGTCAGCGCTTTTTCTCTATGGCGTTTAGCCGCGCCGACTACCTGTGCGGAACCGGCCAGAAAGCGTTTATCGCCGAGCTGATGCCAAAACACCCCATCTATACCCATTTCCTTACCCCCGAAGCTCAGGCGGTAATAGGCCAGGTGCATCCGCAAACCGCACCGGCGCGCGCGGTGCTGGAAAAAGAAGGTTTTCGCTATCGCGATTACATCGACATTTTTGATGGTGGTCCGACGCTTGAATGCGATATCGACCGCGTACGGGCTATCCGTAAAAGTCGGCTGGTGGAAGTGGCGGAAGGCCAACCCGCCGTGGGTGAAGACTTACCCGCGTGTATGGTGGCGAATGAAAAATATGACATGTTCCGCGTGATGCTGATCCGCGCAAACCCGGACACGCCGCGACTGGTGCTCGATGCCGCCACGCTTGATGCGCTGAAATGCCAGGCGGGCGACACCGTTCGATTGGTGCGTTTATGCCCTGAGGAGAAAAAATCATGAGTTTATGGATTAATGGCGAATGGCTTGACGGGCAGGGCGAGGCGCTGGAAAAAGTTAACCCGGTGAATGGCGAGGCGCTTTGGCAGGGCGCGGGCGCAAGCCAGTCCCAGGTCGACCAGGCCTCTCAGGCAGCGCGCCGCGCATTTGCCGGCTGGGCGCGGGAGCCAATGAGTACGCGCCAGGCCATTGTGGAGCGGTTCGCCGCGCTGCTGCAAACCCATCAAACCCAGTTAACGGAAATTATCGCCAAAGAAACCGGTAAACCGCGTTGGGAAGCCACCACGGAAGTGACCGCGATGATCAATAAAATCGCCATTTCCATCAAGGCTTACCATGCGCGGACCGGCGAGCATGTTACGCCCATGGCGGATGGCGCCGCCTCGCTGCGCCATCGTCCGCACGGCGTCCTGGCGGTATTTGGCCCGTATAACTTTCCCGGACACTTGCCTAACGGCCATATCGTGCCGGGGCTGCTGGCGGGCAACACGCTGGTGTTTAAGCCGAGTGAGTTGACCCCGATGACCGCAGAGCGCGTCGTGCAACTCTGGGAAGAAGCAGGTTTACCGGCCGGGGTGCTCAATCTGGTGCAGGGGGCGCGGGAAACCGGCCAGGCGCTGGCATCCAGTGCCGAAATCGACGGTCTGCTGTTTACCGGCAGCGCCAGTACGGGCTACCAGTTGCATCGTCAGCTTGCCGGGCAGCCGCAAAAAATTCTGGCGCTGGAGATGGGCGGCAATAACCCGCTCATTGTTGAAGATCCCGCTGATATTGACGGCGCCGTGCATGTCGCTATCCAGTCGGCATTTGTCACCGCAGGCCAGCGCTGCACCTGCGCGCGTCGTCTGCTGGTAAAGCGCGGCGCGCAGGGCGATGCGTTTTTATCCCGGCTGGTTGAGGTGGCTTCACGTATTCGCCCGGGCCACTGGGACGCCGAACCGCAGCCTTTTATCGGCGGACTGATCACGCCTCAGGCGGCGGAGCGGGTGCTTACCGCCTGGCAGGATCACCTGGCGCGAGGCGGTAAAGCGCTGCTCGCCCCCACGCTGGTACGTGCGGGCACATCGCTACTTACCCCGGGCATCGTTGAATTGACAGGCGTTGCTGATGTGCCGGATGAAGAAGTCTTCGGCCCCTTGCTGTGCGTTTACCGCTACGACGATTTCGATGAGGCGATAGAACTTGCTAACCGAACCCGTTATGGCCTGGCAAGTGGCTTAATCTCTCCCCGGCGCGAACATTTCGACCAGCTCTTGCTTGAAGCGCGCGCCGGGATCGTAAACTGGAACAAACCGCTGACCGGGGCGGCCAGCACCGCGCCGTTTGGCGGCGTGGGGGCTTCCGGCAATCATCGCCCCAGCGCCTGGTATGCGGCGGACTATTGCGCCTGGCCAATGGCGACGCTTGAAAGCCCGACCTTCTCCCTGCCGCAGACATTAAGCCCGGGCCTGGATTTTGCCGGTGAGGAGCCAGCATGACAGCGCGCGAGGTCAATTTTGATGGACTGGTGGGTTTTACTCACCATTACGCCGGGCTTTCGTTTGGTAACGAAGCCTCGACGAAACATCGCTTTCAAGTCTCAAACCCAAAACTTGCAGCGAAGCAGGGGCTTTTAAAAATGAAAGCGCTGGCGGATCTGGGCTATCCGCAGGCAGTGATCCCGCCGCAGGAGAGGCCGAATATTGAACTGCTGCGCCAGCTCGGGTTTGACGGAACCGATCAACAGGTCGTGGAAAAGGCCTGGAAACTGGCCCCGGATTTGTTATCCGCCGCGTGCTCCGCGTCATCGATGTGGGTGGCTAACGCCGCAACGGTGTGTCCGTCTGCCGATGCGCTGGACGGGCGCGTGCATCTCACCGTTGCGAATCTCAACAATAAACTCCATCGCGCCAGTGAAGCCGTCACCACAGAGCGGGTACTGAAAGCCATTTTCGCAGACGATAGCCATTTCCATATTCATAACGCACTGCCGCAGGTCGCGATGCTCGGGGACGAAGGGGCGGCGAACCACAACCGCTTATCACACGATTATGGCGATCCGGGCATCCAATTGTTCGTTTATGGGCGAAATGCGGCAGGCGGACAGACGCCGGAACGTTATCCGGCGCGCCAGACGCTCCAGGCCTCACAGGCCGTCGCGCGCCTTAATCAGGTTAAACCGGAACAGGTCGTTTTCGCCCAACAAAATCCGGCGGTGATCGACAAGGGCGTGTTCCATAACGATGTCATCGCGGTTACTAACCGTCATGTGCTGTTCGCCCATGAAGCGGCCTTTGTGAACCAGGCAGGGTTGTACCAGACTCTGGCGCAAAAACTGCCGGGTTTCCAGCCCATCACGGTGCCTGAGGATCGCGTAAGCGTAGGCGATGCGGTCGACACGTATCTCTTTAACAGCCAGTTACTAAGCCGCGAGCAGGGCGATATGATGCTGGTGCTGCCCCAGGAATCACGTGAGCATGAGGGCGTATGGTCTTATCTGTGTGAACTGGCGGAAGCGTCCGATAACCCGATTAATGAACTGCGGGTGTTTGACCTGCGCGAAAGTATGGCGAACGGCGGCGGGCCTGCTTGCCTGCGGCTGCGGGTCGTACTTAATGATGCGGAGCGCGCAGCGGTTAATCCGGGCGTGATGATGAATGATGCGCTTTTTACGACCCTTAACCGGTGGGTCGACAAGCATTACCGTGACCGATTAACCCAAAGTGATTTAATCGATCCGCAGTTATTACGCGAAGGGCGCGAAGCCCTTGATGAGTTAACGCAGATATTAAAACTGGGCGCTGTGTATCCGTTCCAGTTAAGGTGAGGCTATGCAGGATTTTTTGGCGCTGACGCTTGCCGGGGATACCCCCGCCGCGCGCTGTGGTGAAACCGCCCATTGCCGCTGGATGTGGTGGGATGAAGGTGTGTTGCAGTTAATTCCGCATCGCGCGTCCGACAGGCCGCTGGTGCTCTCGGCGGGGATCCATGGTAATGAAACCGCACCCGTTGAAATGCTTGATGAACTGCTTAATGAGGCGCACCGCGGCGAGCTGGTTTTAACGCGCCCGGTGCTGGCAATCCTCGGTAACCCCGCCGCGCTGCGGGCGGGAAAGCGTTATCTAAGCGATGACATGAACCGGATGTTTGGCGGGCGCTGGCAGCGTTTTCCTGAAAGCGGTGAAACCCGACGCGCCTGCGTACTGGAGCACTGCATGGAGCGGTTTTTATCCGGCGTTGACGCGGCCTGGCATCTGGATATGCATACCGCGATACGTGGGTCGTACTATCCGCGCTTTGGTGTGTTTCCGGCCCGGGCTACGCCTTACGAGGCGCCATTTTTAGACTGGATGCGTGATGCCGGGTTACAGGCGCTGGTGTTTCATCGCGCACCTGGCGGCACGTTCACCCATTTCAGTAGCGATCATTTTGATGCCCAAAGCTGCACCCTGGAATTGGGCAAGGCGCAGCCGTTCGGCCAAAACGATCTTACACAGTTTGCTTTAACCAAAGCGGCGTTGCGGGCGTTACTTTCCGGTGTGCCTGCGGCGCGCCGGGATGAGACGCCCTTACGCTTTGAGGTGGCATCGCAAATTACTCGTCAGAGCGAGGCGTTCAAGTTGCATATGTCGGCGCAAACCCAGAATTTCACCGCGTTTACCTGCGGGACACTGCTGGCAGAAGACGGCGATACGGTTTACCGGGTCGAGAACGACACGGAATATGTTTTATTTCCCAATCCCTCGGTGGCCCCTGGGCTACGGGCCGGGTTAATGCTTAAAACCATTGCGTAAGACGATTATTTCCTGCCGGTACGTATTCTTTTTTTACGCGCCGGCGCTGCCTGATGAGCCGTTAATTTTCAACCAATCGTCAATTTATCCGGATTTATCCTGGCTGACGCTTTATTTATCAGTCGGCAAAACGTATACTCCATACACAATTTCTTCTTTATCAGCTACTTGCAATATTCTTTTATTGCTCTCCTTCTTTTATCCATATTTCCTCCATAATTGAATAAATATTGATTTATATACTTTCAATGCTTTACCAAGGCACTAAATACTTGACGTTGCAACACATACAATTATTCTCGTCAACACGGCAACGTGCCGAAAAATAAACTGAAATAAAGGATAGTGATATGCGTAAATTAACTGCGATTGTAATGGCTACCACTCTGGCGCTTGGCGCAGCGAATCTGGCGCATGCGGCAGACACCGCCACCACTGCCGCTCAGCCGGATACCACGAATCTGAAGCAGGCGCCTTACGGCGGCCCGGGTATGCGCCACGACATGATGTTTCAGAACCTGAACCTGACGGATGCGCAAAAACAGCAGGTCCGTGAAATTATGAAAGCACAGCGCGATAAAATGAAACGCCCTTCAATCGACGATCGCCGCGCTATGCATTCGCTGGTTGCCTCCGATACCTTTGACCGTGCAAAAGCAGAAGAAACGGCCGCTAAAATGGCTGAACAGCATAAAGAGATGCTGCTGACGCGCATGGAAACCCACAACAAGATTTACAACATTCTCACCCCGGAACAGAAAAAGCAGTTTAATGCCAATTTTGAGAAGCGTCTGACAGAACGTCCGGCTAAACCGGGTAAGATGCCAATGGCTGCTGAATAACAGCACAGCCAATCCACACAAGACCGCCGGTGTTGTCCATTGCAAACGCTATTGCTTTGGACAGTCCCGGCGGTTTTACTTTTCCGATGCATAAGGGCGTTAAACCCTCTTTCTTCCTGCAGCGCGTAGTGATAACTTCATACGTCTAATCAGAACGTTACCCCAATCCCCTTTGATCTTAACCGTGCCGGCCTGCAGCCTGCGCGTTTATTGCCGATAACAATACGGGTGATGGTTTTTTTTGCGTGCGTGACGTTCAGTCTTTTGGTGCGCTCAGGAGCAGTGATGGAGTATTTCGATCTACAGAAAATGCAGGTTAACCTGTGGAGAAATGGCGCGGGCGAAACCCGAGAAATTTGTTGTTTTCCTCCCGCAACCCGGGATTTTAACTGGCGCGCCAGTATTGCTTCGCT
This sequence comes from Citrobacter freundii, assembly GCF_011077955.1. Lineage (GTDB taxonomy): Bacteria > Pseudomonadota > Gammaproteobacteria > Enterobacterales > Enterobacteriaceae > Atlantibacter. The sequence continues at coordinate 347,681 of NZ_JAALBX010000002.1, forward strand.
CTCCGCCAACGGTGAATTCACCCAAATTCCACAGGTTGAGCGCACCGTTACGTTGCTGGAAGGCGGCGAACTGACGTTAAATGGCGGCAATGCGTTTCGCCACACGCTAAAACATTATCAGCCGTTTAGTTTTTCTTGCGAACAGCCGGTACGCGCAGAGCTTAGCGATGGGCGGATGTCGATGGATTTCAATATTATGACCCACCGGGACCGCTGCCGCGCCAATGTGCGCGTCGCGGACCGCACCTTTACCACTTTCGCGCCGCGCGGCGGCATTGTTTATGTCCTGAGCGGGGCATGGCAGCTAGGCGATAAACTGCTGACCTCCGATCAGGGCGCCTGGTGGGAAGAGGGACGGCACACGCTGCGCTTACTGAAAGCAGAAGGGCGCTTACTGTTTAGTGAGATAACCTATCTTTAAACGCTCAACTCAATAATGTCGTGTTCGGCGCGGATCAGGGGACGGCACAAAATTTTGTAGCCGTCATGATCAAAGCCCGGCGATGCACGGGTTAAACGCGCCGCATCATCAAGATTATCCACCGTACCAAGCCACACCCAGTTATCAATAACCAGATACTGCGTCATATCCTCCGTCTGCTCTTTGACCGCAACCGGCCCACGCCACGGCCAGCACACCACCTGAAGGTGGGATAGCGAGGCCAGCAATCGGGCATGATGCGCTTCAACGGGCTCAAGCCCACAGCAAGCCCCGGCGCAGCGTTTAAGCGCAGCGCGAAAGCAGGCGCGCCCCGCGCTCAATTTCTCAAGCCCAAGCAGACCGTGACACAGCCGCTCTTCATCCGCGATGCTCTTTAGCTTTTCAAGCGCAGCACGACGATTGGCGAACAGCCCGTACAGATTCGGGGTATGGGAAAAATCGACCTCTTTGGCGTACACCACGTCCGGGCGTGTCCCGCTTAGCAGTAGCGAACAAAGCTGGCGATTACGACGCAGTCGTTTATTAAACAGCGGCTGTTGCGCTTTGATTAGCTGCGCTTCCAGCAGCAGGGCGCCAAGCTCCCCGGCGGTGCGGGTAAAAGTAATATGGCGGGCCTGGCGCAGCATAGTTGCTTCGCCGGGGGTTCTTAAATGCGACATAACCCGGGCGCGCAAATTTATGCTTTTACCGATATAAAGCGGTAGCGTTTCACTGTCGCCATGAAATATATACACACCCGGCGCACGGGGTAATTCGGCAAGCGAGGGGCGTAAATGCTCGGGATACTGGTAAATCGCCTCGGCTTCAAAGTCGAGACGAGGACTCATGCTGCGTCGTGCCACTGATAACTCCTGAATACTGGTTGCCTGTCCAGTATAACAAGGGTTTATGGGTTAAAAAAGCAACGATGTAAATTAGCGTCGCGTTGCGAACCAACATAACAGCGATCCCGCAACCACCATTGCCACCCCTTGCCAGAAACTGATACCCGGGGTTAACCCAAGCCAGAGGCTCGCGAGCAGTGCCGACGAGACGGGGGTAAAGTAAGAGGCGGTCGCCAGTAACGTCATGTTTCCATGGGAGATGCCGTGATTCCACGCGGAATATGCCACGGCGGTGGAAAGCCCCATAAAACCCAGTTGCAGTGTGCCGGAAAGGGTAAAGGTGAAGGGCGCGTCGCTTGAAAAGGCGTAATGGATCCAAAGCGCCAGCGCCGTGGCGCAGAAAAATAGCGTGACGCCGCTTTGACCATTGCTCCAGCGGCGAGTGAGATTGCAATAGAGAGCCCAGGTGATTGCCGCAATAAAGGCAAGTGAATAGGCAAGCGGATTATCCAGAATATTGTGCCAGAGCATCAAAGGCGACCAGTCGCCATTGCCTTTCATCACCTGCGCCACGCCCCCCATGGCGAGCAGCAACCCAGGCCAGATTAACCACGTGCTGCGCTGGTTATTGAGCCACAACGCGAACAGCACGGTTAAGCTCGGCCACAAATAATTGATCATGCCAAGCTCCAGCGACTGGGTGCGGTTATGGGCAAAGCCAATGGCCAGGGCAAGACATATTTCGTAGATGACGAACAGCGTGCCGCCCACCAACAAATAGCGCGGCGGTAGCGAGTAAATACGTGGTCGCCCTTGTGCCAGCCATAAACAGCAGGCGCTCAGTGTATACACCAGCGCAGGGCCGCCTACCGGACCAAAATGTTCGGCTATGCTGCGAAAAAGGCCAACGGAGGTGCTCCAGAGTAAAATTGCGATAAGGCCAATCAGCGTGGCGCGGGCGACAGGGGTTTGCATTTTCCATCCACTGAAAATAAAAAGGCGGCCCAGCCGCCTGGTCTGGGATTCAGCCCCTGGCGCGGGGCCGTAGTAAATCGAAAGGCTTATTTTTTCCAGAAATCATCAAAAACGGTGACCGGTGGCCGACGCTTATGTTCGGTTTTCAGATACCAGCCTTCAATGGTTTTCGCGATGCTGTCATCCAGCGTTTTACCTTCCAGATAATCATCGATGTTCTCATAGGTGACGCCAAGCGCGGATTCATCCGGCAGAGAAGGGCGATCGTCTTCCAGATCCGCCGTCGGCGCTTTTTGATAAAGATGCTCCGGGCAGCCCAGTTCGCGCAGCAGTTGTTTCCCCTGACGCTTATTCAGACGGAACAGCGGATTGATATCGGTGCCGCCGTCGCCGTATTTGGTGAAGAAGCCGGTGACCGCCTCTGCCGCATGGTCGGTGCCAATCACCACCCCTTTCGTCATCCCAGCGATGCTGTACTGGGCCTTCATCCGCTCACGCGCTTTTTCATTGCCGCGCACGAAATCGGTAAGCTCAATTCCTGTTTCGCGCAGCGCCTGTTCACTTGCCAGTACCGCTGCTTTAATATTTACCGTAAGCACCCGATCGGCATTAATAAACGCCAGCGCATCCTGGCAATCCTGTTCGTCGAACTGAACGCCATAAGGCAGACGGACCGCAATAAACTGATAGGCGTCGTCCCCGGTTTCATCGCGCAATTCAGTGATCGCCATCTGGCTCAGTTTGCCGGCAAGCGTGGAATCCTGCCCGCCGCTGATGCCCAGCACCAGGCTTTTAATAAACGGATTTGCTTTGAGATAGCTTTTCAGGAAATCCACGCTGCGACGAATTTCTTGCTGCGCGTCGATTTGCGGTTTTACCCCGAGTGCGGAAATAATTTCTTGTTGTAACGCCATTTACCCCTCCGTTAACGACTTATCAGAATGTAATCAATCACCGTCAAGTTTACTGGATAAAACTAACCTTATGCGCCGCAAACGACAAGGTGGACGGGCATTTCACGCTGTGTTTGCTGTAAATAACCGCAATTAAGGGTGAAAAGAGAATCGTCCTAAAAATTCCCGTTACGCTTTAACGACTTGAAAAAGGTTAGTTTCTCTTCCAGGCTTACTTCACACGCCGAAACATGAGGAAGACATAATGAATAACAAGTTTGCAGGATTAATGGGTGCAGCGGCTGTAATGACTATGCTGGCAGGTTGTACGGCCTATGACCGTACTAAAGATCAGGTTACACAGCCGGTCGTAAAAGATGTGAAGAAAGGCATGAGCCGTGAGCAAGTTCGCCAGTTGGCGGGGCAGCCGTCTTCAGAAGTGAGCATGATCCATGCTCGTGGTACCTGCCAGACCTACATTTTAGGTCAGCGTGACGGTAAAACCGAAACCTACTTTGTTGCCCTGGATGATACCGGTCATGTCATGAACTCAGGCTACCAGACCTGTGCTGAATACGATACCGACCCACAGGCACCGAAGGCGAAACAATAAGTTTCCCCAGGCAGTAAAAAAACCGGCACAGGCCGGTTTTTTTACGTCTTAATGCCTCTTAAACACGCCACAGCAGCACTGCTGTGGCGTGAGTTTAGGCCGGGATCGCCGGGATTTTATTGGCACGCGACCAGACGCGATGCTTATGCATCAAAGTGAGCAGCGTTTCTATCGCATTGCCCTGTGCATCATCGGCTTCAATCACGCCTTCTTCGCCCTGGGCATCCACCCCGAGCACCGCTTTAAACTGACGGGCATCGCCCAGTAGCGTTATCGGTTTGAGATGCTTGTACGCTTCCAGTAAATAGTAACGGACATCGCCGCGCGAGAGCAGGTCGCTTAACGCGCCCCCCGGCACAATAACCGCATCTACGGTCAGAGAGGGTACGCCTTCAAAGGTACCCATAACGGTAATCTGCGAGCCGTCATCCGCGGTGACCTCACCCATGCGCGAGTAGAGTAGTTTACTGTGAACGCCTTCGCGTTTAAGTCCATGGAGAATGGAGAGTAACTCGCCCGCATTCACCCGTTCGTTTAACAGTATCGCGACCACGCGGCCTTTGACCGAGCCACCCGGTACAGCATACAAGCTAAGAGACGCATCTTTTTTAAGGCCATTCACGTCTTTCGGCGGCGCGGTATGGATCTGCTCATCCGTAAGCGTAATGCCCAGGTTTTGGGCGACAGCGCTCGCCAGAGAGACATCAATATGGCAAAGCTGATCGACCACCCGTTCACGAATATAAGCGCGGCCCACTTTACTGAGCTCAAAGCTGAAGGCTTCAATAATGTGTTGCTGTTCAATCGGCGTCTGGCTATGCCAGAACAGGCGCGGATGGGAGTAGTATTCGCCAAAAGAGGGGCTGCGCTCGCGGATTTTATGGCCTTCAATGCGCTCCTGATAGGACTCAAAACCGCCGCGTTTCGGTGCGGGCGGGGTTTCGCGCGGCCAGTTGTCGTTAATGGAATTTGGCTCGTAGTTCGCCGGATTGGTATCAATATCCATGCGGTGCATGCCGTCGCGCTGGAAGTTGTGATACGGGCATACCGGGCGGTTTATTGGGATTTCGTGGAAATTCGGCCCACCGAGGCGACTGATTTGCGTATCGGTATAGGAAAACAGTCGGCCTTGTAACAGCGGATCGTTAGTGAAGTCGAGACCGGGGACGATATGGCCTGGATGAAACGCCACCTGTTCGTTTTCGGCGAAGAAATTGTCCGGGTTGCGGTTGAGCACCATTTTGCCCACCCGCTGTACCGGCACCAGTTCTTCGGGGATGAGCTTGGTCGGGTCGAGCAAATCGAAATCAAATTTGAATTCGTCCTCTTCGGGGATTAACTGCAAGCCCAGCTCATATTCAGGGAAATCCCCCGCTTCAATGGCCTCCCACAGCTCACGACGATGGAAATCGCCGTCGCGGCCAATCAGTTTCTGAGATTCGTCCCACACCAGCGACGCTTTACCGGCCAACGGCTTCCAGTGAAAGCGTACAAACGTGGCTTTGCCTTCGGCGTTGATAAGACGGAAGGTATGTATGCCAAAACCTTCCATGGTGCGATAACTGCGCGGGATCCCGCGATCTGACATCGCCCAGATCACGTTATGCAGCGTTTCGGGTTGCAGGGACACATAATCCCAGAAGGTGTCGTGCGCGCTGGCGCCTTGTGGTATGGCCCAGTGCGGTTCTGGTTTGACTGCATGCACAAAGTCCGGGAATTTATGGGCGTCCTGAATAAAAAATACCGGCGTGTTATTGCCCACCAAATCAAAAATGCCTTCTTCGGTATAAAACTTCGTGGCGAAACCACGGATGTCGCGCACGGTATCCGCCGAACCGGCGCCGCCTTGCACGGTAGAGAAACGTACAAAAACCGGGGTAATCTTCTCGGGATCGCTCAGGAAATCCGCTTTGGTATACTCCGTAAGGCTTTTATAAGGCTGAAAATAACCGTGGGCTGCCGATCCGCGAGCGTGGACGATACGCTCCGGGATGCGTTCATGGTCAAAGTGGGTGATCTTCTCGCGCAGGATAAAATCTTCTAAAAGCGTAGGGCCGCGTGTGCCGGCACGTAGCGAGTTTTGGTCATCGGCGATGCGGACGCCCTGATTAGTGGTAAGCGGAAAATCTTCGCTGCCTTTACGAAAGTGATTAAGCGCCTTTAGTTTTTCGTTAGAGGTGTCAGGGGCTTTCAGGCTGCCTGGTGCGGTAGGGTATTCGCCGGGGGCGCTGGGCACCGGTGCTGAACGGTGCGATCCATCTTCGGGGGCCAGTGAATCCATTCCGGGTTGGGATTCACGTGCGTCATGGAGCGGCGCCTGGTGTGAGGGTTTATCATTGTGCGACATGGAACTCGTCTCCTTATTTCATTACTGAAATTTGACTCGTTATGACGTCAAAACCCTTCTAACTATAGAACAATGCCGTCGCGTTGCTTTTGGCGCTGGCTTTTGTCTCCTGAGGTTGGGCTGCATGATTCGTTCATATCCGTTATCATAGCGTCACGAATCTGAATGTTTGATGTTAATTGCCGCTGATGAAACCTTTACGCCAACAAAATCGTCCTGTTATTTCTTACACGCCGCGAATTGAGCCTGCGCCGCCGGAACACGCGGTACGCATAGAAGGATTCAAAGACGTATGGATGCTGCGGGGTAAATATGTGGCCTTCGTGCTGGTGAAGGACGGCTTTATGCGTTCTCCCGCTTTCACGGTTCCGGAATCGGCGCAGCGCTGGGCGTCACAAATCAGACAGGATTTGATTTAGCTTTTCGCTATTTCAGAAATAAAAAAAACCGCATTTTTCAATGCGGTTTTTTATTGGCTTGCGTTAATTACCGGTGGGCGAGTTCAGTTTCTTCGTCACTGTTAAGAATCGCTTTATCGGTCTGCTTCAGCCACTGGCTGGTGAGCGTACCAGCAGTCATTGAGCCACTGACGTTCAGCGCGGTACGGCCCATATCGATTAACGGCTCAACCGAAATCAGCAGTGCCACCAGCGTAACCGGTAATCCCATAGCCGGGAGCACGATAAGCGCGGCGAAGGTCGCACCGCCGCCTACGCCTGCCACGCCTGCGGAGCTTACGGTAACAATCCCGACGAGTGTTGCAATCCACAGCGGGTCCAGCGGGTTAATGCCAACCGTTGGCGCTACCATCACTGCCAGCATCGCCGGGTAGAGACCCGCACAACCGTTCTGACCAATCGTCGCGCCAAAGGAGGCGGCAAAGCTTGCGATGGATTCCGGCACGCCCAGACGACGGGTCTGCGCTTCCACATTCAATGGGATAGAGGCGGCGCTGGAACGACTGGTGAAGGCAAATGTCAGGACCGGCCACACTTTGCGGAAGTATTTAAGCGGGCTTACGCCGTTAATGGTCAGCAGCAGGCCATGCACCACAAACATCAACCCGAGACCGATATAAGAGGCCAGCACGAAACTGCCTAACTTGACGATGTCTTGCAGGTTGGAGCTGGCAACCACTTTGGTCATCAGCGCCATCACGCCGTATGGGGTTAACTGCATCACCAGACGCACCAGCTTCATAACCCAGCTTTGCAGGGTATCGATAGCTACCAGCACGCGTTCGCCTTTCGGCGCATCGTCTTTGAGCAGTTTTAATGCCGCTACACCGAGGAAGGCGGCGAAAATCACGACGCTAATAATCGACGTGGGGTTCGCGCCCGTTAGATCGGCAAACGGGTTTTTAGGAATAAACGACAGCAGCAGTTGCGGAACGGTCAGGTCGGCGACTTTACCGGCGTAAGTGGTTTCAATGGCGCTAAGACGAGCGGTTTCAGCGCTGCCTTGCACCAGGCCTTCTGCCGTCAGACCAAACAAGTTCGTGACCAGCACCCCCACCAAAGCGGCGATAAGGGTGGTAAAGAGCAGCGTGCCAATGGTCAGTAAGCTAATTTTGCCCAACTGAGAAGCGTTATGCAGACGGGCGACCGCGCTCAGAATGGAAGCGAACACCAGCGGCATAACAATCATCTGCAACAGTTGCACATAGCCGTTACCCACTACGTTGAACCACTGGATGGAGGCTTTCAGCGTAGGGTGGTCAGCGCCATAAATAGCATGCAGCACACTGCCGAAGACCACGCCGATAACAAGGCCCACCAGTACTTTTTTTGCCAGACTCCACTGCCGATGGCGGGTTTGCGCCAATAGCAGCAGTAGGATAACGAACACGACGATGTTCGCTATTAATGGAAGGTTCATCCCAGTTCTCCTGTTTTCATGTTGACAGGCTCGATTTGGCCCATCTTTATGGCGCCAAGGGTAACAGAAGACGACACTGGGTCTTATATTCAAATGGAATGGTTTATATCAAAACGCTTTATATCGCGCTTTTACCGCTCCGACTGGTTATGAATAAAACGATCAAACTGATGCTGAAGTGAATTAATCATCTGCGACGACCAGCGCACGGCACTGTTTTCGGGAAGGCTTTGCGGCATCCATACCGCATACACAAAAAAAGCCATGCAGAGCACGCGCTCCAGTTGATTGCCTTTTTGCGGCACAAGAATGGGCAGGCGAAAGCGCCAGCGGCAGGGCCAAAGCAGAGGCACGCCCGCGGGCGTGAGCATATCGGCAAGAATATGGCTCAGATAACCCAGCACCATACCCTGAATCGCATCCGCCGGAATAATCCAGCTGTCGGGCACCTTGAGGTAAAAGAAAGTCAGGGCGATAAATACCGCCAACAGGCTATGGGTAAAGCCGCGATGCCCAAATGCTCTGGCGACCGGTTTAGAAATCCATTTCAGACGTTGGCCTAAAAGCGATTTGGGATGATCGATGTCGGGCAACAGACAAGTGAGTATGGCCGAGGGAACTATGTGCCACCAATCCCCCTGCGCCAGCACAGGAGTGAGCTCGGCATTTTTAGCAAATACCGCGCACGCGATGGAAAAAAAAAGGTGGCCTTCCGCCGTCATGTTAAAACCCAGAAAAGTGCTGACTGTCGATTCATCCAGTATAGGGTTTTTGTACAGTATACGGAAGCTGTGACGGTGTAACTCTTTGTCACCGTCCTGTCACGTGCTTATCGGGCCAGCCAGCCGCCATCAACGGCGAGGGTAAATCCATTGACATACGCCGACGCGTCAGAGGCCAAAAAGACCACCGCACCCTGCAAATCTTCAGGTGTGCCCCAGCGCGCGGCTGGGATGCGGCTTAAGATCTCTTCATTACGGGCGGCATCTTCGCGCAGCTGCTGAGTATTGTTAGTTGCCATGTATCCCGGCGCGATGGCGTTAACATTAATCTGGTGGGCCGCCCATTCATTCGCGAGCAGCCGGGTAATGCCAACAATGCCGCTTTTCGCGGCGGTATAGGAAGGAACCCGAATACCGCCCTGGAATGAGAGCATTGAGGCGATATTAATGATTTTGCCGCCGCCTCCCCTGGCAATAAAATGCCGCGCGACGGCCTGGGATAAAAAGAACACCGACTTGAGATTCACGTTCATTACCTCATCCCAGTCTTTTTCTGTGAAATTCAGCGCATCGTCGCGCCGAATGATCCCGGCGTTATTGACCAGAATATCTACTTGACCCATGCGTTCAACCGCGGTGCTGACAATACCTTCTAACCCATCCTGATGGCTCAAATCAGCCTGAATGGCAGTAAAACGTCGACCGAGCGCGGTGATGTTCTGCGCGGCAGCGTGAGGGGGTTTTCGGCTGACGCCGACGATATCGCATCCGGCTTCGGCGAGGCCCAGCGCCATACCCAGGCCCAGCCCGGTATCGCATCCCGTCACAATGGCAACATTGCCGGTTAGGTTAAAGGCGTCAAGAATCATAGCGTCCTCGTCATTTATGGAGGTATCAGCATGCGCTGCTTCATGAAGCATAGGCAGGATAAAAAGATTCGCTAGATGGATGTAAAACAATGTTTCAAAAACATGATGTGCGTATAAAAAAGGCAGCCAGAGCTGCCTTATTCACCGATTAACCCAGGAGATGGGAGGCGGTCAGTTCGGTAAGCGAGGCAAGTTTGACGTCCGCCAATATCCAGCGAGGATCATCGCGGTTTTCCGTCGCTGGCACCACGATGGAGCGCATGCGCGCAGCTTTGGTGGCAATCATACCGTTAATGGAATCTTCAAGCGTGACGCAGCACAACGGGTCTATCCCCAGGCGCGCGGCCGCATCCAGATAAACCTGCGGGTGCGGCTTACTGTAGGGTAGCTTTTCTGCTGAGGATACGGCGTCAAACTGATCGCGCAGGCCCAGTATAGACAACACACTTTCCAGCATACGCAGCGGAGAGGCCGACGCCAGTCCCACTTTCAGGCCTTGCGCTTTGCATAACGCGACCGCCTCATGCACGCCAGGCAGCGCAGGGCGCTGTTCTTCAATCAGGGTAATGGCGCGGGTGATGATGCGAGCGGTCACGTCCGCTTTCGACGGACCATTCCAGGGCTGATGGGAAAACCAAAGATCCACGACCAGGTCAATGCGTAAACCCAGCGTATCAGGCAGTTCATGACGGCGGGTAATATCGACGCCGAGCGTTGCCATCACTTCCAGCTCGGCTTTATCCCAAAGCGGTTCTGAATCAATCAACAGGCCATCCATATCAAAAATCGCGGCAAGAATCGGACGCGAATCAGCCATAAGTCGTCACTCCTGTGGTTAACATGTTGTGTAATCAATAGCCTGAAAATGCGCTTGCCGCTACCGCTTTATGAAAATCGCAGTAAACTTCAGGCGGAAAGCAAAGTGTGCAGGTAGACTTATTTCGACCATGTTGCGTCGGGAAGCCTGACAAAAGGCAATTTCAAGGGGAACGAATGACGTATCAACAAGCTGGACGCATAGCCATAATTAAACGCCTTGCCGGTTGGATTATTTTTATACCGGCGGTAATTTCAACGCTGATATCAGTGCTGAAATTTATGTACGAACACAGTGAGAAACAGCCAGGCATTAACGCTGTTATGCTGGATTTCGCCCATATCATGATTGATATGATGCGTTTTAATACGCCATTTTTGAATTTTTTCTGGTACAACTCGCCGCTGCCGGACTTTCGCCATCAGGCCAATATAACCTTCTGGATTATCTTTATCTTAATTTTTGTCGGACTGGCACTGCAGGCGTCCGGGGCGCGCATGAGCCGCCAGGCGCGCTTTTTGCGCGAAGGGATTGAAGATCAGTTAATCCTGGAACAGGCGAAAGGAGCGGATGGTCTGTCGAAAGCGCAGCTTGAATCCCGCATCACGGTACCGCGCCATACTATTTTCCTGCAAATCTTCCCGCTCTATATCCTGCCGGTGATTGTCATCATCGCCGGCTATTTCTTTTTTACGCTGTTAGGCTTTATGTAAAAAGCCGCTCCCTTTCGGGAGCGGCTCTGTTCAGGCCGCTAACAGTCGTTCCAGCGCTTTTTGCGCCGCTACCAAATGCGCGCCGCCAAATAAAATGGCGCGATTCAACAGCGTGTAGAGCTGATAGAGCGGCTGGCGCGTAAGAAAGTCGGCGGGAAGCGGGGCGACTGACTGGTAGCCGTCGTAGATTTGCGGCGGCTGATCGGGATGGAGCGGCAGCATCGCGAGATCGCACTCGCGATCGCCCCAGTAGCAGGCGGGGTCAAAAATATAAGGCCCGTCCGGCCCCAGCGCGCAGTTATTAGACCACAAATCGCCATGCAGCAGAGACGGCTGCGGCTGGTGGGATGCCAGTTGTGCGGCCACCACATCGACGATCAAATCAATATCGCCAAATTCCAGCCCCTTTTCCGCGGCCAGTTCAAGTTGCCAGCCAATACGCTGTTCGGCAAAAAAAGTCGACCATTTGCGCTGCCAGGCGTTAGGTTGGGGAGTGGTGGAAAGATCGTTATCGAAGTCGAGACCAAACTGCGGCTGGTCACTCCATTGATGCAGGCGGGCGAGTTGCTGCCCCAGCAGAAACGCATTATGAGCATCCAACGGGCGCGGTTCGAGATATTCCTGAAGCACGAAGCTGTAATCGCGATCGCTGCCTACACCCCAAACGGCAGGCACCCGGACAGTACGGCTGCGGGCGAGGAGGGCGAGTTGGTCTGACTCGGCGGTGAAGATAGGCAACATCTCGCGATCGTCACATTTCACAAACACGTCATGTTCGCCAAAGCGGACCCGCCACGCGGCATGGATTTCCCCGCCGGGTAACTCGGTGCGCTGTGTGATTTCATGTTCGCCGAATTGTTCCGCTAACAGACGACTGATGGCTTGCCACATAATGTCTCTCCCCACGATGCCTGATATATCATTACCTTAGCGCTTAACTACGGGTCAAAAACAGGAACTGGCGCACATCCCACGCGATAACCTGTTGTTGATTTAAGAATCATCGGCAAGCCAGGCTTCCCAGGTGGTGATTTCCACCTCGGGTTTCTGACCGAGAGCCGCTTCGCCTAACCCTTCGGCCAACGCCCGAACGTCCTGTTCATCCTGGGCGGTTATCAGGCCAAAGGTGTTAATGCCTAACTCATGCACTTTCCCGTCATCGTCACTCATCGTGAGTGTAAAACCGCTACGGGTCAGATTGTTGTTGAGTTCGTTAATGTCAGTCAGATTTTCTTCTTGAAAATGAAAAGTGACAACGTAACGCTTGATTTCACCGCTGGCCATCGTTCACTCCTTAGTCATTCCATAGTATTAATGAAAGATTCAGCATAGCCGATGCGTTATATAACTGCGCATTTAATGACCAGTCTGCGTTTAGCTTTGCAAATACTGATAAATCTTTTCGGTATTTTCATGAGAACACAGCCGCGTTCCCTGATTGAGCGTCGCCGCGCTGCCCGCCGCCACGCCATAACGCACCATATCCAAAAGCGTTGCGTTTTGGGCGAGTTTGAGTGTCATTGCCCCTACCATGCTGTCGCCTGCGCCCACAGTACTCTGGCTTTTAACCGGCGGGGGGACTACCTGCACGCAATCTGTTTCATCCACCCCAAGCGCACCCTGCGGACCAAGCGACACCACTACGCGTTTAGCTTTGCCGCTGTTAACCAGTTCTTGCGCGGCCCGGCGCACATCGTCAGGTTGATTAAGATCGCGTCCCACCAGCGCCGCCAGCTCTTTCTGATTGGGTTTAACCAGCTCAATACCGCCGGTTTCCAGCGCGGCGTTCAGCGCCTCGCCAGAGCTATCAATAATGCAGCGCAGGCCATGTTCCTGAGCGCGTTTAATCAGGTGGGTAAAATCATCCAGACTGACGCCCGGCGGCAAACTGCCGCTTATAACCAGCAGCGCGCCGGATTCAAGCGCCAGTACCTTTTCCTGAAGTTGCCGGAACTCTTCTTGTTTGAGATGGGCGCCCGGCATAACAAAGCGGTACTGTTCGCCGCTTGTCTCGACATGGACATGAAGATTTTGACGCGTCCAGTCATGGGTGACGAGGGCGTCCACCGTGACATTCTCTTCCTGAAGAAGGGCGGTAAGATGCTCACCCGTGGCACCGCCTGCCGGATACAGCGCCGTGGCATTGCCGCCTAAATGGGTGATAGCGCGAGCGACGTTAATTCCGCCGCCGCCGGGTTCAAATACGGGCGCAGTGCAACGTAATTTCCCTTCCGGGTAGATTTGCGGTGTGACCGTCGCGCTGTCTAATGATGGAGCGAGTGTTAAGGTATAAACGGGAATCATAGGACCTCCATAATAAACGGGCTGACCTAAGCGTAGCACTCATAGTAGGGCTAAGCGTCAATTAACACTATGATTTTCAAAATGAATAGCACTTAAGGCTTACGCGTTATGCTTATGAAATAAAAGCCATTTTAAGATCTCTCTTATACAAAAAATGAAATAAGAATTCATTGCTATGTAATTCGTGGCTTTTTATAATTTGTTACCTTTCCCTCGGACGGCTTCGTTGATCCAGTGGAGAGTTTCCGGGACCGTGACGGTCTCTTTTTTTGTTGTGCGGACCTTAAAAATTAAATGAAGCTTTTAAAGACAGTACCCGCAGTAGTTATGCTGGCGGGGAGCGCGTTGATGAGTCAATTTGCAACCGCTGATGATTCCGTTTTTACTGTCATGGATGATCCTTCCAGTGCGAAAAAGCCTTTTGAAGGCTATCTCAACGGTGGCTATCTGGCGCAGTCTGGCAACAGTTCCAGCTCCTCGCTGACCGCAGATAGCGCACTTACATGGTATGGCAGCACCACGGCATGGTCATTATGGGGAAATGCCAGCAACAACTCTTCCAACGACGAGCGCTCCTCAGAGAAGTACGCGCTTGGTGGACGTAGCCGCTATAACATGACCGACACTGATTATCTGTTTGGACAGGGTAGTTGGCTCACGGACCGTTTTAACGGCTACCATGAGCGTGATGTGGTGACCGCAGGTTACGGTCGTCAGTTTATGAGTGGACCGGTACATAGCCTGCGTTTTGAATTTGGTCCGGGTGTACGTTATGACGAGTACACTGACGGCACGGAGAAAACCCAGGCGCTGGGCTATGCGTCAGGGGCGTATGCCTGGCAATTCACCGATACCGCGAAATTCACGCAAGGGGTTTCTGTATTCGGCGCTGACGATACCACCGTTAACTCTGAAACCGCTTTAAACGTCGCGATTAACGAACACTTTGGACTTAAAGTGGCTTATAACGTCACCTGGAACTCCAATCCGCCGGCAAACGCGCCCGATCACACCGATACCCGCACGTCCGTTACGCTGGGCTATAAAATGTGATACCGCAGGCCGGTTTTTACCGGCCTGTTTTTTATTCCCATGTCATTCCTTTTCCCCGACAATCCATGCAAGCTTAAATAAATCCTGCCTTTTAACGTTTTTTTATTGCCATAAAAGAAGTTAAATACCTCGCTTCGATTAAAGTCAAAGACTTAACCTTAAAAAATAAACGTTGCTTAATAGGGGCAACTGTGTGACTAATAGGGCGTCGGTTTGGTTCACAGACTCACTAAAGCGGTTAGTAAAGCAGTTCTCATCTCAAGCGTTATCCATCGATAATCCTTCAATTTGAGCCTCCTTATCGTTATTAAATTATTCTGTGGCGGAACCATCAACGCCGTAAGGCCCTGTGCAAATTAAGGTATTATCAATGTCTAACAAAATTACTGGTTCTGTAAAATGGTTTAACGAGTCTAAAGGCTTCGGTTTTATCACTCCTGATAACGGCAGCAAAGATGTGTTTGTCCATTTTTCTGCAATCCAGAGTGGCGGCTTTAAAACCCTGAACGAAGGGCAGAAAGTAGAATTTACCATTGAAGATGGCCAAAAAGGTCCTTCTGCTGGAAATGTGTTCGCAATTTAAGAACCCATTTTTCCGCCATTCATTCAACTGCGTTTGATATTATCGACAGACTGTTGGAATGAGGTTCGATCCCTCAATGGCGGCTCCGTTTTAAAAAATTAATCTGCTAAAGCGATTATTCTATTGCTGGATAAGGTTTTCTGGGGGACTTATGCGTACTCCTTTTTCCTTTTTTCCAATGCCAATGATTGTCAAACACACCCTGCCGTCCGGTCTTATAAAAGACTATACTGTTTTGATTACGGATGTTATTGATTCAACCGGTTCCCGGTATGCTAAATACCCTAATGGAGCTGAAGTCCGTATCTCCGCGCTTCGTTTCTTGCAGCTTGAAATGGCCCAGTCCGATCTGTCGACGCTTGAACCCGTGCCTCTGCCAGAGGAAGTTATCAGACGCGATATGCCGCACTGAGTAAAACATTTCACTTTATGCGAGCCCTGGCGTGATTTCATCGCAGGAAATGACTCGGGATGATGTTTGAAGGGTAGAGAAGGTAAGACAAGCTCTACTTAACGTAAAGTGAATTAATGGGTTGCTAATATCTCGCATACGTGCGTTAATGATACATAGTTCAGAAATTGATAATTTATTTTAGACGTTAACACTACTCTTCTTTACAATTACTCTTCCTGTTTCTTCACTTTACACCCACAATGCTTCAAATTTTCGCTATACTCAAACAACGTAAGTAAGCGAACTCTCTGAAGACATGTTCTTAGATTTTTGCGTGATAGCGCATTAAGGAAAATATTATTAATTTACATATCCATTTTAGGTGCCCTTGTTGTCATGGGTCGCAGTATCGCACATCGCATTTTGATGTTTCAGCCAATAATCCTTTTGGCGCGAAATGTATTTTTTGTAAATCTGCAATGATCACCTTTGACCATATCCCTGCTCTTATTCACTCCAATAAGATGTCACTCAGTAATCACAATTAAAACCGAAAGGTTTTTGTGATTGTCCCCCTGTTATTGCGGTTCTGCTCATTAATAAAAGTTAATAAACTAAGATAATTCTATTAAAAAAGTCATTATCTTTTTGGCGTGCAGAACCTGGCGTTACTTACTCAAAAACTGTGTTTAACAGGCATTCGTAAAATTATTTCACATCGTGTGAACGCGCGTGCGTTTTAGAAAATGAGTGACGTTTATTACCGTGCCCTGGCATTCCACGCTACGGCGTGACGCAGGGTACCAGGCAGGTGCAATTTTTTAAAAGATGATCCGGGTAGCCTTGAGCATCAGGCCGAAACCATAAGGCAGGGCGTTTAACCCCCTGTCGCGGATGATCAAAACACCATGAAACGAATTGACCTAAACGGGTGCATTAGCCCTTTTTTTGGTGTTAACATGGTTCTACGTCTCTGGGGAAAACATGCAAACGAACGCCCGGTTACGTACAAATTTGTGTTCCAATTTAACGTTTGTTGGTTAGATGGTTACGCAAAGCTTTGAATAAACTCATTAAATTCTTTCGTATGTGATCTTGCGTGTGGGTCACCACTGCGAATAAGGAAAAAAAATGCCTGTTATTACTCTTCCTGATGGCAGTCAACGCCATTATGACCATGCTGTAAGCCCCATGGATGTTGCTCAGGACATTGGTCCGGGCCTCGCAAAAGCCTGTATCGCAGGCCGCGTAAATGGTGAATTAGTGGATGCCTGCGACCTTATTGAACAGGACGCGCAGCTCGCTATTATCACCGCTAAGGATGACGAAGGACTGGAGATTATTCGCCACTCTTGCGCACACTTACTGGGTCACGCTATTAAACAACTCTGGCCGAATACCAAAATGGCAATCGGTCCGGTGGTGGATAATGGCTTCTATTATGACGTTGATCTGGAAAATACCCTGACCCCGGAAGACCTCGACGCCCTCGAAAAGCGAATGCACGAGCTGGCGGAGAAGAATTACGACGTTATCAAGAAAAAGGTCAGCTGGCATGAAGCCCGCGAAACCTTTGTAAACCGTGGCGAGAGCTACAAAGTTTCTATTCTTGACGAAAATATTGCCCATGATGATAAGCCGGGCTTATACCATCATGAAGAATACGTGGATATGTGCCGTGGACCGCACGTGCCGAATATGCGCTTCTGCCATCATTTTAAATTGATGAAAACGGCAGGGGCCTACTGGCGTGGCGATAGCAACAATAAAATGTTGCAGCGCATTTACGGCACGGCGTGGGCCGATAAAAAAGCCCTTAACGCGTATTTACAGCGTCTGGAAGAGGCCGCTAAACGCGACCACCGTAAGATCGGCAAGCAGCTTGACCTGTATCATATGCAGGAAGAAGCGCCAGGTATGGTGTTCTGGCACAACGATGGCTGGACTATCTTCCGTGAGCTTGAAGTGTTTGTTCGCACCAAGCTTAAAGAATACCAATACCAGGAAGTGAAAGGTCCATTTATGATGGACCGTGTGCTGTGGGAAAAAACCGGTCACTGGGAAAACTACAAAGACGCGATGTTCACCACCTCGTCAGAGAACCGTGAATACTGCATCAAACCCATGAACTGCCCAGGCCACATTCAAATCTTCAACCAGGGTTTGAAATCCTACCGCGATTTGCCGCTGCGTATGGCAGAGTTCGGCAGTTGCCACCGTAACGAGCCGTCAGGCGCGCTGCATGGGTTGATGCGTGTACGTGGCTTTACGCAGGATGATGCCCATATTTTCTGTACAGAAGAGCAGGTACGTGACGAAGTAAACGGCTGTATTCGCCTGGTTTACGACATGTATAGCACCTTCGGTTTTGAAAAAATCGTCGTGAAGCTGTCCACCCGTCCTGATAAACGTATCGGTAGCGATGAAATGTGGGATCGCGCTGAGGCGGATCTTGCCGTTGCGCTGGAAGAAAACGGTATTCCGTTTGAATATCAGCTCGGTGAAGGCGCGTTTTACGGCCCGAAAATTGAATTTACCCTGTACGATTGTCTCGATCGTGCCTGGCAATGTGGTACAGTTCAACTAGACTTTTCGCTGCCGCAGCGTCTGGGTGCGTCGTATGTTGCTGAAAACAACGATCGCCAGGTGCCGGTAATGATTCACCGCGCCATCCTGGGCTCCATGGAACGCTTCATTGGTATTTTGACCGAAGAGTTCGCAGGTTTCTTCCCAACATGGTTGGCGCCGGTTCAGGTAGTGGTGATGAATATCACCGATTCGCAGTCCGAATACGTTAACGAATTGACGCGTAAACTACAAAATGCTGGCATTCGAGTAAAAGCGGACTTGAGAAACGAGAAGATTGGCTTTAAAATCCGCGAGCACACATTACGTCGTGTCCCTTATATGTTGGTCTGCGGTGATAAAGAGGTCGAATCAGGCAAAGTGGCCGTTCGTACCCGCCGAGGTAAAGACCTGGGCAGTATCGACGTAAACGAAGTGATTGAAAAGCTGCAGCAAGAGATTCGCAGCCGCAATCTTCATCAACTGGAGGAATAAAGTATTAAAGGCGGAAAACGAGTTCAAACGGCGCGCCCAAATCGCATCAATGGTGAGATTCGCGCACAAGAGGTTCGCTTAACGGGTTTGGAAGGCGAGCAGATTGGTATTGTCAGTCTGAGAGAAGCTCTTGAAAAGGCTGAAGAAGCCGGGGTTGATTTAGTTGAAATCAGTCCTAACGCCGAACCGCCAGTTTGCCGCATAATGGATTACGGCAAGTTCCTCTATGAAAAAAGTAAATCTTCTAAGGAACAGAAGAAGAAACAGAAAGTTATCCAGGTTAAGGAAATTAAATTCCGTCCTGGTACTGACGAAGGCGACTATCAGGTAAAACTCCGCAGCCTGATTCGCTTTCTCGAAGAAGGCGATAAGGCCAAAATCACCCTGCGTTTTCGCGGACGTGAAATGGCCCACCAACAGATCGGTATGGAAGTGCTTAATCGCGTGAAAGAAGATCTGAATGAACTGGCAGTAGTCGAATCCTTCCCAACGAAGATCGAAGGCCGTCAGATGATTATGGTGCTCGCTCCTAAGAAGAAACAGTAAGGCCTTCAAGTAGCAACGTCTGTGGAGCCTTTGGGCTTCACAGATTTTGTTCGCCCTACGTTTCGTTTTATCAACAATGCGAAGTGGAAGTTATTAAAATGCCAAAAATTAAGACCGTACGCGGTGCTGCTAAGCGCTTCAAAAAAACCGGTAAAGGTGGTTTTAAGCACAAGCACGCTAACCTGCGTCATATTCTGACCAAAAAAGCTACCAAGCGTAAACGTCACCTGCGCCCGAAAGCCATGGTTTCTAAAGGCGATCTGGGTCTGGTAATCGCGTGCCTTCCGTACGCATAAGTCGTTTAACTTTTAACTTTTTACAGAATAGAAACAGGAGAGCACTATGGCTCGCGTAAAACGTGGTGTAATTGCACGCGCACGTCACAAGAAAATTTTGAAACAAGCCAAAGGCTACTACGGTGCGCGTTCACGCGTATACCGCGTTGCCTTCCAGGCTGTTATCAAAGCTGGTCAGTATGCTTACCGTGACCGTCGTCAACGTAAGCGTCAGTTCCGTCAACTGTGGATTGCGCGTATCAACGCAGCAGCACGTCAGAACGGTATCTCTTACAGCAAATTCATCAACGGCCTGAAAAAAGCCTCTGTTGAAATCGACCGTAAGATTCTGGCTGACATCGCCGTATTCGACAAAGTGGCATTCACTGCCCTGGTTGAAAAAGCGAAAGCAGCACTGGCATAAGCCAGTTTGAAGGAGGGAGCTTGCTCCCTCTTTTACTTTCCGGCCCGTCGTTTTATTGACATTTCAAGTCGATAGCCTTTCAATAGACGAACACGTTCGATAATTAAGGTAACTGCAAGCATGAACGCTGCTATTTTCCGCTTCTTTTTTTACTTTAGCACCTGAATTCAGGAGGCTTGCGCGTAAGAAAGAAACGGAAAATAAACGCCAAAAGCCTCCTTTGTGGGGGCTTTTTTTTTGGTCGACAGAACAATCACTACTCGGGCGCATGCGCCATTATTATGAGGAAAACCATGCCACATCTCGCAGAGCTGGTTGCCAGTGCAAAGGCAGCTATAGACCAGGCCTCCGATGTTGCCGCGTTAGATAACGTACGCGTCGAATATTTGGGGAAGAAAGGGCACTTAACCCTTCAGATGACCACCCTGCGTGAACTGCCGCCAGAAGAGCGTCCGGCCGCCGGTGCGGTAATTAACGAGGCGAAAGAGCAGGTACAACAGGCACTCAACGCCCGTAAGTCCGATCTGGAAAACGCCGCGCTGAATGCGCGCCTCGCTGCAGAAACCATTGACGTTTCCCTGCCGGGGCGTCGTATCGAGAACGGCGGCCTCCATCCGGTCACCCGCACTATCGATCGTATTGAAAGCTTCTTCGGTGAGCTGGGCTTTACCGTGGCAACGGGCCCGGAGATTGAAGACGATTACCATAATTTCGACGCGCTCAATATTCCAGGGCATCACCCCGCTCGTGCCGACCACGATACATTCTGGTTCGATGCTACGCGTTTGCTGCGCACCCAGACTTCAGGCGTGCAGATCCGCACCATGGAACACCAACAGCCGCCGATCCGCATCATCGCGCCGGGGCGCGTGTATCGTAACGATTACGACCAAACGCACACCCCAATGTTCCATCAGATGGAAGGCCTGATTGTTGATAAAAATATCAGCTTCACCAATCTGAAAGGCACGCTGCACAATTTCCTTGAAAACTTCTTTGAGGAAGATTTGCAAGTACGCTTCCGTCCGTCCTATTTCCCGTTCACCGAACCGTCTGCTGAAGTGGATGTGATGGGCAAGAACGGCAAATGGCTGGAAGTGCTGGGCTGCGGCATGGTGCACCCGAACGTACTGCGTAATGTCGGCATCGATCCGGAAGTATACTCCGGCTTCGCTTTCGGCATGGGTATGGAGCGTCTGACCATGCTGCGTTATGGCGTGACCGACTTGCGCGCGTTCTTCGAAAATGATTTACGTTTCCTCAAACAGTTTAAATAAGGGCAGGACTATCCAATGAAATTCAGTGAACTCTGGTTACGTGAATGGGTAAATCCCGCCATTGATAGTGAAGCGCTGTCCGGGCAAATCACCATGGCGGGTCTCGAAGTGGACGGCGTGGAAGCTGTTGCTGGCGCGTTTAACGGCGTGGTAGTGGGTGAAGTGGTGGAGTGCGGCCAGCATCCAAACGCCGACAAACTGCGCGTGACAAAAGTGAACGTCGGCGGCGAACGCCTGCTTGATATCGTGTGCGGCGCGCCAAACTGCCGTCAGGGTCTGAAAGTGGCTGTGGCGACCGTAGGTGCGGTCCTGCCGGGCGATTTCAAAATCAAAGCGGCGAAACTGCGCGGTGAACCCTCTGAAGGGATGCTGTGCTCCTTCTCTGAGCTGGGTATTTCCGACGACCACAGCGGCATTATTGAACTGCCTGCGGATGCGCCGATTGGCACCGACATTCGCGATTATCTGAAGCTTGACGATAACACCATCGAAATCAGCGTCACGCCTAACCGTGCCGACTGCCTGGGGATTATCGGTGTGGCACGTGATGTGGCTGTGCTCAACAAAGCGCCGCTGAACGAGCCGGAAATCGCGCCCGTTGCGGCGACCATCACCGATACATTGCCTATCACCGTTGACGCGCCTGAGGCGTGCCCGCGCTATCTGGGTCGTGTGGTGAAAGGCATTAACGTTAACGCGCCGACACCGCTTTGGATGAAAGAGAAGCTGCGCCGTTGCGGTATCCGTTCCATTGATGCGGTGGTTGACGTCACAAACTTTGTGCTGCTCGAACTGGGTCAGCCCATGCATGCGTTTGATAAAGACCGCATTGAAGGCGGCATTGTGGTGCGTATGGCGAAGCCAGGTGAAACCCTGGTACTGCTGGATGGCAACGAAGCGAAGCTTGATGAAGATACGCTTGTGATTGCCGATCACCATAAAGCGCTGGCGATGGCCGGGATTTTTGGCGGCGAGCATTCAGGCGTGAATACTGAAACGCAAAACGTGCTGCTGGAATGTGCGTTTTTCAGCCCGCTCTCTATTACCGGTCGCGCGCGCCGTCACGGCCTGCACACCGATGCGTCTCACCGCTATGAGCGCGGCGTCGACCCGGCGTTGCAGCACAAAGCGATGGAGCGCGCCACCCGTCTTCTGATGGATATCTGCGGCGGTGAAGCCGGCCCGGTGATTGATGTGACCGCGCCTTCGCATCTGCCGGCCCAGGCCACTATTACTCTTCGTCGCAGCAAACTCGACCGTTTGATTGGCCACCAGATTGCTGACGATCAGGTCACCGATATTCTGCGTCGTCTGGGATGCGCCGTGACGGAAGGCGAGGGTGAATGGCAGGCGGTTGCCCCAAGCTGGCGTTTCGATATCGCTATTGAAGAAGACCTGGTGGAAGAAGTGGCGCGTATCTACGGCTACGACAATATCCCTAATGAGCCGGTACAAGCCGGTCTGGTGATGGGCAACCACCGCGAAGCGAATTTATCCCTTAAGCGCGTAAAAACGCTGCTTAACGACAAAGGCTATCAGGAAGTCATTACCTACAGCTTCGTTGACCCGAAACTTCAGCAACTGGTGCATCCGGGCGAAGAAGCGTTGATTCTCCCGAACCCCATCGCAAGCGATATGTCGGCGATGCGCTTGTCGTTGTGGACCGGTTTACTCGCAACCGTGGTTTACAACCAGAACCGTCAGCAAAGCCGTGTACGTATCTTCGAAACCGGTCTACGCTTTGTACCTGATACCAATGCGAATCTCGGCATTCGTCAGGACGTCATGCTGGCTGGCGCCATCTGCGGCAACCGCGTTGACGAGCACTGGGACCAGACGAAAACCGGCGTTGATTTCTATGACATCAAAGGCGATCTGGAATCCGTTCTGGAACTTACCGGTAAACTTTCTGAAATTGAATTCAGGGCCGAAGCGAATCCGGCACTGCATCCTGGTCAAAGTGCTGCTATATATTTACATGGCGAACGCATTGGTTTTATTGGCGTTATTCATCCGGAGCTTGAGCGTAAGTTCGATCTCAATGGCCGCACGCTGGTGTTTGAGCTGCTGTGGGACAAGGTTTCTGACCGTGTTGTACCGCAAGCTCAGGATATTTCACGCTTCCCGGCAAACCGCCGTGACATCGCGGTTGTGGTGGCAGAAAACGTTCCCGCAGCGGAAATTTTATCCGAGTGTAAGAAAGTTGGCGCAAATCAGATAGTTGGCGTAAACTTATTTGACGTGTACCGTGGCAAGGGTGTTGAACAGGGCTTTAAGAGCCTGGCCATCAGCCTGATCCTTCAGGATACCAGCCGTACACTCGAAGAAGAGGAGATTGCCGCTACCGTTGCCAGATGCGTAGAGGCACTAAAAGAGCGATTCCAGGCATCATTGAGGGATTGAACCTATGGCGCTTACTAAAGCTGAAATGTCAGAATATCTGTTTGATAAGCTTGGACTTAGCAAACGGGATGCCAAAGAGCTGGTTGAACTGTTTTTCGAAGAGATCCGTCGCGCTCTGGAAAATGGCGAGCAGGTAAAACTTTCCGGTTTCGGAAATTTTGATCTGCGGGATAAAAACCAACGTCCCGGGCGTAACCCAAAAACTGGTGAGGATATTCCCATTACGGCTCGTCGTGTGGTGACCTTCAGACCCGGTCAAAAGCTGAAAAGCCGGGTTGAAAACGCCTCGCCGAAAGAAGAGTAATCTGACGTAATTAAAAAGGCCGCATTGTGCGGCCTTTTTTCTTTGCCTGCCTGTAAAGGCACCGTAGAATCATTCATCTCTGTAAGTTATTCATTTCATTTATGCATTCAATGATTCAGGCTCAACGCCGTCGGGAACGTACCTGGTTGATTATGCTCACGCTTGGACTGCTGATAGGCGCCTTTATCAGCCTGTGCGCAGGGGACGTGTGGATTGCCCCGCCGGACTGGTTTACTCAAACTGGCAAGCTGTTTGTTTGGCAGATCCGTCTGCCGCGCACCGTGGCGGTCATTGTGGTGGGCGGCGCGCTGGCCTTGTGCGGGGCTACGCTTCAGGCGCTGTTTGAAAACCCGCTGGCCGAGCCGGGCTTGCTTGGCGTCTCCAACGGCGCAGGTGTAGGGCTTATAGCGGCAATTTTACTGGGGCAGGGGCATTTGCCGGGCTGGTCGCTAAGCCTGTGCGCCATCGCGGGCGCGCTGCTTATCACGGTTATCCTGTTGCGTTTTGCCAGACGTCACTTGTCGAACAGCCGCTTGTTACTGGCCGGCGTGGCGCTTGGCATTATCTGTAGCGCCCTGATGACCTGGGCGGTGTATTTCAGTACCAGTCTCGATTTACGCCAACTGATGTACTGGATGATGGGCGGTTTTGGTGGTGTCGACTGGCATCAGGGCTGGTTAATGCTGGCACTGCTGCCGGTAATGGTCTGGGTTTGCCGGCAGTCGCATCCCTTAAACGTGCTGGCGTTGGGGGAGATGTCAGCGCGACAGCTTGGATTACCGGTCTGGTTATGGCGTAACTTACTGGTGGTGGCGACCGGTTGGCTGGTGGGTATCAGCGTGGCGCTTGCCGGGGCGATTGGTTTTATTGGGCTCGTTATCCCGCATGTGCTGCGCTTATGCGGGCTTACTGACTATCGCGTACTGCTTCCCGCCTGTATGGCCGCAGGCGCAGCGGTGCTGCTGCTGGCGGACGTTATTGCGCGGCTGGCGTTGTCATCGGCGGAACTGCCGATTGGCGTTGTCACCGCATCTCTCGGCGCGCCGGTATTTATCTGGCTATTATTAAAAGCCCGGTAAAACATTACACCATTATAATGAGGAAACTATGCATAACGATATTTTGAATACTGACGTCGTAACCATTGACGGTGTAAGCACCACCCTTGAACCATGGCGCGGCAATGTACTGCTTATCGTCAACGTTGCCTCGAAATGCGGCCTGACGCCGCAGTATGAGCAACTGGAGAATATCCACAAAGCCTGGCGTGACCAGGGCTTTTCGGTACTGGGCTTTCCATGCAACCAGTTTCTTGAACAAGAGCCAGGCAGCGAGGAAGAAATCAAAACTTTCTGCAGCACCACCTATGGCGTGACGTTCCCGATGTTCAGCAAAATCGACGTCAATGGCGAACACCGTCATCCGCTGTATCAGAAACTGATTGATGCCGCGCCTACCGCCGTTGCGCCGCAAGCCAGTGGTTTCTATGAGCGGATGGCAAGCAAAGGCCGTGCGCCGCTTTATCCTGACGATATTCTGTGGAATTTCGAAAAATTCCTCGTTGGACGTGACGGGCAGGTCGTGCAGCGCTTCTCCCCGGATATGACACCCGAAGATCCCATCGTGATGGAAGCCATCAAACTGGCCCTGGCGAAGTAATGACGGTTTTGATGTCGTTAGAGGCGGTGCAGGAGCCTGGCAGAATCGGGCCCATCACCGCTGAAATCCGCAAAGGCGAATGGCTGCATTTGGTCGGTCCGAACGGTGCGGGGAAAAGCACGTTACTGGCGGGCCTTGCCGGGCTTCGTCAGCCGACCGGCAGCCTGCGGTTTTTGGGAAAGCCGCTTTGCGAGTGGCAGGGCGAGTCCCTGGCAAGACACCGCGCCTGGCTTACCCAACAACAAACGCCGCCGTTTGCCATGCCGGTGTGGCACTATCTGGCGTTGCACCGCCATGGCTCCATGGATGAGGGATTACTGAACGACATTACCGACGCTTTATGGTTGACCACGAAACTGACGCGGCCGGTCAACCAGCTTTCAGGCGGAGAATGGCAGCGCGTTCGGCTGGCGGCGGTCATTTTGCAAATCCATCCGCGTAATAATCCGCACGGCGCCCTGTTGCTGTTAGATGAGCCTATGAACAGTCTTGATGTCACGCAACAGGCCGCGCTGGACAAATTATTGCAGCAGCTTTGCGAGCAGGGCGTAAGCGTGGTGATGAGCAGCCATGACCTCAATCACACCCTGCGCCGCGCGCACCGCGTCTGGTTATTGCAAAATGGGAAAATGCTGGCACAAGGCGAAAGCCGCGATGTGATGCGCCCGGAGAACCTCAAGCACGCCTATGGTATTGATTTTCATCGCTTGCAGATTGATGGCTACTCTATGTTGATCTGTCCCTGAGATGGCTGCGTGCGGCTTGCCACGGCCCGCGGCTCACGCTAAATTACTTCTCGGGAATAAAGGCTAGAGGATGTGCCTGAAAAATGCGGATGTGGATCATTCTTATCGCAACATTATTACTGGCGGGGTGTGGGCATCACCATGCGCCACCACCGAATGCACGCCTGTCTGATTCCATCACGGTCATTGCTGAGCTTAACGATCAGTTACGCACCTGGCACGGCACTCCCTATCGTTACGGCGGTATGAGTCGTAATGGCGTGGACTGCTCCGCTTTTGTTCTGATGACCTTCCGCGACCGCTTTGCGTTGCGCTTACCCCGTCAAACCCGCGATCAGGCCGAAGTCGGCACCCGCATCGATAAAGACGAATTACTGCCCGGAGATTTAGTATTCTTTAAAACGGGCTCCGGGGATAACGGTTTACATGTCGGTATATACGATACGGATAATCAGTTTATCCATGCCTCTACCAGTCAGGGTGTCGTAAAATCCTCGCTGGATAATGTCTACTGGAATAAAAAGTTCTGGCAAGCCAGGCGTATCTGATTGCCAGCCAGGCGATATATCTGAAATAAATCAGCAGTAAATAGCAGAGGTTTCAGATTAATCCATATACCGATAGTATGAATTTAAAATACTGTCGTTTTTGGCAGATATATCCGATAAACTCCTGGCGCAGTTGCGAAATAAAGAAATAAATTATTAAATATAATGAGAAGCGATTAACGTCGCTTTCTTTATCTGGCTATCTTAGTTACATTGGTTAACAGTTGTTTGAAATTATCCAATGATCTTTACAAAGCCTTTTTTGAAAGAATGCGCCAGGCGTATTCTGCATGACCCTGCGAGCGGAGGGATGCCGTTTTTTACCCAGTTTATGGGACAGGTAATATGATTATTTCACTCGATAATGACTACCAATCAGCCTTGTTATTCCAGCCTATCCGCAGGGCTAACAGTACACTGCTGGGCGTTGAAGTGGTGGCAAATTTTTCTTCGCGTGAGGGCGATATCCGTATTCCAACGGAACTGGTTATTCCGCGTATTAGTGAAGAAGAACAGTTAATACTTTTTTATGAGAAACTTGCGGTACTGGAAAAACATCGTGCACTATTTGTTAAAAATGGGCTTTGCGCCTGGATAAATATTAATGGCGTCCACGTTACGACTATTTTGCACAATGAAAAGCTGGCGGCGCGGCTCGCCCAACTTCCATTTGTGGAGTTTACGATTAGCGAAAATTATCCTGACCTCAATGCCGGGAAAGAAAATACACCGTTACTGACGTTTTCTCGCCGTTATCCGCTGGTACTGGCAAATTTCGGGGCCGGCACGGCGACGACACGTTCTATTTATGATCGGCTTTTTAAACGCATCGTTCTGGATAAGTTTTTTATTCATAAACATATTGGCGAGGAGTCATTCGAGCCATTTATGAAAGCAATCGTCGATCAGGTTGCGCCGTTTTGTCGCACCATGATTATTGCCGGCATCGACAACGAGCGGGCGCGCAAAAAAGCGGTAAGCCTGCGTTTTCAGGCAATGCAGGGCAACTTGTGGCCGATGATGGAACCGGAAGCGTTGCAGTTCCTGGTGCCTCATTATCAATAACCCTTCGGTTGTACCGTGTTTAAACCTCGCTTCAGGCACTACACTGTTATCAGGAGGCCTGATGAAAAATCCCGAATTTCTGACTACCTGGCGTGACGAGTTACCTGGCTTTTACAGTGAACTCTCACCAACGCCGCTTAACAATGCGCGCCTGTTCTGGCATAACGAATCCCTGGCGCAATCCCTGCAACTACCCGAGTCCCTGTTCGATTACGAAGGGGGCGCGGGCGTCTGGGGCGGGGAAACCCTACTGCCGGGCATGTCGCCGCTTGCGCAAGTGTATAGCGGCCATCAGTTTGGCGTCTGGGCCGGGCAACTGGGTGATGGGCGGGGCATTTTGCTGGGTGAACAGCAACTCTCCGATGGACAGCGTGTTGACTGGCATCTGAAAGGCGCAGGCCTGACGCCTTATTCACGTATGGGCGATGGACGTGCGGTTTTACGCTCCACGCTTCGGGAATGTCTGGCAAGCGAAGCCATGCATTCTCTTGGCATTCCAACGACCCGTGCGCTCAGCATTGTCACCAGTGACACCCCGGTCTATCGCGAAACGGCCGAGCGTGGTGCCATGATGATGCGCATTGCGCAAAGTCATGTCCGCTTTGGTCATTTTGAGCACTTTTACTATCGTCGTGAGCCGGAACGCGTCCAGCAACTGGCGGAATATGTGATCCGCCATCATTTCCCGCATCTGATTGACGAACCCGACAGACTGGCGCTGTTTCTGGAGCAGGTCATCGCCCGTACCGCAACGATGATAGCGCAGTGGCAGGCGGTAGGCTTTAGCCATGGCGTTATGAACACCGATAATATGTCCATCCTTGGCCTAACCATTGATTATGGCCCGTATGGTTTTATGGATGACTGGCAGCCGCGTTTCATTTGCAATCATTCCGATTATCAGGGGCGTTACGCGTTTGATAATCAACCGGCGGTAGGGCTGTGGAATTTGCAGCGACTGGCGCAAACCTTCGCGCCGTTCGTCAGCGCGGATCGACTGAATGCGCTGCTGGAAGGCTACCAGGAGATTTTACTGCGCGAATACGGCGCGCTGATGCGCGCCAAACTGGGGCTGATGACCCAGCAGCGGGGCGATAATGAATTATTGAATGCGCTGCTGGAACTGATGCAGCGCGAAGGCAGTGATTTCACCCGCACCTTCCGAATGCTGAGTGAAACGGAACAACTTTCTGCCGCGTCGCCGTTGCGTGATGAGTTTATCGATCGCGCCGCATTTGACGCGTGGTTCACGCGCTATCGTGATCGCCTGCAACAGGAAGGGATTGCCGATAACGTTCGCCAGCAGGCGATGAAAGCGGTGAACCCGGCGATTGTGTTGCGTAACTATTTAGCCCAGCGTGCGATCGAGGCCGCAGAACAGGGCGATGCCAGCGAGATGAAGCGGCTTTTGGAGGCACTACGCGAGCCGTTTGCCGATCGCAACGATGAATACAGTCAGCGACCGCCGGACTGGGGAAAACGCCTGGAAGTCAGTTGCTCAAGTTGAGCGCAACAGATGAATATCGCGTGGGCAGGCGTATGCTTAAGCGCGAGAAGGGTCTTCGCAAAAAAATGCCCTCATAAGAGGGCATTTTGCGTATTCAGAAGCGGGTATCCACCGCATCACTAAGCATAGCGAGCAGCTTTTCGCTGTCATCCCAGCCCAGACACGGGTCGGTAACCGACTGCCCGTACACTAGCGGTTTGCCGGTCGTAATGGGCTGATTGCCTTCCTCAATAAAACTTTCCACCATCACCCCCGCAATAGCACGCGAGCCGCCACGGATCTGGTCGCAAATGTTCTCTGCCACGTCAAGCTGACGGCGATGCTGTTTCTGACAGTTGCCGTGACTGAAATCCACCACCAGATGTTCCGGTAAATCAAACTGGCGCAGTGATTCACAGGCGGCATTGATATCTTCAGCCTGATAGTTGGGCTTTTTACCGCCACGCATAATGATATGGCCGTAAGGGTTCCCGCTGGTTTGATAAATCGTCATCTGTCCTTGTTTATCCGGCGACAGGAACATATGACTTGCGCGGGCGGCACGAATAGCGTCTACCGCAATGCGCGTATTGCCGTCGGTCCCGTTTTTAAATCCTACCGGGCAGGAGAGCGCGGAGGCCATCTCACGGTGAATCTGGCTTTCTGTCGTGCGCGCGCCGATGGCGCCCCAGCTAATGATGTCGGCGATAAATTGCCCGACGACCATATCAAGAAATTCGGTGGCGGTTGGAACACCTAGCTCATTAACGCGCAGCAACAGGCGGCGCGCCTGCTCGATACCGTAATTAACGCGGTAGCTGCCGTTCAGATCGGGGTCAGAAATAAGGCCTTTCCAGCCCACCACGGTGCGCGGTTTTTCAAAGTAGGTGCGCATTACGATTTCGAGCCGCGACTGGTATTTCTCACGCAAACGCTGTAAACGCGCCGCGTAATCCATTGCCGCATCGATATCATGAATAGAGCAGGGGCCAATAACAACCAGCAGGCGCTTATCTTCGCCGTTGAGGATTTTTTCAATGCGACGGCGCGAGGCGGTGACGTGTTCAGCGACGCTGGGTGAAACCGGGTAGCGCAGGGCGAGTTCGGCTGGCGTCACCAGCGATTCGATTCGCGCCGTGCGGAGTTCGTCAGTTTTGTTCATGGGTGTCTCAAAATTTTGTGCTTCAACGGCTTCAGTACCGGGAAGTGATGGGCATCACAATAAACCAATCCCTGGTGATTTCAAGATGGCGGTAGTGATGAGCCACAATGGGTGACACCCTAACACAGAAAAACGCACGGTTGTACTAGTAAGTTAGTACATGCGACGATTGAGCCCCATGATATCCAACATTTTTGTTGCCAACTCTTCTACCGAATAGTTAGTACTGTTGAGATAAGGGATCTTGTGTTTACGATACAACGCTTCCACTTCCGCCACTTCCATCCGGCACTGGCGCATTGACGCGTAGCGGCTGTTTTCACGCCGTTCTTCGCGAATGGCCGCCAACCGCTCCGGGTTAATCGTCAGGCCGAACAGTTTATGTTGTAGCGGTTTGAGGGCCGCAGGCAGATTGAGATTATCCATATCATCGGCAATAAAGGGGTAATTGGCGGCGCGAATGCCAAACTGCATCGCCAGATAGAGGCTGGTGGGGGTTTTACCGCAGCGCGATACGCCTAATAAAATCACCTGAGCCTGATCGAGATTGCGCATCGAGATGCCATCATCATGCGCCAGGGTGTAATCAATGGCTGCAATACGCGCGTCATATTTAATCAAATTACCGGGATTCAGCCCGTGCGTACGGTGGGCAACAGGTGTGGGATCGAGCTGCATTTCTTCCTGCAAAGGGGCGACCAGCGCCTGGACAATATCCTGACAAAAACCCTGGCTTTGCAAAATAATGGCGCGAATATCGGGCATCACAATGGAATAAAAGACTAAAGGGCGCACGCCAGTTTGCTCATAGAGGGCATCAATTTGTTCTTTTACTGCCTTCGCACGGCTTTCATTTTCAACGAACGGCAAAGTAATACTATTGATTGAAACAGGGAATTGCGACATCACCGCATGCCCGAGCACTTCGGCGGTAATAGCCGTTCCGTCGGAGATATAAAAAACATGACGATCGACACTGCTGTCCATAATTAACGCCCTGAAGAAATTGAGAATATCCTTAAATGATAATTTAAATCCGCGGCTTCAGACATGGCGATCTTCTCATTTTTATAAATGAAACGTTGTTTTTATTTATTGTGAAATCACCATTTCATTTTTTGCGATTTCCTTTTAAACCATGGGTATATTAATCAGCTCTTTCTAATCAATAAGTTATATTTTTGCGCATTTGCACATTGCGTAAGACATTTTTTATTTTGCTTGAACGATTCACCGTTTTTCCCGACCCGTTAAATATGCCAGGCTTAAAGCGTTGTTAGATAGTTTTTCCCCTGTCAAATATCACAAAAGGATTGTTTCGATGTCCAACAATGGCTCGTCACCGCTAGTGCTTTGGTATAACGAACTCGGCATGAATGATGTCGACAGAGTTGGGGGCAAAAATGCCTCCCTGGGTGAAATGATTACTAACCTGTCCGGCGTCGGTGTTTGGGTGCCAAACGGGTTCGCTACTACCGCTGATGCGTTTAATCAGTTCCTCGACCAAAGCGGCGTGAACCAGCGCATTTATGAGCTGCTGGATAAAACCGACATTGATGACGTTTCTGAGCTTGCAAAAGCGGGTGCGCAGATCCGCCAGTGGGTAATCGATACGCCGTTCCAGCCTGAACTTGAGCAGGCTATCTGTGATGCTTATAACCAACTTTCCGCCGATGACGCGAACGCGTCGTTTGCTGTGCGTTCATCCGCTACGGCGGAAGATATGCCGGATGCCTCGTTTGCCGGTCAACAGGAAACCTTCCTGAACGTGCAGGGCATTGATGCGGTCATGGTCGCGGTGAAGCATGTGTTCGCCTCATTGTTTAACGACCGCGCCATTTCCTATCGCGTACATCAGGGATACGATCACCGTGGCGTGGCGCTGTCTGCGGGTGTTCAGCGCATGGTGCGTTCCGACCTTGCCGCCTCGGGCGTGATGTTCTCAATCGATACCGAATCCGGCTTCGATCAGGTGGTCTTTATCACCGGTGCTTGGGGTCTTGGCGAAATGGTGGTGCAGGGCGCAGTGAACCCGGATGAATTCTACGTACATAAACCGACGCTTGAAGCAGGCCGTCCGGCAATCGTACGTCGCACCATGGGGTCTAAGAAAATCCGCATGACCTATGCGCCGACGCAGGAGCATGGCAAGCAGGTCCGCATTGAAGATGTGCCGCAAGAAGAGCGCGACCGTTTCTGTATCACTAATGAAGAAGTGCAGGAACTGGCGAAGCAGGCTGTATTGATTGAGAAGCACTATGGCCGTCCGATGGATATTGAATGGGCAAAAGACGGCAATACCGGCAAGCTCTTTATCGTCCAGGCGCGTCCGGAAACCGTGCGTTCTCGCGGTCAGGTGATGGAGCGTTATACGCTGCACGCTCAGGGGAAAATCATTGCCGAAGGTCGTGCCATCGGTCATCGCATCGGTTCCGGCGCGGTAAAAGTAATCCATGACATCAGCGAGATGAACCGCATTCAGCCGGGCGATGTCCTGGTAACCGATATGACCGACCCGGACTGGGAACCGATCATGAAAAAAGCGGCGGCGATTGTCACTAACCGCGGCGGGCGTACTTGCCATGCGGCGATTATCGCGCGTGAACTCGGCATTCCGGCGGTTGTTGGCTGCGGCGACGCCACCGAGCGCATGCAGGACGGCCAGAACGTGACCGTTTCCTGCGCCGAAGGGGATACCGGTTACGTCTACGCCGAGCTGCTTGATTTCAGTGTGAAAAGTTCAAGCGTCGATACCATGCCGGATCTGCCGCTTAAGGTCATGATGAACGTCGGCAACCCCGACCGCGCTTTTGACTTTGCCTGCCTGCCGAACGAAGGTGTCGGCCTGGCGCGCCTGGAATTTATCATCAACCGTATGATTGGCGTGCATCCGCGTGCGTTACTGGAATTTGACGACCAGGATCCTGCGCTGCAAAAAGAAATTAGCGAGATGATTAAGGGTTACGACTCGCCGGTTGAATACTACGTGGGCCGCCTGACGGAAGGCATCGCGACGCTTGGCGCGGCGTTCTACCCGAAACGCGTTATCGTGCGGATGTCTGACTTTAAATCCAACGAATACGCAAACCTGGTGGGCGGCGAGCGTTACGAACCGCATGAAGAAAACCCCATGCTGGGCTTCCGTGGCGCCGGACGCTATGTGTCTGACAGCTTCCGCGACTGCTTTGCGCTGGAGTGTGAAGCCATGAAGCGGGTGCGCAACGACATGGGCTTAACCAACGTCGAAGTTATGGTGCCCTTCGTGCGCACCGTCGATCAGGCGAAGGCGGTGGTGGAAGAGTTGGCGCGTCAGGGGCTTAAGCGCGGCGAAAATGGCCTTAAAATCATTATGATGTGCGAAATCCCGTCAAATGCCCTGTTGGCGGAACAGTTCCTTGAGTATTTCGATGGTTTCTCTATCGGCTCAAACGACATGACGCAATTGGCGCTGGGGCTTGACCGCGATTCGGGCGTCGTCTCTGAACTTTTTGATGAGCGTAACGAGGCGGTGAAAGCGCTGCTTTCCATGGCTATCCGGGCTGCGAAAAAACAGGGCAAATATGTTGGGATTTGCGGACAAGGCCCCTCCGATCATGAAGACTTCGCCGCCTGGCTGATGGAGGAGGGGATTGACAGTCTTTCCCTGAATCCGGACACGGTGGTTCAGACGTGGCTTAGCCTTGCCGAGTTGCATAAATAGTTATTCTTCCTCACAGGCGGCTGAAAAGGCCGCCTTTTTTTTATCCCGCGCAGCCCGTTCCCCGCCTTTTGTACAGAAAAGGTTAATCATTCACGTCGTGAAACACCGATTTTTGGGCAAAAAAAAGCCCATCGTGGGAGATGGGCAAAGACTACACACAGCAATTCGTTGTTTCACTCAGGGGATTTCCATGTTTATAAATCAATGCGTTGATTTATAACCGTGATTTGATTGTAGGTATCCCCCCCGCCAGCGTCGATCGGATTCATCCCAATAGTTAACTAAAGGTAAATTATTTGCGATCCAGAATGTTAAGTGAGATGCGCCAGGAGGGAGTCAGACCGAGATAAAGAGAAGTAAAAGATTAAAAACGCTAAAGAGTGGGGCGAATTGCTTCGCCCGTCACCTTTATTTTTCGAGTGGCGAACCCTGCTCTTCCAGGGCGTCAATGGCTTCGCTGGCAGACTGTTGCGGGGCGGGGGCTTCCTGAACCCATACCGAGAACAGGCGCCACGAGACCGCTAACAGCACCGGGCCAATAAACAGGCCAATCATCCCGAAGGCAATAAGTCCGCCAATCACACCAGAGAGAATCAGTACCATCGGCAAGTCTGCGCCCATGCGGATAAGGACCGGTCGGATAACGTTATCCATCAGCCCCACTACACAACTCCACACCAGCAACACGGTTCCCCAGGTGGTGTCGCCAGTCCAGTAGAGCCAAATGATTGAGGGCACTAAAACCACCAATGGGCCTAACTGCACCAGGCAGCTCAGCATCATCACCACCGTTAATACGGTCGCATAGGGAACGCCAGAAATCGCAAGACCGATACCGCCGAGAATAGCCTGCGCCAGCGCGGTCACCACGACGCCTAACGCCACGGCGCGAATCGCCTGGCCTGCTAATAGCACGGCCGCATCGCCGCGGCTTGCCGCCAGTCGAATGGCGAAATGGCGGATCCCAAAGGCCACTTTTTCCCCGCGCCAGTACAACAGGGCGCTGAACAGCAGCATCAGTACGCAGTGGATAACCAATTGACCCACATGCGCCGCCTGGCCGATAAACCAGGTCGTGGTGCTGCCAATATAGGGGCGAACCTTAGCCATAATGGCGCTGCCGCCGCTCTCCAGAAGGTTATGCCAGCCGGCATACAGTTTATCCCCCACCAGCGGAATACTGTTCAGCCAGTCAAGATCCGGCATGACGCTATGGCCTTTCGCTATCCAGTCAATAACCGGCCCGCTGTTGTCGACGAGGCTATTAACCAACAGCGCAATCGGGATAATAAACAACAGGATCAGCAGTACCATCATGACCAGCACCGCCAGAAACCGACGGCCCCACAGCATACGCTGAAGGCGAATCATTAATGGCCATGTGGCGATGACCACCGTCCCGGCCCATGCGAAACCAAGAATAAAAGGTCGCACTATCCACAAGCAGGCGATAATCATGACCGATAAAAACAACACGGACAGCAGCATGCGCGGCACGTCCACAGGTTGACGAGAATTAATCATAATGACCTTCACAAAGTGATGCGCCAAAAGCGCGGCGCGAAATCGCATTCCACTGATGCCGCTAAATGATGAGGGATTTCAGCGGGTTTTACGAGTCCCGAACAGGCAGTAAATCCCCTGGGCGAGTCTGAAAAAATGTGATACAAACGAGATGTCAGCACGCAAACGATAACCTGGAAAATGGCCCACAGCGCTTCTGCTGTGCCGGACCTGAGCCGTACTGGTGAATGCCGTTTTCACGTTGGCTTCTCCGCGCTGTCCTTGCCCACTATGACGAATAATAATGTCTGCTCAGACAGACTGTTTACTCACAACTATACGATCTGGCAGGTTTAAGGTTCATGATCCCACAAATTTCTCAGGCGCCGGGGCTCGTTCAACTGGTCGTCAATTATTTGCAGGCACTGGAACAACAGGGTTTTACCGGCGATACCGCCACCCATTATGCCGACCGGCTAACAATGGCGACCGATAACAGCATCTATCAGCTGTTGCCCGATGCGGTGATTTTCCCGCGCTCCACGGCGGATGTGGCGCTGATTGCCCGACTCGCCGATGACCCGCGCTTCGCGTCGCTGATCTTTACCCCGCGCGGCGGCGGTACCGGCACCAACGGACAGGCGTTGAACAGCGGTATCATTGTCGATATGTCGCGCTATATGAACCGCATTCTTGAAATCAACCCTGAAGAAGGGTGGGTGCGCGTTGAAGCCGGTGTTATTAAAGATCAGTTGAACGACTACCTCAAACCGTACGGCTATTTCTTCGCACCGGAACTCTCTACCAGCAACCGCGCTACCCTGGGTGGCATGATCAATACCGATGCCTCCGGGCAGGGCTCGCTGGTCTATGGCAAAACCTCGGACCATGTCCTTGGCGTGCGGGCGGTCTTACTTGGCGGTGATATTCTCGATACCCACGACATGTCTGCCGCGCTTGCGCAAGAATTAGGACGTGAGCCCGGCCCGATTGGGCGCATTTATCACACCGTGGCAACGCGCTGTCGCGAGCAGCGGCCACTGATTCTCGAAAAATTCCCCAAACTGAACCGCTTTTTAACCGGCTATGATCTGAAAAACGTCTATAACGACGATCTGAGCCGCTTTAATTTGACGCGTATTTTGACCGGTTCTGAAGGCACACTGGCGTTTATCACCGAGGCGCGACTGGATATTACACCGCTGCCGAAAGTGCGCCAGTTAGTGAATGTCAAATACGACTCGTTTGATTCCGCGCTACGCAACGCGCCGTTTATGGTACAAGCGCAGGCGCTGTCCGTGGAAACCGTCGATTCCAAAGTTCTTAATCTGGCGCGGGAAGATATCGTCTGGCATTCGGTGAAAGAACTGATTACCGATGTGCCGGATAAAACGCTGCTTGGGCTGAATATTGTTGAATTCGCCGGCGACGACGAGGCGCTGATAGACCGTCAGGTGAGGTCGCTGTGCGACCGGCTTGATGAGTTGATGGCGCGCGGCGAAGGCGGCGTGATTGGCTGGCAGGTGTGCGCAGACCTGAAAAGTGTCGAGCGTATTTATGCGATGCGTAAAAAAGCGGTGGGTCTGCTTGGCAATGCGAAGGGCACGGCGAAGCCAATTCCGTTCGCAGAAGACACCTGCGTGCCGCCAGAACATCTTGCGGATTACATCGTCGAGTTTCGCGCCTTGCTTGATAGCCACGGCCTGAGTTACGGCATGTTTGGCCACGTTGATGCAGGCGTGCTGCACGTGCGCCCGGCGCTGGATATGTGCGACCCGCACCAGGAAGTGTTGATGAAGCGCATCTCCGATGACGTGGTTGCGCTGACGGCGAAATACGGCGGTTTATTATGGGGCGAGCACGGTAAGGGCTTTCGCGCCGAATACAGCCCCGCGTTCTTCGGCGAGGAGTTGTATCACGAGCTGCGGCTCATCAAAGCGGTATTCGATCCGAAAAACCGCCTGAACCCAGGGAAAATCTGCCCGCCAGCCGGGCTTGACGCGCCGATGAAAAAGGTCGACGACGTTAAACGCGGCACGTTTGACCGTCAGATCCCGATTGCGGTGCGCAGCGCCTGGCGCGGTGCAATGGAGTGTAACGGCAACGGGTTATGCTTTAATTTTGACGTCAAAAGCCCGATGTGCCCGTCGATGAAAATCACCAGCAACCGCATTCACTCACCTAAAGGGCGCGCGACGCTTGTGCGTGAATGGTTGCGCCTGCTTGAAGATCGCGGCGTTGACCCCATCAAGCTTGAAAAAAGCCTGCCGGAAAAACGCGCCAGTCTGCGCACGCTGATTGAGCGCACCCGTAATTCATGGCATGCGCAGCGCGGGGAATATGACTTCTCCCATGAAGTAAAAGAAGCCATGTCCGGCTGCCTTGCCTGTAAAGCCTGCTCGACCCAGTGTCCGATTAAAATCGATGTTCCGGAATTCCGTTCACGCTTTTTGCAGCTCTACCACACCCGTTATTTACGCCCGGTGCGCGATCATGTGGTCGCGACCGTTGAAAGCTACGCGCCGCTGATGGCGCGCGCGCCGAAAGTGTTTAACTTTTTTATGAGCCAGCCGTGGGCAAAAAGCCTGACGGCGAAACACATTGGCATGGTTGATGTGCCGCTGCTGTCTACCCCTACGTTACAACAGCAACTGGTGGGGCATCGCAGCGCCAATATGACGCTTGAGGAGCTTGAGTCTCTGAGCAGTGCCGAGCGCGATCGCACCGTGCTGGTGGTTCAGGACCCGTTTACCAGCTATTACGACGCGCAAGTTGTCGCCGATTTTGTCCGGCTGATTGAAAAGTTAGGCTTTAATCCGGTCGTGCTGCCGTTTTCGCCCAATGGCAAAGCGCAACACATTAAAGGCTTCCTTGACCGCTTTGCCCGCACCGCGCGTAAAACTTCTGAGTTTCTTAATCGTGTCGCGAAGCTGGGTATGCCGATGGTGGGCGTCGATCCCGCGTTGGTACTGTGCTATCGCGATGAATACCGCCAGGCGATTGGCGAGGCGCGGGGTGATTTTACCGTACTGCTGGTGCATGAATGGCTCACGCAGGTATTTGAGCATAACGTTGCCGCGCCGGTTGTCGGCGAATCCTGGTATTTGTTCGGCCATTGTACGGAAGTGACCGCGCTGCCAGGTGCAACCGGTCAGTGGGCGGCGCTCTTTGCGCATCTCGGCGCGAAGCTTGAAACGGTCAGCGTCGGCTGCTGCGGCATGGCGGGCACCTACGGACATGAAAAGGCTAATCACGCTAACTCGCTCGGCATTTACGAGCTGTCGTGGCATCAGGCGATGCAACGTCTGCCGCGCAATCGCTGTCTGGCGACCGGCTATTCCTGCCGAAGCCAGGTGAAGCGCATTGAAGGCAATGGCGTGCGCCACCCCCTACAGGCAATGCTGGAGATAATGGGATGATCTGGAAACGCAGTGCGACGCTTGAAGCGCTCAACACCATGGGGCATGACAACATGGTTGGGCTGCTGGATATCACGTTCACTCATATTGGCAATGAAACGCTCGAAGCCACGATGCCCGTGGATAATCGCACTCGCCAGCCGTTTGGATTGCTGCACGGCGGCGCCTCGGTGGTGCTGGCGGAAACGCTCGGCTCGGTAGCGGGCTATCTATGCACCGAAGGGGAACAGAAGGTGGTTGGCCTTGAAATAAACGCAAACCATCTGCGTTCCGCCCGGGCGGGAATGGTGCGCGGCGTGTGTCGCGCTGTGCACCTCGGGCGCCGTCACCAGGTGTGGCAAATCGATATCTATGATGAACAAAACAAACTCTGCTGTACGTCACGCCTGACCACGTCGGTGGTCTGATACCGTTCCCGGATCACAAAAGTGGTCCGGGAACACCGAAATACCTTGCCGCTCCGCTCGCCTGAATTCCGCTCTGTTCCTATACTTTAGTTCGCAGTATGTACTGCTTTTTGTTCGGAGCCGTCCATGAAAGCCATCATTATGACCATGATGAAAGAGCCGCCGAAAGATCCGGATAAATGGTTTGAACTGGAAGGGAGAAGAACCCGGGAAAACAGGAAATAGCGGTCACGCAACCTATGCACTCGCCTGGAGGTAATATGTCTCAGCAACCTGATGTTGATCCGATCCCCTCGGACAGACCGATTACCGATGACCCTGAACGTTTGCCGCCAGAGGATATCGATCCTCTGGACCCGGATCTTCCTGACATTGAGGACCCGGATATCCTGCCAAAAGATGATCTTGACCCGGACGTGCCAGCCATTGACGACCCCGACAGGCAAGTCCGGCCTTTATGACAGGTTTTTTATGAAATGTTGAATCGTAATACGGTGGCGGCGTTAATATAGCCGCCAGACAGACCGGGTAGCGAATGCTACCCGGTTGATGCATTTCTTTAAACAATGGCATTTAGTCGCATTACGCTACTTTTAATTCGCCAGAGCATTAACACCCTACTACGTAAAAGGCACTCATAATTCCATTTTATGGAAAGCTTTGAATTATAAATTAAATGAATTTATGCCGGCATTAATCTGAAATCACACATGTAACGATTTGTTTAAATCATTAGTTAACATAGTAAATATTATAATATTATATTAAAAATGCCATCGGGTATCGCTAACTCTTTGATGTCGATGCTGATTATATCTCATGACACATGTTTAACGGTATATATTAATTCATCGAATGAATATATTCTTGTTATCTTAAAAGATGAATCTTTTCTTCTAATGGTGTAACTGCGAGTTAGGCATTAACATGTTCACACGACTTTTTGAATATGTAGGCAGAGGGTCACATTAACATAGTTTTATTAAAGCCTCATGTAATGGATGGGGGCGTAATTGATTAGGCATTTATTCAAGGAAAGGCTATGAAAAAAAATGTATTTACCGCTGTAATCACTACTGCTGCTCTGTTAAGTTCTGCCGCCTATGCCGCAGACGGGGCTGTAAAATTTACCGGTGAGGTTATTGATGAACAATGTACGGTAGACATTGGCGGCGCAAGCCCAATGGAAGTACCGTTGGGTCGCGTATCAAAAGCGGTTTTTAAAGCGACTGCAGGAACAGATGCATCAACCACTAAATTCACCATTATTCTTAAAGATTGTCCGGCTACGTTGACAAATGCAAAAGTAAAATTTGAAGGTGCCCCTGATCCGACTGATACCGCATTGCTGGCTATAGACGCTGTTACCGGTGCCGCAACGGGTGTTGCCATTAAATTAATGACTGCCGATAAAGCGCAGTTAGGTCTGCATCAAACCAACAGCTATTCCTACGCGCTGGAATCAGGCAAGGAAAATAAACTGGACTTCTATGCAGCATATCGCTCTACCAGTGCCACAGTAGGTGTTGGTCCGGCGAACGCAGTAGCAAACTTCACGATTAATTACGATTAATTTTAGCCATATATTGCGGGGCGGGTCCCCGCGTTTCAGGATTCAAAAATGAGTGTTATGCGTAATAGGGTCATTGCAGGCTTGCTATTGGCTGCATGTAGTTCCTGTGTTAATGCCGGTATTGTGGTAAGCGGCACCCGTGTGATTTTTAACGGTGCTAAAAAAGAAGCCGCAATTAATGTGAGCAATCCGGACCAAATTCCTTATTTGATTCAGTCATGGATTGAACCGCCGACAGGTTCCACAGAAAAAGCGCCGTTTATTATTACGCCGCCTTTGTTTCGTTTAGATAAAGGCCAACAAAACACGGTGCGCATTGTCCGTAAGGGCAGCATGCCTGAAGATAAAGAATCGTTATACTGGATAGATATTAAAGGTATTCCTTCTGCGCCGCGTCGTGAAAATACGCTGCAAATTGCGGTAAAAACTCGGTTTAAGTTGATTTATCGTCCGGCATCGTTGGTCGATGTATCGCTTGAAGATCAGGCGGGAAAATTAGTAT
This sequence comes from Citrobacter freundii, assembly GCF_011077955.1. Classification (GTDB taxonomy): domain Bacteria; phylum Pseudomonadota; class Gammaproteobacteria; order Enterobacterales; family Enterobacteriaceae; genus Atlantibacter. Next base: position 389,167 of record NZ_JAALBX010000002.1, read on the forward strand.
GGCAGAAAGCGGGCAGTCATATTCAGGTGAAAAACCCAACCCCATATGTGATTAATTTCAACGTGATCACCGTTAACGGAAAAGAAGTTGACGATGTCAGCTATGTTTTGCCCGGTACTACAGCGACTTTCGCTCTACCTGCAAATGCCGCAAGCGGGGATGTGACTTTTAAAATCATCAATGATTATGGCGGTATTGGAGAAGTTCATCGCGCCAGTATTTAAATAGATGCTTTCAGGGACAGGAGTTGAAGTAAATAAATGGATTCCATAAAGTGAAGACACCACGGATTATACACACTATTAAATTAAGCCGTCTGGCTTGGTTAATTACACTGACATTTTCTGGTTTCTTTCCTTTAGCGCAAGGGCGCGATTACTTTAATCCGGAATTTCTCGAAATTGATGATCCTTCGTTACGTGGCGCCGATCTTTCTACGTATGAATCCGGTAACCTGGTACCGGGGGTGTATCATGTCGATGTGATAGTCAATGATAATCTTGTTGAAACACGGGATATCGACTTCAAGCCCGGTCTGCCCTCAGAGGCTCAGGACAATATCCAACCTTGCATCACTATCGAGATGCTGCAATCCTGGGGCGTAAAAACGGCACAATTTCCTGGCCTTGCTTCTGGTAGCGAGTGCGCCAATTTAGCGGCGATCCCCAAAGCCACCAGCGACTTTTTATTTAGCTCGCAACGACTGATTTTAAATATTCCCCAGGCGGCTATGGATTCGCATGCGCGCGGCTACGTCGACCCCAAATTATGGGATCAAGGGATAAACGCGGCAATGCTCAATTACAGCCTTGCCGGTGCGAATAACTTCGCACGCAGTGGAAACGGAAGTAATACCAACAGTCAGTATGCCAACTTACGGCCGGGGCTAAATGTAGGGCCGTGGCGGGTGCGTAATTACAGCACATGGAACCGAGACGAGCAGGGCGAAGATACCTGGGAAAACGTTTATACCTATGCCCAGCGCGATATCATCGCGCTCAGATCGCAGTTAACCCTTGGCGACAGTTCATCGCCTTCTGACGTTTTTGATAGCGTGCCTTTTCGTGGCGGTCAGCTTGCTTCTGATGAAGATATGTTGCCAGATTCCATGCGTGGTTATGCCCCTGTAGTACGAGGTATTGCCCGTACCAACGCCGAGGTAACCATACGTCAGAATGGCTATGTAATTTATCAAAATTATATGCCAGCAGGCGCCTTTGTAATTGACGATATGTACCCAACCGGGGGCGCAGGTGACCTGTACGTCACCATTAAAGAGGCAGACGGTAGCGAGCAGCATCTTGTTGTGCCCTTTGCTTCCCTGCCTGTTATGCAGCGTGAAGGCCAGTTTAAATATTCCTTCACCGGTGGGCAGTATCGCTCTTATAACAGCAGTACCGATAAAACACCTTTTGCGCAGGCCACGGGTATTTTTGGTTTGCCCATGAACTTTACGCTTTACGGTGGGTTTCAGGAGTCGAGTAAATACCAGTCCTTAGCACTGGGATTAGGCAAAAATATGGGGGATATGGGGGCGCTTTCGGCTGATATTACGCAGGCCTGGTCATCCCCTAATAAACAGCCAAAAGACAACGGACAGTCGTTACGGCTGCGTTATAACAAAAATTTTCAGAACACCGGAACTGACGTCGCTATTGCAGGCTATCGCTACTCCACCAAAGGGTATTACGCTTTGCAGGAAATTATGGATACCTACAGCGAAGATAATATCCTGACGGAGCGGCGGCGTAATAGGGCTGAGCTTACAGTAAGCCAGGCATTTGGTGCTTCACTTGGGGCGCTAACAGTGAGCGCTGCGCGAGAAGATTACTGGAATAGTGATAAAACCATGGAATCCTACAGCCTGGGCTATAACAATAGCTGGGACATGATGACCTATAGCGTGACCTATACCTACAGCAAAAATGGAAGCGCAGGCGAATATGGAAACACAACCAACTACGATAAAGACCAGATCCTGGCGCTAAATATCAGTGTGCCACTTGACCGGTTGCTGCCAAATAGTTGGGCAAATTATGGCGTGAGCGCCAGTAAAAATAATGGCACCACCCATACGTTGGGTTTGAGCGGTATGGCGCTGCAAAATAATGCGCTTAACTGGAATATCCAGCAGGGTTACGGCACTAACGATCAAAGTTACAACGGAAGCCTGAATGCAGATTACAAAGGAACCTATGGTGAAATGACCGCAGGTTATAGCTACGATCAAAATAGCGAGCGTACAAATTATGGACTTCAGGGCGCGGTTGTTGCCCATGAAGACGGTATTACGCTTTCGCAGCCATTAGGGGAAACCAACGTCTTAATCAAAGCGCCAGGTGCCGCCGGGGTGAGTATTATTAACCAAACGGGGGGTAAAACGGATTTTCGCGGTTATGGTATTGTAAATAACGTAACGAATTACCGTAAAAACGATGTTTCGCTGGATACCTCAACCTTGCCTGACAATGTTGAATTAGAATTAACGACACGCACTGTTATACCAACGCGCGGCGCTATTGTGCGCGCTGACTATGTGGCGAATGTTGGCGATCGCGCATTGATAACCATTAAGAAAGCCAATGGGAAATACCTGCCATTCGGCGCACAGATTAATGTGCAGGGCATGAACAATCGCGCTTCAATTGTTGGTGAAGATGGCCAGGTCTATTTGTCTGGGTTGGAAAAAACCGGCGTTCTTCATGCGAACTGGGGAAACAAGCCAGAGCAACAATGTGATGCCAACTATTCCCTTGCGGATAAAAGCGATGAAAGTGGTTTGTTTATATTTGATGCAGTGTGTCAGTAAAATGATAAATATGGCGTCAAAAATAACAGAATGCACAAAAATATTAAACACATGCGTGCTCTAATGGTTGAGGTGTGAGATGCAGTTAAGGGTAGTTAAAATATTGTTGGTCATTGCTTTCACATCACTCTCTCATGTAGCGATGGCAAGTTGTACGACTAAAAATACTATTAATGCAAATTATGCGCCGGGTTCGTTGACAGTACAGCGGGATGCCGCTGTAGGGACGGTTATAAATAAAAAAACGATAACAATAAATTCATCTACAATAATGTTCCATTGTTTAAAAGGCTTAAGCCACATGTACTATAAAATGGTATATCAGGGCGGCGTAAAAACGAACATGGATGGTGTTTATAAAACGAATGTACCAGGGGTTGGATTAAAGGTTCAAGGTTATAGCATGGGAGGGGAGCTATATACCTTCACAAACCCACCCTGGGATAGGGTCAGGAATAATTCAACGATCGAAGCAGATATCTTATCTGGGAATCTTGAGGTGTCCATTATTAAAACCGGCGATATTACCTCTGGCGTAATGAAGGCAGGATTAATGACTAATGTTTACCCGGATACAAATGATGGTTTCGGTTTAAAACTAAATAGCAGTGATGTACCTATCGTCCAGGTAGCGTGTGCTATTAAAACCCCAACGCTGACTTTCCCTATTGGTAATGTGTTAGTAAATAAGTTTGGTAGTACGGTGGGTACGATCCCTGACGGAGGGCAAAATACCCAAAATCTGGGCCTTGATTGCGATAAGGACGCCAATATTAACGTCTCGCTTTCCGGTACGCAGAACCCGGATGTTTCGAACAAAACCGTTTTAGCGCTTTCGGGGCAGGGAGATGAGGGCGTGGCAAAAGGCGTAGGAGTGCAAATGCTGTATAACGGCACGCCACTGGAACTGGATAAACGGATCGTACTGAAAAAATCAGCGGGTGGGATTGAAACCTTTCCTCTGACTGCCCGTTATTACCAAACCAAGACACAGGTTGAAACCGGGTCGGCCAATACCACTGCCACATTAACCCTTACGTATCAATAAGCGAATAAATAATGAAGAACATAATTTATCTCCGCGGCTTGCTACTACTTGCTTTCGTGTTGGGTTGCCAGCAAGCCTCTGCCGTTGGCGACCCCGTGGGGCTTAATGTGACGGGAAATATTGTTGCAAGCCCGTGTGTTGTGGATACCGACACGCAAAATAAAACCGTCGACTTTGGTAAGGTCTCAAATGCGAAAAAATAGCAAAGCATCTTGTAATATTTATAATGGTATTCAAAGCATTTGTGCTTTAAAGAAAGAGGTATAAAATGCAGTTACGGATGATAATAAGGATTTTGCTAGCCATTTCTTTGAGCATAATATCTCAAATGACTATGGCAACCTGCGTTACGAAAGCAACTATTAATGCAAATTATGCGCCGGGTTCGTTGACAGTACAGCGGGATGCCGCTGTGGGGACGGTTATAAATAAAAAAACGATAACGATAAACTCTTCAACAGTCATGTTTTATTGTAAAACCTCAGGCCACATGTATTATAAATTGGTATATCAGGGCGGAATAAAAACGGCCATGGATGATGTTTATAAAACGAATGTACCTGGGGTTGGATTAAAAGTTCAAGGTTATACCCTGGGGGGGACACTATATACTTTCACTAATCCACCCTGGGATAGGGTTTGGAATGCTACAGGGAATATCGCCTCAGGCAATCTTGAAGTTACAATTATTAAAACTGGCGATATCACCTCAGGTGTAATGCAGGCTGGATTAATGGCTGAAGCCTACACAGACGCGAATGATGGTTTCGGTTTAAAACTAAATAGCAGTGACGTACCTATCGTCCAGGTAGCGTGTGCTATTAAAACCCCAACGCTGACTTTCCCTATTGGTAATGTGTTAGTAAATAAGTTTGGTAATACGGTGGGTACGATCCCTGACGGAGGGCAAAATACCCAAAATCTGGGCCTTGATTGCGATAAGGACGCCAATATTAACGTCTCGCTTTCCGGTACGCAGAACCCGGATGTTTCGACCAAAACCGTTTTAGCGCTTTCGGGGCAGGGAGATGAGGGCGTGGCAAAAGGCGTAGGAGTGCAAATGCTGTATAACGGCACGCCTCTGGAACTGGATAAACGGATCGTATTGAAAAAATCAGCGGGCGGGGTTGAAACCTTTCCTCTGACTGCCCGTTATTACCAAACCAAGACACAGGTTGAAACCGGGTCGGCCAATGCCTCTGCCACATTAACCCTTACGTATCAATAAGCGAAGAAATGATGAAGAACACAGGATATCTCCGCGGCTTGCTACTACTTGCCTTCGTGTTGGGTTGCCAGCAAGCCTCCGCCGTTGGCGACCCCGTGGGTCTTAATGTGACGGGAAATATTGTTGCAAGCCCGTGTATTGTGGATACCGACACGCAAAATAAAACCGTCGACTTTGGTAAGGTCTCCACCACTCTATTAAAAGACGCCGCAGCAGGAAGTGAATGGCAGGACTTTACCCTGATGGTGAAAGATTGCCCTGCCGCCACAACAAAAGCGAAGGTCACGTTTTCCGGTAACCCGGATGCTGAGGATGACACCGCTTTTGACACGACCGGTACTGCGCAAAAACTGGCCATACGCCTGGCGAGCCGCGATCGGGCTACTGTGTACGCCAATAATAGTGTGGTAACGGTGGATGTGAATGCAGGTTCCCATACCGCAGAGTTTCCCCTTTCCGCGCGGGTGTTTTCGCCAACGGGTAACCCGGGAGTAGGTGTTTTTGAGTCGATACTGAATCTGACTTTCACCTACCAGTAATAGATACGTGTGTACGTGATTCAGTAACAGATTGGAAGGAAAATTGACCCGGGTAGCGAACGCTACCCGGTTGATGCTTAACCTTTTAATGTCTCATTTTTAAAATGGTTAAGGTAAAAATCATAACGATTCTGGAACCATTTCTTACTGTTATCATTCATATTGCCAGTAATATTATCCACATTGACTTCCCTGCCACGTAATTGCATTCTGGCAAAGCTAAATGCAATAAAATCAAAATTTTGTACAGACATGACACTGTTTTCACTTACAAACTGCATTTACAACCCCTTGCTAGGATGAATTAATGGTTACTGCCCAGAACGGACTTAAGTATTAACCAAAATTTCCGAATTGCCAGGAATTATTTTCACTGAAAAATCAGGATGATAAATTTTAAAAATTAATAACGCAGCGGCTGCGAGCGAATTTTGTAAGAAAAAAATGAAGCAGGGAAAGTGCATTTTACTTAATGATGCATTAATCGGGAAAAGGGAGCCTTTAAAACCGTCTTCACCACCGATAAAAGAAGCTCGTTACCCCGCTAACCATTAAGCAGACGTGATGATTTCTCTTCGCAACAAGTGAATAAAGGAGAAAATCAGATTTCCTGAGTCAGCGGTATGGACAGCCTTTTACGGGCGCACATAGAGTTTTTTTGCTTATTGTGGAATTATTTTTAATATAATCAATAATTTGAAGAATTAATAATGCCGTAAAGGCCATTTGACCGGAAAACACCAACCGTTAAATTACATCGGTGATTACATAAATAGGTATTACCTATACATCTTTTTATTTGGTCGCTATAGCCTCGCGTTCATCCGCAAAATACCTTTTATTTCAATTATCTGAATCGCACACCTCGCCACCTGCAAGAGTTTGCTGACAGTCTATCCTTAATAAAGACGCCCAAAAAAGCGCCATTCTGCAAATATCCCTGTTACCAGAATGTTGTATTGAGAATTGTTATCACTAACATAGGGCTATCGGCCTTTGGGCTATTTTTTCAGTGAGGTGAACGATGGACGTACAAACGACTAACTTCGATCCGCGAGAATTCGCCTGGCATGGGCTCACGCTAACTGAAAGCGCCGCAGCGCAGGTGCGTAAACTAACGGCCTCCAAAGAGGGCATGCTTGGTATGCGCCTTGGCGTTAAGCAAACCGGTTGCGCCGGTTTTGGCTACGTGCTGGATACCGTAACTGAGCCGCAAAAAGACGATCTGCTCTTTGAACGTGACGGGGCGCGTTTATACGTGCCGCTGTCGGCCATGCCGTTTATCGACGGCACCGAAGTCGATTTTGTCCGTGAAGGCTTAAATCAACTGTTTAAATTCAATAACCCTAAAGCCCAGAACGAATGTGGTTGTGGTGAAAGTTTTGGGGTCCAGGCGGAATAACTATGTCTCGTAATATAGAAGCAACTGACGATGTCAAAACCTGGACCGGGAACCTCAATTATAAAGAGGGGTTTTTCACCCGGTTACAGACCGAAGAATTTGCCAAAGGCATCAGCGAAGAGGTGGTGCGGGCGATTTCTGCGCGCCGTAACGAACCCGACTGGATGCTCGAGTTTCGCCTCAATGCCTATCATGCCTGGCTTGAAATGGAAGAGCCGCACTGGCTGAAAGCGCATTACGACAAGCTTAACTATCAGGATTACAGCTATTACTCCGCGCCGTCGTGCGGAAGCTGTGACGATACCTGCGCCTCTCAACCTGGCGCCGTACAACAGACCGGGAGCAATACCTATTTAACAGATGAGGTAGAAGCCGCGTTTAACCAGCTTGGCGTACCGGTGCGTGAAGGAAGAGAAGTCGCGGTAGATGCGATATTCGACTCCGTGTCGGTGGCCACGACCTATCGCGATAAGCTTGCCGCAGAGGGCATTATTTTTTGCTCCTTCGGCGAGGCGATTCATGAATACCCGGAGCTTGTCCGTCAATACCTCGGCACCGTTGTCCCCGCGAACGATAATTTCTTCGCCGCGCTTAACGCCGCGGTCGCCTCTGACGGTACTTTTATTTACATCCCGAAAGGGGTGCGCTGCCCGATGGAGTTGTCTACCTATTTCCGTATTAATGCTGAAAAGACCGGTCAGTTTGAACGCACTATCCTGATCGCAGATGAAGGCAGCTACGTAAGCTATATCGAGGGCTGCTCCGCGCCGGTGCGCGACAGTTATCAACTCCACGCGGCGGTGGTGGAAGTCATCATCCATAAAGACGCCGAGGTCAAATACTCTACCGTGCAAAACTGGTTCCCGGGTGATAACAACACCGGCGGGATTTTAAACTTCGTTACCAAGCGCGCGCTGTGCGAGGGCGAAAACAGCAAAATGTCCTGGACCCAGTCAGAAACCGGTTCGGCTATTACGTGGAAATACCCAAGCTGCATATTACGCGGCGACAACTCTATAGGTGAGTTCTTCTCCGTGGCGTTAACCAGTGGGCATCAGCAGGCCGATACGGGGACCAAGATGATCCATATCGGTAAGAACACTAAATCGACGATTATCTCAAAAGGGATCTCCGCAGGGCACAGCCAGAACAGCTACCGCGGTCTGGTGAAAATTATGCCGAGCGCCACCAACGCGCGAAATTTCACCCAGTGTGACTCGATGCTGATAGGCCCGGACAGCGGCGCCCATACCTTTCCGTACGTGGAATGCCGCAATAACACAGCCCAGCTTGAGCATGAAGCCACGACCTCGCGCATTGGCGAAGACCAGTTGTTTTACTGCCTGCAACGCGGCATCAGTGAAGATGACGCTATTTCTATGATAGTGAACGGATTTTGTAAGGATGTGTTCTCCGAACTGCCGCTGGAGTTTGCCGTGGAAGCGCAAAAATTATTAGCCATCAGTCTTGAGCACAGCGTCGGTTAAGCCATAAGGATACGAAATGTTAAGCATTAAAAATTTAGAAGTCAGCGTTGAAGACAAACCGATCCTGCGTGGTTTATCGCTTGAAATTCGCCCGGGCGAAGTACACGCCATTATGGGACCAAACGGCTCGGGGAAAAGTACGCTTTCAGCCACGCTTGCCGGACGCGAAGATTATGAAGTCACCGGCGGTGAAGTCCATTTTAAAGGCAAAGATTTACTGGAGCTGGATCCTGAAGCGCGCGCCGGAGAAGGCATCTTTATGGCGTTTCAGTATCCGGTTGAGATCCCAGGCGTCAGCAACCAGTTTTTCCTGCAAACCGCGCTTAACTCGGTACGCAAGTATCGCGGGCAGGAAGCGCTCGATCGCTTCGATTTTCAGGATCTGATGGAAGATAAAATCAAACTGCTGCAAATGCCGGAAGATTTGCTGACCCGCTCGGTCAATGTCGGTTTCTCGGGCGGTGAGAAAAAGCGTAATGACATTCTGCAAATGGCGGTGCTGGAGCCGGTCTTATGCATTCTGGATGAGTCGGACTCAGGGCTTGATATCGATGCGCTGAAAATCGTGGCCGACGGGGTAAATGCCCTGCGTGACGGCAAACGCTCTTTTATTATCGTTACCCACTACCAGCGTATTCTTGATTATATCAAGCCTGACTATGTGCACGTGCTCTATCAGGGGCGGATCGTTAAATCCGGCGATTTCACCCTGGTGAAACAACTGGAGGAGCAAGGCTATGGCTGGCTTACCGAACAGCGCTAACACACTCGCGCAGTGGCATCGCTTGTTTGAAGCGCACGGCGCGACGCGCTCTACACAGGCGCATGAGCATCTGCAACAGTTACTGCGCGAAGGCCTTCCAGGCCGCAAAAGTGAAAACTGGAAATATACGCCGCTTAACGGCCTTCTGGAGCGCACCTTTGTCGAACCGGTTCGCATGCCTGTTGATGAGAATGTGGTGCAGCGTCTCGCGCTACCCGTTGATGCGCTCAAACTGGTGTTTGTTGACGGCGTGTTCGACGCCGCGCTTAGCGACGACACCCACGACAGCGCCTTTGAGATTGAGGTAAACGATCGGCGTGATACCTTGCCGCCAGCGGTTCAACCGGAGACGTTTTTGCATCTCACAGAAAGTCTGGCGCAGTCGGTGACCCATATTCGCGTGAAGCGCAATCAGCAACCCGCGAAGCCGCTACTGCTTATGCATCTCAGCAGTGGTCGCGACGGCGATGAAATCGCCACCGCCCATTATCGCCATCATCTGGTGCTGGAGAGCGGGGCGCAGGCAACCGTGTATGAGCATTATGTGAGCCTCGACGCCGGTCGTCATTTTACCGGCTCGCGCCTGACTATCCAGGTCGGGGCTAATAGCCAGTTACACCACTATAAGCTGGCGTTTGAAAATCCGGTCTGCCATCACTTTGCGCATAATGATTTACTGTTGGAGCAGGATGCCTCGGTGTTAAGCAGCAGCTTTCTGTTAGGCGGCGCCGTGCTGCGCCATCACACCAGTACGCAACTGAACGGCGAAAATGCAACGCTTCGCGTCAACAGCCTGGCGCTTCCGGTGAATAATGAAGTTTGCGACAGCCGCACCTGGCTTGAGCACAACAAAGGTTATTGCAACAGCCGCCAGTTGCACAAAGTCATCGCTCGCGATCGCGGTAAAGCGGTCTTTAACGGCCTAATTAAAGTGGCGCAACATGCCATCAAAACCGACGGACAGATGACCAACAACAATCTGCTGCTGGGGCGTCTGTCGGAAGTGGATACCAAACCGCAACTTGAAATCTACGCCGACGATGTGAAATGCAGCCACGGCGCGACCGTGGGGCGCATTGATGACGAACAGATGTTCTACCTGCGCTCGCGCGGGATTGACCAGCACGCCGCGGAAAAGATGATTGTGTTTGCCTTCGCCGCCGAGCTGACCGAATCGGTCACCGATACCCGGTTAAAACAGCAGGTGCTGGCCCGTATTGAGGCACGCCTCGGAGGTGAGTCATGAGTTTTAGCGTCGAGCAGGTTCGCGCCGATTTCCCGGTACTGACTCGCGAGGTGAACGGGCAACCGCTGGCCTATCTCGATAGCGCCGCCAGCGCCCAGAAGCCGAATGCGGTTATCGACGCCATGTCGGACTTGTATCGTCATGGTTACGCGGCTGTGCATCGCGGTATTCATACCCTAAGCGCACAAGCGACCGAGAGCATGGAAAACGTCCGTTCCCAGGTGGCGCGCTTTATTGGCGCCGCATCGCCTGAAGAAATCGTTTTTGTACGCGGCACCACCGAGGGAATAAATCTCGTGGCCAATAGCTGGGGGATGAGCGCGGTTAACGCGTGCGACAACATCATTATCTCTACGATGGAGCACCACGCGAACATCGTTCCGTGGCAGATGCTGTGTAAACGCACCGGGGCCGAGTTGCGCGTCCTTCCCCTTAATCAGGACGGCACCCTACAGCTTGATAAATTGCCGGACCTGATAGATGAAAATACCCGGCTACTGGCCATTACCCACGTTTCCAATGTACTGGGTACTGAAAACCCGGTAGCTGAAATGATTAAGCTTGCGCACCAGTCGGGCGTAAAAGTGCTGGTCGATGGTGCGCAGGCGGTGATGCATCATGCTATCGACGTCGGAGCGCTGGACTGCGATTTTTATGTCTTCTCCGGTCATAAATTGTATGGTCCGACCGGCATCGGCGTGCTTTACGTCAAAGGCGATATTCTTCAGGCCATGCCGCCGTGGGAAGGGGGCGGGGCGATGATTGCTACCGTCAGCCTGACGGAAGGCACCACCTGGACTGCCGCGCCCTGGCGTTTCGAAGCGGGTACGCCCAATACGGCGGGCATTATTGGTCTTGGGGCCGCTATCCAGTATGTTGAAAATATTGGCCTTGAGAACATCAGCGAATATGAACAAACGCTGATGCATTATGCGCTGAACGAACTTGCTAAGGTGCCGGACTTAACGCTATACGGCCCGACCTCGCGGCTCGGTGTTATTGCCTTTAATCTTGGCAAACACCATGCGTATGACGTGGGCAGTTTTTTAGATAACTATGGGATCGCGGTGCGCACCGGGCACCATTGCGCCATGCCGTTAATGGCGTTTTACGATGTTCCGGCCATGTGCCGCGCGTCGCTTGCGATGTATAACACTGAAGAAGAGGTCGACAGGCTGGTGACCGGATTAATTCGTATCCACCGTCTGTTGGGTTAACAGGGAGATTCTCATGGCAACCTTGCCAGACCGTGAAAAACTACTGCGCAACTTTAATCGCTGCGCCAACTGGGAAGAAAAGTATCTCTATATCATTGAGCTGGGGCAGCGTTTGCCCGCGCTCAGTGAAGAGGCGCACCGCGCGGAAAACAAAATCCAGGGCTGCCAGAGTCAGGTATGGATAGTGTTGCATCAGCGCGATGACGGCGTCATTGAGCTGCAAGGCGACAGCGATGCCGCTATTGTCAAAGGGCTTATCGCGGTGGTGTTCGCGCTCTACCACGAGATGACCGCTCAGGATATTCTCGCCTTTGATGTACGTGCCTGGTTCGAACAGATGGCGCTGACACAACACCTTACGCCTTCCCGCTCCCAGGGCCTGGAAGCAATGATCCGCGCAATTCGCGCCAGGGCCGCAGAACTTAGCTAAACTCAAAGAGATTGCTTTCATCCTGTTATGCGAGGCGATGTATCGCCTCGTGTTCTTTCAGTATTCCGGCGCTCCGCCGGTGAACACAGGAAAATAACTATGAAACGCGCGTTCTCTTTAACTCCAATAACACTATTAATACTGCTGGGTGCCTCTCAGGGGGCGTATGCCGTCGATTATTTGCTGCCGCCGCCCGGAAGCCGTCTCATCGGTGAAAATCAAACCTACGTGGTGCAAAACGACGGGAAGAGCCTTGAATACATCGCTGAGAAGTTTGAAACCGGCGTTCTGTCAATGCTTGAGGCGAATAATACTGTCGACCCCTATCTGCCGAAACCTGGTTCGCCGTTGATTATCCCTTCGCAAATGATCCTGCCGGATACGCCCCGCGAAGGGATAGTGATTAATCTGGCAGAGCTTCGGCTCTATTTCTACCCACCGGGGCAGAATCGGGTTGAGGTCTATCCTTTAGGTATTGGTCAACTGGGGCGTGAAACCCCCGTAATGGTCACCCGTATCAGCCAGAAAATCCCGAACCCGACCTGGACGCCAACGGCTAATATCCGCGCGCGCTCGCTGGCGCAGGGTATTAAATTGCCGCCGGTAGTCCCTGCAGGGCCAAATAACCCGCTGGGACGCTTTGCACTGCGTCTGGAGCAGGGCGGCGGTGAATACCTTATCCACGGCACTAACGTGCGCAGCAGCATCGGTATGCGGGTGAGTTCAGGCTGTATACGTATGCGCGCGCCGGATATTAAAGCGCTGTTCAACCAGGCATCCTGGGGGACGCGTGTTCAGATTATCAATGAACCGGTGAAATATACCGTCGAGCCGGACGGCAAGCGGTATGTGGAAGTGCATCAGCCACTGTCGCACAACGACTGGGATAACCCACAAACCATGCCTATCGCTATCAATGCTGCGTTCGGGCAATTTATTGATAATGGACGCACCGACAGCATGGCCGTGGATAATGCGATTACCCGTCGCGCCGGTTATCCGGTTGATGTCAGCGGGATGCAAAGCGCACCTTCAGCGATAGCGCCTGCCGCGCCGATACAGAGCGTGAAAGCGCAAGCACAGGATGTGAAGACACCACAACAGGACTTAACGGTGGTGAGTGGTCAAAGCGGCGTGGTGATGCAGTAGGTAAACGCGGGGCAAAAAAAATGGCGCACAAAGTGCGCCATTTCTTAACACAGGTACTATTACTTACGGTATTTAGTAGCCTGGTTGTCCAAACGCTGGTTAGCGCGAGCTGCGTCGTCTTTAGCAGCCTGAACGTCGGAACGCATTGCGTTCACGTCGTTGCTCAGCTGGTCAACTTTAGCGTTCAGAGTCTGAACGTCAGAAGACAGCTGATCGATTTTAGCATTGCTGGAGCAACCAGCCAGCAGAGTAGAACCCAGGATTACCGCGCCCAGTACCAGTTTAGTACGATTCATTATTAATACCCTCTAGATTGAGTTAATCTCCATGTAGCGTTACAAGTATTACACAAACTTTTTTATGTTGAGAATGTTTTTTTGATGAGAATCCACTTAATTTTGATCGTTCGCTCAAAGAACCACCGAATTTAGCGATTTGGTTAAAAAAAGTGTGTTAAAACAGGCTTTTTTCATCGGATTCATCTTAGATTTTTCTCCTGTTAAATAGCGAAATTCGATTTGATTTTTTTATTTATTTAGCTAACGACGGAAATAAAAAAAGCACCCGAAGGTGCTTTTTGAACGCATTAATTAACGTTGCTTAATTAAAGAACATGTACGGAGGCAGTATTTGTGGTGCCGCTCGGAACCAGCGCGCCAGATACCATAACCACAACGTCGCCTTTATTCGCCAGCCCACTTTCCAGTGCAGCTTCTTTGCCTAAACGGTAGAAATCGTCGGTAGAGGCAATTTCTTTGACCAGTTGCGCAACAACGCCTTTGCTCAGCACCAGCTGACGGGCAGTCACTTCGTTGGTGGTCAGTGCGAGGATGGTGGCATCCGGGAAGTATTTACGCACAGCGCGAGCAGATTTACCGCCCTGGGTTGCCACAACGATAAGCGGGGCATCCAGTTTCTCAGCAGTTTCAACAGCGCCACGGCACACGGCTTCAGTAATGCGAAGTTTACGGCTGTCGTTATTGAACTCCAGACGGCTGCTCATCACGCGGTCAGTACGCTCGCAAATGGTTGCCATGATAGTCACAGCTTCCAGTGGGTATTTGCCTTTAGCGGATTCGCCAGACAGCATCACAGCGTCAGTACCGTCAAGGATGGCGTTCGCCACGTCGCCTGCTTCCGCACGGGTCGGACGCGGGTTTTTGATCATGGAATCCAGCATTTGCGTCGCGGTGATAACCACTTTACGTGCGCGGATACATTTTTCGATCATCATCTTCTGCGCGAAGATAACTTCTTCAACCGGGATTTCTACGCCCAGGTCGCCACGTGCAACCATGATGCCGTCAGACGCTTCGAGAATATCATCGAAGTTATTGAGGCCTTCCTGGTTTTCAATTTTAGAGATGATTTGAATCGCTTCGCCGCCGTTGGCTTTCAGGTGCGCGCGGATCTCTTCAACGTCAGAACGTTTACGGATGAAGGAGGCGGCGACGAAATCAACGCCTTGCTCACAACCAAAGATCAGGTCTTTTTTGTCTTTCTCAGCCAGCGCCGGCAGCGCGATAGAAACGCCAGGCAGGTTTACGCCTTTGTTCTCGCCGAGATCGCCATTGTTCAGAACTTTACAGATGACTTTGTTGCCTTCAATCGCGGTAACTTCCATACCGATCAGACCATCGTCAACCAGTACGGTATTGCCCACGCTCAGATCGGCGGTAAAGCCTTCATAGGTCACCGCAACGATGTCGCTGTTGCCGATAACGGTTTTATCGGTGGTAAAGGTGAAGGTCTGGCCCGCTTTCAGGGAAACGTCGTTGCCGCCTTCCAGTTTGATGGTACGGATTTCCGGACCTTTGGTATCAAGCAGAATGGCTGCTTTTTTACCGGTTTTAGCCATCACGTTGCGCAGGTTTTTGATGCGCTGGCCATGCTCTTCATAATCACCATGAGAGAAGTTCAGACGCATCACGTTCATGCCCGCGTCGAGCATTTTTGACAGCATCTCTTCGGATTCGGTTTTTGGGCCGATGGTGCAAACAATTTTGGTCTTTTTCATGACAGTCTTAATCTTTTCGTTGAGAAGGATAAGGGATTTTTACCCCACAGCTTTCAAGGCCATGGGCGGAAACGGGTGTCTTAATGCGCTGGTCGTTCTGTTTAAGAATAGGTGACATCAAAAAAGCGTGCAGAGGAATGTATGCTGAAGTTTCAGCCAGGAAAAGGCGGGTAAAGTTATTATAAAAAATAGGGCCGTCCAATATGCTGAAACCATTCAAGTTAGAATCGGCGCCAGTATAAGGCAAAAGCCTCAGAAAACAAAATGAAAACACTGTTTCATAAAAGTTTCAGGCAGTTTCACAATCGCCTGTTATTACCGCGTTGCGTTTGAATAGAAATTGTTAATCGTTATGTGATCTGTCACTCATTTTGCGCGCAGGTCATCTGTCGTAACTAATAATCCTGTTGATGTATTCATTTTATAAATATATTCATCCCTCGAGCAGGCCCTCACAGGCCGCGCATTATTTCACCGGGGAAAGGGGACGCAATAGTTCTCTCACGATTAGCAACCGTTGCTGTGGGGTCAAATAAAAGCATGAGCGGCTTTTACGCGGCGGTTCTTGCTCCCATGTGCGTTTCAAATTCTGCAAATAATGTTCAATCGTCATTGAAGCCTCCTGAAGGTCATCACCCCACCGTAACGCGTTAGAAGCGTAAGAAAAACGGATGCGTTAAACCGAACTGTTCCGTATTGATTAACAGGCCTGTGTCCGGTGCGCGCAGCAGGATCGCAAATCTTTCCTATACTTAGGCTTTGTTCCCGAAACAGGAGAGTAATAATGACGATTCAAAAAAGCGGTCAGGCACACTGGGAAGGCGATATCAAAACCGGTAAAGGCACCGTAACCACTGAAAGCGGCGTACTCAGCCAGCAGCCGTACGGCTTTAACACCCGTTTCGAAGGCGCGAAAGGGACTAACCCCGAAGAGCTGATTGGCGCCGCCCACGCGGCATGCTTTTCCATGGCGCTGTCACTGATGCTGGGTGAGGCTGGCTATAAAGCGCAGTCTATAGATACCAAAGCGGTTGTCTCTCTGGATAAAGCCGGTGGTGGATTTGAAATCACGAAAGTGGCGCTGACCAGCGAAGTTACACTTTCAGGCGTTGATAAAAATGAATTCGATGAAATCATCCAGAAAGCCAAAGCAGGCTGCCCGGTTTCTAAAGTTCTGAATGCGGAAATCACCCTGGATTACACGCTGAATAATTAATCCTTCGCGCATCTCGAATGGTCGCCGTAGGGTGACCATTCACCCATACTTTACTTCACTTCTATTTCTTATGGCTTATCGCTACGGGAAGCCTTCTTTTAGGTCGCATTTTCGTTCTGTCTGGGTAATCATCATAAATTGAAAAAGCAGAGCAAATATTATTTGAAATAAGCGAGTACTCATGGGTAATCAAAGTAAAGATGAAGCGCTGTATCAGGAAATGTGCCGAGTGGTTGGGAAAGTGGTGCTGGAAATGCGCGATTTAGGTCAAGAGCCTAAACACGTTGTGATAGCCGGTGTATTAAGAACAACGCTTGCAAATAAAAAGCTCACCCGCAGCGAATTGACTACCGAAGCGATGACCAAAGTCATTGAGGCGTTGGCTCCAGCACGCGCCAGTTGATACATTCCTGACACGACGAGGCGTAGCGTTCCGGCGTCTCGCAAATTTCTATCGAGCCTGAAATGGCGCTATTACTTCAACGGATCGCTTTCCTCACCGGGTTAACCCTGAATACGTTATGGGGTAAATACCCTCTCAAGCAGACGTCGTTTTGCAACAATTAACAGAATGTAATGCCTGCCGACAGGCATTTCTTTGTCACGCGAAAAACCTTATCGCGTGCGCACAAGGTCATCGTTGGCGCTCGTGTATGCCTAAGCCATGACGTCTTGCAGGCGTTGCCGGGTAAAATATGACGGTAGGGGGAGTGGGTGAAACGGGATAAGTGAAGTACGGGAAAAATATGGTGCGTTCGATTGGACTCGAACCAACGACCCCCACCATGTCAAGGTGGTGCTCTAACCAACTGAGCTACGAACGCATTGTAGAGAATGGTGCGTTCAATTGGACTCGAACCAACGACCCCCACCATGTCAAGGTGGTGCTCTAACCAACTGAGCTATGAACGCATTACTGTGTGACAGCGGGGACGAATATTAGCGGCACCCCTGGAGGCTTGCAAGAGGAAAATCGCATTTTTATTCCATATTTCACGCGATTGCTGCGCAACTGCGCAAAATGTGGATAAAGTAATCAGTGCCGTAAAATGTCGTCCGCAGAATGGAAAAGGGCGTCCACGACGCCCTCAACCATTACCTCGCCGCGCGGTGTAGGATCACTGATGAGGGTTGGCGTTGCAAAAAACGCATGCGTATCATCATCAGGATGGCCGCTGAGGTCAGGCCAATGATAAAGCCCATCCAGAAACCCGCTGGGCCCATCGGTTCAACCACCCAGTCAGTCAGGGCCAGAATGTAGCCGCTCGGCAAGCCCAGCACCCAATACGCCGTAAAGGTGATAAAGAAAATCGAGCGGGTATCTTTGTAACCCCGCAGGATCCCGCTGCCAATCACCTGGATAGAATCGGAGATTTGGTAAATTGCGGCGAGCAGCATCAGTTGTGTGGCGAGCGCCACCACCGCTGGATTGTCGTTATACAAAAGGGCGATTGGCTCACGTAAAATCACCGTGAACAGCGCAGTAAACACGGCCATGCAGACGCCAACGCCAAGCCCGGTCCACGCAGCCGTTTGTGCTTCGATTGTAGAGCCCTGGCCCAGACGATAGCCCACGCGGATAGTGACCGCCGCGGCAAGCGACATCGGCAACACAAACATAAGCGAGCTGAAATTAAGCGCTATCTGGTGACCCGCCACGTTAACGATGCCAAGCGGAGAAACGAGAAGGGCCACGACGGCGAACAACGTGACTTCAAAAAACAGCGCCAGCGCAATAGGCAAACCCAGTTGGGTAAGACGTTTTAACACGTCCCAGTCTGGCTTTTGAAAGCGCTCAGGTGTGCGGATATCACGCATTGAGCGCGCGCGATTCACGTAGGAGCGCATCGCCGCAAACATCACCCAATACACGGTGGCTGTCGCCACGCCACAGCCGACGCCGCCGAGTTCCGGCATTCCAAAGTGACCATAAATGAAAATGTAGTTAACCGGAATGTTCACTAAAAGGCCGATAAAGCCCATTACCATGCCGGGTTTGGTTTTTGCCAACCCTTCGCACTGGTTACGCATCACCTGGAAAAACAGATAGCCGGGTGCGCCCCACAAGAGCGCGCGCAGGTAATCCACCGCTTTATCCGCCATCAGGGGATCGATATTGTGCATTGCGCGAATAATGTAGCCGGCATTCCACAAGACAAACATGATCAATAGCGATACCAGACCCGCCAGCCAGTAACCCTGTTGAACCTGATGAGCAACGCGGTCGCGGCGACCTGAACCGTTAAGCTGCGCCACCACCGGCGTTAACGCCAACAACAGCCCATGACCGAACAAAATGGCGGGAAGCCAGACCGAGGTGCCAATTGCCACGGCAGCCATATCCGTGGCGCTGTAACCGCCCGCCATAACCGTATCGACGAATCCCATCGAGGTTTGGGCGATTTGCGCGAGGATCACCGGGATCGCCAGCGCTAATAGCTGACGCGCTTCGATAAAATACTTCTGCACGAGAACACCTTTTATATTGTTGTTATATGAAAAACAAAAAGCCGCCAACGATGGCAGCAAGAAGAGGTTGCAGGGGAATAATGAGCCTATTGTAGCCGCAGATCATTATTAAGCCAGTGAATTTATAAAGGCAGCACGGATCGGGCTGGCAAGCTTAATTTCCAACTGTTATTGTGCCAGGATAAAGTGAAAAACTCACTGCCCGTTTACGCATATTCAGGAGTTAGCCTTATGTTTACCGGTATTGTCCAGGGCATGGCGGAAATTATCGCCATTGATGAAAAACCCAACTTCCGCACCCATGTGGTGGCCTTACCGCCGCAATTGCTGCCAGGCCTTGAAACCGGCGCGTCAGTGGCGCATAACGGCTGTTGCCTGACGGTCACCCATATTGACGGTAACAAGGTGAGCTTCGATCTGATGAAAGAAACGCTGCGCATCACCAATTTAGGCGAGCTGGCAGTGGGCGATAAGGTCAATATTGAGCGTGCTGCGAAATTCAGCGATGAAATTGGCGGGCATTTGATGTCCGGCCATATTATGACCACAGCTGAAGTCTCCAAAATATTAACCTCAGAAAATAACCGCCAAATTTGGTTCAAACCGCAGGATGCTTCGTTGATGAAGTATATTCTGCATAAAGGCTTTATTGGCATTGATGGGATAAGCCTTACCGTCGGCGAAGTGACCGCTACACGTTTTTGCGTGTATTTAATTCCGGAAACCCTCCAGCGCACCACGCTTGGCAATAAAAAGCTCGGTCAACGGGTGAATATTGAAATTGATCCGCAAACCCAGGCGGTAGTAGACACGGTGGAACGCGTGTTGGCGTCACGTGAAGCATCGATTATCGCGCCTGACGCGTAACGCATCTGGCAATCATGAACCGGTATCACGTTCAGCTACCGGTTCATAAAAGCGCCATGCGACAAACACAGATTTTCTTGTTCTTTTCAACCCTCCATCGTGCGTGATCGCGGCGGACATCGACATACACACTAGTGTGATAAAGCCCAAGTAAAACTGTGTCGGGATATCATTGCGACTTCTGTCATTACAGATAGCGTTAAAAAAGCCCCTTGCGGTGGTCATCACCGCAAGGGGCTCGTGTTTTCTTTCCCGCATCTTCAGCGCGCGACGCGCAGGCCGTTCTCGATACCACGGCTGAAAACCACTTGCCAGAGTTGTAAATCACGCGCGCGGAAGGCACCAGCGCACGCGTTAAGGTAATAACTAAACATCCGTTTGAAACGTTCGGAATAATTAACGGCAAGCTCAGGCCACGCTTCCATAAAGCGTGCGTGCCAGGCCATCAGCGTTTTATCGTAATCCGCGCCAAAATTGTGCCAGTCTTCCATGACGAAATAAGGCGCGCTGGCGTTGGCGATATGGCGTATGGAGGGCAGGCAACCGTTCGGGAAAATGTACTTATTGATCCAGGGGTCGACATTATTGTCCGTCTTACGCGAACCGATGGTATGTAACAGAAAAATGCCGTCGGGTTTCAGGTTGCGGTTGACGACATCAAAATAGGTGGCGTAGTTTTTCGGACCGACATGTTCGAACATGCCTACCGACACAATTCGGTCAAAGCTGGCATTCAGCTCACGGTAATCCTGAAGCAAAATAGTTACATCCAGCCCCTGACAACGTGCCTGCGCCAGTTTTTGCTGTTCGGCGGAAACCGTCACGCCGGTTACCGACACGCCATACTCACGCGCGGCGAACTGTGCCAGTCCGCCCCAACCGCAGCCAATATCAAGTAACGTCATGCCTGGTGCAAGTTGGAGTTTTTCGCACACCAGACGTAATTTATCGCGCTGCGCATCCGCCAGATTGTCGGCATTCTTCCAGTAGCCGCAAGAGTACTGCATCGAGTCGTCGAGCATGCGGCTAAACAGGTCGTTGCCTAAATCATAATGCTCTTTGCCTACGATCCAGGCCCGTTTGCGATTTTGAAAGTTGAAAATCCGCGCGCCGATAACGCGCAGCGTATCTTTGAAGTGGGTGGGTAACTGGTCCTCAAGGCCTGCTTTGAGCGCCTGGGTGAAAAACAGATCCAGTCGTTCGCAATCCCACCAGCCATCCATGTAACTTTCACCCAGACCAAGGGAGCCTTCTTGCAGGACACGTTTATAAAAGTCGGGGTTTTTGATTTGCAGATCGGCCGGTGAAGGGCCATTAATGGCGACGCCCGCTTTACTGAGCAGATCGTTAACGATACGAAACCATTGATTGTCCTGTAATCCGACTTCTTCTATACACGATGAACTCATAGCTTCTCCATCACTGTGCGGTGATCAACCCCTCAAAAGCGTTGACGCCACTTAAGGTTGCGAGAAATGTCGCGGTACAACCGCGAGCCTGAAATCCGACGAGAACAGAGGAAGGGAGAAGGCCCTTACCTTAAAAGGCCATCCGTGGAGCAAAAGGAGCAAGGGCTCCTGAATCCATTATGGAAATCATTTTATTAGACTGCCAATCAGTATAGAACTCACTCTATGGGGGTTCAATAAAAAATAATTAGCAGCCAAATTAATTTCCGACGCCGATCAGGAGCGTTGCGACGAGGTGGCCGACTGGCGCAGATCTAACGTGTCGCAGTCAGTAGCTTGCATCCGATATCCCAGCGCCACAACCAGCACCGTTGAGAGCATAACGCTCGTGGTAGACAGCAGCGGGGCGAACGAGACCAGCCAGGAGACCGCCAGACTTGCCAGGAAGCACAGCCCAAGTTGCAGCGTGTTTTGCAGTGCGGCGGCGCGCCCGGTGGCCTGCGGAAAGGGCTTCAATGCCTGGGCGACGACTATCGGATAAACCGCGCCGTTTACTGCCGCCATCAGGCAGAACGGAATCAGGATAAGCGTCAGGCTCGGGTTAGGCATAAGCCCGGCGCCCCATGTCGCGACCACGCTCAGAGCAAACAGGATTAATAACCACGGCAGCATTTGAGAACCGTGCCATTTTTTGAGCGCGCTGCGACAGCCATACCCGCCGACTAAGAAGGCGATGGTTTGCGGCACATAGCTAAGTCCAATAGCGGTTGGGCCATAGCCCATTTCGCTCAGAATAAACGGCGAGCCGGTCAACCACGCAAAGAAACTGGCCGAGCAGCCGGCGTAAATCAGCACGTTGCCGCGATACGCTTTCGTGCGTAACAGCGTCATAAAACCCGTCGCATCGGCGTCGTCATGCGCTTTTGGGGCGCGCGGTTTTAAACGTAACGCCGGAAGCATCAACGCCAGGGTGATGAAAAATAGTACCAGGAAGATGATTTCCCAGTTGAAGTGTTGCAACAACCAACTGCCGAGCAGCGGCGCCAGAGCAGGGGACAGCGCAACCAGCGGCATGATAGTGGCAAAAATGCGGTTGGTACGCGATGCCGGGTAATAATCGGTGACTAAGGCTTGCCATGTCACCGCCGCGGCGCATACGCCTATTGCCTGAACAAAGCGCAATGCCAGCAGCATGGCGGCATTTTCCACCCACAGCATCCCCAGACAGCCGACGGCAAAAATGCTAAGCCCGGCCAACAGAACGGGTTTACGACCGTAACGGTCGGACAGCGGCCCCCAGACTAACTGCCCTACGGCGAAGCCTGCCAAAAATAAACTGAGGCTTGCGCTCACCGCAGACGCGCCGGTGCCTAAATCTTGTTGAATGACGGCAAACGCCGGTAAATACATGTCGGTCGCCAGAAAGCCGAGCACGCTCAGGCCCGCCAGCCACACTAAAAAACCTCTTGAAGGACGCATTGTGATTCTCTTTCTTGACTCATACATCGGACGCAGGAGTGTACAAAAGTGCAATCGGGGTTGTGAAACGCTAATATTTGCACGTTCCTTTCAAAATTTTTGTAGGCAAAGTATGTGGTCTGAATATTCACTGGAAGTGGTTGATGCCGTTGCGCGTAACGGCAGCTTTAGCGCAGCGGCGCAGGAACTTCACCGCGTGCCGTCTGCGGTGAGCTACACCGTTAAGCAACTGGAAGAATGGCTTGCCGTACCGCTGTTTATCCGTCGTCACCGGGAAGTGGAACTGACCCCTGCGGGAAGTTGGTTTTTAAAGGAAGGACGTTCAGTTATCAGAAAAATGATGCTGACCCGTCAACAGTGCCAGCAAATCGCAAACGGCTGGCGCGGACAGCTTTCTATTGCCGTGGACAATATTGTCAAACCAGCGCGTACCCGGCAGCTGATTCTCGATTTCTATCGTCATTTCAGTGATGTGGAACTGCTGGTATCCCAGGAGGTATTTAACGGGGTGTGGGATGCGCTGTCTGACGGTCGTGTCGAAGTGGCGATTGGCGCCACCCAGGCCATCCCGGTAGGCGGGCGTTTCGCCTTTCGCGATATGGGCCCTTTAAGCTGGCGCTGCGTGGTGAGCGCAGACCATCCGCTTGCTGCTATGACCACACCGCTTAGCGATGACCAATTGCGTCAGTGGCCCTCGCTGGTGCTGGAAGATACCTCGCGATCGCTACCCAAACGTACCACCTGGCTTTTGGACAACCAGCGGCGCGTTGTGGTGCCTGACTGGGGCACTGCGGTAGATTGCCTGAATCATGGGCTTTGTATCGGTATGGTTCCCGCCCACATCGCGCACGATCCGGTCGTGTCAGGGCAGTGGAAGCTGCTTGAAACGCAGGAGCCATTCCCGGACTCGCCCTGTTGCCTCACCTGGAAGCAAACCGATGCCTCGCCTGCGCTGCTGTGGTTGCTGGACTATTTAGGCGACAGTGAAACGCTCAACCGGGAATGGTTGATGGAGCCGGAATAACCGGCTCTGGTAAGATTAACGGCGGTAATCGCGAAACGGACCGTCCGCAACCGAACGACGCTCAATAAGACGCGGGTGCACCTCAATGGTCTGGGACTCTTCGCGCTTATTCACAATGCGATCGAGCAGCATGTTAAACGCCGTTTCGCCGAGCGAGTCTTTCGGCTGGTGAATAGTCGTGAGCGCCGGGCTAAAGAAACGGGCGTTGCGCACGTTATCATAGCCTATCACTGAAATATCCTGCGGCACGCGCAGCCCCATCTCGTCAGCGGCGCAAATCGCACCCATCGCCATCACGTCCCCGCCGCAGAACACCGCCGTCGGGCGCGGCTGCTGAGAGAGAATTTGTTGCATCGCGCGATAGCCGGATTCGGGTTCGAAATCGCCCTGAACAATCCAGTTTTCCGGTACGTTGATTTGCACTTCTTCCAGCGCTTTCAGGAAACCCGCCAGGCGGCCAGCGCCCGTGTTGCGCTCAAGCGGCCCTGGGATCACGCCGATATCGCGATGACCGCGTTCAATGAGATAACGCCCGGCCATATAACCGCCTTCAAAGGCATTATCGATAACCGAGTCAGTAAAATCCGCTTTGGATTCGCCCCAGTCCATCACCACCATTGGGATATGGCGATACTCCTCAAGCGTAGAGAGCAGGGATTGCGGATATTCAGAGCACATCACCAGCAGGCCATCAACGCGTTTTTGCGCCATCATCGACAGATACGCGCGCTGTTTTTCCGGATTATTGTGGGCATTGCCCAGGATAAGCGTATAGCCCTTGCTAAAGCAGCTGTTTTCCACCGCTTCGATAATTTCCGCAAAATAGGGCGCTTCGCTGCTGGTGGCCAGCAAACCAATAGATTTGGTGTGATTGACTTTTAGACTGCGTGCGACGGCGCTCGGGGAATAATGTAATTCCTTGATAGCAGCCCAAACCGCATTGCGTGTTTCTTCCGCCACAAAGCGTGTTTTGTTAATAACATGAGACACAGTTGTAGTGGAAACGTTTGCGCGTTTCGCGACATCTTTAATAGTTGCCATTCTTGTTACTCCAGACCCTCTCCGAGCCC
Source organism: Citrobacter freundii (assembly GCF_011077955.1). GTDB lineage: Bacteria > Pseudomonadota > Gammaproteobacteria > Enterobacterales > Enterobacteriaceae > Atlantibacter. The sequence goes on from NZ_JAALBX010000002.1 coordinate 414,036, forward strand.
CTGTTCATCACAGGTTAAACGTTTGCCTATGCCAACCTCGGTTCGCAACTTTTCGGTTGCTTATGTCGGGGATTTGCGACATCAAAAGGAGGGGGTCAATGGCTGGTGAAAAATAATGTAGCGACGGATTTTGTCTGATCTTGCGCAAAAGTGGAAGAGGGAAAACGCATATCAGTATAAATCCCGTGGTATTTTTGTCTGAAAATATGCAAAAATGATCTGCACACACTTTTAATGTGGATAACAAGGAGATTAAAAATGAGCACAGACCTGAAATTTTCTCTGGTGACGACCGTTATCGTACTTGGTTTGATTGTGGCAACGGGCTTAGTGGCAGTTCTGAACTAATAATAAAGCGGGTTTTGCATGCTTTATGACTGGCAAACACCAAAAAACGGCGGTTTTTTGGTGTTTGATTCGTTTTATTTAATAGTCTTCAATCCCTTCATTCCCGCAATACTGTCCTGCCCGTTCTGGTTGCACACATTATTTTAACATTCGCGCCGATTGGTTGATTAAGCCCGTCACCTTCTTTTATTCATTATTCTCCGTTGCGCAAATATCTTTTGTCTGCATCACGGCTTTCTTTCTGATGTGACTAATGTCACTCTTTGCTTCCTTTTTTAACAGAACGCTCACATTCGGATTTCGATAACGTGGCGTCATGGGTTTTGTGGACGTAACCAATGAAAATAAATTATCCGCTACTGTCGCTGGCAATTGGCGCATTTGGTATTGGCACGACAGAATTTTCGCCGATGGGGTTGCTGCCGGTTATCGCCAAAGGCGTTGACGTGTCGATTCCTGCGGCAGGTATGTTAATCAGCGCCTACGCCGTGGGCGTGATGGTCGGCGCGCCGTTAATGACGCTCCTGCTTTCTCATCGCGGGCGACGCAGCGCGCTGATTTTCCTGATGGCGATTTTTACGCTGGGAAACGTCCTGTCCGCTATCGCTCCTGATTATGCGACGCTGATGGTTTCGCGCATCATCACAAGCCTTAACCATGGCGCTTTCTTCGGCTTGGGTTCAGTGGTGGCGGCGAGCGTGGTGCCAAAACACAAGCAGGCAAGCGCGGTTGCCACCATGTTTATGGGGCTGACCATTGCCAATATCGGCGGCGTGCCCGCTGCGACGTGGCTTGGCGAAAGCATCGGCTGGCGCATGTCGTTTCTGGCAACCGCAGGCCTGGGCGTCATTTCAATCATTAGCCTTGCGGTGTCTTTGCCAAAAGGCGGCGCGGGCGAGCGACCGGACGTCAAAAAAGAGCTGTCGGTGCTGATGCGTGGACAAGTGCTGAGCGCTCTGTTTACAACGGTGTTAGGAGCCGGCGCGATGTTTACGCTTTACACCTATATTTCACCGGTTTTACAGCATGTCACCCACGCGACTCCGCTGTTTGTGACGGCAATGCTGGTACTGATTGGCGTCGGTTTTTCTATCGGCAACTGGTTAGGCGGGCGACTGGCGGATAAGTCAGTCACGGGCACCCTTAAAGGCTTTCTGCTGTTATTGATTGTGATAATGGCCGCGATCCCGTGGCTTGCGCGCAGCGAGTTCGGCGCGGCATTAAGCATGGTGGTGTGGGGCGCGGCAACGTTTGCGGTGGTACCGCCGTTGCAGATGCGCGTCATGCGTGTGGCGAGTGAAGCGCCGGGTTTATCTTCCTCGGTGAATATCGGCGCGTTTAATCTGGGCAATGCGCTGGGCGCAGCGGCAGGCGGCGCAGTGATTCAGACCGGGCTTGGATTAAGTATGGTGCCTGTTATGGGGGCGATGATCGCGGCGGCAGGATTACTGCTGGTGATGATGTCATCAAACCGTGAGCGTAAAGCCCTGTGTGCGGCTGAATAAAAAAACGGAGAAGGGAAACCTTCTCCGTGATACGTGGTTTAGGCTTCGAAATTTTTCGCAGCAAAATCCCAGTTAACCAGCGCCCAGAAATGCTCCAGGTACTGCGGACGAGCGTTGCGGTAGTCAATGTAATAGGCATGTTCCCACACATCTACCGTTAATACCGGTTTGGCATCACTGGTAAGGGGCGTCCCGGCGTTCGACGTAGAGACGATCGCGAGTGAGCCGTCGGAGTTTTTCACAAGCCAGGTCCAGCCGGAACCGAAGTTCTTAATAGCCGCATCGGTAAACTGGGTTTTAAACTGCGCAAAGCTACCGAACGCGGCGTTGATGGCGTCGGCTAACGCGCCGGTGGGTTCGCCGCCCGCTTGCGGCGCAAGGCAGTGCCAGTAAAACGTGTGGTTCCACACCTGCGCGGCATTATTGAAAATCCCGCCTTCAGCGCTGCGGATAATCTCTTCTAACGTTTTCCCTTCAAACGCGGTGCCTTTGATTAAATTATTCAGGTTTGTGACATAGGCCTGATGGTGTTTGCCGTAGTGATACTCCAGGGTTTCAGCGGAGATATGCGGCGCAAGGGCCACTTTGGCATACGGTAATGCAGGTAATTCGAACGACATTGCTTCACTCCTTTAGTAATTATGGGTCACTAAATACACACCTTTAGTGTTGGTATAGAGTAACAAATCAAAAGGGTCAGCAAAAGATGAAGTTACCTGCCCAAAGCGGGCAGGTAAGCGTGATTAACGAATGGTTTTTGGCGTCATTACCCGGCGTGCGCCGACGTAATGGCGCTGCCAGTAGTCTTCGCTAAGAGACGTGATCTCAATGTCGCGGCCCGAACGGGGCGACTGAATAAATTTACCGTTACCGACATACACACCGACATGATCGGCCATGCCGCGTCCACGGGTGCGGAAGAACACCAGATCGCCACTTTGCAGTTCGGCGACATTCACCGGAGACGCGTCACGCAGGTGATACATCTCATTGGCGGTGCGCGGAATGCGGATTTTGACCAGATCTTTATACGCGTAATAAATCAGGCCGCTGCAATCAAAACCGGTGCGCGGAGAAGTCCCGCCCCAGCGGTAGGGTTTGCCAATCTGACCCATCAATTTATTCAGCGCAGTCTGCTGCGCTTTTTGCATCCGCACTTTATGTGCTTCGGCAATGGTGGTGGGTTTACCATTTTTCACCGTCACGCACGATTTTTTGCGGCTTTTACGGGAAGTAACGCAGGTCTGTTTCACGGTCTTCGCAGCCGCCGTGTCTGGTTGAGAGCTACGCCGTGATTTGGCGACGCTTTTGGCGGCTACGTTTTTGGAAGAGGAGGTTTTACTACCCGATGAATGCGTTGTCGCGAGGGTGTGGGTTTTCGTGGTTTTGGCATTCGATGTTTTGTTGGCAGACTGCGCGGTTTTGGTGGTTTTCTTTTTTGCTGCTGTCTTGCTGGTGGGTTGAGTAGCTGAGCTTTTGTTTTTCGTGGTTTTGGTTACCGCCTTATGCACCGCCGACGGGCGTGCGTGCTCCGACGCCAGGACTAATGGCGTAAAGCTTAAGGAGGTAAAAAATAGAGCACAAAGCGTAAGCGAAACTTTATTCATCCGCGCCACTGAGCGTTCCCCTGAACTAAGCTGACAATCATGCCAGCGTGTGATTTTCAAAACCCGTCGATTCTAATCGATAAGTTTGCTTAACCGTAAGAGAGTTATTCTCCTAAAACGTGGTTTTGATACCATGCGCAAATTAAATGACCAAATAACGTGTTAATCGCTCGTTTTTTGTACAATAGTTGAGTGAAAGACTAAGGCTTTACGCGTCGAAAATGTTATTCTGGTCGCATGTTTACTGGGAACGTTATCGTTCATCTCCCGGATTTACACGGTTCCCTGATAGCCAGTAAAATTCAGGCTGTTTGCCTGAAAAGCTTGAGGAAGCAAGACAATGAGCACCACAATCGAAAAAATCGAACGCCAAATCGCTGAAAACCCGATCCTGCTGTACATGAAAGGCTCCCCGAAACTGCCAAGCTGTGGTTTCTCCGCGCAGGCGGTCCAGGCGCTTTCAGCCTGCGGCGAGCGTTTCGCCTACGTTGATATTCTTCAGAACCCGGATATCCGCGCTGAACTGCCTAAATACGCGAACTGGCCGACTTTCCCGCAATTGTGGGTCGACGGTGAACTGGTCGGCGGTTGCGATATCGTGATCGAAATGTACCAGCGTGGGGAACTGCAAGAACTGATTAAAGAAACAGCGGCGAAGCATAAAGAGCCTGACGCTGAGTAAATAAAGAAGAAAGAAAAAAGCGACCATGGGTCGCTTTTTTTTCGCGTTTATTCTGCCGATTCGGCCATCGGCAACGGCCATCCGCCCAGTCGTTTCCAGCGATTGACGATTTCACAAAACAGCAGCGCCGTCTGCTCGGTATCATATAAAGCCGAGTGGGCCTGGGTGCTGTCAAAGGGAATTCCTGCCGCCAGACATGCTTTCGCAAGGACCGTTTGCCCAAGGGCCAGCCCGCTCAGCGCTGCCGTATCAAACGTCACGAAAGGGTGGAATGGGTTGCGCTTAAGGGATGCGCGCTCGGCGGCGGCCATCATAAAACTGTGATCGAACGTGGCGTTGTGCGCCACCATAATCGCGCGGTTGCAGGCGCGTTCTTTGATCCCTTTGCGCACCATTTTGAAGATGGCATGCAGCGCGTCGTATTCGCTCACTGCGCCGCGCAGCGGGTTATGCGGATCAATACCGTTAAAGGCCAGGGCTTCAGGCTGCAATAATGCGCCTTCGAAAGGTTCGACATGGAAATGCAGCGTCTCGTCGATGGAAAGCCAACCCTGTTCATCCATTTTTAATGTGACGGCGGCGATTTCCAGAAGCGCGTCGGTTTTTGCGTTGAATCCGGCAGTCTCCACATCAATAACGACAGGATAAAAACCACGAAAACGGTCGCACAGACCGGTAAGTTGAGCGTTGTCGGACATCAGCGTCTCTATGTTGGGGAAATTAAAGCAGCGCGTATTATGGCAAAAAAAGGCGGGGGATGCAGCAGGGCAGGTGCAGTTCGCGCCTGCCTGGAAAATCAGTTGCCGAGGCCTTTACCGGCATCTTTCGCTTCGATCAGTTCGATTTTGTAACCGTCAGGATCTTCTACAAACGCAATAACCGTCGTGCCGCCCTTTACCGGGCCTGCTTCACGAGTGACGTTACCGCCATTGGCGCGGATGCGCTCGCAGGCTTCAGCCGCGTTATCAACGCTTAAGGCAATATGACCGTACGCGGTGCCAAGTTCATAGCTATCCACGCCCCAGTTGTAGGTCAGCTCAATAACCGCTTCTTCACTTTCCGGACCGTAGCCAACGAAGGCCAGGGAGTATTTGTACTCTTCGTTTTCGCTGGTGCGCAGCAGGGTCATCCCCAGTACGTTGGTATAAAACTCGATGGAACGTTGTAAATTGCCAACGCGTAACATGGTGTGAAGTAAACGCATAACATCCTCGTCATCAATAAGTTATTTTCTATCAACAGTTTTTTAGTATAGCGGCGATATGTCGCCGCTATCAATGCGATTACAACGTAGGGTAGTCGATATAGCCTTCAGCGCCGCCGCCGTAGAACAATTCCGGTTTCGGTGCATTCAGCGCCGCTTTGCGGTGCAGACGCTCAACCAGGTCCGGATTTGAGATATAAACGCGACCAAACGCCACGGCATCGATATAGCCTTTAGAAATCAGATCTTCTGCTTTCTCGGCGGTATACGCGCCTGCGCCAATGATCACGCCTGGATAGCACTGACGGACTTTGGCACGGAATTCTTCTGAATAAGGCTTGCCGCCTGCCCAGTCTGGCTCAGAGATATGCAGATACGCCAGATTCCGCTTCGCCAGCTCGCTAATTAAATACAGCGCGGCTTCTTCCTGATCCTCGCCATTATCGAGGCCGTTAAACGGGCCAAGCGGGGAAATACGAATGCCGATACGGTTCGCGGCCCAGGCTTCGCTTGTGGCATCCACCACTTCCAGCACCAGGCGAGTGCGATTCTCGATGCTGCCACCATAGGCGTCGGTACGCTGGTTTGATGCCGGCGACAAGAATTGATGCAACAAATAACCGTGGGCGGAGTGCAGTTCAACCAAATCGAATCCGGCATCGCGCGCATTGATCACAGCCTGGCGGAAATCATTCACGATACCCGGAATTTCGTCGGTTTCCAGCGCGCGCGGCGTTGACGTATCGACGCGGATCGCATGGCCCTGCTCATCGCGCAAAGAGGTGCGAGTTTCAGCTCGGATAGCGGAGGGCGCAACGGGCGCTTCGCCGCCCGGTTGCAGGCTGTCGTGAGAGATACGGCCGGTATGCCACAACTGCACCGCGATACGACCCTCTTTTTCATGAACTGCAGCGGTGATTTTTTTCCATGCGGCAATTTGTTCATCGCTGTGTAAACCTGGCGCACCCGCATAGCCTTTCGCCTGAGCGGAAATTTGCGTGGCCTCGCTGATTATCAAGCCAGAGCTTGCGCGCTGGCGATAATATTCCGCCATCATCGCGGTGGGGATATCACCCGGCTCAATGCTACGCAAACGGGTCAACGGCGCCATAAATACGCGGTTGGGCACAGTAATGGCACCCACTTTTAACGGGGTGAATAGTTTCTCTGTTGACATACAAACTCCTGAGTAGACCGGTCGTCTAGTAATCATCGAAATAAAAAGCGCCCCGGGTTAATCGGGTGCGCAGAGTAATTCTCTCACGTGCGCCAGCGCGCTTTCTAAGGGCAACGCGCTACGGGAAATTTTTGCCTGCAAACTTGCTCCGATCCACAACGCATACAGTACATGGGCCGTGGTCAGGGCGTCGGTTTTAAACGTCAGGCTGCCATCAATACGCCCTTGCTCAAGGCTTTGGGCGAGCAGGGCGATGATTTTCGCCGCGCCGCGTTCGAGCGCTAAGCGCATGTCTTCTGACAAATCGCACACCTCAGCGGAAAGCTTTACCGTCAGGCAACCATTTATGCGGTCGTGCTGGCAAAACTGCTGAAGCGTCTGTTCATAGTGCGAGAGCAACTTTTCGCGCGCCGTCGTACCTGGTGCGGCGAAATGCTGCGTCAATTGCTGATGATACGCCGTGTAATAGCGCTCAAGCATCGCCACGCCAAAGGCTTCTTTGGAGCGAAAATAGTGATAAAACGATCCCTTAGGCACCTCGGCGGTTTTTAATAACTCACTCAGGCCCATTCCTACAAAGCCGCGGTGCAGGCAAAGCCGCTCGCCTATTGCAAGGAGGTGTTCGCGGGTATCGTATTCGGCAATTTTGTTCATGGGATGACTGTAATAGACCAATCGGTCTAATGCAACCATGAAGGAATAAAAATTTGCTTTTCTTGTGTGACGTTGTCACATAAAAACCGCTTGCGCTTGCAACAACGCCGTTCTACGTCTTCAATACTAGTAATGTCATCAATCAGGAGAAGGTGTGGCCGAGCAACTTGAGTTCTTCCCCGTCCCGAGCCCGTGCCGCGGGATTTGCCAGTCCGATGAAAAAGGCTTTTGTCGTGGTTGTATGCGCAGTCGTGATGAGCGCTTTAACTGGCAATCAATGAGCGATGCCCAAAAGCAGGACGTGTTACGCCTGTGTCGCCAACGCTTTTTACGTAAGTTGCGTGCAAATAAACCCACTCAGGATGACGAACCGCAACAACCTTCTCTTTTCTAGTCTGCACACTCACGTATACTCAGCGTTTATTTTTGTCGAGGAAATCAAGATGGTTCAGCGTATAACCCTGGCGCCTCAGGGCCCGGAATTCTCACGCCTGGTGATGGGCTACTGGCGACTGATGGACTGGAATATGTCGCCGCGGGAACGGGTCAGTTTTATCGAGTCGCACCTCGACCTTGGCATTACCACAGTGGATCACGCTGATATTTACGGCGGCTACCAATGCGAAGCGGCGTTTGGCGAGGCGCTCAAACTGGCGCCGCAGCTTCGCGAGAAAATGGAAATTGTCACCAAGTGCGGTATTGCCACCACCGCGAAAGCGGAACACAGCATAGGGCATTACATCACCGATCGCGCGCACATTGTGCAGAGCGCCGAAACGTCGCTCAAAAATCTGGCGACCGAGTATCTTGACCTGTTGCTGATCCATCGTCCCGATCCGTTGATGGACGCCGACGAGGTGGCAGAAGCCTTTATTCCCCTGCATCAGTCCGGCAAAGTGCGTCACTTCGGGGTGTCGAATTTTACCCCAGCGCAATTCTCACTGCTTCAGTCGCGCCTGCCGTTTACGCTTGCGACCAACCAGGTTGAGATTTCTCCGGTATACCAACCGTTACTGTTGGACGGCACGCTGGATCAATTGCAACAACTGCGTATTCGCCCGATGGCATGGTCCTGCCTCGGCGGTGGCCGTCTGTTTAATGATGAAACTTTTCAACCGCTGCGCGATGAGTTGCATCAGGTTGCCCAGGAAATCGGGGCGCAGACCATTGAGCAGGTTGTGTACGCCTGGGTAATGCGACTGCCGTCTCAGCCGCTGCCGATTATCGGCTCGGGAAAAATTGAGCGCGTGCGTTCAGCCATCCATGCATTGTCGCTTGAGATGTCTCGCCAGCAATGGTTCCGCATTCGGAAAGCGGCACTGGGTTACGATGTGCCGTAATTCCTAAAATCGTCGCCTCCCGATGTCAGGGCTTCGTTTGTTCTAGACTTAACAGGCGAAATCATAATTCTGGAGGCACGATGAAAAAAGTCAGTCTGGCAGTGCTGGTTCTCCTGTCCTGTGGCGCAGCCCAGGCGCAGGCAGCCAGCGAAGACGTAGAAATGCATCTGGTTACGCCTCAGGGCATTGGTCAGTCCATCGGCGAAATCGAAATTGAAGAGACCGATAATGGCCTCAAATTCACCCCCGATTTAAAAGCGCTGCCGCCTGGTGAGCGTGGGTTTCATATCCACGCCAAAGGCAGTTGCGAACCCGCAATGAAAGACGGTAAACCCGTTGCAGCCGGAGCCGCAAGTGGCCACCTTGATCCACACGCCACCGGCAAACACCAGGGCCCTGAAGGCGCGGGCCATACCGGGGATCTCCCGGTACTGGTAGTGGATAAAGACGGTAAAGCCAAAGAGGCGGTTATCGCACCCCGTCTCAAATCGCTTGAAGACATTAAAGGTAAGGCGCTTATGATCCACGCAGGCGGCGACAATATGTCTGACAAACCCGAACCGCTTGGCGGCGGGGGCGAACGCTTTGCCTGTGGCGTGATTAAGTCGTAACCGGTGCGCCGTCAGCCAGGTCATCCGCTGTCGGCGCATGCTCAAGCTGTTTCAGTGAACAATACAAACGCCAAATCAGCGCGGCAAGTTCGACCGCCGCCGGGTCATGATGACGGCTCAATACCTCGCAGTAACGCTGCAGCTCGCTAAGCGCGACATGCAGCGGTTTTTTCTGAACACCGTGTACGCTCATCACTTCTCGCAACGTACTCATACACACATCCCGCACCTGCGACAGTGGGTCAGAGCGTGATTCCCATTCACGTAGCGCCCACACCACATGCGAGCAGTTAAGCAAGACGACGCCCCAGCGCAGCAACCAGCGACGCGCCGTCTCTTTCTTTGCCTGACTTAACTGATGGACGTGGTGGTAGACCAACGATTCAAAAGCGAATTCGCTAAGGGCGGGGCGACGGCTAAGCTGATCGATAAATCCTCGCCGCAGCGCCCGAATGTGGCGGCGGCTTTTGCGGTCGTCTGAACCCGGCCTGAGAATCGAAAACGCCAGCCATGCGAGCCCCACGCCTATAATTTTTGCCAGATTATCGTTAAGAAAATCGCCGAAATCATAGTCTGGTGGGTTAGTCACGGCGATAAACGAACCCATAAACACAATGAGCTGCCCCCACAGGCCAGCAATTTTGGGCTGCTGAAGCTTCATAAGCTGCATCAGACATAACAGAGGGAACAAAAACAGCAAAAACTCCCACATTTCAGTGATGCGTATCATCAGGCCGAACTTCACGGCAAAGCTGAATAATGAGAGCAAAATCAGGGTTCGCATCAGCAAGGATAAGGACTGGTGCGGGGAAGGCGAGGTGGAGTAGAGCACGCAGCTGATAGCAATCATCGTCAGGGCGGAACCGCCAGAATCCCACTGCGCGGTAATCGTCCAGGCGCAGGCAATAGTGATCACCACAAAGGTGCGCAGACCATTCCACAAGGCTTCGGTGATATCCGCATAACGGGTCAGCGACGGGGCTTTGGGGCCTGAATCGTCTTGATCATGGCGGTCATTTTCCAGCGCCAGTAGTTCATGGCTCACGTGCAGGTACATCTGGCAAAATTCACGAAACCGACGCCACCACGCCAGATGGCGATAATCGTTGGTTTTCTCCGGCAGGCTCAGCGCCAGTAATCGGGCAATGTGATACCGATCGGGCTGCTGGTGCGACAGCGCCTCCAGTATTTGCTCCTGAAGCGCCGCGATATGCGCAGGCGCCGTCGGCCAGTTGATAATCAGGCGGCGGATGCCAGAGATCGTGCTGGTTAAGCGCAGTTGCTGGTGAAGAATCGCATTGAGGCGATTGTTATAGCGACGAAAGCGGTAATGGCTCCAGAAGGCCTGAATGCGCAAAATATTCAGCGTCAGGATTTGGCTTATCACGCCCTGATGCGCGGTTCGCATCGCATCGGTGGTTTCTGGCTTCCATAACAGGCTGGCATGTTCAAGCAAGCGCGCGTGCATGGTTTTTAACGACACCAGTAAGGTGGTGCCATCGGACGTGCTCGGCAATACCATCATCATCAGGCCGCCGCAGGCGATACCGATAAGCACTTCGCACACCCGCGCCTGGGCAATATCCCACAACTGCGTGGGTTCAATCATATTGACCATAGGGAAGGCGATAATCGCGGCGGTGTAACCGGCAAGCTGCGCGGCATAGGCGGCGTTATTGTGAAAGTGGCTTGCAGACCAGGTGCATAACGCCAGCCAGCCGGCCATCGACAGCGAAAAGAACCACGGATCGTTAAGCGTACTGCCGGCTATCATCAGCGATGCGCTGGCACCGACCAGGCTTCCTACCACGCGCCCCAGACTTTTGCTTATCACACCGCCGGGGGTAGGAAAACTGACCACGGCGGCGGATGTCATGGCCCAGTACGGCTCATCCAGATCGAGCACGTACGCGATAGTCAGTGCCAGGCACATGGCAATACTGTTGCGCAGTGCGTATCGCCATTGATTACTGGTCGCCTTACCCCAGGGGGTACGTTGCCATTCAAGCCAACTGAGATTCATTTATTAGTGCTCAATGGCAATCGTGCAGGTCGTGCCGGAAACCAGAATGGCGTTATCGGGCACCTTATCCAGAACAAAACGTACCGGCACACGCTGGGCAAGCCTGACCCAGGGCACATTGGGTTTAACGTCAGGCACCAGGCCACTGTCGGTTTCAACACTTTGGTCGTAAATCGCCCGGCCAATACTTTCCACCCGGCCGGTGAGCGGGACGTTATTACTGAGCAGTTTTATGCTGGCTGTCGCCCCCGGGGCGATATGGCGCAATTTGGTTTCTTCAAAATAACCGACGACATAAAAAGAGTGACTATCAATCAGGGCGAAGACTGGTTGCCCGGTTGAAGCATAGTTGCCAACCCGCACCGAAAGATTGGTAACCCATCCATCGACTGGCGCAGTGACGCGGGTTTGCGACAGTTGCCACTCAGACTGCTTTAACGCGGCTTTTGCGACATCTACCGCCGCCTCCATCGCTTTAACATTGATCGTGGCGCTATCGAGTTCTTCAGCAGAAATGTAGTTTTGCGGCAGGTGCTGACGGCGAACGGCTTCATTACGCGCTTTCGCAAGATCCGACTGGGCATGGGCCAGTTGCGCTTGCGCGTTAAGAATGGCTATTTGATAGGGGATCTCATCAATTTTAAACAGCAGCGAGCCGGCTTTAACAAATTGATTATCTTTGACCATAAGCTCAGTGATCGTGCCACTCACCTGCGGCGCAATATCGACAAGCTCCGCACGCACTTTGCCGTCGCGGGTCCAGGGGGATTGCATGTAATAATTCCACAGCCACCACCCGGCGAGGATCGCCGCTGCGAACACGATGAGCGTCGAAAAATATTTCACTGTCTTGATCATGAGAACAACCCTGTCGTCAAAAGAAACATGCCGGCGCACACTGATAAAATAAAGACCGACAGGTCCATCAGCGTCGGATGCCAGATGGCGCCCGAATAAAGCCACGTTCGCAATAATCTGTGTAAAATCAACCAGATGAATAAACCAATTAATACCGCTTTAAAAATGGGCGGGAAGTAGATTGACGCACCGACGACCACATCCTCAAGCGGCATACCGCTTGGTAAAGAAAAGCTGTTCACTTCGGATTAACCCTAATCATAACGGCCATGACGCGCTGTTTCCCTGACAGGTTGTAGAATCAAATTATAGACATTGCCGAAAGTGTCGGAAAAATCAGTAATTTGTTTTAGACATATAATTGCTGCACACTAAGTTTAAAATCAGTATAATAAGTTAGCAAGCTAATTATAAGGAGATGAAATTGGAATCGCCACTCGGTTCTGATCTGGCACGGTTAGTACGCATTTGGCGTGCACTGATTGACCATCGCCTGAAACCTCTGGAGTTAACGCAAACCCACTGGGTTACGTTGCATAACATTCATGAGTTACCGCCAGATCAATCGCAAATCCAACTGGCAAAAGCTATCGGTATTGAGCAACCGTCGCTGGTGCGAACCCTGGATCAGTTGGAAGAAAAGGGGCTTATAGCCCGTCACACGTGCGCCAACGACCGGCGTGCGAAACGTATTAAGCTCACTGAAAAAGCCGAGCCGATTATCAACCAAATGGAAGACGTGATCCGCAAAACGCGTGCAGAAATTCTGGGTGGGATCAGCACTGAAGAGCTTGATATGTTAATCAGCCTGATTGGGCGGATTGAGAAAAATATCACCCGCCTTCAGGGGCACAATTAAGAAAAAGGCCTCGTCATTACGAGGCCTTTTTATTGTTGTGACGTGAGACAAGATGGATTAAAGCGGCGACGAGGCCGCTTTTAAACGTCTTAGCGTGGGGATACGGTAACCTGGCTTCCTTTGGTTGCCATCACGACACGCTGACCCGGAGCGAATTTAGTCGGGCCTTGTTTCTGGACCACCATGATGGTATCGCCATCATCTTTACGGATTTCAAGCTCGACACCCTGGGTTTTGTTCATTGCACCCTGAACGCCCTGGCCTGCTACGCCGCCTGCGACAGCGCCAGCAGCAGTGGCCAGTGAACGACCCGTACCACCACCGATGGTATTACCCAGGAAGCCGCCAAGCACCGCGCCGCCAATAGCGCCGATGGCGTTCGTGTCATCACCTGCCTGAATCTGCACCGGGCGTACGTTCACGACGGTGCCGTAAGTGACGCGTTGTACTTGTTTCGCTTCCGATGCGGTATACACATCACCTGAAAGGCTATCGTTATTGACACAACCAGCCAGTGTTAAACCCACCAGCGAAATCATCAGTACTCGTGCAATCATTTATGTAACTCTCCTGTTCACCACTTTACGCTCACATGAGCATCCTTATGGCAAATTATAAGATACTCCACAGCGCGATTTCACACTATTGTAGAGGCTTAATATAAAAATAGTAAAAGAACCTGTCTTAACCGTAGCTAAACATCTTTATAACTGCTGTCGTGGCGTCGACTTTAACGATTCTTTACATTCGGCGGCCTTCAATGGGCTAATTAATATGGCGAAAACCTAACGGTTATGATTCATTTGTCCCCTCGGGAAGCAAAAAGGATTGAATATGAAATCGGGTCGATATATTGGCGTCATGTCGGGGACCAGCCTTGATGGCGTGGACGTTGTGCTGGCAGCCATTGACGAAAATATGGTTGCCCAGCAGGCAAGCCTTTCTTATCCCATCCCTCATTCCCTTAAGGAAGCGGTGCTCGCCGTCTGCCAGGGGCAGCAACTGACGCTTTCGCAATTCGGGCAATTAGATACCCGTCTGGGCCGCCTGTTTGCCGACGCGGTGCAGGCATTGATAGAGCAAGAAGGACTGCGTGCCGAAGAGATTATCGCCATCGGCTGCCACGGCCAGACCGTCTGGCATGAGCCAAACGGGGATGCGCCGAACACGCTTCAAATTGGCGATAACAATCACATTGCCGCTCGTACCGGCGTTACCGTGGTGGGCGATTTCCGCCGCCGCGATATCGCGCTTGGCGGGCAGGGGGCACCCTTAGTTCCGGCCTTCCATCAGGCGCTGCTCGGGCATCCGAGTGAAAAGAGAATTGTGCTGAATATCGGCGGCATCGCCAACATTTCGATGTTGTTCCCGGATGTGCCGGTTAAAGGCTATGACACCGGGCCGGGTAATATGCTGATGGACGCCTGGATTTGGCGCCAGCGCGGAAAAGCTTTTGATAAAGATGCCGAGTGGGCAAGCAGCGGCAAGGTTATTCTCCCGCTGTTACAGCAAATGCTGAGCGATCCCTATTTTGGCGCGGCTGCCCCCAAAAGCACCGGTCGGGAATACTTCAATTACGGCTGGCTTGAGCGCCAGCTTGCGAATTTCCCGGGGCTTGCCGCGCAAGATGTACAGGCGACCCTTGCAGAACTCACGGCAACCACTATTTCCGAGCAAATCTTATTATGCGGCGGCTGCGAGCGCGTGCTGGTCTGCGGCGGCGGCGGGCGTAATCCGCTGGTGATGGCGCGGCTTGCGAGCCTTCTGCCAGGCATTGAGGTAACCACCACAGACGAGGCCGGCATTAGCGGCGATGATATGGAAGCGCTGGCCTTTGCCTGGCTTGCCTGGCGAACCATAAACGGATTACCCGGCAATCTGCCTTCGGTGACCGGCGCCTCTCAGCTCACGGTGTTAGGGGCGATTTTTCCCGCCAATACGCTGAACTATCAGAGTTAACTTAAGTTGTCATACAGGCGTAAACGGTAAACTCTTTATTACGTGGAGGGCGTGGCCCTCCAGGGAAATGGATTTATTCAGGATATGCCTATGAAAAAATTACTTGTCGTTTTGATCCCCACCTTACTTGCAGGTTGCTCAACGTATAACAACTTCGTCGAGAAAATGCATACCGACACTCTTGAGTACCAGTGTGACGAAAAGCCATTAACCGTAAACCTTAATAACACCCGTCAGGAAGTGAGCTTTGTCTATGATGACAAACCGCTCACTCTTAAACAGGGGCTTTCTGCTTCCGGCGCGCGTTATACCGATGGGATTTACGTGTTCTGGTCTAAAGGCGACAGCGCCACGGTTTACAATAAAGATCGCATCGTGCTGAATAACTGTCAGCTTCAAAACCCGAAACGTTGAGATTTTATCGGGTGGGGAGCACAATAACGCCACCCGAAAACGTCTCGAAGAATCAACATGTCTGACCATGATGCCCTGCAACAGATCGCGCATTTACGTCGCGAATACACCAAAGGCGGATTACGCCGTCGAGATTTGCCGGAACAACCCCTGACGCTGTTTGAACGTTGGCTTGGTCAGGCCTGTGAGGCGCAACTGGCCGATCCTACTGCCATGGTGGTAGCGACGGTGGATGAAAATAACCAGCCCTACCAGCGCATCGTATTGCTGAAACATTTTGATGAGCGGGGAATGGTCTTTTATACCAACCTCGGCAGCCGTAAAGCGCATCAGATAGAGCACAACCCCAACATTAGCCTGCTCTTCCCGTGGCACATGCTGGAGCGCCAGGTCATGGTGACCGGGAAAGCCGAGCGTCTGTCGACGCTTGAGGTCGTTAAATACTTCCACAGCCGTCCGCGCGACAGTCAAATTGGCGCCTGGGTGTCGAAGCAGTCGAGCCGCATTTCCGCGCGCGGTATTCTTGAAAGCAAATTCCTCGAACTTAAGCAGAAATTTCAGCAAGGCGACATTCCCTTGCCCAGTTTCTGGGGCGGGTTTCGCGTGTCCATCGAGCAGATGGAGTTCTGGCAGGGCGGCGAGCATCGCTTGCACGACCGTTTTTTATACCAGCGCGACGCGGATGCCTGGAAAATAGACAGGCTGGCGCCCTGATCGTCGGTTTTATTCTTTAAGCGCTGGCACTCATCTGGCGGGCGCTTTATTCTATGAATCCTTTTTTTCACCAGTGGGTGAAAAGCCGTGTACCGGCACAGGTGCAGTCGTAAATACATGGAGAAATTGATGGCAACCAGCAATTTGATTAAACAATTGCAAGAGCGGGGCCTTGTGGCCCAGGTGACGGACGAAGAAGCGTTAGCAGAGCGACTGGCGCAAGGGCCAATTGCACTCTATTGCGGTTTCGATCCGACCGCCGATAGCTTGCATCTGGGCCATCTGGTTCCTCTTTTGTGCCTGAAACGCTTCCAGCAGGCAGGGCATAAGCCAGTGGCGCTGGTGGGCGGCGCGACCGGACTTATCGGCGATCCCAGCTTTAAGGCGGCCGAGCGTAAACTCAATACCGAAGACACGGTCCAGGAATGGGTTGATAAAATCCGCAAACAGGTCGCACCGTTCCTTGACTTCGACTGCGGTGAAAACGCCGCCATCGCCGCGAACAACTATGACTGGTTTGGCAGCATGAATGTGCTGACTTTCCTGCGCGACATTGGCAAGCATTTCTCTGTTAACCAGATGATTAACAAAGAAGCCGTAAAACAGCGTCTGAATCGCGATGATGTCGGCATCTCTTTTACTGAGTTTTCCTACAACCTGCTGCAGGGTTACGACTTCGCATGCCTGAACGAGCTGTATGGCGTGTCGCTACAGATTGGCGGTTCTGACCAGTGGGGCAATATTACCTCTGGTATCGATTTAACCCGTCGTCTGCATCAAAAACAGGTCTTCGGCCTGACGGTTCCGCTTATCACGAAAGCAGACGGCACCAAGTTTGGTAAAACGGAAGCGGGCGCAGTGTGGCTTGATCCGAAGAAAACCAGCCCGTACAAATTTTATCAATTCTGGATTAACACCGCAGATGCCGATGTTTACCGCTTCCTGAAATTCTTCACGTTTATGGATCTTGATGCCATCAACGCGCTGGAAGAAGAAGATAAAAACAGTGGTAAAGCGCCGCGCGCGCAGTATGTACTGGCGGATGAAGTGACTCGTCTGGTGCATGGCGAAGAAGGGTTGGTGGCTGCCAAACGCATCACGGAAAGCCTGTTCAACGGTAATCTGGAATCCCTTAGCGAAGCGGATTTCGAACAACTGGCTCAGGACGGCGTACCGATGATTGAGCTGGCCTCTGGGGCAGATCTTCAGCAGGCGCTGGTAGACTCAGAACTGCAACCTTCACGCGGGCAGGCACGTAAAACCATCGCGTCTAACGCGGTCACCGTTAACGGCCAAAAACAGGCTGATCCGGAATATACCTTTAGCGACGCCGACAAACTGTTTGGCCGCTATACCTTATTACGTCGCGGCAAAAAGAATTACTGCTTAGTTTGCTGGAAGTAAGAGTTTGATTTTAAGGGCGTGAGAAATCACGCCCTTTTCTTTTACGTGAATGAAGGCGTTTATCGTTCACGGACACGTCGTTGTTGGAAATAAAGATGAAAAATATCCTCGCGATCCAATCCCATGTAGTGTTCGGCCATGCCGGAAACAGTGCTGCAGAATTCCCGATGCGTCGACTTGGCGCGAATGTCTGGCCGCTTAACACCGTACAATTTTCAAATCACACCCAGTATGGTCAATGGACCGGGTGCGTTATGCCGGCAAATCATTTGACCGACATCGTGCAGGGCATTGCCGCCATCGGGCAACTTCAGCGTTGTGACGCCGTGCTGAGCGGTTATTTGGGATCGGCCGAGCAGGGCGAGCAGATCCTGAACATTGTTCGTCAGGTCAAAGCAGCCAACCCGGCGGCGAAGTATTTCTGCGATCCGGTAATGGGCCATCCTGAAAAAGGCTGCATCGTCGCGCCAGGCGTCGCCGAATTTCATACCCGTTATGCCATGCCTGCCAGCGACATTATCGCCCCAAACTTAATTGAGCTTGAAATCCTGACCGGGCATTCAGTCGACTCCGTTGAAGAGGCAGTGAGCGCGGCGCGTGAATTGATTGCCGCAGGGCCGCAAATTGTGCTGGTAAAACACCTGGCGCGCGCGGGTTACCGTCTGGATAAATTTGAAATGTTGCTGGTGACCGCGACAGAAGCGTTACACATAAGCCGTCCGCTGGTGGATTTTGGCGCGCGTCAGCCGGTGGGTGTGGGCGATGTCACCAGTGGATTGTTGCTGGTCAAACTGTTGCAGGGCGCATCGCTTCGCGAAGCACTGGAGCACGTTACGGCCGCGGTTTACGGTGTTATGACCGTCACCTACGAAATGAAAGAATATGAATTGCAGGTCGTGGCGGCGCAGGATCTGATTGCGCAACCTGAAGTGCGTTTTACAGCGCGCGTGTTGTAAGGCACTAAAAGATGCCTCCAGCAGGAGGCATCGTTCAGGCACCGGTTATTGAATACCTTCCGCCGCCAGTGCGGCTGCGACTGCGGGGCGCGTTTTAACGCGTTCCATATAGTCAGCGATATGCGTGAAGCGCGTCATATCCATATTAATGGCATATGCCCAGCGCAGCACGGTGAAAAGATAGGCGTCAGCAACGGTAAAACGCAGCCCCATCAGCCACTGCTTTTCGGTTAACTCATCTTCAATATACTGAAATTTCTTTTCCAGCGCCGCACGCGCGATAGGCTTGAACGTGTCCGGCGTATCAGGACGGAACAGCGGCGTAAACCCTTTATGCAGCTCGGTCGCGATATAGTTCAGCCACTCCAGGGTGTGATAACGCGTCATGCTGCCTGACGGCGCCAGCAACTGGCGATCAGGGACCTTATCGGCAATAAATTGCACGATAGCCACGCCTTCGGTCAGCAGCGATCCGTCCTCAAGTTGCAGCGCAGGCACCTGGCCTTTCGGGTTGATTTCCAGATAGTCAGCGCCGTGTTCCGTTTTTTTGGTCGCGAGATCGACTTTTTCCATCGTGAAATCTAAACCTGCTTCGCGTAATGCGATATGCGGGGAGAGAGAACACGCGCCGGGTTTATAAAACAGTTTCATGGGCAATTCCTTAACGCAGTAGAGGATGAGGACGTAGTGATACTACACAGTAACGCATTAGGATTCAGTCGTTTTGATGATTTTTGTGTGAGAGAGAATGTCAAAAAAAAAGCTGCGCCAAAGGCGCAGCTTTATGGAAGCTCAGAAGATCACGCTGTCGCGGTATCTTGCGCTTTCAGCGTTTTTTCATCGTCCTGCGTCATGCGATTCAGTTTCGGCGCGGTCAGGATCATGATGACGGCGATAACCGCAGTCGCAATACCGATCTGCATAAATACGCGGCCGTAAACTTCCAGCGATTGAAGCGGGTCAGTTACGTTTTCCGGTACTGCCATCATATTCGCCACATAGCCGCCCATCAGGTTAGCGCCTGCGGTAGTCAGGAACCAGCTGCCCATGATGAAGCCCATCAGACGTTGTGGAACCAACTGAGCAACCATCGCCAGGCCAAGGCCTGAAATCATCAGTTCGCCAAAGCTTTGCAGCGCATAGCTCATGATAAGCCAGTTAACGGAGACGATACCGGCGTCGCTTGCAAATTTCGCACCGACCGGCAGGATCAGGAACGCACCGGAACACATCACCATACCGATAGCAAATTTATGCGGCATCGGCAGACGGTCGCCCATCTTGTTATAGATAGCGGCAAGGATAGGGCTACCAATCATGATCCAGAACGGGTTCAGTGCCTGATACTGCTCCGGCTCGAAAGAGATGCCAAGGATAGCGTGCTCAACGTTACGGATTGCGAAGAAGTTCAGAGAAGTCGGCATCTGGCTGTACAGCACGAAGAACACAACGGCTTCCAGCATCAGAATAAAGGCGACGATCATCTTACGACGCGCAGCACCCTGCATGGAGAACGCTTCTTTAGCAAAAATAAACACGATACCCAGCGCGATGAAGCCCAGCACCATACGCGCGATACCCTGGTTATGCAAAAGCCAGGTCGCGATAGTAACCAGTACCACTACGCCTGCAATGGTCGCCAGCAGTTTACCGAAATGCACCGGTTCAAAGTCAGGCTGTGAGCCGTAGTCTTTAACCCAGACGCGGCAAAACAGAAAGTTCACCACGGTGATAAGCATACCCACCACGCTCAGCGAGAACGCAACGCTCCAGCCGTACTGTGCGGCAAGCCACGGGGTTGCCAGCATAGAGAAGAACGAGCCGATGTTGATGGCCATGTAGTACATGGTAAAAGCGCCATCAAGACGCGGGTCGTCTTTTGCATAGCAGGTAGACAGCAGGGAGGACGGGTTGGCTTTAAACAAACCGTTACCTACCGCGATAGTCGCCATGCCGATGTACACCATCGTGGCATCATGACCGGACCACGCCACCAGCGCATAACCAATAGCGAGAACGATAGCGCCGAGCAGAATAACGCGTTTGGTACCCAGGACTTTATCGCCCAGCCAGCCGCCAATGGACACCAGTCCATAAACCAGTGCGCTGAAAGAGGAGAACAATGTAATAGAGTCCGCTTCTGACATACCCAGTTGTTTCACCAGGTAGACGGCCATGATCCCTTGCAGGCCGTAAAAACCAAAACGCTCCCATAACTCTATGGAAAAGATCAAATAGAACGATTTCGGTTGTTTGAAAGCGTTCATGCTTACGCTTTCGGCTGGTTTTTTGTTTGCAGTCGACACATATACCTCTTTTTTTACGTCCCATAGAAATGGGGAAAAATCATAGCGTGATGCCCTTGCCGGCAGTCGCTTTGTAGTTATAAGGAGGGGAAACGGCAGGTAATGTTCCTTATCCTGGACGTGCAGGCAAGTCTTTTGTAATACTCTGTTACATATCTTGTTGGCAGAACAATAGTCGTATTGTGTAAATGCCAGCCAGAGTTAAATTTTGATACAAGAATATTAATAGTTGAATTAACTGGCTGGAGGGGGTGGGAAATGGCTTTCGGTGATATATTCTGCTTTTTAGGTCAAATGACAGTGATATAGTCCAGTTCTTAAACTATGACTGGTCAAATCTGTTGGCAGGCGTCAGAAGGGTGTAACAATGATTTTAAAATTTTCAGCAAAAAGACACTAATTTTTAACATCACGTTATCCGGGTGATCTAAGTCACATTTTTATAGAAATTTTTAGTCGGAAAAGAACGATTGACCGGTATGAGCGATTAGTGGCAGTGGATTATCACTTTGATAAAGCAAAATGGGAGTGCATTGTGTGCATGTTTGCCCATCACCGATGATGGGCAGGAAAGTCAGGAATAAACTTTGTCTTTGAATTCACATAAGTCTTCGATAATGCATGAACCGCAGCGGGGTTTACGGGCAATACACGTGTAACGCCCATGCAGAATCAACCAGTGGTGGCAATCCACTTTAAATTCAGCAGGAACGACATGTAACAATTTCTCTTCGACCTGCTCGACGTTTTTGCCCGGCGCAAACTGGGTACGGTTGCAGACGCGGAAAATATGCGTATCTACGGCAATGGTGGGCCAACCAAAAGCGGTGTTCAGTACCACATTGGCCGTCTTACGCCCAACGCCCGGCAGTGCTTCCAGCGCCTCGCGGTCTTCCGGCACGTTGCCCTGATGTTTCTCAATAAGCAGGCGGCAGGTTTTAATCACATTTTCCGCTTTACTGTTAAACAGGCCGATAGTCCGGATGTAATCCTTCACGCCCTCAACGCCCAACGCCAGCATTGCTTGCGGGGTATTTGCCACCGCAAAAAGACGGGTGGTGGCTTTATTCACGCTGACATCGGTTGCCTGGGCGGAAAGTAATACCGCAATAAGCAACTCAAAGGGTGACGTAAAATTCAGCTCAGTTGTAGGATGCGGATTGTTTTCACGAAGCCTTGTGAGAATTTCCAGACGTTTCGCTTTATTCATTATGCTTTCCCGGCTTCCCCTTCAACAACGGTCTGCTGCGCCGCGCGGCGGGTTTTCATTTTTTCATCGATAACGTATTTAAGCGCCAGCATTAAGCCAAGGCCGATAAACGCGCCCGGCGGCAGCATGGCCAGTAAAAAAGGCGTATCGGTGTGGAAAATTTCAATACGCAGCGACCTCGCCCAACTGCCAAGCAGCGCATCCGCGCCATCAAACAGCGTCCCGTTACCGAGAATTTCACGCATCGAACCCAGCACAAACATCGCGCTGGTGGCGCCAAGGCCAATGGCAAAGCCATCAAGCGCGGAAATCGCCACGCTATTACGCGCTGCAAACGCTTCGGCACGCCCGATAACAATACAGTTGGTGACAATAAGCGGAATAAAAATCCCCAGCGACTGGTACAGACCAAAGGCGTAAGCGTTGATAAGCATTTGCACCGCGCTGACTACCGAGGCGATGATCATCACATAAATCGGAATACGCACTTCCGCAGGCATCCAGCGACGCAGCGCGGAGATAGCGGTGTTAGTCAGCGTTAAAACCAGCGTAGTGGCAAGGCCAAGGCCTAAGGCATTTGTGGCGGTAGAGGTCACCGCCAATAAGGGACATAACCCTAATAATTGAACCAGCGCAGAGTTGTTTTTCCACAACCCCTGCACGACGACATCATTAACCTGACTCATTTTGGCTCTCCGCAGGCAGGTAAACCGGGCAGTTTCTCAGGCAGCGTTTGCGCGAACAACCCGGCGCGCTTGACGGCATTTACCACGGCACGCGGGGTAATGGTAGCGCCGGTGAACTGGTCGAACTCGCCGCCATCTTTTTTGACCGCAAAGCGGGTGTCATCTGCACCCTGAATATGTGTATTGCTGAGTGTCGTTATCCAGTCGCTGATACGCAGCTCAATTTTATCGCCAAGGCCCGGCGTTTCATGATGCGATGTCACGCGCGTGCCCCAAATGGTGCCCTGAAAATCGCTGCCGACCAGTAACTGGATAGCGCCAGAATAACCGTCCGGCGCAGTGGCTTCCATCACCACGCCCACCGGTTTGCCGCCAAGACGGGCAACATAAACCCGATGATCGCCTTTACCCAGCGCCGCATCATTCACCCAAACGCAGCTTTGCTGTAAATCGTTATCGTATTTATCGAGCGGAAAAACCTGATCGAATAACGCTTGTTGAACCACCGCCG
The DNA here is from genome assembly GCF_011077955.1 of Citrobacter freundii. Lineage (GTDB taxonomy): Bacteria > Pseudomonadota > Gammaproteobacteria > Enterobacterales > Enterobacteriaceae > Atlantibacter. The sequence goes on from NZ_JAALBX010000002.1 coordinate 437,064, forward strand.
CCTGATGGGCGATCGTATTTTTCGTCAGTTCATTAATGGCGGCAGTCAGTCCGGTTGAAAACGCGGCGAATAGCGCCAGCGTCACGCCATGTTTGCGCATGGTTTTCAGCATAAGCGCTCCTTAGCGATGTCCGTAAACCCGGGGGCGGGTGTAATAATCGATAAGCGGCACGGTAATATTGGCAAGCAGTGTCGCGAACGCGACGCCGTCCGGGTAGCCGCCAAAACTACGAATCAGCCATACCAACACGCCCGCCAGCGCGCCGTACAACAGACGGCCACGGTTTGTGGTCGATGCCGTCACCGGATCGGTCAGAATGAAAAACGCGCCCAGCATCGTCGCGCCTGAAAACAGATGAACCAGCGGCGAGGCGAAGTGTTCCGGGGCCATAAGCCAGCCGAGAAGCGAGCATACGGTGAGCGTTAACAGAAAGCTCACCGGGATATGCCAGCGAATCAAATTTTTGCCAAGCAGAAACAGACCGCCCGCCAGAAACGCCACATTTACCCACTGCCAACCAGGACCGCCCAACACGCCATTTAACATCGGGGTATGCATTAACTGGGCGGCATTGCCACCTGCGCGCAAGCCGGTCTTGAAGGTGTCGAGAGGGGTTGCCTGGCTGATACCATCAATACCCATCTTAAGCTGGCTCATGGTATCGCCGTTAAGCGTATGGCCGGTAAAAATCATACGCAGGGTATCGAGGAAGTCGGGCTGGATTGCGGCAAGGCTTTGCGGCGGTAACCAACTGGTCATCTGCACCGGGAATGAGATGAGCAATACCACATAACCAATCATCGCCGGGTTGAACGGGTTATGCCCAAGTCCACCATACAGGTGCTTAGCAATGATAATCGCGAAAACGGTTCCCAGCACCACCATCCACCAGGGAGCCAGTGGCGGAATACTGATACCAAGTAGCAGCCCGGTCAGCAGCGCAGAGTTATCACCCAAAAGCGTGCTGGCGGATTGCTTACGCAGCTTGCAAACCACAGCTTCTGCTGCGAGTGCGCTCGCGATGGCGAGCAGTAACTGAATAATGGATCCCCAGCCAAAGTTAAACCACTGCACGGCGATACCGGGTAGTAGCGCCAGCGACACCAGCATCATGATGCGTGATGTCTGGCGTTGATTATGGGTATAAGGGGAACTTGCGATTCTAAAAACCATTTAATCCTCGTTCACAACCTTTTGGGCTGCTTTTTTGGCTTGCGCGCGCGCAATTGCTGCTGCAACCGCCGCTTTGCGTGGATCTTCCAGCTCATCATTAGCGCAGATGTGCTCTGCCGCCGCTGCTTTACGCGCTTTGGCACGGGCAATGGCAGCCTCAACGGCGGCTTTGCGTGGGTCGACAGGCGCAGTGCTTTCGTTTACAGCGGCATGCTCTTCTGCCGTAGATTCCGCTGCGGTTGTCTCTGTTGCCGCCGCTTTACGCGCTTTGGCACGGGCAATGGCAGCCTCAACGGCGGCTTTGCGCGGGTCGACAAGCGTAGTGCTTACGCTTTCAGCGGCATGCTCTTCTGCCGTAGATTCCGCAGCGGTTGGCTCTGCCGCCGCCGCTTTACGCGCTTTGGCGCGGGCGATGGCAGCCTCAACGGCGGCTTTGCGTGGGTCGACAGGCGCAGTGCTTTCGTTTACAGCGGCATGCTCTTCTGCCGTAGATTCCGCTGCGGTTGTCTCCGTAGCCGCCGCTTTACGCGCTTTGGCACGGGCAATGGCGGCCTCAACAGCGGCTTTACGCGGGTCGACAGACGCATCGCATGCCGGTTCAACGCCTTCGCTAAGTGCGACTTTCTGCGCCTGACGAGCGCGGGCCTGCGCTTTACGCGCCTCGCGAGCGGCAATAGCGGCCTGATTATCCGGCGTGCTATTAGGCTTAATCACAATTACATCGGATGCATTTTTCTCGCGGACGCGACTTAACGCCGCGTGAATCGCATCTTTATCTTGCGCATCCGGTTGTACGGCTGCCTTTTTATGGCGCTCCAGACGAGCGGCTTTTTCACGTTCAAGTCGACGCTGGCGCGCTTCAAACCGCGCTTTCGCTTCAGCAGCCCGCAGCGCTTCTTGCTCCACGGCGCGAATTTCCGCTTTTTCCTGACGGAAGTACTGCACCAGTGGGATATTACTTGGGCAGACCCAGGCACAAGCTCCGCATTCAATACAATCAGAAAGATTATGCGCGGTCGCTTTATCGTGTTGCTGGCCTTTACTGAACCAGTAAAGCTGTTGAGGAAGCAGGTCTGCCGGGCACGCGTCGGCGCAGGCGCTACAGCGAATGCAGTGTTGCTCTTCCTGAGGTTCGCCCATTTCATTACTGGATGGCGCAAGCAGGCAGTTAGTGATTTTAACCACCGGCACGTCAAGCCAGGGGAGGGTGAAGCCCATTAACGGGCCGCCCATAATCACTAACTGGTCGCTGGTGGGGCAAAACCCCCCAAAGTCCAGCAGATGGCGCACCGGTGTTCCGAGCCGCGCCCAGACGTTACCCGGTTTAGTCACCGATTCGCCGGTCAGCGTCACCACGCGTTCGGTGAGGGGTTCACCGTCTATAACCGCACGTTTAACCGCATAGGCAGTGCCAACGTTATGCATCAGCACGCCGATATCCGATGAACGTCCACCGTGCGGCACTTGTTTACCGGTAAGGATTTGGGTCAACTGCTTCGCGCCGCCGGACGGGTATTTGGTCGGAATAACGCGCAGCGTGATATCAGACTCATGACACAATACCGCGCGCAACATAGAAATCGCCTGCGGCTTATTGTCTTCGATGCCAATCAGCACTTCGCGCGGTTTAAGGATCCACGCCAGAATGCGGATACCTTCAATAATTTGTGCCGCGCACTCCTGCATCAGGCGGTCATCCGCCGTGATATAGGGTTCACACTCCGCCGCATTAATAATCAGAGTTTCGATTTTATCGCCACCGCCCCGAAGTTTCACGCCAGTCGGAAAACCCGCGCCGCCGAGTCCGGCGACGCCGAACTGGTGAATGCGCTCAATCAGCTCTTCACGCGAGCGGTGCGTGTAATCGTGCCAGCCGTCGCGCGCAATCCACCGATCGTCGCCATCCGGCTCGATAATCACGCTCAATTCCGCAAGGGCTGAAGGATGCGCCGTACTGTGTGGCGTAATGGCCACGACCGTGCCGGAGGTCGGGGCATGAACCGGCAGCATCCTTCCCCAACCGCGGGTTAATGGCTGGCCGCGCAAAACGCTATCGCCGACCTGCACGCACAGCTCGCCCTCAGCGCCGATATGCTGCTTGAGGGGAATAATAAAACGGCCAGGTAATGGCACCTGTCGCAGCGGCGTGCCGCTGGACTGCGATTTCATTTCCGGCGGATGAATACCGCCGTCGAAATCCCAAATCTTTTCTTTTCTGAAAGCAGAAAATAACTTAAACATGTTGTTCCACAGGAATGATTCGAACCGGAATACTGTCCAAATTCCATTTCCAGTTTTCCGTTGTGGTAGCGACAGGGCGCAACTCGATGCAGCTTGTCGGGCACGGGTCGACACAGAGATTACAGCCGGTACACAGATCGCTCATGACGGTATGCATGGCGCGTGTGGCGCCGACAATGGCATCTACCGGACAGGCCTGAATACATTTGGTGCAGCCGATACAGTTGTTTTCATCAATGACGGCAAGCATGCGTACCGGCTCTGCTGCGGCGTCATCGCCACCGATAGGCTGCGGATCCACATTTAATAAGCTGGCGATTTTTTGCATCACCGCCTCGCCGCCCGGGGCGCAGCGGTTAATCATTTCACCCTGATTGCCCACCGCTTCAGCGTACGGACGACAGCCAGGATAGCCACATTGCCCGCACTGACTCTGCGGCAAAATGGCGTCGATTTTGTCCACAATCGGGTCTTCTTCAACCGCAAAGCGACGCGAGGCGTAGCCCAGCAGCAATCCAAATGCCAGGCCCAGCGCGCTTAACGACAAAATAGCGATCCAAACCGTACTCATGACACCTTCACCAGCCCGCTAAAGCCCATAAATGCGAGAGACATTAATCCTGCCGTGATGAGCGCGATGGCATTTCCGCGAAACGGGGCAGGCACATCGGCTACGGCCAGGCGTTCACGAATAGCGGCAAACAATACCATCACAAAGGAAAAACCGACGGCGGCGGAAAAACCATACAGCGCCGACTGCATAAAGTTGTGGCCGAGATTGATATTCAGCAGCGCCACCCCGAGTACCGCGCAGTTGGTGGTAATGAGCGGCAGGAAAATGCCCAGCAACCGGTATAACGCCGGGCTGGTTTTACGCACGACCATCTCAGTAAACTGCACTACCACCGCGATCACCAGAATGAACGCCAGCGTACGCAAATAAACCAGATCGAGTGGGATCAGAATAAAGTTGTCAATCAGCCAGGAGCATATGGAGGCCAGAGTCAGCACAAACGTGGTGGCGAGGCCCATACCAATGGCGGTTTCGAGCTTTTTGGATACCCCCATAAAAGGGCACAGGCCGAGAAACTTCACTAACACGAAGTTGTTGACCAGCACGGTACCTACAAACAGCAGCAAATAATCAGTCATTATCCGACCTGAAACTAAAATAGCCGCTTATTATCGGACAGCGTCCAGCAAGCGACAACGGAGAATCTGTAAGGTTATTAAGGATTGACAAAAGTCAGCTTTACGCGTGATGAGCGCTTAAAGTAAGGCGCAAACAGCGCCGCCGCAATCAGTTGAAACACCAACTGACGCACGATGGTGTCATCCGACACCGGCGAAAACGCAAAGGACTTCAGTACCAGAAGCACCGAAATAAGCAGCCAGATAATGTAGTGCTTCGGCACTTTTGACTGACGTTTGAAAAAGCCGATAGTCAGCCACAGGGTATAAGCCCACATCAATGCCGCCGAAAACAACGACACATACCAGAGCATGACATCTTGTCCTGCCTGCTGACCTAACGCGTGACGCGTTTCGGGTGAGAGCATCGCGGTGAAATACATCACGACGACTAATGACGTGCTCAATAATGTCAGCAGAAGCCAGGCGAGAGGGGCAAGTAACCAGCCCCCGATACGCAGCGCAGGCGTGGCGGTCATATTACCTCCAACGGAGTATGTCGTAAGCGTTATTCGCAGTGTGAATTTCAGCGCAAGAATTATAAGGATTTTCGCGCTAAAAGCTACTGACGCTTATACCTACTGCACGAAACGCCAAACCGTTTTCGGCACCTGGCCCAGGTCAAATAAACGCCCGCCGGAGACAATCTCAGCGCGACGATGATCCGCTGCGCGATACATGTTGATAATCTCTTCATTAGTAGACAAAGAATAGTTGAGGTGATCGAACAACTTTTCAAGGCTTTCAAGTGTATTGATCTTGCGAAATTTAAATAAATAATCCTGAACGGTCATAGTTATTCCTGTGCATAAATATATTTTGATTACTCCGATGAATTCGTATGCCAATAATAAAGGTACAGGCTTTACGTCAACGGGACGTAAGGCATATATCGTGTATTGAGGGGATTTCGTCGGGAAATAGAAATCTGCGCCGAAACAGGGCGCAAATTCAGATTAGCGCTGTTCGTCGAGACAGGCAATAACGTTATGATAGTAATGCAAAGTTTTTTGCGCCATCAAAAGTGCGCTTTTTAGGAACGTTCCCGTCGTAGCATTTTTTTACATTCTTTACGCAATCGTGGAAACAGCAGAACCCGACATATTCACCGCCGCTATTTAATGTAAAGTTGCATTTAGATAACCATTTCTGCCCGACTGTTATTCAGACAACACCGCATTGCTAATGCATTAGCATTATTTTAGCGCTTGCGCCGAGAAGTTTATAATACCTGTTTATACCCATTTATATTCTCATTTGTTATTACGTGAAATTTATCAGAACGCGACGACGATAATTCAGGTCGTGCCCGCGAAACTGACCATGTTACGCACCGTAATGCAGGTGGGGCATGGGTAAGATTAAGCGCAATAGCGGTTGTGGGCCGTTAGCGAATAGTGTGAAATACCCATGTCCATTGACGAGAGGAATGTACATGAGCGACAACATCCGGGTTGGATTGATTGGATATGGCTATGCCAGCAAAACGTTCCATGCGCCGCTTATTGCCGGCACACCGGGCATGACGCTTGCGGCGGTATCAAGCAGTGACGCATCTAAAGTGCATGCTGACTGGCCAAACGTCTCCGTAGTCTCAGACCCTAAACAATTATTTAGTGACCCCTCCCTTGATCTCATCGTGATTCCCACCCCCAATGACACGCACTTTCCACTGGCCCGCGCCGCCATGGAAGCGGGGAAACATGTGGTCGTCGATAAACCATTTACCGTGACGTTGTCACAAGCTCGCGAGCTTGAAGCCATGGCGAAAAGCCGTGGCCTTGTGTTGTCGGTATTCCATAATCGCCGGTGGGATAGCGATTTTCTGACGCTTAAAGGATTAATCGCAGAAGGTAAGCTTGGCGAGATCAGTTATTTTGAATCCCATTTCGACCGTTATCGTCCGCAGGTGCGCAACCGCTGGCGTGAGCAGGCAGGCCCGGGCAGCGGTATTTGGTACGATCTTGGTCCGCATCTTATTGACCAGGCGCTGGTGTTATTCGGCGTGCCGGTAAGTATTACCGTCGATATGGCACAGTTGCGCCCTGACGCGAAGACCACAGACTATTTCCATGCGGTGTTGACGTACCCGCAGCGTCGCGTCGTGCTGCACAGCACCATGTTAGCGGCAGCGGAATCGGCGCGTTATATCGTGCACGGCACCCGGGGTAGCTATGTGAAATTCGGTCTTGACCCGCAAGAAGATCGCCTCAAGAACGGCGAACGTCTGCCGCAGGAAGACTGGGGCTATGATATGCGCGACGGCGTGCTGACCCTGGCATCCGGCGATGAGCTTGATACGCAAACGCTGATGACTGTACCTGGCAATTATCCTGCCTATTACGCCGCCATCCGCGATGCGCTAAACGGGCAGGGTGAAAACCCGGTACCCGCAAGCCAGGCTATCCGCGTGATGGAACTTATCGAGTTGGGGATTGAATCCGCCAAACATCGCTCGACGCTCTGTCTGACGTAAGCTAAAAAAAACGCGCCGACTGGCGCGTTTTTTTCTTTATCAGGCGTTGCTGATTTTATTACGCAGCGCCTGTTTTTCACTTTCCGACAGGAAGGCAATATCCAGACCGTTCAGTTGCGCCTGGCGCATTTGATCAAGGGATAAGCCCGCCTGAACGGCGGCAATCTGGTATTCATGAATGATATCCACGCCCTGAACGCCAGGATCGTCGGTGTTGATGGTGGCGAGAATGCCGTGTTCAAGGAAGCGCTTAAGCGGATGCGTTTCCAGAGATGGCACGGTGCTGGTTTGAATATTCGACGTCAGACAGGATTCGATACCGATTTTTTGCTCGGCGAGAAAATCCATCAGCGCCGGATCCTCAATGGCTTTAACGCCGTGTCCGATACGCTCAGCGCCAAGTTCGCGAATGGCTTGCCAGATGCTTTCCGGGCCCGCCGCTTCCCCTGCATGAACGGTGATATGCCACCCTGCGTCGCGACCACGGTTAAAGTGGGTTAAAAACAGACTTCCCGGGAAACCAAGCTCATCGCCTGCCAAATCCAGCGCGGTGATCTGGTCGCGGTGCGCCAGTAGCGCGTCCAGTTCATTCAGGCAGGCGGTTTCACCGAAGGTACGACTTAAAATACCAATCAGGCGCACCTCCACGCCGTATTCGCGCGCGCCCTGACGTACCCCGTCTATCACCGCTTCCACCACGCCTTCTACCGGCAGTTTATGGTTCATCGCCATATACCAGGGCGAGAAACGCAGTTCTACGTAATGCAGACCCTGACGCGCCGCGTCTTCAACGTTTTCATGGGCGACGCGACGGCAGGCATCAAGCGAGCCCAGTACTTTCACGCCCCAGTCAAGTTTACTGAGGAAGCTCACTAAATCAGGCTCAGTGTCCATTACCTGCACATGGGGACGTAAACCTTCAAGGGTGTGGGACGGCAAGGAAAGGGAAAATTCGCGGCCAAGGTCAAGAATGGTTTGCGGGCGAATATTACCGTCAAGATGACGATGCAGATCGGTCAAAGGCAGGGTGGTATCAATCATAGTTGCACTCTTTTTAGCGATGCGTTTTAGAAAAACGCCAGTTTTTAGGTAAAGTGCATTTCATTATAAAGGGTTTGCGGGGCGGCGTGCACGTGCGATTATCCTGATTGCGCATCAACCGCGCAGTTGTTGCGCAACAAACAATAAAAAAACCCGGTTTCCCGGGTTTGATTAAATCCAGCCAGCCTGACTGGCCGCCCACACCGCAATGGCGACGGCGATAAGTATCCATGTTGTCTTGCGCACACAGCCTCCGCATAAGTTAGCGGCGACACGATAACATACTGCCGCTACGCCATGCAGGCGCGAATCGCATTTATTAAACCTTCTACGCCTTTTTCAAGCTTCACCCGTGGGCAACCCACATTAAGTCGAACAAATCCTCGCCCCGCTTCGCCATAGGTATAGCCCGGCATGATGGCCACTTTCTGCTGTGAAATAAGCGAATGCTGAAGTGCCTCATCGTCAACCCCGGTTGGGCGCAAATCAATCCATGCCAGATACGTCGCCTCTGGCGGCTGCCAGCATAACGACGGGAAGGCCTGATTAAGTCTTTGCGCCACAAAGTGCAAATTGTCTTCCAGGTAGTGTCGCAGCGCGTCAAGCCAGGGCGAGCCATCGCGATAGGCGGAAATATGCGCGCAAATCGCCAGTACTGCCGGGGAAGAGAGGCCGTCGCGTCCTTTTAGCGCCGCAAGATAATCCTCCCTGTCTTGCACATCGGCAATCACCCCCCACGCGCCGGTTAGGGCAGGAATATTGAAGCTTTTCGATCCGGACGTGAACAGTGCGTAACGGTCTTTACCCACCTCGCTCCAGGGTATATGGCGTTGATTGCCCCAGACCATATCCATATGTATTTCATCGCTGATAACCCGCACATCATGGCGCTCGCACAGTGCCGCCATCATTAAAAGCTCATCGCGCCGCCACACTTTCCCCGTCGGATTGTGCGGGCTGCACAACAGCATGACTTTACATTCCGGGCGCGCAAGCTCTGCCTCAAGGCGCTGCATATCGCACTCCCAGCCGCTGGCGGTTTTTATAAGCGGCATTGACAGAACGCTGCGATGGTTACCCTCAATCGCTTTATAAAACGCATCATAAGCCGGAGTATGGATAAGGACGGCATCGCCAGGCGCTGACCACTGACGGATCATCTCTGACGCCATATAAATCACCGAAGGGCCATAAACCACGGCGCGAGTGTCGATAACCGCGCTGAAGCGCGTCGCGAACCAATGACTAATGGCGGAAAGAAAATCGTCGTGCTTCCAGCGGCTGTAACCAAAAACGCCATGAGCGATGCGCAGGCTCATGGCATCGAGTATGCAGGGGGCGGTCGGGAAATCCATATCTGAGATAGTAAAAGGCAACAGGTCGGCATCACCGAAGCGGTCAGCGACGTAATCCCATTGGGTACACCACGTTCCATGTCTGTCGACAGGCGTTGAAAAATCAAACATTGCTCTTCCTTATACCCCCTTCGCCACGCGAAGGGGGAGACTATTATGCTTCCACCATATTCATCAGTACGGCCATTTCATCTTTAACCGACTGCACCTGCGGGCCAATCACCACCTGCAAATTGTGTTGGTTTAACTGCACGACGCCGATGGCGCGATTAGCTTTCAGCGCGGCGGTATCGACTAGCGACATATCTTTGACCGACAAGCGCAGACGGGTAATGCAATTATCGAGCGAAACAATGTTCTCCGCGCCGCCCAGCGCCGCAAGAATAGCCGGGACGTTGTAACCTGATTTGCCCGGCACGCCTGCCTGCATTTTTTCCTGAACATTGGCGGTTTCAATATCACGCCCGGGCGTTTTGATGTTCCAGCGGGTAATGGCGAAGCGGAAAATGGCGTAATAGGCCACGAACCATACGGCAGCGACTACAGGCACCATGTACCATTTCGTCGACAGGCCATGCAGGATCCCGAAGACCACAAAATCAATCACATTACCGTCGGTATTGCCGATAGTGACGCCGAGTATCGCCATCATGGTAAAGCCAAGTCCGGTCAGCAGAGCGTGGATTAAATACAGCACCGGCGCGACAAACAGGAACAGGAACTCAAGGGGTTCAGTCGTGCCGCCGACGACGCAGGCGATCACGCCTGAAATCAGCAGGCCTTTAATCTTATGACGATTCTCCGGGCGCGCGCAGTGATACATGGCAAGCGCCGCGCCAGGCAGACCACCTAAAAACGCCGGCATTTTCCCCTGCGATAGAAAACGCGTGGCGCTTTCAGAGAAACCGTGGGTTTCCGGGCAGCTCAATTGAGCCTGGAATATGGTCAGCGCACCGCTAACGGTATGCCCGCAGACCTCCATCGTGCCGCCGGCGTCGGTAAAGCGAATCAGCGCCACCAGAATGTGTTGCAGGCCGAACGGCAGCAACAGACGCTCGCCGGTGCCAAACAGCATAGGACCGAAATCCCCGGCGCTGTTGATAATGTTACCAAGCCCGTTAATACCCATCGCAAAGAACGGCCAAATTAACGGCACCACCAGGCCCACCAGACCCATAACAAACGTGGTAACGATAGGCACGAAACGGGTGCCGCCGAAAAACGCCAGCGCATCCGGCAAGCGTACGCTATGAAAGCGCTCATGCAGTAACCACACGATCACCCCGGCGATAACGGCGCCCAGGATGCCGGTATCGATGGACTGAATACCCAAAACGGTCTGGATGTTATTGGCTTTAAGAATGGCCGGATCGGTTGTGGGTAAAATGCCTTTGGCGGTTAACCAGAAATTGACCGCCAGATTCATTACCGCAAAGCCGACAAAACCGGCAAACGCAGCCACGCCTTTATTTTCTCGGGCAAGACCAAGCGGGATAGCAATACAAAACATCACCGGCAGAAAACTAAACGCGAAGGAGCCGATTTTACTCATCCAGATAAAAATCGACTGTAAAACTGGATTCGCCAGAATAGGAATTAGGGTAGTGACGTCATGACTGCTGAGCGAACTGCCAATTCCCAGCATGATGCCGCAAAAAGAGAGCAGGGCGACCGGCAACATAAAGGTTTTGCCGAGCTGCTGAAAGAACTCCCACAGAGTGATTTTTGAGGTGGCTGATGTCGCCATAGCGGCTCCTTGTCAAACGCCAGGGTTAGTGATGCAGCGAAAGATAAATCGTTTTACCAAATTTTAATGAGCCATCAATCACAAATTATCACCCCAAAATCCTTATAATAGTTGTGAATTGATAAAACGATTTATCCATTTTTCGGGAGTACCTGCCAGATGACGCAGGAAAAGAAAATCACCATTAACGACGTAGCGCTGGAAGCGGGCGTGTCGGTCAGCACCGTTTCGCTGGTCCTGACCGGAAAGGGACGCATATCTGCGGCGACCGGGCAGCGCGTCAATGAGGCGGTAGAACGATTAGGATTTGTGCGTAATCGGCAGGCGTCTGCATTGCGTGGGGGGCAGAGCGGCATTATTGGCCTTATCGCGCGCGATGTTTGTCATCCTTTTTACGCACAGTTAATTGCCGGCCTAACCGACGAGCTTGAACGCCAGGGGCGCATCTTATTGCTCAGTCAAAGCGGGCGCGACGGGCAGCAGATCATGCACTGCTTTGAGACGTTGCTGAATCAGGGCGTGGACGGGGTAATTATTGCCGGGGCCGCTGGCATGGCGGCGGAACTACGGGAAAAAGCCCAGCAGAAGGGCATACCGCTGGTATTTGCATCGCGCGCCAGTTATCTCGATGAGGCCGATACGTTACGACCTGATAATTTACAGGCCGCGCAAATGCTGACCGAACATCTTATTAAGCAGGGCCATCAGCGCATCGCCTGGCTTGGCGGCAATAGCGGGTCACTCACGCGCGCGGAGCGGCTGGGTGGTTATTGCGCAACGCTTTTGCAATATGGCTTGCCGTTTCACAGTGAATGGGTGGTGGAGTGCGAAAACAGCCAAAAGCAGGCTGCGGAAGCCATCGGCGCGCTGTTACGGCATAACCCAACTATCAGCGCGGTGATTTGCCATAACAGCACGGTTGCGCTGGGAGCGTGGTTTGGACTAATGCGCGCAGGGCTGCAAAGCGGCGAATCCGGGATGGAAAGCTATTTTGATCGCAGCGTGGCCTTAGGGGCGTTTACCGAGCTGCCGGAAGCGAAACTTGAGGATATTCCGGTAACCTGGATGTCGCTGCCTGCCGAGGACATGGGCCGCGAAGTGGCGGAACGTATGGCGCAGCGTCTTGAAAAGGGCCAGGAGGTTGCACGGCATCATGTGTTAGCGGGGCGATTGATTAAGGTTAAGTAGCAGTAAGTGCTAAATGGAACACCTTCACTAAACATAACCTCCCTGTTACCAGGTAAAAAAATGGCCTCCGAAGAGGCCATGTAACAATTACTGTTGCGGTACCGCAGCAGGCGGTGTTGCCGCCGGCGGAATGGCCGGAACCGGCACAGGGACCGGTACAGGGACGGGCACTGCATTACCGGCAAAACCAAACATCCCAACGAAGTCTGCCAGCGGCATTTTCTGCCCGTTGAGCGTGACCTGACCATTCGCATATTGCAGGCTGGAAACAATATTATTGTCTTCCATCGCGGTGATGCGGAACATCTGGCCCATGGCAGCAAGGCCTTTTACCTGCTGGGAAGCCAGCTTCTCAGCCTGGTCATTCTGATAACCCTCAAGTTTTGCGATTTGCGTCATAAACTCAGTCGCCATATCCACCGGGATCACAAGCTTGCTTTCCATCGACTTCACGACGCGGTCCAGTTGTTGTTCCGGCGTGGTTGCAGGGGTGGTGTTAGCAGAAGGATCTTTCAGAAACAGCGATAAATTAAACGCGCTTTCGCCTTTATCATTCTTCCAGCTAAGCGGCGCTACGGTAATCACCGGGTCGCCTTTCAGCAGTACCGGCAGATTGGAAAGCATTATCTCCATCGCTTTTTGCTGATACAGCGTAGGGTCGTCGGTAATGCCAGGCTCAGCTAACAGCGCCTGGGTTTGCGCATTGTATTGCTCGCTGAACTGATGCCATGCCTGCCCGTCGATGCCACCGATTTTAATCGTTAACTTACCGCTACCCAGGCTCTGGTTTTGAACCTTCAGGGCATCCATTACATAATTGATTTCGCTGTCGATTTTTTTGTTATCTTTCGAAACATCTGATTTGGCGTCCAGATGCAATCCGTCTACGACCGCCATCTCTTTACCTTCAATAGACACGGCGAACTTATCAACAGTCAGTTTTTGCGCGCCGACGCGCTCATCAAAATCGGTGAGTTTGCTGGAACCGTCCGATTTAAGACCATTAAAGGTCATCTGCACGTGTTGACCGTACTCGTTCACGGCGCTGACAAGGCCGCTTTGCGCCTCGCCTTTCAGGCTGACTTCATTGCCTTTGCCGTCCACATCAAGATTGAAATCGCCGCCGCTGAAGGCGACTTTTTCCTGCTCTTTCTCATAATTCAGCGCCGCAAGCGTAATCGCGGAGGCGGTGCTACCGTTGTAGCCCACACGGGTTTGGGCGTTGAAAACGGGCTGACCTTTCGTCATATCGAAAAGCGGTTTTGTCACTTCATTGTTCACAAGCGTCGTGCGAACCGATGCCATGGACGGGATCAGATTAAGTTTTTTAAGCTGAGCGAGAGGAAACGGGCCATGGCTGACATCTTCATTGAACACCACGCTTTGTCCCGGTTTGATTAACGGGTTTTCCACGCCGGTAGTCGGTTTAACGACCAGTTGAAGATGGCTTGAGAACACGCCGCGCTTGTAATTTTGGTAGCCTAACTCCATGCCCGCCTGCGGCGCAGCGCGCTTAAGCTCGCTGTTAGCGTTTGCGATCATGCCTGCAATCCGTGATTCGAGTTGTTTACCGGTGTACCAGGACGCACCGGTCCAGACCACACCCAGTGCGACAATCACACCAACGGCAACCAGAGATTTTTTCATAATCGTTTATCCCTAAAAAATAAAACCAGACGATGTACATCGTCTGGCGTGATGAATGACGTGCTGGATAAAGCTTAGCAACGTATTTCTAAAAGATCAGTAACTTAGTTGAGCTTATTATAAACACGAGCTAAACGACCCGCGCCACTTGCGCCGACAGGGGAGTCGGCTGCGCTAATAAAGGCCGATTCACCGGCTTTAAGCGTTAAGGTTTGCCCCGCTTTATGAAGCATAGCCTCGCCTTCCACGCAGAACAGGATAGCCGCGCTTTGCTGTTCCAGGGTGGCTTCTTGGTCGCTTAAATCATGCAGGGAGAAGGCGAAATCATCCACCGGAATCGGGAAGTCCAGTTCGCTGCCGTGGCGCGTCGGTTCGGTAAGCAGGGTATCGGCGGCACGCGGCGTAAACTTCACATTCGCCACCAGCTCAGGAATGTCGATGTATTTTGGCGTTAGCCCGGCACGCAGTACGTTATCGGAGTTGGCCATCACTTCCAGCGCCACGCCTTTTAAGTACGCATGCGGCGTTTCTGCAAACAGGAACATGGCTTCACCCGGATTCAGCTTCACCACATTCAGCAGCAGCGGTGAAAAGAGTCCGCTGTCATCCGGATAAAACGCCGAAATAGCGCGAATGGTCTGCCACGGCTCACCCTGTTGGCTGTTCATCGCCGCTTTCAGCACCGCCAGTGCGCGGGATTTCCGCTCACCTTCCATATTAAGCAGGCTTGCAAAAAGCTCGCTTAACCGCTCTTCATTTGGCGCTTCAAGGAAATGCGCAATGGCGGTATGTGCGCCGGCGACGGGCTGGAGCAGGGCGATAATATCGGAGAATTCGCGGAACGCGTTCATTGCTAAAAAAGGCGTTAAGGCAAAAACCAATTCCGGCTTATGATTTGGATCTTTGTAATTACGCTGCGGGGCGTTGAGCGGGATGCCTGCCGCATTTTCGCGGGCAAAACCTTCTTCTGAAGCCTGCTTGTTCGGGTGGACCTGAATAGACAGCGGTTGGTCGGCGCAGAGCACTTTAAACAGGAACGGCAGCTCGCCAAAGCGCTTCGCTACCGCCTCGCCGAGTAGGGTGGACTTATCCGCATCAATCACATCACGCAGTGCGTGAAGGTTGCCGTCCTTGCCCTCAATTTTCGAACTGCTTTTCGGGTGCGCACCCATCCATAATTCCGCCATCGGCAGGTTCTCAGGATTGGCGATGCCATAAAGCTCCGTCAGCGCAGTTTGACTACCCCAGGCATAGTTTTGCACTGAGTTAATGAGTTTTTGCATGAGTAAGACCTGTAACTAATGGAATCAACGGCCTGTATTAAACCAATAATCCGCCACGATGTAACCTCTGGCAGTAAAAAGTCGTCTTTGTCTCAGTTTTTGTTAAAAAATTGTGTAGCATGTCTGCACTCGCTTTTGCACCCGGCACATGGACAATGTGCTGAATGGATAATAGTTAAACTTAGGCTGTCAGTGAGAGAACAATGTCAAATAAACCCTTCCATTATCAGGACCCCTTTCCGCTCAAAAAGGACGAGACCGAATACTATCTGTTGAGCACCGACCACGTCAGCGTTAGCGAATTCGAAGGCCAGGAAATCCTCAAAGTGGAGCCGCAGGCATTAACATTGCTTGCGCAACACGCGTTCCACGACGCTTCGTTTATGCTGCGCCCGGCCCACCAGCAGCAGGTTGCCGATATTCTGGCGGACCCTGAGGCCAGCGAAAACGACAAGTACGTCGCGCTGCAATTTCTGCGCAATTCTGAAATCGCGGCCAAAGGCATTTTGCCGACCTGCCAGGACACCGGTACTGCGATAATCGTCGGCAAAAAAGGCCAGCGCGTCTGGACGGGCGGCGGTGATGAAGCGGCGCTTGCTCACGGGGTGTACAACACCTATATCGAAGATAACCTGCGCTATTCGCAAAATGCCGCGCTGGATATGTATAAAGAGGTCAATACCGGCACCAACCTCCCGGCGCAAATCGATCTCTATAGCGTTGACGGCGATGAGTACAAATTCCTGTGCATCGCCAAAGGCGGCGGCTCTGCCAATAAAACCTATCTGTATCAGGAAACCAAAGCGCTGCTGAGTCCAGGCAAGTTAAAAAACTGGCTGGTGGAAAAAATGCGCAGCCTCGGAACCGCGGCGTGCCCGCCGTATCACATCGCGTTCGTCATTGGCGGCACCTCAGCGGAATCAACGCTTAAAACCGTTAAGCTTGCCTCAACCAAATACTACGACGGGCTGCCGACGGAAGGTAACGAGCACGGCCAGGCGTTTCGCGATATTGAGCTTGAAAAAGAGCTGCTGGAAGAGGCGCAGAAACTGGGCCTTGGCGCGCAGTTCGGCGGGAAATACTTCGCCCATGATATTCGCGTCGTGCGTCTGCCGCGTCATGGCGCATCCTGCCCGGTTGGTATGGGCGTGTCTTGCTCTGCGGATCGCAACATTAAAGCGAAGATTAACCGCCAGGGCATCTGGATTGAGAAACTGGAAAACAATCCAGGGAAATACATTCCGGCGGCGCTGCAACGCGCGGGCGAAGGCGAAGCGATTCGCGTCGATCTCAATCGCCCTATGAAAGAGATTCTGGCGCAACTGTCGCAGTATCCGGTTTCTACGCGTCTGTCGCTCTCGGGCACCATTATCGTGGCGCGCGATATCGCTCACGCCAAACTCAAAGAGCGTATCGATAACGGCGAAGGGTTGCCGCAGTACGTTAAAGATCATCCCATTTATTACGCAGGGCCTGCGAAAACGCCGGAAGGCTATGCGTCAGGCTCCCTTGGCCCTACCACCGCCGGGCGAATGGATTCGTATGTTGACCTGCTGCAGGAAAACGGCGGCAGCATGATCATGCTGGCGAAAGGCAACCGCAGTAAACAGGTGACCGACGCCTGCCATAAACACGGCGGTTTCTATCTTGGCAGTATTGGCGGTCCGGCTGCGGTACTGGCGCAAAGCAGCATCAAGAGCCTTGAGTGCGTGGAATACCCTGAGCTTGGTATGGAAGCCATCTGGAAAATTGAAGTGGAAGATTTCCCGGCCTTTATCCTGGTTGATGACAAGGGCAATGATTTCTTCGCCCAAATTCAGTCTTCCCAGTGCGCTAACTGCGTGAAATAACCCCTCAACCGCCTCTTTCCCCGGGAGGCGGTTTTCTCCTGCTCTTAAACGCACAAAGCTCCACACCGAAACGGATTCTTCATCAATACTAAAAGCGTCAATCTTGTGAGTCATGCCGGCTTGATAACTTTCTGGTTAAGGAGACAGTGGATGGCAACGTATCGTAGTGAAAGTGATTCCATGGGCGCAATCGATGTGCCTGACGACAAACTGTGGGGCGCGCAAACCCAGCGCTCGCTGGAGCACTTTCGTATTTCGACGGAAAAAATGCCGGTCGCGTTGATCCACGCGCTGGCACTCACTAAACGCGCGGCGGCGGCGGTCAATATGGATTTGAACCTGCTGGATCACGAGCGGGGCAAGGCGATTATCGCGGCGGCGGATGAAGTGCTTAACGGCGAACATGCAAACGAGTTTCCGCTCGCCATCTGGCAAACCGGTTCCGGCACCCAGACCAATATGAACATGAATGAAGTTCTGGCGAACCGGGCAAGCGAGATCCTGGGTGGCGTGCGGGGTATGAACCGCAAAGTGCACCCGAACGATGACGTCAATAAAAGCCAGAGCTCTAATGACGTATTTCCGACCGCGATGCATGTCGCCGCCGTGATAGCCCTGCGTGAACAGCTTATTCCTTCGCTGCATGAATTGACCGCAACGCTTAAAGCAAAATCTGCTGCCTTCAACGACATCGTAAAAATTGGCCGTACTCATTTGCAGGATGCCACGCCCTTAACCCTGGGCCAGGAAATTTCCGGCTGGGTGGCGATGCTTGAATATAATCTTAAGCATATTGAGCACAGCGTGCCGCATGTAGCCGAACTGGCGCTGGGCGGTACGGCAGTGGGGACCGGGTTAAACACCCATCCTGAATATGCCACGCGAGTTGCGAAAGCGCTGGCTGACCTCACCCGTCAGCCTTTTGTCACCGCGCCGAATAAATTCGAGGCCCTCGCGACCTGCGATGCATTGGTGCACGCCCACGGGGCATTAAAAGGCCTGGCGGCGTCATTGATGAAAATCGCCAACGATGTTCGCTGGCTGGCCTCAGGCCCGCGCTGCGGCATCGGCGAAATCACTATTCCGGAAAACGAGCCGGGTAGTTCCATTATGCCGGGCAAAGTAAACCCCACGCAGTGCGAAGCCTTAACCATGCTGTGTTGCCAGGTGATGGGCAACGATGTCGCCATCAACATGGGCGGCGCGATGGGTAACTTTGAACTTAACGTCTTTCGCCCGATGGTTATCAACAACTTCCTGCAGTCTGTTCGCCTGCTCGCCGATGGCATGGACAGTTTCAACCATCATTGCGCCACCGGGATTGAACCGAACCGCGAGCGTATCAACCAGTTGCTCAATGATTCATTGATGCTGGTGACGGCGCTCAACACCCACATTGGCTATGACAAAGCAGCGGAAATCGCCAAAAAAGCCCATAAAGAAGGGCTGACGCTTAAAGCGTCCGCCCTCAAACTGGGTTACCTGACTGAGTCTGAATTTGACGCCTGGGTGCGCCCGCAGGAGATGGTCGGCAGCATGAAATCTTAACGGGCAAGGTACAAATGCAGGCGGGGGATGAGAAGTTCCAGCGGCTCCGCCTGCGGTTTGTGCCGGTGCTGAATTTGTTCGGCGTCATAGTTTTGCAGCTCGCCAATTTCCGGCACCGGCGTGCCGATGTCATCGGAACACAGCACAATTAGCGGCGACGAACAGGCTAACTGCACCTGTTTTTGCTGGGCGGCGTACCACACACGTGCGACGGGTTGCACTTTGACCGGTCGCTTTATCTTTAACCGCGCGGATTCGGGCAACGAATCGATGGCGTAATACTCCTGCTCCACTTTTTCCCGCCACTGTTCTTTGCTCCAGGGCGCCACGGCCCGTGGGGATTTCAGGCTTTTCTCAAGCATCGCCAGCACCTCATCGCGGGTAAAATTCTTGATGAAATGCTTATTGGCCCATCCGAAGCGGATCGTCGCGGGGTTCTCAAGGAGGGTGATTTGGCGATAGGCGTTTAACGTAATAAGACCCGGCAGATAGTGATGCACCCATTCAAAACGTTGCGCGGGGGAGAGACCAGACTCGACCGCCACCAAATCCGCAAACTGCGCTTTAAGCTGATTAATCTGCTCCACTAACGCCAGCATTTGTTGGCGTTGCGTGACGCTTACGGCATAGCATATGGCGCCGGGAAGGCGTAGCGCCGCTTTACTGCTGCGATTTTCCGACTGTTGCTGGATAAATAAATGGGTGAAGTGGCGCATCGTGGCGTCATGAGCCGCCTGGCCCAGTAACTGGGTTACGCTGATTTTCTCCAGCGGATCGTGCTCTTTGCCTTTGTCTACCGGCGGCAGGGTAAACACGCGGCCGCTCAGGCGTCGGCAAGGCTCAAGCGATTCTTTAAACGCGAGCAGCAACTGCTCCATTTCCTGAAAGGTACTGGTAAGCCGTTGGGCAAGATCGTAGCGCATATTAGTGCCTTTAGTTACAACATACTTTATGTATAGCACGGCAGACTGGCTTTTGCCACCGTGCGCAACAGGCCTGACAGGACGATTATTGCAGCAGAGGCCAGCGATACGAGAATCGTGCGCCGCCAAGCGGGCTTTGCCCGGCCGACACGGTACCGCCCATCGCCATGGCAATGGAGTTCACAATCGCAAGCCCGAGTCCACAGCCCCCGGTTGCGCGGTCACGGCTCGGATCCAGGCGCACAAACGGCTCGAAAACCCGGCTGCGTTCATTTTCAGGTATACCTGGGCCGTCATCATCCACGGTCAGTAAGCCGTACTCGCCATCACAGGTGAGTTGCACCTCAATACGCTCTTTGCAGTAGCGCAATGCATTATTGATTAAATTATCCAGTACGCGCTCAATCAGCCGCATATCCAGCAGGCTTTCACACGGGGTAGAAGGCAGCAATATCAACTGCTTTTCAGGATGCAACGCGCTCAGGTCGTTTATATGGTCCGTGAGCCAGCGCGACAGCTCAACGGTCGTGACATTCAGCTCGGTTTGCGGGCGATCCAGCCGGGCATAAGTCAGCAACTCGTCAATCAGCGCTTCGAGCTGCCCGATATCGCGATTAAGCGCTGCGCTTTCCTGCGTAGTGAGATTGTCACTCATCTCCAGCCGATAACGCAGCCGGACTAAAGGTGTGCGCAATTCATGAGCGATCCCGTCAATTAACAGCTTCTTACTGGCTATCAGCGCATTGATGTTATCCGCCATCTGGTTAAAGGCAACGCCGAGACGGACAAAACTCGAGGCATCGTCGAAGTGAATTCGCTCCGTCAGGTGTCCCTCGCCAAAACGTTGCGCGGCGGATTCCAGTTTGAGCATCTCTTTCCAGTGCGGGCGCATCCAGATAAAGACCGGCACGGCGAGAGAGAAGGCGATAAACACGATTAGCGCCACGTCCAGTAAACGCATCTGGTGCATAAAATAAAGATAAGGCACCGGTCCGACCGCCAGAACGTAATGGCTGCGTGGAATTCGTTGAATAAACGTGTACTGATCGTCAAGCGCGACAATTTCCCCATGACGCAGACGCTCAGCGGGTTGTGCGGCCAGATGGAAATGGTTTAACGGCTCGATGCGTAAATCGAATGACAGATTTAAATCGAGTTGCTTGATGGTTTTGTTCCAGTCTTTAGGCGGGATTTCGCGCAGTTCACTGCGCATTAAATAGAGAGAGCTTTTCATCAGGTCATCTAACGACTGGCGCCCGGCGCGTTCGGCGGTGAACTTGTACACCAGCCCCACCAGCATCGTCATGACCAGAAAGCAGACAAACAGCAACAAATAAAATTGAATAAAAAGCTTTCTCATACCGCGCCTTTACGAACGTTCAACACCGGCTGAAAGAACGGTGAGAGTTATTTTCCCGCGCCCCGTAGAGCAATAATCAGATATCACATTCATGTAAAAAACGTGGGCTCATTAACGACATGTTTTCTCGCCAACAATAACACCTGCATTGCGTTGAATCACAGTGCACCGAGGCGGTTCATTACGTAAAAAACACAGCCAGCGCCGGTTACTCTGGCGTCTCCCACGCGTGCGGCGCGAATAAATACCCTTTATTGCGCACGGTCTTAATACGATAGGGCTCCGTCGCGCTGTCGTGAAGCTTTTTACGCAGGCGCGAAATCGCCACATCCACGCTGCGGTCTAAACCGTCGTAGCTAACGCCGCGCAAATTCTTCAATAACGCGTCGCGATCCATGATGTTGCCAGCGTGGGTGGCCAGTTCCCACAACAAATCAAAATCTGCGGTGGAGAGCACCACGTTCTGATCGCCAAGACGCACCTGACGGTTTAGCGGATCGATACACAGCGTGCCAAAATGCAGCGCTTTATGCGGCGAACGTGAGGCGGGTGCAGATTCAGTAGCGGGAACAGGTTGATGCTGGCGCAAGTGCAATCGCAGGCGGGCGAGTAATACGGCAGGGGGAGTCGTTTTGAGAATATAATCGCTGGCTCCCATTTCTAAAGACAGAATATGGTTCATGTCGCTATCAAGCGATGTCAGCAGCACAATGGGGCCTTGCCACAGCGGGCGCAAATCGCGACACAGGCTCATGCCGTCTTTTCCTGGCAGCATAATATCCAGCAACACGAGATCGGGCTGATGCGCCAGAATCACGTCAATCGCCCGGTCGCCCCGGGGTTCCAGCAGCACATCAATATCATGTTTACCCAGGTAGGCGGCAATCAGCGAGCCTACCTCGGGGTCGTCTTCAACATAAACAATGGTGTTCATAGACCGGCGCTTATTATGTAAAAGCGTCAGATTACACCCTGGCGGCGAGTGATACCATTAATGGCAGCTAAACCACTAACGAAGATGGCGACCACCGTCGACCGGAAAACTGCGTCCCGTCACATAACAGCTGGTCAGCAGGTACTCCACCAGATCAATAATCTCTTTTTCCCCGGGCGCGGTTTTCATCAGAGACTTATTTAAGGCCCGTTGCCGATAGCTGGCGTCATCAAGCTCATTGAACAAAATCAACGATGGCGCGATGGCGTTCACTTTCACTTCCGGGGCCAGTTTGCGGGCAAAAGAGCGGGTCATATTATCCAGCGCCGCTTTACTGGCGGCATAGGCAATGTGTTTCTCACTGCCGCGCTCCACCACGTAATCGGTAAAGTGAATAATATCGCTTGCCGCATGGCCATGGCCGCGCAGCAGGGGTTCCAGCGACAGGTTAATTAAATAGGGCGCGTGGACGTGCACCTGCATCATTTCAGTTATCACGTCGCCGCTCACGGCGTCGGCCTTTTCGGTTTGCCAGGCGCTGGCGTTATGAATAATGGCGCGAAGCGTCGGCGTAACGGCTTTGACCTGTTCCGCAAACGCCAGAATCCCTTCATCGGTGCAGAAATCTGCTTTTATGCAGGTGGCGCCCATCTCTTCAAGCACGTCAATCGCCGGATAACGGGCGCGATAACTGACGATAACCGCATGTTTCTCAGCTAAAAAATGGTGGGCGAGGGCAAGACCGATACGACGGCCGCCTCCGGTAATCAGAATTGGTCGATGTGGCGTATTCCCCATAAAGTAACCCTCGTCAGTGTGTCGTGACGAAGATGGGGTGTTTTACCCCATCAGCATCCATGTGGCTGGCAAAGCGGCAACCAGTAATAAGCCTATCAGCATTTTCTCAGCTTGCTTGAGACTGATGTTGTCCGTGTGAGTACGACGGGCATACAGGAACACCAGTAACCCCGGCGCATAAAGCACCACCGACAGCAACAGATGCATCGGGCCAGAGGCATACAGCAACCATAAACCATAAATGCAGGCACCGACACCCACCAACTGATGAAGCGGGCGCGTGGCGACTTTTAACAGGTATGCGCCCACTAAAAAATACGGCACCAGGATCATTTCAGAGGCGATAGTCAGCAGCGTGTTGTAATCCGAGCCCGTGGCCCAAATTAACACCAGGCAGAGCTGTACGCTGATATTAGTCAGCCAAAGGGAAGCAGACGGCGCGCCATTCTGATTTTGTTTAGCGAAAATGCGCGGGAAGGCCTTATGCGTTGCCGCGAGGAACGGCACTTCCGCCGCCATAATGGTCCAGCTTAAATAAGCGCCGCATACCGAGACAATCAACCCGGCGGCGATAATCACCTCGCCCCATGGCCCCATCATTTCCACCATCAGGCCCGCCATGGACGGATTACGCATCTGCGCCAGTTCCGGGCGGGCAACAACGCCAAGCGACAGCAACGTTACCAGTAAGTAGACCCCGAGGGCGGCGAAGACCGCAAGCAGCGTCGCGCGGCCCACGTCGTGCTTATTGCGCGCGCGTGCTGAAACCACCACGGCGCCTTCGACCCCAATAAACACCCACAGCGTGATAAGCATGGTGCTTTTCACCTGCTCCCACACCGGTACGCCTAACTTCACGCCGGTAAAATCAAGGCTGAAGGTAGGCAGATGAAAGGCCACTATGGCAAGAATTATAAAAAGCCCGAGGGGAAGCAGTTTTGCGAGCGTCGCGGCCAGATTAATACTGGCTGCGGTTTGTACGCCGCGTAGCACCAGCCAGTGGACGAACCACAGCAGTACTGATGAACCCACGATAGACTGCCAGGTATTGCCGTCGCCGAACAGACGCAACGCCGGGGTGTCGGTGAAAAAACTGAGCGCCGAGAAAACAATCACCAGGTAGGAGACGTTGGCGATAACCGCGCACAACCAATAACCCCAGGCGGAAAAAAAACCGATTAATTCGCCAAAACCCGCTCGGGCGTAGGTAAAGATCCCGCCATCAAGATCGGGACGAAGGCGAGTCAATAAGAGCATCGCCATGGCCAGCATAATAATGCCAATGCCCGTAATGGCCCAGCCAATCAACAGCGCGGCAGGGCTTGCCACCTGCGCCATGTTTTGTGGAAGGCTAAAGACGCCCGCGCCAAGCATAGAACTTAACACCAACGCGGTTAACGCGGTAAGGCCCAGTTTTTTATCCATAGGAATCCTGTCAGAAAAGAAGGCTGATCCAGAATAATTATCTCGCTAAAGCGCATAACCAGGTTGGATCTTCCAAGGCGCGCGATTCTACGGAGTGCGAAGTCAGCTTTCAATGATATAAGACACAAAAATTCTTAGCGCATAAAAAAAGGCAGCCATTGGCTGCCTTAACGGTAGTACGGAAACGCTTATTTAAACAGGTCGGCGCTGATAGTGATATTACCGCCGCGTTCCTGCCACTGGCGCGTAATGTGATAATACTTAGCGCCTTTTTTGGCGGCGCGTTTAGCCACCTGATAGGAAATCTCGGTCGAGTTACCGTAGTTGCCGGTAAACTTAACACTATCAAACGGCACCATCTGGGCGGCAGTGATTTTATTCACTTCTTCAATTTTCGTGCCATCCGGCAACGTGACAGTGTAACGACCGCCTTTAGAAGCCTGGGTTTCGAAGAAACGGCCTACAGCGCTGCTCGGGGCCGCTGAGGTAGCCACACCCGGGATTTCAACTTTCTTCGCCGCTTCACCACCTTCTGCAAGCGCAGCGCGACCCGCTTCGGAGTCAGCAGGAATAGCATCCGGGCTTTGAAGTACGCGTTTTTTGGCATCTTGCTTATAGATATAAGCGGTGATGCGCTGGTTGCCGCCCTGGTTGGCATCAACCTGACGAACGATGTAGAACGAGTAGGCGCCTTTCGCTTTCGCCGCTTTAGCAATGGCTTCGTTGACTTCCGGCTGGCTGCGGTAGAAACCCTGAACGGTCACGGTGTCGTAAGGTTCAAGCGCAATTGCCTGGTCTTTGGGCAATTCCATCACGCCTGCAATCACACGGTTTTTAGGTGCTTCAGCTTTTTCTGCGTTGTCATGGTAAACATCAGCAACCACGCGCCAGTTGCCGCTGTTGCCGGTGTCGCTGGTGTCGACGACATAAAACGACGCAGCGCCTATCTTGTCCGCTTTACGAGAAACGGCATTGACCGCATCGCTAATTGCGCTAAACCTACCCGTAACCGTGATACGGTCGTAGGGTTTCAGCGCGGCTGCCTGTTCTGGTGTTAACTCGGTGGCGGCCTGAGCGGACAACGCGCAGAGCGACAACACAGTCGTCACCAGAAGGGTATTCTTAAGCTTCATAAACATTAATCCTTTGCCTTGCGCAAAAATGAAAAATTGATATTGCATGCTAAAAACCGTCAGCCACTGATTATTGCACTGGAAAGGCGTAATTGTCTGCGGCAATTTTATCATCTGGTGCGGCGTATAACGTTTGTGGCAATAACTTGCCGTTATAGTTGTAAAAATAAGCGCCTGACCGGAATAAATGATAAAGCATATGACTTTTAGCGTTAAATTGATGTTAAAAAAGCAAATTAACGCGGCGCAGAATCATGTTTTGTCGTAGCGGCAAAGCGGATTATCGGCCTCGCGAAAGGAAATGCAGATAAAAAGGACTCTCTGAACCGGTATTCACTTCTGTTTCACCGATTATCCAATAAATACTGCATATTCAATCTGGATCACGGTCGTTATTTTCAGTAGGTTATAGAAAGTTTGTTACAAAGATATTTTTCTGTGGTTCGGGCGACGCGTCAAACGCGCTGCTGTGCCTAAGTTAAATGGGCAAACCATCACTAAAAACCGATGGAAGGGAATACTATGCGTATTGGTGTACCAAAAGAGCGGTTGGCCAATGAAACCCGTGTTGCAGCGACGCCGAAAACCGTCGAACAACTGCTGAAACTGGGTTTCACCGTCGCAATTGAGCGCGACGCAGGCAAACTGGCAAGCTTTGACGATGACGCGTTTGTACAGGCAGGCGCGACGGTAGTGGACACGCAAGAGGTCTGGTCTTCGGATGTGGTCCTGAAAGTTAACGCGCCGTCTGATGAGGAAATTCCTCTGCTGAAACCAGGCACGACGCTCATTAGCTTTATCTGGCCTGCTCAGAATCCGACCTTGTTAGAAGAACTTGCCGCGCGTGGCGTGACGGTGATGGCGATGGATTCCGTGCCGCGTATTTCACGCGCGCAGGCGTTAGATGCCTTAAGTTCTATGGCCAATATCGCCGGTTATCGTGCCATTGTCGAAGCGGCGCACCAGTTTGGCCGATTCTTCACCGGGCAGATTACCGCAGCAGGTAAAGTGCCGCCGGCCAAAGTCATGGTGATTGGCGCAGGCGTTGCAGGCCTCGCGGCCATAGGCGCGGCTAATAGCCTTGGCGCGATTGTGCGTGCGTTCGATACCCGCCCGGAAGTGAAAGAGCAGGTACAGAGCATGGGCGCGGAATTCCTTGAGCTTGATTTCAAGGAAGAGGCGGGCAGTGGCGATGGCTATGCCAAAGTCATGTCTGAGGCGTTTATTAAAGCGGAAATGGCGCTTTTCGCCGCCCAGGCGAAAGAAGTCGACATTATCGTCACCACTGCGCTTATCCCGGGCAAACCCGCACCGACGTTGATTACCCGTGAAATGGTCGATTCGATGCAGCCCGGTAGCGTTATCGTCGATCTCGCGGCGCAAAACGGCGGCAACTGCGAATACACCGTGGCGAACGAGGTTATCGAAACGGCAAACGGCGTCAAAGTCATCGGCTATACCGATCTGCCAGGCCGCTTACCGACGCAGTCATCTCAGCTTTACGGCACCAACCTCGTTAACCTGCTTAAGCTTTTAACTAAAGAGAAAGACGGCAACGTCGTCGTTGATTTTGACGATGTGGTGGTGCGTGGCGTAACCGTGGTTCGCGATGGTGAAATCACCTGGCCTGCGCCGCCTATTCAGGTATCTGCACAGCCACAGGCGGCAGCTAAAAAAGTGGACACGGCGCCGATTGTGCCCGCAACACCTGCATCACCGTGGCGTAAATATGCGCTGATGGCGCTCGCGATTATTCTGTTTGGCTGGCTTGCGAACGTCGCGCCAAAAGCGTTTCTCGGTCACTTTACTGTTTTTGCGCTGGCGTGCGTGGTGGGTTACTACGTGGTCTGGAACGTTTCACATGCTCTGCATACACCCTTGATGTCGGTCACTAATGCGATTTCGGGGATTATCGTGGTCGGCGCATTATTACAAATCGGCCATGGCGGCTGGGTGAGCTTCTTAAGCTTTATCGCCGTTCTGATTGCCAGCATTAATATTTTCGGTGGCTTCACCGTGACTCAGCGCATGCTGAAAATGTTTCGGAAAAACTAAGGGGTAACACATGTCTGGAGGATTAGTTACAGCTGCATACATTGTTGCCGCGATTCTGTTTATTTTCAGCCTGGCCGGGCTTTCCAAACACGAAACGTCCCGTCAGGGCAATATGTTTGGTATCGCCGGGATGGCGATTGCGTTGGTGGCAACCATCTTTGGGCCGGAGACCGGCAACGTAGTCTGGATAATCATCGCGATGGTGATTGGCGGCGCGATCGGTATTCATCTGGCAAAGAAAGTCGAAATGACCGAAATGCCGGAACTGGTTGCTATCCTGCACAGCTTCGTTGGGCTGGCGGCGGTACTGGTAGGCTTTAACAGCTACCTGTATCACGAGGCGGGCATGGAGCCGATTCTGGTCAATATTCACCTGACCGAAGTGTTCCTTGGCATCTTTATTGGTGCAGTCACCTTTACCGGTTCCATCGTGGCGTTTGGCAAACTGCGCGGCAAAATTTCGTCTAAACCGCTGATGCTGCCAAATCGCCATAAGCTCAATCTTGCGGCGCTGGTGGTCTCTTTCCTGTTGCTTCTGGTGTTTGTACGCACCGAAAGCGTCGGGCTGCAAGTGCTGGCGCTGTTGCTGATGACCGTCATCGCTCTGGCGTTCGGTTGGCACCTTGTGGCGTCAATCGGTGGGGCAGACATGCCGGTCGTGGTCTCGATGCTGAACTCCTATTCAGGTTGGGCGGCGGCGGCGGCGGGCTTTATGCTCAGCAATGACCTGCTGATTGTGACCGGTGCGCTGGTAGGTTCGTCGGGGGCCATTCTGTCATACATCATGTGTAAGGCGATGAACCGTTCGTTTATCAGCGTTATCGCAGGCGGTTTTGGCACCGATGGCTCGTCTACGGGCGAGACGGAAGAAGCGGGTGAACACCGTGAAATCAGCGCTGAAGACACTGCCGAAATGTTGAAAAATTCCCAAACGGTAATCATCACCCCGGGCTACGGCATGGCGGTGGCGCAGGCGCAATATCCGGTTGCGGAAATCACCGAAAGGCTGCGCGCGCGCGGTATCAAGGTGCGTTTTGGTATTCACCCGGTAGCAGGCCGTTTGCCGGGCCACATGAACGTGCTGCTGGCGGAAGCGAAAGTCCCGTATGACATCGTGCTGGAAATGGACGAAATCAACGACGACTTTGCTGACACCGACACAGTACTGGTTATCGGCGCTAACGACACCGTTAACCCGGCAGCGCAGGACGATCCGCGCAGCCCAATCGCAGGTATGCCAGTGCTTGAAGTCTGGAAAGCGCAAAACGTCATTGTGTTTAAACGCTCGATGAACACAGGCTATGCAGGGGTGCAAAACCCACTGTTCTTCAAAGAAAACACCCATATGCTGTTTGGCGATGCCAAAGCCAGCGTGGATGCTATCCTGAAAGCGCTGTAATCACCGTTCAGTCTCACTGTAAAACCGCTCCCCGGAGCGGTTTTTTTATGTCTGTCTGACCATCACCTCCTGTGTGTCTTTAGCAAGATTCGCCCCGCGTAAATGCCTGCGCTTACTCACGAAAAACAATACAGACAAAGCCGTTTTTATTTGACGCTTAGACCGCCTTATTAGTGTGGATAAATCCTGCTTTGACTAAAGCCCGATGTTTTATTTTTTTAACCTATTATTATGGCAATGGCATTTATGTAATTAATGAATGAAATTATCGATTAAATAATAAAAAACGCCAACTGTATAAATTTAGACGTTTCACAAGGAATCAATCATGAATTATGTGAGGGGGTTCGCATTGACATAAATATAGTGCAGGAGTAGATTTTTATTCCGTGGGACCGCTACCATGGAATATGAAAGATGGATAAAATTATTGAAATAATTCACCGTATTTACGGTGATAAATTTACAGCGTCGCATGTTGATAAATTAAGGTGCAGCGTCCTGGAAGGGGCAGGGAGAATTATTGAGAGACGTCATTCAGGTTGGCGTGAATCCGATGTGGTAATTATTACCTATGCCGATCAATTTTCCCGAGCGAATGAAAAAACCCTTAAAACATTCAACCGCTTTTATAAAAAACATCTCAACGCGTCATTTCCGGTCGTTCATTTTCTTCCTTTTTATCCATGGTCTTCCGATGACGGATTTTCAGTAAAGAATTATGTTCAGATTGATACGCGCTACGGTGACTGGAAAGATGTTGCCGAAATAAAGAAATCCTGCCAATTGATGTTCGACTTTGTCTGTAATCATATTTCCGCGCAAAGCGATTGGTTTCAGGGCTATCTACAAGGTCGCCCTGAGTATCAGGATTTTTTTATAGCCCTTGATCCCGCAACGGATTTATCGGCGGTGACGCGGCCACGAGCGTTGCCGCTGTTAACGCCGTTTACGCTTGCCAGCGGCGAGGTTAAGTTTATCTGGACCACGTTTAGCCCAGATCAGGTTGACCTCAATTTTGCGAATCCCAACGTGCTGTTGGCGATGGTGGATGTGCTTATGCAGTACCTTGAACGGGGCGCTGATTATATTCGACTCGATGCCGTCGGTTTTATGTGGAAAACCCCCGGGACATCCTGCATTCACCTTGAAAACACCCACCAGCTGGTTAAGTTGTTTCGCGCCATTGTAGATGTGGCCGCCCCTGGAACGCTCATCATTACCGAGACCAACGTGCCCCATAAAGACAATGTTTCTTATTTTGGCAAAGGTGATGATGAAGCGCATATGGTCTATCAGTTCCCGCTTCCGCCGTTGGTGCTGCATGCCATCCGCACCCAGTCAGTAACTACCTTGCGACAATGGGCCAGTGTCTTACCGATGCGAGGTAACGGCAAAACTACCTGGTTTAACTTTCTGGCATCCCACGATGGCATTGGGTTAAACCCGTTGCGGGGGATCATCGACGAACCGGAGATTGTCGCGTTAGTCGACACGCTGGAAAAAGAAGGGGCGAAAGTTAACTGGAAAAATAATCCTGATGGCAGTCGTAGCCCTTATGAGCTAAACGCAACCTATATGGATGCGCTAACTCCGCCGTCATGGTCGGATGATGAACGGCTTGCCCGTTTTATCCTGGCTCACGCCTTATTATTAACCTTTCCCGGTGTGCCTGCGGTTTATATTCAAAGTGTTCTTGGCGGGCGTAATGATTATGACGGTGTTAAACGTCTTGGTTACAACCGTGCAATCAATCGGCAAAAATATGATGAGGATGAAATCGAAAATCTTCTCGCCGCCCCTAATAGCCTGCGCGCCCGTACTTTAGAGGCGCTGACGCATCTTATAGCGGTTCGTCAGCGGCATCGTGCATTTCATCCCGACAGCCATTTTTGTATTACTGAAAAATGTAACGGTGTATTAGAAATTATTCGAGGTAACGCGCAGGACGAAATCATTATCGCGTTATTTAATTTCACTGAACGCAGCCAGACTTTATCCTTAGACGAAGGATGTTATCAGGATTTAATTAGCGAGAAATTAATTGATGGCGAGGCAATAACATTACGGCCCTGGCAATCAGTGTGGTTATGCAATAACTAAAAGGAATCCATCATGCGAAAAAATAAAGTCGTGCTGTTATCAGCACTGGTTGCCTGCGCCCTGATGACAGGTTGTAAGGATGATAAAAACAAAACCGTAAATATTGAGTTTATGCACTCGTCAGTGGAACAAGAGCGTCAGGCCATTATTGGTAAATTGATTGCCCGTTTTGAGCAAGAAAACCCGGGCATTACGGTTAAACAAGTTCCGGTTGAGGAAGATGCTTATAACACCAAAGTGACCACGCTTGCGCGCTCGGGGGCATTACCCGAGGTGATTGAAATAAGCCATGACTACGCCAAGGTGATGGATAAAGAGCAACTGCTCGATCGCAAAGCCATTGAAGATGTCATTGCGACGCTTGGCGAACACGCCTTCCATGACGGCGTATTACGCATTGTGCGAACAGAAGACGCGCAGGCCTGGACCGGCGTACCCATCAGCGCGTGGATCCAGGGCATTTGGTACAAAAAATCGGTTCTGGCAAACGCAGGCCTCCAGCCTCCGCATAACTGGCAGTCGCTACTGACTGCCGCCGATGCGTTAGCTGACCCGATACATAAAAAATATGGCATCGCGCTGCCAACAGCAGAAAGCGTAATGACAGAACAGGCGTTTTCACAGTTCGCGCTTTCTAATGGCGCCAATGTTTTCAATGCCAGTGGCGCGGTCACGATAGATACGCCGGAAATGGCGCAGGCATTGACGTTCTATCAAACGCTTGCCAAAGACACGATGCCCGGCTCCAACGATGTGATGGAAATCAAAGACGCTTTTATGAATGGCGCCGCCCCGATGGCGATTTACTCCACTTATATTTTGCCTGCCGTGTATAGCGAAGGAGACCCTCAGGACCTTGGATTCGTCGTACCAAATGAGAAGACTCCTGCGGTCTACGGCATGATCACCTCGCTTACGCTTACCGCCGGTCAGAATGACGCCGAAACCGACGCGGCGAAGCGTTTTGTGGTGTTTATGGAACAAGCGCAAAACGCCGCAGATTGGGTGTTGATGTCGCCGGGAGCCGCCTTGCCCGTCATTCGCGCAGTTTCCGATACCCCTTCTTATAAAGACAACCCGGTTATCAAAGCCTTTGGCGACCTGCCAGCGCAACTTATCGCCCAGTTTCCTAACGTGAAAGTTTTCGGATCGGTAGGGGATAAAAACTTCACCCGCATGGGAGACATCACCGGATCGGGTGCGCTGAACGCCATGGTGAATAACGTAACCGTCGGCAACAAAGCGGTGAACGCGACACTCAGCCAGAGCCAGGCGCGAATCGCACAGCTTGCCGCGCAGTAATCTCAACGCAGGAAGGGTAGTTATGAAAGTTTTTTCAACGCGTTCAGATATGCCATTTGCCCTGATGTTACTTGCCCCGAGCCTGGTACTTCTGGGTGGGCTGGTCGCCTGGCCGATGCTCTCGAACGTAGAAATTAGTTTTCTGCGCTTGCCGCTTAATCCGCGCATTGCCGCGCATTTTGTCGGCCTGACTAATTACATCGCCATACTCAGTGATGCGGGTTTCTGGCATGCACTGTGGACCACGTTCTGGTACACCGCGCTGGTGGTATTGGGAAGTACAGGCCTCGGGCTTGCGGTCGCGCTGTTCTTTAACCGTGAATTCCGCTTTCGTAAAACTGCGCGCTCTCTGGTGATCCTCTCGTATGTGACGCCCTCAATCTCGCTGGTCTTCGCGTGGAAATATATGTTCAACAACGGCTACGGGTTGGTGAACTACCTCGGGGTGGACATATTGCACTTGTATGACCAGGCCCCGCTGTGGTTCGACAACCCGGCCAGTAGCTTTGTGTTGGTGGTGCTTTTCGCCATCTGGCGTTACTTCCCCTACGCCTTTATATCGTTTCTGGCGATTTTACAAACCATCGATAAATCGCTTTACGAAGCGGCTGAAATGGATGGTGCAAATGCCTGGCAGCGATTTCGTATCGTTACGTTGCCCGCAATTATGCCGGTACTGGCAACCGTCATTACCCTGCGCACTATCTGGATGTTTTACATGTTCGCTGACGTCTGGCTGCTTACCACCAAAGTCGACATCCTCGGCGTCTATCTCTACAAAACCGCTTTCGCGTTTAACGACTTGGGTAAGGCCTCAGCCATTTCCGTGGTGCTGTTTGCGCTGGTCTTTGCCGTCATTTTACTTTCCAGGAAACGGGTGAATCTCCATGGCAACAAATAAACGCCTTGCGCCGCGCGTCGGCTTTTATCTCGGGCTTATCGGGTTTCTCGGGATCACGTTATTTCCCTTTTTTGTCATGCTGATGACATCGTTTAAAAGCACGAAAGAAGCGATATCGCTGCATCCTACGCTGTTACCCCAGCACTGGACGGCACAACACTATCTCGACATTTTCAACCCGACCATTTTTCCTTTCGTCACCTATTTTCGCAACAGTCTGGTGGTGTCGTTGGCGTCTTCCGGGCTTGCAGTGGTGATTGGCATTCTGGGGGCGTACGCCTTATCCAAACTTCGCTTTAAAGGCCGGATGGCAGTCAATGCCAGCTTTTACACCGTGTATATGTTCTCCGGCATTTTGCTGGTGGTGCCGTTGTTCAAGATCATTACCGCGCTTGGCATCTATGACACGGAAATCGCGCTGATTATCACCATGGTCACCCAGACCTTACCGACGGCGGTCTTCATGTTGAAAAGCTATTTCGACACGCTGCCTGATGAAATTGAAGAAGCGGCGATGATGGATGGCCTTAACAGGTTGCAGATCATCTTTTACATCACCGTACCGTTGGCGATTTCTGGCCTCATTTCAGTCTTTGTTTACTGCTTTATGGTGGCCTGGAATGACTTTTTGTTCGCATCGATTTTCCTCTCCAGCGCCAGCAATTTCACGCTTCCCGTTGGGCTGAACGCGCTCTTTAGCACACCCGACTATATCTGGGGACGCATGATGGCGGCCTCACTTGTCACCGCGTTACCGGTGGTCGCGATGTACGCACTTTCTGAACGATTTATCAAAAGTGGATTAACGGCGGGCGGCGTTAAAGGCTAACCGCATCACAACATAAAGGACATAGTATGAAAAAGCTTATTGCAGCAGCACCCCGCGTGGCGGCACTGGTCGATTATGAAGACCGCGCCGTTGCAGACAATGAAGTGAAAATTAAGGTGGTATTCGGCGCGCCGAAACACGGGACGGAGGTGGTTGATTTCCGTGCGGCCAGCCCGTTTATTGACGAGGATTTTAATCCGCAGTGGCAAATGTTCATGCCGCGTGATGACAACGCGCCGCGCGGTATTGAATTTGGTCGTTTTCAGCTCGGCAATATGGTGGTCGGCGACATCATTGAAGTGGGTAAGAACGTCACCGAATACGCCCTGGGTGAAAGCGTGTGCACGTATGGACCGTTGCAGAACACAGTGATCGTCAATGGCGTGAATAACTATAAGCTTCGCAAAATGCCGCAAGGGGCCAGTTGGAAAAACGCGATTTGCTACGACCCGGCGCAATTCGCCATGAGCGGGGTGCGGGATGCCAAAGTACGAGTCGGCGACTATGTGGTGGTGGTAGGTCTGGGAGCGGTCGGGCAAATCGCCGTGCAACTGGCTAAAAAAGCGGGCGCGTCGATTGTTATCGGTATCGACCCCATCGCCCATCGCTGCGATATCGCTCGCCGCCACGGCGCAGACGTCTGCCTCAATCCGCTCGAGTGCGATGTCGGCCTTGAAATTAAGCGACTAACGGGCAAGCAGGGCGCGGACAGCATTATCGAATCGAGCGGCTATGCCGATGCGTTGCAAAGCGCGCTTCGTGGCCTGGCTTATGGCGGCATCATCTCTTATATCGCTTTTGCAAAACCCTTCCAGGCCGGATTCAACCTTGGCCGCGAGGCGCATTTCAATAACGCCAAAATTGTTTTTTCCCGCGCTTCAAGCGAACCCAACCCGGATTATCCGCGCTGGTGTCGCAAACGCATCGAAGAAACCTGTTGGGAATTACTGATGAACGGGTACCTCAACTGTGAAGATCTTATTGAGCCGATTGTGACCTTCGCAGACAGTGCCGAAGGCTATATGAAGTATGTCGACCGCCAGCCTGAGCTGAGCATCAAAATGGGCGTAACGTTTTAATACAAGGACGTAAGAAATGAAAATCGCAACACAGAATCAGGCATTTTTTCCTCAGGATATTCGCGAAAAATTTCGCTACATCAAACAAATGGGTTTCGATGGTTTTGAAATAGACGGCAAACTGCTTGTTGAAAACCTGGCAGAGGTAAAAGCCGCCATTGAAGAAACCGGGTTGCCTGTCGTCACCGCCTGCGGCGGCTATGAGGGCTGGATCGGTGATTTTATCGAAGAGCGCCGTTTGAATGGCATTGCGCAAATCACCCGCATTCTCGACGCGTTAGCGCAAGTGGGCGGAAAGGGCATTGTGGTGCCAGCCGCCTGGGGCATGTTTACCTACCGCCTGCCGCCAATGGTGTCGCCGCGAAGTGTAGCGGGCGATCGTAAAGCCGTGAGCGACTCATTGCGTCTGCTGGATGTCGAGGCGCGCCGCACAGGCACGACAATTTTCCTTGAGCCGCTCAATCGCTATCAGGATCACATGATCAATACCCTTGCCGAGGCGCGTCGTTATATCGACGAGGGCGGTTATCGTCATGTGCGGATTATCGGCGACTTCTATCATATGAATATCGAAGAAGATGATCTGAGCGAAGCGCTGCACGCACAGCGCGACCTGCTCGGGCATGTACACCTCGCGGATAATCATCGCTACCAGCCCGGTAGCGGCTGCATCGATTTCAAAAAGCACTTTGATACGCTGCGCGCCAATGATTACAACGGGTGGGTGGTCTATGAGTGCCGCGTCCGCGCCGACGACCCTGCC
Source organism: Citrobacter freundii (assembly GCF_011077955.1). GTDB lineage: Bacteria > Pseudomonadota > Gammaproteobacteria > Enterobacterales > Enterobacteriaceae > Atlantibacter. The sequence goes on from NZ_JAALBX010000002.1 coordinate 472,809, forward strand.
GCCGCTTATCGCCAGTCACTCGCTTTCTTACGTCTTTGCTGAGGGCGGAGCACTATGAGCGGTAGCGACACCAGGTTGCGCGTGGCCATTATCGGCGCCGGGAATATTGCCGAACGGGTTCACGCCTCGTTTTATCACACGTGTTCAGATACCCACCTGGTGGGTATCTGCGATAACCGTCCCGAGCAGGCGCAGCTATTGGCCACCAAATATGGCTGTGAGGCGTTTGATGATGTTGACACCATGCTGTCGACGCTACGTCCGGATGTGGTGAGCGTCTGCTCGCCCAACCGGTTTCACCATCAACATGTACTGACCGCCCTGGCGGCGGGCTGTCATGTGATGTGTGAAAAGCCGCCGGCGATGTCGCCCGCAGAAGCGAACGAGATGCGCCTCGCGGCGCGTAAAGCGAAAAAAGTGCTGGCCTATGATTTTCACCATCGCTTTGCGCTGGATGTGCAATTGCTGCGTGAGCAGGTGGCGGCGGGTACGTTAGGCGAAGTCTATGTCACCACCGCCCGGGCTTTGCGTCGCTGCGGGGTGCCGGGGTGGGGCGTATTTACCAATAAAACGTTGCAGGGCGGCGGGCCGCTGATCGATATCGGCATCCATATGCTCGATGCCGCCCTGTTCGTGCTGGGGTTTCCGGCGGTGAAATGCGTCTCTGCCCACAGTTTTCAAAAACTTGGCACCACCAAAAGCAACGGTCAGTTCGGCACCTGGGATCCGGCCAGTTACAGCGTGGAAGACGCCTTATTCGCCACCCTTGAATTTCACAACGGCGGGATCCTGCGACTGGAAACTTCCTTTGCCCTCAATATTCCTGAACAGTCCATCATGAACGTGCAATTCTGCGGCGATAAAGCCGGGGCGACAATGTTCCCGGCCCATATCTATCAGGATGATGCGGGTCAACTGGTCACCCTTATGCAGCGCGAAACCGCAGATGATTTACGCCATGCCCGTTCAATGGCGGCGTTCATTGATCATGTCAAAGGCAGCCCCGTCGCGTTAGCCGAGGCGGAGCAGGGTTATGAAATTCAACGTCTGGTTCAGGCGATTTATGACGCGGCAGAGCAGGGAGTAACCGTCGCCTTATGAAACCGATAACAACGCTGAACGAGCCGTCTTTCAATCCGCAAACTCTTGATAAATACGCCACCCTCATGGCGCTCGGCAACGGCTATCTTGGCATTCGCGCCACCCATGAGGAGAGCTACAGTTTGCAAACCCGCGGGATGTATCTTGCCGGCCTGTATCATCGCGCTGGCAAGCGGGACGTGACCGAGTTAATTAATCTCCCTGACGTAGTGGGAATGCACATTGAACTTGATGGCGTCCTCTTTACCCTGTTGTCTGGCGACATGATGACGTGGCGACGCGAACTGGCCTTTTCCAGTGGTGAAGTGGTACGTGACGTGGTGTGGCGTGCGCCTAATGGGCGGCGCTATCGCATTGAAAGCCGTCGTTTTCTTTCCGCTGCGCAAAAGCCGCTGTTCGCGATGCGATTAGCCATCACCCCGCTTGATTACGACGCGCACATTAGCCTTTCTACCGGTATCGATGCCACTCAGACTAACAGCGGACGTCAGCATCTGGATGAAGTCTCGTTACGGGTGTACGACGAGCGGTTCCTGCAGGGCGTCTATGGCGTGCAGGAGAGTGAGGTGAAGGTCGCGATCGGCTGCCATTGCGCCCTGACAAATGCCGTTCATCGTGTACGCGCCGTTAATCGCAAGTTAGTACAACACGCCGTGAGCAAGGTAGCGTTGGGCGAAACCCTTATCGTTGAGAAAATTTGCTGGATAGAAGGGCATCCTGATGAAACGCCCGCAAATATTGAGCAAACAACCCTCAATGCGCTAAAAGCCGCCGTGGCTGCGGGTTATGACGCCTTGCTCGCGGCGTCTTGTAAGGCGCTGGCTCAGTGGTGGGCGCAATGTCGCGTGACGCTTGATTGCGACGACATCCAGGATCAGCGCGCGCTCGACTTCGCCTTATATCACTTGCACGCCATGACGCCGTTTCATGACGAGCGTGCCAGTATTGCCGCTAAAGGGCTAACCGGCGAAGGGTATAAGGGGCATATATTTTGGGATACGGAAATTTTCCTGCTGCCGTTTTACGTTTACACCCAACCTGAGGTGGCGCGCAGGCTGCTGCGTTATCGCTGGCATACCTTGCCGGGGGCGCTTGAAAAAGCACGGCGCTGTGGCTATGAGGGCGCGTTGTTTCCCTGGGAAAGCGCGCGTACGGGAGAAGAAGAGACGCCAGAATTCGCGGCCATCAATATTCGTACCGGGGAGCGACAGCGCGTTGCGTCAGCGCTGGCTGAGCATCATCTGGTCGCCGATATTGCCTGGGCGGTATTGCGCTATGTGCATATCACCGCCGATGACGCGTTCTTACAAGGTGAAGGGGGGGAACTGCTTTATCAAACGGCGTGCTTCTGGCTGAGTCGCACTACTGAGGTCGGCGATCATCTCGACATTCACGATGTGATAGGGCCAGATGAGTACACCGAGCACGTCAATAACAATGCCTTTACCAATTATATGGCGTTATACAACGTGGCCGGTGCGCTGAAGTATTGCCCCCGGTCGCTTTTTAGCGCGGACTTTACGGCTCGCGCCGCGCGTTTTATTGCCCGCCTCAGGCTTCCCGAGCCAGACCCTAACGGCGTATTGCCCCAGGATGACAGTTTTTTCAGTAAGCCGTTTATTGATCTGCGGCGTTATCAGGCTGAGCCGGGTAAGCAAACCATTCTGCTTGATTATTCCCGCGCCGAAGTTAACGAGATGCAGGTGCTTAAGCAAGCGGATGCGGTGATGCTTTTCTATCTCCAGCCCTGGCTTTTCAGCGAGGCGGTTCAGAAAAGCAGCCTGAAGTGGTATCTGCCCCGCACCATACATGACTCATCGCTCAGTAAAACGGTTCACGGGATTGTGGCGGCTCGCTGCAACCTCGCAGACATGGCGTATCGCTTCTGGCGTGAGGGATGCCAGATTGATCTGGGCGACGAGCCGCACAGTAGTGATGAAGGCCTGCACGCCGCGGCAACGGGCGCCATCTGGCTTGGTGTGATTGAAGGCTTTGCTGGTATTAGCGTTACCGACGAGCTTTGTATTGCGCCACGTCTACCTGAAGGGTGGCGTACGCTGCGCTTTCCGCTTTGCTATAAGGGGATCCGGCTCACTATCGCATTAACGCGCACGCATCTCGAAATGACCGCTTCAGCGCCGTTAACGTTCAGATTGTTCGACAAGGCGGTATCACTCACCGGACAGGGTCGCTTTGCGTATCAGGATTTTATTTAACTCAGGATGGGACCGCTCCCGGGAAGGCATGATGTTACAGGCAGTGATATTCGATTTAGACGGCGTGATTACCGACACCGCGCATTTACATTTTCAGGCATGGCGAACGGTTGCCGCAGAGACAGGAATTCACATTGACGAGGAGGTCAATGAATCGTTGAAAGGGATTAGCCGTATGGCGTCGCTTGAGCGAATTTTGCGCCTGGGCGGCAAGGCGAATACATTCAACGAGGCGCAAAAAGCAGCACTTGCCGGACGTAAAAACGCGCGCTATGTCGAACTACTGGGCTCCCTCGGACCGCAATCCCTGTTGCCGGGGATAGCACCGTTACTGACTGAACTCAAAACGCAGCAGATAAAAATCGGGCTTGCCTCGGCTTCTTTAAATGCTCCGCGCATTTTGCAGGCGCTCGGGCTTACAGCCATTTTTGACTACTGCGCCGATGCCAGTCGCATTACCCATTCCAAACCCCACCCAGAAATTTTTCTGGCCGCATGTCGAGGTCTTGGCGTTAAACCGCAAGCCTGTGTTGGTGTAGAAGATGCCCAGGCCGGGATAGATGCCATCAACGCCAGTGGGATGCTATCGATTGGCATTGGTTCAACGCTTCGGGAGGCGGATTTACGGCTTAACAGCACCCAAGAATTGACCTGGCGGCGGATTGCCGGGCTTATGGAACACACAGAAAAGGCGACAGGCTTTCGTCGCTAAGGGATCCTTATGGCACAACTATCGTTACAGCATCTGCAAAAGATTTATGACAATAACGTCCACGTCGTGAAAGATTTCTCGCTCGAAATCGCCGACAAAGAATTCATCGTGTTTGTCGGGCCGTCTGGCTGCGGTAAATCCACGACGCTTCGCATGATTGCAGGCCTCGAAGAGATTACCCATGGCGAGCTTTATATCGGCGGCGTGCGGATGAATGACGTTCCGGCAAAATCTCGCGATATTGCCATGGTGTTTCAAAACTACGCGCTCTATCCCCATATGAGCGTGTACGACAATATGGCGTTTGGCCTGAAAATGCAGAAAGTCGCTGCAAAGACCATCGCCGAACGCGTCAACTGGGCGGCGCAAGTTCTGGGTCTGAAAGAGTACCTTAAGCGCAAGCCCGGGGCGTTATCTGGCGGGCAGCGGCAACGTGTGGCGTTGGGGCGCGCGATAGTTCGCGAAGCGGGGGTATTTTTGATGGATGAGCCGCTCTCGAACCTTGATGCCAAACTGCGCGTGCAGATGCGTGCCGAGATAAGCAAACTGCATCAGAAGCTCAATACCACCATGATTTATGTCACCCACGATCAGACGGAAGCCATGACGATGGCGACCCGGACTGTCATTTTAAAAGATGGCATTATCCAACAGGTGGGCGCGCCGAAGACCGTTTATAACGCCCCGGCTAATATGTTTGTCGCAGGTTTCATTGGGTCCCCTGCGATGAACTTTGTGCGCGGCGCGTTTGACGGCAGCCATTTTGTGACGGAAACGCTAAAGCTTGCCGTTCCGCAAGAAAAACGAGACGCCCTGATTGAGCAAGGGTATCTCAGAAAGCCCGTGACCCTTGGGATCCGCCCTGAAGATATTTCAACCGTCGCGCAACCCCATAATAGCGCCGATGCCCATATCAGCGTCGCGGAATTAACCGGCGCAGAATTTATGCTTTATACCACGGTGGGTGGGCATGAATTGGTTGTGCGGGCGAGCGCTGACGCAAATTATAGGGCAGGGCAAACGCAGCCTATTCATTTTGATATGACCAAATCTCATTTCTTTAATAGCGAAACGGAGCAAGCGATTAAGTAATACCACTAAGGCAGGCGCGGGCTTGCCTTGTGATGACCTCTGCAATACCTCAAAAAGAAGGAACGAAATATGACTGCCATAATAAGGACGCTTTTCCTGTTGCCTTTTTCCGTCGCGATTGCGGCAAATGCGCAGGAGCCAAAGGAAACGCACTGGACATACAGTATTGGTGCGATGTATGAAATTGAAAACGTGGAGGGGCAGGCGGAAGACGAAGATGGATTATCAGAACCCTCTGTTTATTTTAATGCGATGTACGGCCCCTGGACAATTAGCCTTGCCATGTATCAGGAAGGGGCGGTGAATTACAGCGCAATGAGTCGCAGTACCTATTTTAATCGACCGGAAATCAATATTCGCTATCAGCTCGTTGATAATGATCGTTACACGTTTGGGTTAACCGGTGGCGTCAGGAATATGGGGTACCATTTTGAAAATGAAGATGGATCCCCAGCGGGAACCGCCAATACGCAACGGTATAAGATCCAACCGGACTGGAACGTACATGTTACACCGCAACTCGCCTTAGAAGGCTGGTTTGCGATGTATCGCTTTACCAACGATCTTCGTCAAACTGGCTATTCCGACAGCCGCGCTGAGACTGAAAACGGTATAACCTATCAGTTTAACGACACGGTTTCATTACAGGTGCATTACTATCTGGAACGCGGCTACAACACCAGTAATGGCCGTAAGCACGGTGAGTTTTCAACCAATGAAGCGCGTATTTATCTGCCGGTGACGCTTGGAAATAACACGCTGACGCCCTATACCCGGTTAACCATCGATCGCTGGTCTAACTGGGATTACCAGGAAGACGGCGCTGACGCCGAAGACGAAGATTATAACCGTCTTGGGTTACTGTTTGCGCATGATTTCACTAATGGTTTATCCATGACGCTGGAATATGCGTACGAATGGGAAACCCATAAAGAATATGGTACCCATGACATATTCCATTACGCGGGAATCGGCATCAATTACGCATTCTGATGGATGCGTTTACAAAGACTTGCCGACAGGCGCAGGGTGTATGTCCTGCGCCTTACTATTTATGGCAACGAACCGGTAATAACATTTTCGGTGGCGATCAAGATACTTTGGGGCGTCGGTTGGCGGGCGATGCGCTCAAAAAGCAGGGCGCTGCTGGTATCGCCCAACGCTTTAATGGGTACTTCAATACCGCTCGGAGGTGGCGTCAGCATAAAGGATAATACGGCATCGCTGTAACCGATAACGGCAAGCGACTGCGGGATAGCAATATTCAGTCGCGCCGCCACGCGATAAAGGCTCATGAGTTTCAAACTGTCGGTGGCAAAAATCGCCTCCGGCAGAGGGGTTTGGGTAAGAAGGATTTCCGCTGCCGCGAGCGCGCTGTGTTGGGTATAACCCCCATCCATCACGAGTGAAGGATCGAGCGCGAGACCGTTGCGTTCAAGCGCGGTGGTGAATCCCTCAAGACGATCCCGCGAAACATGATAATCAAGCGGCGCATGTAAACAGGCGATACGGGTAAACCCTTTGTCTATCAATGTTTGGGTGAGGGTAATGCTGTCATTAAAATTATCGGTGTCCACTGAAAAGATATGCTGGTACTGACCTTTTAATCGGCCAATGACCACAACAGGGATATTATATTTATCAAGCTCCACAAAAAAGTGTTCATTCACCGGCGAGCTCAGCATAATAATGCCCTTGATCATTTTCTGTTTTATTTTACTCAGGCATTTTTGCAGATCTTCTTCACTGTTTTTTGATGTTTGTAATATTACATCAAACCCTTCACTTTCCGCCTTTGCCGTAATGGCGTGCAGTACATCTGAAAAGAAAGGATTGCCGGAGGTGGTTTTGGTCGAACGGCTAGAAATAACCATAATGGCGTCGAAACCCGATGAGGTCAAAGCCCGCGCCAGCTTATTTGGCTGATAGTCTAATTCTTCTATCGCTTTTAAAACACGCTCACGGGCTTCATCAGAAATATTAGTTTGATTATTAAGAACTCGTGAAACCGTCGATTTTGAAACGTTAGCAATCCGCGCAATGTCATAAATTGTCGGCGACATTAGTCAGCAAACTCCTTTTCAATGAGAAATACGATCTTACTCCAGACATTCCGGGGTGTCTATTTGGGGTGTGATTAAAAATGTCGCAAAAAAAAGCACGCCAGGGGCGTGCTGTTAAGCCGTTGAAGACCTTAATCGTCTTCGTCGTCATCCATTTCTACCGGGGTCTGGAAATCATCCGGTTTTATCGCAAGCAAATCGCAGCGTAGATGATCGATAACCTGCTCGGCAGTATTGCCGAGGAAAGCGGCGGAAAGGCCGGTGCGGCCAACCGTACCCAGCACCACAATACCGGCCTGGAGATGTTCGGCCAGATCGGGGATAACTTCTTCCGGCAGGCCTTTACCGACGTGGGTCATTTTCTCGTCGATACCGTATTTCTGACGTAACGCTTTCATGGCAATCAAATGCTGACCGCGGATGGCATCGTTATAAACGCTGGGGTCAAAGTCGGGCAGTTCGATGGCGATATTAATTGGCGTTGCCGGAAATGCACCCACCAGATGCACTTCGGTATGGTTGACTTGTTCTGCCAACTTCAACGTTTCACGCACCAGTTTATCGTTTAGCGCATTATGATAAATCTCTTCGCTGGCAAGATTCACGGCCACCAGCGCTTTCCCGCCTTCCGGCCACGGCTGGTCTTTCACCATCCATACCGGGCAGGGGCATTTACGCAGCAAGTGCCAGTCGGTCGGGGTGAAAATTACGGATTCGAGTTTATCGTGCTGGTGGGTCATTTTCAGCACCAGGTCATGCCGGGCGCTGCGCACTTCCTGAATGATGGCTTCAAAGGGGCGGTTATGCCAGACCACTTTAATATCAATGGGAATGCCGGAATCGATATAATGCTGTGCCTGCTCACGGATCCATGCGCTGCGCTGGCTGATAACGCCCTGGCGCATGGCGGTGCGCTCATCGGGGGAGAGCAGGGTAGTCATCTCATAGGAGAAATCATAAATCGGCAGAAAAGCTTTTATTTTGCCGCCAATACGTTGATGCAAATACACCGCACGTCGAAGCGCGGGCTGATCGTCCTGGCCTGGGTCAATAACCACCAGCATGTTTTGATAATTTGCCATACAGGGTCTCCTTACAACTGCAAACCACAGTCTGTAAAGTAAGATTAACCCATAGAGAATGAATGAAACAGAGGGGAAGCAAACGCCGGATCAATAAATTAAAAAAATTTAACGAACCGGCGTAGAGAGAGAAGCGTCAGGCGACGTTGCGGGAATGGCCTGCCAGCTGCGCCAGCGTATCACTGTTTTCGATAGTGATATATTTGCCTTTCACCGCCAGCATACCGCTTTTCTGGAAACGGCCTAACAGACGGCTGATGGTTTCCACGGTCAGGCCGAGGTAGTTGCCGATGTCGCCACGGGTCATGGTCAGGCGGAACTCACGGGGTGAGAAACCACGCTGCGCAAACCGGCGCGACAGGTTGTAAATAAACGCAGCCAGACGCTCTTCGGCATTTTTCTTGGACAGTAGCAGGATCATATCCTGGTCGCCTTTGATTTCACCGCTCATCAAACGCATCATCTGCTGGCGCAGATTTGGCATTTTGCCGGACAGGTCATCCAGCGTTTCGAACGGGATTTCACAAACCATCGAGGTTTCAAGCGCCTGCGCAAAGCTCGGGTGATGGCCGGAGCCAATCGCATCAAAGCCCACTAAGTCGCCAGCCAGATGGAAGCCGGTGATTTGCTCATCGCCTTGTTCAGTAATGGTATAGCTTTTGATGGTGCCGGAGCGGATCGCGTACAGCGATTTCAATTCATCACCCGCTTTGAACAGCGTCTGCCCCTTTTGAATTGGTTTTTTACGCTCGATGATATTATCAAGCTGATCGAGCTCGTGTTCATTGAGGGTAAAAGGGATGCACAGCTGACTGATACTGCAATCCTGACAATGGATAGCACAACCGCCAGACTGAATGCGTCGAATAATTCGCTTTTCCGGGATCATAGGTCTGCTCAAGCTTTAATTGATATTGGTCAATTTTAACATCTTTTTATTGAGCAGGTAAATCGACCGGAACAGCAAACCGATCACATTCACATGAAAAAAGTAGCACTTTTTTGCTATCCCCTTGATTAGTCCCGATATAAAAACTTCCAAAAAGACAATTAAGCTAAAGTAAAAAATACCCTTCATGGCGTAGCAACCACTCCTTTCGGGTTACTCCACCTGCATAACCGGTTAATGCACCGCTACTGCCAATCACGCGATGGCAGGGCACGACAATACTGACAGGATTGGCACCATTTGCCGCACCCACCGCGCGGGCCGCGCCCGGGCGTCCAAGCTGTGCGGCGAGTTGGCCATAAGACGTGATTTGCCCACAAGGGATAGCGCGAAGCGCAGACCAGACTTCACGTTGAAAGGCCGTACCTGCCGTGGCAGTGGGAAGCGTATCAATCACCGAAAGATTGCCATCAAAATAATCCTGCATGAGGGTACATAATCCCCCTGGGTTATTACTGTGAACGCGTATATATCCGTTAGCACGATAATGAATATTTAGCAGTTCTATCATTCTGTTGCTGTGTTCTTCCCATTCCACTGCACGCAACTGAAATTGCTCATCACAGATAATCCAAAGAGGGCCGAGGGGCGTTTCAATTTTATCCTCAAGAAGAGTTAGCACCGATATATTCTCGCAAGCATAATGAAATTGTGTTAGCAGCCACGCTAGCACAAATTTCCAATATTCGACATACCTCTAAATGTGAATAAACTGCGCTTTTAAAACAACGAGATAGCCATAAACATTGTTTACAAAAAAATAGGCGAGAGGTGTGAACATAATTTTAAAATAAAAAAAAGAGCCTGCCGACATCGAACAGGCTCTACAGTACACAGCAGTGCATCCGGGGCTTATTTCCTACACTTTTTCCTGTGTTGCAGGATATGTAAGGTATAGCAATTAATCACAAAAATTAATAATTAATTTAGGTGATAAATTTCACAAAAATAACAACGAAGCGATAAAAAGGCTTAAACACGCTGTTTTATTAGCCACATAAAACCGTCAAGTCACTATTTCGCAATACAATTATGACCGGAACTAAACGAATTCTTAATAAAAATTAATATTCGCTATTTTTAAATATCAGAAAATGCCGGGGGTGGCTTGAGGCGGGTCATAAGGACAGCTATAGTGTTTCTCCTGCTACCCATCCGGAGGGCCACTGATGAAACCTGACGACAAATCACTTTTTCTTGAGGCCATGGATGAGGTAAAACCGCTGAAAAACGCCGCCTGTACCACGTGGCAAAAACCCAAATCCTCGCGCGTGGTCGCACCCGTTGACATCCTGCAATTAGATAACTTTTTAACGACCGGTTATCTCGATATTGTCCCGCTGGATACCCCGCTTGAGTTTAAGCGTGAAGGGGTGCAGATCGGGGTGCTTGATAAACTGCGGCAGGGCAAATACCCGCAGCAGGCGACGCTGAATTTACTGCGCTTACCGATTGAACAATGCAGGCAACGGCTGTTTGCCTTTATGCATCTGGCCCGTCAGCAGGGGCTTCGCAACGTACTTATCGTCCACGGTAAAGGGCGCGAAGATAACGCGCACGCCAATATTGTGCGCAGCTATCTGGCGCGCTGGTTAGCCGAGTTTGATGACGTTCAGGCCTTCAGCGTCGCGCTGCCCCATCATGGCGGCAGCGGAGCCTGCTATGTGGCACTGAAAAAATCCGATGCCCAGCGGCTGGATAACTGGGAACGTCACGCTAAACGCAGCCGCTGAGCCGCTTTAGCGGCGTGATTTTACAATCTGGTAGCGCCGGGTGAAGTACTCTACCGGCGCGCTCCACATATGCACCAGCCGGGTAAACGGGAACAACAAAAACAGCGTCATGCCCAGCACCAGATGGACGCGATAAACAAACGCCACACCATCAAGATAGGTCGCCGCGCCGCCCCGGAATGTCACCACCGCTTGCGCCCAGTCCACGAGCTTCAGCATCTCGCTGCCATCCATGAATTGCGCTGAGAAGGGGATCGTCAAAAGCCCGAGCGCGCACTGGATCATTAACAGCGCCAGGATCAAAATATCAGCGGTACTGGAGCTTGCCCGCACGCGGGTGTTAGTCAGTCGCCGGTACAGCAGCATCAAACCGCCCACCAGCGTCAGGACGCCGCAAATGCCCCCCAGCCACATCGCCATCAATTGCTTGGTCGCCATCGGTAAAAACCAGGCGTAAGCCCAGTGGGGGGTGAGCATGCCAAATAAATGGCCAAAGAAAATTCCGATGATCCCGATATGAAACAGGTTTGAGGCAAGCGTCATGCCTTTTTTATCCAGCATCTGGCTGGAGCCAGCGCGCCAGGTGTATTGCCCGTAGTCATAGCGCAGCCAACTGCCAATAATAAACACGGTGCCGCACAGGTACGGGTAGATGTCATAAAAGAAGAAGTTCAGATAGTTAATCATTTAGGACCTCCGGCACTGATATCCAGATACTGAGGCGTGACGTTGTCACTGAATCGCCGCTGATGCTGCTGTTGAACCGAGGCGTCCGTACTGCAACCCTGGTCGTCTATAAACTTCACCTGTTCCTCTTCCCAAATGGCATCCAGTGCCGCAGGCGTATCGTCACGCGCCTCGGCTTTCACCTGGGGGGCGACGCTTTCGCTGCGATAGGGGCTACCGGCGATAGTCAGCAGCGCATCAAATAAGAGGCTGTAGGGAGACTGGCGCTGTTTAAGCCGCCCGCCGAGCAGCGCCAGGATCGGCGCGACGTCGTTTAATCCCGCCAGCGCCTCCTGGGGCGGCAGAATGCTGAGGTATTCCAGATAGAGCGGCAGCCAGTCGGGCAGTTCGCGGCTATCCAGCTCCAGACCCGCTTTCTCGTACTGCGCCATTAAATCCACCATCGCCTGACCGCGATCCCGCGATTCGGCGTGCACATGCTCGAACAACAGTAACGAGGTGGCGCGGCCCCGGTCGAACAGTTCGCACCACTCCGCCTGTTTATCAATAAGCGGCGCGGAAATAAACGGCGCAGCGAAGGCCATGACCTGTGGCGCATCCTGCGCCACCGCGTCCAGTAACTCCTCTGACGCTTCCCATAACTCCTCGTTTGGGTACTCCATCAACAGGGCGATAAGTTTCAGGCTTTGCATTATTCGCCCTCCGCTTTGTCGCTGATCTCGCTGATGTTAATTGCGTCGATGCGGCTACTGTTAAACAGATTGAATTTGGTATCCGATCCCCGGCAGCCATCGCCGAACGTGAATCCGCAACCGTTGCGTTCCGGGAAGGCATCCCGCGCCATTTCCCGGTGGCTGGTAGGGATCACAAAACGGTCTTCATAATTGGCGATAGCCAGATAGCGATACATCTCCTGCACCTGGGCTTCGCTAAGGCCGACTTCGTCAATGGCGCGGGTATCCGTCACGCCTTCAACGGTTTGCGACCGCATATAGTGACGCATCGCCATCATGCGTTTTAACGCGCGCAGCACCGGTGCCGGGTCGCCGGCGCTGAGCATATTCGCCAGGTATTGCACCGGAATGCGCAGGCTTTCCACCGCCGGGAGAACCGAATCGGTACGGGGCAGGCCGCCTGCGTCCGCCACTGACTGGATAGGCGACAAGGGCGGCACGTACCACACCATCGGCAAGGTGCGGTATTCCGGATGCAGCGGCAGCGCCAGCTTCCAGTCCATGGCCAGCTTATACACCGGGGATTTTTGCGCCGCGTCGATGACGTTTGCCGGTATGCCCTGTTTCAGCGCTTCTTCAATCACATGCGGATCATTGGGATTGAGGAACACGTCGCACTGCCGCTCGTACAGATCGGTAGTGTGTTCAGTGCTGGCGGCTTCAAGGATGCGGTCAGCGTCGTAGAGCACCACGCCAAGGTAGCGGATGCGCCCGACACAGGTTTCTGAGCATACTGTCGGCTGGCCGGATTCAATTCGCGGATAGCAGAGAATGCATTTTTCCGACTTGCCGCTCTTCCAGTTAAAGTAGATTTTCTTGTACGGACAGCCGCTAATGCATAGCCGCCAGCCGCGGCACTTGTCCTGGTCTATCAGAACGATGCCATCTTCCTCGCGCTTATAAATTGCGCCGCTTGGGCAGGTCGCCACACAGCTTGGATTCAGGCAGTGCTCGCAAAGGCGCGGCAGGTACATCATAAAGGTGTTTTCGAACTGGCCGTACATCTCGGTCTGCATGGCTTCAAAGTTCTTATCCGCCTGGCGCTTGCTGAATTCGCCCCCGAGCAGCTCTTCCCAGTTCGGCCCCCATTCCACTTTCTCCATCCGTTTACCGGTAAGCAGCGAACGCGGCCGGGCAGTGGGGACGTGCTTGCCTTCCGGCGCGTTATGCAGATGCTGATAATCGAAGGTGAACGGCTCGTAATAATCATCAATCGACGGCAGGACGGGGTTGGCGAAAATTTTCGACATCACGCCGAGCTTGCCGCCAAGACGCGGCACCAGTTGACCGTTGATTTTGCGGATCCAGCCGCCTTCCCATTTTTCCTGGTCTTCCCAGTTTTTGGGATACCCGATACCCGGTTTGGTCTCCACGTTATTAAACCAGGCGTATTCCATGCCCTCACGCCCGGTCCAGACGTTTTTACAGGTCACCGAACAGGTGTGGCAGCCGATGCACTTATCCAGATTCATGACCATACCCACTTGAGAACGGATCTTCATTTCGCGGCCTCCTGTACCTGATTGTTGCCTTCGTCATCCAGCCAGTCGATGTTGCGCATCTTGCGGATCAGGATGAATTCATCGCGGTTTGAGCCAACCGTGCCGTAGTAATTGAAGCTGTACGCCAGTTGCGCATAGCCGCCAATCATATGGGTTGGTTTCGGGCAGACGCGGGTCACCGAGTTGTGAATACCGCCGCGCATGCCGGTTATCTCCGATCCTGGAATATTCATCAGGCGCTCCTGGGCGTGATACATCATGGTCATGCCCGGCGGCACGCGTTGGCTGACGACCGCGCGGGCGGTCAGCGCGCCGTTGGCGTTAAACGCTTCTATCCAGTCGTTATCAGCAATGCCAAGCTCCCGGGCGTCGCTTTCGCTAATCCAGACAATCGGTCCGCCGCGCGATAAGGTCAGCATCAGCAGGTTTTCGCTGTAGGTAGAGTGGATCCCCCATTTCTGATGGGGCGTCAGGAAGTTCAAGGCCTTCTCCGGGAAGCCGTTAGACGGCACGTCACGCATCGCGCTAACGCTTCGGGTATCGACCGGCGGGCGGTACGTCACCAGGCTTTCCCCGAACGCGCGCATCCACAAATGATCCTGATACAACTGCTGGCGGCCCGACAGCGTGCGCCAGGGGATCAGTTCGTGAACGTTGGTATACCCGGCGTTATACGAGACGTGCTCGTCTTCAAGGCCGGACCAGGTGGGGCTTGAGATGATTTTTCGCGGCTGGGCGACGATATCCCTGAAACGGATCTTCTCGTCTTCTTTGGGCAGCGCCAGATGGTGATGCTCGCGTCCGGTGATTTTACTGAGCGCCTCCCAGGCTTTCACCGCCACCTGGCCGTTGGTCTCCGGCGCAAGGGTTAAAATCACTTCCGAGGCGTCAATCGCACTGTCGATTTTTGGCCGTCCGGCGGCGGGCCCCTCGGTTTTGCGATAGTTCAATTTGCCGAGAAGATCGACTTCGGCTTGCGTATTCCAGCTAATTCCTTTGCCGCCGTTGCCGAGTTTATCCATTAATGGGCCAAGGGAAGTAAAGCGATCCCAGGTGGCGGGGTAATCGCGCTCCAGCACCATGATATTGGGTGCGGTTTTACCGGGTATCAGATCGCATTCGCCTTTGCGCCAGTCGAGAATATCAAACGGCTGCGCCAGCTCTGCCGGGGAGTCGTGCTGTAACGGCTGCAACACCACGTCGGTCTCTTTACCAAGATGGCCCACGCACACGCTGGAAAACGCTTTGGCGATGCCCTTGTAGATTTCCCAGTCGCTTTTCGAGTCCCAGGCGGGATCCACGGCGGCGGAGAGCGGATGAATAAACGGATGCATATCCGAGGTATTCATATCGTCCTTTTCATACCAGGTGGCGGTCGGCAGCACGATATCGGAGAAAAGACAGGTGCTGGACATCCGAAAATCAAGCGTTACCAACAGATCGAGCTTGCCTTCAATAGCGCCCCCTTGCCAGTCCACTTCTTCGGGTTTCACCTCGTCGGTACTGCCTAAATCTTCACCCTGAATGCCGCTTTCGGTACCCAGCAAATATCGCAGCATATATTCGTGGCCTTTGCCGGAGGAACCGAGCAGATTCGAGCGCCAGATAAACATATTGCGTGGATGGTTTTGCCCGTTATCCGGCTGCTCGCAGGCGAAGCGCACATCGCCTGATTTCAGCGCCTGCACGGTGTAATCAATGGGCGACATGCCCGCGTCTTTGGCGTGTTTGGCCAGATGCAGCGGGTTAACCCCAAGCTGGGGCGCGGAGGGCAGCCAGCCCATTCGCTCGGCTCGCACGTTGAAATCAATCAGATGGCCGGTAAATTTCGACGGGTCGGCAAGCGGCGAGAGCAACTCCTGAGCAGTGAGTTTTTCATAGCGCCACTGGCTTGCGTGATTATAGAAAAACGAGGTGCTGTTCATCTGGCGCGGCGGCCGGTTCCAGTCGAGGGCGAACGCCAGCGGCATCCAGCCGGTTTGCGGGCGCAGTTTCTCCTGACCGACGTAATGCGCCCAACCGCCGCCGGTTTGCCCGACGCAGCCGCAAAACACCAGGATATTGATCATCCCCCGGTAGTTCATATCCATGTGATACCAGTGGTTGACCCCGGCGCCGAGAATAATCATTGAACGGCCATGGGTTTTCAGCGCGGTATCGGCAAACTCATGGGCAATTTGCTCAATATGCTGGCGTGGGACGCCGCAGATCTGTTCCGCCCACGCCGGAGTATAAGGTTTGATCTCGTTAAAATCCTGAGCGCAGTGCTCATCGCCAAGGCCCCGATCGAGCCCGTAATTCGCGAGGATCAAATCGTACACGCTTACCACCCGGCCTTCGCTGCCATCAGCAAGCGTCAGGGTTTTGACCGGCAGCTTATGCAGCATGATCGGGTCGTGTTTGACGTGACGAAAATGCGGGTTCTCCTGGCCGCCAAAGTAGGGGAAGGCCACGTCTTCCACCGCATCATGCCGCCCGAGCAGGCTCAGTTCTAGTTCGGTATCAACACCCGTCGCCAGGCTTTCCAGGTTCCATTTGCCTTGCTCGCCCCAGCGAAAACCGATCGAACCGTTCGGCACCACCAGACCGCCGTCGCGGTTAAAGGCGACGGTTTTCCATTCCGGGTTATTGGCTTCACCCAGCCCGTCCAGCAGGTCGCTGGCGCGCAACATACGGCCCGGCGCAAAGTAGCCTTCCGCTCGCGGCTCCAGCAATACCAGCATCGGCATATCGGTATAACGGCGGCAGTAATTCACAAAATAGTCGCCGGGATTATCAAGATGGAACTGGCGCAAAATCACGTGGCCCATCGCCATCGCCAGCGCGCTGTCGGTGCCCTGTTTCGGCGCCAGCCACTGATCGCACAGCTTCGCCACTTCTGAATAGTCAGGGGTAATGGCGATGGTTTTGGTGCCTTTGTAGCGCACCTCGGTAAAAAAGTGCGCATCGGGGCTGCGGGTTTGCGGCACGTTTGAACCCCAGGCAATGATATAGCTGGAGTTGTACCAGTCGGCGGATTCCGGCACATCGGTCTGTTCGCCCCAGGTCATCGGCGAAGCGGGGGGTAAATCACAGTACCAGTCGTAAAAACTCAGGCAGGTGCCGCCAATCAGCGACAAGTAACGGGTGCCCGCTGCGTAGGATACCATCGACATCGCCGGTATAGGCGAGAATCCCGCTACCCGATCCGGGCCGTAGGTTTTAATGGTCCAGACGTTGGCGGCGGCAATTAATTGATTAAGCTCCTGCCAGTTTGAGCGAATAAATCCGCCGCGCCCGCGCACCTTTTTATAGCTTTGGGTTTTTTCCGGGTCCGCCATAATAGCCGCCCAGGCCTCGACCGGATCGCTGTTATGGGTGAGCGCCTCGCGCCACAATTCGATAAGACGTTTACGCACCAGAGGGTATTTCAGCCGGTTTGCGCTGTAGAGATACCAGGAGTAGCTGGCGCCGCGCGGGCAACCACGCGGCTCATGGTTGGGCAGGTCGGGGCGGGTGCGCGGGTAATCAGTTTGCTGCGTCTCCCATGTCACCAGCCCGTTTTTGACGTAAATTTTCCAGCTACAGGAGCCGGTACAGTTCACGCCGTGGGTGGAGCGCACCACTTTGTCGTATTGCCAGCGCTGGCGGTAACTGTCTTCCCAGTCGCGGTTGGTATGCATAACCTGACCGTGATCGTTGGCGAAGGTGTCGCCTTTGAGTTTGAAATAACGAAATCGATCGAGAAATTTGCTCATTGCGTTCTCCTGACAGGAAGTGAGCAGGACGTTTGCTCGTGCGCCCGCTTAAGCGGGTCGATGGTTATTTTTGCCCGTGCTGCCCGCGACCATAGACAAGCCAGGTCAGCAGCACGCAAACCACGTAAAACACCAGAAACACTTTCATCGCGCCCACAGGCGAGCCGGTGAGGGCTAATGACGAACCAAAGGCTTTAGGAATGAAGAAACCGCCTACTGCGCCGATGGCGGAAATAAACCCCAACGCGGCTGCGGTATCGGTCACGGCGGCCTGCTGGGCCTGTTGTTCCGTGCCGCCTTTAAGCTTCACCCGGTAGATAGTGATGCGCCGAAAAATCACCGCGATCATTTGAAAGGTCGAGCCGCTGCCAAGACCGGCAGTGAGGAAAAGACCCATAAATACCAGGTAGAAGGCCATGAAATTGCCCGACCCGCTGCCGGGGAGGGTTAAAAACAGCAGGGCGCTGAACAGGGCCATAAACACAAAATTGATTAGCGTGACCCGCACACCGCCAAAACGATCGGAAATCATGCCGCCGACCGAGCGTGCCAGCGCGCCGATAAACGGCCCGAAAAACGCAAGTTTAAGGATGTTGACGTCCGGAAACTGGGTTTTGGCGAGCATGGCGAATCCCGCTGAAAAGCCGATAAACGAGCCGAACGTCGCCAGATACAGCAGGCTCAGGAGCCAAAGATGCGCGCGTTTCAGTACCGGTAGCTGGGATCGAATCGAGGCTTTTGAACTGGCAATGTCATTCATGCCGAACCAGGCGGCAACGGTGGCGATAAATAACAGCGGCACCCAAATCCATGCCGCATTGGCAAGCCATAATGTAGAACCATCCGGCTGCTCGACGCCATGTACGCCGAGGAAGGCAAACATCGGTAAGGTGATGGCGAGCGGCGCCACCATTTGCATAATGCTTACGCCGAGATTTCCCATTCCGCCGTTAATACCAAGGGCGCTACCCTGACGGGCCTTAGGAAAAAAGAAACTGATATTTCCCATGCTGGAAGCAAAATTCGCGCCAGCGAATCCGCACAACAGGGCAATTATCATAAATACACCAAACGGGGTAGATGGGTTTTGAATGGCAAACCCCAACCAGACGCAGGGAATAATAAGGATTACCGTACTTAATACCGTCCAGTTACGCCCGCCAAACACGGGTACCATAAAGGAGTAGGGCACCCGTAAAATAGCGCCGGATAAGGACGGAAGGGCGGTTAACAGAAAAAGCTGATCGGTAGTAAAATTAAAGCCCACTTTATTAAGATTGACCGCGACTGCGCTAAATAACATCCAGACGCAGAACGCTAATAATAAGCAGGCGACTGAGATTGCTAAATTACGTCGCGCAATGGCTTTTCCCTTATTGTTCCAGAATGCGTCGTTTTCAGGTTTCCAGTCTTTTAAAAGATAACTCGTGGTTTTCGTCGTTGTGGGTAACATGATCGCCCCTTGCTATTAAAAGCAGAAGAAACAAAAGGTTACGGCGGATGGCTACGCATCCGTTTGAAAATGAAGCGACAAAAGTGGGTGAGTGGACAAGAAAAGAATAGATAAAAAAATACCGACGGCGCGAGCGGAACGCTTTTAACGACCGGGTCAATTGTTACAAATTGTAATAACTTAACGAAGCGTGATGGATGTGATGAATTATCGCAGAAAAGGTAATAAAAAAATAATAGTGACGGGATTCACAATAATAGCAGCCATCGCGGCTGCTATTTCAAATTGATGAATGCGTCATTAATTCATTATTAATAACAATATCAACGTGTCGACGAAACGCATCATTATCAATACCGGGTAAATCCAGCCTTGCAATCCCATCCAGACCGCTAACAAACGCTATTATTCGCCATGCAATATTTTCAGCGCTGTCATTTAAGTGGAATTCTTTCTCATTTGCGCCGTCGGAAATGATTTGTACCGTGGCGTAATGCCACATCTCCATGGATTTAATCCACGCCTGTTGCATTTCCGGATCATGGCGGGAGAGGGCTTCCGCTTCGTTAAACAAACGCAGGTAGCGCTCAATTTCCGGGTTATCAATGCCAAGGGTCCAGTAGAGCTTTTCACGCCAGGAATGCATCGGCGGGGCGTGTTCAAGATCCAGCGACTGGTGAGTAAGACGCAAAAACGTCTCCACCTTTAAGGCCATCGATGAAGTGAAATGATGATGCACCTGGCCTGCGGCGATTCCTGCGACGCGTGCAATATGGCGCACCGTCATGGCGGAGAATCCTTCAGAAAGCGCCACGCTCATCGCCGCTTCTATAACGCTCTCCCGACGCGCTTCCCGATTTAGATAACCCATAGTGTGCTCCTGAAAAAGAGAGCCGCAGTGTAGCAAAAAGTTGGACGTTTGCTCAATTATCCGTAGAATCCCAATTCTGGACGCGTGTCCAGAATTTAAGGAAGAGGAGTGACGTGATGCGTCGTCAATGGTATACGCTGGCTATTCTGGTGCTTATCTACACCCCCGTCGCCATCGATGCCACGGTGCTGCATGTGGCGGTACCGTCATTAAGCCTGGCGTTAGGCGCGACGGGCAATGAACTGCTGTGGATAATCGATATCTATTCTCTGGTGATGGCGGGAATGGTTCTGCCAATGGGCGCGCTCGGGGATCGAATAGGCTATAAGCGGTTGACCCTCATCGGCAGTACGCTTTTTGGCATCGCCTCGCTGGCGGCGGCGTTCTCAACCCAGGCCGTTGAAATTATCGCCGCGCGTGCGCTACTCGCGGTCGGCGCGGCGATGATCGTGCCAGCGACGCTGGCCGGCATCCGCGACACCTTTACTCACGAACGGGAGCGGGGCATCGCGCTGGGTATTTGGGTCGCGGTCGGTTCCGGCGGCGCAGCGTTTGGCCCGCTGGTGGGCGGTATTTTACTGGAGCATTTTTACTGGGGATCGGTGTTTCTTATCAACCTGCCGGTTATTGCGCTGGTGTTGCTGTTTACGACCGTTTTCATTCCGCGCCAGCCGGTACAGCATTCCCAAACGCTCAATCTCACCCAGGCGTTAATGTTGATTGCCGCTATCCTGCTGCTGGTGCTGGGGGCGAAATCCAGCCTGAAGCTGGAGCGTAATATCCCACTCATCATCGGCGCACTGGCGTGCGGCGCGCTTCTGCTGGGGCTATTTATTCGCAGCCAGCTTCGCGCCCGCGCGCCGATGATCGATTTGTCGCTGTTTACTCATCGCATCATCCTAACCGGCGTGGTGATGGCGTTGACGGCGATGATAACCCTGGTGGGATTCGAACTCTTGATGGCGCAGGAGTTGCAGTTCGTTCATGGCTTTACGCCGCTCGCCGCCGGGCTGTTTATGTTGCCGTTGATGCTGGCCTGTAGCTTTAGCGGCCCGGCGGCGGGTGCGCTGGTGGGGCGTTATGGGCTGCGCAACGTGGCCACCCTCGGCATGGCGTTCAGCGCCCTGAGCTTTTATGGTCTTGCGAACACGGATATGGCAAATGAGCGCGTTATCGCCTGGAGCTGGATGATCTTACTGGGTCTCAGCGCTGCCACGGCGTTATTAGCCTCCACCGCCGCTATCATGTCGGCCGCGCCGAAAGAAAAGGCCACCGCCGCAGGCGCTATCGAAACCATGGCGTATGAACTCGGCGCAGGGATGGGCATCGCGATTTTTGGCATGATCTTAAGCCACTCCTATAGCGGCTCGATTGCATTACCGGCGCAACTACCCGAGACGCTCATCGCGAAGGCCAGTTCATCCATCAATGAGGCGCTACTGGTAGCAAAACAGCTTAACCCGATGCTTGGCGAGTTAGTCGTGAATGCGGCAAACGACGCGTTCCGACACTCTCACAGTGCGGTACTTTCTATTGCCAGCGCGATGCTGTTGCTGTTAACTGCGGGTGTGTGGTTTGCGTTGCGGCCGGTGAAAATGAATTAACTTATGCCGCACCAACGCTTTAAATCTTGCGGAAAAATACGGCCTGGAACATAAAACTCGCCACGCCACGCCACGCCACGCCACGCCACGCCGGCCCGGCCGTCGTGGCGTGTTTTATTGCCAATTGAAAACCACGTCCTGTGGGCGTGGTCATCAACAGGTTTTGGCTCTGCCTTATTGTCTTCGGATTTAAATCCAACAGGACTGGTAGAGACTTCTTTTTAAGGGTTTGGGTACGCCCTTTTAGGGCGCAATCAATGCCGCCTTCTATGAAGGCGGATTTTTACTTAATAATAATTTTACTCCACTGATACTGCCTGCCTTTTGCGTGACATTCCTTCAAACGTCTTGGTGAATGGCGTTATTTTTAAAGTAAGCGAAACGAAGTGTGGGAATAATACACTTCTTAAAGTAGCTTGAGAGTAACTCTAAATATCTTTACAAGCCCTAACGTTGCCATAAATAAATTTATTAATGAAAATGACCAGGATCAAAGTGACAGGCGCTGTTTTCTTTGTAACGTTATTTGCGTATGAATTCCGAGGCTTATTTATTTATCCAAATAGGATGAGGGATTATCTGTCATACAATGGAACTGGAGATAAATGGTTATGAAGAAAAAACTTCTGGCACTGCTGTGCGGCGCTGTTTTTTCAGCCGCAACGCTGATGGCGGCTGAAGCCTGCACACGTATTACGTTTGCGGCAAATGATAATATTGTGGTCACAGGCCGTAATATGGACTGGGATAAAGACGACCTGTTAAAGGTGCATATCTTACCAAGAAATGTACAACGCAAGAGCGAGGGCGATAATCCATTATCCTGGGAAGCGAAGTACGGAAGTGTGGTGGCGTATTCTTTTAATGACAAGTTCGCTAATTCAGGTATGAATGAGAAAGGCTTGCAAGCCGATTTATTATACCTTGGTGAAACACGTTATAATGAAAAGTCACTTAAAGAAAAAGCCATCCCTGCCAGAACATTAATTCAGTACATCTTAGATAACTTTGCGACAGTGGCGGAGGCTAAAAAAGCGCTTGAGACAAAACCATTGCATATTACCGATGGTGAACCAAGCCTGGGGCTTCATTTCATCGTAACAGATACCCGTGGCGATAATGTGATTATTGAAATAATCAATGGAGAATTAAAATTCCACTCCCGGGAAGGCAATGTCGTGATGACCAACGATCCCAGTTATGACGTCATGAGCAAAATTTATGAGTATTACAAAGAGAAGGATTTATCGAGAAATATGCCGGGTTCACCAGGCTCAGTCGATCGTTTTATGCGCGCAGCAGGATGGCTTGAACAACTCAGCAGCGATAAAAACGAAGCCTTTAGTAAACTGGTTCCCGGGGAAGAGATGACCATGCAGGCGCGCATGAGCGTGCTTTCCGTGATGAGAAATGTATCGACGCCGTTCGCTATTTCTACAGATAAAAACCCGGAAAACAGCACGACCGTCTGGCGTGAGGTCAGCGATCTCAAAAATAAAGTGATGATGTTCGATTTGGCGGGTTCGCCGTCAACCGTCTGGATTGATCTGAACAAGGTCGATTTCACCCAGGGCGAACGCGTATTCAGTTTGTCTGACGGCGAGATCAAACACGGCGATATCACTCACCAGTTTATCCCTGTCGCCAAAGCAGCGAACGAATAAGCGCTGCCATGAAGCCGCTTTAAGCCAGGCGTGCAGCAGAACCCGCTTTATTCTGCGTAAAACTGAGGCACAGGGCCATGCCAGGCCGATTTTCGGTCTGGCTGTTTTATGCTTCAACTTATACCCAGGCTGCCACAATCCCTGGTCACCCGTCAGGTTTAACGGAAGGTCGTGCGCCAGGCATTAGGGCAGACGCCGAATGTCACCTGAACCTGCATTTATAACGTCTCCTTACTCTGAAATCCCACGCGTTTTGTTCTCTTTTTACGGGAGTAAACTGGACGCATGTCATTAGAAAAGTCATTGAGCACTGATAAAAATATATCTCGCGCTTGACTAAAATAGCCGTAACGGCCGCTTTATTGCGCAGGACAGCGCGCTTATTTTAGAGCCGCTCTCAACTCATCCATTCTGCTCGGGAGACGTTATATGCTGCAAGGACCCAATCACATCACGCTTGCGGTAAGTGATGTTTCAAGAAGTTTTGATTTTTATGTCAACACCCTTGGCTGTATCCCGAAGGCCAAATGGGCGCGAGGCGCTTATGTGACTGTGGGGGAATTGTGGTTATGCCTTTCTGCTGATGCTGTTTCAGGCCATGAGGATTACACGCACTACGCCTTCAGTATCCAAAGCGAAGATTTCGAGGCGTTTGTCGAAAAGCTTATATTGGCAGGCGTCACGGAATGGAAAACCAATAAGAGCGAAGGGCGATCGTTTTATTTTTTAGACCCCGACGGGCATAAGCTTGAAATCCATGAGGGTGATTTAGCAAGTCGTCTCAAGTCATGCAGAGAACATCCTTATGACAATATGGAGTTTTTCTGATGAGATGACGGAGCGTTTACTTGCCGGATGTGAGTCATGCTTTAAGGGCAGGCTGCGGGATAATCCGACCGCGTAAATAAAAGAAGTCTTCAAAATGCCGCGCAGACTCCAGCCACACGTTTATAAACGTGTAGTGACGTCGCGCGGTGATGCAAATGCAGAAAAGGTTGTTGGAAGTCTGATTTGTGCTGTGAGTTCAATGGGTCGATGCAACGCTATCCTTGATCAAGGGGGACGTTGCTTAAATCACAGTATATAAATTAAAAGAGAACAATCACCCCGCTCCTTGATAGGATGCTTTGAACCTAACTTGGTCGATAGATTTTCTCATGGATGCGCTCGTCAGCGGAAGGCTTCAAAGCGGCATATCCTGCTCGAGTCCGGGCTGATAAATCTCAGATTTGAATACAGCAGTTTACGAGACAACTCTGTAACCGAAAGTGTATGAATCCTGTAGATGGAGGCGAGGAAAAACCGTAACAGCCCTGCTTGCAGCATCGATAAAAGGGCTCCTACGTACGGATCTGTACAAATGTATCCTCTGCGGAAACCGATTACGCTTTATTAGTGCTAAGATTGGCAGGCCCGACACGGAGTTAGTATACGAAAGGCTGTATAGAATAGTTAGAAAGCGATGGTATCTGGCAGAGATTACAGGTCAAATGCGTCTTAAAATATGTGTTTAAGGCTAAAAACGGATCAAAGTCAGCATTTCAATGTAATAAATGTCCCGGTGGGACGCTAACACTGCTTTCCCGACAACAATTATCCTAGTCAGGAATTTTTTGAAGCGATGATTAATTTTCCTAACTATCAAGCCCCTTACATATCCATTGAAAGGACTTGGCGCACATCATCGGGAGTCAATACGGATGCTTCCAGGTACTCAGGGTGATTTCGTAAAGTAAAAGTCAGTTTATTCAGGATCTGTGCTGGTATTTCCTGCTCATCAATAATTTTGGCCGAATCCAGCATGATGCGGCCGTATTCCATTTCTAGCGTAACAAATCGGTTCCACTCAGGACCGTTAGCGCACAGGAGGTCGAAAAGGATTTTACCAGTTTCATTCTGGCCAAGTAGGTCAGTGAGTTTCGTCTCAATTTCGTTGACTGAAGATAACGGGTTCTCGTAGCCGGTCGCCATAACGACAGCTTTAAGAGATCCTGAAACGTTAACTCCGGTAATTTCAAACAAGATACAAATCCTTGATTATTTGCCACGCTTTAGTGGCTTTGGTCATTAGTCGGGCCATATCGGAAATCATGCGGCTGGAATCAACCACCGTTTCCATGTGAAAAACAGCATGACGTTCCCCATTCCAGAAAGTATAGGCATCATTGATGATTTTAGCCTGCCCAGGCCTGAGAGGGGCCGCATATTGTGGTTTCAAAGTGTAATTTAAACCAACCTTATCGAAAAAAGGCCCAAACCCTAAAGGTTGCTGTACAGACATGCCAAATGTGTACATCTTATTCTTTAAGACACCCTCAATGGAGCGAAGTTCCGGGTAGAGCAACATGCAATAGTCTGGCAATTTTGGGGCCGCAAGCTTAACACACAGACCTGAAATGAGCAATTTTTCAGCAGTGTCGTGCAAGCGAGGATAAGCATCACCCAATATAGACTCCAGGTTAGCGCGAGCTACCTCCTGTTGAACGATGTTCGCTTTGCCATCATCTTGGCGGATTAACACTTTTTCCAGACCTTGCAAATTAAGCAATTCTGCCAGATTGAAGGTGAAAACCCGATAGCAGGATAGCGGGCGTCCTTGAATCTGAAGCCTGCCTGTTGTGGTGTGCAGGGTAACCGTCAATTCATCTTGGTAGGTAGTAGAGGTGATTTTCCACACGATGGAGTGAGCGTTACGAAGGTGTTCCCTGACCTCAATATGAGTTTCTTCTGCGGATAACTCAAGCACAGGTAAAATTGTGCCCTCCACAAACCCTTCCACGACCATATTTACATGTTCAAATTCTGCAGGATTAATGGTTTCAAAAAGGTGATCAGCAAGCTCCTTGCCCAGAGAATGATTAGCCCCCGTAAGGTACTGAACTGTACACGAGCCATCGCCGTTATAGAAAATGTTAACGGTAGCGAAGCTCTCCCCTGTTTTCACGAATGTCACTCTGAATCCGGGCCTTTGCCCCGGCATCGGGCCAATTGACTGAATTGCATACGTTCTGGATTGAATGAACTGCCTGCATTCAGTTTCGATATTAGCCCTGACCAGATTTAAATCCTTATAATTTCTGTCTGTCATTTCTCAGATCCCGCAAAAAAGATGAGGGGAAACTCTACAAGATTGTGTCTCAGTAGTCATTACGAAGTTAGGGTAAAAGGGAGCAGTTTGGAGATCGGAAGTTATTGTAACCTTAGTGCATTACTTAATCATAATTACCCTGTAATTTTTTGATTTATTTACCAGTGTCTATCACCTTTAAATTCTTGTCTTAGCAGTATCGCATTTAGGTTATCCCTGGCGATTCACTTCAGGATTATGTTGACGTTACATGAAATGCTTTGTGCGAATGCAGGTACGCCGATGTATCCAATAAGATTTGTAGTTGTAAGTGAACGTCTGCTTCTCGCTCAAAGCGGACCTTATCACGCGCGCACGTCCGCCTCGTGCCAGAAGCGGACATTATCAACTAATGAAGAAAAGGCGCGAGGCGTTAATTGATTTAGTTGCTCAACTCGTTTTTTTTCTGTCAGCAACCTTTCCAGGCGGGCAACCGATGACTCGTTTGAACGCTTTTGCAAACGCGCTCTCGGAATCATAGCCTGATGCGGCTGCAATCTGTGCAATCGTTTCGTCTCCATGACTGAGTCGCTCACAGGCAAGCAGCATTCTCCACTGCGTAAGATATTCGATGGGCGCAGAGCCCACGGTGTGTTTAAAGTGCTTTGCAAATGCAGCCCGTGACATTCCCGCCTTTGCTGCAAGGCTTGCAAGTGTCCACTTATATTCCGGATTCTGATGCATGCAGACGAGCGCTGCGCTTAGTTTTTTATCCCTGAGCGCAAATAGCCATCCCACGCTTTCTTTCTGACCTTCATCCGCATAGAGCCTCAGGGCATGTATCAGCAGCATGAAAGCCAGTTGCTGCACAATCAGTCCACTTCCGGGCTGCGGCTCACGGATCTCCTTAACCATTCTTTCAATCGACCACTGCATCGCCGCTTTATCCGCTGGGTTCCGGATATGTACTACTGTTGGCAACGGTTTCAAAAGCAGTTCTGCCGCCCGTCCGGTCAACAAAAAATGACCGCCCGCTATAAAACAGCCGGAACTTGCGCCCGTTCCGCTCGCTATAGCAGCGGCAACCATTTCCCTTCGGACCGTCCTGAAATCCACCGGCTTTGCAGAAAGCTCAGTTGCCAGTTTGAAAGGCGGCCCTGGAGCCAGCAGGAAACAGTCGCCCTTTTGAAGCTGTATCGGATACTCAAGGCCTTCCACAGAGAGCCAGCACGCCCCCGACACCACGGCGTAACACTTTACCCCTTCATGATAGGGCCACTGTACCGCGCTTTCGGGCGCCAGCATGACGCCACCTGATGCATAACGTTCAGGGCTTAGCAGCGAAAGCAGTTGTGAAAGTAAATCCATATTTAAGAGACTATCAGACATAAAACGAAGACTTTAGCATATAGATAGTATTACTCAGAGTCCTTACAGTAGTTATGCCGGATCGATGGCATAACCCTTACTACTGAAAAGGCGAAAACAATGCGTATATTTCTTACAGGTGCAACGGGATTTATTGGGTCAGCTGTTTCAGCACAGTTGATTGCAGCCGGATACGAGGTAACAGGGCTAACCCGAAGCCGTCAGGGCGCAGAGGTGCTGGCGGCTTCAGGTATTGAGCCCTTTTTTGGTGATATTGCCAGCCCGGTAAGCCTGAGCCGTGGCATTAATATGTGTGACGGCGTAATACATACCGCGTTCAATCACGACTTTTTAACTTTCAGTGCAAATTGTGAGACTGACAGGTTGGTGATTGAAGAAATAGCAAAAGTGCTGAAAGGTACGAATCGCCCGATGCTGATAACGTCTGCTGTAAGCCTGGGATCAGCCGGGCCTGGCATCATGGCGACCGAAAATGACTTTAATACCGCGCATGTGAATTTACGTAAAGCATCCGAATTGGCGTGTCTTGCTGCGCTCCAGAATGGCGTGAATGTGTCAGTTATCCGGCTTTCACAGGTACACAATGCTTTAAAGCAAGGACTGATTACACCGTTAATTGACGTTGCCCGGAGGACGGGGATCTCTGCCTATATTGACGGAGATGAGATTCGCTGGTCTGCCGTCCATCTGGATGATGCTGCACGCCTTTATATCCTGGCGTTAAATAAAGCGGCTCCGGGTAGCCGATATCATGCTGTAGCAGAAGAGGGCATAACCTTACGCGCTATTGCTGAAACCATCGGTGACATTCTCAATGTGCCGGTTAAACGTATTGAATTATCTGAAGCAGCAGAGCATTTTGGCTGGCTGAGTAAATTTGTCGCTCAGGATATGTCTGCATCAAGTAGCCTGACACAACAACTACTGGGATGGCAGCCAACAGGCCCGGATCTGATGACTGACCTTAAACAGATGCAGCTTTAATGGTCGCAGAATAAAGCCAGCACCTCGCTCAAAGCGGACCCGCCGTCTCCTGAAGTTAGGCATTCCACAAAACAAGCCGTACTTTTAATAGTAAGCGCTTTTCTGTGGGCGGCGGTTTTTATAAATATTTTTGCAAAGGGAGTGATTATTTAAAAATGGCTGGCCTGTAAAATGTGATACTTATAATTTGCAATTAATGACTTAATAAATAAGGAATTAAATGAAAAAAAGATATGTATGTGGTGCTGAATGTAAAAAGGAAGAGAGAGACTTGCCGCGATGAGCTGCGTTTAATCAAAGCAGGGGCTTATGATTAAAATCATGATTTATATAAAAATGGTTTTAAAATATGCCGCAATTATAATTCTTCACAAAACAGTGGCATATAGTCTCAAATAAAGTAATGTGCCTGATAGCTGATATATTCTTAAGCGCTAATCTGGCTTTGCTTTATCAAACAGCAGAGTAGGGGTATTGAGTCAAAGCCCCTTTAAAACGGGTTATGCACGTGAACTGGGTTGAAGCGGACCAGGAGAGAACATGTCATCAAGAACTATTGATCGTTATGTTCTCTTTTTTCCTGAAGGCTCAGAGTCGGAAAAGAGGGGACGCATCCACTTTAACCGTCGCGTTTTTTAATCACTGCAAAATAACTTAACCACTGCTTGCCGGGGATATTTTCCGCAGCCCCAGTGACGGTTTCGGCCTCAAACTCATGCAGTGACTCAACCATAAAGCGCTCACGGAACGTATCAAAAATCTCATCAGCGTAAACGCCTCCCTCGATCCCTTGCTCTTTTCTACAGGCCAGAAGATAAAGCCGACCATTGTCGTCAAGTAATGTAGTTACAATATCCAGATAAGCCGCTTTTCTGACTTCATCGCCTGAAAAGATATGAAACAGTCCGCTGTCGATAATGGACTTAAATCTACGATCCCAACTGCCAAGAGTGAAAAAGTCTTTCACCATAAACTCAATAGTTAGACCCGCTGCTTTTGCCTTCGCGCTGGCACGCTCGACCGCCTCTGCAACAAAATCAATGCCGGTAACCTGCTCGCCACGTTTAGCAAAATAAGCGGCAAGCGTACCCGTACCACAACCAATATCTAAAATGGGCCCGCGAATATCAGCGGCGCGTTCGATGAACGGTTTTTGCGGGCGACCGATATCCCACACGGGCCTGGCATTATCGGCATAATGCTCTGCGAACCCTGCGTGATGGGCTTTACTGTCGATGATGGACATGATTATTTCCCTTCTTTGTAGTCATTGATATAAGCGCTAGCGCCTTGTGTTCGCAGAGCGTGCTCGTCTGGATTGTTTTCTGCCTTTGCGTCGTGCTCCATCCGCTGGTTATACATATGAATAGCGCCATCTAACGCCCGACGAATAACGGCACCCAACGGGACATCGATCCCTAATTCGCCCTCTAATTTTTCCTTCCAGTCTGTGAAAACCTTCAGTTGTTCATCCGTTAACCGTACGGTTACGACATTACTTTTTCTGCTCATGACTTTCCTCGGTGCTTTTTGTAATCAGTGTAAACAATGTATACATTGTTTACGAAAGGCGCAATAGGTGTTTTAATGTTGTATGACTTTTCGTCAAACGTGCGGGTTGTTATCGATTATTAATGCTGTGAAATCAGCATGATAAGATTTAAAAAGGCAGCAGCTGGTGGCGCGTCAAACGTATTTCGGCGTCTGCTGGGCGCGGCAGAGAGACAGCGCATCTGGTTAAACGGCTTAAGGTCAAAGGTGACGGTTTGAAACTCTCTCGCTGTTATCCTGTGTGGCGTCATCCCACCAGGCGCTGAGGTCAACTCAGCGTTGAGCGTGTTAATGCGGATGATATGATTTATTACGAACGGCTTTGAAAAAAGTGTCTTTTCTCCTCTCAAAGCCGTTTTTTACAGCAACTTTCGCTTGAGGCAACTCAGCGGCGGGACTGACTAAGAAGCATATTTTTCACTGAAAGCCTGCCATTGCTGCTGATATACGCCCAGTTGATTTAACGCACCATCAATAGAGGGTTGAGCAGCATTGCCAGAGTTAGGCGTTGCACGTATTAATGTTGCAAAGACACTGAATACAGAGGCCATATCACTGCCAGATCGCATAGCTTCCATCATTCCGGAAAGCTCAATCTGAGGCCGGGCGGTTCCGCTCTCAACCTGCTTAAGATAATCACGCGCGCTGTTTTGCATTTCGCGAGTACCATGCTGGTTGGCTAACGTCAGGGTTTCCTGAGCGCCCAGCAGCGTGACATGCTCACGAATGGCCACTTTTTCGCTTATCATCTCATCAGCAATATCCTTCGCCTGTTTTTGGTCATTACCGGAGACATATTTCTCAATCAGCGTATGCAGTTTGGCCTGAGTGAGCGTCAGCGCCATCGCTTCTGAAGTATCTGAGTTGTCGTACTTATTGCGCCCGACCTGGCCATCGACAAGCACGTCGTGAAGTGCGGCGGCAAAATCATCCATTGCGTCCTGCGTTTTTGTCGCCGTCATATTCAAAAGCGGGTTGAAAGTTCTGGCGTCCCAACTGGTAACGGGGTCATTGAATAACGCGTATCCAAGATTGACAGTCGGCCCCTGTAGGGATGCCCTTAAACTGGCTATTTCCTTTATGTTTTTATCTTTTTGCTCTTGCGAAATCGGTTCAGCGCTGTCTTGAGCCAGGCGCGCTCTCGCCTCGGGAGAGATCTCCACTACGCTTTCGGGCAACTCCTTGCCGGTAATCGCGTCTTTCGCTTTGCTCTCAGATGTCCTCGTGACGGGAAGGGGAGCCGAATATCCTCTTGCCACGTCGTCTGCAACTCCATTGATTAAACCCATAATGCCCTCTACGGTTTTTGATAGCAGGGTAATTAATCGGCAATATGTAAATAAACTTTACCAAACCGTGTCGCCAGCACCGGCGTGACTATCGGCAACCCCATCGCCCCGGCAGTTTACGAGCTACCTTGCTCCTGGCAGAGTGAGAGTTGGCCTCTTACCGTGCGGCGCATGGTCGCATTTCACCTGATCTCGTTCTCGCAAACGTTGTATCTAAAGACGCGCAATGGGGTGGTATGCGGTTTTGAAGATTGTTTTAAATAACGGTTGCAAAGGTAGAACGATCGTTCTACCTTAAATGCATGAACAAAATACCAGACACTACCCGAGACAAAATCCTTAACACCGCTGAGCGGCTTATCTATCAGAACGGCATTCATGCCACCGGCATGGATCTTCTGGTGAAAACGTCAGGGGTTGCCAGGAAGAGTATTTATCGCCATTTCGCGAACAAAGAAGACGTGGCCGCCGCCGCGTTAACAGTACGAGACGAAAAATGGATGCACTGGTTCAGAACCGAGTCCGATAAAGGTGAAACACCTGAGGATCGTATTCTGACTATGTTCACGGTGTTAGGCCGCTGGTTTGAATCCGACGGCTTTCGGGGCTGCGCGTTTATTAACACCGCCGCCGAAGTGGAAAATCCCGACGATCCTGTTCGCCAGATTGCAAAAAGGCATAAACAGAAACTGTTGGATTACACGCTTGAACTGACTGAGCAGTTGCCCACTGCGCAACCAGCCGCGCTTGCCAGACAACTGCTGATCCTGATCGAAGGCGCTATCACTACGGCATACGTGATGGGCGATCGCCACGCCGCCGACAGCGCGAGGGAGGTTGCCAGGCTTTTGCTGGCACATCTCTCTTAATAAGACAGACGTTCCAAAAATAGTGTTATTTCAATCCGACGTTACGGGAGGCTTTACCATGTCCGATACACAAACGCGTCCGCCACTTCCCCCTTTCACACGCGAATCGGCGATAGAAAAAGTGCGGCTCGCCGAAGATGGCTGGAACAGCCGCGATGCCGAAAAAGTCGCCATGGCTTACTCACTGGATACCCAATGGCGTAACCGTACCGAATTTGCCACTAACCGCGAAGAGGCCAAAGCGTTCCTCTCCCGTAAATGGAAAAAAGAGCTTGAGTACCGCCTTATCAAAGAATTATGGGCGTTTGACGGCAACCGTATTGCTGTCCGGTATGCCTACGAATGGCGTGATGATTCAGGCAACTGGTTCCGCTCTTACGGCAATGAAAACTGGGAATTTGCGCCCGATGGCCTGATGCAACGCCGCTTTGCCTGTATCAATGACATGCCGATTAAAGAAAGTGAACGCAAGTTTCACTGGCCCCTCGGGCGTCGTCCCGATGACCATCCGGGGCTGTCGGATCTGGGCCTGTAATTAAGCGCCTGCGCGAAAAGCGCGTCGCAACCCAGGCTTGCAGAAACGCAGACCGTGTCTGCAAGCCTGGCGGCGTTTTGAAAATATAAGCCTTAAAATCCTAAAGGTTTTCCCCTGTTTGTCCGTAGTAAGTTGAGGAAGCCATGCCTCGAACTATGGCGTTTTACTTACAGGGAATTAACGCAATGATGAATAAGGTATTCATTACGGGCGCACTGTCTTTAACCTTCTTGACCGGTTGCGCAGGGAATCACAATTCACATAAAGTCCAGGCCACTAACGGCAGCTCGCTTGAGGTTGCCACCCTCTTCGCACCGGCTGATATGAACGATAACCGCTACCCGGATGTGAAGCTGCGCGAAGTGTCGCCGGCGCACTCCGGTACGGGAATGGGGCTTGCGATATTGTCGGCCGCGCTTGGCGGGGGAATCAATTCAAATTCGTTCGATAAGAATGGCTATAAAGGCAGCTCGATTGACACCCTGCCGGAGCCGACGGCCGCCTGGCTTGGCCCTAAAGCGGAATCAAAAATCCGCGACTGGCTCAATAAAAACGGCAACGGCTATGTGTATAAGCAGCCGCTGTTTATTGCCGCTGCACAGTGGTCACTGGTCTATACCGATATGTCCGCCAGCAACAGCAATTACGATTTAACTTACCGCGTAAAATTCTATAAACGCCCGGAAGGCGGCAGCCTGCTGAGCGCTTATGTAGTATCTGAGTGCGCGCCAGCTCGCGCAACCGCACCGCTGAATGACTGGAAAGCCAGTAACTATGCGAAAGTCACCCAGGAAACCCAGAAGATGATGGATGCCTGTCTGCTGGAGCTGGAAAACCAACTGCCGCGTCTGCTGCAAAAATAATCAGTAAACGGCCTGCCGGGCAGGCCGCTCGCAGATATTTCTGATTGATGACGGCGTCCTGTGATGCAGTCATCAACGGCCTGGCCGGTTGTGGATTTCACGCGCCAACCACAGGCACAGCGCGTTTGTCGAGCGTTATCCACCTCTCATTACCAGATGATCTGCTTTCTGGGAAGGGGGTTTATTAATACCCGGTAGTACGCGTCGGTCTCACCACGATTTCATTTACATCCACCTCATCCGGCTGCTCAATGGCGTAACGAACCGCGCGACCAATCGCGTCGGGTTGCAGGGCAATCGCCCGATAACTTTTCATCGCTTGCGCGGCGGTGGGGTCGGTGATGGTGTTTGCCAGTTCACTTTCCACGACGCCTGGATGAATGCAGGTCACGCGCAGTTGGCTGTTTTCCTGGCGCAGCCCATCGGAAATCGCCCGCACCGCAAACTTGGTCGCGCAGTAGACCGCGGCGGTGGGCGACACCGCCAGCGCGCCAATCGAGGCGATATTAATCACATGCCCCGATGCGCGCGCCAGCATCGACGGCAGCACCGCCGCAATGCCAAACAACACGCCCTTGATATTCACATCCACCATCTGTTCCCACTCATCCACCTTCAGCGAGGCCATTGGCGAGAGCGGCATAATGCCGGCATTATTCACAATCACATCAATGCGACCCCATTTTTTCAGCGCGAAGGCGGCAAAGGCCTCCACCGACTGGCGATGAGTCACGTCCAGCGCTTTTATCTCTACCTCAGTGCCGTTAACGCGTAACGCGTCCGCCAGATCTGCAAGACGATCTTCACGTCGTGCGCCTAACAGTAAAACCGCGTCGCTGTTTGCAAGTTCGCGAGCAATGCCTGCACCAATACCGCTGGATGCGCCGGTAATTAAGATCACTTTTTTCGACATGGGTCTTCTCCTGTTCGGTTAACGCTTGTGATCTTATCCCTGGCGCACTATAAAGATAATCCGCTCATTCCTTACCAGACTGGTAACTTTAGCTAACCAATGACCATAGACAAAAATGCCCTTGAGGTGTTTGTGACGGTGGCGCAGACGCGTAACTTTCGCCTCGCGGCGGAGCGGCTCGGCGTGACGCGCCCTGCAATAAGCCAGACGTTACAACGCCTCGAAGATCGTCTGAACATTACGCTGATGCATCGCACCACGCGCAGCATTAACCTCACCGAGGCGGGGAAACGGCTTTATGCCGAAATAGCGCCCGCGATGGAACAACTTAACGGCGCGGTAACCGATATTGCCGATCAACTGACGGTGCCGCGTGGCCAACTGCGCCTTGCGATTTCATCCATTGCCGAACGGATCATTGACGGTAAATTACTGGCGTCTTTTATCGCGGCATATCCGCACGTCGAGCTGGACATAACCATTACCGATGAAGCGTTCGACATCGTAGAGCAGGGGTTTGATGCGGGTGTGCAACTGGGGGAGGTCATCGCTAAAGATATGATAGCGGTGCCGGTATCCGCCATGCAGCGACAGGTTGTCGTCGCCTCGCCGGCCTATCTTGCGCAATACGGCGTTCCGCAGCATCCGCAGGCGTTGCTTTTGCATCGCTGTATCGGCTGGCGGAAATCCCCCGGCGTGTCGCCGTATCGCTGGGAGTTTGCCGAGCAGGGGCGCGAATTTGACGTGGACGTCAAACCGCAACTGACCACTAACGATATGGGGGTGATGATCCGCACCGTATGCGCCGGGGGCGGCATCAGCTTTGGTATGGAAGAGACCTGGGCGCCTTATATCGCGCGAGGTGAACTGGTCACGCTTTTAGATGAGTGGCTGCCGACGTTTCCGGGCTTTTATCTCTATTTTTCCAGCAGGAAGCATATGCCGCCGCGGCTGAGGGCGTTTATTGATCATGTGAAGATGTGACGGGTCTATCTCAGAAGCTTGTTGAACAATGTCATCAGCGCGTGTTCATCATCGCCAAGCGGCAGAAAAAATTGCTTATCCGTCGCTTCCACTACCTGCACGGCATGTTCAGCCAGCTCCCGACCCGTTTTCGTGACACGAATCACTTTAGAGCGCGTGTCGGTGGGATGCGCAATGCGCGCCAGATAACCCGCTTTTTCAAGAACCCGAACCACCTGGGACACCGTCATCGTGTCGCTCCCGGTGAGCTGCGATAAGCGAATTTGGGTCAGCGCTTCCTTTTCTTCAAACCAACTCGCCACCGCCAGAACCACAAACTGCGTGTGGGTAAGGCCTAAGGGTTGCAGGGCATTTCGCTGTTCTCGTTGCCAACGGTTTGCCACTCTCCACAGCACATAGCCGGGGCTGTCGTCCGGGCCTTCAAACGCGCTGGGAAGCGGCTTATTGTTTTCCGCATCCATTTAGCGTGAACCTGTTGCGGCAAGGTATGTTTTAAGCCCGGCCATCACTTGCGGGAAGTCTGCGCTGATCCCTTCGCCAAACGCCTGGGCCTGCGGCCCCTGAGTGCGGATTGCATAAAGTAACGTGCTCTGACCGCTGGCGGAGGCGTCAATACGATGTTCAACGATGACCTGCGTGTCCTCCACCCAAGTCTCATCAATGAAATAGTTTTCATTTGAGACCTCGCTAATCAGGCTGCGGATGACGTCGCCCTCGGGTAATTCCATCGTAAACCATGTTCCCATCTCAAAGGGACCCTCAAGGGTGATTGATTTGACGCCGGGGTTCCACTTTTTCCAGTTATCGGTATCGATAAAGGCCTGCCATATGGCTTCTGGTTTGCTGTTTACCGTGAGGGTAAAGGACGCGCTCCAGACGTTTTCGTTGTTCATAAAAGGTCTCATCATTGATTGTAAGTGAACATATAATATGTGTACTTATAATAGTGATCTGCCCGGGCGTCAAGCTCCCACCAGGCACCGGGAATATCGCGCCGTGCTGAGGTAGATCATTACTACGTACAACGACGTACAGCAGGCGCATTCGCAACCGCAGAAGAATAAGGTTTGGCTCAGGCTTTCTGAAAATAACCGGCCGTAAAAAACCACCTGCATAGCAGGTGGCATTGAAAACGCCCCATAGGGGCGTACTAAGTCCAGACTCTGAGAGCCTTCCCTTCACACCTCTTTTAGTGG